>CAJULY010000008.1 GCA_910587185.1 uncultured Muribaculaceae bacterium
AGGTCTTGAGAGCAAAGGACTGAAAATCCTTGTGTCCCCGGTTCGATTCCTGGTGACACCACAACCTAAAGCCGAAAGGCGATGCAAAACACTGAATATCAGAGATATTCGGTGTTTTGTGCGTTTATAGGGCTGTGCAAATCATTCATTCTCCACAAACCCATCGGGTGAGCAATCGCGAACCGGGTGGATTGGATGGCATAATTCAAGAAGCCATTGCATATATTGTGCTGATATAATGCAACTTACCTGCTTCTCATTTAGTCCTCTCTGTGAAGAGATAATTAACAAGAACATTGACAAGGCTGGAGTTCTTCAACAAATTTATAGGATAGCGCGATTGAAATGCTGGTGGAGCAATCGGTGGAGCGAATCTTCTTACCGAACCATCTCCACCAGAATAGCGTTTAGATGTTATGTTTCAATTGTTTATCCACTAAGATATATGTCAGAATTGCTCCATCGCGTCATCAACCTCAAAACGAAAGATTTTGGTAATGAGAAGTAAAACCAATTTCCGTGTGTCCTTTTTCTTGAAAAAGGCAAAACTGCTTAAGAACGGCGAGGCATCAGTCGCTATGCGAATCACCGTTGACGGTCAGCGTGTGGAGAATAATATCCGCAAAAGTATTCTCCCAAACCTGTGGGACCAGTCGAAAGAACGCGCCAAAGGCACGAGCACAGCAGCTGTTGACCTTAACCGCTTCATCGAGGATGCGCGCATCCGTATCCGCCAGATTGTTACAGAACTCCAGCAGACCGGAGCTGAAATCAATCCGCTGATTGTTCAGCAACGATTCTATGGCGTCGGACAGGTGCGTAAACAGGAGCGCACAATCCTGCAAGTCATACAGGAGCATAACGACGAGGCAAATCAACTTATCGGCAAGGATTTTGTGGAGATAACGTGGAGACGCTATGAGACTATGAAACGTTATCTCGGTGAACTCATCAAGCAGAAGTATGGTGTTGACGACCTCCCGCTCTCGAATTTCACAGGCGAAGTAATCCGCGCTTACGAGGTGTATCTTAAGACGGAGAAAGACCTATGCCAGAACACTCTCATCCGTTACATGAAGGCTCTGAAAAAGATAACCAACCGTTGTCTTGCCAACGACTGGATTCAGAAAGATCCGTTTGCTGGGATAAAATTCCGCGAAGAGCCGACAGAACCGGAGTTTCTCACTCTGGAAGAAGTTGACCGTATATATAACTGTAATCCCGGAAGTAAACGCCTTGAAGTAATCAAGGATATGTTTCTGATGTCGGCATTCACGGGACTTGCCTTTACTGATGTATCTCAACTGACAGAAGACCATATCGTAACTGATAATGACGGCAACAAATGGATACGCAAACCGCGGCAGAAAACAAAGCTGATGAGCAACATTCCACTGCTTGATGTTCCTCTCGCCATAATCGAGAAATATCAGGGTGACAAGAAAGCGGCTAAAAAAGGTGTTCTGCTCCCGATACCCTGCAATCAGGTGATGAATCGTTATCTGAAAGAAATAGCCGAGATATGCAAAATCAACAAGCATCTGACCATGCACACCGCCCGCCATACTTACGCTACCCTATGCCTCTCACAAGGCGTAAGTCTGAAAAACGTATCTAAAATGCTCGGTCACGCCAGCGTCAAAATGACCGAGCGTTACGCCCGCGTCCTCGACTCCTCTATCCTCCGGGATATGAATGCCATACGCGACACCCTCAACCTCGGAAATAAATAATCTATTAAATTATGAACAAAAAGCAGTGATTGAAGAAAACTCAGTCGCTGCCCTTTTATATGTTGCAAGAATTAAAAATTTCAATATAAACTATTCGAGTATCTTATGCGTACCAAACGGAACCAAAGTCCCGTCGATATCGAAAAATATAGCTTTGATATTTTTAATCATTTATTTTTGTTTCTTGCAGTCCGCAGTTCCGATGGAGATTTTCCAAAATGCCGTTTGACATATTTGCCAAAGAAAGAAAGGTTCTCAAAGCCTAAACGGTATGCTATCTCCTTTATTGAATAATCCGTGTTGAACAGATGGTACCGTATGTCCTCGACTGTATATTCATCAATCCACTGCCTTGCAGACTTTCCACTGACTTTCGTGCATATGACAGACAGATATTTGGCAGATAGGCATAATTTGTCAGCATAAAAGTCGATAGGCCGATGCTTTATGTCTTCGTTCGACAACATCTGAAGGAAACGGTTGAACTGGAATTGTATCTTGCTTTCGCCCTCCACAGACTGACACTGATCCGATTCCATATTTGACAGCATTTCAAGCAAAATGGCTTTTATTATTGACCGCACTATCTCTTTATGATAACCCTGCGAGGGATTCATTGTTTTAGACAGGATAAGACGGTAATAGAATTGCATCTGATCCTCCAGATTCTTTACCGTTGACATACGGTAAGCCTTGCATATATATATCATGCGGTTCCATTTGTCAATATGCTCACGCATGAGATCAGACACGATTCGGCCAGACAGCCGCAACATCACGATGTCAGCATCCACGCTCACAAGAATGTTGTCAATGAAATTCTGGGGCAACACCGTAAGCCTCTCACCTTCCTTTATGGTATGGGGGTTGCCGTTTATATCTATCCGTAGTCTGCCTTTGCGACAGGCAAGGAACAGATATGAATCAGACTTTATACCGTTAAATCCCGACAGATCATTGATGTCGGTAAGCAGGGCTATATCCCCGTCGGAATAGTGTATTTTGTCCTTGTTGTCCATATAATGCGGTTTTACAGGTTGCAAATTTAGCGTTTTTGAGTGTCTTTAACCGCCTTTGGAGTGTCCTTTTTTACCATATATACCTGATTGGATTACTATTTTGTCAATTCAGGACACTAATGAATAATGGAAAATAGAGAATTTTGCGCCCAAAAACAATAATGACATGAGATGTTCAAACTTTATTTTATGGCTCATACCGGCAGTATTGCTTGGTTCTTGCAGCAATAAGACAGAAAAGAAAGATGCACCTTCAATAAAAGTCTCAACTGAGATTTTAGCGAAGGATAACGCCTGTTTGACAACGACATTTGTCGGACAGGCCGAAGCTGCCAGTACCTCGGCAGTAAGTTTTCCGACAGCCGGAACCATATTGAAGGTGACAGTAAATGAAGGGCAGGAAGTCCGCAAGGGTCAGCTTCTGGCAGAAATTGATCCATCAACGATGCGGAAAGCTCTCAAGTCGGCAGAAGCAGTATTGGCGCAAGCCCGTGATGCCTACGACCGCATGAAGTTTTTGCACGACACAAACAGTCTGCCTGAAATACAATGGGTTGAGGCGCAAAGCAAACTTGCACAGGCCCAGGCAGCGTATGACATCGCAAATAAAAACCTTAACGATTGCCGGCTTTATTCGCCCGTGAACGGCACGATCGGGCAAAAGATGGTTCAGGCTGGAGAAACTGTAATGCCGGGGCAGCCTATTGTCACGATAGTGGATATAAACACGGTAAAAGTAAATGTTTCCGTTCCTGAAAAAGAAATAGGCGACATTAAGTCCGACACCCCGTCAACAATAACCGTAGATGCACTCGGCAAAAGAAAATTTCTTGGCGGCCGGATAGCTAAGAACGTACAAAGTGATTTAATGACACACACTTACAGCGTCAGCATTGAGGTTGACAATCCCTCTCATGAAATTTTGCCCGGAATGTTATGCGAAGTGATATTCCAGAATAATTGTCCGAATGTCCTGACAGTGCCGGTGACAGCAATTATGAAAGGTGCCGGTGAGACATTGTATGTCTGGATAAAAAAGGATGGCGTTGCCAAAAGATTCGATGTCAATACCGGGAGGACGTACGGTTCGAGAATAGAAATAATATCCGGCATCAACGAGAATGATTCCTTGATAGTCCGCGGTATGCAAAAACTAAGCGAGGGAAGCAAAGTCATCACATTATGAAGAAAGAAAAGAACAGCAGATGGGTGGCATGGCTGATGCACAACTATCGCATCACACTCCTGATTGTCGGTCTTATGGCAATTCTGGGTATTTATGGGCTGGACAAAATGCCCAAAGCGGAATTTCCCGATTTTACTCTGCGGACAGGGGTTGTTGTAGGGATATATCCCGGTGCTACAAGCGAGGAAGTGGAGGAACAATTGGTAAAGCCTCTTGAAAGATATTTGTTCACATTCAAGGAGGTCAACAGGGCTAAGACCGTCAGCACCAGCCAGAACGGGCTTTGCAGCGTAATGGTTGAACTGAATGACGATGTATCCAACAAGGATGAGGTGTGGAGCAAGATAAAGCACGGACTCAACAGTTTCAAATCCTCATTGCCCAAAGGAGTGGTAGATGTGGTTGTAAATGATGAGTTCGGAGATACTTCGGCATTGCTGGTCGCGGTGGAAAGCGACAGCCGGAGCTATCGGGAGCTTGACAAATACTGTGAACTTATCGGCGACAGGTTGAGACAACTACCGTCGGTTTCCAACGTGAGGGTTTTGGGCAATCTAAAAGAACAGATTGTGATAAACGTGGATTACAACCGTCTTTCAGAATACGGGATTAGCCCGCAGGTAATTATAGATGTGTTGTCAGGACAGGGAATTACGACTGTCAGCGGCAGTCTTGGAGGTTGGAGCAACGATACCCCTATCCATGTAAGCCCATCATTAAAAGGCGAAGATGAAATAGCGGATCAGATAATATACAGCGATGGCGGCAATCATGTGGTCAGAATAAGGGATATCGCATCTGTGACCCGTGGATATGACCAGACCGGGGGCTATATAGAATACAATGGCAACCGCTGTGTCATAATCTCGATGGAGATGCTTGCGGGAAACAATATCGTGCAATATGGCAAAGATGTTGAAAAGATGCTTGCTGAAATAAAGGCGACATCATTGCCGGAAGATGTGGTTATTGACTGCATAAGCGATCAGGCCGGAGTTGTAAACGCCAGTGTCAATTCTTTTCTCCGCGACCTGTTCATATCAATGGCTGTAATCATTCTGATGATGATGATTCTGTTTCCGATAAGCTCTGCACTTGTAGCCTCCACAGCCATTCCGGTGACTACATTCATATCATTGGGCATCATGTATCTTGTGGGCATACCGTTGAATACCATAACGCTTGCCGCGATGATTGTAGTGCTTGGCATGGTGGTGGACGACTCGGTCATTGTAATTGACGGTTATCTTGAATACCTCAATAAAGGTTACAGCCGTTGGCACGCAGCCTGTAAAAGCGTGTCGGAGTATTTTCTTGCCATGCTTCTGGCCACAGCCTGCATCAGCGCTATTTTCTTCCCGCTTCTGATTACCTGCACCGGCCAGAAAGGAGATTTTTTGCATGACTTCCCGATTACGATAGCAATAAACCTGATGACCTCACTCTTTGTCGCTATGGTTGTCGTGCCTATTCTCGCGGTTATTCTAATTAAGAAAAAGAACCGCAAGGAGGGAAAGAAAACAATCACAGACTATGTTCAGCAGGCATATGACAGACTTCTTGAATGGGTATTCGCCCATGCGTGGCTGACGCTCGGAATTGCAGCCGCCCTGATGCTGTCGACGCTTTTCTTCGCCGGAGGAATAAAGAAGAGAATGATGTCTTGTTCGGAACGGGACCAGTTTGCGGTCGAAATATATCTGCCTAAAGGAACCGGGCTGGCGGAAACAGTGGCTGTGACTGATTCCGTTTATAATGTATTGAGCAAAGATGAGAGGGTCAAGGCAATAACATCGTTCAAAGGGTGTGCTTCCCCTCGTTTTCAAGCCTCCTATACTCCGAAACAGGGTGGAAAGAATTTCGCGCAGTTTATTGTAAACACTACATCCAATGATGCAACAGTTGAACTTGTGGATGAATACACTGAAAAACTGTCGGAGGCTTTCCCAAATGCTTTTGTTAAGTTCAAACAGCTTGATTCGCAAGTGTTTCAAGCATTGGAATTCCGTTTTTACGGTGATAATCCTGATTCCCTGCACTATGCCGCAGACCATCTGATGCAGTATATGCGTCAGAACCCTGATTTACTTTGGGTGCGCACCGACTTTGAGCAGCCTGAACCGGTTGTGGAGGTAACGCTTGATGAAAAAGCAGCATCCCGTCTGGGGTTGAACCGTCAGACCACGTCGCTGCAACTTATGTCGCATACAAATGACCGTTTTGTGACCACAATTTGGGAGGACGATTATGGATTGCCGGTGGTTCTCAAGGACAATAGCTGGGGCAATGCCGATTTTGACAAATTCGACAATTTGCCTGTCCAGCCGATGACCTCGGCGAAGACAGTACCTTTAAGGCAAATTGCTCAGGTTTCCCCAAAATGGAGCGAATCGAAAATAGTCCACCGTAATGGTGTGAGATGCCTGACAGTAACGGCTGAACTGCCACGCACAATGATGGCAGAAGAAATCGTGCCTGATTTGCAAAAATATGTCAGTGAGAACATACGTCTGCCGCAAGGTGTGACTACCGAAATCGGCGGAGAGATTGAAAATGATAATGAAAGCCTGCCACAGCTCGGTGCCGGGCTTGGTATAGCCATGATTATTATCTTCTTCTTTTTGCTGTTCAATTTCAAGAGTTACGCGCTGACTCTGGTATGTATGTTTGCCGTACTTTTATTTGTGCCGGGAGCCATGTTCGGTCTGTTCTCAACTCAGACAACAATGGGATTGACAACAATATTCGGCTTTATTACTCTAATGGGGCTTATCATGCGCAATGAAATCCTGATATTTGAACACGCTGAAGATGGATTGAAAAATGGCAAGACTCCACGCGAGGCGGCATTGGAAGCCGGCAAGCGGAGAATGGTGCCGATTTTCCTTACAACGGTAACTACCGCGGTTGGTGTTATGCCGATGATAATCTCCGGCTCAGCCATGTGGAAGCCCGTCGGAATCACTATCCTTTTCGGAGGAATCGGCGCGCTGATACTCGTTGTAACCGTCCTTCCGGTAATTTATTGGAAAATACATAGACAGAAATGAAAAAATTACTTTTAATAATATCACTGGTGCTGGCAGTAACGGCATCCGCACAAAAGAGATATAATCTTGGCGAATGTCGCGACATGGCATTGGCTCACAATGCCCGTATAAAAATGGCAAACAACGATGCCTTGTCTGCCATGCAGGGAAAGAAAGAGGCACTTGCCAATTTCTTTCCTTCATTGTCGGTCGGAGGCGGTGGAATGAAAGCCAGCGATTACATGATAAAAATGGATATGGGGCCTCAATCAATGGAGATGCTTGACGGTGGGTGGTATGCGAATGCGATGGCTTCATTACCCATATATGCCGGAGGAAGGATATTCAATGGCTACAAGATGGCTAAACTCGGAGTTGAGATCAGTGAAATACAGCGTATCCAGACCGCCAATGAAGTCAGACTGACCGTTGACCAATATTATTGGCAGATTGTGGCTCTGACGGAAAAAGTGCATACTCTTGAAAGTGCCCGTTGCCTTCTTGATACTATACAACGCGAAGTCGCCAATGCCGTGAAAGCAGGCATTACAAAGCCGAATGATTTATTACAGGTTAATCTTCGCCTTAATGATAATAGAAGCGCATATATTGATGTGGAAAACAATATCGGTGTTCTGAAAATGCTTCTGGCGCAATGTATGGGTTTGGATACGGATTCTTTGGAACTGGCAATCGACATGGAACATCCTCTTGAATCGCCAGAATCTCTTTTTGTCAATCACGGTGATGCGGTTTTGGCTACGACAGAATACAGACTGCTTGACAAAAGCGTTGAGGCTGCACGCTTGCAGAAGAAAATAACGCTCGGAGAATTTTTGCCTACTGTGTCCATAAGTGGCGGATATATGTTCCAGAATATCATGGGCCCGTCGCAAAATTCACTCATGGGTCTTGTAACGGTTTCAATCCCTATTTCATGGAAAGCTCCGCATACGATGAAAAAACAGAAACTTGCCTGTGAAAATGCCATAACGCAACTCAACGACGGGCAGGAACAGTTGGTAATCAGGATGCGTAAATCTCAAAATGATCTATGCAATGCCTACCAACAGGCTATACTTGCAAAAAAATCAATTGAACAGGCAGCCGAGAATCTCCGTCTTAATGAAAACTACTACAAAGCGGGCATTTCCACCATGAGTGATTTGCTCGAAGCCCAGACACTTTTTCAACAGAGTAAAGACCGATATTCTGAGGCATATTCCACTTATGAAATAAAAAAGACAGAATATCTTATATCAACAGGAAGGTAATTGGCATAAAAACTCATGTAGGCAAAGGCAGGGAAACCTGCCTTTGTCGTAGATAAGCAATATTTATAAACATGAACAAGATCCTTATTGTAGATGCCTCCGAATCCGACCGTCGGCTTATGTCGAGCCTGCTAACGCGGGTTGGATACGAGCCGATAGCCGTTGATACAATGGAGGCTGCAAAAGAAGAGGTGGCGAAACTGCCATCCGGCGCAGTCGTGGTAACGGCGATGAAATTCGCCGGTGGCACCGCGCAGGAATTAGTCAACTGGCAAAAGCGCGAGGGTTACAAATTCCCCGTGATTGCCATAGTGGATAACCTGAATCCGTTGGAAATAGCCGATGTGATGAAAGGCTGGGGTGCCGTTGCCATCATCCAGCGTCCGGCAATAGACAAGCAGCTTGTCGAGACTGTCGGCAGATATGCCAGACCAGAAAAGGTGGTGCTGACGCTTACCGATGACCTTATCCCACGGCAAAGCGAGGCGTTCAGGCGCATAGAAAAGTCCATAAGGACTATTGCCGCCACTAACGCCAACGCCATCATTTTCGGAGAATGTGGCACAGGCAAGGAGCAGATTGCAAAACAGATCTACCTCCACAGTTCCCGCGCTCAGAAACCATGCACGGTTATCGAAGCAGGCGGCGCGGCACTCGTGGGTCAGCATGACCCGACAACGCTCCGCAGTGAGATATACAACCGCATGGAAGGATATTTCAAGAAAGCCGATGGTGGAACAATCATCATAAAAAACGTGCAGTTGCTGTCGTTTGACAAACAATCGGTACTGCTGCATATTCTTGAAAACGAGCATCCCGATGTCCGTGTGATATGCACCGCAGAACCGGAGTTGCTGAAGATGGTGTCTGGAAAGAGATTCCGCCCCAACCTCTTTTATATTCTGCGGCAGGTGGATATTGCCGTACCGCCGCTAAGAGAGGTATCCGAGGATGTAGAATCCTTGTCGGATTACTTTCTGACCCTCTATGCCCATAAAACAGAACATGATAGAAAACGGCTCGATGTCTCCGCGACAAAAGCCCTCAGACTTCATCTGTGGCCCGGCAACATAAGGGAACTGAAAGATGTGATCCTGTTCGCCGCTTTCCACACATCAGATGATGTCATAACCGCGTCCGACCTTAATTTCAGCCAGTCGGAACCGGAGCCTGACACAAGTCTGCGGTTGCAGGAGCCGGAAAGGGAAAAAACCAAAATCATCGCCGCATTGCGGCAGGCAGAAGGGAATAAATCCCAAGCGGCAAGGCTGTTAGGCATAGGTCGTTCAACGCTTGATTACAAGCTCCGCCAGTACGGAATAAAGAAGTATTGAGAGTGTGTCATTACATTTGATTAGAATAACCGGATCCTAATGAGTGTCATGACACACATTATTGTTTAATCATTGCTGTCGCGTCTCCAATAGGCATCAAAGCGGTTCGCTATCGCGACAATTTCGCGGTTTGTTTTTACCAAGTCAATGGTAACCTGTTCCAATCGGTAGAGTGCGCTCATGGCTTTCTTTTCGGTGAAGTTCTCCCGTAATGTCCTTACAAGAGTGTCGTAATCCACCACCAATGTGCGGTAGTGAGAATTGAGAGAGGATAGTTTGTCAATGAAAATCCGTGTGTTTTCATCGACCACAAAAACCTTGAAAGGCTTTCCGAGTAGAACACTTTTTATAAATGCCGCTTTGTTGACGGCTCCCGATTTATCGAACAGGGAGAGGAATACCGTGTTCTCCGCCGCGTCGAATCTCACGACGTAGCGGTGGACAGACGGATTTATCTTGTGGGGCCGTCCGCCCTGATTAAAGTTCTGTTTCATTTCTGGGATAAAATTTAGTGGGTGATGTGGGATTGCCAACCGCAGGTTTCATCGTGGGTATTTCGACTTTGGAGAAATACCGGCCCCATGCAATGGCAAGGGTTTCGGGGCACAATCTTGGTTACAAGTGCCTCGGAACATACCTTGCCATGCACGTTTGTGCATCCGAACTGATAATGAGAATATTGTAATCGGAACCCGCCTTGAATGTTGTACGAAAGTTGTACGCAATGGTGGGCGATTCATAATATCGGTGCCGATTCATACCGATATTATAATGGTGCGCAGTCCTTGAAACGGCGGTCAATGAGAGAACAACCGCGAGTGTCGGCTCCCGCAGATATAACAATCGGGTATGGTCGTTGAGTTTTCATCGAGAAAAAGTGGGGAAATGTTGGGCAACTTTGCGTAAAGGTCGGGAAGTGCCTGACAATCAGAAATCTTTTCAGACACAGTCGTCGTTCTACTTGCGCAGAGGCTCAAATGCCGGAGGCGACAATGCCGAGACATTCGGGCGTTCAGACAAATGACCATTCAAAGGTTCAATCAAATGTTTGTAGGTGTGTACGAACCTTTGTTTGTTTGCTTGTTTGTTTGAGCAATCAATCAAATGTTTGTTTGAGCATACGTTCTAACGCTTGTTTGAGCAATCAAACAATCAGTCAAATGTTCGTTTGAGCATACGTTCTAACAATCATTTGAACAAACATTCAAACAAACATTCTAATGCCCCGTCTGTAAACAAGCCGATTCACGGAAACGGGGCAGCCTGACCCGGACACGGTTATCAAGCCGGGCGAATCAATGCGCAATGTGCGCACAGAATTCACCCACTAATCCCTCACCAAAAGTATGGACTACATTATGATTGAGCGCACCGTTTATGACGCGATGGTGTCAGCTCTATTCGAATGTCGGGAACTGCTGGCCAAATCCGTCAACAAACTTTCCGTCAATATGCGTCAGGAATGGATTGACAACCATTCCGCACAAGCTATTCTATGTCGTTCCCAACGGTCAATGGCGATGTTGCGTACCGAAGGGAAAATCGGATATGCCCTCATCGAAGGAAAGGTGTTCTATCCGGCAAACGAAATAGGGAAATTACTCACCAATAATTATGATAGATATGACTGATAATGTTCCCTTGCTGACAAAAGTTGAACGAAAGGAAATATTCAAAATTATAGGCGAAATTAAGACAACAGCGGAAGACCTTGCCAAGCTGTCCAGACCGATGTTCAACGGATTGAGATTTCTATCCGATTCCGAACTATCACGTCGCCTGTCGGTCAGTAAATCCACCCTCGCCAACTACCGGTTGAAAGGACTATTCGGCTTCTACTCTCTCGAAGGTAAAATCCTCTACGCTGAACACGAAATAGAAGCCTATCTTTACCGGAATTATCATCCTCCGTTCAAGTAACTATCCACCTCAATCGCTCCGTCTGACTTTCATTGGTCTGTCGGAGCGATTTCTTCATTGGAGGATGAAACGGATATATCTCAGATAAAATGTTGGCTCATGAGCGGTTGGATGAAATATTTTTTGTAATTTTGCATATAGCCAACCCATAAATCCGAATGATAGCTAAAGAGGACATATTGGAATTGCTGAGGTCAACCGAATCGTATCGCGTGGAACGCACTGTCAGTACAGGCAACATGGACAAGTTCTGTGAGGCTATCTGTGCGTTTGCCAACGATATGCCCGGCTCCCGCAAGAACGGCTATCTGATTATCGGAGCAAAAGATAATGGCAGTATTGCCGGTATGAAAGTTGACGATGCCCTGCTTAAGAAGATTGCGGGCATCCGTTCAGACGGCAATATACTCCCGTTGCCGACCATGTCGGTTGAACGCTTTTCGTTTCCTGAAGGTGATTTGCTGGTTGCTGAGGTCAGACCTTCCGATTTGCCCCCGCTTCGATATCGTGGCAGGGTATTTATCCGTGTCGGACCTCGCAGAGACATTGCTACTGAAGCGGAGGAGAGAATCCTTTCTGAACGTCGCTGTTCATTCATGGCAACCTTTGACGCGACACCTTGTATAAACGCCAAACTGGAAGATTTGGATATTGATTACATCAAGACCAAATATCTCCCGATGGTGTTTGATGATGAAACGCTTGCAACGGACAAACGCGATATCAAAGAGCAACTTGCATCAATACATCTCTACGACCGCGACAATGACTGTCCGACTTATGCAGGTATAATCCTTTTTGGCGTCAATCCCAAATATTTTCTTCTCGGCGATTATGTACAGTTTGTGCGGTTCGCCGGGAAAGACAAAGGAGGCGACATCCTTAATGAACGCCAGTTTGCCGGTCCTCTATACAGAATGTTACCGATACTGGAATCATTCGTAAAGGATGCCATAATCACACAGCGTCCCGTTCCCGAAACGCTGTTCCGTGAACGCACTGTCTGGAATTATCCGGAGGGGGCCATCCGAGAATTGCTAATGAATGCCTGTATGCATAGGGACTACCAGTCGAACATGCCTATCCGCCTGTATCAGTTTGATGACTATATCGAAGTGATGAATGCCGGTGGACTGTATGGTGAAGCCCGTCCTGAAAACTTCCCGTCGGTCAATGACTATCGCAATCCTCTTGTGGCAGAAGCCATGAGAATGATGAAGTATGTCAATAAATTCAACCGTGGTGTTACCCGTGTGCAGGAGATGCTGAAAGATAACGGCAATCCTCCGGCAGAATTTGACGTGAATACAATCACTGCATTCCGCGTGAATGTCCATGCCACAAACGAATCCGACTTGTCAAAAGGCACAAGTCAGGGTACAAGTCAGGGCACAAGTCAAGATGAAAAGACCATTGAAGAAAAAATCATCGAGTTCTGCAAGGAGCCACGTTCATTAGCCGAGATAACCGAATTTTGTGGCTTCAAAGACAAACGCAAATTCCGCGAGCGTTATCTCAACCCTCTCCTCGGCACCCAAATCCAAATGACAATCCCGGCTAAACCCACAAGCCGTTTTCAGAAATATAAAGTTGTATAATTGGTTTAATTTATTTTATTTTATAAATGGAAGTAATAAGTCTCATTAATATGAAAGGCGGAGTAGGAAAAACTACGGTCGCAATAAATATTGCTCATTATATCGCCGAAAAGTTAAATAAGCGCGTCTTAATTATTGATGTGGACCCTCAGTTTAATGCTACGCAATGCCTTATGAATGATGATGACTACATAGAACATCTTCAAAAAGGGCAGGATACTATACTATCTGTTTTTCAGAATGACATTACAACAGAGATTTCGACAGTAACTGGTGCGGCAAAACGCAAAAGCAAGGAATTGTCGGATATCCACACTGTTAATATCAGTAAGAATTTATTCCTTCTTCCGGGGAATTTAAATCTTTACCAACTCGAAATGGCAGCTGGTGCGGGTCGCGAAAATAGACTTCGGAATTTTTTGGCATCAAAAAGTGAAGAATTCGATTTCGTAATAATTGACACTCCTCCTACTCCCTCTGTCTGGATGACCAGTGCATTAATAGCTTCTAATTATTATTTAATAGCTGTTAAGCCTGATCCATTATCAATGACAGGCATTGACTTATTAAAAGCCATAGTCAGTCAAAGAACAGATAATTATGCATTAACCATAAAATGCATCGGGATTATATTAAATATGGTCGAAGATCATACAATTGTTTATAAAGACGCATGTTCTTTTTTAACAAAAGAAAAATGGCGTAAAGATCTTGTTTTTGAGAAGCATATCCCTAAACGAACAAAAATAGCACGCGAGCAAACATCAAATCGATTCATTCTAGATTTGGATGATAATGATGCAAAACGTGCATTATCTTCTATTGTTAACGAATTAATGGATAGAATCAATGGCAAAAAAACAAAATAAAAAAGATATTAGCATTAATCAGTATCAGCAAGGCATACTGGCTCTTGAGGAACTCGAATGGCTACTAGATTCACCTAGAGGACGCTCTCTGTTGTCTTCTCTCCCCAAGATGATTGAGAATCTTAGAGAAATAAATAATTATAGAGGTTCTGTCTATGTCAATCGACAGAACATACGCTCTCTTGTAGGTGTGCTTCCTGAATTTTTTCAGAATTCAAACATTTTTCGCACAAATGCGGATATAGAACAGTTTGCTCGAGAAGTTTTAGGGGTTAATATTATTAATTTTGAAAAAAAATCCCGCACTGAAATAATTGGAGTAATAGTTTGTTCTGTTCCCAATTTTGAAGACAGCACATTTGAGGTATTAGGAAAATACCTTTCAAATATTGTTGATGATGAAAAAAAATGCAGTCAAGTGGCTAAAGAGAAAGAAACAACAAACTTCTCTTGGAACGATACTATTAGCAAACTATTTAAGTGATGACACGTCTGGTACAGAAAGATTTTGCTGCGTTTAGAGATTTTATCTGCAATTATAACCTTCAGGCACTTAATGGCAATGAAGAGTTTTGGCAGATATATAAGTCCTCACATACCATGCTGTATGGTATAATGGCCTTGATATCTGAACTTAATTACATTATTGAAGAAAAAGAGGCTTGTGGAGATGATGATAAAAAAGTTGACATTTTAGATATCGAAGTAGAGTATTTAAAAGAATGCTTTTCAGATTTATCTTCAACAATTTTTATATCTGTACATGGTGCTTATAAGGGCGCTAGACTTCTGCTACGAAGTTCTATTGAGATGTTTCTTAGAGGGATGTTTTCTAAAGAGGTTCCTGAAATTCAGACAGAAAAAAACCTATATCGAGTATTTGAGTCCATAAAAAAAGCCCCCTCAATTGTAAAAGACGAATCCTATAAAATCCACTTTGATGAAATACATCAAATATATGCTGAATTATGCGCACATGCACATACAGCATCGAAATTACAAATGGAGGAAATTTATGCCCTTAATCTATTCCCGAAATTTGAAACAGATGATTTAAAAAACTTCTCCTCAACCTTCAAAATTCTTGTTCGAGATTACATATTCATGATCTGTCATCGGTTTAATAAAGAATTTCATACTATACACTTTGAGAATAGACAAGCGATATTAGATTGCCTAAATCGTAAAGAAAAGCCCATAGTTATGGGGGTTGCAGACTGAATTTAAAATACTTATGACACAGAATAAAGTATTCTAGATTAAATAAACCTTAGAATACTTCTTTTTTGCACCGTTGACGATTGCGACAATTTTGTCAGAGGAAAGTTTGAGGTAGACTATGAAGACCTTTGTGTCCATTGTTCAATGACGCACATCTTTTGAACAATGTTGAATTGGTGGAAAAGACACATATTGAACCTCTGCATCTGGCGTTGTGG
Source organism: uncultured Muribaculaceae bacterium (assembly GCA_910587185.1). Taxonomy (GTDB): domain Bacteria; phylum Bacteroidota; class Bacteroidia; order Bacteroidales; family Muribaculaceae; genus Paramuribaculum. The sequence goes on from CAJULY010000008.1 coordinate 15,402, forward strand.
ATAATGACGCGGTCGTAGCGAAGAATGGTAATTGGGCAGTTTTTGTGTTATCCCTGAATTTCACTTTGTTAAATAGATAAAGGGTGCTTTAACAATTAAAGCATTGTAACTATGCCGGATTATTGCTAACTTTGCAATATCATAGAGGACTTTGAGAATCTGCAAGTGGTATGAGCGCAATAAACGTCCTGTGCAAAATGCCCATAATGCCATAAGATATCAGTGGAGCAGATGATATTATCCACCGCAATAATGAATGTATGTAGTTGATAAACATGCAACTATATAAATGCAAACAATGATGGTGGCACCACAGAAAGAGAGTTGCAGAAATGCAGCTCTCTTTTTCGTTCCCCCTGGCCGCCTGCGACAGCCCCACGGAAGCTGACGGTTAAACCGGATCAACGGATCAGATGCAAAAGCTGGTCAGATGCAAACACCGGTTGAAGTGTTAAAAAAAGCCTGCCCAAAATGAGCAGGCTGAGAGCAGGATTGAAATCTTCACAGATGCCAAATCCTGTTTCGACAGGCTTTTAGTTCCTCTTCCGGAAACTGAGCTATCGCTTTGTCAAACTCACGGAGCATCGCGGTTTTGTCATCCGGCAATGCTCCCGTGACGGGTACCGTGTTGGAAATATGATGGCCGAGCAGATTGACGCGGATGTTAAGTCGGTCGATAAACGTGCGCATCTCAACCAGGCGCTCAATCTCCGGCTCTTCGATGTATGTCCCGTCCGCCACCTCCTGATATAATCGGGATTCAGGGAATATTGTCAGCGACACTATATTGATGATGCACGGATGCAGTTTGTTCAACACATCGGCCGTTGCTATCGCGCTTGCCTCTCCGTTGCCTTGGCCTCCGAGTCCGTTGAGGTAAAACACATTGTAGCGTATTCCGGCCTCGTCGAGTTTTGAGAGCTGTTCGAGGATGTCGGAGGCATGATAACCTTTGTTCATCCGCTCAAGGGTCGGGTCGTGGGCTGTTTCAATACCGATGTTTATGCCATCGAGTTTCAGATGACGGAGATTCCTCAGTTCCTCAATCGACTTGGGAACGATGTCTGTGACGCGGGCGAACATCCCGAATGAAACCATCCGGGGAAGATATTTTCTCAACAGCAGTGCCACATCCATGAGCTTGTTGTAACTCAATGCGAATGGGTTTGCTCCCGTGAGATAAACACGCCGGGCTCGCGGCTGCCATCTGCGGATGACCTTCAGATCTTCCTCCACCTCCGTCAGAGGCGACATGCGGAACGGCGTACCGTGGTAAAGGGTGCAAAACTTGCATTTGTGCCATGTGCAACCCGACGTGAGTTGCAGGAGCTGCGAATTGGCTTCGTATGGCGGTCGCCACACCTGCCCTGTGAAATGTAGTTCCGGGTATATCATATCTCGATTATTTTTTGTAACTTCGTGGCGCAAAATTAGGTGATTATCAGAGCTAAAGCAATAACTTACCGAAAGGTTTGACCCTTACTTAAAAGTTTGTTTTGCTCGTTATCAGCTTATTTTGCCCTGTCGAAAATGGCAAAAAAATTAGACTACGAATATTGCAAGGCGGCTCCGATGCTCGAATGGCTCGGCAACAAGTGGGCACTCGTGGTTCTCGTGAAGATCTCCGAGAGCGAGCCGGTGCGCTTTAATGAACTGTACCGAAACCTCCCGTCGATTTCTGAAAAAGTGCTCTCGCAGGTGCTCCGTCAGTTGACGACCGACGGCATAATCCACCGTGAGCTCTTCCCCGATGTCCCTCCGCGCACACAGTATTCCCTTACGGACTTCGGCAGAACACTTTTGCCACACGTTGAAGCCCTCATCAACTGGGGGCGCGATAATTTCGACACCATTATGTCTAACCGCCGCAAACAAGAATAACGATATGGAAAGGAAATTCTGTCAGAGTTGCGGAATGCCGCTCACCAGTGAAATCCTCGGCACGGATGCCGACTGCACTACCAATGAAGACTACTGCATCTACTGCTACAAGGAGGGCAAGTTCACGCAGGACATGACCATGGAGCAGATGATCGACCACTGCGCCCAATTTACGGAGGAAATCAACAGGCAATCGGGACAGAACCTGACAGAGGAACAGGCGAAAGAAATGATGCGCCGGTTCTTCCCCCATCTCAAACGCTGGAAAAAATAAACCTATGAGCAACGAGATCCTCTACATACTGCTCCCCGACTATGCGGCGCATGAAGCCGTGTATCTCTCTCAGGCCATCGCCTCCAACGAATGCGCGCTGAAGGAACATCCCAGATATGTCAACAAAGTTGTCGCCCCGACCATGGAGCCTGTCAAGTCCATAGGCGGCTTTCGGACGCTTCCAGACTATTCCTTCGCCACGATGCCCGATGATTATGCGGCATTGGTACTAATCGGCGGTTTCGGATGGACCACGCCTGTTGCCGACCGGGTCGTGCCGATAGTCACGCGGGCTATTGAAAAAGGCCGGATCGTAGGCGCAATCTGTAACGCCGCGTCCTTCATGGCCAAAGCCGGCTTTCTAAATGCCGTCAGCCACACCGGCAACGGCCTCGGCCAGTTGAAACTCTGGGAAGGCGCCAACTACACCAATCCCGACGGTTACATTCATGCGCAGGCAGTCAGCGACAGAAACATCGTGACGGCCAACGGCTCCGCAACCCTTGAATTTGCCAGAGAACTTCTTTTGCTGCTCGGGAATGACACCCCCGAGCGCATAGAGATGTACTATCAGTTCAACCGGCACGGTTTCTGCGCCCTCTTTCCCCCGGAATAGACCGCGCATGATTGTGAGCCTCACGCCGACAACGTCGATCAACTAAAAACCATTCATCATGACAATCGAAACCCCGCGGCTCATCCTCAGGCCCTGGCGCGAAACCGACGCACCGGCCCTGTTCCGTTATGCCGCCGATCCCGACATTGGCCCCGTAGCGGGCTGGACGCCCCATGCATCCCTCGAAGAGAGCCGCCAGATCATCCGCACCGTCTTTGCCGCGCCTGAAATCTATGCCGTGGTGCTGAAAGAATCAGGCGAGCCCGTGGGCAGTTGCGGAATAATGTTCGCCGACGGACTCCACTCCGCCGACATGCAACCGGGCCACGCCGAGATAGGCTACTGGATCGGCAAGCCCTACTGGGGACAAGGCCTCATTCCGGAAGCGGTCAGAGCATTGCTGGCGCGTAGCTTCAATGAGCTGAAGCTCGAGGCCGTCTGGTGTGGATACTACGACGGAAACGTCAAGTCCAGGCGCGTCATTGAAAAATGCGGATTCCGCTTCCACCACACTAACCCCGACATTGTCTCGCCTCTGGGCGACACCCGCACAGAGCATTTCTACATAATGACCTCCGAAGATTATTTCTGAGGGAGGGCGACCAGGATAAAGCGCGGCGGCCCTGCATTCACATGCCTGGCCGCCGCTTGATTATTAAACCATTTTGTTTTTCCACATCAAGTTCAAAAGGCCGCGGCACCACCGGGTCAGGGGCGCCCGCCATTGTCACCTGTGCAGATCAATATATAGAGAGATAAAGGCTCGACCCGGAGGCCGAATAAGGGAATATCTTCATTCACGAGGCCCAGCGGGCTATCTCGTCATCGCGCGCGTCCTTGATGCGCACCGTCATCGCGCTGTCGAGCAGATAGATGGCTGGCGTGGCGCGGATCACATAGATCTCCTCCGAGTCTATCCGTCCGCCGGGCGAACGCCCCACGGTCCAGTTCCGCGGCAGCGAGTCGGCGTGGGCCTTCCAGCGCCCGGGATCGGTGTCAAACGGGTCGATGGCCACAATCCTCAGCCTCCCCTCCCCTATCAGGCGGTTCAGCTTCTCCGACGACGCCAGGTAGCGCTCCGTCGCCTCGCACACGTTGCAGTTCGGATCATAGAACATGACTATCGTCTCCTCCGTCCCGGCCACGGCCTCGCGGAGCGTCATCCGGCGCCCCTCACGGTCCATAAAAGTGAAGTTCGCCGCCTTGCGCCCGACCCGGTTTTTCATCGCGTCCTCCAACAGCGAAGCATATCGCGCCTTTTCCGCTCCGTCAAGAAGCGATGACGCTCCGAACGCCCGGAGGAAGGGGATGTAAAGTTCCTCGTCGCGCATCGGAGAGTTCGGATCGCCGAGATATTTGTCAACCACGGAGACGAGAAACGCGTATGCGCTGCTGTCGGCCGAAGCGCCATGCAGCAGGGCGTCCACCCCGTTCACGCGTCCGAGACTGTCGGCCAGCGGAAGCACCGTCAGGTAGTTGGCGAAACTCTGCTCCATGAAAGCCGTGTCGAGGCTTCGGCTGCGGTCCTTCCAGTCCATAGCGTCCCAGAAATGCAACGCGAGAAACGAGGCCCGCGCACCCGGATCGGTCAGCGAGTCGGGTACCTGCGGCAACAACAGATCCGTTGCCGCTGCAACGCCCATAGGCTTTCCTGCCTCCGAACTCTTCTGATTACTGCAAGCGGCAAGACAGAGTCCCGCCACCAACAGAATGATTTTTTTACTAATACTTCTCACTTATTCTCTTTTCATTATCTGACATCACGGACGCAACGAATATAGAATGGGCCGGTACGAGTCTGATTTATCTGAAGTCTTGTCGTTGCCATCAATTTATGAGCCAAATTATCCGGCCATTTCAGAATTCCTGAGATATTAAATGGAGAAACTGTACACGATGGGACAGAATGGCTGTCATTATAAGCAGTCTCATTATAATTGGATTCGTTTATCGAATTGGGAGATTCATAAGGATTATAGAATGCTGCTTTTTGCACTTTTCCAAGTTCGGCAAATATTCCGATATTTCTCATGATTGCCAGTTCTTTTAAATTTGGAACTCTCCAATCGGCACCCAACCCACTGCATGGATTTTTGTTTATTTCCTCCCTGATATCTTCAGAGGTATAAGAATTGTTCAATAGAACATCATAGTAAAAATTTGTAGTCGCGGTTCCACTTTGTTGAGGTCTATTGTTTCTCCATACATAAGTAGAATAGCTATATTGATTTACACCTTGGGATATCTCAAATTTATAATAAATCGAATTATTTGCCAAATCATTGGCCGGGTGTACAGGCATACCGGCAGAAGTATTCCCCGATTTGAAATCAACGCGATTGTTGGTAGCCTCATAATATGACATTTCAACTATCCCGCCCCGGTATTTGTCGCCATTGCGAGGCGTGAAAGTATATGCCGGAATCGTTTTATCTACAGTATTAATTTCTGCTTTCAGATTAGTTCCCAGATTCCTTACGCATCTTATCTGCCAAGGCGCAACAGGACTGGTAACGCCCCACTGACACCACGCAGAGGTGGATAGGCCCTCCATAGCCCACAGTACACGTCCCTCACTACCGAAAAACATATATTGTCCAACCAAGTCATTCTTTCCATCTGCATAATTCCCTAAAGGATCCGCTATTTTTGTGATATTGTCATAATCCATCAAGGGATAATCAAGCGATTTGTTACCGAGAATCAGTCGGAGATATTTTCCCATAGTCGGGACATACCAGCGTATCTCCTCTCTGTCTATTACTCCGTTTCCGTTATTATCGCGATTACGGTTCATGCAGGCGTTGATTGCTTCAACGAAAGTATTTTGATATTGCTCATCGGTCAAATCACCCTTTAACTGAATATCATAATTCGTTGTTTCATTAACAAGAGTATTTCCATCATTATTTAATCCTGAGCCTGATAAAGAACCTCCCATATCTTCGAAATTCTTCAAACGCGGAAGTTTTTCCGGATTATGATTGGCCACTGTATGCGCCTCGGAATATCCGGTTCTACCCTTCTGTATTTCCTGAGGTTTTGTAGTCCAGTCGTTTTTATCCCCGTCAAGGAATGTAAACCAGTCGGAACCTTTAGAAGTGACATACTGATAGGTATTATAACGTCCATTGTTAGGATCAGAAGCGCCGGTATAGGAACGACGGAGATTGAGACCGTAGGATTCGTTGAAGCGTTCAACGCCAACGGCTGAACCGTTGACTTTTCCCTCTTCGGCGCTCTGAGAGAAGCGATCACCCTCGCGTGAATAATAGGTCATAATCGACTGCTGGACACCGGCATATTTTGAGCGGGCATAAGTGCTTTCGCCATCAGGGGATATGCTCTGAGTCACACGCAGATAGAAGCGTCGCGGATTCTGCATCACATAGCTCATCCACACGGGACGACCCGAAGACTGCTCGTTGGCATTAGCTTGTTCGTAAGCATATTCGTTTACGAAAACGGTGTACCAATGGGACGTGGAATGTCTTTTATCACCGGGTTGAATTCCCACAACTGATGCTTCAACGAGATTGAACGTCTTATCATCATCATAGGCAGAGCCATCGTTCGGCTTATACATCGCAAGGACACCCTCGCCTGTTGTAGGACGAAGTTCTATCCAATTGACATATTTCTTTTGGTCAGTAGGGATATTGCCGTCGGGATAAGTTGTTTCACGCACTACGTGTTCTATACCGTCTTCATAGGTATATATGATAAAGCCAAAACCCTTTTTCTCAACATTATCCCATTTTTTAAGATCATCATCCGTCAGATAGACATTGAAACTATGATAATGGCAATCAAGGTTGATGGTGGGATTAAGGATATCCGATACCATTCCTTCAACATCCGGTCTTGTCTCATCCGTCCATGCTTCAAGGCGAATATCTTCCAGACCATTAATGGTCATACGGTAAGTATAATTTGTATTGCGGTAACAATTGAAATCCCGAGCGTCATTTCCCATATATCCGAGATGAATATAATAGTTACCGACACCGGTTCTGTAAGCCGGTGTGCTTCCGGCTGCGCCTTCATCATCAACATTGATCTTGCCGTCATGCTCAACCGTACAGTTCAGAACCACGTATGTAGCCATATTGTTTGGTGTCCAGTTTTCTCCTGAAAGGCTTGTAAAGATTCCTGTATTCTTGACAGTATGATCAGAACCGTCATCAGCAACCTTTTTCTCTTTGCTGCGATCATTATAATCATTGCTTGTTTGGATTCCTGTATGCTTGTTTTCGGCCTGCCAGAAATCGAAGCCGAAAGATCCGGTTTTATAATCCTGTCCCAATTGTTCTTGCGAAAGATCATAGAAAGCCGTGCCGGAGAATTGAGATGGAGTAGCATAGTAATTTTTGGCGTCTTCTTCTGACGCGCTTCTGTCTCCGAAATTGGCCCCCTCGTTTTTACCATCGACTGTTACTCTGTCGGCCGAACGTTCATAGAGCCATGAATATTTAGGCACATTGACAATACGGTAACTGTTGGGGGTCACTTTCACCCCTGCTCCGGGAATGACTTGAAAATTAATATGCGACACCAGACGCCTTAAATGGATTGCACCGGTCCCTTCAATAGTGACTTTCCCGGTAGAAGAAGCAGCGATCGTATAGGACTGGAAATTTTCCGTTTGCCAATCAGACAGCGGCCGCAAAGGATTATGTGGTTTGCCGGGTGCGATATTGGTATAGGCACCTGCCATAGCCAATGGCACATCAGGAGAATAAACTTCATCATAGGTAGATGGAGAAACCACGGCTATGTTCAGAAATTTGTCCCATGTATCCGCGGCTGCGAGCAGCTCCCGGAGAGGTCTGGGCGTCATGGTCTCGTCCGTTTTGTCTATGCCCATATTGTCAACATTGGCAACCGCCACGATATAGCTGCTACCCGATTTTGTTTTCAATGTCACTTCCTCATCTGTAAACTCCGTTGAAGTTGTACCGGGTTCAAGTTGTAGCCATCCGTCCGGTTCCTCCGTAGTGCGTTGTTTGCTTGTAGCACTGTAAGTTGCAATCCAAAGATTTTCTACCCGATTCAGGTCTCCAGCTTGCATGTTTGCGCGGGACTGGACATCCATCTTGGGAAGCGAAAGCGGGACTGTCAACTCCACATCCTCCCCTTCAACCGTATAATCCAGTTCCGGAAAATCATCCTGACAGGAGACGGCGAACAGAGAAATTGCCAGCAGCAAATATCTGAATTTTGATATATTTCGATTCATTTTAATTCTATGATAAAAGCAAATAGAGAATCAATAGTTCAATTAAAACCGGGGATTTTGATTACACCTCCGTCATCCATGTCACAGACCGTCCAGTTGACAGTAAGTTCGGACCCAAGATGGATTTTAGTAATTTCAAATCTGTATATATGGTTTCGTAGCATGTATGGAAGCTCTGTCTCTGCTACCCCGTCTTTATAGGTAGCCAGTCTCATAGGCAAGACGTTCGTTCCGATTGTAACTCTTATATAAGGCATCTGTTCGGTTAACTTTATTCCGTTGTCAACATTGTGTTGCGATCCGTCAACAATGAATGACTCCGCAGCAAACTCATATATATATACCGCATATACGGGACAACCATCCTCATCTGTTCCATCAGGAACAAAATCCAGAGCTGTACCCGGTATAACCTGTGTAAACTCCGGGCTCGGATATTTTGCCGGATTCAGGTAAGCGGCTGAAACGGGAATAGTTGGAGCTATAACCTGCTGCGTTTCTGGCACCGCTACATTTCTTGTCCATTGATCCATTGAAGGAAGAATAGTGCCACTCGGATATATTCCATTTATTTCCACCTTATCTATTCTTTCCGGAAGATCATCATGTATAGCGGGATTATACTTACCTTCGATATTGATTTTATCAACTATCTCGATTTTTGCCACGGCACGCAGCATATTGAGCGGTTTTGTCCGGGCCTCTGAAATATCCACCGGATTATCTGCCGAAGAAGCCTTTAAAGCAGCTTTCGAGACACTGAATGCTCTGAGTCCCGACATAGGGATACTCTGCTGCCCCGGTATCCCCCATTGCAAAATTGAGGTCTGTGGCAAAATCGTGAATGAAGGCGAACCTGCCGCTGAACAGAGTGATTCAATGGTAGTTCCTCGTTCCAGAAGAGGAAATCCCATGCCAAGTTGGGCGCCGTTACAAAGTGCCATTATATAGAAAACGACATTATCTCCTGTAACTTCTCCAAAATAAGGATCACTGACTGTTGCGTTTACCGTATATACGGTCTCCTCGTCTGGGTCAGGTATAACTTTTGTTTCAGGAGTGAAATTCTGAAGAAATTTTCCATCCGCATCAAAGAGCAGAAAATTCAGGTCATTGATGTCTATATAATTTTCTCCGTTCTTACCATTCTGATCTCCGTCAATGTCGGCACTACGACTGAGGTCTGTGAGGCGTTCGGCTTCGCGACCTGTCATGATTGTGAAACTCAATCTGACATCAGCCGTACCAAGCCCAGGATCAGAAGTCTCCGGACAATCAGAAGCATCTTCAATGCAACTGCCCGTCATCAGACAGATCAGGACGGTCAATGCCACACGAAGGCACATAAATCTGAAACTATACGACATGGCGTTCATTATTTACAATTCTTCATCCTGCGGTGGCACAACCCGCCAATTGTTAATAAAGATTCTTGATTTCATCCATTTCATATTTCCATCAACGAAAAACACAAGAGAATAGGTATCGTTGCAGTCCAGATAGTCCTGATCGGTATCAATTCCATCATATTTTCCTTTAACTAAAAGAAGATAACGGATAAGAGGTATTGAAAAAATCGGTTCTCCGGTGTCGCTGCGGCTGACTGTCAGTTTCTGTTCCATATCAGCCATAAGGCGACCGGTTGTCAATTGCGCCATGACTCCGTTGGGGACCGTAATAGACGCACGAGATTTTGATGCACTCTCTTCATATTCAAAATCGGCAGCTATTTCTTCGACAGACCATGGATGGTAGAAGAAATGCGGCGTTCCCGTGACAATATTTGTATGGGTCAGCTCACTGTTGGATCCCTCTATTCTGAACAGGTAGTCTTTTCTGTCAACCGGATCCCCGTTTATATTCTGAAGAATCACACTTATTCGATTGGTATCTTTAGTTAGCATTATAGGATCAAGATCTATAGTGCCGTATGTATCAGGAAGTACTACATCCGTGGCGATTCCATGAAAAAGAGGAACTATGTCTTTATCTGAATAAAGGTCGGGGGAGATGCCACCCAATGTCAAAGAAGCGTTTAACGCAGTCTTCATCTCCCCGGAACCGATAGCGAAACGGATTGTCTCCGGATTGGACGTACGACCCTCGCACCAGGCTATCATATCATAGGTTCCCGGCTGCAGATCAATGTCCATGTAAAATCCGTTGTCCACGCTCAGTTCTCGGGTTTCTGTTTTTTTAAGCGCCAGATTACCTGACTTGTCATAGACATAGAGATTTACATCCGCAACCTGAGGACCGAAAGCGTCGGCACCGACTATATTACGGACATAACGGAAGCTTACTCTGTAATTTACGGAACAATCTCCCTGATCGTCATAGATAACCGAATCACAGCCTGACAGACTCAATGCGGCAATTATTGCCACAAGAAACTGCTGTTTCATTTTTCGAATGTCAAACATTTTCATATTGTAGAGAAGTTATATTTTACGGGTTATATCCTTTAAACAAGGATGTTTATATATGCTGTCGGTCAGAGACCGTTTGTTTTCAGGTCAAGAGGGAATTCCCATGGCGGGGATTCCGGTATTTTAATGTGCAGTGCGGCTGTCCGGACGCACTGAGCCGGGAGAAGAGAAAAAGACGGGCGGCGATAGAATTCTTTGCGGCAATCGCCGCCCGTCATGATCATCTTTTATTTTTTGTTAATTGTCACTACTTGTCAAAGTTCTATATCCTGCTGGTTGACAATACGCCAGTTGAGAATATTCAGAGTGTATCTGATCCAGTATGCATTGGATTCCATCGGAGTCACGATAGGAGCATCGGGGTTGAGAATACCGGAAGCGAGGCCTGATATACTTTTTATGTTCAAGTCATATACATGGTTACGTACAAGGCCGAAATCTCCGGCTGTAACCCTTTTCCAGTCTATCTTACCACCCTCGGTTCCATCGGTAGTGGGGAAGCCGGCTGTATTCTCATAGTATCCGAGATGACGGATGGGAATTGTGAAATAAGCCATACCGTTAGTATAAGCATGTGCATATCTGAGCTGTCCGGCAAGCTGGCGGTTTACATAGGAAAGAGCTGCGTCTTTGTTGTCATTGGTTATAGGTTGCCATTTGGATGAATTTTGAGGCTTGTAATAAATAACATTATTACCGGGCGCAGTCAGCTGAAGTGTTACAAGTTCTTCGGAAAGCTTGACATCTGTCAGGTCACGGATTGCCTTGGACGGATGCGCAATTTCAAATGTCACACCGGCGGGAATGTCTGCTGAAGCGTGTAGCGGAACGATATCAGTTCCATTATTATAACCGATGACATTCTGAGTAGAAAGCATTTTATTATACAAACTCGTTTCTCCGGCCGGAGTATTGGTCTGTGCAAAGAACAGACTGCCGGAATAAATATAGAAGGTCGTATTGGCATCGAGATCAGTACCATTATGTGTGACCTTATATTTGCCGACTATGACAGCTGAGGGGGCAGCAGCCTTGGGATTACGGTTTATTTCAGGATTGAAGGCATTTTCACCCATTGTGTTTTCGAGAGCATAACGTGCAGCGGATTTCCATGTAGTTGCAGCGTCAAACGCGAGAATTGGTGTACCGATTCCGGGTTTATAGCCGGTCTGTCCTATCGTTCCTGTGGGTGGGTTGGTCGTAAGCTGGTTATAGCTGTAATATTTAAGCAGGAAAGGATAATTGGGGTTCTGGTCTTTCGACACACCGGCCCCGAGCTGACATCCGTTCTCCGTCGGATGGTCGGTAACATCGGAGATGTCATCTGACACCGAAGGGAAGGTCGTTCCATAATAACCCGGGGAACAAGTCCAATATGAACGGCGGTTTTGCTCATCATTCCATGATGTCCAGGTTCCAAGCATATTATCAATATCACTTTGGCTGGGAACAGGCGCATCATCACCATCAGTTGTTGAAAAACGCTTGATGGCATACATATCGGGCGCGTCTGCGGTTATGCCCCATGCCTCCGGCACAAATGTGAGAGTATAGTCACCCTCATTACAAGTTTTGACTGCTCCGGCGGCGATTGCAAAGTTTACTTTGGCGGCATAGCGCTCTATAAAGATTTCAACCACATTTTTACCCGTGGCTTTATTTGCCTCTTCCTCGCTTGTGAACAGCTGTCCTTTCTGAATCGGCGCGCCAACTATCTTGACTCCGCTTGCACCGGAAATCTTACTCGTGCCATAATAGACGGAATTGTTCATCGCAAAATTGCCGTTATTGCACATATAAGCGCTTCTTTTCTTGTTTCTCAATCCGTTCAGGTCGGTTATTGCGGCTTTACCGGAACTTACATCATCAAACGCAACCGGATTGGCAAAGCAAACAACGTAAGCCGGCATGTTTTCGCCTTGTGTAACCTCTACCTTGACAGTCGCCGTTGCGATTTGACCGACATTGGGATAAGTTGAATTTCCGGCATTTGAATCTGTAGTAACATTAGTGATTACAGGAGTCTGATAAATCTCTTCGCCTGCGGCATTATAGAACTTGAAATACATTTCATGTATCGCATTCTCATAACCCTCACCGTCACGAAAATTATCACTTTTGTTGTCAGCTTTGCTACCGGAATGAGCGTCACGGATAGCTACTTGCATGTAGAACGTCTGATCCGTTTCTGCAACGTCGGATTCTACACCCAACTCGTCGCTGGAGCAGCTTGAGAATATCATGGCTGCTAAAGCGGGTAAATAAAATAGTTTTTTCATAAGATTAATAAAATGTTATTGATTGTTATTGACTTTCCTACGTAAATCGAGGAGTTTGGTTTAATTATTTGAGAGTGGTTTTATTATCTGAGATTTCAGGGAAGTTGCTGAAGGGTCTCGGCTGCCTGACTCACGCCCATCGACTGAGCCTTGCGGAGAAGAGTTTTGGCTGCTTCATAGTTTTTCTTGCGCACCTCGAGAGCGGCGCGGGCATAGACAGCCTCGGCAGAGTCGCCTGCCTTAGTCAGATAGCGTGTAGCGGCCTCGTTGTCGCCTCGGCGCATGGCGGCGTTGGCGGCGTTAAGGTTGGCCAGCGGGTCAGCGGGGAACATGCGGACGGCCGTCTCATAGACTTCGGTGAACTCGGGGGTGCCGGGCGCATATTCGGCGGCAAGCATGTAGAACTCGTCAAGATCGAGGTTCTGCGGACGTTCCTGAAGCACGCGGCGTATCTCGTTGACGTCGGAGTAGTGACGCAGTGTGTAGGAAATGCGGTAGTCGGTGTGACGTAGGCCGGGATAGACGTTTTCGAGAAGGAAGCGGTATTCCTCGGGATATGTGGATTTGATTCGCCATTCCTTGGCGTCGGGAGCAAGATCAGAATCTATGTCTGCGAGAATCCGGGCCTTGTGCTCGAGATTGGAGCTTTCGACGTAGCGACGGAGACCGGCCCAGTCTTCGGGATCGAATTCGGTGGTCATCACTCCGGCGGGGAAGTTGTAGAGACGATCGACGTACTCTTTTACCGAGGCTGTACGCTCGCGGGCGAGGCGCACGTTGTTGTCCCACGGACCTTCGGGCGATGCGAAGCCTTTGAGCCATACGGAGGTCACGCTGGCGTCGCGGTCGTTCTTGACGGTGTCGATCGAGGCTATGATCTTGCCGAGTTCGGCGGAGTTGGTGCGGTAGTCAGGCAGGATCTTGCTGACGTTGACGGGGAACTCGACGTAGGCCGATCCATGGATCTCGCGGGTTTTCTGCGCCTTGGGAGCGGGAACCACATAGACGAGCTCGGGGAACCAGGGGCCGTTGTAGGTGCCGAGGCGGTCGGTTTCGGAGGCGAGGAGATGGCGGCAGCAGCCGTAGTCGTCGCGACGAACAACGAGGTCGGCGCCGTTCATCCACTCCTTATAAGGTATTACCTGCGAGTAATCGAATTCGGCGGGAGCCTGCGAAGCCTTGAAGAAGGTTTCGGAGGGGCCGGATATCATGTTGTTGCCGGAGGAGCGCTGATACTGGTAGTAGCGGGTGCGGCCATAGACGCCTACGGCCGGAAGGGCCACGGAGTCGGAGCCGTTGACAAGGACGGGAGTGAGAAGCACTGCCTGGTTTGCCTTTACGTCAAGTTCCTTAAGGCCGAGAAGCATGTCGATTTTCATATAGTCGCCCGACTGCTCCATCTGCATTTTCGAGGCAGGGACGCCGGGTGCGGCGAAGGAGGCGGCAGAGGCAGACTGGCCGGCGCAGGCCATGGCCACGCCGCAGAGAAGTATGGTTGCTGTTCTCTTTTTCATAGTCAGAAAGATTTAAAATACATAAACCATGTTGATGGCGGCCTTTGTGGGCCCCACATAGTTGTGGACGCGGTCGGATTCCACTTTTCGTCCGCAGCCGGCACACTCGAAGCGGTCGTAGCGGGTGTAGGCCCAGCCGAAACCGATCTCAGCCTCGATATTCCAGTGCTTTCCGAGAATCCACGAATATCCGTAGGAGATTCCGGCTCCGGCAAACCATCCCTGGAAGCGGGAGTCCTTCAGGCGGCGGAAGTCGGTGTTGAGGAACTTGACGTGGCCGTCCCAACCACCTATATTATACTGTCCGCCGTGGAGGTGCATGCCTACGAAATGACCGGCCATGCGGTCGCAGAACCAGTAACGGACGCCGGGCTGCACATACCAGTGCTTCCACTTGCGGTCGTGGCTCAGGTTCCAGGCATTGAAACTTGCGGGGACGTCGAGGGACCATTTCGGGGCGATCCCAAGTTCAATTCCGAGATTCGGGTTCAGCAAAGCATCGCCTATAAGATTGGTTTTCAATGCAACCTTCTGCCCCACAGCCGCCGACGACAGCGACAGGGCGATGCATAACATCACAAATTTTATAGATTTCATCTATAATTACTATATTGGTTTAATTATTTGAGGTTTAATTATTTTCCTTTGTGTATCCGGCTCAAAAGCCGCATAAGGTAAAGCACGGCACCTCCGGTTCAGACGTTCAGATTACAAACGTAAACCGGAAATTTCCGCAATGCAAAGATAATACAAGAGGAGGTGTTTACCGCCCCCCCCCGTTAATTTTTGTTAATTTTTCCAAGTTTTTTTGAACCGTTAAATTTGGTCGCCTTTTCGGCGAATTTTTTCGACAGAATTCACAATTGTAAACTTAAAAAGAGTGACTTCTGACTTGTCAGACAAGTCGGACAGGTCAGACCCGGTCAGACCAAATCGATGTGGTTGGCTGTGATCTCTTCGCCGAGAAAAATCCGGGCGAGGCGACTGAAAGACTCGGGGTTCTCTGTTGTCAGACAGGTGGTTGAACCTCCGCGGGTGCATCGACGCTCCATCTCGGGGTGTCGGACGAAATAATCGGCAAGCGAATCGGCCACAATCTCGCCCTGGGTGACCACACGGGCTCCCTCGGGGACGTAGCAGCGTATCTTGTCGTATAGCAAAGGATAATGTGTGCAGGCGAGAAGCACGGTGTCAATGTCGGAATTCTTCGCGAACAGCGCATCAACATATTTTTTGACGAAATAATCGGCTCCGGGAGCGGCTGACTCTTCATTCTCGACAAGAGGAACCAGCATGGGACACTCCTGGGAAACGGTTGTGAACGAGGGATAGAGCTTGCCTATCTCCATGTCGTAGGAACGCGAACGGACGGTTCCGTTGGTGCCCATGACCCCAACTACGCCTGTGGAACTCATCTCTCCGACCTTCTCGACCGTGGGGCGGATCACGCCGAGAACGCGGCGCGTGGGATCGATCAGCGGCAGATCGTTGCGCTGGATCGAACGGAGGGCCTTGGCCGACGCGGTGTTGCATGCGAGAATCACGAGCGGGCATCCCCGGGCGAAAAGATAGCGCACGGCCTCGAGCGTGAAGCGATAGACCACATCGAAAGAGCGCGGACCGTAGGGGGCGCGGGCATTGTCGCCGAGATAGAGATAGTCGTAGAGAGGGAGGCGTTCGCGGATGCGGCGGAGAATGGACAGGCCCCCGTAGCCGGAGTCAAACACTCCGATGGGGCCGGAAAAAGATAACTTTGCTTCCTCGGATGGTTCCATGGGAGCAAAGTTATGAATTATGGACGGGGATTGCAAATTTTTTTATTTACGCGGGTCGAAGCCCTGAGCCCGGAGAGCGTCGAGCATGTTGTAGTTCATGGCCTCGACATAGTAGGAGATTATGTGCGTGGCCCAGTCGTTGGTTGTTTTCGAACCGGTACGCACGGCGTTGTAAGCCGTCACTTCGGCGTCATATTTCTCCAGCGCGTTCACGAGGGGAAGATCGTCGCTGTATTTATTATTGTGGACCATCGCCTCGCGCGGCTGCTTCGGTTTCAGGTCGGGCATTTCGCGAGGAACACCTATCGCGAGTCCGCAGACGAGATACACTCCCTGAGGCAACCGCAAAAGCGAGGAAATTTCGGCAGGAGCGGCCGTGCGGGCATAGCCTATGCAACACGTGCCGAGTCCGAGGGCTCCGGCGGCCGTTACCGCGCTCATCATGGCGAGGGCCGCATCGACAGTGCCGACGATTAGCCCGTCGGCCGTGGATGTGAACGGGGGCATGGCGACATCCTTCACTCCCGACATCAGGGTAATCTTGTGGAAGTCGGCGCAGAAAGCAAGGAAACGAGAGCATGTCTTTATCTGTTTCTGGCCCGTCAGCTCATAAAGTTTCAGCTTGAGCTCCTGGTCATCAATGTCGATAACCGAAAACTGCTGGCCGTTATAGCTCGTCGGGGTGTTTCTGATGGCTTCGAAGATGAAGTCCATCTGTTCCTGTGTGACCGGCTCACGCTCGTAGCGCCTGATACTGCGGCGCTCCATCATTGTCTCTTTTACGCTTTTCATAGTAATTCAGTCTGATAAAACGAAAGACAGCTGCAAAAGCCTCGGGTGCCGTCACAGCTGTCGTTAAAAAAGTCGGAATCAATAGTTCTGAGGCTTGATTTCGAAATAAGCCTGGGGATGTGAGCAGACGGGACAGATCGCCGGCGCCTTTTTGCCGATAACGATGTGGCCGCAGTTCATGCACTGCCAGATTGTGTCCTGATCGCGGGAGAAGACAAGACCGCCTTCAATGTTGGCTATCAGTTTGCGGTAGCGTTCCTCATGTTCTTTCTCGATCTTTCCAACCATCTCGAAGAGAGCGGCGATTCTGGTGAAACCTTCCTCGCGGGCATCCTCGGCCATGCGGGCATACATATCGGTCCATTCGAAATGTTCGCCGCCGGCGGCATCTTCGAGATTGACGAGCGTTTCAGGCACGTCGCCTCCGTGGAGAGTCTTGAACCACAGCTTGGCGTGGGCCATTTCATTATGGGCTGTCTCCTCGAAAATCTGTGCTATCTGCTCGTAACCGTCCTTGCGGGCTTTCTTTGCATAGAAAGTATATTTATTACGGGCCATTGATTCACCGGCAAATGCCTCCTGGAGGTTCTGCTCGGTCTTTGTTCCTTTAAGATCTTTCATTGTTCTGTCTTTTGGTTATGAATTGGATAAAAAAGGTGACATCCGTCACTGCAAGTCCGCAGAAATTATTCGGATGTCACCTGAGATGGCATATTTATTTCTTGAAGAAACGTTTGTAGAGGCCCTGGAATCCCTGACCGTGACGCGCTTCATCCTTGGCCATTTCATGAACGGTGTCATGGATAGCGTCGAGATTGAGTTCTTTGGCACGACGTGCAATGCGCATCTTGTCTTCGTTTGCGCCTGCTTCGGCAGCCATGCGCTTTTCGAGATTGGTCTTGGTGTCCCATACACATTCGCCAAGAAGCTCGGCAAATTTCGAAGCATGTTCGGCCTCTTCAAAAGCGTAGCGCTTGAATGCCTCGGCGATTTCGGGATATCCCTCGCGGTCAGCCTGACGCGACATTGCGAGATACATGCCCACCTCGGTGCATTCGCCGTTGAAATGAGCTGTCAGATCAGCTTTCATCTGATCGTCGGTATCTTTAGCAACACCTATTTCGTGTTCGGTTATGAATTTGAGCTCGGCACCTTCTTCATCGGTGATTTCCTTGAATTTGCTTTTGGGAGCGCCGCAAAGAGGGCATTTTTCAGGAGCTTCGTCACCTTCGTGAACGTAACCGCATACTGTGCAGATAAATTTCTTTTTCATGTTGTCAGATAAATTTACGAATTAAATATTAGTTATTGTTGAGGTTTTGAATCAATCACTTTCATGTTGCACTCACGGCATACGCCGTAGAAACTTACGCGCATCGAATCTATATTATAACCTTCGGGGAGGGCAGGAAGTTCAGTCGGAGGCAAATCAAAAATCCTTCCGCACTTCCGACAAACGAAATGGGAGTGGGGATTCGTCTCGGCATCAAGCCTCATCCCTTCGGCATCGACCGCGAAAGCGTTGATGCAACCGCTGTCGGCAAGAAGACGCGCCGTATTATATACGGTGGTGCGCGACAGAGTAGGATAATCAGGCAAGAGCGCTGAATAGACATCATCAACCGTCGGGTGACAGCGGTTCTCGACGAGATACTTCGCAACAGCTATGCGCTGAACCGAAGGGCGGACTCCCGCTCTCATCAGAAATGTCTTTATGTCACCTGGGCAATTCATGTTTCTATGACTCTTTTGAAATCATTACAAAATTACAATTAAATCATATTCAAACAAAACATTTAACACATTTTAATTCGAGATTATCCCTTAAAGGAAGTTATTGGCAGAAAATGGAATAAAAGCAGAATAAAATGGTGAAATTTCGTATTTTTGCATCAATGAATGAATCTATATTGCATAAAGGTATAGTTGTGTCGGCTTCAAGTAAACAGCTGACTGTCGATGTGGTTTCCG
The DNA here is from genome assembly GCA_910587185.1 of uncultured Muribaculaceae bacterium. Classification (GTDB taxonomy): domain Bacteria; phylum Bacteroidota; class Bacteroidia; order Bacteroidales; family Muribaculaceae; genus Paramuribaculum. Next base: position 34,172 of record CAJULY010000008.1, read on the forward strand.
ACAATAATGATTGTCAGGGATGTGGCATCGCTCCGCTCTGCAATATAAAATCAGGCAACCGCCTGACGTTGCCACTCGGCAACGCGTCATCGACATTCCGCTCGGGACAGCGGGTCATCCTCAGGACTTCCGGGAAATCAGCCCTGAAATCCGCCACCGTTCTGTTCATATTGCCGACCATTCTCATCATTTCGACAACTGTCGCCATGTCGCTGGCCCGGGTTGCTGAAGAAACCGCCGCTATAACGGCGCTGGTTGTCGGCGCGATATATTTCACCTTGTTATATGTGATGAAAAAACTGACAGCCTCCGCCGTCAGATGGATTGTCGAACCGGCTGAAAAATAATCGGACTATGATACTTTACATCCAACAGATACTGTTTCCGGCAGTGGCTCTCGGAGTGATCGGAGCCATCGCCGCCGCGCTGCTCTGCATCGTTGTCAGACGGTTTGCGGTCAAAGAGGATGAACGCGTTGAGCAAGTCGAGGCATTGCTTCCGGGAGCCAACTGCGGCGCCTGCGGATTTCTCGGATGTCATGATTTCGCACTGCAGTGCGTGCGCCTGGGAGGGCCTGAAGGAATTTCCTGTCCCGGCGCCGGACCCGACGGGATGGCGGCCATAGCCGCGCTTTTCGGCATGACGGGAGGAACTGCTTCGAAAAACGTCGCAGTCCTCAGATGCAACGGGACCTGCGCATCGCGTCATCCCCTCTCCATTTATTCCGGACCGCAGGGATGTAACATGGAAAGCATGATTGTATCAGGCCCGCTGACATGTGCCTTCGGATGCATTCAGTGTGGCGACTGCGTGAAAGCATGCCCTTTTGAGGCTATGAAAATGGATCCGGTCACCAATTTGCCGGAGATAGACGAAAACAAATGTACCGGCTGCGGAATCTGCGCCGGTACATGTCCGCGGAATCTTCTGACTATACAGCCGTCCGGCCCGAAAGGTCGCAGGGTCTGGGTGGCCTGTTCCAACCGTCACCGCGGGACGATTGCACGAAAAGAATGCGACTCAGCATGCATAGGGTGTGGAAAATGCGAGCGTGTCTGTCCTTTCGGGGCGGTCAGCATAACCGACAATGTCGCAACTATAGATCCGGCCCTCTGCCGTCTCTGCCGAAAATGCGTGGCCGTCTGCCCGACCGGGGCTATCCATACCGCAAATTTTCCATCTGCACAAACCATTAAACCGGAAGCATCATGAAACTGCTGACTTTTCATCCGGGCGGCATACGGTTACCGGAATCAAAACTCTCGGCACGATCACCCATCATCTATCTGGAGTTGCCGGAAAAGGTAACCATCACACATTCCCAGCATAAAGGCGCGCCGGCAAAAGCTGTTGTCAAGCCGGGCGATGAAGTGAAGCGTTTTCAGCTCATTGCCGAGGCAAGCACCCGCTTCTCCGCCAATATCCACACACCCATCTCGGGGATAGTCAAAAGCGTCGGGAAAACAAGAGGAGCTTTCGGTTACGATGTCGAGACAATAACTATCGAAGCATCTGAAGAACAACATCGCCGCGACTTGGAGGCGTCGCCGCGCCGCATACGCGATGACGCAGCGATCGCCGCGCTTACGCCCGCACAGATTTGCGGAATAGCCCGCGAAAACGGCCTCGTCGGCATGGGCGGAGCGACATTCCCTACCGACATAAAGCTTGACATCCCCGCCGACAAGAAGGTTGACGTGCTGATTGTCAACGGCGCCGAATGCGAGCCTTATCTCACCTCCGACCACGCTCTGATGCTTGCAGAACCCGAAGCGATTCTTAACGGAGTGGAACTCGCCCGGAGAGCCTGCGGGGCAAAACGCGCCATAATAGGAATCGAAGCAAACAAAAAAGACGCGATAGAAAAGTTGGAGAAACGCATTTCGCCTGGCAGCCCGGTGGAAATCCTCACCTTGCACGAACGGTATCCCCAAGGCGGTGAAAAGCAGCTGATCAATGCCCTGACCGGCCGCCATGTCCGTTCCGGAGCACTCCCGGTCGATGCGGGCGCGGTGGTCATGAACGTAGCGACGGCCCATGCGTTATGGCGCGCGGCAGCTTTCGCCGAACCGCTCGTCGCACGTATCGTGACAGTCACAGGGCCGTCAGTAAAAACTCCCGCGAACTATCACGCATGCATAGGCTACGACATTGCTTCGTTGCTTGATAAAAGCGGGGCCGAAATCGAGCAGGGAGCAAAACTTATTCTCGGAGGTCCGATGATGGGAAGAGCCGTAATAGGCGCAGATATTCCAGTCGAAAAAGGCACCTCCGGCATTCTTCTCCTTCCTCCGGAGCAAGCAGCGCGGAGAACTCCTGACCCTTGCGTGCGATGCGCCAGATGCGTTGAAGTATGTCCGATGGGGCTCGAGCCCTATCTTCTTGCCACACTTTCAAGATTCGGCAAGGCGGAAGAAGCTGAGCACCAGTCGATGAACGACTGCATCGAATGCGGATGCTGCAGCTATATCTGCCCTTCCGCCCGGCCCATCCTCGATTTTATACGTGTCGGAAAAAATATGCGGCGAAAGAGCCGAAACAAATCCAAACAATAAACACAGACTACGATATGAGCGAATTATTAGTAGTTACAGGATCTCCCCATATCCACACCCGCGACACCACGGAGCGCGCCTTCTGGCGCGTGACGGCTGCACTGCTGCCTGCATTCGCCTGTGCTCTCTATGCATTCGGAATAGGGGCGCTGATAGTGACAGCGCTTGCCGCCACGGGATGCGTGGTTACGGAATTTATCATCGCGCGCTATCTTATGGGGCGTCAGGCGCCGTTCGTCTCTATGTCGGCACTGCTGACCGGCATCCTCCTCGCATTCAATCTGCCTTCCAATCTTCCGGCATGGATAGTCCTCATAGGATCGGCAGTGGCTATCGGCATAGGTAAAATGGCATTCGGAGGCCTCGGATGCAATATATTCAACCCTGCGCTTGTGGGACGCGTGTTTCTCCTGCTGTCCTTTCCGCAACAGATGACATCGTGGCCCCTGCCGATCGTCAACCGGGTCAGATATGCCGACGCCGTTACAGGCGCGACATCTCTCTCAGAGACCGGAGAAGGAGCTTCACGCGCCATGGACTGGGCCGGTGAACTTATGGGCGCCACAGGAGGTTCCATAGGCGAAATCAGCGCCATAGCCCTGATAATAGGGGGCATCTATCTGATCCTCTCCAAGACGATCACGTGGCATATCCCCGTCTCAATTCTCGCTGCGGTAGCCGTCATGTCGCTCTGCATAGGATCAAACCCGGCTGTCGAGATTCTTGAGGGAGGTCTGCTGCTTGGCGCGATATTCATGGCTACCGACTACGTCACATCGCCGATGAGCCACAAAGGAATGATTTTCTACGGCATTATGATCGGAGCGATAACTGTCATCATTCGCCACTGGGGTGCATATCCTGAAGGCGTTTCATTCGCCATACTTCTCATGAACGGCGCCACTCCCCTCATAAACAGATATATGAAACCTAAAAAGACAGGAGAACGCCGGCCATGACAAAAGATAGGAAATCCTCATCCATGACAAGAATGATGACTGTCCTGACAGTCGTCTGCTTTCTGAGCGGCATCATTCTCGCGGCTTTCCATTCGCTGACAGCCAAACCTATAGCTGACGCCATGCAACGGGCCAGAGTCGATGCGATAACAATGATTCTGCCCGAATTCAACAATAATCCTCTCGAACAGCAGAAGGAAATTTCATTGCCGGGCCAATCTCGCCCCTTCAATGTATATCCGGCCTACGAAAACGGCAGATTTACGGGAGCGGCGGTGGAAAGTTACAGTATGGACGGCTTTTCCGGAGAGATTACCGTGATCTACGGATTTGATGCCGATGGAAATGTCAGCGGATATCATGTTATGTCACACGCCGAGACTCCCGGTCTTGGGGCGAAAATGGAAGAATGGTTCCGGATGGACGAAGGCCACAGATCAGTCATTGGACTTAACCCTTCCACGTCAGATATGACTGTAAGCAAAGACGGAGGCGACATCGACGGCATCACTGCGGCTACCATATCCTCCCGGGCATTTTTAAAGGCCCTATCGACAGCCTTCGAAGCTTTCGAATTATACAGAAAACAAGAAAATATCCAAGGACAATGAAATTTCTCGATATAATCTACAACGGTCTGGTCCGGGAAAATCCGACATTCGTCCTGATGCTCGGAATGTGTCCGACCCTCGGGACCACAGGCAGCGCAATGACAGGAATGTCAATGGGGCTCACGACTATGGGTGTGCTTATTTGCAGCAACATGTCGGTGTCGGCCATCAAGTCCGTCGTTCCGGCTGCCGTGAGAATTCCGGTCTATATAGTGCTGATCGCTACTTTTGTCAGCGTTCTCCAGATGCTCCTGGCGGCTTATCTCCCTTCCCTGAACGCCACGCTGGGCATATTCATTCCACTTATTGTGGTGAACTGTATCCTGCTGGGACGCGCCGAAGCTTTTGCATCGCGTCACGGCATTATCGATTCCGCCGCCGACGGGATAGGCATAGGTCTCGGCTTTACCGTGGCATTGACGCTGATAGGCTCTGTCCGCGAACTTCTCGGTACAGGGCGCCTGTTCGGAGCCGAAATATATCCTGAGAGCTACGGATCGCTACTTTTCATCCTCGCACCGGGAGCATTCATTGTTCTCGGACTGCTTATGGCTCTCTTCAACCGATTCAAGAACCGTTAACGTCAATGACCGATGCTTCAATACCTGTCGATAATAATCACGGCGATCTTCGTCAATAACATTGTTTTCTCCCAGTTTCTCGGAATCTGTCCGTTTCTGGGCGTCTCCAAGAAAATTTCTTCAGCTTCGGGGATGGGTGCGGCAGTGGCGTTCGTCATGGTCATAGCCACGCTTGTCACCTGGCTTCTGCAGCGATATCTGCTTATCCCCTTCGACATGGTCTATCTTCAGACCATAGTCTTCATTCTGGTCATAGCGGCTCTCGTGCAGGTCCTCGAGATTGTAATGAAAAAGGTTGCGCCCGCTCTCTATCAGGCTTTGGGTGTTTTTCTGCCCCTTATCACCACCAACTGCGCGGTTCTCGGAGTGGCGATCATGGCCACACAGAAAGATTTCAGTCTGGCTATGTCACTTGTATATGCCGCCGCCACAGCGGCCGGATTCGCGCTCGCTCTCGTTCTCTTTGCCGGCATTCGCGAACAGCTCGAGCTGACCGACGTTCCAAAACCGATGCAAGGAGCTCCGGTGGCATTGATATGCGCGGGACTCCTTGCAATGGCATTTATGGGATTCTCAGGAATTAGCTTCTGAGGAACATACCTTTAGAGTATATAAGTTTTTTATTCCATGAACATCTTGACCCGGTTCCACCGGCCGTCAAGAGCGTCAGGCACACAATCTTTTTCCTCAGGCTGTTTCATATCGGCAAACTGGCTCTGGCTCCAGATGAACGGAAGCTGATTGACATGGGCCGTTCCGAATTTCATCCAGAACGAAGTCTTCTTTCCGTCGATCGACGGCTTACGGCTCAGATTGTCAAGTGTCTCCCTGATCAGCTCGCGCGAGAATGCCTTGGCATCAACCGACCCGTCGGGACGCACGCGCGGCATCTCCGTGGTTCCGTAACCCAGATCCCAGCGGCCATAGACCGAAAGCGGTTCCCGATCCTCGGTGTAAGTGATCAGATTCTTGGCAGACTCTATGTCAGTGACAGTGTCGATACGTGACCAGAGCTGATTTCGCCTCATCGGTCGTAGATTCATACTCTCCAGCTCATAGCCAACCCACCACGATACAGGCTGGTTTACTCCGAAAATATGGCTCGGGGTAATCAGGTGATGGTCATAATCCAAATGATTGGGAACGTATCCCGTGGAATCCGTCATCTTGACCTCCTTACCGTCACACTGGAAAAGGACGAAACGGTTGTAACTCATATCAAGCAGCCCGATCTCGCCGGTATTGGCATCGATTATATGGTAGCCGTTAAGATATGTGCCGGTATTGTCCAGCTTGCAGTATTCGTAAAATTCAGGGATGGTGCGTGCGAACTGTTCAGCAGCCGCCGAACGGTAGGTCAGCCAGACTCCGACTATTTTTGTCTTGTCATAGAGATCGACATGGGTCGTTTCATTGAATCCTATCCCGTTTCCGTTGAAACCGAAATCCGTATTTGATCCGAACTGGCCCGGACAGTTGGCGTTCTGCGTCACAAAATCCTCACCTATGCAATATGTGACCGCGCATGACTGAGCCCAGAAGCAGCACCACGAGTTATGAGTCCAGAACACATTGCCGTCAGGCATCATCTTCGTGAACGACGTACAATGGTCAGGACGGTCCTTCGAACTGCTCTTATGCGCGGTGCCGTAGCCCATCACGAGGCCCAGTTTGTCGCCCAGACAATCAAAGAGGTCATATTGCGAGTTGATGAAGACAACGTCGAGAAATGTCAGTGGGGTTTCGTCATATCCCAGGGTGCTCTGCTCCGCCGACATCGAAGCAAGCGAGAGATCGGAGAAATCCACGTTTTTGCGAGGATCGGCACCCACGGCCCCTTCATATATTCCGAGCTGACGGAACATCAGACGGATTATCTTCTGTACCTTCTCGTCATCCTTGCGTTGCATCGCCCAGTCATAGAGGTAATTGTAGTTCTCTACGACTACCTGGGCCGAAACCGTGAGGTAGTCAGGTTTCACCTCGATTGACAACGCGTTCTGCGGGGTTGCGCCTATCAGGAAGTTACGCCATGAGTTGTTTCTTGTGGCGAGAATAGTTTCGCCTGTCTGGACCTTTCCCTGCACATATCCTGCGTTGTATTCATTCTGATAGATGCTTACATCGGGATTCTGGGCATAGATGGCATAATTCCAGTTGTTGTCCACACACTGCGCGAATCCGCATGTATATTCGTCGAGCACAAACTGGGTTGCCTCCGTATTTTTGAATTCAGGTTTATATGTAGCCATAATTAATCTGTTTTAGCAAGTTATTCCATAAACATTTTCACTTTGTTCCAGGCTCCGTCAATGGCGTCGGGGATACAGTCCTCCTCTTCAGGCAACTTGAATTTGGCCCAGCGGCTTTCGCTCCAGATAAAAGGCGATCCGTCGATATAAGGACTGCCGTATTTCATCCAGAATGAAGTTTTTTCTCCGTTGATCGAAGGCTTCATGCTCAGACCGGCCAGAACCGCCTTGATCTCTTCGGTTCCGAAGACCTTGGCGTCGATCGATCCGTGAGGCTGGTAACGAAGGAATTCCGACGTACCCATGTTCTTGTCCCAGCGGCCTGCGATAGAAATCGGTTCCAGGCTTTCATTATATGTGATCAAAGCCTTTGCGCTTTCAATGTCATGGACATTCGGGATATTGCGCCAAAGCTGATAGCGGCGTTTGGGCGCGCCGTCAATGGTCTGAAGTTCACGCCAGATACGTTTGTAGCTCGGGATATTGCAGCCCAAAACGTGGTCTTCAGTGACCATATGGTGGTCCCAGTCGAGGAAACATGGTTCATATCCGGTGGAATCGCTAACTGTCAGTTTCTGTCCGTCGCTCTTGAACAGGGCGAAACGCGAATAGCTCATGTCTATCATTCCGAATTCACCCTTATACGCATCCACGAGCATATAGGCATTCAGGTATGTGCCGGTATTGTCGATTTTGCAATACTCATAGAACTCGTCAATGGACTTTGCGAAATGCTCGGCTGCTGCGGCACGCCAGGTAAGCCATATTCCGAGAGTCTTTGATTCGTTGTAGAAATAAGTCTCTGTCGTCTCGTTGAAACCGATTCCGTGACCGTTGAAACCGAAATCCGTATTAGACCCGAACTGACCGGGACAGAACGTGTTCTGTGTGAGAAAATCGGAGCCTATGACATAAGTGATTGCACATGACTGGGCGAAGAGGCAACACCAGCTTGTATGGGCCCAGTAGATCTCACCGTTGTCCATTTTCTTGACAAATCCTGAACAACGGCCCGGTTTGAGCCGGTCCTTGGGGCCGTTGAGCTTGTCAAGTTTCTTGGCCTCGTCATCTTTCTCAACCTGATTGAACGCGACTCCAATCTCTTTTGCGGCCGCATCCCACAGGTCCATCTGTCCGTTAATGAAATAGATGTCGATGAATGTCAGCGGTTCGTCGCCGGAATGCATTTTGGAGTCCTCGGGGTCCATGTTCTCGAGTTTAAGATTCTCGAAAGTGACGTTTTGCAGTGGCTCTTTGTCGGCGGCGCCATGATAGATGCCGAGCATTCTGAACATCAGACGGATGATGTTGCGAGTCTTTTCGTCGTGCTGATTCTTTTCAGCCCACTCCGTCAGATACCGGTAATTGTCGTTCAAAGTCTTTACGGCTGCTTCCACGGCTCCCTCGGGAGGCGTGACTGAATCGGCGCCGGGGCCTTCGTCAATGACATACCAGCGCCAGGTGTTGTTACGTGTCGCCTTTATCACATGGTTTGTCTGGACTTTTCCCTGCACGTATCCGGCATTGTATTCATTCTGATAGATGCTCACCGATGGATCCTGGGCATAGACCGCATAGTTCCAGTTGTTGTCGATACACTGCGCGAATCCCCGGGTATAATCATTCAGCACGAATTCCCTGGGTGCTGTATTTTTAAAATTCGGTTTATACATAATTATTTAGAGTTAATGAAATTGTGTTTCTATGATAGTCTCATTTATTTGTCGAATCCTGCTGTGTTTTGGCGGGAGCGGCAGGCTGGGAAGGCTTGGGAGACTGCGCGGGTCTGACCTCTGACTCGACAGTGGCGTCAAGCGCATCGGCTGCTTTGGCTGCCGCTGCCGCTGCGTAACGCGCATCTTCCGACGCTGTCTCGGCCGCTTTGGCTGCTGTCTGTGCCGCCTCGTCGGCTGCTCTGGCCGCGCTTACGGCATTTTTGGCCGCGATGCCAACCATTTCATCATCACTGACCTTCTTGAATGGAACATCAGCGGGAATCGGGTTTGCTGAAGGCGCTGTCGTGGCTGTCGGACCGGCTGCCGGAGTCGCTACCTTAACCGTCTCGGCCTCATGTTTCTCACTGCGTGCACTGACGATTATCTTACGTATGATCACCACGGCAAGAGAAATGAAAGTGATCCACATGCAGACTTTGAAAGCGACGATCGGGTGCGTGGATGTTGAAGTGCCAAGGACTTTCGCTATGGCGTCTATGATAAACGGAGCCACTACATTGCCTATAGAGTCCATGGATGCGAACCAGGCCAGTGTAAGTGTCAAGGCCACACGGGTGGAGGCTACCGACAGGCGGTCATAGTAGTAAGGCTGGGCGATTCCGTAGAAATATGATGCTATCAGAATGCCTATGCCGACTATGACGGCTGCATCAGAAACGACCATCAGCAAAAAGCCTATGGCAATAAGAGCCATTACAACGACAGCCACCTTATTCTTCAGGATGCGCAGACACCAGTTGAGCGTGAATCCCGACGCCATTATGCCAAGGAACAGAATAGAGGTCAGATTGCCTGCTGTCGATGAATTGGTGTAGCGGAACGGTATGTAAAGGCTGATTGCAGCTATCACAAGAGTGATTACGAAATAATAGATACAGTAGCGCACAAGCATAGGCATGTTGACCTGCTGCGAGAACTTGTAATGCACTTTGGGCACACCGACTTTCGACGCGTCACTGCTTCGGATATCCTGTGGCTCCTTGATATATTTCTTGAAGCGGGCTGCGAAAAAGAGCGGTATGAAAGGAAGCAGGTAGATCAGGAACGGAAGTCTCCACCAGATCTTGGCCATGTAACCGGTAGCGATCACGGAAATCATCAGAACTCCATTGAGCACTGCCGAAGTGTATCCGTACTGTTCCGTACGCTTCGATCCTCCGAAAAGGTCGGCAATGAAAGCCGTTGACAGCGGAGACACAATGCCTGCGGCAATACCTATAAGGAAGCTTAAAAGAATAAGAGTGATCATGTTTGGAGCTATGAAGAACAGGGCGCCTCCGATTCCGTAGAGAAGACATGTCCAGTTCAAGAGCTTCATATTGTTGAACTTAGTACCAATCCAACCGCCGATAAAGACGAACGGAATTGCTGCTATGTTCGGTCCGAGGGTCAGGAACTGAGTCTCGAGCTGACTGGTTCCAGGGAAAATCTTCTGCAGGTCACCCATGATGGGAGAGATGGCAAGACCGGGAATAGAAGTGATGATGAAAATCACATAGAGATTGAAAACGGCCCATAGTGGCAACGTGCCGTTGCCGTAGCCTGATTTAATGCCTCTCATAGCTTTATATATTAATATTTTACACTCAGATATTTAGAACGTGAATGCCAGCTGGGTCTGAATTCGGCTGTCGTTGGCCCCACCCTTGTTCCATGTCACACGGCGTCCATAGAGATACTCTATGCCGACCTGAAGATAGGAAGTTATATTATAGAAACAGTTGACCGCACCATAAAGGGCATACTTGTAATTCTGGCTTTCGGGAAGTGCGTTGCAATAATCCCTGACATCCCATATACGCGACTCCGAGAACATTGCATTGAACTGCAGCTTGGAAGTCGGATTGATGCTTACGCCTATATTGGCACCCATCATCGGAGAAGCCTTCATTTTTCCAGGCGTCTCATCATCGGGCACGAAAGATATAGGCTTGCCCGCTATATCCTGAAGATAAGCGCCTATGCCTTTGCCGTAGGCGAACTGATAATAGAATATGACAGGCTTTACGGGCTGAATGTTGCCCGAGAGCATTGCGCCCCAGCCCATGACTCCTCGACGTTTGCCGGCCACAAGATCCCGGTAGGCATAATGGCGGAGCAGACCTGAAAGACGTACACGGTTCCACTGAGACCATGAATATTCTACCCATGCCGGAATATCGGGAAACATTTCCTCCGCATTGTCGTTCAGCACCTGCTGGCCGTCGAATTTAGGATGGTCCTTGCCACGATAATAACCGTTGGAGGTATAATATGACGGCATATCCACGGCGGCTGCAAACCGGAAACCGTTATAGGATTTGGAGGTATAGCCGATTTCATACGCCACAGTCGATACGCATCCTGACGGGCCTTCCGGGTCTATTGTCGGCGGCTGGCAGGCGTAACCGTCTTGGAAAAGAGTCAGTTTCATACCGGCCGTGAAGTTGCGCCATGACAGATAGGCTCTCTGAAGCACGAGCTTTGAGTCTATGCCGTTTGTTCCGGCTTTGACATAACCGGTGATCTGGTTTGGAGTATTGGCGAAGCCCACTACCTGCAGATCGAGGAAACCGTTGAGAGGATTGATGTAGTAATCACCCTTGTGTCCTTGCGTGGCCGGAACAGGAATAGCCGATGTCACAAAGCTGATGCCGGCATCGTCCTGTTTATAAAGGTTGTTGCCTATATCCCAGCCCAAGATGGGATTTACCTCACCACCTATAGTCATCACAAAATTGCTGTTGGCTGTCTTGATTACAAAAGAAGGTGCTTTGTCGCGACCGGGTTCTTCGGCCCGCGCCGATTTCAGGATTGCCTTATCCTGTTGAGTCGCGCGTCTTAACTGTATGGGGTTGCTTTCGTCAGAGCCTTCGGGAATACTGTCTTCACCCATAGCCGGCAATACGCATGTCAGAAGCAGCGCCGCGGGAATCAGTTTAATTTAATAGGAATCATTTTATTATCAGTTTAAATTCTTTAATTTTAGTTATTTTGGATTCCGAAAAATGTCCGTAATAGCTCCTTATCATCAATGTATAATCAACAAACCGAAACTTATTTGGTTCGGGATCTTCCTTAAAAAAGCAAAAAACTCCTTATCACCCTTCTCGTGAAACATTTTCCCTCTGCCCGGCGTTTATTCTACGATTCCCTACAATTACCGCAATTAGCACATTATTAATGTTAACTATCCCGATTTAGCAATCTATCAACATCGCTTTTCTATGAAATACGTTGAAACCGGCTACGGAAAAATTCCGTACATCTCACTGCTGGCGATTCTTTCAATATCGCTCGTAGTCAACCTGCCGGGGCTTGCCATATCTCCGATCATGGGAAAACTCAATCAGGTTTTCAAGGATGTGACAGAACTTGAGATACAGCTTCTCACCGTTCTGCCGAATCTTGTCACCATTCCATTCATCCTTTGTTCGGGAAAGATATGCACTCCGAAAAACCAGATGATGATTCTCGGCATAGGTCTGGGAATCTATACTGTTACTGGCATTCTCTACTTTTTCGCCACATCCATGATACAGCTGATCCTTCTCAGCTGTCTGCTCGGCGTGGGATGCGGACTTGTGATCCCTCTCGCCGCCAGTCTTATTTCTCAGCATTTCGTCGGCAAGGCACGAACCCGTCAGCTCGGAATGAAATCAAGCCTTTCCAATTTCTCGGTCATTTTCGCCACTCTTTTCGTTGGCTGGATGGCTGCGATAAACTGGCATCTCGCTTTTATCGTCTATATGCTGCCGATTATTCCGCTTGTTCTTATTCCGTTTATGACGGATTCTTATATCGACTCCCACAAAAAACTTCGGCCCAGCCCTCCGTTTGAGCCGAAATCGGAACCGGAAAAACCGTCGGATGACGACATCAGGAAAGCCGTCACCACGAAAAAACCCGCTTCCGTCAACTTCCACTTCCAGGGATCACGTAGCCTCATTCTGCTTTTCGGAGTCATGGCCGTATATTTTGTGATGACCTACGCAACGGAAGCCGTTTCCTACTATCTGCCTTTTGACATGGAACATTACGGACTGAATACCGGCGAAGTCGGAGTTGCCACAGCCATGTTCTTCGCTGCCGCAACAGTCGCAGGCTTTTTCCTTACAAAATTCATAGCCTTCTTCAAAGGGAGCACCATGCAGGTGGCCATAATGCTCTGTATTATCGGCCTGTTCGTAACCGGACTGTTCCACCACTCCCTCTCATATATTCTCGGAGTATTCATAATGGGTCTCGGCTACGGCATAGTGCAACCCATTATCTATGACAAGACATCATATATCGCCCCGACAGCGGCAAAATCGACCGAGTATTTCGCATATCTTCTCACATGCAACTACATCGGCATATCCTGCGTTCCGTTCATTGTAAGCGCGATGAAACGGCTCTTCGACGCCCAGTCCGATCCCGGGTTCTCATTCATCCTCAACGGATCCGTCTGCATACTCATGCTGATCGTAGCGGTGATCAAACGCAAATCATTCGTGTTCGAAGCCGATGCAAGTTTCTATGAACATCCCGCTTCAACTTCCGTCTCACAGAAATAAACCTCTCTGACCCTACACCATGGATAGAAACGGGGCCTGTTCTTCGAAGAAACAGGCCCCGTGGTATTATGATCCGGAACGGATTATTATTTACCTCCAACCTGTTTGAGGTCCGAGGATTTCAACGGCTTCTTGACAGGCTCCAGTCCGCGATTGCGCAGAAGTGCGTCAACGCTCGGACGGTGTCCGCGGAATTTCACATAGAGGTCCATCGGATCGACACTTCCGCCTGACTCGAGCACGGTTTCCTTGAAACGTTTGGCGGTTGCAGGATCGAAAATGCCTTTTTCCTTGAACAGTTCGAAACCGTCGGTGTCAAGCACCTCGGCCCACAGATAGGTATAGTAGCCTGAAGAATAGCCGTCGGAGCCGAAGACATGACGGAAATACGGGCTGCGGTAACGGAACTGCACGGTTTCAGGCATAGCGAGGGTCTTGGCTACATCTGCCTCGAAAGCTGACACATCGATGTCTCCTTCCGGATTAAGCTTGCCATACTGCAGGTCAAGAAGAGCCGCGCCGACAAGCTCCGTCGTCGTGAAGCCCTGATTATGGGTGGAGGATTCCTGAAGTTTCTTTACGAGAGCGTCAGGTATCACCTCTCCGGTCTTGTAGTGGCGGGCGTAGGTTTTCAGAAGTTCGGGTTCAAGAGCCCAGTGCTCGTGAATCTGTGAGGGAAGTTCAACGAAATCGCGGTCAACGTTCGTTCCTGCCTGACTGCGGAGCGATGCCTGTGTCAGCATTCCGTGAAGGCCGTGGCCGAACTCATGGAACATTGTTTCGACTTCGTCAAGCGTGAGAAGAGCGGGAGTGTCGCCAGTAGGTTTGGAAAAGTTTCCGACGTTGAATACAATGGGGCGTTGCGTTTTTCCGTCGGGATCTTTGAACGCACCCTGGAATTCGCTCATCCATGCGCCCTGACGCTTGGAGGCGCGGGGGAAATAATCGGTCATGAACACAGCGACGTGGTTACCCTTAAGGTCCGTCACGTCATAGACCGTCACTTCCGGATTGTATTTGGGAGCGTCAGGCATTTCGGTGAATTTTATGCCGTAGAGGCGTTCTGCCATTGAGAAAATACCTTTGCGCACGTTGTCAAGTGAAAAATATGAACGGACTTCGCCTTCGTCAAGATCATACTTGTCCTTGCGCACCTTCTCGGCATAGTAATAGTAATCCCAGGGCTCAATCTTTATCTTGTCGCCGTTTCTGTCGGCGAGAGCCTGCATCTCCTTGACTTCCTCGGCCACGCGGTTGATTGCCGGAGTCCATATTTCAAGCAGCAGATCCTCGGCGGCCTCTGTGGTCTTGGCCATCACGTTATCGGTAGAATAAGAGGCAAAATCCTTAAATCCGAGAAGTTTGGCCTTCTGAGTCCTCTCCTGGAGAATACGGTTGATGACAGGGCGGTTGTCGTTCTTGCCCGAAGATGCCAGATTGATATAGCCTTCATACATCTGACGGCGCAGATCGCGGTTGTCGGCATACTGCAGAAGCGGCAGGCGGCTCGGAGCATGAAGGGTGAAGAGCCACTGGCCTTCCTTTCCTGCGGCTTTTGCGGCGTCGGCAGCCTGGGCGATATTGGCTTCGGGCAGACCGGCAAGTTTAGCCCGGTCTGTGACAAACAGCTGGAAAGCGTTGGTATCGTCGAGCAGATTCTTATTGAATTTCAGATAGAGGTCGGTCAGGTTGGTGTTTATAGCCTTCAGCTTCTCCTTGTCGCTGTCGGAGAGAAGAGCGCCATTGCGGGTGAAATTCTTGTAGAGCTGTTCAACCGCACGCATCTGGGGAGCCGTCAGATTCAACGACTTCCTGCGGTCATAGACCGACTTGACCCTCTTGAAAAGGCCCGGATTCATCATGACCTCGTCGTTGCACTGCGAGTACATCGGATAGGCTTTCTCGGAAATAGCCACCATTTCAGGACACGACTCCGTCTCGTCAAGCGCTGAAAAAACAGACATTACCCGATTGAGCAGCAGCCCTGATTTTTCCATGGCGAGAATAGTGTTGTTGAAATCGGGTTTGGCCGGATTGCTGACAATTGCGTCTATCTCTTTTTTGTACTCCTTTATGCCCTGCTCTATCGCGGGGAGATAATCGCCATACTGTATTTTCTCGAAGGGAGGAATATTGTAGGGCGTGTTGTAGGGCTCCAGAAACGGATTAGTTCTGGTAGCCGCCGTGGCTGCGTGAGATGCTATGGGAAGCACCAGAGAGGCAGCGATTGTGAGAATGGGTTTAAACATTTTGCACTATTGTTTATTTATGGTTGATTATTTCGAAATATGCTATGAGAGGATAATGGTCGCTCGACGTATTGTGACCGGCCCACACCCTCAGAGGCTTCAGATCTCCCCGGTAGAGTATATGGTCTATGCGGAAAAAGAAACGGTCGGCATGATACGTTATGGCAGGTCCGTTTCCGGCATCGCGATATGCGTCTTTCAGATCCTTGCCCTGGATGACTCGCTGGGCGTAACAGCCGGGAATATCATTGAAGTCGCCGCACACCATCACCGTCCCGCGTTCCCGCTCTATCACTTCACGGATAAATTCGGCCTGGCGTGCGCGCTCCCTGAAGGCGGCCGTCAGTTTGCCTACGAGCGAAGTCCTTATCCGGCGGAGATTCTCCGGTGGATCGGCATTGGTCAGGTCGTGATAGAGAGCTTTGTCGTCAGGCGTCAGCCCGAGAGACTGAAGATGAAGATTAAAAATGACAAGGGGAAAATCAGGAAGTGAGATTTCGTAACGGTTTATGTCATAGCGCCACTGGTCAGGATGCCTGATGAGACTCGCATTCATCGGAAAGCGTGACAGTATGCCCATTCCGCGGGAATCCACATAGCGGTAGGGATACCTTTCGAACAGTTCGTTGTGCTGTTCCGCCGAGATATTCTTCCCGTCAGGCGAAAGTATCGGGTTGCCTTCCTGACACACAAGTATGTCTGGAGCTTCTTCCAGCACGTATCCTACGGTTGGATTACCCTCCGTCAGGCTGCAGAAACCTTTCGAGAAATCGTCGAGATTCAGCATGTTGTATGTCATGATCTTGACCACATTTTCGCGTTGTTTCTCTATCGAGCGCACCGATGGACGGAAAGGATGCAACGGACAGAATGTGAATATCGGGCCCGCACACACGAGAAGCGCGGCGGCCGCCACTATCGCCGATTTCCTGAACCAGACCAGATCTATCGCCAGCACTATAAGCTGCATGACTATAAAAAACGGGATCAGCATTGCCGCCAGAGCCCCGGCGGAGCTTTTCAGCGGATTCATCATTCCCCCGTAGGCCGAAAATATGAGCGCTGCCGAAAGTCCGAGAGTGACTGTCAGTGCAAGCAGACGCAAGGTCCGGTTTTTTATCTGGCGGGGAAAGTTCATTGGCGGGGAGAGTTCAGGAATCGGTGTTTTTCAATCTTTGGCTGAGATTGAACAGAGTCTGCCGTTCGTCGGAGTCAAGGGAGTTGAATCCCGAACGGCGTATCTTGTCAAGAAGCATGTCAAGCGTTTCCGTGTCACTCATGACAACGGCCTCGGCACCCGTTTTCGCCGCCGGAACGAAAGGACGCGGAACATAGACGCGACGGCGACGGCGCAGCCTGACCATGAGACCGCAGCCCACCCCCGCGAGCGCGCCGCCGAGGTGAGCGGCGTCTGTCCCGGCATTATAGCCTGAAAACAGAAGGACGGAAATGAATATCATGATGGCCGTGACCCATTTCAGCCTGACCGATCCGAGAAAAATGAGACCTATCCTCCGGTCCGGTTCTATAACGGCTATGGCCGTCGCGACTGAGATCACCGCTGCCGAAGAGCCGGCAAGTCCGGCAGACGGAGCGAAAGATGCCGTGAAAGCGCAACAGATGAGATAGGCTGCGGCTCCGGCAAGACCGCCCGCACCATAGAACGCGATCATCCGGCGGTTGCCCAGGGTCAGCTGGACGAGAATACCGAACCACGCGAGCCAAAGCATGTTGAACATCAGATGAAGCGGCTCATACTGCGTGAACATATAGGTCACTGCGGTCCACGGCTTCGCAAGGATATCGCCGACACTATGGGGAAGACTGACAGCGCTGACCGCGGCATCGCCCCATCCGTCATGTCCCGTCACGACACCTGCCGCCGCGATGACTCTCAGAATGAGAAACATCAGCCCGTTCAGCGCCAGAAGCCATGTCAGGGCCGAACGGCGCGAGAATGCCGAGGAGGGATTAATAGTAGAAACCATTGATTATCCCTTTCTTCTTCCAATAGATGATTATCAGGAAACCTATGAGCATACCGCCGAGATGGGCGAAATGAGCCACTCCGTCCTGCGCCGAGCTGAGACCTATGAGCAACTCGAGGACCACGAAACCTGTCACCATCCACTTGGCCTTCACCGGAACCGGAATAAACATCAGATACATCGGACGGTTGGGGAAAATCATCCCGAACGCGAGCAGAATGCCGTAGATGGCGCCCGAAGCGCCTACGGTAGTGAACACGTCGAAATTCTGCTTCAGTATCTGAGGCTCCGCGGCAAGCCACTGCCTGATCTCCTCTACCGGGACATGATTCATTCTTGCCAGCTCCTTTGCTATCATGTCTGGCAGCGTCAGAGCCCAGACGCCTTCCTGAATCACAGCCGCGCCCAATCCGCATGTTATGTAGAAGAGCAGGAAACGTTTCGAGCCCAGAACCCGCTCCAGCACGACACCAAACATGAACAGAGTGAACATGTTGAACAGTATGTGGGAAAACGAGGAGGTGGAATGCATGAACATGTAGCTGAACAGCTGCAGGAAATTGAAATCCGGAGCCTCCACGAAATGGAGCGCGCCATACTTCATCACGTCTATGCCGAGACGTCCCGGAAGGATCATCATGGCAAGCCACACGAGAAAATTGATTATGATAAGGTTCTTCGTCACCGGTGGAAGTGACCTGATTATGTTCTGAAATTGACTCATTTTCGATTCAGGAATATTCGATTCGACATAACGACAGGAGACATACGCAATCCCCGGTTACAAAATTACAAAAAAGTAATAAAAGCTACAATTCCGGCCTGAAAGAGCCGATAGATTTAATTTTTTGTCATTTTTTTTAATTTTTATTGTGTCCCTTAAATTTTATTTCTATATTTGTGGCTGATACAGGAAAACAATCTCAAATCCTTAATTATGAACAAGACAGAGCTTATCAACGCGATTGCTGAAAAAGCAAATCTCTCCAAGGTACAGGCTAAAGCCGCCCTTGACGCAACAGTTAACACCATCAGCGAACAGCTTGCTAAAGGCGACAAAGTAGCCCTTATCGGCTTCGGCACATTCGGCGTTGCTGAAAAAACCGCACGCAAAGGCATCAACCCCCGCACAAAGGAAGTCATCGAGATTCCCGCGCGCAAATCGGTTAAATTCAAGGCCGGCGCAGAACTTAACGACGTCGTGAAATAACGCCGATCCTTTATTAACACGCAAATTACAGCTTTCAAAAACAAACATTCATATTTCCGGCGCTTTCCGGGTCTCCCCCGGGAAGCGCTTTATTTTCTAAAAAAACTATCTCATGATTCGCAGATTGCATATTCTTATAATCTTATCGTTAATCGCTTCCGTTTGTGCCGCTGCTTCGCCCCAGAAGAGGAGAAGAACATCAACCTCCGGAGCCATTACGCCCCGTATTGAAACCACGGAAGTAGGCAAAGTAAAGATCTATCAGAAAAAACGAGGTAAAACCTCCGTTGACATCCGTATCCCTATTGCTTATCCGGAATTTGGGATATTAGCCGAACAATACGTAGGAAGAGACTTTGAACTTGATGATGACGGAGTGCCTTCGATACCACAATCAATCAAAATGTTCCTCAGAAATGCTACGGAGGAGGGATCCGGAATTTCCGTTTCTCCTTTTGCCAATTCCGATCAATACCTCCAGTTACGGCTTTCAAGATTTGAAAATGGCGGCAACAGCGGACACCTTGAAAATGAATTCAAAATTATAGACAGGCAGACGAAAAAACCGCTTTTCATCTATGATATAATAGAATCGGAAAGCGACTGGCACTTTAAGTCCGAACAATTGCTTGACGCAATAAATTTGGTAATTAAATCGCTCAGAAATCAATATGAGGGTCTGGAGACACTGAAAGACACCGATGATTTCAATTACTATTCCATGAATTTCTGGCTTGACAGCGACGGCATCTGTTTCTGGTTTGGCAGATGCGGGATAGCGCCGTGTGCTTATGGCTCACTCGTCATAAAAGTACCATACGAGAATTTAAAATCCATAATAAAGCCCGAAGTTTATAAGAAATTAATCAATCAGACGAACTTCAAACACCTCCCTCTTGTCAAATTCGCCGAATGCTGGGATGACGAAGTATTCACTCCGCTCAATCAATAAGACATGATTGGCAACCTGTGGAACAAATGACATGCAATGTTTTGATAAAAAATTGCTGCTGTAATTGCTTATACCAAAAATATTCGCGAACTTTGCACGAAAATGTGAGCATTTGGTCTCACATAAACCCGTTAACAGACTTATCTTAAAAATTTTAACAACTTACTCCACATAGCATGAAGAAAAGTCCACTTCAAATCGCTCGCTCCAGCTACCAGCCCAAGCTTCCCGTGACGCTCACCGGCTCTGTTGTAGCTGTAGAAGGCAAGCCGACTCAGTCAGTAGCCGATCAGGAAGAAATCCAGAAACTCTTCCCCAACACCTACGGCCTTCCTGAAATCCACTTCGAAAAGAACTCCAAAACCGTTGTTGGCAAGCCCATCAATGTCGGTGTAATCCTCTCCGGAGGTCAGGCCCCAGGCGGTCACAACGTGATCAGCGGTCTCTTCGACGGAATCAAGAAAATAAACAAGGACAGCAAGCTTTACGGTTTCCTCATGGGCCCCGGCGGTCTTGTTGACCACAATTATGTAGAACTCACAGCCGACGTAATCGACGAATACCGCAACACCGGCGGTTTCGACATCATCGGTTCCGGACGCACCAAACTCGAAACCAAAGAGCAGTTCGACAAAGGTCTTGAAATCCTCAAGCAGCTCGGAATCACAGCTCTCGTTATCATAGGCGGCGACGACTCAAACACAAACGCCGCCGTGCTTGCCGAATACTACAAGGAAATCGGCGCCGGCGTTCAGGTTATCGGCGCTCCCAAGACTATCGACGGCGACCTCAAGAACGAAGTGGTTGAAGCTTCTTTCGGTTTCGACACCGCCACCAAAGTATATTCGGAACTTATCGGCAACATTCAGCGCGACTGCAAGTCAGCCAAGAAATACTGGCACTTCATCAAGCTCATGGGCCGTTCAGCCTCACACATCGCTCTCGAATGCGCGCTCCAGACTCAGCCCAACGTCTGCATCATCTCCGAGGAAGTCGAGGAAAAGAACCAGACTCTCCAGGATGTCGTAAACTACATCGCTGACGTCGTGGCCGCTCGTGCTGCCAATGGCGACAACTACGGAACCGTTCTTATCCCCGAAGGGCTTATCGAGTTCATCCCCGCAATGAAGAACCTCATCGCCGAACTCAACGATCTTCTCGCCAAGAACCCCGACTTCGCTCAGAAGACATGGGCCCAGCAGCGCCAGTTCGTACTCGACAACCTCTGCGACAAGAACGCGAAAGTATATGCATCGCTTCCCGACGGCGTGGCCCGTCAGCTCAGCCTTGACCGCGACCCCCACGGAAACGTGCAGGTTTCTCTCATCGAAACCGAGAAACTTCTCTCGGAAATGGTTGCAAACCGTCTCAAAGAGATGGCCAAGGAAGGAAAATACAACGGCAAATTCTCTCCCCTCCACCACTTCTTCGGCTACGAAGGACGTTGCGCCGCCCCCTCTAACTTTGACGCCGACTACTGCTACGCTCTCGGATATAACGCCGCGAACCTCATCAACGCAGGTGTTACCGGTTATATCTCTTCGCTCCGCAATCTGACCAAGCCCTCAGTTCAGTGGCTTGCAGGCGGTGTGCCCATCTCCATGATGTTCAACATGGAACGCCGCAACGGCAAACTGAAACCCGTTATTCAGAAAGCGCTCGTTCGTCTTGACGGCAAACCCTTCCAGCGCTTCGCCGCAAAACGCGACCAGTGGGCCCGCAACACCGAGTACGTTTATCCCGGCCCCATCCAGTATTTCGGTCCGGCCGAAGTATGCGACCAGTGCACCGCAACTCTCCGCTACGAACATCTCGACAAGTAAATAATTCCCTCTTTTTTACAGCTTGCAATTGAGGCTGCGGATTTCGGTCCGCAGCCTCTCTTTTTCCCATCCTCCTGTAGGGATATGCTTCCAAAAAAATGTCCCCGTCCGACCCGTCTGACTCTGTCCGACCCCGTCCGAAATGTCTGACTCTGTATGACCCCATCCGACTCCGTCTGACTTGTCCGAAATGTCTGACCCGGCCAATCCGACCAATTCGGCTAATCGGTCTAATCCTCTCTCGCTTTGCAATGTCAAAGGAACCAACACCAATCATTCCAAATTTAGCTCTCCTTGCGTTGGGAAAACAGCATAAAAAAGTGCCCCGCATCATCACTGACACGGGACACCAACAGATTGATCTTATCGTATTTAAAACGTTACTGCGACTTCACTATTGAAGTTTTTATAATTCTTAAAGTACGTGTTTGATCTTGACGTAGAGAGTTCCTGAGAGGACACCCCAACGATGGCTTACCTGAACAGGGATCTGGAGGTAGCAGTCGTTCTGGAGCGGAGCACCTTCGTTCTTGAATGTAAGCTTGGTAGTGTTGGCATCAACATTAGCTGACATGTGGAGCGAAGCGAGGCTGCGCGGGTTAGCACCCTGTACGTTATCAGTGATCATGATTGTACGGTTACCAATGTTACCGAACTTAACTGTACCTACTTCGTAGTAGTTCCAGAGGTTCTTCGGCATGCCGGTAGTATTGGCTACAGTCTGATTGTATGCATCCTTCAGAGAGAAGAGGGCCATAAGGCTCGGGATCTCCTGGATAGATGAGTTGTCAGAAAGTTCCTTGCTGTTGTCAAGAACAGGATCCTTGAGCGGTTTAACGATCTGGAGGTAGCTTGTACCGAAGGTTACAGTGTTTGCGGCAAGACCGTTCAGACGAGCTTTCCAAGTTACAGTCAGCTTAGTGGCTGCTTCTACGAGAGCGATACCATCTGCATTGTGAGGTATAGCAACCATCGTCTCGGTGAGATCTTCTGACCATGAATCGTCAAGCCAAAGACCTTCGGTGTTTGCGGGATTGCCATTCACCTTGAGCTGCATTGTAGCTACATCGCTGCCAGTACCGGTCAGGTTGAAGCTCCATTCACCACAGGGAAGAAGACCCTTAACGAGAGGATTGCTGCGACCCTGAAGGATATTTGTGTTGTAGTTAGCAACACTTACACCCTGAGTTCCGTAAGGTATAGGATAGAGAAGCATAGTCTCGTCAACCCACTTGGTAGCATCGGTAGCGCCGAGTGTCGGAGATGCGATGTTGTTGGTGATATTGACGTTGAAGGTTATCACTACATCGGGGTTGAGACCCTTAGGATCAGTGTAAGTCAGAGTTACGACGTATGCTTTAGTCTTGGTCTGAGCAAGAGCACCGATTTCAGCGTTTGTCAGAGTGAACGACATAACCGGAGTAGCCTGGTCATTGTCACCGAGTTCAACGTAGTCAGTGATATTGTTAACGAGAGTTGTGTTCTTAACGCCGTCAACAGTTACTACCTTCTCTGAAGCGTGCTTGCCATAGATAGCGAGGAAGTCATGCTTGGAGATACCGTTGGTCGGATATTTGCTCAATGCATTGTCCATCATCTGCTGCCAGGTAACAGTAAATACATAAGAATCCTTGCAGCTGAGGTTTTCATTGAAGGTTGCCACGGTGAAAGGCAGCGGAGTCATCTTCTCCTTGGTGTACTGGATCTTCACGTAACGTGAGTCAACAACGGTGTTGTTCTTGGTGTCAACGAGAAGGATATGGATGATAGGCTCTTTACCTATGCTTGCCTGGTTGTCGCCTGCACCGGTCGGAACGATCGGAGTGAGAGTAGTGCCGTCGAGTTTAGCGAATGCCTGCTGGTTGGTCTTATCCTCTGTGTTAGGCTCATATTTGCCTTTGGCAATAGAGAAGACAACATCAAATCCGTAGCTCTTAAGTTTCTCAAGAGTCATAGGAGTATGAGTTCCGGCAGCATTGGGATCACGGTCAGCAACAAATGCGCAACCCTGAACGAGTTCATTGAGATCGAGCTGATCCTTATAGCAGAGCTTGTAACCTACCATCTGACCTACAGTCGAGTTGTAGATAGTGGTTGAGTCTGCGAAGTGAGAACCTGCAGCTTCCAGTACTTTGGGAGTAGCGAAGAGTTCGGGCTGGAAGTAAGTTTCCTCTACGCGGGTATATTCTGAATATACGAAAGCTGCGCCTTCGTTAGTGAACAGATGTTTCTTTGCGATAGGCACGCGAAGTGAAACAGTGTAGATTCTGTTGTCATTGAAATTCAGAGAACCTGAGTTGCTTACGGGCTTGGTGAGGTTTACGGTAAGAATGCCGTTAGCGTCAACTTTACCTGAACCGGGAACGTAAGCCACAACATCGTTGACAGCTTCGTCAGCACGCGAAACAGCGATCTTTGAAACGAATCCGAGTTCGTCCATAACAACATCTTCAGCACCTACATTACCGGGGTTGAGACGATACTGTGCGGTGGTTTCGCCATTGTGGATGGCATATACCTTGCTGTTGGCAGTTACCTTCCATTCACCGTCAACGAGCTGGAGGCTGTTGTACTTCGCTGACTCGAAAGCGATGGTAGGTATGCCGCCTACATAGAGGTCAGGAATAAGAGTAACCGAAGTCAGACGCTGAGCGATAACGCCGGCGATGGTGTTGACACCTGCGGGAAGGCTATCGTTGATTGCCTGGCTGAGTTTTTCAAGAGCCTCAATTGATTTTTCAGCAGCTTCTACACGAGTAGTAAGACTTTCTATGTTAGCTTTAGCATCCTTTACATCCTGAATGAGAGCAGGATATGCTGCGAGCTGATCGAGCAGAGTAGTATATTTTTCAAATGCCTTAAGCTGAACCTGGATAGCTTCAACTGCCTGAATAGCCTTATCGATCTGATCGGCATCAAGTCCTGAAAGTTTCGATTCGACACCTTCCAGACGGCTCAGGATTGCATTGAACTGCTCCTGATTCTTTGCGTCGGCAGCCTGAAGCTGAGCGGCGATTTCTGCGAGAGCCTCTGCTTTGGCTTCGGCAGCGGCAGCTTTGGCCTCATTTGCGATAGCCATGGCTTTCTGAGCCTCTTCTGTGGCCTTATCGCCTTTTTCAGCAGCTTCCTGAGCAGCCTTGGCAGAAGCATCAGCGGCGGCCTTGGCGGCATCAGCTATCGCCTTGTTGGAGTCGATAGCAGCCTGAATAGTCTTCAGCTGATTCTGAAGATCATCAGTGGTTCCATTGATTTCGGTGATGTCATCGTCGTAATCCTTACATGAAGTAAAGGATAAAGGCATTGACAACGCCATCGTGGAAAGCAACGCAACAGAGAGAAAAGTTTTTTTCATAATGTTACTGTTTGTTATTAATTGGTGTTTGTCTATTGATTTTCAATACTTTTTCCACAGCTGACAGATTTTATGCAGCCCTCTCCGATCGAAAGAAAAGCTGCTTAAATCCTGTATTTTTACATCTGTAGAGGGTCAAAATTCTTTTTCGTAGGCTTTTACTGGAAATGTTTGATTTTTGCTATATTTGTTTAGAATTTTATTTATCACCCTGCAAATTTCACACATTTTTTTGATTTTACCAAACATTTGCGTGATTATTTTAATTTTTTATGTCTATTAACGACCGTATTTTACAGATTTCTAAACGAGAGGGCCTGAGCATTGCAGCATTTGCCCGAAAAATACAGATTGCAGACCAAACAGTTAGGTCAGTGTGTGTGTTACAGCGAAACAAACCGGGTTATGAATTTCTTGCAAATCTTGTCCGCGCATTTGAGTGGCTAAACCCCACATGGCTTCTTACCGGAGATGGAGATATGATTATTGAAAGCAACAGAGGAGAAATAGACTGCGGCAAAGACCAGAATCTTAAGCAGTTGATAGACTATCTTAGAGAGAGAGACGACAAAATAGAAAAGCTTATTGAGGAGAAAACAACTTGGAAAATCCTATATGAACAGATCTTATCAAATAAGAATATCATAATAGAAAAGACCGGCAGTTGATTGCCGGTCTTAAACTTAACGTCAGACTATATTATTTACTAATAAATATCAATAAGGTGTAGGTGTCAGCGCTGGATCGCTTCGAAGAGAGTGGCGTGACCCTTGAGTGAAATGCGAACGGCCTTCGGCGCAAGAGGGACGCTGGCATAGTCCGTCGTCACATCCATTGTCGAAACCTGACGGCCCTTCTCATCATACTGTGTCACTGTCACAGCTCCCATCAGGTTATCCATGAGCAGAATCAGGACATTGTCACCCTGAACGCGGTCAAATGAAATCTCTCCTGCGAGTTCCGACGAAGTGGTCGGATTCTCGTCGAAAGCCTTGAGAACAGCATCGACATCCTTGGCTTCGATATTGAGGCCGATGCGTGCGGCAGTCAGAGGATTGACGTGGAACGTACGGACGGACGACCATGAGCTGCGCTTGGAATCAAGACGGCGCATGCGGACGTAGCGGGCATTGACGGGCTCGCCTTTCCACTGGAATTCGTAAGTTTTCTTCAGCTCGTTGCTGAGGGGATGCCAGTCCTTGCCGTCGGCGGAATATTCGATGATCATATTGTCGAAATAGTCACCGTCGTCAACCGAATTGCGACCCTGAAGGATATCCACCTGATCGATGGGACGCACCGTCAGCAGATCTATGCCGAACCATGTGCCCTCGCGCTGGGCCTCGCTGGAGTGATAGAATGTTGAAGGATCGTTATCAAGCATCGGGGCGATGTCCTTGGCGCTCTTGTGGGAGAAGGTTCCTGCTCCGCGATACATCGTAGGCACCTTTCCGCTCACTTTCTGATAGAAATCCTTGACCATGCCGTCCATGGCGTTGAGATAGAACGGATGGAGTTTCATTGTGCCTATCTTATGCTCGTTATAGCCTTTTATGTCCTCGGGGGTCATCACGTTTTCGACATATCGGGTCCAGAACACGGAGTCGTTTCCGCTTTCGAAAGTCTTGATCAGATCGAGGGTCGCAAGGCCTCGCTTGCCCACTTTTGTAAACTGTGTGAGCCAGGGCTGGAGTTCTTTCAGCAGACCGGGATTGGTAGATCCTTTCTGGATCTCACCCTCGACCTTGACCACTTTCTCGAATTCCTTCTTCAGCTCTGCAAACTGCTGAGGAGTGTAATGGTTATAAGGGAAAATAACCGTCTCCCACGACTCATCGCGGCGGTAACCGGTCTCGGTGTCGGCCGAATGGATGGCGAATGTGCGGTATGCTTCAGGAGCGCCGGGCATGATTTCCACGAGACCGCGCTCCCAGTTGTCTAGAGGATTGTAGGCGGGAGTGTTCCAGGAATAGTCGGCAACACCGTAGAGAGCGAGTTTCGACGCTTCGCCATGTTCCATGGGATTGCTGATGAAACCGGCTACCTGATCGGCCGTCAGATTGGTGTCGAGACCATAGACGGGGCCTTGGAGGATAATGGGGCGCACATAATCGGTCACGGGATAGTTCCACCAGTAGAGCGCCGGGCGTTTGATGCGGGTATTGATAAACTCAAGTGTCTCCGGGGTCAGGTCGCTGCACACGACTGCTCCGGTCCAGAACACTTCAACATCGGGATTCAGTTCGCGGCCATAGATCGCAAGCTGGCCGTTTTCGCCGGGACCCGCCCAGAGCTGGGAGTAGTCGGTGGGACACACGATGAGATTGTTGACATCGCCTTTGGCTTTCACGAAATCATTGGTCAGATCGTTGAGCAGTTTTGCCTGCATGTGGGAATCGGTTCCCTTTCCTTCGATATCGTCGAAGAAGATCGCGAACGAACGGATTCCGAGATCATACATCATGTTGAACTTGTTGACAAGCGAGTCATAGTCGGCCTTGTCCCAGCGGATATCTTTTCCCGGATGGATCGCCCAGATGAAATTGACATGATTCTTCTTGGCGCGGTCCACGAGTTCCTTGATGTTTTTCGCCTCCTGCTCGGGATAAGGCTGACGCCAGTAGGGAGAGCTGTGATAGGGATCGTCCTTGGGGCCGTAGAGATATTCGTTCAGCTTGTTCTGTCCGTAAAAATCGAGCAGCGACATGCGTACCTGATGGCTCCAGGGAGTTCCGTAGAAGCCCTCAACGACACCGCGATATTTCATCGAAGGATAATCGTTGATGACCATCATGGGAAGATCACCGCCCTTGCATGCCGGGCTTGCCAGAATCTGGCGAAGAGTCTGGAGTCCGTAGAAAGCTCCGCGCTCGTTATAGCCGGTAATGACAATTTTCTTGGGGCCGATATCAAGAAGATATGCTCCGTCAACAGCCTTTACTCCGGCCTTTTTGGCGGCTTTGGCGCCGAAATCGATATCAACCTCGATGCCCCCGACACCCTGACGAAGGAATCCGAGATCATCGGCAAACGCCTTTTTCTTGTCCTTGATGCGGAAACCTCCGCTGATGTTCAGCATTCCGGTGTTCGGACGGCTCACGCTCTGCGGAGTTGGATTGATAATGATTCCGTGATGGTCAAGTTTCTTACCCGGGACAGCATTGTAATGCTTCACTTCACCGCGCTGGGAGCTGAAATCGAATTCATCGTCCTGCGCCATTGCTGACGGCGCTCCGAGTGTCATGGCTCCCAATAGCGACGCCGCACAAAACAGTTTGATTTTCTTTGTCATATATCTATTAATTATCAGATTATTATTTCTTTTATTCATTTTACCTCTCCGCCGTAACCGAAGGTCTGTTCCGCAAAGATGACCTTGAGTTTTTCCTGATTCCCCTCGTAGGGATGCAGCGACCTGTCGGCCTCGGGCAACAAGCCCCAGACTGCTTTCACCGAATTGTCCTCGATTGCCACCAACGCATAGCGCCCGTTTCCGAGATCTATGAGAGTTGCGCCTGAATTGGAGGCGGCAACCTTACCGAATGCGCTGAAATGCTCTGTCAGGGCGCCATACAGCCGCCGCAATTTGCCTCGGAGCTTGCCATAGTTATTGAACATTACCGTAAAACGTGACGGCGTTTCGTCGGTGAACTCATATTCCGTAAGCGTTCCCGGCCCGTTCGCTTTCGGGAAAGTGCCCCATAGATAGTCGATAATTCTGCCGGGAGTGAAAACGGGATGGCTTAAAGCCGCGGGGAAATTGACCGTGACAGCAACCATCTCGCCTTCGACCGTAGGGAAAAAATTGATTTCATCAGTGTTGCCATAATTCGCGGCCACGGGAGGGGCGATAAAGTCCAGCTCTTCAGCCTGCCGATCAAGAAGGTCTTTTGCGGACGATCCGAATGTCATGCCGAATGTCCCGACAGGACTCATTCCTGTCCCACGTATCAGACGGTCGATGTCGATGTAATCCGATGTCAGGAAAGAAGAGGGTTCCTCTGTCGAATAAAAGACATCCTCTATTTCCGGAAGATCGCTGCGCATCTCGCCCTCGGGATCCATTATCACCCATCTCCCCTCATCAATACAGGCGAAAAGATTGCCCGAGAACACAGGAGAAAGAGCGAGGAAAGTTCTCTTAACGGCTCTCTCGCCTTTAAGGTCTATTATCGAGTACCGCTCATTGCCTCCGGCCGTGGAATCGGATTCAGAAACGGCAAGATGGGCTTCATCGAGAAACCGTGCGCTCGAGAAACGCGGCTCCAGCACCACGGAGCCGTCGATGAGCGAACGCAGTCCGAAAAGGCCACCGTCATTCATGAACACGTAATTGTTTCCGGCTATGTCAGTGATGGCCCTGTTTATGGAATCGGGAGCAACGGCCTGCCGTCCCGTCTCGTCCAGAAGTCCCCACGATTCTTTTTCTCCGGCCACGGTGGCAACCGGGAGATACCCGGCCGTAAAATTCTCGGCCATGCGGCCATAGACGCGGGAACTTATGCGGAAACACTCACGACCGGAGTAATCGAACACTATGGCCACGGATTCAGGCGCTCCTGATGGGGCGGAAGCATTGAATGCCTCGTGATTGCGGTCAGAGACTATGATACGTCCGCATGACGGCATATTAACCGCAGGATATTCCGCAGGAAGAACCTGACGGCCATCGAAACTTACGACACCCTGAAGAGAATCCACGGTATAGACTGCCATTCCGTCAGCGATATTGATAAATTTGCCGGGGATCTTTCCCTCGATCTTATCGAGCTCAAGCGTCACTTTTCCATCTCTGTCAATCACTGACACCGGTTTGTCACGTTCAGCGACCAGCGCGCGGTTGTCGTAAAAATTCGAGACGTATCTGTACTCTTTCTCTATCAGTGGCTTCT
Organism: uncultured Muribaculaceae bacterium; assembly: GCA_910587185.1. GTDB lineage: Bacteria > Bacteroidota > Bacteroidia > Bacteroidales > Muribaculaceae > Paramuribaculum. The sequence goes on from CAJULY010000008.1 coordinate 63,870, forward strand.
CGGGCGATACGACTGAATACAATTGCCAGTATCCGTTGTCATTCTGCGCCCAGAAACGACCGCAGCTGACAGGCGTAGGCCTGTGCGCCGAACACTCTCCGGCAATCACCTCCCCTTTCATGGAGAGCAGGTTCCATTTTTCTCCGCCTTTCAGACGACACGGGAAACCCCGGAATGAGTCTCCGGAATCGGAACATCCCTCCGCCGCAAAAAGCAGAAGCACCGCGAAAAAAGATAGAATGCCGAATCTGGTCATGGTTTAAGGTAAAGAAAAAAGGAGAATGGCCTAAAGCCAATATATTATATAGTGCAAAGATACGCAATCCGAGAAACAAAACCTTGTTATTTATTGATAATTTTTCGGCCACAAAAATAAAATTACGTAATTTTGGAGCCTGAACCAATCTCTTCAAATCAATTGATAGACAAAAGTCAAGAGATTTAGAGAAGTTTTAGTTAAATTAATGTTAAAACATCATCCGACTACTTGTCCAACCATGAAAATTGCATACTTTTGCACGTGTGTTTTTCATAGTATTAGATTAAGATAAAGGTTTAAAGGGAAAGAGATGTTGTGAAACATCTCTTTTTTATTTTTATATAAGCGTGGAATTCACTAATTTTGACGTTGAAGAATCATCACGCACAGGCCCATGAATACATTAAGAATCTACCCGACATCGATAAACGACAGATACATCTCGGAAGCTGTCGCCGAGCTTCGCGACGGGAATCTCATCCTATATCCCACCGACACGCTCTATGCCATTGGGTGTGACGCGCTTAACCAGAGCGCGATAGAGCGTCTATGCCAGCTGAAGGGTATCAATCCGCAGAAAAACACCCTCTCAATCATCTGCAGCGATATTTCGCAGGCAAGCGAATACGCCCGCATAGACAACCGGGCCTACGCCATCCTGCGCCACAACACTCCCGGGCCTTTCACATTCATACTCCCCTCGGCGCCAGGATTGCCAAAAGCATTCAAGGGGCGCCGCCAGGTCGGGCTCAGAATTCCCGACAACGCCATTGCGCGTGCGCTCGCGGAAGAACTCGGACATCCGTTGCTGACCACCTCCATACCCACCGTCGGCCTGTCGGAAGACGAGATAATTTTCCCCGACGAGATTCTTCTTCGCTATGAAAACGGCAACAACATCGCGTTGATGATCAACGGAGGTAACGGCGGCTCGGAACAATCCACCATCGTGGATCTGACCGACAGCTCCTCGCCGAACATATTGCGTAAGGGAGCAGGCTCCCTTGAATTGTAAAATCCAACGCCATGTCTGTAAAACCGTTACAACTTCCCCCGCTCCCTTCAGGTAAAAGGCTGAGTGTTGACGAGGCCGCACGCCAGATAATAATTGTCGGAGCCAACGGAGCCGGCAAAAGCCGTTTCGCAGCCTACGTGGCCAGAGAGGCAGGATCCTCGGCATTCCCGCTTTCGGCACTGTATGCAATCTTCGAGCGCACGTCGGGACCTACGGGAAATGCCGTCATCGACCGTATTTATGACGAAGCGATTGAACAAGGCATGCCTCATGAGAAAGAGACGACGCAGTTTGAGAGAGTACTGACAATGCTCATGCGCAACGAAATGCTCAGTCTGCTCAGATATAAACTGTCAAGGCGCGGACATACCGACGCCCGACTCCCGTTCTCGCAGCTTGACACCGTCATAGACCTCTGGGAAGAAGTTTTTCCCGGGAACAGGATACTAACCGAGAGCGGACGACTGCTCTTCACTCACGACACCGCCGGATCGGCCGGTGAAAGCTACTCCTCATCGCGACTGTCGGCCGGTGAAAAAGCCGTGCTCTATTATATAGGAGCGATGACGTTCGCGCCCAAACGCTCGACCGTGTTCGTTGACAGCCCCGAAATGCTGCTGCACCCTACAGTCATAAGCGCGCTCTGGAACCATCTGGAATCAATGCGGCCCGACTGTCGTTTTGTATATACCACACATGATCTCGACTTTGCCGCTTCACGCTCCGCCTCTTCGACTATATGGGTAAGAGGATGCGATCCCCGCAACAATACGTGGGACTACGAGGTTATGCCCCCACAGACAGCCATCTCCGACGAAATATACCGGTCGATCTTAGGCTCGCGCAAGCCGGTCATTTTCACCGAAGGCGACGGACGCAGATCGATAGATGCGAAACTCTATCCACTTATATTCCACAACTTCACCATTCAGGCACTCGGAAGCTGCAATAAAGTGATCGAAGCTACGCGGACTTTCAATGACCTCAACGCTTTTCACCACATGGATTCTCTCGGCATCGTTGACCGTGACCGCCGCGACGTCAACGAGGTCGAATATCTCAGAAGGAAAAGGATCATGGTTCCCGATGTCGCTGAAGTCGAGAACATACTGCTCATAGAGGAAGTGGTCAGAGCCGTGGCCACATTCTGCGGGAAAGACGAAAACATAGTGGCCCAACGCGTGAAGAAAAGCATCATGACGGAATTCCGTCACGACCTGCGCCAACAGGCCCTGCTCCACACCCGCCATAAAGTGAAGCGCCTGATGGAATGCCGCATAGACGGGCGCTTCGACAGCATAGAGAAGCTTGAACGCCATCTGGAGAACCTGCCGAAAGAAATAAATCCGCGCGGCATCTACAACGGGCTGTGCAAGGAATTCCAGAGTTATCTTGCCACGAACGACTATGCTTCGGTGCTTCGCGTATATAACCAGAAATCGATGCTGCCCGGATGTAATGTCGCGGGAATGTGCGGATTGCGCGATAAAGACGACTACCTCTACACCATATTGAAGATATTGCGTCGAAAATGTCCTGAAGCCGACCGCATTCGTCAAGCAGTTCTCGGATGCTTCAGGCTCGGGCCCGACGAAACTCCCTATATCAATGATGACAAAGAAGAAAATAAAGTGCTGGATTGAAGCCATGCGCCTGCGCACGCTCCCCGTTTCAGTAGCGGGTGTGTTCATGGCATGCGGCTGTGCGGCAGCAAACAATACATTCCGTCTTCTTCCGGCGGCATTGTGTCTTCTGTTTGCTATTCTCGCCCAGATATCATCCAATTTCGCAAACGAATATTATGACTTCGCCGACGGCCTCGACAAAAAAGGACGCGAAGGGCCTCGGCGCGGTGTGACCGAAGGAGATATCTCACCTCGTGCAATGCTTGCGGCTACTTATATTGTTTTAGGACTGGCATGTGCTGTCGGGCTGTCGCTGCTGTTGTTCGGAGGCTGGTGGCTGATCCCCGCAGGAATCTTCATCGCGCTGGGAGTCGTAGCTTACAGCGCCGGGCCATATCCGCTTTCGCGCCACGGGCTTGGAGAAGTGGCCGTCATACTCTTTTTCGGTCTGATCCCGGTCTGCTGCACCTATGTCCTCCAAGGCGGACAATTTGGCTGGCCCATAGCGATGGCAGGCCTTTCGGCAGGCCTCATGGGCGCCAACGTACTGATAATAAACAACTACCGCGACATGGACGATGACAAAGCCGTCGGCAAGAAAACGCTTGCCGTGATTTTCGGCCGGAAATCGATGCGATGGATCTATCGGTGCAATGCGCTTGCGGCAGCATTGCTAATGTCGGAATGGTACAAAACTGTATCGGAAACAGCAGCTATCATAATTGCCGCCGTCTATTGCGTCATAGCCTTTTCCATTGCCGATCAGATGAAACGCAGAAAGGGCCGTCAGCTCAATCCGCTGCTCGGCGCCACATCGATGACGATGTTCGCATTCAGTTTAGCGTGGTGCGTCGCCGTGGCCTGCCCATGAGTCGAACTCGGCCGGCTGCGAGAAATCCTCGTCAGGGAAACGGCGTGAAAGATATTCCACAATGACCTCTACCAGCTGGTCCATCGACATGACGGAAGTATCCAGCGACATATCGTAACTTGAGGCAGCCCCCCACGTCTTGTCAGTATAGAAATTGTAATAGTTCGCACGCAGTTTATTGATTTTATTGGCTTTTGCGCGCGCTTTCTCTTCCGTCAGATTCTCCTCTTCGCGAGCCATTATGCGGGCGGCGCATTTTTCAGCGGGGGCATGCACGAATATGTTGACAAGTTTTCCATGATCCCTGAGGACATAGTCAGCCGTGCGTCCCACAATTATACAAGGCTCTTTTTCGGCCAGCGAATGGATAAAATCGCTTTGTGCCCGGTAAAGGCTGTCATCGGATATCGAGGTACTGCCCGCATAACAATTCACTGAATTCAAACCGAACGCAAAAGAAAATATTCCGTTCAGAAACGAAGGAAACCGCTCGTCGTTACGTTCAAAAAACTCTTCGCCCACTCCGGCCTGTCGTGCAGCCTCGCGCAGCAGCTCCTTGTCATAATATTTGTATCCGAGGCGATGGGAGAGTTTACGCCCAAGTTCGCGGCCACCGCTTCCGAACTGACGGCCTATGGTGATAACTACGGGTTGTTTGTCTGACATATTTCAGGGATTAGATTGATTCACAAATTTAACAAATATTTCCGATAGAAAGATTCCGTCCGAAACAAAAAATTGATTTTATATGCGAAAAATTTTTACAATCGGCAAAATACTATTAATTTTGCAATTCGGAAAATAACGCTTGAAAACGAGACTTTTCCCGTCAAATAAAAAACAAAAGAAATATAGTAAAAATATCATGTCCAATAAGAACATCAACGACAATCCCGCAGCTGCAGAAAAAGAAGTGGATTCACTTTCAGGTCTGCAGGAGAAAGTGGCAAGCAACCAGAAGACCATAATGTGGGTCTGCGTAGCTATCACGGCCGTCATAGCCATCATTCTTATCTACATTTTTGCGATCCGCCGTCCCGGCATCGCCAACGCCAATAACGCCATCGGTCAGGCCGATCTCGAGATGATGTCGGGCAATGACTCCACCGCTCTGGCCCAGTATCAGCATGTAGCAGACGAGTACGGTTACGAAGCCGGCAACCGCGCCGCCCTCAACTCTGCCATCATTCTCTACAAACAAGGCAAATATCAGGAAGCTCTTGACTACCTGAAAAAATATAACGGCACTGAATCAGTGATCGGAGCCACAGCCAAAGCCCTCGAGGGTGACTGCTACGTCAACCTTGACAAACTCGAGGACGCTCTCGGATGTTATGACAAAGCCGAGAAAATTTCCGACAACAACCCCTCGCTGACGCCATATATTCTTCTGAAGAAAGCCAATGTATATAACGCTCAGAAAAAATACAAGGAAGAGGCCGAGACCTATCAGACAATCATAACTGACTATCCCGAATATGGCCAGCGACTCGGAATCGACTTCGAAAAATATCTCGAACGCGCAAAAGAAATGGGAAACGAAAAATAACCCGCATCCCTCTATGAAACGATAAATGACAGTCACCTCTTGCCACTGCGGCAGGGGGTGACTTCTTTTAATACACCGATACCTGATTTTAAAATACGCCAACAAGAAAACGTCAAAAAGGATGGAACCTCTCAAACATGAATGCGGCATTGTCATGATTCGGCTGCGCCGCCCGCTGGAATACTACAAAAAGAAATACGGCACCTATGCCTATGGCCTTGGAAAGCTTTATCTGATGATGGAGAAGCAACACAACCGCGGTCAGGAAGGCGCCGGAGTGGGAGTTGTCAAACTCCATGCTCATCCCGGAGAGGAATACGTGTTCCGCGAACGTGCCATGGGGACCCAGGCCATAACCGAGGTCTTCAGCAAAATATTTTCGGCCGTGGAAGCTGACCATATCGAATCCATGTCGCCCGAGGAGGCTGAACTACGGGCACCTTTCTTAGGTGAGATATATATGGGCCATCTCCGCTACAGCACTACCGGGAAACGTGGAATAAGTTATGTCCATCCCTTCCTGCGCCGAAACAATTGGCGGTCGCGCAACCTTCTGATGTGTGGCAATTTCAACATGACCAATGTTGACAGCATCTTCAATTCGATAGTCGCCACCGGACAGCATCCGCGCCTATACAGCGACACCATCGTGATTCTCGAACAGCTCGGCTATACTCTCGACAAAGAGAACCACAGACTCTACCGCCAATTCCGCGACACTCTCTGCGACCCGGCCCTGACCACGGCAATCGAGGACAACATCGACCTGCGCCGAGTTTTGAAGGCTACCGTTCCGTCTTGGGACGGTGGCTTCGCCATGTGTGGTTCGACGGGTTCGGGCGACATGTTCGTTGTACGCGATTCCCATGGAATCAGACCTGCCTTCTACTACATCGACGACGAGATAGCGGTCGTGGCCTCCGAACGTCCGGTTATCCAGACCGTCTTCGCCGCCCCGTTTGATGAAGTCAAGGAACTCGCACCGGGCGAGGCTATAATAATCAACAAGGCCGGAGAGATTGAAGTTACCCCTATCATCGAGCCAGGTAAAAACGAACGTTGCTCCTTTGAACGGATCTATTTCTCGCGAGGCAGCGACGCCGACATTTACCGCGAACGCAAACAGCTCGGCCGCAACCTCGTTGGAAAAGTTCTTGAAAGCATTGACAACGATTATGACCACACCGTCTTCTCCTTCATACCCAACACGGCTGAAGTCGCTTTCATCGGAATGGTCCAGGGACTCGAAAACCGGCTCGACCGCATGAGACTCGAGGCCATCGAAAAAATGATTGCTTCCGGCAACTGTGATCCGGAACGGCTCAAAGCTCTCATGCGCCGCTACGTCAGAGTGGAGAAGGTAGCCATAAAGGACATCAAACTACGCACGTTCATTTCCGAAGGAGATACTCGAAATGATCTCGCAGCCCACGTCTATGACGTCACATACGGCATCATCCGCCCCGGTGAAGACAACCTTGTGGTCATCGATGACAGCATCGTGCGCGGCACCACCCTGCGCCAAAGCATTCTGGAAATGCTCGGACGCCTGAAGCCTAAAAAAATCGTGGTTGTCAGCTCGTCGCCACAGGTGAGGTATCCCGACTACTACGGAATAGACATGAGCCACATGAATGAATTCTGCGCTTTCCGTGCGGCGGTAGAGCTTCTGATTGAAAGCGGCCGAAAAGAGCTTCTTGAAGATGTCTATGAGAAATGCAAGAGCCTTCTCGAGGCCCCCGACAGCGACCTTTACAATCCAGTGAAGGAAATTTACGATCCCTTTACCGACGATGAGATTTCGGCGAAAATAGCCGAAATGCTGACTCCGCCCGATTGCACCTCGGAAGTCCGGCTCATCTACCAGAGCCTTGAGGGACTGCACGATGCGGTCAAGGATTGTCCCGGCGACTGGTATTTCTCAGGCGACTATCCCACTCCCGGCGGAATTCGCATGCTGTGTCGCGCTTATATGGAGTATTACAGCGAGGAGTGGACTTCGTCGAAACAGCGCTGAATGACAGCCGGCATCTCCTCATGAGTTTCCGGAGCCGGTATAGGTTTGTGTATCGTAAGAGTGATGTGTCCCCAGTGGGGAATTTTACTTGTACGAGGCATCACCTCGAAAGAGCCGTCGATCGTCACGGGCACAAGAGGAAGCTTGAACTCTTCGGCAAGCATAAAGGCCCCGCGCTTGAAAGGACGCATTTTGCCGTCAAAAGTGCGGGCGCCTTCGGGAAAAACGACGAGTGACGTTCCTCCACGCAGGACATCCTCTGCGCGCTCCATGGTTTTTCTGAGCGCCGACGGGCTTGATTTGTCAACGAAAATCTGATGGGCGCTCTCACATGCCTGCCCCACCAGAGGAATCTTGCGGAGAGAAGCTTTCATCATCCAGCGGAACTTGTGGTCAAGATAACCGTAGATACTGAATATGTCGTAGGCGCCCTGATGATTGGCGACAAAAACATAGCTTGTGGAAGGATCGATATTCTCGCGTCCTTTCACCGTTACTCGCACAAGGGTGAGAATGCAGAAAACGCGGCCCCACCAGTGCGACGGATAGTAGCCCCACCAGCGCCCTCCGCCGAGAAAGCAGCCGGCGATAGTGAAAAGAGCGGTGATAACGGTCGCCAGAAGCAAAAGCGGCGCCATTATCACCAGCTGATAGATTCTATAGAGTACTAACATCAAAGGCTTTTGTCAAGAAGTTCCTTGAATGCGGCCTCATCCATTGCTCCGACCTGAATGACCGGTTCTGCTCCATCTTTTAGAATAACCACGCAGGGGATGTTGGTCACGTTATACTTCTGGCCTAATTCCGTGCATTCGTCAAGGTCTGCGGCATAGAAAGTGGCTTTGGACGCATATTCGCTCGCTGCCTTGTGATATACCGGCTTGAACTGCTGGCAAGGGCCGCACCACACGGCCGAGAAGTCAATGACAACAGGCTTTCCGGGAGTGGCTACGGGATCTTCTCCGGACTTGACATCGATTACTTCAGAGGTGGCAGCAGCCTGAGTCTCGGTCTGGGCGACGGCCTGGGTTTCAGTAGTGTCCGCCTGGCTTTCGGCCCCCTTCTTGTCGGAACCGGAATTGCATGCAGCGAGAGCGATCAATGCTGCAACGGGTAGAATTCTAAGAAATTTCATTTTCAGTTAAATTGGGTTTCTGTTACGTCAACAAATATACAAAGAATATTCGAGGTGAAAAAAATTTCCTTGATTTTCACGATAGCACGACATCCAGCACCATCATCATCACGAAACCCACAGCGAAACCTATCGTTCCGAGATCGGAATGCTCTCCTTCGGCGGTTTCCGGAATCAGCTCCTCGATGACGACATAAATCATCGCTCCGGCCCCGAAAGAAAGCATGTAGGGGAAAACAGGGAGCACCAGGGCGGCAAGAAACATTGTCACTGCCGCAGCCACCGGCTCCACCGCACCGCTCAGCGCCCCTATCAGAAACGAACGGCCGCGACTGTTGCCAAGATCATGAAGAGGCATCGACACGATTGCCCCTTCAGGAAAGTTCTGAAGCGCGATTCCTATTGACAGGGCCAATGCGCCCGACATGGTCAGCAACCCATTTTCTTCCAATGCGCCGGCAAGCGCTATCCCTACGGCTATGCCCTCGGGAATATTATGGATAGTCACGGCGAGAGCAAGTTTCGATGTCCGCGACCATTTGCTGCGGGGTCCCTCGCTGCGCGACGAATCTATGTGCTGATGGGGAACCAGGCGGTCAAGCAACAGAAGGAACAGTATTCCGAACATGAAGCCCACGGCTGCCGGAATCACGCGCCCCATGCCGTCGGCCTCGCCTACCTCCATCGAAGGTATGAGAAGTGACCAGACCGATGCAGCGACCATCACTCCGGCCGCGAAACCGAGCAATATTTTTCGCAGAGGCAATGCCATTTCGCGACGCATGAAAAAAACGCATGCCGCTCCCGCCGCTGTTCCAAGGAAGGGGAGCAACAATCCTAAGACAAGTCCTTCGTTCATCATATTCATAGAACGTGACCCTTTCGTTTTTTGTTGCATGCGCGGAAACAAAAAAACTTAGCCTTTGGGATTTGGAGGATATTGCCTATCTTTGCGTACAACTATCGTTGTGCAATCGTTGAACTGATTTAAACTTATTGCAAATTAACATTTCGAGTATGATTCCGAGATGATTTCGACCTTTTTGAAAGAGCAATGGGGTTCCATTGTGATTGAAAAAAGGGAAGAAAGCGGTCGGAATCCTGCCGAAATGGTAAAGCCGAAGGTTTCCGTCAGTTCTGAATTAACATTTTGAAATAAGTTTAAATCAGTTCGTTTAATATCAGGAATAAAACAAAAGGCTCTAATATCATTCAGATGAAAAAATTATTCAGTTTACTGGCCATCGCTATTCTTTCGTCAATGGCCACGATGGCAATCACAGTACGGGAAGTTCCGTCGCATTTCATCAAATCCCCCGGTTTGATTTCCGTATCGGTTCCTGCCGATTATGAGAAAGGTGTGCAGAAAGACTATCCCGTCCTTTATCTGCTCAACGGTCATGGAGGTGACCACAGATCATGGCCCGGAATCATAAACACCGACAGCCTCGCCACCCTCTATCGCATGATCATCGTGTGCCCGCAGGGTCGTAATTCATGGTATTGGGATTCTCCCGTCGATTCCGCAATGCAGATGGAAAGCTACATCACCAAAGAACTCGTCCCGTGGATCGACAAGAACTACCGTACGCGCCGCACACCTTCCCAGCGAGCCATCACTGGCCTGAGCATGGGCGGCCACGGAGGTCTTTGGATAGGGCTGCGCCATCCTGAACTCTTCCGCAATGCCGGCGCCACTTCCGGCGGTGTGGATATCCGTCCTTTCCCAAAAAGATGGAACATGGCCGATTTTCTCGGCTCCAAGGAAAAATATCCTGAAAGATGGGAAGACCACACTGTCATTACTCTCATCGAGAAAGACAAGGTCAATCCCAAAGGCTACGGAATAATTTTCGACTGCGGCACCGAGGATTTCTTCTATAATGTCAACTGCAATCTGGACAAAGCCATGACTGCCAAGGGAATCAGACACACATTCCTGACCTCTCCCGGAAATCATAACGGCAAGTATTGGCAGAAGTCCATCATACCGCAGATCAAATTTTTCCATCGCCGTTTCTATCCCAACGATTGAATATAGCTGTTCTTCCGGAATACAACAATCAGCCATCTGACATTCCGTCGGATGGCTGATTGGCTTATTTAAAATCTCCTCTGTCAGATAAAACTCATTTGTTTCGCGACACAGTGTATATCACACGGCCGTCCTTGTCAAGGAAGTTGAGTCGCAGCGCTTTTTTGTCGGCAGTCAGCACCGAAAATCCTGCTGCGTCACTGCAAAATACCGTGCCATCCGTTTTGCCCGCTGCCCGAGTCTTGGAACCCGAGGTATTGACAACATAATCCGTGCCGGAATCCGACTTGCGGATATGCTGGTAATTGTGAATATGTCCGCAGATATACATGTCAGCCTTATGCTTCCTGAGAATAGGATCGACTCTTTTCTGCAAATCGGATCTTTCCGAGTCGGGTTTGTCCGTAAATGCGTATATCGGATGATGGCCCACTACAACCACCCAGTCCTCCGTAGCATCGGCCAGAGTTTTATCGAGCCACTCGAGCTGAGCTTCCATATCCTGACGACTGGCATCGGGATAGGTCGCGTTATTCTTGCGATACTTGTCGATGAGCGGAGCCGTGTCGATAAACACTATCCTTACAGTAGCCTCATCTTCGTCCCCGAACACCTTCGTATAATATCTTGCAGGCATATCCCATCGCCGGGAGATTGCGGAATAGTCCAGCACAGCCTGCGTGCTGCCGCGATATTCATGATTTCCGCAGACAGGATACCAGTGGACCATCAGTTCCGGATGGCTGTATATTAACTCATAATTGGTCATCCACAAGGGATCCGAAACGCTCTGGACGCCTTCATAATGGTGAGTGTCTCCGAGCGCGAGGACTGCATCAGGGCCTATCTTTTCAGCAACCAGCCCCATGGTCGAGGCCACGCCTTTCTGATCATAGTAACCGTTGCGTCCCAGATCCGAGACTACGATAAGATTGATATCGCCTTTTTCGATTTTGTCCTGTGCGGCCACGCTGAAAGCGCATACGAGCGCAAGAGCCGCGGAAAGAAGTCTGTTTATCATATTTTTCAAAGTTTAAAATGTCAGTTTTATTCCACCGTTGAGTTTCACGCCATAGTATTCCTGTTGCATTGTGTAGTCCTTGCTTCCCTGATAGTAGCGCAAAGGCTGGTTCAGGAGATTCGTACAGTCTGCATAGAATGTGATTTTTGTTTTACGTCCGAAAGTATAGCTTACATTGAAATCCATGTATTTCACATTATCGTAGTATCGGTCATAAAACTTGCTGGCGCCCATTTCGTCGATGAAGGCCGAGGCGTAATTGAATGAGAGCCTTGCGGAGAGACCATGTTTCTCGAAGTAAAGGGAAAGATTGGCGGTATGTGCCGGTGATCCGGGAAGAGTAAGATCCTTTTCGTTCTCACGTCCTTCGAAATTGAAGTCGGTCACCCGGGAATGGGTATAGGTGTAGGTTCCGTACAATCCCATGCACTTCAGGGCAGGAGTTATAAACCCGAAATCACGCTGACAGGCGAGTTCGACTCCCAGAATGTTGGCATTTCCCCCGTTTTTCGGCTGTGTCAGCTTGGTCCATACGTTACCTTCATATTCACGGTTGAAAGCGACCTCATCGACAATGAATCCTTCTATGCGCTTGTAGAAAACGCCGGCCGATACAAGTCCTATCGATTTCCAGTAATATTCCGCGTTGAGATCCATGTTATGCGAAGTGGTGGCCTTGAGGCCGGGGTTTCCTATGACAAGCTCGTTGTCGCCGCGCTTTATATTCATGCACGGAACTATCGCGGAATATTTCGGACGGGATATGGACTGGTTATAACCGGCGCGCAACAGAAAATTCTTTGCCACGTCCCATTTCAGGATCAACGAGGGAAGAAAGTTGATGTAACTTGACGTTTCCGGATCGGTTATAGAGACTGTGTTCGCCTCGTCGTCATATACGCGACCGGTGTAACGGAGAGAAGTGTTCTCCACTCGCAGACCGCCCATGAATTTCAGATTATCCGCAATGCGTGAATCTATCCGCACATAGCCTGAAGTGACGTTTTCTCTCGCATTGTAATTTCCGGCGAGCTCTTCGGGCACCTGTGATTTCTCGAACATAGAGCTGTTGTCAAGGTCAAGCGAACCGAGAAACTCTTTTGAAATAAATGTTCCGGCCTGATATTTCGGGGAGGGCATGAATCGGTCAGTTGTCTGATCGACAGTATTGGCCATTGCATCCGCATTGAACGCTTTCTTGTCAACGGGAGAATACTCATAGAAATCTATCTCCTTGTCTTTGGTCTTGTTGACGAACTTGAATCCGAATTTCAGCCGCGAGCGTTCGCTGAGTTGAGTTTTGAAATCAAGTGCGATCCTGAGATCCCGTTCGGAAATAGACTCTTGCTGCTGAGTCAGATCTTTTAAAGAAAAATCCTTGTCAAGAAGCATCGTTGAACCTTCTTCAGGAGTGGCGAAAGGCATACGCGTATCCGTCAGATCAAAATCAAAATGTTGTTTTTTCAGACGATAGTCGATATATCTTTCATTCGGACGATCTTCCGAAGCTTTCGCATATCCTATTTTCCAGTCAAGCCCTATCGGACCGAACAGATTCTCTCCACCCAATGAGAAATCCATCGTACGCTGGCGCTCCAACCTTGCATTCCTTTCATCGCCGGAACCGCCTTTTGTCTGCACTCTGACGTCAGCCACTCCCTCCGGAGTTATGTCTTTCAGCGTAGTGCGGTAACGGTTTTCCCAGTCATTGCGGTTATTGAAAATTCCTTTAAACCATATTTTGTTGAAATCATTGAATTTCCAGTCAAGCGAAAGGGAATAGCTCTGACGCTCACGGGTAACGAAATATTGTCTGATCTGATAATCATTGATATAGACATTCCCCTTATCATCTTTTTCCCAAAGGAATTCCGTATCATAGGAGCCGGCTGGAGCATTATTGTAGGAGGCGGAAGCCATGAATCCGAAGCGGTCGTTGAACAGACGGTCGCCTATTGTCAGGCCGAAATTCAGCTGAGCCTTGCGGCTTATCCAGTTGTAGCCCGATCCGGCGACTGCATTCAAAGTGAAACGCCGTGGAGAATTCTTGGTGACGAGATTGATTGAACCGCCTATCGCATCGCCGTCCTGATCAGGCATCAGGGTTTTGTTGACCTCTATTGTCTGAATCATATCCGACGGAATGAGGTCAAGCTGCACGTTACGTATGTCGCCCTCTGCCGACGGTATTCTCGATCCGTTTACAGTGACCGAACTGAAAGCAGCCGGTGTTCCCCGCACCTGGCCGAACCGCGCCTCCCCCTGATCATACTGGACATTGATTCCGCTTATGCGCTTCAGAGCATCGCCTATGTTGGAATCAGGAAACTTGCCTATCTGATCGGCCGACACTACGTTGGTGATGTTGATGTTGTTCTTCTGTGTGTTGATCGCTCGTCTCTGGCCCGAGAAAACGCCCGTGACGACCACTTCCTTAAGTTCCCGTGATTTATCGGTCATGACAAAATCCTGTGTCATTTCCGGACCTTTTATAATCACGGTCCTGACCGATGGCGCAAAACCGATGTAGGTGACTCTCAGGGCATGGTTTCCCGCAGTCAGACTTGCGAACGAATAGAATCCGTCGGCATCCGCGACAGCTGATCGGGAATTTCCGTCGATCGTAACGACCGCTCCCGGAAGCGGATTATTCTCATTGTCGAGGATTCTGCCTTTAAGCATTCCGGTGACCGGAGTGTCGGCCCCGTATATGGACATGCCGGTTGCAAGCATAGCCATAAAGAATGTAATTGATTTTTTCACTGTCAATGTTGTTTTTGATTTCGACAGCAAAATTATAGGGATGATATTTCATGATTTTTGCAAAAAAGTTGTCTTATTATAAAAAAAATCCGGATTCTGAAAATCAGAACCCGGACTGAGCTTTTGGCGTCATTACCGCTGCAGTTATTTCTGCAGAGCTTTGAAATATGCTTCGACTCCGGCGATATCCTTTCGGTTATCTACGGAAAGTGACTTGCAGTGGCAGTTGTAATAGTAGATAGGCTTGTGGTTCTCTATGAACCGGAACGAATCGTTCTCCTCGATTTTCTCGATAGGACCGCGCGGAGTGTTGTGATAGAAATCGAGAGCCTTGCGGGTGAACGCTCCCACACCTACGAATTTATGGAACACATAATCCATCGCTCCTTTAGGAAACGGAATGGGGCTGCGCGATATGAACAGGCAGCGGTCATCCTGCGCGGTAACGATTTTGAGGTTGGTGGCGTCAACCACCTCAACCGGATTTGTGAAATCGGTCATCAGATTGCTGACAAAGAAATCATCGGGCTGCAGCCCTTCAGGAACACACTGAACTATGGCATCACGCGTCAACAGAGGCTCATCGCCGTTGACCATGACATAAAGGTCAGCGGGAATACGTGTCGAGACTTCATACAGGCGTTCTGTCGCGGTGTCATGGTCAGAGCGTGTCATTACGACTTTGGCTCCGAAACCTTCTGCAACCGAACGGATACGGTCGGAATCCGTGGCCACATAAACCTCGCTGAACATCTCCACCTCTTTGCAATGTTCATAGACCCACTGGATCATTGGCTTGCCGCAGATCAGGGCAAGCGGTTTCTCGAAAAAGCGCGTGGATTCGGCGCGGGCCGGAATAACGCAGATTATATTCATCATTATTATATCTTAAAAATTAATATTCGTTGCAGAGTGGCGCCCTACTTACCTTTTTCGTCATTGACAACGCTCTCGGTCTCGGAGGCCTGTTTAGTATCTTCTTCTTTCTGAAGATCCGCCATAGTGTAACGCCAGCGTTTATGAGACCAGAGCCAATAAGGAGGCTGCCGCCTGATCGTTTCCTCAAGCATCCGCATGTACTGATGGCTGACCGGATAATCGTCGAAATGGTCAGTAATAACGATAGGTTTGAACGTCATACGGTAATGGCCACGTGAAAGTTTTTCCACGTCGAGATAGAGATATTTGGCCCCGATGCGCCGACCTATCTCTTCTGCGCCCACATTTATGATTGTTCCCGGATGATTCAGGAATTCCATGTAATGGTGAGAACGTCCGTGGTTGGGACTATGGTCATCGAGGATTCCGACGATGAAAGAACCTTGCCGACTGAGAGAGAACAGCGTCCTCAAAGCCTGATTCTGCGGGATGTTCAATGCGTTGAAACGAGAGCGCACCCGCAGCATAAGGCGATCAAACGGTTTGTCGCGCAACGGCTTGTAGATCTGTGCGCATATCTTGGGCTCGTTGAAATGATGCGTGATTGCAGGAACCCACTCCCAGTTGCAGTAATGGCCAAGATAAAGGAATATGGGTTTGCCGGTCGCTGCAAGCTGTTCCACAATTCCCGCACCGCGCACCTCTACCCGGCGGTCTATGGCCCGGTTCGAGACATGCAGCAATTTGACCGTCTCAACAATATTGTCGCAAAGCTGACGGTAAAAACCTTTCTCTACAGCATGCAGTTCATCGGGCGTATATTCGGGAAATGAAGATGACAGATGGTTGCGCACGACCTCCAGCCGGTAATGAAGACAGTGATAGATTATAAAATACAGTAAATCGCTTATTCCGTAAAGGATTCGAAACGGGAGCCATGCCATCGGCACGAACAGACAGAGATAAAGAATGTATTTTATTTTTTTTGCCATAGACTGTTTTCGATAGTTTTTATGATTTCGTCAGTGGCTCCGAGATTGCTTTTGACATATTCAAAGGCTGCTTTTTTAATTTCCGACAGCTTATCCGGCGTGAGCGAATCTATCCATGCCGATAGTTCCTGCGGAGTCCGGACCATTGCGCCAATGCCGAGTTCAATCATTTGCTGCGGCGTCACCTTTCGTTCGATGCGGGGACCGAAACTGACGGGCACGCCATAGACGGTGGCCTCGATTACGCTGTGGAGCAGCGGTGTGAAGCCTCCCCCGACGTAGGCCATTGTCGCATAACGGTAAATATAGGCAAGCTTGCCCACACAATCGACTATGACAATCCTCTCGGCTGTCTCGCCCCCGTTCCTCTCCAGCTCGGAATAGAGCACCGAACCGCAATCAAGAGATTTCCTTATTTTCTCAAGCGTCCTTTCACTGACATCATGGGGCACAATGATGCACCTCATGGACGGATGATCGCTGACTGCTTTCGCCACGAGCGCTATATCCTTGCTGTCGCTGACACTTCCCGCAACAAACACAGGACGGTCACCGGTGCAGAATCTGTCAAGGGCCGCACTGGACCATGGCGTGTCTGCCACAAGCATAGCATTGTCAAAAAGCGGATCCCCTGAAAGAGTCACGTTCGTACACCCAAGCATCCTTAAGTTGACAAGAGAATTGCGGTCAAGGACGAAAAAACGCGTATAGGAACTCAGCGAACGACGGAAGATTTTTCCATACCAGCGGAAAAATACCGAATCGTTGCGTATTATCGCAGAAACAAGATAAGTCGGAACATTGCGGAATTTGAGTTCTTCAAGCATGTTTGGCCAATATTCCGAAACCATGAACACAGCCACCGAGGGCCTGACAGCTTCAAGAAATCCGCGCACGTTATCGCGGGTATCGAGCGGAAGATAAAACAGGTGGTCAATGCCCGGATGATTGTCCTTCAAGGCCCGGTAGCCCGAGGGAGAGAAAAAAGTAAGTACCACAGTGGCGTTGCCGTGGGCTTTTATACGCGAGATCAGAGGTCGCGCTATAGCATATTCGCCCAGGGAAGACACATGGAACCAGACTACGGGATAACCGCTGTCGTCACTACGCATCTCTTCCGCTATACGGCGCACGAGCGCTATTCGTCCTTTCACAAATTCCGGAAACTTGTGATTGACATGACTCGGCAGACAATGGGCATAGATTTTCAAGGCCGCATTGACCGTGTTGACCGCTATGTTGTACTTCATGTTCATTCTGAAGGCGCAGAAAAGCTGACAAAGATACGAATAATTGACGAAATACTCTCCTCTTTTATCCCATTATGCTACAATTATCTGTAAAAAAGAAAGACAATTTTACATATAAGCCGATATAAGAGGGGAACATGGCGCAATGACATGACCGAACCGAGCACCTCGGGATAAACCGAAGACCAACGGCGCAGATCACGATCAGGCGTCCGCGCCATATTTATCATCGCATAAAATTTAATATGCCTGATGAAGTCGCCATATTTGTCTGACAAACCTCTTTCTCTGAACCATCCGTCAAGTTTTTCCGCTATCGCGATCCGGTTACTGACAATAAGATTATTTTCTGAGGTGGAGAGGGTCGTGACACCTCGTCGGCGGATATAATCATAGACCGGCAGATCAATTACCGATATTTTAGGTTCGATCGCCACGAATCGCGCGATAACCCCGAGATCCTCCCACCGGTCTATTCCGGGAAAAGGCTTGCATCCGCGTTTGACGGTTTCAAGCCGCAGAAGCTTGTTGCATAGCGAAAAATGGACCGTATCTATCGGCATGTCGTCCAGCGATTCTATTTTCCCGCATGGACGCAATATCTTTTCCTTTCCACCGCTTATCCTGACAATGGGCGCGATTATCATATCCGCGCCGGTTCTGTCAGCCTCTTCGGCAAGACTTCGGAGAGCGCCCGGCCTTAACCGGTCGTCGGCATCGCAGACGATCACATACTCGCTCGAGCACATTTCGAAAGCGCGGCCGAGTGCTGCAGCCCTTCCGATCCATTGCGGTGCTCTACCCTCTGTAAATACAGATCTGTCACGAAAACGCACCGCTATCTCGAGAGTCGAATCCGAGGAACAATCGTCGAAGAACACAAGCTGAAAATCCTCATAATCCTGTGTCACTATGGACTCCATAGCCTCTGCAATCGTGGCCTCCGCATTGCGAGCCACAACCACCACCGCTATTTTGAACCGCCTGCCCGTCATAGACCGGACGGATCGGCTCCGACAATCCTGAAACTTCTGTCAACGAAACGAAAATCTATGATTCCGAGAGCATATAACCTGACAATCATATCCTCCGCAGCGCCCTGAGAAAGCATGCAAAGACGCATTATCTCTTCCGTGGCGAGAATTTCATTGCGGGCGAGGGCGTCGATTAAAGTCTGCTCAGCCTCGCAGAGACTGAATAAAGCGGGGCGCCCCGAAGCCTTCCGTTTCCACGCCCTGACCATCAGTGGAGTCGCGAGAATATTCTCATCAGCCACACGATAATAGGCTCGCCATGACCCGTCAGGTTCCGATGCCTGCACGGGCCGTTGGAGCGACTGCTTTATGTCCGCTCTTATCACTATGGCTCCCTCCTCCCCTTTGATAGCGGTGAAATCCACGGTCTGAGCCGGTCTGCAATAGAGTTGAGCGGCCTGTTCGACCACATAGATATCCTCTTCGTTACGGACTCCGGCCACAACACCGTTATCCTTAACGCCGATAAGCAGCCGGCCCCCGGAATTGTTCGCGAAAGCCGAAATTGAACGGGCTATTTTACGCGCGTCGGAAATGGCGAATTTGAAATCCTGATGTTCATGCTCGCCCTCCGCTATGACTTTCCTGAGATAGAATTTACCTTTTATCGCATGTATGTCCTTCATCAGTCAGGATAGACAAGGTTACATTCAGCGGGATTCTGCAGTATTTCGAGATAATCGGAAGCTGCGCGTCGGGCTCCGTCAAGGTCCATGAACGAATAGTTGCCGCAATCACGCGGTGTAGCTCCTGGAATATCCCCGCTGAAAGAAGCTATGAATCCGAAAGTCTCCCGGAGAAGCGGCAGCATATCTTCAGAAGAATAATCGCCGCTTACAATCAGATAGTTTCCTGTAAGGCATCCCATGGGCCCCCAATAAATGATGCGCTCACCCCACACGGGATGATTGCGCAGGAACGTTGCCGCAAGATGCTCCATGGCTTGGATCGCGGCCCCGCTCAGCGGCGTCTGCCTGTTGGGTTCTGTCATGCGCACATCGAAAGTGGTTATGATGTCGCCGTAAGGCGTTGTGTCCCTTCGCGAAAGAAAGACTCCGCGACTGAGACGGTTATGGTCAATCGTGAAACTGGTGATTTTTTTCATAATGAATCAAGCTCTTCGATTACGAGACGCAGCGTGTCAAACGTGTGTTTGGGCGCTTCTTCCCAGAAATTGTTATATTGCGCGATATTGTCATCCGCCCCCGGAGTGTCGGAAATTACCCTAATGCAGGCGAACGGGACGTCGCGTAAGAAACATGTCTGAGCTATAGCCGCCGATTCCATGTCAACCGCATCGACATCGGGATAAAGCGATTTTATCCGCTCAACTTCCTCGGGGCGGCTGACGAATATATCGCCCGAACAGATGAGCCCGTGTTTTATCGTATCGCCCTCCTGAAGAGAAGGAAGAGAGTTGACCCTGTCGGATGTATGAAAGAATCTCGGACAGCCGGCTGCATCGCCCCATTCCGTTCCCGGGCCGCACCACACATCATGATATGCTATACGTGTCCCGACCACTATATCCAGGATTCCCGCTGCTCCGCCGGCGCCTCCGGCCACGCCTGTGTTGATAATCATATCCGGCGAGAAGCTGTCGATAAGCGTCGCTGCCCCGAGCGCGGCATTCACCTTTCCTATGCCGCATTTCATGGCCACGACCTCAATGCGGCCCAGCTGTCCGGAATAGAAAGTCAGACCGTTTACGACACTGTTTTTAAGTTCTCCAAGCAACGGAAGAAGAAGCTGGAGCTCCTTGTCCATCGCCACGATAACGCCTATTTTCATTACTTTGGATCGTTTATATTGGGTTGCGAAGTGCAAATTTACGCAATTTTCCACTATCTCCCAACGCTGCGCTGACAAAACAGCTCCGGATTTTCTACGAATCCGGAGCTGCGGTAAAAGGTGTTTGAAACATAATCGGGAGTTAAGCTGAGGCTTCCTCCGGAAGATTACGGTTCTTGGCTTTTCGCTTGTTTTTGGTTGCGGAGGAATCCATGTCTTTTTCTTCCTTCAGATCAAGGACATTTCCTGCGCTATCGACCACCCGGTATTCCAGATAGGCGAGCGACTGGTCAGGGACAATTCGGAATTTACGGCCGAGTTCCAGCCGCCATCGACGATAAGTTGAGATAAGACCTTTCTTGAGATATGCGTCAACAAAAGGATGGACATACATGATGAAATCGCTGACATTCAGATCATCGATCAGATAGTGCAGCTTCTCTTTCAATGTGTCGGTGAACAGAAGCGACGGACGCACAACGCCTTTCCCGAAACATGACGGACACGTTTCGGTCGTCTCGATGTCGAGAGCGGGACGCACACGCTGGCGCGTTATCTGCATAAGACCGAATTTCGACAGAGGCAGAATGTTGTGACGCGCGCGGTCGTTGGCCATGATCTCGCGCATGTGGTCATAAAGCGCCTGACGGTGCTCCGCCTTGACCATGTCTATGAAGTCGATGACGATGATACCGCCCATGTCGCGCAGACGCAGCTGACGCGCTATTTCATCGGCGGCGCGCAGATTGACTTCAAGCGCGTTGCTTTCCTGATCCGACGAAGCTTTTGTGCGGTTTCCTGAATTGACATCGATGACATGCAGGGCCTCGGTGTGCTCTATGATGATGTATGCGCCTGACTTGAATGAAACGGTCTTGCCGAAAGATGTCTTTATCTGACGGGTGATGTTGAAGTGATCGAAGATAGGCTGTTCGCCTTCGTAGAGTTTCACTATGTCCGTGCGTTCGGGCGCTATCAGACTCACATAGTTGCGGATCTGTTCGTAGGTCTCGCGGTCGTTGACGTGGATACTTTCAAAATTGGGCGAGAAGATGTCGCGCAGCATCCCGACGGTGCGGCTCTCTTCCTCGAAGACGAGAGCCGGAGCGGTCGATGAACGGGCTTTTGCGACTGCCTCTTCCCAGTAACGTACAAGTGTTTTCATCTCGTTGTTGAGTTCGGCGACACGTTTGCCCTCGGCCGAAGTGCGGATTATGACTCCGAAATTTTTAGGCAGAATGCTTTTGATCAGCTGGCGCAGACGCACCTTTTCTTCGGTAGTCTTGATTTTCTGGGAGATGGAAACCTTGTCTGAAAAAGGCATCAGGACCATATAGCGTCCGGTAAGGGATATTTCGGTGGTCAGACGCGGTCCTTTCGACGAGATTGGTTCTTTGACAATCTGCACGAGCAACTCCTGGCCCTGTTTCAGGCGGTCGGTGATGGAACCGTGCTTGTCAATGTCGGGGAGAAGTGTCATTTTCGACACCTGAGGTACAGTGCGCTCTTCCTTGTCGAGCGCTTTTTCCAAAAACGAGCTGTAGGAGGAAAACTGAGAGCCAAGATCCAGATAATGGAGGAAAGCGTCCTTGTCATAACCCACATTGACGAAGGCGGCATTGAGTCCCGGCATCAGTTTCTTGACCTTTGCCAGATAAATGTCGCCTACCGCATAAGCCTGATTCCGGGCTTCTTTCTGCAGGGAAACGAGACGCAAGTCTTCAAGAAGAGCTATGGAAATCTCCTCTTTCTGCACGTCAACAATAAGTTCGCTTTGCATTGGCTTGGATTTGATTAAAAGATTTTTCCTTGTAACTGATCCATCCCTCCTTGACCGAGGGGGAATGAATCGGTCAATTATACAAAGAACAAACTTCGAAGGGCACCGGCTGTTTCTGAGGCCCGGGCCGCAACAAGTTTGTTCAGTGTATGTTGACTGACAAAATCAGCCATAAAGAAAAGTCGGGAAGATTTATTTCTTCTTATGACGATTCTTTTTCAGGCGTTTTTTGCGCTTGTGCGTGGCCATCTTGTGGCCTTTTCTTTTCTTTCCGCTGGGCATTTCTGTTAAATATTAAGTTGATGAAAATATGAACTGACTCAAGGATTATTTAACCTCTTCCATGAACACCTTAGCGGGCTTGAAAGCGGGGATTTTGTGTTCAGGGATAATGATGGTTGTATTCTTGGAAATATTGCGGGCAGTCTTTTCTGAACGAACTTTGATGATGAAGCTACCGAATCCACGGAGATAAACGTTTTCACCCTTGGAAAGAGAGTCCTTGACTACATCCATGAACTTCTCTACAGTTGCCAGAACGGCAGCTTTCTCAATGCCAGTGCTTTTGGCAATTTCGTTAACGATGTCAGCTTTAGTCATTTTTTCTATTTTAATAATATTGTAATTGATACGTTGATTGTCACCAATTTAAGGCTTCAGCAGGAAGCCTGCGCGTTTTGCAAGTGCAAATATCGTACTTTTTTTTCAATTAAGAGCAAAAAGCGTCAAAAAAACTTCAATAATTAGCGCTTTAGCACCATTTTAGCCATCAGTCGCCTGACGGTTCGATTATCTCCGACAACCGAGCAGCTCCGCTATCGCCGACATGGAATTAAATTGCCACCGGCAAGCCGAAGCACGGGGAGAGTCCGGACTGCGGAGGAACTGAATGGCCTCCCAGCCGGCCGAAATTGCACCGGCTATATCGGTTGATGCATTGTCGCCGATCATCAGATGAGCAGAGGGTGACGGATAGCCGGATTTCCTCATGGCATACTCGAAAAGACGGACATCAGGCTTTGTGAATCCTATATCGTCAGACAGCACAACAATGTCGAACCACGGTTCAAGACCGCAATTCCTGATTTTCCTGAACTGGACATCCTTGAATCCGTTGCTCAGACAACCGATTTTCACTCCCGACGAGCGCAGGAACTGCAGCAATTCAAGACTTCCGGGAATCAGCTCTCGCTCCTCGGCAAGCAGATCGAGATAATAAGTGTCATAGCGGACGGCTGCTTCCGATGCTTCCTCATCTGAGGCTCCCCCCTCGGCCAAAGGAAGGCGGAAACGCTCCATGCGCAATTTCTCGCGTGTGACCTTTCCCCGGCTGTAGGCATCCCAGAGCGCATGATTGTGACGTTCATAAACCTCGGTCCATTCCTCCGGCGAGGGAAACAGACGCGTCAGCAATGGCTCTTCGTGCCATAACCGCTCGAGCGCGCGTCGGCTGTTGGTCAGGAAATCGATGACAGTGTCGTCCAGATCGAGCCAGACCACGTCTATGTCGTGATTATCAAATTTCATTTATCTTCCACCATTTATAGGATTTTTCATTATCATCGACGGCGACGGATCCTTCTATACTCCGCAATCGCTTGACTATACGCAGGGTGACGGGAAGGATCAGTATCTCATAGCATGTTTTCAGAAGCGTCTGGGTCAGTATGAGAGTCACGACCGTTGACCATGGCAAAACGCCACCGAAAGCTATCGGGAAAAATATTGCCGAATCGGTCCCTTCCCCAAGAATGGTCGAGACTATAGCCCGCAGAGAGAAACCTCGGCCATTGTTGCCCGCACGCATTTTCATGCGGCTCATGACGTAGGCATTCACCATCGAACCGCAAATGAAAGCGATGAAACTGGCGGCGAGGATACGGGGGACTGCACCAAACACAAGCTGCATGGCGCTCTGTCCGGTCCACGCGGCGTCGCCCGGAAGCCAGAGCCCGATCTGAAGGAGCACCGTGACAAAGAGATTCATAAGGAAACCGAGCCATATAACAAACCGGGCTCTCGCGAATCCGTAGATCTCCACTATGCAGTCATTTATTATATAGGAGACCGGAAACACGATGACTCCGGCCGTGATCACGAGCGGGCCAAGTTCAACCGTCTTGATCTCCATAAGATTGGCCACGATCAGACAGACGCAGAAAATGACCGCCAGAATTAAAAACGTCGGTGAAAAGGCAGGGCGGCAAGCCGCAGTTGAATTGTTCTGATTCATTGTTCTTGTTTTTTAAGAGGTAGCAAGCACTCTGGTTAATATTATTTCGGTTTAGGTCCTGAATTCAGGACACGGTTATAGACATCAAGAGTCTGGCGGCTTATGTAATCCCAATCATACGGCGAAAGGTCATAGCGTCTTCGTCGAGACATCGAGAGTTTTTCCAGCAATTTTCGTGCCAGATCCGCGACATCTCCAACTCTATAGAAATCCTCTTCCTCAAGACAGGCAAGCCGATTGGCTTCTATGTCGCTCACGACAACATCCAGTCCGAAGCTCAATGCCTCAAGCAAAGCTATCGGCAGCCCCTCGTGGTAAGAGGTCATAGCGAAAAGAGCCGCATTATCTACCAACTGCCTTAACTGTTCACCCTGAATGAATCCGGTCAACACTGTTGACGTTTCTTTGGCTTTACGCTTAAGCGATTCTGAGTAGCTGTCAGGCAGATCGGCGTCTCCGGCAATCACAAGTTTATATCCGAGTTTCGCAACAGGCCCAAACGCATCGATAAGGTCATCGAATCCTTTCTCTTTCACGAAGCGACCGACAGACACGATATACCGGCCCGGTGTCAATCCGAGCGCAGTGATATAGGAGGTCTCTGAGGAATGTTTGGGCTGATTGACTCCGTTATGAATTACATTTATATCGCTTCTGTTATATTTTCCCGAGATATCACGTTTTATAGCGTCTGAAATAGCTATGACCGCATTACTTCGGGTAACGCCTGCCTTTTCTCCCAAACGCAAAATTTTCTTCGCCAGGAATCCCCATTTATCCCGATTATAGTCTGCGCCGTGGTGAGTCATGACAATCTTCATTCCCAGCAGCCGCCCTAAAGGAACAAGCAGTGACGGGCCCATTGCATGAATGTGCAGTATGTCCGGTTTGAGACTGCGGACATAAATGATAGCGAAAAATGTGTGAACTATCGTCTCGAGATATTTATTGCGGGGCGCATAAATATCCTTGAATCTGACTCCCTCGAATTCAGCAATGCGGTTGGAATCATTTATATATGGTTTCCGTCGTATGACCGTCACGTCCGCCCCCATTGCAGTAAGACGGGGATAAAGCTCCCTGCAGTGGGTCTCTATTCCTCCCTGCACATTGGGAAAACCTCTTGTTCCAACGACGGCCACTTTCATCTTTCCGGTGTCTTTGGATTGTGATTTTCAAGGCTTAGTTTCATCCCAAGCATTGACCTCATCTTATTTCTGATGACCCATTTCATAGGGACTGAAATATAGCGGTGCATCACCGGCGAGGCCGTGCCGATCATCCAGCAGTTTTTCGGGCAAGCACTCACGTGGCGGCGCACCTCCTGAGCCCGTTCACTGTTCCATATCTCCTCAAATGAATGGGACCGGATATTGCCCATTGACAATTTCCAATACTTATCTTCCATTCCGTTACACGGAAGGACTTCGCCCCAGGGATCAATGAAGAAATTCATGCTTCCTGCCTCACACGGAAGCAATCTTCGGTTTCCTCTCACATAGTTCATCAGCCCCATGTTGAAATAGGCCCTGAACCATGACTTGGGATTTTTTTCTTTCAGTTGTCGTCTGACGAGTTCTTCAAAATCATCGCATATTTTATCCTGCTTTGTCAGGATATTGTCATCCTTATGGAAATAGAATGAATTGTGAGTGGCAGCCGTCGCAAACTCCACTCCGAGCGAGCGACTTAACTCATAGAGTCTGAGCATATCGGAAGAATTCCGATCCGAGACCGTACATCCGAAACCGATATCCTTCAACCCCATTTCCTTCAGTTTTAACAATAAGCCGTATCCTTTTTCAAAACCGCCTATACGTCCCCGTAATTCATCATTGACTTCACGAAGTCCTTCTATAGAAATTCTGATCCCTATTTCAGGGAATTTTTCGGCAATCTTTATGACTCTGTTGTCAAACCATCCGGAAGTTGAAATCACTATGCGGGGCGCATGTCGGTAACATTCCTCTATGATCTCCGACAAATCTTCTCTGATGAAAGGCTCGCCTCCCGTCAGATTTATGAATTTTAACCGAGGCAATGAACGTAGGTCCGCTGCTGTAATTTCCTCACGGGCTTCAGTCGGAGACTTCCAGATACCGCACATCTTACAGCGCATAGGGCATCTGTAAGTCAGGATTATGGAAGCATCCGTAGGCGACTGTATTTTCGTTGACCCGTTCATATAATAAAAGTTATTATTTTTTTGAGGAGAACTACATTTCTCATAACATCAAACTTTATAAAGCGCTTTTTGATTCAGGAATATATCGCAGAGGGTGTCGGCGACATTTTTACTCGTAAAACGCCAACGCTCCTTTATGCAATTGCCGTGCAACTCATCATATTTCTCAATCATCATCTTCATCTCCTCACATCCCCACTCATCCTTCACTATACCCAGATCATATTTTTCCACACGATCGCGAATAAGTGGAACTTTATTCATCAATACGGGACATCCTGACACTAAGGCTTCAGTTATAGACACCATATTCAGATCTTTCTCTGTATAAACCAAAAGGCCCACAGCATCCCTCAGGATTTTCGACAGGACAGCATGGTCCCTCTTTCCCATGAACTCAATCCGGTCCGAGCAACCACTCTCTTGCGCTAACTTCTTCAGGTTATCTTTTTCCGGCCCGTCGCCAACTATTTTCAATCCTACGTTGTAAAAGCCGCACGAGCTTACAAACTGTGCATATTTTTGTATTATGCAATCCACCCGTTTTAGCCTGACAAGAGATGAGACAACTATAAAATATCCGCTATGTCTTTCGGACGGATAAAATACACTCTCATCAACTCCATGCGAAACAACTCGGTCACTGACGTTACGCATAAACCGTCCTGCAAAAGATTGAGCGGACTGAGACATCCCGACAACCGGTATGTCGCTCAGAAACGTTCTGACCACTATCCCGTACCAAATTTTTGCCGGGATTTTAAAGAACAATCTTTGGAATTTCGCCATCTCCTGCCAAATCAGCAGTTTTTTCGGAGCAACGCGTGCGGCAATCAAAGAGGCTATTGAAAAAGCTTCGACAGAGATCAGCATGTCGAAATCCGACGAATGCTTTTTAAGATATTTCTTTAAGCCAGTCGGATAAGGTAATAGGGTCGGTTTAAATATCTTTTTTAATGCCGAAGGGAAATAGATGACATCGAATTCTAAATTTTCAGCTTCTGTCGGCCTGTATTCCTCAGATGTCAGCAATGTGACCCTATGACCGCCCGAAACAAAACCTCTTGCCATATTATATATGACAGTATCCTGATTGGAGGCGCGCGGAACAATCGCGCCTTCAACGGGAGTGGTCATGATCAGATTCAGAATCGCTACTCTCATCGCCGCAATCAGGATATGACAGTGAATACTTTGGATACGCTTTGACCTGAGAGAATTTTTTTAAGAGTCGAGCGTCTCATTGTTTTAGGGACAACGACAAGGAGACATGCATCATGCCTGTCAACTCGATTCTCTATTTCAAAAACGTTTTCAGCCAAGGGCACTCTGACAAAAACATAATTTCCTCCCGAGGCTGCTGTCTCTATATCTTTTCCAACCGATTTGCCGAGAAGGTCCGCATTGGAAGAGACAGATATTGTCTCCACAGCCTGACCGGCTTCGGCGAATGAACCGACAAGTCTATCCAATACCGCTTCCGACCCGCAGAAATCCGCCATGTATATTATCCTGCAATCAGGCACACTCATTATTTTTGTCCGCATACGGGCCATAGCCTCGTTGTCCGATCCCTCAACAGCTCCGGAATCTATGCCCATGAAAGCCAGATCCATCGGCTGACGTACTTTTACCGACAGCCACATAAGAATCAGAGCCAGGAAGGTGACACACACTATCCCGAAGAGCAGCGCCGCAACGACTATCACAATCGATCGCAGAGGCAATCCGGCTTTCTTGACATAGGCCGGCTGAAAAACATAGCCCACATCGGTGTCGGCATACATTTTCAGGACGGCATTCTCACGCGACTGCACCAGGAACTGATATAATGACGCCTGGAAATTCTGGTCACGTGCCATCGAGGACAATTCAAATTCCATTGCCGGATATTGATCAAGGCGCGACTTGGCCGCACCTGCTATGCCGAACTGAAAACCGACATCCTTCCGGGCCTTGGCTGCCAATTTTTCTGAATTCTCTATTATAAGGGAACGCAATGTCGCTAATCGCTCATTAATCAGAATCATCTTCGGATGTTCCGGAGTGGCTGAACGTTCGAGGTTTTTTCTTTGGGTTATAAGGCGGTTATATGCCACTATATTCGTGTCGCCGAGCGATTCTATCTGCGGGATAAGAGTGTTTCCGTCAAGATTGCTCCGCAGTGTGGAAACCACGCTGTTGTAATAATCCAACTCGTTGCGGGCGTTCAGGGCCTGCAGTTTCTGTTGCTGTGACAACGCCATCAGTCCACCCGCTTCGGCCTCGGGAGCGGCCAACGACCGTGACTGACGGTAATCGGCCACTTTTCGTTCGGCCTGTTCAAGTTGTCTGAGCGTTTCGGCAATACGCTCGTCGTAATACTTTATGGTATTCACAGCCGTTTCATGTATTCTGTCAAGACGTTTGGCATTATATTCCGCCATTATTCCATTGACAATCGCTTTTCCGAGTTCGGCATCGGGATAATCCAGATCTATCTGGATCACGTCGCTGAGCTTTGTCGCCACGTCAATGGTGACTTGAGAATACAAGGTTGTAGCCACCAAGTCGTTACCTGCGACATTTACTGTGATGTCGCGATATGGCGAGGAATCGAACAATTCCGTGCGAAGAATCTGAAAATTCCCGAGCGGCGATTTTATCATTGCCGGCAGAGCAACTCCCTCGACATCCGCGACCGTGCGCCCGAAAAAGCCTTTGGTGATTTTCACATCCGCTTTTCCGTCATCAAGTATTTTGATTCTGACCTTATAACTTATCGACAGGGTATCGAAATATTCCGCAGGTGCTTCGACTGAGACCGGCGAGTTGCGGAAGAGCATCTTTCGTTTTCCGCTTTGTGACTTGCCTATATATGAACGGTTAAGATTCAGCGCCTTGACCGTATTTTTCAACACCTCATGGCTACCTATGACCAGAACCTCATTATCAACGGCTGCCGCACTGAAGCCGCCTACCGAAAACGTCTTCAGCATCTGTGCCATTCCGCCCGAACCTTTTCCGGCAAGCTGCGAACCGGTGGATGTCTCGAGACCTTCCTCCCCTATGAGCATCTGTGCGCTGACAGGCACCTGTGGAAGAGAGCGGCACACGTAAATGACAGCGCCTGCGACAAAAGCAGCGCAAACCGCAAGATAGACCCACTTCAACTGTCGGACAGCCCGGAAAAACCGGCGCATATCTATATTATTTTTATCTCTTTCCATTTCAGATTTTTTTCAATTCCAGATTTTGCGGTATTATACACTCTTTTTCGGGCACTTTCAGCCCCGCGCCCTTTCCGCAAATGAAGCCGAGCAGACACATCACGATCATTCCTGACGGCTGCGTAAAAGTGTTGCCGCTCGTACATTCGATCATTATGTGAAGGATCAGAAGAATCCCTATGGCGACCTCGTAACGCGACATGACGCCTTCGATCCGTATCATTCTGCGCAAAAAAGAATAGGCATACACCCAAAAGGCCATGAACAGGAACAGACCGGCCACACCGAACTGAGCCAGCGACGGGAAAAAAGCGTCGCAAATAAAAAATCCCGTGTCTTCTGAAAGACCATGCACATGGTCTATGCCATACTCCGCATAAAGACCAGAGTAATTCTGCTTGGATGCGAACGACGCGAACGATGCAAGTCCTGAACCGAACGGAAACTGACCCGCAAAAATGAGAGCGGATGTGGCGTAAAGAACCGGCCGGGCGAACGATTCAGCTACAGAGCGGTCAAATTTTCCGGTTCCTCCGCTGATATAGTAATAGTCGAATTTCGACCATGAGACCGCAATCACCGCTATGACAACCGCCATCACCGCCATACTTTTCCCCAAGCTCATCGAACGCAACATTCCGGGACGATAAGCCAGCAGGAAGAAAAGCGAAAGCACATAGATTGCGTAATATTTCGATCGGGTCGAGCCGAGGCCTACGGTGAGCATGACCAGAGCCACGGCCATGTCTCTGCGTGAGATGCTTCCGTCATCTTTCACAGAACAATACAGGTAAAGCATACTGCACGTGAACAGCGTAAGGCCTATATATGTGACATGCCCGACAGCCGCAGCCACTATTGTTTCCCCACATGCGAGCAAAAGAGTGACAACGACCGAATCCACTATACATATCGCCTTTATGACCTGCTTTTCAGCCGATGTCACAGAGGGCCGTATGGCAAAAATGACAGCAAATGGAATATATGGTTTTATTTCTATAATCCAATCGACAAGGACATAACGCGGCGTGTTGTAGTTTTTGAATGCCAGAGTGTAAATAGCGTAAAACGTCATCACGCCGATTATCGCGAAAAGCAACCGGTAACGCCGCCAGTTGCGGTTGACAATGCAGTCAAGAGAGGCAACGCAGAGAAACAGCATGGAACACAGCTCGTCGTTGAACTTCACGTAATTATAGCTCGGAACCAACAGAATCAGCCCCAATATCATGATCCATACGCAAAGTCTGTCGGCGCGCAACATATCACTTCACGGCGAGAGCCATTATCAGGGATATCACCGCCGAACTCATTCCTACAACAGTCGAGATTACAGAGAGCTTATAGGCATTATTCTGGCTATACTTGGAGTTCTCCTCCTTGATTTCGTTGGGCGACACGAGAACCACGTCATTGTTTTTCAGCCAGAAATAGGGATATTGGGTAATTTTGGAATCATGAAGATTGATACGGTGATATTCTATCCGGTCCGCCGATGTCTGACGCAGGACAAGAATATTGTCGCGCAGAGCATAGTCCGTCAGATCTCCCGCCTGAGCAAGAGCATCGAGGACACTGAACCGGTCGGCTGTAGTGACTACCGTCTGAGGCGACTTTACCTCCCCCATCACCACGATCCTGTAGCCTGTCATAGTCACGTTGACCAACGGGTCTTTCACGTACTTCCCTAACTCTTTGACAAGATAGGATTTCAGCTCGTAAGTAGTCATGCCGGCGACATGAATTTTCCCCAGACGCGGAAATTCTATGTTGCCGTCCTTATCCACCTTATAAAGCTGCTGCTGGGGATTGACACTGAGCTGAGTAGAGCCTTCCGAAGCCGGATTGACATTCGGGAGGTTGAATTCGGCAGTAGCATCCGGCACCTCCGATGTTACCGTTATCATCAGGCTGTTTTCAGGCTCTATGGTGTTCGTATGCGGCACCGTCGCGAGAACACCGCTTTCGCTACCTTTCAGGTCCTGAAAATAAGTCAAATCCTTCTTCACTGTCCTACATGAGGACAACATTGACAATATAGCAGAAAAAAATATGATAATATAAAGTTTATTCATAAAGAAATGCGCATACTATTTATCTATAACGACACATTTCCCCATTTATTATATGCCCCCTGTACAACTTGGCAGACAGCATTGTCTTTCCATATTTATCGGCCGCTTCCTCAGCTTAAACCAATCCTTGCCTTCAACGATTTAAGAGCCGGAAAAACCGAGTGAATCCTACACCTTATCATGAGATAAAGAATTTTCTGCTTCAATGGAAACAATTCCGATTTCAGAATAAGCCCGTTTATTTCAGGATAGGTCGAAAGCCACTTTTTTCTCATTCCGGGCTTGTTCAAGCATGGATTCAATATCTGTTTCGCCATGTATTTCCGCATTATGATCCCATCCCTGCACTCGCTTTCCTTTCCCCGGTTTTTCAAAATGACGCAAAGCAATTCGATATTCTTCAGATATGTCTCATATCTTTCCATCACCTTATGTTCAGAAGTGTTATGGGTTGTAGAATTACTATTATGCCGATAGTGATAAAGCCTCTCGTTTATCACCCTGACAGAATTTGCAAGCCACATTACCTGCACACAAACAATCAGGTCCTCGATCATGCTCCCGACGGGCAATATCAAATTGTTCTTCCTTAACAGATCAGCCTTTATTACTCTATAACATAAACTCCCTGACACTCTGCCGGAAACAATATCCTTCAGCAAAGCTTCCCTGCTGAGGCTGATTTTCTCCTCGGCAGGACAAGAATAAAACTTATATTCATGCACGTAATCGAACACTATGACATCCGATTCCTCTCTCATCAACTCACCGTAAAGAATCTCACAGGCATCAAGTTCCAGCCAGTCATCGGCATCACAAAACATGACATAGCGCCCTTTTGACTTCTCAAAACCTTCTTTTCTGGCTTCGGCCACTCCAAGGTTGTTTTTATGTGAGATTATATGGATCCTGCTTTTGCAATCATTGTTCTGTTTTTCAACCACGCCACTCAACCGTTCCAAACTTGAATCGGTTGACGCATCGTTCACGAATATCCACTCGACCCTGTCGCGCAATGTCTGATTGAACAACGAGTCAGCGCATTGTTCTATATACGGTTCGGCATTATAGAAAGGAACTATTATCGAAAATACCGGAAACTCCTTCATCATGATTATCTTTTTCGTTTTAACATGAAGCCTTCAAAAAAAGCATGACGGTTATTCTTCGGGATACAAAGATAAAAAACGATTGCCGTTACAATTATAAATATTACATCTACAACTGTTGATTCCTGCACGGCAAATAGAATTCCGGCGACACTAAGGACACATAACCCGACTATATTCCTTGGTGAAAACGAAACTCTCATATACTTACGTGTGTCAACGACCCTATAGACAAGCAGTACGACGTATGTCAGTATATTCACCGCAATCAGGCCGAAAATGCCGAACAGAGGCACACAATAAAAATTCCCGGCAATATTCACAGTCATGGCAATCAGAACTCCGGGGATAATTCCTGACGTGTTTTTCGAACATTGATAACCGATTTCAAAAAAAGAGCATAAGGCGAAACACATCATGAACACCGAATTGGCAAACAGGTATTGCGAGCTTGAATAATACTCCTGACTTACAAGCCACGAATAATTGATGCGTAATGCGAAGGGGAAAACCGCCACAAAGAAACAGAGCAGATAAAAATAATTATTGAAAACCGCTGAGAAAAACCTGTTCCTTTCCGGTGAATTATATTGTTCTATGGCATTCTGCTGCCATGTCTGATAAAAAATAAACACCAGTACATAAAGGATTCCGGTAAACTTGGCCAAAATGGCATATATCCCGTTTTCCTCCAGCCCGAGAAATTCCTTTATGAAGAAAACACCGTTATTGTTAAGAATCCACCACAGCACTGAAAGCGGAAGCAAAGGAAGGCTGTATTTTACAAGCTCCCTGCTCACCTCCTTACAGGTCCAGCGATTGATACTGAAATATTTTCTTACTATCCCGGCCTTGAACTCCAGATAGACCAGCGTCAAGAACCTCGCCGAGATATTCGCTACAAATATTCCGGGCACACCCCATTCGAGAACCGCAACGGCAAATACGCTTAACAGTGCTATCAGAAGCGAATTGAAAATACCGGCCGCTACATAGACTTTTATAAGCCCCACTCCTCTTACAATCTGCAACCACGAATCTATGAAAGCCTGCGCGATGCCGAACATAATCATATATCCGAGATATTTTATCTCCATGTATTGACCCAAAACCAATCCGATAAACAATATTATGGCGGAATTCAGAAATACGGTTCTTAAAATGAACGACACAATGGCCTGCTTCCGTTGCAATTCCCCGGCCTCCATAAGGAACCGGAAGCCCCCTTCATGAAGTTGCAGGGTTATTAACGGAATCATCCCGAACGCCACGGTGAGACAGATATCATAGTAGCCGAATTCAGCGGGGTCCGTGATGAAAAATGTGTAGAACGGCACCAACATAAACGTGATCAGCTTTGACCCTATGTTGCCTATGGCGTAAAGAGCCAGATCGTTGACGAACTTATGTCCTCTCGAAATGCCGGATGCACCCATTGTTTTTTTCGATCAGTGTGGATTGGTGATACATGGATTACTATTAACGCCGGAAACATGCGGATTATTGCATTTCGTCGTTGCCGGAAGTTTCGGCTTTAGTTATTGACATTTAACGGTTATTTTGTCGCAGATGGATGATATTGGGAAGAAAATTTGTAATTTTGCGTAATGAATATAATTTACGAAAGATTTTACAGTCTGGATATTCCACTGACTGTCTGGTATATTTTAGGCGCCATGGTGATCTGCATGGCGATCGCTGGCGCTCTCCTGTGGCCGAGGCTCAGGCGTGTGCGCCGGCAGGTCTCGGAAGATGACGAGGCGCCCGTGCCCGACGAGGGTTACCCTTCGGTTTCGGTCATCGTATATAGTCAGGCCTCAGGGAGCAACCTGCGCACTCTTCTTCCCCAGATATTGCAGCAGGATTATCCTGCCCCGTTCGAAGTGATAGTCGTCAACGACGAGACGGATGACAACACTGAAAACATCGTCTCGGAGCTCGAGCTATATTACCCCAATCTCTACATGACGTTCGCCCCCGAACGATCCCGTTCGCTCAGTCGCCGCAAGCTCAGCCTGACGCTCGGCATAAAGGCGGCCCGTTACGAAACGCTGCTTTTCACCGATGGAAGCTGCCGTCTTGCTTCTCCCTCCTGGATGCGTCGCATGATGCGCCACATTGCCGCCGGTTCCGAAATAGTTCTCGGTTACGCCGAACTGCGGGGCGACGACAACGCCGGATGCCTCTCCCGCGCAATGAGTTTCGACCGGTTGTGGGAATCTTCCCGCTGGATTTCGAGCGCTATATGCGGCCGGCCTATCCGAGGCACGGCATGTAACCTTGCCTACATGCGGAATCTGTTTTTTGAGCGCAAGGGATTTTCCCAGACTCTCCATCTGAAATATGGCGATGATGACATTTTCATAAACGAGATAGCCTCAGGAAGCAACACTGCCCTTGAACTCAGCGATGAGGCAAGAGTGGTTTTCGTTGACAATTCTCCGGAAAAAGTCGCCGATATCGAGCGCCTTCGCCGTGATTTCACCGCTGCCTCCCTACCGCGACGCTCCTATCTGTCAATGGCATTCTCATCATTTCTGTGGTGGGCATGGGCAATCTGCGGCATAACAGCCTCGGTTTTAGGATATCCCTCTCTGATTCCGGCTGCCATAGCTTTTGTCCTGGCCCTCTCGTTCTCCCTGATAAGCATGACACAGTGGAAACACACAGCCATCGCTTTAGGATCGCGGCCACTGTTCTGGACCATACCCTGGCTGTCATGGGGCCGTCCTTTACGCACTCTTTTCTATCGCATACGCGGACGCCGCGTGCGTCGCGACAACCTCACGCATCTCATCTGAGACGGGTCATCCTCTCAGGCCGCACGTATGAGCATAACCGTATAGGCGACGTAGCAGCAAACCATTATCACGCCTTCGGCACGGGTGATCGTGCGGCGTGAGAAAAACCATCCGAACACCCAGAAAAGAACGCATGATCCTACAAGCGTAAGCAGATCGAAATTGCCTATTCCTCCCATTGGCAACGGACTTATTGTCGCGGCCGCGCCGAGCACAAGGAATATATTGAATATATTCGACCCTATAACATTGCCGAGCGCCATGTCGGTTCGCCCTTTGACCGCCGCGACGAGTGAAGCGGCCAGTTCCGGCAGAGATGTGCCGGCGGCTACTATCGTGAGTCCTATGACCGCATCGCTGACGCCAAGCGACTTTGCTATCGCCG
The DNA here is from genome assembly GCA_910587185.1 of uncultured Muribaculaceae bacterium. Taxonomy (GTDB): domain Bacteria; phylum Bacteroidota; class Bacteroidia; order Bacteroidales; family Muribaculaceae; genus Paramuribaculum. Next base: position 99,883 of record CAJULY010000008.1, read on the forward strand.
ACGCTCCCTTTACAAAAATGTCCCCGCCATATACCAGAGCGCACAGACCACCCGCGACATAGACTAAAGCACGCCACAACGGCATCCGTTTTCGCTCTGCCACATCCGCTGCCGACGGATCCACCGACGGATCAGGCGCCGATTTGGCCTGCGCGAAAGTGTAACGCATGAATATCGCGAAAAACAACAGCAGGACAATCCCGTCAACACGGTCGATTACCGACTCCTCCGCTCCGTCAAGCAGAGGGCCATTGGCCATGACGAGAAGGACCACTGAAGAAAGGACAACAAGAGGGATGTCTGCCGTCAGAATACTTTTCCTGATGACTACAGGGGTGACCGCAGCGGTCACTCCGACAATCACGAGGGTATTGAAAATATTGGAACCCACCACATTGCCTATGGCAAGACCGGCTGAACCGTTGATTGCGGAAATCATCGATATTGCCAGTTCGGGGGCGGAAGTGCCGAATGCCACTACTGTCAGACCGACTACAAGATCCGACACACCCATGCGACGGGCGAGATCAGACGCTCCGTCTGTCAGACAATTCGCCCCGGCGAGAATCAAGCCGAGACCTCCTAAAAGCAACAATACACTTACTACCATATCTTCCGGCGGTTTTGAGAGATTTAAATATATTTCAAAGTTTCGAACATACAAAAATAACAATTTAGAGTTATATTTGCAGTCTTAAACCTTCAAAACAAGAAAAAAATGGGCAAAACAAAAGTACTGGTTACTGGAGCCGACGGATTCATAGGCTCACACCTGACTGAAGCGCTTCTCTCGGCCGGCTACCAAGTCAGAGCTCTGAGTTACTATAACTCCTTCAATGACTGGGGTTGGCTTGAAGGAATCAATAATCCTGATCTGGAAGTTGTCAGCGGCGATGTTCGCGACCCCGACTTTTGCCGCCACATCACCCGTGGATGTTCCCTGGTGTTTCACCTCGCGGCTCTGATTGCCATCCCCTACAGCTATGTGGCGCCCGACAGTTATGTCGATACGAATATCCGCGGGACCCTCAACATGCTTCAGGCCGCCCGCGACTGCAACGTCGAGCGTATAGTGGTCACCTCCACCAGCGAAGTCTATGGGACAGCGCTATATGTGCCTATCGACGAGAACCATCCCCGTCAGCCCCAGTCGCCGTATTCAGCCACGAAAATAGGAGCCGACGCTCTGGCAAAGAGTTTCTACAACGCTTTCGAGCTCCCTGTTGTCATCGCTCGGCCGTTCAACGCCTACGGACCGCGCCAGAGCGCACGCGCCATAATTCCGACCATCATTACCCAGATTGCGGCCGGACATCGCGAGATCAAAGTGGGTGATCTGACGCCTACACGCGACTTCAACTTTGTCACCGACACTGCCGCCGGATTCATAGCCCTTGCGACAGCCCCGGGAATCGAAGGCCGCGAGATAAACATTGCCACCGGACGAGAGGTGACCATGGAGGAAACACTTCACACCATTGCACGCCTTATGGGCGCTGATATCAAGTGGATCACGGATCCCGAGCGCATTCGTCCGTCGAAAAGCGAAGTCCGGCGCCTGCTCGGCGACAACAAGCTCATCACTTCGCTGACTGACTGGCGTCCCCGTGTATCGCTCGAGGAAGGGCTCAGTAAAACTATCGACTGGTTCGTGAAACCGGAGAATCTCGCACGTTACAAAATCGACATTTATAACCAGTAGTGTCGATGGCAAAGAAAAAGAAACTGATTATAATAGGAGCCGGCGGTCATGCCCGTTCTGTGATAGAGAACGCCCCCGAAAACACATTTCTCGGATATGTCGCTCCTGAACCCGCCACGATTGCGTTCGGCCTTCCCTACGAGGGCGATGACGGTTACATCATCGCGAATTTCAACCCCGATGAATTCGGCATTCACCTCGCCATCGGATTCAACGACGGATGCAGACTCTCGCTGCGCAGGTCTATAATCGAACGATACAAGGACTTCGAAGCCGTCACGATGATCTCTCCGTCGGCCATTGTGACGCCCAATTCCGTCATCGAAGGAGGATGTGCCATAATGAGCCGGGCGGTTGTCAATCGCTCTGTCCTGGGGCAGCACTGCGTAGTAAATACGGGAGCCGTCATAGAGCATGACTGTCACATCGGGACAAATGTCTTCATCGGTCCCGGAGCGATAATATGCGGAGAAGTGACCCTTGGCGACAATGTGTTCATTGGCGCGGGAGCCGTTATACGCAACGGCGTTTCGGTCTGCGCATCCGCATCGGTCGGGATGGGGGCCGTCGTGACTCATGACATAACGGAACCGGGAATCTACGTTGGCTCTCCGGCCCGGATAAAAGAAACGAAACATAATGGCTGAGAAAAAAAGCACTCTGATTATAGCCGAAGCAGGCGTGAATCATGGCGGAGACTATGAGACTGCTGTCAGAATGATCCATTCTGCAAAACAAGCCGGAGCCGATTACATAAAATTCCAGACATTCAAGGCCGAAAATCTCGTGTGCCGCAGTGCCTCCCGAGCCGAGTACCAGCGCCGTAACTGCGGAGGAGAGGAAAACCAGTTCGAAATGCTCAAGAGACTCGAGCTCGATTTTGATTCTTTTATATCGCTTAAAGAAGAGTGTGCCAGAGCAGGCATCGGATTCCTGTCGTCGCCGTTCGATCTTGAAAGCATAGATTTCCTTTCCAATCTCGTAATGGATTTCTGGAAAATACCTTCCGGGGAGATCACAAATCTGCCTTATCTGGAAAGAATCGCCTCTAAAGGAGGCCGTGTGATAATGTCAACAGGCATGTGTTCGATAGATGAGGTCAAGGACGCGATCCACGTCCTGACCTGCAACGGAATTCCACGCAATGACATAGCCCTGCTCCACTGCAACACCCAGTACCCCACGCCCGTGGAAGATGTCAATCTGCGCGCCATGGAAACTCTCCGGAAACTCGGGTGCGGAATGACAGGCTTCAGTGACCACACCGTCGGCACGGCGATTCCGGTTGCTGCAGTAGCCCTCGGAGCCGAAATAATCGAAAAGCATTTCACGCTCGACAAAAACGCAGCCGGTCCAGACCACATCGCTTCCGCCGATCCTGCCGAACTGGCAGCGATGGTCAGGGCAATACGCGATGTAGAATCCGCCATTGGATCTCCGCTCAAACATGTGACCGAAAGCGAAAGCGGAAATGTGGCCGTTGCCAGAAAAAGCATCGTCGCATCGCGATTTATCGGTAAAGGCGAGACATTTTCGGAAGAGAACCTGGCAGTCAAACGTCCGGGCAACGGACTCTCTCCCATGCTGTGGCATCGTGTCATAGGGACAAAAGCCGTCAGAGATTTCAACAAAGATGACCTCATAACCGTTTGACCTTAGAAAAACCGTTCGAGCCTCAACAGCTCCCCGCTGCAAAACCGGGAATTCAAAAATAAGTTTAAATCAGTCCAATATGGCCAAAGCCGAATCATTACATCTTTCACAGGAACTCAAGCAACAGCAGACGCTCGCACCACTCCAGCTGCAGTTCGTCAGGATGCTCGAAATGAACGGTCCGGAAGTAGAGGATGAAGTTCTCAGAGCCCTTGACGAAAATCCGGCTCTCGAAACTGATGAAAACGACAAGGATCTGACGCAGGAAGTCCGTCAGGATTCCGACTATCTGCCTTATTATAGAATGAATGTCGCCAACAGGTCTGCCTCCGATCCAGTTTATGAGCCGGAAGCCGCGGGCGCCGGCGAATCACTGATGGAGTTTCTGCTTGACCAGCTCTCGCAGAATGTCCATCTGTCAGACAAGGACATGGAGACTGCACGCTTCATCATAGGCAACATCGACCCTAACGGCTACATGACGCGCACGCTCCGCTCAATCGCCGAGGATATGGCGATACAGAACAACATCGATGTCTCCGATGACGATATGAAAAGAGTGTGGAGAGCCGTCAGGGCGCTCGAGCCAGCCGGAGTGGGGGCCGTTGATCTGCGCGACAGCATTCTCCTGCAGCTTGACCGCCTTTCGCCCTCTCCTGCCGTAGCCCTCGCAAGGGAGATTGTCAGGGATTATTTCGATGTGTTCTCGCTGATGCACTATGATCAGCTGCGCTCCATGCTTGGAGTGACGGAAAATGATCTGAAGCAGGCTGTCGATGTGATCAGATCGCTGAATCCAAAACCCGGAGCACAAATAAGCGGAGGCGAAGATGACCGGACAAACCACATTTCACCCGACTTTCTTGTGGAAACCGATGGCGACAGGCTCACTCTGTCACTGTTAAACAACCTTCCCAGCCTGCGTATAGCCGCGTCTTTCGCCGCTGACACTCCGGTCGAGAAAAAGAAAGCCGTCGCAGAACAGGCGAACGCCTTCATACGCCAGCGACGCGACGAAGCTACAGGATTCATGCGGGCGCTTTCAATGCGGCAGACGACTCTGTTTCGGGTGATGAGCGCCATCATGCAGTGGCAACGCGAATTCTTCCTGACCGAAGATCCGGCTACCCTGCGACCTATGATCCTGAAAGACATCTCCGAAAAAACCGGAGATGACATTTCGGTGATTTCACGCGCGACGCAAGGAAAATATGTGGCGACGAACCGTGGGGTCTATCCGCTCCGATTCTTTTTCAACGAACCTCGTGACGGCGATGAGATATCCTCGCCGGGAGTTATGGCAAAACTGCGTGAACTGATAGAAAACGAAGACCCGTCGAAACCGCTGACCGATGAAGCTCTCACCCGGGCGCTCGCCGACGAAGGAATCAATATAGCCCGACGGACAGTTGCGAAATACCGCGAACGGATGGGCATACCGATCGGACGTATGCGCAAACGCCTGTAACTTTTCCCTTATCCGATGCGTTATTAAGACATATCCATTGAACTGATTTAAACTTATTGCAAATTAACATTTCGAGGATGATTTCGAGATGATTTCGACCTTTTTGAAAGAGCAATGGGGTTCCATTGTGATTGAAAAAAGGGAAGAAAGCGGCCGGAATCCTGCCGAAAGGGTAAAGCCGAAGGTTTCCGTCAGTTCTGAATTAACATTTTGAAATAAGTTTAAATCAGTTCATTCTACATGAAGAAGATTTCAAAAATATTATCGGCAATTTTCAGCCCATTGATAGTTCCGTGCTACGGAATCGCGATGTCATTGTGTGTCACACCCCTTTTTGTCATTCCATTCAAGACGAGAGCCATGGTCTTGGGGATGTGTGCTATATTTCTGTTTCTTCTTCCCGCCCTCTCGGTCATGGGCCTTTACCGCATGGGGATAATCAAGGATGTCGGACTTAACAACCGGGACGAACGCACTGTTCCCTATCTTGTCACTATGGCCTGTTATGGAGTGTGCGCCTACTATCTATACCGGATAAACGCGCCGTTCTGGCTTGTTGGATTCATTGTCGGAGGGCTGCTGACAATTTTCGTCAATCTGCTCGTAAACCTCCGATGGAAAATATCGGGACACATGGCAACGATGGGAGGATGGCTCGGAGTAACCTTTTTCATCGCCCTCAATCATCTGGCCGTCATCAACATGATGTGGATAGTCATTGTCATCGTTATTCTGGCGGGATTGGTCGGAACGGCGCGGCTCATTCTCGAGCGTCACACCCCAATGCAGCTTCTCGCCGGAACCGCCAACGGCTTTCTCAGCATCTACTTGTGCGCTTGGCTTTTGTCGATGATCGGCAATCCGATTTAAAAAGCCTTAAATTGTAAGGGTTTTTGCATTAATTATAGTAACTTTGTGGCTACGTTTTAATACGCATTAACCCTAATCCCGAGAAAAGTGACAGCTTTTTCCCGCGACATAATAGACCGCTTCACGTCTCTTGTCAATGCTGCAAAGAGAATAGTGATCGTTTGCCACATGACCCCCGACGGGGACGCCATGGGATCAAGCCTGTGCCTGATGCATACGCTCAGAGCCATGGGCAAGCATGTTACGGCCATCAGCCCCGACGCCTATCCCCGCAATCTGGCGTTTCTTCCCGGCGCGTCAGACATATCCGTCGCCACCTATCACCATGAACGCGTCAGATATGCCCTTCTTCACGCTAATCTTGTCTTCTGTCTTGATTTCAATGACCTGAAACGGATTGACCGGCTTGCCCCGCTCGTCGAAGGCGCCAGATGTCCGCGCATAATGATCGACCATCATCTGAATCCGGCGATGGAAGGCGACATACTTATCTCTCATCCTGAAAAATCATCCACCTGCGCCCTGCTCTTCGAAGTGCTGAAAGCGGCGGGGATGGACCGATATATCGACACTGACGCCGCAACCTGCTGCTGTGCGGGAATGATGACCGATACTGGAAATTTCGCATACAACGCCAACGACCCGGCTCTCTATTCGATCCTCGCCTCTCTGATGGAGCGCGGTGTTGACAAAGATTCTCTGTATAACCGGCTTTTCAACACCAATTCCCTCTCACGCATACGTATCATGGGGTATTGCCAGTATGCCAAGACTCTGGTTCTCCCCGAGCACAGATGCGCCATAATAACTCTTAGCCGCGAGGAAACCCGGGAATTCGGTTATACGAAAGGTGACACCGAGGGGCTGGTAAACATACCCCTCAGCATCCCGGGAATAGTATTCTCGATATATCTGCGTCAGGACGAGGAAAACTATGTGAAAGTCTCGATGCGCAGCAAAGGTGACTTCTCAGTCAAGGAAATATGCGAGAAACACTTCGGCGGAGGAGGCCACCACAATGCCGCAGGCGGAGAAATCCATGCTTCATTCGAGGAGGCTTTCGCCAAAATACTTGACATCATGCCTGAATGTGACCTGATGCTTGAGCGGATGAACGAAGACCGACAATAGAACCTAAAAACGATTATACCCTAACAATCAATAAATCAAAGAATGAATTTTTTCAAATCCATAATCCGCGTAACCCTGATGACAGTGTTCGCCGCATTCATATCCTCATGCAACGACGACACAAGTTATGCCGACCTTCTGAATCAGGAGGACAAGCTGGTCAATGCGTTTCTGGTTGATCAGAAAGTAGTGAACGAAATTCCGGCCGACAGCGTTTTTCAGACCGGCGCCGACGCTCCTTACTACTGCATTGACGGAGAAGGTCAGGTATATATGCAGGTTCTTGTTTTGGGCGACGGACAAAAGGCTAAGGATGATCAAGAAATCTATTTCCGCTACATGGCCTACAACATGGCATATTACCACGACGGAAAGTTCGATGAGTCATTCGGCTCCGGCAACCTCAACAACATGGCCCAGTCGCCCACATCTTTCCGCTTCAAGAACTACAACATGCCGACAAGCAAGGCTTGGGGTGTCGGTCTGCAGATGCCCATGACATTTCTGCCCCTCAACAGCGAGGTAAACCTCGTAATTAAATCGCAGTATGGAGTTTCTGAAAACATGAGCTATGTTCAGCCATATTTCTTCCATGTGCGCTATCTTAAAAGCATGATCTGACGAAAATTCAATCAATACCATAAACCCTTCATTATGTCACTCATCAAATCAATCTCAGGTATCCGCGGAACCATCGGCGGAGCCCCGGCGGAAGGACTTTCGCCTGTTGACATTGTCAAATTCACGGCTGCCTATGCAACATTCATTTCCACGCAGATTCCGGAAGGAGGCAAGAAACTGATCGTTGTCGGCCGCGATGCCCGTCTTTCAGGCCCCATGGTTAGTTCTATTGTGGTTTCTACTCTTTGCGCAATGGGCTTCGATGTAGTGAACATCGGCCTTGCATCCACTCCCACCACCGAAATCGCCACTGTTGCCGAACACGCTGCCGGAGGAATTATCATCACCGCCAGCCATAATCCGAAACAGTGGAATGCCCTGAAACTTCTGAACTCCGACGGCGAATTTCTCAACGACGCCCAAGGCAAGGAAGTTTTGCGCATTGCTGCCGCCGAGGAGTTTTCCTTCTGCGAAGTTGATGAGCTCGGACATGAATACATAAACAACACCTACGACATGCGCCACATCGACCAGGTGCTCGCTCTTGACCTTGTCGATACCGACGCTATCGCAAAAGCTGACTTCACCGTGGCCGTCGATGCCGTAAACTCCGTGGGAGGAGTCGTCATACCGCGTCTTCTCAAAGCGCTCGGCGTGAAAAACGTTATCGAGCTAAACTGTGAGGCCACAGGTAAATTCGCCCACACTCCCGAACCTATCCCCGAAAACCTCACCCAGATATCGGATCTGATGCGTTCAGGAGTAGCCGACGTAGGCTTCGTTGTCGATCCCGACGTGGACCGTCTGGCCATTGTCATGGAGAACGGCGAAATGTTCGTTGAAGAATATACGCTCGTAGCCGTTGCCGACTATATTCTCAGCCACACTCCCGGCCATACCGTCTCTAATCTCAGCTCATCGCGTGCCCTCCGTGACATCACGGTCGCTCATGGTTGCGAATACTCTGCTTCGGCAGTTGGAGAGGTCAACGTCGTAACCGAGATGAAACGCTCCGGTGCCGTCATTGGCGGTGAAGGAAACGGTGGTGTCATCTATCCCGCAGCCCACTATGGCCGCGACGCTCTTGTGGGCGTGGCTCTGTTCCTCACCCTGCTGGCCAAATCAGGCAAAAAAGTCACCGAACTTAAAGCCGGATTCCCCCAGTATGCCATAGCGAAGAACAAAATACAGCTCACTCCCGAGATCAACGTGGACGCCATCCTTGCTGAAGTCAAGAAACGTTACGCTTCAGAGAAAGTAACGGATATCGACGGGGTGAAGATCGATTTCAAGGATTCCTGGGTGCATCTTCGCAAATCCAACACCGAACCCATCATCCGCATCTACTCCGAGGCCCACACCATGGAAGAGGCCGACCGTCTCGCCGAAGACATCAAGAAAGTCATACTTGACATGACAAAAGCATAAACATCAATATGCGTCGTATTATTCTGCTTCTCACACTGTCCGCAGTCATGGTCTCCATGGCTGCGGCTGTTCATAAAACCGCTAAGACAAAAAAACGCAAACCGGCCAAAACCGTACAGACGGCTCCTCCACGTCCCGACGAATGGGCGCTGGTGAATGTCGCCGCGGCGTGTCTCCGCACTGAACCGTCCCATGCCTCACAGCTCGAAACCCAGGCGTCATACGGCACTCCGGCTAAAATACTTGACCGCCACGGCGAATGGCTGCGCCTCGAACTGCCCGACGGCTACAAGGCCTGGATGATCGGGTCTTCACTGATTGAAAAAAAGCCTCAGGAGATTGACCGCTGGCGTGAGTCACCTCGACTGATCGTGACCCAGCCTCGTCCGGCAGCCGCTTTTTCCGATTCGCTCAACACATCCGACGGAAATATCGCTTTCGACATAGTGTTAGGCTCGATTTTCGAGGGGAATAAGACTCCCGGCTCGAGATTCACCGGAGTAACGCTTCCCGACGGACGTACCGCCTTTGTCAACTCCGATTATGTCGAGGATTTTTCCACCTGGAGCAAGCGCCCTCCGGAGATTGACACCATAATGAATGTTGCCCGTTCAATGACCGGTGTCACATATCTCTGGGGAGGGACCACTCCTAAAGCCGTGGATTGCTCGGGTTTTACCAAACTCGCTTTCGGCGCGGCCGGACTTATACTGCCACGTAACGCTTCCGATCAGGCGCTCACCGGAGAGACTCTCGATCCGGCCAACACTGATGCGTTCCGTCAGGGCGACCTGCTCTTCTTCGGGTCCGGAACCGGCACAAACATTACCCATGTGGGCATCTACGACGGCTTCTCTCGCTTCATCCACGCCTCGGGCCGTGTGTTCGAGAGCAGTTTCAAGCCGGGACATCCTCTCTATATTCCACGGAAGGTAATCGGAGCCGCACGCATTCTCGGCAATAGCGCTCCGAAAGGGATCACCCCCTACTCCGCCCATCCCTGGTATTTCAATCAGAAATAGCCACAAAACAAACGGATAGCAAGAGAGCCGGCTCCAAAAGGGAACCGGCTCTCTTTATATTCCATGAAGATTTTTAGAAAATATCGATCTCCGCAATGGTTACGCAGGGCGAATCATCTGCCGTGCGTATCGGCACGAACTGTACGTAGCGGGCATCGACTCCCTTGTCGAACTTCTGTTCACGCGGCGAAGGATCGTTCACGAGATTTCCGAACTCGTAATTTCCCACTATTCGCCATTTGCCGCCGTTGTTGCTGACCATAACCTGCATCTCCGAGATCATTCCGTCGGCATTCTCGGTCTGAGGGGTATAGATGAATCCGTTGACCCGCTTGTTTTCTCCCATATCGACTATCAAAGCCGACTTCTTCCTTTCAGAGCTTTTCCAGTATGTACGCGGATTGGCATCGGCAACCATCCTAAGGGTATGACCTTCCGTTTCACTGTCGGCTGTCAGCGTCCAGTCTTTCTTGACATAACCGAAACGAGCGTTCATCACCGGGCCGTTTTCGCCGTGGGTAACAGCCATTGCGTTGACGGTGCCATGGTCCAGACAGAATGGAGAGGTATATAATTTCGACTGCGTAGTAGGACGGCTGCCGTCTGTCGTGTAATATATCTTCATGCCTGCGCTGAGATTAGATGCTGCATTCAGCCCATGGCTTTTCCAGCTGAAATTTTCGCGGGCCGGACTCAGAGTGACCATTCCGTCAACTGTCCTGACAGCCTCGAGCTGCGGCGGACGGGCAGCATAAAAGTGTGCGGAAATTTCGGCCAGGTATGGAGTGGAACGGCTTCCGGTAACCGTCAGGCGCAGACGGTCGGTAGTGACGTCGGCGAAACGCATGATGCGCTTGAATCCGACATTCGTACAAGTCGCTATCTCTTTCCAGCTTCCGTCAACGAAAGCCTCGAGGCGCAAACCTTCTATGCGTTCTCCGCGTTTGGCAATCGGTTCCTGAATCATGAGACGATTGATTGTTACAGCCTTCGGCATGACGATTTCAACAGGACCGTCAGCTTCGATGAATGTGTTGATGTCACCGTCGGCAAGATCGCCCGACAGACTGGAACCCGCAAGCAGATTTGTGCCGTAGGTCTCGCGGATCCGTTTCCCGGCTTCGGCAAGGACTTCCACGTCGGTCTGCGAGAAGCTACCCTCACGGTTGGGCGGAATATTCAGCAGAAAGATGGAATTGCCTCCTACGGCACGTTCGTATATGTCGAACACGTCATTTGCCGAGCGCGTGCGCTGAGTGTCGTCATCACGGTAAAACCAGCCCTCGCGTATCGAGGTGTTTGTCTCCGCAGGCTGATAATGCAGGAACGACGCGCCCTTGAGCGATTCGAGACTTCCCGGCTCTTTAGCCATCATGTCGGGCTTCCGGTTTCCGGTGACAGGATCCTCCGGATAGCCGAGCACATTCCATTCCGTCTCTCTCGTGCCTCCGGATTCGTTGCCGCACCAGCGGATGTCCTCATAGCCGAACACAACCGCATTGGGCGCAAGTTTGTGTATGAGTTCCATCCATGCGGCCTTGTTATACGTCTGGCCTCCTTTACGCTTCGGATGCGCCCCGTCGAACCACACCTCGTCGATCGGGCCGTATTCGGTCAGAAGTTCGAAAAGCTGATTGAGGAAATATTCGTTGTAGTCATCTATGCTGTCGAAAGTGAATGTCGTTTTGTTGGCAAACGGTCTCCCTTCCACCTGGCGGGGAATGGTTCGCGTTGTCTTCCGGCTCAGATTGCCGTAAAGACCTTCAGGATTCTCTATTTGATAAAGGTCGGCAGGCGACAGATAGACTCCGAGTTTCATTCCATATTTTTTGCACGATGCCGCCAGATCGGCAAGCACATCGCCTTTACCGCCGCGGAATCCGGTGCTCATTATGCCATGGTCGGTGTAACGGCTCTGCCACAGCACAAATCCGTCGTGATGCTTGGCCGTGAAGATGACCTTGGTCATTCCCGCGTCCTTCATCGCTTTGACCCACTGGTCAGTATCGAGTTTTTTCAGATCAAACATCTTCGGGTCTTCTTTTCCCGTGCCCCATTCCCTGCGGCTGAAGGTGTTCGGGCCAAAATGGATAAACGCGATGTAGCCGTCCTTTAGCGCCTGCAGCTGGTTACGGCTCGGGACCACATGAGCAGCCTTCTCCTTCAGCACCTCCGGGCTCGCATCCGGGCTCACCTTGATTGTCGGGGCATACTCTTCCTCCGCAGTCTGTGCGGACGCTCCGAGGGCCATGATCGCACCTGTCAAGATCAGAAATAGTTTTTTCATTGCAAGTCTTTTTGTTTTGAAAAGGCGCCCGCGTGAACATACAGGCGCCTCGTTTACGTTTATTGATGATTATGGTTAGAATACGTCGATCTCAGCGATGGTGGCACACGGCGAATCCGCTGCAGTCTCGAGAGCTGTAAACTTCACGTAGCGGCCGCCCGCAGCCTTTGAGAGTTTCTGTTCGCGCGGAGTCGGATCATTGATGAGATTGCCGAACTCATATATGCCCGCGTCGCGCCATTTCTTGCCGTCGCGGCTTACCTCGACACGCCATTTGGCTATCATTCCTTCCTGATTGCGCGTCTGGGGCGTATAGATGAAGCCGTTGATCTTCTTTGGCGCTCCCATGTCAATGGTGATGTACTGGTCTTTACCGTCGGCACTTTTCCAGTAAGTACGCGCGTCGGCATCAAATGCCATCCGGCCGTCATGTTTATCCGTCTCACTGCTGACACCCGTAAGCTTCCAGTCCTTTTTCACATAGCCGTAACGCACGTTCATGACAGGACCTTCTTCTCCGTTGAGTACGGCCATGGCATTGACCACTCCGTCGCCAATGGCGAACGGTCCGTCATAGACCTTCGATCCCTTGGTCGGTTTCGAGCCGTCCGTGGTGTAATATATCGTAGTGCCGGCCGAGAGATTTGCTGCCGCCGAAGCGTCGCTGCTGAAGGTTTCTTTTTTAGGCTCGATCGTAACCAGGCCGTCAAGCGACCGGGACGACACAAGCTGCGGAGGACGGGCAACATAGAAATGGGCCGAAACCTCGGCTATGTATGGGAGGGCACGCGTTCCCGTCACGCTGACACGAAGCCGGTCGGTCGTCACGCCCGCAAACCGCAGAATCCGTTTGTAGCCCACGTTCGTGCAATTCGCGATCTCTTTCCATCCTCCGTCAACGAATGCTTCCAGTTTCAGGCTCTCTATCCTTTCACCACGCACGCCAACCGGTTCCTGAACGACAAAACGGTTGATCGTAACAGCCTGCGGCAATGTGATCACTACCGGCTCGCCTGCCTCGACGAATGTTGAAAGATCGCCGTCAAGTATCTCTGCCGATACCGTGGCCCCCTTGAGTAGATTCGTGCCGTAAGTCTTGCGTATCCGTTTACCTACTTCCTCGAGAACTGCCACGTCAGTGTCTGAAAATCGACCCTCGCGGTTGGGCGGAATGTTGAGCAGAAGTATGGCATTGCCTCCGACCGAACGCTCATACATGTCGAACACATCGTTGGCCGAACGGCTGCGCTGCGTGTCATCGTCGCGGTAGAACCAGCCCTCGCGGATGGAGACATCCGTCTCCGCAGGCTGATAATGAAGATATTTAGCTTTTGACAGAGCTTCAAGACTTCCGAGGTCCTGAGCCGTCATGTCATGAAACACGTTTGCCGTATCCGGGTCAAACTCATAACCTACGACGTTCCACTCCGTCGGGCGCGTATGTCCCGCCTCGTTGCCGCACCAGCGGATATCCTCGCGACCGAAAATGACCGCGTTGGGTGCGAGGGTGTGGATCAGTTCTTTCCAGGCCTTGTAATTGTAGGTCTGCCCCCCCTTACGCTTCGGATGGGCGCCGTCGAACCAAACCTCATCGATCTCACCGTATTCCGTCAGCAGTTCGAAAAGCTGATTGAGAAAATATTCGTTGTAGTCGTCTATGTTGTCGAAAGTGAATGTCGTTTTGTTGGCAAACGGCCTCCCCTCAATCTGGCGCGGGATGGTGCGCGTTGTTTTCGGGCTCAGATTGCCGTAAAGGCCTTCTGGATTCTCGATCTGATACAAATCCGCCGGCGACAGATAGACACCGAGCTTCAGTCCGTATTTCTTACATGATTTGGCCAGATCTGCCAGAACATCCCCTTTGCCTCCGAGATAATCCGAACCCATGATTCCATGTTTCGTGTAGCGGCTCTGCCAGAGCACGTAACCGTCGTGATGCTTGACCGTCAGAAGCACCTTTTTCATGCCCGCATCCTTCATGGCCTTGACCCACTGGTCAGTGTCGATGGACTTAGGATTGAACACCTTCGGATCCTCGCTGCCGGTGCCCCATTCGCGCCTCGTAAACGTATTGGGCCCGAAATGGACAAACGCTATGAATCCGTCGTCAAGCGCAGCGAGTTGATTTTTTGTCGGGATGACATGCACTGCCTTCTCCTTTAGGGTCTCGTGACCTTCGAGAGGCTCTACTTTGATCGTATTGGCAAACTCAATTTCCGTCTTCTGGGCCCAGACACCCAAGGCTATTGCTGCTGCCGAAACCGTCAATAACAGTCTTTTCATGGAAAAATAAATGATTTTAGTTTAGGATTTCGTTATTATCACAAAAGTACATCATTTTCTCCGATAATCCAAACACCAATCAATTACGCCCTCATTTCGCTCATGTCATCGTGCCCGCTTGCGTGACCAGTTACCAACTTATTGCGACATGATCATTCCGCATACTGTCGCAACGTGACTTCCCGCACTTATTTGTAGCTGTCACAGTAATTGACCGCAAACGGTCACGAATACGATATGAACCTGTGGCCGGCGCTGGCAATTACAAAAAGCTGCGCCGAAAACTTCGACGCAGCTTCGCAAATGTGCTTACAGATTTTCAGAAGGTGTAACGTACAGAAATTTGGAGCGAGCGGAGTCCGGCATCAATTATGAAATCATGATCTCCAAGAACACCTCCCCGGTAGTTGTCGGGGTAAGAACGGTTGGAATAACCTACAAAAAGATAACGGATGTTCGCTGAAATATGATCATTGAAGCTATAGGAAGCACCCAATCTGAAGCCACATTCCCATAAATCACGTTGCACTTCATTATTGTAATAACCCGGGGGGGGTTCCTCCTTCCATTGAATCAAGCCATCTTATAGTGGGATTTTTTCCATAGGTTCCCTGCAGTTGAGCAAAGGTGCTGAATTTATTGATTTGCAGAAAGTCGTATGATAAGAAAAGAGCTGGCATAGGTTTGTAAAGATGTTCCTTACCTATCGGAAATGTCACTCCGAAACCGGCAGCCCAACGGGGATGAAATTTATAACCAATTATGGGCGTCAGCATTGTGTTTTTAGCCTTGGAAGGCAATATTTTATCACCATAGCTCAAAAAACCGACTCCGAATTCTACGAACAGATTCTTGGGGAATCGCCCGTTTTCTTCAGCCTTAATACTTGGAATAGATATCGCCAAGCAAAGCAATGATAACGCAACTGAAATTAATTGTTTCATAATTATATGGTTTTAAGGTTTGATTAATAATTCTTTTCTTTCAATATCAAAGGTATAAGAAGTCTGTGTATTTGGGAAAGTGTAAGTGGGATTATTGTCGGAATAATAACCGTTGCCACTGCCTGAGTAGCCCCAATTATAATGATATGCAGGAGGTGAATATGATGGATCTTTTGAATAGTTGTACAGATTCAGAAATCTTTCCGGGTCATGAGTTTCCGGACAATCTTCAAGAACCCATAATTCATATTTGGTAACTGAATTACTTTCTGTAAAACCATCACAAACCCAGGCATGACCAGCTCCTGCTTCATTTGAATATCCACGCATATATACCGGTCTATTATCTTTCAATGAGTTTTGTACAGCTATTGCATTGTGGGGTTCGTTTTGTGTAACCGTTCGGTAACCATAATTTATTAAAGCAGTTTTGACTTGCGAAATAGTTGCAGATGTACCGGTTAGTCCAAACGTGACACCAATTTTTTTTGCTAAATCATATAAAAATGAAGATGTTTCATTGACGGCGTTCGTATTACCGCTTGCATTTATTGCCATACCTGACCAGTTGAAACTTGCAGGATATTTATGATAATACATGATTTGTCCTGCAGCAATAGTTGTGCAACCAAGAGGATATAAATTGGGAACGAGAGAGTTGAACGGATAACCTTGTCCCCATGATGTTGATAAAAGTGGTCCGACGCTGTTGGCATGAACAATTCTTTTCTTAAGCACAAAGCAAGTCTTATCATATCCTCCATAGTTGGAATTTGCCTGGCCACCAAGTCGATCCGTGAAGGCCTGTTGTACGTCGGATGGCATTGATCTGAAATCACTCGTTTCTTTAAAGGCTCCAAGATTATAAACGGTATATCCGTCGCGCTGCCATTTGCCGACTTGTGCGGCTATCATGTCGTAAACCTCAGTTTCGCCTCGACTTTGAGATTGAAGAATGTAGTGCTCCTGATTATAGTCATAATTGTTCCATTCCTGACGGCTTTTGATTTTAATGCTATCAGTGAGATATTCGGCATTGCTTATTATATTTCCGATTGATTTAAGCCATAATCCGGCTCCTGTATTTTTCGCTTGTTTCAAGTCGAAAAAACCGGTTTCGGAACTTGCCAGAATCGGGTAATAATCAGTGCTTGCTGAAACAATGACGAAGCCTCCTTCATCAAAATTAATTATATACATTGTTGGGACACCATTATCATCCAAAACGGTTTCAACATTACAGCAGTTGGCTTTGGAAACGGGTCGGTTCATGAATCTCGATGCAACAGTGGAAGCCCTTGACGTGGTAACTTTTTTTGAAGTGTTTTCAGTAGCAGTAAATATAATATCTGTGTCCCGATTCTCTTCGGGAAGTTCCGGAGGCATTTCGGAGGAGCATCCAATGAGAGCAAACAGACATGCAATCTCGAATGATTTTTTCATGATTAATAAAGTTTAAGAATCGATAAATGATGTAGGAGCTTAAAGTGATAATGTGATCGTTGCCGAATTATCAGAACGTGATTGACACACCGATTTCCAGACGGCGCAGCGCAGCGTCAAGGATGAAATCGCCGCGTCCCGGACATCCGGATGCTTCCGATTTATAGTAGCGAGGACCATGGTTGCTGGAAGCATCAGGTCAAATTTTTTAATAATTTATTTTAAGGTGTTAATTAAATTTGCGAATATACTAATTAGATTGATTTAAGTTAGATTAGGTTTTATAAGAAAGAATTTCATCATGGTTCCATACCGAGCCAGCCTTCGTATTCGTGGCCATTGGCAGTCGAGATTTCGATATGGGCCTGAGTGAGGGTGCCGACACAGACGGTAGCTTCAGCCGAGGAGTCAAAAACGTATTGACGGGCAAATCCGGTTGTCATATCAGTTACCGTCAATTGACACTCTCCCTCAGGAATAGCAAACTGAAATTTAAAACTTCCATTTTCATAAGCACACAAGATCTGCTGTTTTGAAGGTACATTAGGTCTTTTAGGTGTTGTCTTTGAATGGAGAACTATAACATTGTCACATTTAGTTTGCGGCGTTGCAGAAGACAAGAGAAAGCTGCAGGATGACAAAAAAGAACAGATAATGAAAAGTTGTTTGAACATAATAGAAATGAATATTGTAGATAAAATGTTTCCGCAAATTTACTTGCCAAAATATGTTTCCACCTAATTTTCAGTAAGACCAAATTTGGTTTTATATACAAATAAAATATTATATTGCAACAAATTACGTAGGAACCAAAAATTAATTTTTGGTTCCTACGTAATTTACATATTTATAGCGATGGTTTTATGACATTAGCCCAAAAATTTCAGGAATTTTTCTCTTTGCATATCCGACAATGTTTTGATTTTATCCTTCAGCCTTCGTTTCCTGTCATAGACTTTACTTATCTTATCAACTTCAAGAAACATCGATATGGCATTTATGGAAAATCCTAAAGCAGAAAACAGGAAAAGCCTGAAATCTATTTCTTTCAGTTTCGGGAGAGCCAGCCGGAGTTCCACAAGTATATTGTCAAAGTGTATATTTACATAGTTTTCCAAATCAGCTATCTTTTTATTGTCCGAAATAAATGATTGTTTCAGATCTACGATTGATTTCATTAATTTTTTCTTGGATGATTCTGTCTCGCCCTGTTCATATAATACCTGACATAACTGATCGAAAAGAACATATCGCGACATCATCAGTTCTCTGATTGATTTATCCTTGCTTGATAACGAATCTTTCAATTCCTGGGAAAACAATATGTATTTGTCTTCCTTGCCTTGAACTCTTTTACGATAAGCAAAAAATATAAAGGCGAGTATGGATATCAGAAATAATGAGGAGACAGCTATCAGAAACAATGTTATCTTCGTATATTTCAATTCCGTTGATGTGGCTTTCTCTCTCGAATCAAAATCTTTAATCAACGAAGTTGTCAGATCCTGACTTATTCTTGACTTAAATATTTCATTCGTTTTTTCATCCTTTTTCTCAAGATATGAGATTGCTCCACGCAGGTCATTATTTTCATATAATAACTTATATTCCAAATAATCGTTTATAACATTGCTATCCTGCAAACTTGCATGGATTCTTTCAGACTCGGCAATATCACCCATATTAAGATATGCCATGGATAGATATGCCGAATCCTCGCTATTGGCATAATGGCTCGCGCATACCGATTTCACTATTTTAAAATTGGCGCGATAGTCATGTTTTCTCAGATAAGTGAGTCCGAGGCATTTCTGAGTCTCATATAACAGATAATCATCATTCCTTTTGATAGCCGTATCTATAAGGGCTTTTAATCTGTTCTCACAACTGTCATACAGATTATTGTTGTTATATGCTCGGCAAAGATCAAGAACAGCATAGTCGATATGTGAGGTTTTTCCGGTTTTAAGGAAATTCTCATATTCTTTCTTGGCATAGACAAGTTCTTCAGACCCGTTGAATGTATTGTTATAGACATCGGAAATACCCCGAGAACACATCGCAATCCAGAAGTGATCATTTAACTTTTCAGCCAGTTTTAATGATGAGAAATACAATGAGATACACGCGGAATAATTTTCCTTGCGATAATACGCATTACCTAAATAATACTGAGCAAGCATCTTTCTATATTCATCCCCGTTTTTGGAGTAAAAAGTTACAGCTTCCTGAATCAACAGGCCGCTGTCATTATATGCGTAGTTCTTTTCACGTCCCTGGCTCAGGAGGAGGGCGTAGAGGGCGCGGTCGGAGGCTCGGGTGAGTGAGGCGGTGTCGATGGAGTCGAGAATGGCGAGGGCCGAGTCGGGAGCCGATTCCATGACGGCTTCGGCGCGCTCGAGCTGACGGCGCACGGGAGATGTGCAGCCGCTGACGGCCTCCAAAAGCAGAAGGATGAATAGGACGATGACCGGTTTTCTCATGACACAGCAAAGTTAAGAATTTAAGCCATATTTGTCAAATACGACTAAGAGGTTGTTTAAAAACAACCTCTAAATCACATTGACAAAAAAACGTCCCGCCGGAAGAGACTGGCGGGACGGGACATTTTATGATTTCGTTTATTAGTTCAGACAATTGAGGTGCGTTTGGTCCACTCTATGATTTCAGGTATATATCCGAAGGCAAGACCCGTGACCGTGTCGGCGCATCCGTAATAAACCGCGATACGTCCGGTTTCCGGATCGTAGAGCGATGCACAGGGGAAAGTCACATTGGGGACGTCGCCAGTCAGCTCATAGATCTCGCGAGGCGCGATCAGATAAGGACCTGAACGGGCTATCACCTTCCACGGCTGCTCAAGGTCGAGAAGAGCCGAGCCGAATGAATAGACATACCCGTTGCATGAACGCAGAACTCCGTGGAAAAGCATCAGCCATCCTTCGGACGTCTCTATGGGAATGGGACCGGCTCCGATTTTCATGCACTGCCATGCGCTTACTTCGAAGGGGGCAGGCGACATGACATGGCGGTGGCGTCCCCAGAACTCCATGTCGGGCGATTCGCTGTAGAATATATCGCCGAAAGGAGTGTGGCCTGTGTCGCTCGGACGCGAAAGCATGGCGAAATTGCCGTTTATTTTTTTCGGGAACATCACACCGTTACGGTTGTAAGGCAGAAAAGCATTCTCGAGCTGATGGAAAGTTTCGAAATCGGTTGTCCATGCGGCTCCGATAGTCGGTCCGTGATAGCCGTTACACCATGTGACATAATACTTATCCTCGATTTTAGCCACGCGGGGGTCATAGCCATAGACCCACTCGGCTATCTCGCCGTCGCCTCCGGTCAGATTGAGATCCTCTTCGTTTATATCCCAGTTGAAGCCGTCGATGGAGAAGCCTGCATGGATGCGCATGCGGCGGTTGGTGTCATCGACGCGGAACACGCCCGCATAATTGTATTTTCCTTTCTTGAACGGAACAACGGCCGAATTGAAGATGGAATTTGAAGTCGGGAGCGTGTCGCGTTTTATGACAGGATTCTTCGAGTAGCGCCACATGACCTCCTTACATCCCGCGGGACGGTCTTCCCAAGGCATGTCGGGGAGCGCTTCTCCTATGATCTTAATATCTTTCATAAATTGTTTCTGTTTTGAATTTCGATTATTTCGATTATATGAATAGGTTTCCGGAATATTAACTCCCTGCGCCCCTCAATGGTTCGGTCAGAACTGCGATTCCTCTTCTCCTTCAATGGCGGAATCGACAGCCTGCGCCTGGGAGGTCTCTTTGTCGGAGTGAGTGAACGGAACGATCCATGCCAGGATGAAAGCCGGAACAGACATGACAAGAGCTATGATGAAGAAGAGCTCATAGCCTGTATGCTGACATATCCATCCCGAAATCATGCCGGGCACCATGACGCCCAGATTCATTATGGCTGAAGCAAACGCGTAATGGGCCATCGAATGTTTGCCGGGAGCTACCTGTTGCATCATGAACATGGTCAGTCCGACAAAGCCGAATCCGTAGCAGAAATATTCAGCGACGAGACCTGATCCCACAACTAACAGGTTCTGGGGCTGGAAAACGGAGAAGAGGAAGTAGATGACGAAGGGAACATTGAAGAAGCAGACGAGGCTGAACAGGACTTTTTTCAGGCCGAAGTGGGCTATGAAATATCCTCCGAGAATCGAGCCTATGATAAAAGCGACGGTTCCGAAAACGCCGTAGAGCGTTCCCATCGTTTCGTTACTTAGGGCAATCCCGCCTTCCGACAGAGGAGCCTGCAGGAAAATGGGGACCATTTTCAGCGCGAAACCTTCGGTCAGGCGGTAGCACACAATAAAGAGTATGTAAAGCCAGATATATTTTTTCTTGAAGAAATCCAGAAGTACCTGCCCCATCTCGTTCATTGCGGCCGAGAAGTTTTTTGGCGATTCCCCCGTCGATTTTTTGGTTCCCGGTAGCATGAAGAAATGATAGATCGACGCACCTATCAGGATGGCGCCTATTATTCCCATGATTATCATCCAGGCGTAGAAGGGCGCGCGGTCCGCATTGGTCTCCTTGAAATGGGTCATAAGCACCCCGGCGAGCCAGACGAGACCGCCGTTGGCAAGCACCTTTGCAAGATTATAGAACGCTCCCTGCCAGCCGATATAGGTCGATTGGGTCTTTTTGTCGAGAGCTGTCAGATAGACACCGTCGGTGGCGATGTCATGCGTGGCGCCCGAAAAAGCTATCACGCCCATGACTGCTATCACATAGCTGAAAAAGTCGGGCAGAGGAAGCAGAAACGCAATCAGGGCGAAACAGAACCCTGACAGCGCCTGAGTAGCCACAACGAAGTTCTTTTTTGTCCAGTAGATTTCCAGCAGAGGGCTCCAGAGAAATTTCAAAGTATATGGCAAAGTCAGTAGCGACGTCCAGAATGCAATCTCGGTCATGCTGACGCCAAGATTGTTGAACATGATTACCGATACGAGATTCAGGGCTATGAACGGCAAGCCCATGGCAAAATAAACGGACGGCACCCACGTAAGAGGTGAGCGCTGTTTACCGGTAGTCTTCTCTGTGACCGACTGCTTCATGGAATATGACTGGTGATTTTGGTTTAGTACCCCGGAGCAGAATCGAACTGCTATCTAAAGTTTAGGAAACTTCTATTCTATCCGTTGAACTACCGGGGCGCTTTTTTCAATGCAAATTTAGTAATAAATAATGGAAAAAAACTAACTTTGTCCCATAAAACAGATGAAATGATTGAAGGAAAACTGGAAAAAGACTTTATAACGCAGCCGGAGCTGTGGCGCCTTGCGCTAATGGTTTCCGACAGGGAACTGTCGGTGGCCCTCTATCCCCCTGTGGCGCGTGAGGAAATCCTGTGGCGTAATTTCACTCTCGACCGGGACACGCCTGACCGGCTGAAGGCGATCGAGGACATAGTTTACGACAATCCTCTGCTCCTCTGCGATTTCAAGCGAGTTGACTGCATAGTTGACTCTAAAGAATTCATGCTTCTGCCTGAAACCGTCACTGACGATGACATGAATCTCTTTCTATCCTCTGGAGGATTCGATGATGATCTTTCCTCTTCCGTCATTTCTTCTCCGGCAGAAAACACCCGGCTTCTACAGGCAATGGACACTAAAGTATGCTCTTTTCTGAAGCGGACATTCTATAACATAACCTTCCGCTCGAAAGTTTCCCTCCTCGCCTCCTACTTTATCTCTTCTACCGACAACATGCCTGCGAGAAAAGCTCTCGCGCTCACCAATGGCGATCGTCTGACCTTCCTGGGCGCCGAGGGACACCGTCTTCTCGCGGCCAACGAGTTCGAGTTCAGGCGCCCTGCCGATGCTGCTTACTATATCCTCGCATCGATGAAACAGCTCGGAATGGAGCCGGATGACCCTGAAGTGGCTCTCGCCGTTCGCCGCGACATCAACGATGATGAAAACTCCATAAACGCTCTCCTGAAGCCTTACGTGAGAAATATAATGACAATTCCGTTTCCGATGCTCCGCTACAGGGCTTCGCGCTCCACACTTCTCATTCCTTTCCCATTACTTCTATTACCGATATGCGAATAATCAGAGGAAAATACGGACGCAGACGCTTCGACGTCCCGACCAACATCACAGCACGTCCTACAACCGATTTTGCTCGAGAGAATATTTTCAATATAATAGAGAATATGATAGACATCGAAGGCATAACGGCTCTCGATCTCTTTGCAGGCACAGGGGCCATCACATTCGAACTCCTTTCACGCGGCGCAGCCCGGGTAACTTCAGTTGAAAAAGCTTCGACCCAGCAGAAATTCATAGCTGCCACTGCAAAGAAGCTTGGCGAAGAGAATCTCAGGCTCGTCAGGGGAGATGTCTTCCGCTACCTCATGTCGGCGCCGGCAGCCTCATTTGACTTCATATTCGCCGATCCGCCCTACGATATGCCGCGATTCGAAGAAATTCCTGAGCTTGTTCTCTCCAACGGACTGCTCAAGCCGGGAGGCATATTCATAATCGAACACTCCAAGACGAGAGATTTCTCCGCGCTCCCAGGTTTCAAACGCCATGTTGCATACGGAAGCGTAAACTTTTCAATTTTCCAAGCTCCAGAATAAATTGTCAGTTGAGAATACTCACTTATTTGACTAAACTGATATAAACGAAAAAAGACTCCGCGAAAGATTTCGCAGAGTCTTCTTCGTTGAAGG
>CAJULY010000009.1 GCA_910587185.1 uncultured Muribaculaceae bacterium
GACTATTTACTCAAGGTTTTTAAGGAAAGTTAAATCTCATGCGCCAGCCCTGAAAGAAATATGATAAGGTCTGTAAATATGTCGGCTCTTGGAGAAAAATCTCCTGAAAGCAGCTGTTTAAACGAGCTGGTCCCTTTAAAAGAATTGTTCGACATAGTTAACGGAATACCTACAACAGGCCTGTTGAAATCGAATATCAGGAAAAATGATAATTGGATCCCTTTGATCAGGCCAAGCTATAGACAGGACACAAGCATCGACGGGTATGTCAATAAGCATCTTGTTCCCTCTGACAAAGTTTTTCCGGCTGAATCCCTGTATGTTTCCACTAATGGCCAAGGCAGCCATACTTATAGTTATGTTTCCGCGTCGGAATTTGTTCCGAATTCCGATGTAGCCGTACTGATACCTAAACGTTTTATGCCGCTGCGTGAAAAATTGTTTTATTCCATGTGCATAACACGCAATCGGTTTAAATTTTCTTACGGTCGTAAACCGAAAGGAGAAAAACTCGGATCCATTATGATTCCTGAATACATGGCTCTTGAAATGAACGGAATGGAGCTGATAGAGATGCTGTGAGAAATGCGGATCATTTTTACAGCCAGGAGTTCTGACGCTCTTTGACGGCGATGGATTCGCTCAGAAGTCTGACGAATTCCTTCATCGACTGTTTATGGTAGGAGTCTTTCAGAATGTGGACGCAACCGGTCATTTCATTGTCGGGGACATCCAGCGGAACAGACCTGACGTCAGGCACGTTGTAGATCGAATCCTCGGCCAGAACTGTCACAAGGTTGGTCTGGCGCACAAGTTGCAGCAGTATGTTGACCTCGTTCAGCTCTATGTGGATCCTTAGCCCGCTATGGTCGGTGACAACGCTGTCAAACGCGTTTCGGGCCTGAAGTCCCTTGGCCGGCAGCGCGAGAGTATATTTCTCAAGCTCCGCGAGCGTGACCTTCTCTTTCGAGACTATGGGATGGTCTCTGCGCGCAACCGCCGATAGCCTGTTCTGGAAAAGGATATGTGATTCGACATCGGCCAGAGGGCAGGTGGGTCTGAACGCGAGTACGAAGTCTATCTCCCCTTTGGCCAGAAGCGCCATCAGCTCGTTCATCTGCTTATAGACGATGTTGAGCTTTATTCCGGGATAGAGTTTCATGAACGACAGGACCGTCTCGGTCAGAATGGAGCTGAAAGAGTGGGTGACGCCTATGTTGAGGGTCCCGGTCAGGAGTTTTTTCAAGTCGTGAATGCGGTCCACGCATGTCTCGGAATCGTGGATTGTCTTCCGTGCCAGCGGCAGCATCACTTCTCCGGCTTCGGTCAGCCGTATCGAATGGCTGTTGCGCATGAATAGCTGCATGTCGAGGTCATCCTCAAGCTGCTTTATCTGCTGCGACAATGAGCTTTGGGCTATGTTGAGCGATTTTGCCGCGTCGGAGAAATTCAGGGTTTCGGCCGCTCTGACGAAATATTTTAACTGTCTTAGTTCCATTTCATGCAAATATACTATATATCCGGTTATCTCGTTGCTGTGAACGACAGTTTTTTGAACAGAAACACCGGAATGGTGGCGCCGATGACCATCCCGAGGATTATGAACACGCATGTCAGGCCGTTATAGGCAAGGAGATAGAAATAGTGGCCGAAGGTCTCTTCCTGTGTGTGATAAAGGCAGAGAAGCAACGCTTCCACCGTGCGGTAGGCATACATTCCGGGGATCATGGGCAGCAGCGCCGGAAAGAAACAGACCTCGGCCGGGCATCTTATGCGCGAGGCGAGCAGAACCGCAAGAATCCCGACGGCGAAAGCCGCAAGGGCGCTTGCCGCGATTATGTGCATGCCGCCCGCTTCGGGGAGAGTCAGCACGTATCTTATGGCATGTCCCGTAGCCGCCGTAACGGCACACGCTCCGTAGGCACGCCGCGGTGTGTTGCTTATGCTGGAAAAACCGATAGCCGCTATAGCCGCAAACAATCCGTCTTCAAAAATATTTATGAAAATTTCATTTCCCATGATCAAAACCATTTGAGATCGAGCAGAAACATTCCCGCGCATAATCCGGCCGACAGACAGGCCGTCAGTACGACCGCGTCGGCGAAGCGGCTGAAAGAACAGAGATAATGGCCGTCGAGCATGTCGCTGACCGCATTTATATAAGGTACTCCCGGAATCAGATACAGCACGCTCGTGCCCAAGGCTATTTCGGGGGTCGTCCCGATGTCGAAGATGCTCCCTCCGGCGCTGATAGATGCGGAGAAAAACGAGGCGCAGAGAAACGTAAGGCGCACGTCTCTCTTATCCTCGAGCATGATCTGTTTCAGTCTGAAGCCCGCGACGGTTGACAGGAACACGATTATCATGGCTGCCAGATCCCCTCCGAACAGACGGCAGAAAGAGGCGTTGGCCAGGCTCGTGAGAAAGAGTGTTTCCCATTTTCCCGTGGGCCGCGTCTCCTTTATCCTGTCGAACAGCTTTATGGCTGTCGGCAGGTCGAGCTTTTTGTCTGATACTTTCCAGCTCAGGCGGCTCAGCCGGGCGTTGAGGTTGAAGTTTATCGCTCCGCGGTGCTTTTTCCTGAGCACGACCTGCGGCCGGGAGTCATCGCCCTTCCACGCCGACACATAGACATGCGACGGCATGATGGAGATATCTGCGCCGATTCCGAACGACCGCGCCATCCTCAGGGTGTTCTTCTCGATGCGGATACAGGTGGCGCCACATCCGAGCAGCCACGAGGCATAGTCGGCGAGAAAAGCGGCCGTCTCTGCGGGAGATGACTCTCTGTCAGAACTCGTCGCAATCCTCGTCATCGTTTCTGTCTCCCGGAATATAGAAGATTTCACGTTCCTTCCCGATCTCTAAAAGATGTCGCGGTTTGCGGACATTTCCCATACATGTCGTGTGATGGCGTCTTTCGATCGCCCGGAATAAAAATGCGAACAACAGCACTCCCGCTATCACGCACCATACAATCATAGGTTGACTCATAACTTTTTTGCTTTTGTTTGTTTTCTGAGGCAAAGTTATGGTCTGTGCCGTGGCGTGGAAAGGGTTTTGCAAGGGAAATTCCTATAGCCGCGATAGGCCGACGTTATAGCAGTGCGGTGCTGTTATCGCTTGCGGGGATGGGAATGGCGGTAAAGTTGCCAGGAGTTGACGACGTTGTGGAAAATACTGTAGAAACCGCCCGCAACCGACGTGATAGGAGTGAAGAAAGTGTAGCCGAGCCAGATGGCGAGCACCGTGTTCTTTTGTCCGAGCGCCTGTCCGGCTGTTATGCGGTCTCCATAGACAGCTCCTGTTTTCCAGCCTATGAAAAATTGCATGGCGCAGCTGACGAGCGTCACCCCCACGAGCGACAGCTCGACCGTCAGCGAGACAGTCGTGTGCATTATGTAGCGCGTGGTGACCGCCGTGGCCAGGAACAGCGCGACCACCCACAGGTAGAAAGCCAGATTCTGCATGCGGGTGATGGCGAAATGTACCTTGGGCGAGAGCCATCTGACGAGAAATGCCAGAAACAGCGGGAAGAGAAGCAGCGGAAAGACCTTTCCCAGAATCAGCACCGAGGCGTTCCAGACCGACATGGACTGCTGCGGATGGACATAAGGGACCACGAGCGGAATCAGCAGGGCTGCCGTCAGGTTGCTGAGAATGGTGTAGGTGGTGATGTGAGGCGCGCTACCTCCCAGTTTGCGGGTGATGACGGCCGAGGCTGTAGCCACCGGACAGATAAAACATATCATCGCCCCTTCGAGGACAACCCGCGCCCCACACTGTGGCATAGCCATGGTTATCGCGCCAAGCCCCAGAAACATACCCGCCTGAAACGCGAGCAGCCACCAGTGCCACCGGCACAGTTTCAGATGTCGTGGATTGACCTTGCAGAAAGTGACGAAAAGCATTGCGAAAATCAGAAGCGGCTGCACCACTTCCACCGTGGCAAGCGCCTGAGGGTGGATGGGATCGAAGAGCGGTATGCTGACAAAAAGAAAATAACTTCCGATACCTGCCAGAATGGCGAAAATCAAAACCCAGTTTCTGATGAATCCTGTAATTCTCTTTATTGTACCCATTTTTCTAAAAGAACCTTTTTCGGCCGCAAAATTACAAAAAATATCACACGGCAGACAAATAGAGGGTGCTGAAACTTACATTCAGACACCCTCGTGAATCAGACCGACCTTATGATCAGAGCGTTGGCGCGGTCAATGACGGAGGTCTCGAGCGAGGCGAGATAGATCTGGGTGGTCGCTTCAGAGTCGTGGCCCATTCCTTCGCTTATTATACTGACGGGAATTCCTTTGGTGCGCGCAGCCGATGCCCAGCTGTGGCGGGCGCAGTAGAGAGTCAGGGGAATCTTGAGATTGGTCATGCGCGCGATGGTCTTGAGTTGCCGGTTTATGCACGATGCGCGGTTACGGTAGGCGATTCGTTCGTCGGAAAGAGGGTTGGTGAGTATAGGCAGCAGATATTGTGTGGGATTAGGCGGATATTTCTCGACTATCGACTGCATTTCTTTGGTCCATGCTATGTCGAGACGCTGTCCGGTTTTTCGCCTCCGGTAGGTCACATGATTGTCTGCACGGTCCTTTTTTCTAAGGAAAGCCATATCGACGAAGCTCATCCCCCGCAGATAGAGGCTCAGCATGAACATGTCGCGGGCGAAGTCCATCTTGCTCCCCCGGGGCAGCTCCAGATTCTTTATGCGGCTTATGGCGGCTATGGGGATAGCCCGTTTGACGGTGCGTTCAGTGCCCGTATAGACGTGGCGAAACGGATTGCGCTGTTCGATGGCTTCGCTTTCCACGGCCCTGTTATAGACGGCGCGGAGTATGCGCATGTAGAACGAGGTGGTATTAGGTACCGCTCCGCGGACCCGCAGATAGGCCTCGTAGGCCTGGATGATGTCCGGCGTGATTTCATCGAGCATGAGGTCGCGGCCGCGGCGGAACCGTGAAAAGCTTTGCAGGGTGGCCGTATAAGTCTCGGCCGTACGGATCTTGCCGCATTCCTTGAGATTCATGATGACTGACTCCATGAATCGGAAAAGACTATATCGGCTTCGGTAGAGTTTGAATTCCTCCACGATGTCGTCGGCCGACAAGACGGTGCCGCGCGACTCCATTCTTCTCACAATGCGTGTCAGCCGTTCTACATCGCGGCGCGTCTCTTCTCTGAAACGTGTCTGCCACTCTTTGGGAAAAGCCCGGTAGGGGGTTGAACACTGACGCACTTTCCTGTCGTGGATAATCTGATAATAGATGGCGCCCTCTCTCTCCGCATCGGCCGAGGGCCGGAATTTCACTTTTATAGATGTCATGATTTCAAAATGTATTATTCCCCCTAAATTTATACATTATCCTCGGTTTTGCACCGTGACAGCAAAAAGGAAATTTCAGATAAAACTTTTATGGCCCGAACCGTGTTTTTTCAATGTGCTCCCCATCGGATCAGAACAGGGATGCTTCCCTTGAGAATAAGTTTTAAATTATTGAATATTATATGTTTTACTAAAAAGTCTTGTTATGGACTGGCTATTGGACACACTCATCAAATATCCCTCTATTCCGATTTTCCTCACGATTGGACTCGGTTTTTATCTCGGGAAATTCAAGTACAAGTCGTTTGCGCTCGGCACTGTCACCTCCGTTCTTCTCGTTGGCGTGGCCGTGGGCTACTGTATCAATCGTTTTGCCGGCCAGCCGGTTGAGATCGGCGCGCCGTTGAAGTCGCTCTTTTTCCTGATCTTCCTTTTTGCCATCGGCTATAAGTGCGGGCCGCAGTTTGTTTCGGCCATCCGCGGACAGGGAATAAAGCAGGTTCTCTTCGCTGTAGTGGTATGTGTCCTGTGTCTCGTGGTGACATGGGGATGTGCCAAAGTAATGAACTATAACGCCGCCATGGCGACCGGTCTTTTCTCCGGAGCGCAGACAATCTCGGCAGTCATCGGTGTCGGCACCGACACCATCAGCAGCCTTCCGGATGTGGACTCCGCCACTAAAAAGGCGTGGATTGATCTCATTCCCGTCTGCTACGCCGTCACCTACGTCTTCGGCACCATCGGTTCCGCCTATCTGCTTGGCAATCTCGGACCGGCAATGCTCGGCGGTCTGAAAAAAGTGCGTCAGCAGACAAAGGAATACGAACAGCAGCTCAACCATTCCACACTCTCCACTGATCCCGCTTACATCGTGGGCAACCGACCGATTGTCTTCCGCGCCTACAAGGTCACTTCCGATAATTTTGCGACTCCAATGACCGTTGAGCAGCTTGAAGACCATTTCAGCAAGCTCGGACGCCGTATTTTCGTTGAGCGTGTGCGTCCCGCCGCAGCCGGATCGGAGATAGTCGGCGCCACACCTTCTCTCCTCATTCATCAGGGCGATGAGATCGTCGTTTCGGGCCGTCACGAATATGTCATCCAGGATGAGAGCTGGATAGGGCAGGAGGTGGATGATCCCGCGCTCCTCACCTTCAACGCCGAGAAAACCAAAGTCATGGTCACCAAAAAAACGGCCGGACAGACAGTGGACCAGCTTCGCGCGCAGCCGTTCATGTATGGTGTCATGATCGCCTCCATCTCCCGTCAGGGCGGGGTGCCGATTCCGGTGCTTGCCAATACGAAACTGATGCAGGGCGACATGCTTGAGATCGTCGGTCTGCCACAGGAAATCTCAGCGGCGGTGGCTGCCATTGGCATCGAGGAGAAACCGACATCCGTGACTGACCTCGTGTTTGTCTCGCTTGTAATTGTCATAGGTGCGCTTGTTGGCGCCCTGACGCTGAACGTCCACGATATTCCCGTCAGCCTTTCCACCTCGGGCGGAGCTCTTATAGCCGGCCTTTTCTTCGGATGGTGGAGAACGCGCCGTCCGTCCGTCGGCATCATTCCCGAGGGGTCACTCTGGCTCATGCAGAACCTCGGCCTCAACATGTTCATCGCGGTCATCGGCATTCAGAGCGGCCCGACATTCTTCTCAGGTCTCGAACAGGTCGGCTGGATGTTCTTCGTGATGGGTATAATCGCGACCACCGTTCCTATTCTGATCTCGCTCTGGATCGGTGCTAAATTCTTCAAGTTCCATCCCGCAGTCAATCTCGGATGCGTCGCCGGAAGCCGTACGACAACCGCCTCTCTTGGCGCTATCACCGATTCGCTCCAGAGCAACGTTCCCGCTCTCGGCTATACGATAACCTATGCAATCGGTAACACGCTGCTGATCCTGATGGGAGTGGCCATGGTGCTGATGTTCATTTAAACGATAAATCTTTTAGAAGTATAATGATATGAATACATCCGGAAATCCCGAAAACCGCGCTTATGAGAGCGCTTTGGAAAAAATGAGTCCTTTTGAAATAAAAGGCACTCTGATAAGTCTGGCTGAAAAAGACGCGCAGCGTTCGACAGCCACATTCCTCAATGCCGGCCGTGGCAACCCCAACTGGCTTCTGTCGCGTCCCCGCAAGGCCTTCTTCCTTCTCGGGCTCTTCGCTGCCTCCGAGGCCGAACGAAAGGTGTTCGACGCTCCGATAGGGATAGTCGCTTCTCCCACGCAGGACGGTTGCGCCAAACGTTACCTTGACTTCATCGAAGCCCACAAAGACAATGACGGGGCCGAAGTGCTGAAACACTACTATGACTACATGACCTCCACCTACGGCGTTGATCCCGATGATTTCGTCTTTGAAATGGTCGATGGAATCCTCGGAGACCATTATCCCACTCCTCCGCGCGCGCTGAAATATACCGAGATGATGGTCCGCGACTATCTCCGCTGGGCAATGGGCGGCAAGGATGACAAGACTGTATATGATCTTTTCCCCACCGAAGGCTCGACAGCCGGAATGTGTTACGCCTTCGAGTCGCTGAAGCAGAATTTCCTGCTGAACGAAGGCGACAAGCTGGCTTTGCTCACCCCTTGCTTCACCCCCTACATTGAAATCCCACAGCTCGCCCAGTTCGGGCTTGAGATCGTCAATGTTTCGGCCAACAGAGTGGAGAAAGACGGTTACCATGACTGGCAATATCCCAAAGAGGAGCTTGACAAGCTGCGCGACCCTTCAGTGAAGGCCGTCTGCATCACCAATCCCTCCAATCCGCCAAGCGTATGTCTCGCTCCCGAAGTGCTCGACCAGTTCGTGGATATCGTCAAGAAAGACAATCCGCAGCTGATGGTCATAACCGACGATGTCTATGGCACGTTCATCGACGGCTTCCGTTCGCTGATGTATGTGTTGCCCTACAACACACTCTGCCTCTACTCATTCTCGAAATATTTCGGCGCTACCGGCTGGCGTGTCGCCGCAATGGCTCTGCGCAGTGACAAGAACGTGTTCGACGACCGCATCGCCGCTCTTCCCGCCGACAGGAAGGCCGCTCTTGACAAGCGCTACGAATCTCTCTCCCTCGAACCTGAAAAGATTAAGTTCATCGACCGTCTCGTGGCCGATTCCCGTCTTGTGGGCCTCAACCACACCGCCGGCCTCTCTACCCCCCAGCAGATACAGATGGCGCTTTTCTCCGCTTTCGCTTATCTCCACCACGATGAACTCCAGCCGAAACTGATCTCGATGATCCACCGTCGTCTCAACGATCTCTGGAGCACCACCGGCTTCACCCTTCAGCCCGACCCCAACCGCGCCGGCTACTACAGCGAGATCGACATCATGGTATGGGCCAAGAAGTTCTATGGCGATGACTTCGCAAAATATCTGCAGGAAAATTACGAGCCGCTTGACTTCGTTATCCGTCTCGCCGACGAGACCGCTATCGTTCTGCTCAACGGCGACGGTTTCGACGGACCGGCATGGTCAGTGCGTGCGTCGCTCGCCAATCTCGACGAGGACGCATACCTGAAGATCGGAACCGCAATCCGCAAGATACTCGACGAATACCACGCCAAATATCTTGCCGCACGTTCCTGAAAAACAGGAATCATTCATATATGGAAAGAGCGTCCGGAATTTTTCCGGGCGCTCTTCTGTATGTCGGTTTGCTTTTCAGCGGGTCAGCGAACGGGAGTCAGACGGAGCTTGTAGCTCATGGGGCGGTCAGGCACGCGGTAGATCGGGAGTGTATCCACATCGGCTCCGCACGATGCGTTGCCCACGCCGCGGGTCCATGCGTCAAGGTGAAGCACGCTGTAGGGGCGCGGGGTAAGCTCCCACTGGTGCGATGCCTTCATCAGGTCGGCGTCGGTGTAGGGAAGAATGGAGAAGCTGACGTTGCCTTCGGTCTCTATGTTGATTCCACGGCCCGATGCGTCGGTCAGCGTGAGTTCGCGGAGTCCTTCGCGGCCTCCGGTGCTCTGAGGCTTGACGTAGGGCATCACCATGTCGGCCACGGTTGTCGAATAGCGTCCCACCGTAACTCCGTCCTTGCGGTCAACGTAGTTCTCCCACGGACCGTAGGCGAAGTAATTGACATTGCTCAGTGCCGGATTGATTCCGCAGACGAGACCTGCGCGGCGCAGTTTGTCGCTGTGGGGAGTGAAATCGACATCCATATCGACGGTTCCGTCGGGATAGAACGTATAGACTATCTTCGTGCTGCACTTCTTGCCGTTGCGCTCGGTGGTGACCTCGATGTTCTTTCCCTCCTTGCGGTAGGTCACCTGCGAGGCGAGCGAGTCGAGGCCGTTGGAGGTGTCGGTGAAGCGGTCGTTTTCGATCCAGCGGTGGTTGTCATAGACGAAGCCTTCGCCGTCGGCTATGACATCCACTCCGTCGATCTTGAGGGAGGTCATGGTGCCGTTGTCGCGGTTGAACACGGCCGAAACCTTGTCGTTGCCGACCGTTATGTCGTTGCCTTCCTGACGTGCTGTCAGTTTTTTGCCTTTGGCTTTGACGGCGGCAAGAGGCTGGCGTTCGTTGATCACGTATTGGGCGTGAGCGATCTCATGGCCTGCGGGAGCGTAGCTCTGGGCTGAGGCATATACGACTTCGAGATTGAGCATCGCTTCCTGACCGGCGGCCTGTTTGGTGAAGGCTGCTTTGACCGGGACGGTCATCTCGATGCTGTCGCCGGCTGCGACGTTGCCTATGCTCTGTGTTTCAGGGGTGAGGGGCTTGCCGTCGATCAGCACTGTGCTGACAAGGTTGAGCCCTTCGAGCGAACGGAAAGCGTAGCGGTTGACGAGGCGGACTTTGGCGGTGCCGTTCTGGCGGTCAATGCCGAGCAGACGGAATTTGACGAACTGGTGGGCGGCGCGGACTTCCATGAGCTTCGGGCTCTCTTCGCGGGTGGCGAAGATTATGCCGTTGGAGCAGAAGTTGCCCTGATGTGGACCGGGATAGTCGTAGCCCGTGTGCAGACGCCGAACGCCGCTCTTCATTTCCTGAGGATCGTAGATGGCCTGATCGACCCAGTCCCAGATAGCGCCGCCTACGGTGGCGTCGGAGTTCTCGATCACATCCCAGTATTCCGTCAGGTTACCGACGGCATTACCCATGGCGTGGGCATATTCGCAGATGAACATAGGCTTGTCCAGACCGCTGGTGTTTTCGTTCATCCAGGCCATGCCGGGATACATCTTCGAGTAGAAATCGGAGAAGCGGCCGCCGCCGTAGGGGAGTTTCGCCGTGCGGCTTCCTTCATAATGCACCGGACGGTTGTCGAGCTTCTTGGCTGCCTCATAGCAGTAGCGGAAATTCTCGCCGTCGCCGGCCTCGTTGCCGAGACTCCACATTATGACCGACGGATGGTTGCGGTCGCGGAGCACCATGCGGTCGATGCGGTCAACGAAGGCGGGAATCCATGACGGCATGTCGGAAATCGACTGGTTGGCATGGTCTTCCAGGTCTGCTTCATCCACGGCATAAAGTCCGTAGTAGTCAAACATCGAGTACATGCGTGCATTGTTGGGATAGTGGCTCGTGCGTATGGTGTTGATGTTGTTCTGTTTCATCAGCGTTACATCGCGGAGCATCGATTCGGTCGTCACGGCGCGGCCGTTTACGGGATCGGAGTCATGACGGTTGACACCTTTCAGGAACACACGTTTTCCGTTGACATAGAGGAGCGAGTTCTTGATCTTTATGTCGCGGAAGCCGTGCTTCGTGGAGAACGCCATCTCTTCCTTTCCTCCCTTGCCGTCGCGCTGAATGATGTCAACGGTGTAGAGATTGGGCTGTTCCGCGTTCCAGAGCGCCACGTTTTTCAGGTCGAACGCGGCCTTGACCCCGGTAGTGTCGGAAAGATCGTAGGGTATCACCTGTTCGGCTATTTTCTTGCCCTGCGGGTCCATGACCTTGATGACGTATTCCTTTACGCCTTTGAGTCCGTCGCGGTTGTCGATGTCAAGCTTGACTTCCATGCGGGCGTTGCGGTAGTCGTCGGAAAGGCTCGAGGTGATGACATGGTCGCGCACATGGGCCTTGGGCACGTTGTAGAGATAAACGTTGCGGTGGATTCCGCTCATGCGGAACATGTCCTGACATTCGAGATAGGAACCGTCGCTCCAGCGGAACACCTGGACGGCGACGTCGTTATTGCCCGGGCGAAGATATTTGGTGATGTCAAACTCGGTGTCGTTGTTGGCGCCCTGGGTATAACCCACGTATTTTCCGTTGACCCAGACGAAGGCTGCCGAGTAGATGCCGCCGAAGTGGAGCATCGTGCGTCCGTTGTTCCAGTCGGCGGGAAGGGTGAAGTTGCGTTTGTAGGAACCGACAGGATTTATGCCGTAGTTGGCACCCCCGTCGTTGAAGCCTTTGCGGGCATTGATGAATGGAGGAGTGTTGCCGTGGGGATATTCCACGTTGGCATAAATCGGCTTGTCATAGCCCTGCATCTCCCAGTTTGATGGAACGGTGATGTTGTCCCACTTGCTTGTGTCGAACCCTTCCTTGAAGAAGTCGAGCGGACGCTGCGAGGGTTCGGGCACGAAGTTGAACTTCCAGGTTCCGTTGAGCGAGAGATAGCGGTCGTTGACTGGTTCGGTCCAGGGGGTAGCGTAGTAGTTCTTGTCGGCGAGCATCGAAGCCTCGTTGCGGTAAGGCATCTTGGTGGCCGAGCCTGCTTCTTTGTTCTGCTGGAAAATTGTCTCGTTTTCCCAGAAGTTGGCGCGTCGGGCCTCGTCGTTGGAGGCGGCTGAAGTGTTGCGGCCCATGTCGGTGAAGACGAAGTGGCTGTTCTTCATCGCTTTGGCCTTTTTCTTATCGACAAGAGTGAGATGGCCCTGCTTGTCAGGGACCATGGCGACGCTCTGCTTGTTGGCCGGAACGAGCATGCCGTCCTCTATTTTCCAGAGCTGGGCTTCGTCGGAACCGTTGTTGACTCCGAGCTCCACGCGGTTTCCTTCCATTCTGATGGCGTTGCCGCTCTGCGGATTGATGAAGCGCCAGCTCCCTGAGAGCTGCGTGACGGTCCAGAGCTGAGTCGGAGCGTTGCTCTTGGCTTTTTTGAGAGCCACCGATTCCGGTCCGGTTTCCTCCACGACCATGTCAGCGGCGGATTTTAACGCTATTTTGTAAAGATTGTCCTTGTCAAAAGTTACTTTTGACTGTGAGACTCCCGGCAATGCGGCCATGAAAACGGCGAGCATAGTGAGTGCCAGGCGAAATAATGGTTTAGACATAGGATATAAGATTGTTGAATATTAAATGCAGAGGTTATGATATCAGATTTGCGGGACGCCGGCATTCCGGACCCTATTAATTCACAAAGTTAAATAAAAGCCTTGTCAATCCCAAATTTCAGTCGGTTAACATAACGTAAAAATCCAGTTCGCCCCGTCCTTTCCCCGGAACTCGTCTGACCTGTCCGAACCGTCTGACCCGTCCTTTCCCACAAACCCAATTGGGCCCACTGCCCGGACGGTCAGTCGCGGGCGGCGGGAAGAATGGCGTTGTCGATATAGGCTTTCAGCACGTCGCATCCTTTGATCTGCGGATCTTTTATCGAGGGATAAAGGCGTGCAAGCTCGGCGTAGGCTTCCATCTGCGATTTCGTCGGGCAGTTCCATTGGTAATGCCCTTCTGAGGTCAGATAGAAAGGTTGCGGCAGATAGTTGTCATCCGGCTTCGGAGCCCTGATTCCAGCTTTGGCAAAAAGTATTTGGCCTTTGAGAGTAGGGTTTTCGGCATAGGTGACTGATTCGGCGAGTATTCTGTCGGCAAGCCGCGAGAGTGAGTCGGACGGGGTCGTCGTGCTCCAGCAGTTGTCCGACAGGGCCCACAGATCGCCCTGCGCCGAGGCTTGGAAAAGGGCTGCGGCATAATTGTAGCCCGCGATTGCCTTTGCCTCGCCGGCTGTGCTCTGGAAGGTCTTTTTCAGATAGATCAGCTTACGGCATAGATCGGCGCGGTAGTTGTGGCTCTCGGGGCTCGAGATGCTGTCCGCGTCAAGATCGCGGCTGTCGCGGCGCTTGAACGGAACGGAAGGCGCGTTGTAGCGGATCTGCAGATAGGGGTAATAGCTCTGGCGGCTGATCCAGAAGGGATCGATCCTCTCGAAATAGTCCAGGGCTTTCGCATAATTGCCCCGGCTCAGTTCTATGCGGCCCATGGAGTCATAGATAGGATTCATGTTCAGATGAGCTCCGGAGAGGATGGCTTTGTCAAGCGGTGACAGTTTCGCCGGGTCGGCCGCCATTTCCAGAAGGTCGGCTATGGCTGAGGCGGGAAGTGAGGCTGTGGGCAGTTTCTCCGGATTGAAGTAGGAGTAGGTTTCGCCCATGTTCATGTTTCTTATCCCCTCCATCATGGCGAGGGCACGTGCGTAGCGCGGTGTGTTTCTGTAGTTTATCGCCGCGTAGGGAACGAGGAAGTCGGCGAGGAAAGTATAGTTGGCTACGTAAGAGGGAGGAAAATCAACCGGACGGTTTGCAGCGACGGGCGCTTCCCCCGCGGCGCGGGCATAGAGGGCATTGTATCGTTCGGCGACAGCTGCCGATTCTTTTGTGTCGGATTCATTCAGATTGGAGAAGTCTATCCAGAGTCTGACGCGTTCCATGTTTGATTTCATGGCCTGAGTCCCCTTCAGCCCGGCGGCGCGGGCAATAGCCGACTTAGCCTCGTCGCCGTTGCCCATCATGTTCAGGGCAAAGGCTTTCGCGGTGGCCCACATCATCGGATCGCTGACCTTGGGATCGGCCATGGCTTTGTCGGCGAGCGGCAGGAACCGGCGGCATTCCGAGGCCAGATCGGTGTCGTCCTCGGTCTCGCTGTTGCGATAGGGATTGCCGGGCATGGCGAAGTTGAATTCCCGGGCGCGGTTCAGCCGCAGGAGCCAGAGATAGTTCATATAGTCCTGCAGGACATACTGAACGGCGATCGAGTTGGGGTCATGCCGGAAAAGTTTCTCGAGATTGTCGGTGCCCACGAGATGCGACAGACACCAGTTCAAGCTGGCCGCATCGCCGTTTTCGGCGAAAATCGAGATTGCATCCACATAGTTTTTCTGATAATAGTAGGCTCCGCCGAGATAGCCGCGCATGCGCTCCTTGAGAGCGCCGTCGGGAATTGAAGGGCTGTAACGGTTCCAGAGGCTGACAACTTCATCATATCGTTTCAGTGCGGAGTTGACGCGCATGGCCAGAAAGACGTAGCGGCCGAAAAGCGGACTGGCTTTCGCAGGGATCGTGATGCCAGCGGCTATTGCCCCGAGACGCGAGTCGTCGGGTTTTCTGTAGTCCCAGCTCTCATCCGTGCGCGCGGCGAGAGCCTCGTTGAACTGAATGCTCTTTTCAAGGAATCTGATCGCTGCCGTCTTGTTGTTCTTGACGAGATACAGGAAAAACGGATTCCTGTCGGTGCGCCGCGCCACCGAGGTGTATGTGGCCGTGTTGAAGAAATCCCTGATGTCGGAGTAGCTCACGCGGTTGCCGACATATTCTTCCCAGAAGGCAACGGTTTCGTAGCTGACATCGGAGTCCCGGGGATAAGAGACCGGGGTGTCCGTCAGAAGAAAAGCGGGATAGCGCGAGGCGCTGTAGGAGGGTTCCCATCCGCATGCCGCCGGTTCTGAGGGGTTAAAGATCGCGAGAAGGCTGACGGCTGCTGCCGCCAAGAATTTTTTGCAGGAAATGTTGATCATATTGCCGGAGTGATTTTTC
This sequence comes from uncultured Muribaculaceae bacterium, assembly GCA_910587185.1. Taxonomy (GTDB): domain Bacteria; phylum Bacteroidota; class Bacteroidia; order Bacteroidales; family Muribaculaceae; genus Paramuribaculum. The sequence goes on from CAJULY010000009.1 coordinate 15,066, forward strand.
ATCAAGATGATAGATTATGACGCGTCCGGCGCTTCCCGGACGGATTTTTCTTATGCGTTCAAGAACGGTTTCCAGAACGGCGGGTGAAACCGATTCGTGTCTGACGATGTCGCCCGGAAAGATGCGTCCGCCCGAGCCGTCGCGCTTTCCCGCCATGGCAAGCGGCCCGTAGTGCATGGCCCGGTAATGGATGGAATCGACAGGCCGGAACATCGCGGTGTCCCTTACGTCAAGGGAATGGGCAATGGCTTTGAAGCGGTCGTCGCTGAACACGATGTTCCAGCTATAGACCGGCAGCGCGGTGGCCAGGGGAAGCCGGTAATCTCGCAGAGCGCAGATGTAGCGGTCAACGATCCGGAGGTTGAGGATGGAATTGTTTTCGTCGGGATCCGTGATGTTGCCGACGTTATAGACCATGAGCGCTCCGTAGTCGGCCGGCGGCGCCGGCTGTGAGAGCTGATGGAGACGAACGGTCGTTGACAGACGGCCTCCGCGCCTGTGCATTATGTCACGCGCCTTTTCAAGGAGCCGGAAATAGTGCACGCGGTCACTGCCGGTCCAGTCGTAGTCGATTTGAATCTCTTTGGGCCGGGAATAGCCGTTTTCGGTCAGCATCCTGTCACAGCGGTTTATGATGGCCGACGCCAGGGAGTCGGCAGAATCCGGCTGACTGAGAGCTCCCGGATCGATGAAAACCGTCGGGATGATCTCGATATCTTTCGGCAGCGTGTCGTGGAAAAGAAGCGAATTGGCCGGACCAAGTCCCTCTTCCCGTCGGACCACATCGAAAAGATGCAGATAGACGGTCTCTATTCCCGCTGATTCAAGGAATTCCTTTTCGTAGGGGCTCAGACGCAGTGTTGTGCGCCAGTAATAGACGGCTCTTCCTTTCGGTGCGTCATTCTCTTCCCTCCGGCATGCGATTGTCGCCGCCAGAAGAAAGATGAGAACCAATAACAGGACAGGTTTCATTTCAGAGGGTGTCGGCGAGGTCAGCGACGGGTCGAGAAGTAGAGGTCGAGCACATCGCGGGCGGCTGTGAATGAGCTTTGCAGATTTTCGAGGACGCGCCGTTCTTTCTCCGCAAGAAGAGCCGCCACTTCCGGATTGTCGTAGAAATTGCGTCGCAGCTGTTCGTCGATCGTCTCGAACATCCAGTAGCGCGCCTGTTGGCGGCGGCGTTTCTCGAAATATCCGTTGCCTTTGACAAATTCAAAGTAGCGGTCTATCATGTCCCACACTTCGGGGATACCCAGTTCGTAATAACCGGAGTAGGTGAGGACTTCGGGCTGCCAGCCTGAAGCCGTGGGCGGGAATAGATGGAGGGCGCTGCGGAACTGGGCCTGAGCCAGCTGCGCGCGGTGAATGTTGTCGCCGTCGGCCTTGTTGATGACAATTCCGTCGGCCATCTCCATGATTCCGCGTTTGATGCCCTGCAGTTCGTCGCCTGTTCCCGCAAGCTGCAGCAACAGGAAGAAATCGACCATCGAGTGGACGGCGGTCTCGCTCTGCCCCACGCCTACGGTCTCAACGAATATGTTGTTGAAGCCGGCGGCCTCGCAGAGTACAATCGTCTCACGGGTCTTGCGGGCAACGCCGCCGAGAGAGCCTGCCGACGGGCTGGGACGCACGAAGGCGCGGGGATGGACCGCGAGGCGTTCCATGCGTGTCTTGTCGCCGAGAATGCTCCCTTTGGTCCGTTCGCTCGACGGGTCTATGGCAAGGACGGCGAGTTTTCCTCCGTCTTTAAGCACATGGAGTCCGAAAACATCGATGCTCGTGGATTTGCCTGCGCCCGGGACCCCCGTTATTCCTATGCGGCGGGAATTGCCTGAGTAGGGCAGGCATTTCTCTATGACTTCCTGCGCGAGGGCCTGATGGTCAGGCGCTACGCTTTCAACCAGCGTGACGGCACGCGACAGGATCGTTATGTCGCCTTTGATGATGCCCTCCACCATTTCGGCCGCCGAAGGGAGGCGACGGCGTTTTCGGCGCGTGAGATAGGGATTGACGGATGGCGGCTGCGCCACGCCTGAGTTGACGTTGAGGCCTTTGAAGTCTTCGTGGTTTTCGGGATGGTCCATTGCAGAATCGGTTGTTAGGGGATGACTTGTCCGGCTACGCGGATTATCATCGATGATGATGACGGATCGTTTGTTATGAGTGTTATGCGCGCGTTCAGCGGCATGTCGGCGCGAAGTTTGCGGGCGTCGGCAATGACTGTCGCCTCGGTCTTTTTCCCGGGAGCTATGCGGGTGCTCTTGAGCTTGATGTCAAGGGCCGGATCGGCGGTGAACATGCGGCGTATCAACAGTGGCGATTTGCCGCTGTTGGTGATGGTTACGGTTCTTGAAACGTCGGCTCCTCCTGCCTGGATTTTCCCGAAGTCAAGCGCCTGCTCGCTGAGGGTCACTACCGGCGCGTTGGCCCGCTGTTTTTCTGTCAGTTGTGAAAAGTCTTCGTTGACGATGACCGTTGTGGCTATCGGCGTTCTTTTGTCGGGAGCGTTCTGCGGGTCGGGAATAATGATGAATCTGTCGGTGACCACTCCATAGTCGGGACAGCGTGAGGTGTAGGCTGTAAGTGAAAGTGTGCCCTGTTCGCCCGGCGCTATCACTTCGGGCCTGAATAGGGCGTTGATGTAGGGGGGCAGCGAATCGACCGCCGGACGGATTGAGTCGGTGCCCGGATTATAGATGTTGACGGCGGCCGCGAGGACATGTCCTTTCAGTGTCTGGCCGAAAGGTGTCATTGAATTGCTTATCCGCGCGCTTCCGGCATCTATGGGATAGCGGGCCGAGAGGGTTGCCGGGGCTCCGATGACCGATCCTTTTATCAGAAGATGCTGCGATCCGCAGTTGGTGTCGATCTTTATCTGTTTCATGAATTTGCCGGGGCGCCCGGTGGGATCGTAGGACACGCCTATGGAGAGGGTGTCGCCGGGAGCTATCGGGGTCTTGGGATAGGTGGGGCGCGTGCATCCGCAATTGGCGCGTGCGTTGAGCACGACAACCGGTTCCGTACCGGTGTTGACGGCGGTGAATGTGCAGCTGACCGCTCCCATATCTTCCTGAAAAGCTCCGAAATCGTGGGTCGTGTCGGTCCAGGTGAGTTTAGGCTGGGCCGAAAGGCAGAGAACAGTCAGTGCCGCGGCTGTCGCTGTGAGAAATCTTTTCATGATTCAGTTTTTTTGAGAATGGTGTTCAGGGAATTATGACTCCGGTGAATTTCAGCGAGAGACGTTTGGTGCCTTTGGCGTTTGTCTTGACCTTGACCTCGCGGCGCAGTTCGCCCCGCCGTCCCTTGGGGTTGAAGTTGATGACTATCTGGCCTGTCTTGCCGGGGGCGATGGGCTGGAGCGGATATGACGGTTTGGTGCATCCGCATCCCCCGTTGGTGACGGAGATTATGACAAGCGGTTCGTCACCGGTGTTGGTGAATTTGTAGGTTGCCTTGACGTTGCCCTTTGAAGCATGGATCGTTCCCATGTCGTAGGTGGTGTTGGCCAGGGTTATCTGAGGCCCTTTTCCGGCCGCCTGTGCCGCAACCGCGACCAGACAGGCAATCAGTATGAACAGATATTTTTTCATCTTGATGGTTATTTGATGCAAATTTACAAAAATCGTCACATTATACAATACATCAAAAAAACAACGCCGGAAAGACCGGCGTTGTTCCATATATTTCGATATAGTCTATCGCGGATTATTTGCCCTGCGAGAGCTGTTCCTTGAGAGCTGCGAGAGCTTCGAGGTCGCCGAGGGTGGCGCGTTCAACCGGCTGGTTGAGCATGGGAGCTGCTTCCTCACGCTTGGCGGCACGTTTTGCCTTGCGCTGTTCGTTGCGCTCTGCCTTAGTGGCGTCTTCGTGGATGCGGCTGTGTGAGAGGATGATGCGCTTGCTGTCCTTGTTGAATTCGATCACCTTGAAGTCAAGTTTCTCGTCAACCTTGGCCTGAGTGCCGTCCTCTTTCTGGAGGTGCTTGGGAGTGGCGAAGCCTTCAACACCGTAGGGAAGAGCGACAACTGCGCCTTTCTCAACCATTTCAACGATGGTTCCTTCATGAACGGAGCCGGGAGTGAAGATGGTTTCGAATACATCCCAGGGATTCTCCTCGAGCTGCTTGTGGCCGAGGCTGAGACGACGGTTTTCCTTGTCGATCTCGAGAACCTGCACCTGGATGTCAGCGCCGATCTGGGTGAATTCGTTGGGGTGTTTGATACGCTTGGTCCAGCTGAGGTCGGAGATGTGGATAAGACCATCGACACCTTCCTCGATTTCAACGAACACGCCGAAGTTGGTGAAGTTGCGCACCTTGGCGGTGTGCTGGCTGCCGACAGGATATTTGGTCTCGATGTTTTCCCAAGGATCAGCCTTGAGCTGCTTGATGCCGAGGCTCATCTTGCGGTCTTCGCGGTCGAGGGTGAGGATGACGGCTTCGATCTCGTCGCCTACCTTCATGAAGTCCTGAGCCGAGCGCAGGTGCTGGCTCCATGACATCTCGCTGACGTGGATGAGGCCTTCTACGCCCGGAGCGATCTCGACGAACGCACCGTAATCGGCCATAACAACAACGCGGCCTTTGACTTTGTCGCCGACCTTAAGCTCTGAGTCGAGAGCGTCCCAGGGATGGGGCATGAGCTGCTTCAGACCGAGAGCGATGCGCTTCTTCTCGTCGTCGAAGTCGAGGATAACGACGTTGAGCTTCTGATCGAGCTGAACGACTTCCTCGGGGTGTGTCACGCGGCCCCATGAGAGGTCGGTGATGTGGATAAGACCATCCACGCCGCCCAGGTCGATGAACACACCGTAGCTGGTGATGTTCTTGACGGTTCCTTCGAGCACCTGGCCTTTTTCGAGCTTGGCGATGATTTCGCGTTTCTGCTGCTCGAGCTCGACCTCGATGAGTGCCTTGTGGCTGACAACGACGTTCTTGTATTCCTGGTTGATCTTGACAACCTTGAATTCCATGGTCTTGCCCACGAACATATCATAGTCGCGGATAGGACGTACATCGATCTGAGATCCGGGAAGGAATGCTTCGATTCCGAATACATCCACGATCATACCGCCCTTGGTGCGGCACTTGATGTAGCCCTTGATGATTTCGTCTTTTTCCAAAGCCTCGTTGATGCGTTCCCATGAGCGGGCTGCGCGGGCTTTGCGGTGTGAGAGGATAAGCTGACCTTTCTTGTCCTCCTGGTTTTCGATGAATACCTCTACGGTGTCGCCGACCTTGATGTCGGGATTGTAGCGGAATTCATTCATGGGGATGATACCGTCGCTCTTGTAGCCGATGTTAACCACTGCCTCGCGCTTGTTGAGGGCGATGATGGTACCTTCGATTACGTCTTTGTCCTTGACGGTGTTGAGTGACTCGTCGTAAGTCTTGGTGAGCTCCTCACGAGTCTTTTCGCCCTGAGCATCTCCATTCTCATAGGCTTCCCAGTCGAAGTCTTCGATGGGCGAATTCTTTAATTCTTCAGTCATTAAATAAGTTAATAAAATAGGGTTAATTATAAAAAGAGCGCAAAAGAAAGTGCGGCTTCGAGGGTCGCGCTTGCATTTTGCGCCACAAAGATAGATATAATTTTCTAATTGGCAATACTTTCAGCCGGGAAACTTCACTGAATCTTCGTCCGCGTGGGAATCGTCCGACTCACAAGTGTCCGACTGGTCTGACCCTTTAGCGGACGGTTACTTTGCGGGTGAGGCGCGAGGAGGCTCCCTGAGCGGCGAGCACATACACGCCGGGGGTAAGCTCGGAGGTTGTAACCGAGGCCTGTCCGTCGAGTCCGCGGGCCGAAGCCACGGGGCGTCCCTGGATGTCATAGACCGTCACGGTGAACCGCGCCTCTCCGGCCATGGTCACGTCGTAGCCCGAGCCGTTGAAACTGACCACGAGACGCTGATCGTCATCCTCCCACACGGCTCCGTTGGCCGCATACTTCTGTAGAATATACCTGATTCCTTCCAACGCATTTATTTTCCCGGCTCCCCACCGCTCGCGGGGACGCATAATCAGGCTGTTGAATGAGGAAGTCTGCGTTATGACGTCCATCACATCGCTATATGTCAGCTCAGGTTTGGCTTCCAGCCAGAGACCGACCGTGCCGCTGACAAAGGGACAGGCCATGGACGTGCCCTGCATGTTGCCCCAGTAGTCGGTGTTGCTGCCGTTCTGTGCTTGTGCCACCATGTTGTCAGCGTTGTTGTTCTCACCGACGTAATATCGGCTGAAACTGGATATTATTCTCGCGCCGGGAGCGCATATTTTCGGCAGCTGGGTCCCGTTGAACGCCTTTCCGTAGGATGAGAAATAGGCGATTCCTTCCAGTGTCAGTTCTGCGGGCGCGGGATAATAATATCCCTCCCTCAGGATGCCGTAGGTGGTGCGGGATACGTAGGCTCCGACAGATATGACATTCTCAGCACATGCGAGATTGTTGATCGAATTTGAGGGGGAACCGTTTGTATAGCCATCGACAATACTTGCCGAAGCGCTTGGCCTGTAGGAGAAAGTCATGTTTGCGGTCGAGGAATAAAGATAGAGTTTCTGTCCCGTCTTGGCTCCGCTGACATACAGGGCTATGGCATGGTCGGAATCTTTGGCGCTGACAGAAGAGAATGTCGTCCCGGCATTGAAGCGGTTGTTGTTGGAATCTATCCATGCCGACGCTGTCACGCTGCCATTGAAATATCTGTTGAAGTTGGGATTGCTTGCCGAGCTGAAACTCTGGCCCGCTTCGGTTATCGAAATGAAGGGAGTGAATGTCCGTGTGGAGAGCGTATAGATTCCCCACTGCACCGCGAGAACGGTGTTGTCCGTGCCCCAGAGATCGACTTGGCCGTTGATGACATCGTCGGAATTTCCTTTCATGAAAGTTCTGAGAACGGAGTTGTTTCCGGTTTCAGAGGTGATATCTTTCACTATGGATATGTTGGCGTCGCCGTCGTTTCCGGCCGAGATACAGATGATTCCCCGTTTGCCGAGATCGGAGATAGCGCTTGTATAAGCGTCTGTGCCGTCGTGGGGGCCGACCGTCAGACCGAGTGACAGATTGACAACGGCAGGTTTGCCGAGACTCTCGGCATATTCGATGACATTCCGTATGCCTTGTACTATATTGGGCGTGTATAGCTGTCCGACATTGAGTGCGAGGTCAGCTCCGGTCGCTACGCCATAGTAAGGGACGGGAGCGTCTTTTCTCATTTCGGGCGATGCAGATGTCGGCGAGGGCATGTAAGCGTACGTCCCGGGGCCTTTGTAGTTGCCTCCCATGATTCCGGCAACGTGCGTGGCATGCGATTCGCCGGTGTCGTCAGTGGTGAACGAGCGGATATTTTCGTCTGTATAGGCTGTCGAGGATCCGTTATTGGATCTCATCCACCACAGCCGCTTTATGCGTGAAGTGCCGTCTTCGTTGAGAAAATTGAGATGATTGGCTTCGAGGCCTATATCCATCATGCCGAGGACCACTCCCGATCCGTCAAAAGAGATCTGCGAGCCGTTGTGGTCGAAACCGGCCTGCACGGCGTCAACCTGCCCCGAGGGGCGGGCGTAGTTCATCCCGACGGTCGCCTTCTGACCTATTTCCACTCTGCGGATGCAGCTCTGCTGCGACAGATCGAGCAGGCGATCCACGGGGACCGAGGCGAGGATGCTCGTCGGGAACCGGTCAAGCACCGTGACATAATCTATCTTTTCCAGGTCGCTCAGCGTGGATCCCGGGCTGAGATTGATGAATACGACGGCCTCTTCTCCGTTTTCTTCGAGGGATGTCAGTGTAGGGACGTCATGTCCGGGCTGTTTTTTCAGCTCCATGTATTCCAGAGCCTTGTTGCGGGTGAAAGGCGTCAGCTTGTTCTGGGCGCCGGCCGAGAGAACAATCAGAAACACACCTGCCGCTAAGAATGTCTTTTTCATTTTATCGGTATATGGGTTACTCTTTTGTTACAACTGTTATAACCGACAATTCAGAAAGGCTAAACCACGCGGGAATAACCTTCCTGAATTATCTGATTAAACTATGTGTATCGGGAGATCCTGATTACTGTACTTTGGTGAGGCTGAACGAAGGAGCCTGGAAGTTTACGCTTCCGAGGAATCCGCCGCCGGTATGGTTGCCGGGCTGGAAGAGACCTCCGGCGCAACCCATGTCAAACACGAACTGGGTGCATTCTTCGTTGGAAGTGGCCGAAATTGTACCCGAGAGGTAGAGACCGCCTGAATCCATGGGGAGCATGACGATGTCGGCTACTGTTCCGTCGGTGAAGCGGATATCGGTTGCGAGAACCTGCGGCATAGCGATCGAGAGGTTGATGAGACCGGTCGAACCGTCGAGCTCGAAGTCAACGATGACGTCGCCCAGATAGGAGAGACCTCCGATTCCGGTGAGCTTGAGCTTCTTGAGGTAGTTGGGATCATCCTGGGGATAGCCGGAGATCGTGCAGACGTAAGATCCGCGGGTCGTTGTCGATTGCCATGTTCCGATCATCTTGGCGTAGGCTTCGGGGAGCAGGCGCTCGTTGTCGAGAAGGCGGACGATAGTCGTGGCGTTGCTGCCTATGGTGGCGCCTTCGGCCGAAACGATTGTCACGGTGAACTCACGGTCAGGGTTCTCGATGTCGTCGCCGACAGAGTGGAACTCTATTTCACCGACAGACTCGCCCTGGGGAATAACTATTGTCTTGGAGGTGATCACGTAGTCATCGCCTTCGGTTGCAGGGGTCGAGCCTATACCTTCAACTTTGACAGTGACCCTTACAGGGCCGTTTGATTCACCGGTAACTTCTACAGGCACATAATAATAGGTGCCGGTTGAAAAGTCCTCGCTTACCTCGATTTCAGTCTTCTGCATGTTGACGGTGACATTGGCTGTGTTGATGTCATCATCGTCGCTGCACGCTGTCAGTGTGAGCGCTGCGAGAGCTATTGCGAATATCTTGTTCAATTTCATGTCTTTAATAATATTTGTGGGTTACACGATATTAATAGCCCGGGTTCTGCTGTCCCTTGAGCGCGTTGCAGACCTGAATTTCGTCATAGGGAATGGGCCAGGTATAGCGGTAGTCATTGGGAACGTAGGTAGTGTGGACATCCTGCAGCACGAAGAGGTCGGCGACATCGACAGTACCGCTGGCCATTACGCCGTACCGATCATATCTCGTGAATCCTAGACCCCAGCGGCGCAGGTCGCTCAGACGGAATCCCTCGCCGATGAGCTCGATTGCGCGTTCCATGCGGATGGCGTCGCGGAGAGCGGTTCCGGACAGGGTCACGTCCTGATATCCCCCGATGCGTGCGGCGCGGAGATCGTTGAGAGCGCGGAGAGCTGCCGAGCCGTTGTTGAGCTCGTAGGCTGCCTCGGCAAGAATCAGATACTGCTCCGAAAGGCGGAACGGTTTTGCTTTGTTACGGTAGTCGTTTGACTGCGATGTGTTGAGGCTCGGGTTGCCGGGATACTTGTTGAAGGTAAAGGCGGCAGTCGGCTGGGCGTCAACCGTCATGATCAGAGGATTAAAGAAAGCATCGAAACGGATGTCGTTGTCATCATACTGTGCGAGCCAGTACATGGTCGGAATACAGTTGACGCGTGTGGGATACTCGCTTATGTAGTTGTAGGTATTGAACAGCGAAGCTGTCTGAGCCGATTCAGAAGCGTTGGCGAAGGGAACGAAAAGAAGTTCCGAGCTTTCGTCTGTTGTCCACATGTCGATATAATCCTGTCCGGTGGCAAGGCTGAATCCCGGAGTTTCGGTCACTTCCTTGGCGTAGTTGTAGGCATTGGTGAAATCACGGCTCAAAAGAGCTACACGGGCCTGAAGAGCGCGGACAGTGGCCGAGTTGAGGTAGGAAGCGGATGCGCCGAGGTTGCTTGCGTCCGTCGCCTCGTATGCCTTGATGGCTGTGTAGGCATCGGCGAGATCGTCGTTGATGACTTTCAGGGTGGCGTTCATCGAGCTTCGGCCGGGATATTCCGATGCCGGAATCGACGGGTTATAGACGGTCACTATCTGACAGCCGAGTCCCTCGGTGTCGCCCTTGTCAGCCGAGTAGGGCTGGCAGTAGTGGTCAAACAGATAGTAGTAGAGATACGCGCGGGTGAATTTGAGCTCTCCGATATATCTGTTGGCTTCCACCATTTCGTCAGCGCTGATGGCGCCTTCCTCGATGAGACGGTTTCCTTCGGCTATCGCGAAGTTCAGGTTCTTCATATTGCTGTAAGCCGACTGATATTTTCCGCTGGTCTCTGAAGAAGAGGCCAGGTAGGCGCCCTGGATCTGACGGCTTGTGCGGCCGCCGTTACCTCTCAGACCGATGTAGTAGTCGGCCTGAAGATCAGGATCAGTCACCCAGCTGCCGGTTGTTGTGGAGCGGAGTATATTGTATGCCTGGTTGCGGAACGATCTCAGGCCTTCGATATTCTGGATGGCGTCGCCTTGTTCAAGTGCGCCGGGCACCTTTACGTCCATGTCGCATGACGTCAGCATGAGGCCAGCCGCCAGTAATGAATATAATATTTTTTTCATTTTCATATATTTGTTAAAGAGAGGTGATTAGAATGAAACTTCCACTCCGAATTCAAACTGACGTGTGTTGGGATACATCATCTGGACTACATTTCCTTCATATTCGGGGTCAACACCCTTGAATTCGGTTATGGTCAAGAGGTTGCGGCCGGTGAAGTGGAACTGGATGTCATTCATGCGGAGTGTGTTGAGCCATGATTTCGGAAGCGAGTAGGCAACTGTCAGGTTCTTGAGGCGGAGGAACGATGAGTTTTCAACCCAGCGGCTGTCGGCCTGTATTTCCTGGGGACGTCCGTAGAGGTCAACGATGTTGGGGACATCGGTGACATCGCCCGGCTTGGTCCAGACGTTGAGAAGGTTGGTCGTACCGTTGGTGTTGCGGGAAACCGATACGGCAGGATCGTTGATGTACCAGTTGGTTGCGTTGAAGATATATTTCTGGGCTGACCAGTTGAAGTCGGCGCGCAGAGAGATGTTCTTGTAGCGTCCGTTGATGCCGAAACCGCCGTTCCACGGTGCGATGAATGTCTTGCCGAGATCCACTTCGTCGCTGTCGCTGAATCTCTTGGTCAGGTTGCCTTCTTTGGTGTACCACATCTGCTGTCCGTCGCGCGGGTCAACGCCTGCGTAGCGCACCTGAGTGATTGCGAACGGATTCTTGCCGACGCGGTAGGTGACACCTTTTCCGGGGATGGTGAATTCGCTGAGACCGTTGAAGAGTTCGGTGATGGTGTTCTTGTTGTAGTTGAAGTTCACATCCACGCCTACATACCAGTCTTTTGTCTGGTAGATGTCGGCCGAGAAATCGACATCGACACCGACGTTGCGCATGGAGCCGCAGTTGGCTGTGCCTTCGCTCCATCCTGTGGTGAACGAGTAGGGAACGTCCATGAGCATGTCGTGGGTGTTCTTGACGTAGAAGTCAACGCTTGTGCGGATGCGGTTGAACAGACCGAAGTCAACGCCGACGTTCAGAGCCTTGATGGTTTCCCAGGTCAGGTTGTCGTTGGCCATGCCGCTGATTCCGAGCGCGGGCTGTCCGTCATACACTGCGCCGGAGCCTACGGTACCGATGTAGTCATAGTTGCCGATACCGCTTGAGTTACCGGCTGTACCGTAGTTGAAACGGAGTTTCAGGTCGCTGAGCCAGGTGACGGGATCGAGGAACGATTCTTTCTTCATGTTCCACATGGCGCCTACGGAGTAGAATGTGCCCCAGCGGTGGTCTTTGGCGAATTTCGAGCTGCCGTCGCGGCGAACTGCGAAATCAACGAAATAACGGTTGTCGAAGCTGTAGTTACCTGTCAGGAAGTAGGAGTTCATTATCGACTCGTAGCGTCCGTGACCGATGTTGTTCATGGTGACGTTTGTTCCCTGGGTCAGCATGTTCTGGATGGCGTTCGGCTGTCCGGTGGTGCTGACGGAGAAGTTGTGGTTGCGGGTGATGATAGATTCCTGACCAACGAGGAACGAGAATTCGTTCTTGTCGGCGATGGAGAACTTGTATTCGGCAGTGTTGGTGTAGGTGAACTGATACCAGCGTCGGAAAGCTTCAGAAGAAGTTGCGGTGATGTTATCGAGAACGATCACATCGCCCATCGGGGTCGATTCGTTCTGATAGGGAGGACGCGCGCTCGAGTTGCGGTAATCGTAGGCATTGACGTTCTGCTGTGCGCGGAGTGTAAGACCGTTGATGGGGTTGATCTGTTCGTAAAGAGTCATCATCGCGGTCAGATTGGTGCGTTTACCCACGAATGCCTTGCGGTTAAAATAGTTGGGATCTGTCGAACCGGAATAGTGGTGGTAGTTCGCGCGGTCACCGAAAACGATGTCGCCTTTGTCATTAAACGTATAATAATAAGGGGAATCGTAAGGCAGAAGGTTATAGACCTGCATGAACGGGTTGTTGGTATAAATACCACCGTTCTCAGAAGTGGAGGATGCGGCATTGTTCGATTCGTAGCGTTCGAAACCTACGTTGGTAGAGAGGCCTACCGTGAACCAGGGCTTGATTTTGGAGTCGAGGTTGAAACGCAGAGTCTCGCGGCGCAGACCTGAACTTTCGATCAGACCGTCCTGGTCGTAATGGGCCAGAGAAAGATAATAGCGGGTCTTGTCCGTACCGCCCTGGATGCGTGCGTCGATAGAATAGGTGAGGGCTTTGTCGTTGATGAGATAGTCTTTCCAGTCGGTGTTGATTCCATATTTGTCAACAAGTTCTCTGACGTTGTCGCTGACGGGGCTGTGGGTAAGATCGCGGAAGCGGATGAATTCCTTGGCGTCCATCAGATCGATCTTGTCGTTGGCCATCTGGCTCCATCCGGCGTTGGCGCGGATGGTTACGTTAGCGTTTTCACCGTAACGTCCTTTCTTGGTGGTGATCACGATGACACCGTTGGCGGCACGCGAACCGTAGATGGCGGTCGAAGCGGCATCCTTGAGCACTGTGACACTTTCGATGTCGGAAGGATTGAGGGTTGTGAATATGGAGGAAGTTGCCGGAGCACCGTCACATATAAACAGAGGTGTGTTGCCCGACAGTGAGTTATAACCGCGGATACGGATCGAAGAAGGAAGAGCCGAAGGTTCGCCGGAGTTGGAGAAGATCGACAGACCTGCGACCTGACCCTGAAGTGCGTCAACGAAGTTCGATGAAGGGGTGTCTTCAAGCACCTGATCGCCTACAACCGAGACAGAACCGACGACGGAGCCGAGTTTTTTGCCGGAGCCGTAGCCGGTGACAACGATCTGGTCAAGAACGGTGGCCGAGTTGTCGAGGAAGATCTTCATGCCGTCTTTCAGGGCCACTGTCTTGGGCGACATGCCCACGTAGGTCACCTTTACTTCCTTCACGGAAGCGGGAACCGAAAGCGTAAACTGGCCGTTGACGTCGGTCATCGTCGCATGACCGCCGCCGATGGGCGTTACCGTCGCGCCGATAAGCGGTTCGTTATCGGCCGAGCTCAGCACCGTGCCTGTATAGGTGCGGTTTTGCGCCATGGCGCTCATCGCTAAGGTCACGATAGCTGTGAGTAATAGAAACAGCTTTTTCATACTAAAAATTTAATTAGACATATATGATTGATTGGAATAATCTGTGGTGGCGGCGAGGCGCGCCCGGCGCTCCGCTGCCGTCATGCGGGGGGAGGAATAATGTTGGCTTTCTTTGCGTTTATTTTGTACCTATTGAGTTAATTTCTATCGGATCCTCTCTTGCCAGGAGACGACACTCCGCCTCAATCCGCTGACTCTCAGCGCCGACAATCCACTCCCCGCTAAACATTTCACGTTTTAGTTAAGAAAAAGCTGTTTTTTGCATCTGTGGAATGCGTGATTTTATGACGAAATTTTGAAGAAAGATGAGGCTTGAATCCGATTTTTTTGGGCAGAAAAGTGTGTTTTTCGCCGGTCATAGAGATGAAATTGAGTTATAGAATGTTAAATAGAGAAGATCGCACGCTGCTAATTAACATTCGTTTGAATTATCGTTAAATGCTTTTAAAAGGCTGCTTAGATTAGCGATCATCCTTTGTAATTCTTTGTCGGAAAGCACATCGGCCGCCGAAGCCGCCGCGGAGGTAAAATCCGATCGCCGCTGTGTGTTTTCCATAACACTTTTCCCCTCTATCAGTGACAGGACAATTGCGCAAAGGGTAGTGAAAAGAGGAAAAACCGGGACGGCCCATCCCATGGTTGAGCGGAAGAGCATAGCCGCAGCCACAAGCATGGCGTCGATGGCCGATGACGCCAGAAGTGTGACAAGATAGCGCGCGGCTTTATCGACGGAACGCCGATAGCCTTTGGATGTGCGCGGAATGCCCCGCCGGCGAGCGCGGAGCACACCGCTGCGGAAGTCGATCATTATGGCTGTGATGACAGCGGCATAATCGACAAGAATCATGACGACGAGCCAGATGAGGGTTTTCAGGGTAGCGGGCGAGAGGATGGTAAAAAACATAGGCATTGTAACGGTTGCGTCTTTTGGTGATATGACGCAAAGTTACAATGCCTTTAGCGGTGACGTAGTCCTGATTCTATAAATCAGTCTGCGCGGGAGAATTCATGAAGCCGGGCAAGATACTTGCCAATGATGTCAAACTCGATGTTGACGCGGGTTCCGGGACGGAAGGTGTGGAAGTTCGTGTGCTCGTAGGTGTAAGGGATGATTGCCACGCGGAACGAATCGCGCTCGGAGTCGCAGACCGTCAGGCTGACACCGTTGACAGTCACGGAGCCTTTCTCCACGGTGACATATCCTTTCGCGGCCATCGCAGGGTCTATTTCGTAACGGAATTTGTAGTAGCGGCTTCCGTCAACTTCCTCGATGCATTCAACTACGGCGGTGCAATCCACATGTCCCTGAACGATATGGCCGTCCAGACGTCCGTTGAGCATCATGGAGCGCTCGAGGTTGATTTCCGATCCCTCGGTCAGGTCACCGAGATTGGATCGCTCGAGGGTCTCGCGGATAGCGGTGACGGTGTAGGTTGAATCGGGATGGAGCTCAACGACTGTGAGACACACTCCGTTGTGGGCCACCGACTGGTCTATCTTGAGTTCGTCGGCGAAAGAACATTTCACGCGTATATGGCGGTTTCCGCCTTCGTCATTGACGGCCACCACACGGGCCGATTCTTCGACTATTCCTGAAAACATGAGCGTTGCGATTAGTTGTTTTCGGGACGGAGGGTGCGGACGGTGACACCGGTCTGCCAGAGTTCGCTCTCGCGCATCTGACGCAGCTCCTCGTTGAGTTTCTCGCGATAGTCGGGCTGAGAGTTCGAGTCGATCGAAATCTGGGCCTCGGTTCCGTCTTCAACGCTCTTGTAGAGACGTTCGAGCACCGGTTTGGCTGCATCGTGGAACGGGGTCATCCAGTCGAGCGCGCCGCGCTGGGCGGTTGTGGAGCAGTTGGCATACATCCAGTCCATTCCTTTTTCAGCAAAGAGGGGCATGAGCGACTGAGTCAGTTCCTCGACGGTTTCATTGAAGGCTTCGGAGGGAGTGTGGCCATGTTCGCGCAGCACTTCGTACTGGGCGAGGAACAATCCTTGGATGGCTCCCATGAGCGAGCCGCGTTCGCCAGTGAGGTCGCTGACGGCCTCGCGCTTGAATGTGGTCTCGAAAAGGTAACCTGATCCGATGCCGATTCCGAGGGCTATCGTGCGGTCGTAGGCTTTTCCGGTGTAGTCCTGCTCTATGGCGAAGCTGGAGTTGACGCCTCGGTTTTCGAGGAACATGGAGCGGAGCGAAGCGCCGGAGCCTTTGGGGGCAACCATGATGACGTCAACGTCGGCGGGAGGCACAACGCCTGTGCGGTCGGGCCATGTAATGGCGAATCCGTGGCTGAAATAAAGGGCTTTGCCCTTGGTCAGATGCTTCTTTATGACGGGCCATTGCTCGAGGACGGCGGCATCGGAGAGCAGGCACATGATTATGGTGCCGCGTTCGCAGGCTTCCTCGATGGAGAAAAGAGTCTCGCCGGGAACCCATCCGTCGGCGACGGCCTTGTCGAATGTCTTGCCCTGACGCTGGCCGACGATCACATTGAAGCCGTTGTCTTTCAGGTTAAGGCTCTGGCCCGGGCCCTGGACTCCGTAGCCGAGCACTGCTATAGTTTCGCCGGCGAGAACCTCGCGGGCTTTTTCAAGCGGAAATTCGTTGCGGGTGACGACTGTTTCCTCGACCCCGCCGAAATTTAGTTTTGCCATTGTAGTTATATGTATGAGGTTTGTTATTCTCTGGGTGATGTGACCGATCGGGCCAGACATACGGTCTGGCCGTCGAGATTGATCGATGTCAGCAGGGCGTCGCCTTCAGCGGAGAAAGCCGAGCACACTTCCACTTCGTCGCCGTAGTGGGCTTCGTGGCGATATTCGATCTCGAAGCGCGACACGAAGAAACGGTCGTAGGTGTCCAGATCCATCTGGTTTATGATCAGCTCGACGTAGCGCGACGAATTGACATGGCGGTTCACGTCGATGTCGCTGACCTGAAAGCGATAGGGGTGACACATCTGTGGGGGCTCTATGGGCCGGAGTTTTCCCTGGCGTGCAATGGGGCATTCCTTGTCGCTGACCACTTCCTGCAGGAAGTCGAAGCCGCTGAGATTGGCCGGGCGTCGGGTGGCCATGTCGATGGAAACCCATATAGTGCGTGCGAAGCCTATCACTTCGCCTCCCTCTCCGCGAATCTCGAAATTACGTTCGGAGAAATGGCGGTTATAGCCTTCGACCCACGTGGTCAGCGAATATTCCTCAAGCAGACGCGGAAAACGCCTGACTTCGAATGCGCAGCGCGAGAGAACCCACAGGGTTCCGTTGGCTGCCAGGTTCTTGAATCCGACGCCGAGCGCGTCGGCATGTTCTGTTGCCACTTCAATGATGTGCTGCACCAGCATTGCCGGAGCGAGTTCGCGCTGGGCGTTGCATTGTGCGGCGGTGAGACGGTAGCGGCGAGTGTAGTGTTTCTGAAGCTGGGTCATGATTTGGGGTTTTGAAGTTCGCGGCGCGCGAGATACTCATCGACATGTTCTATCGGCGAACGTGTGACGGCAACTCGTCCGCTGCGCATGAACTGTTTGATATCATAACGCTTCAGCTGGGAAAATAGCGCATCGGTCTCGTCATTATGACCTGTTTTTTCTATTACGGTATAATCCGGGGTAATTTCGAGAATGCGTGCGCCGTAGTCGCGGATAATCTGCTCCACATGGTTTTCGGACAACATCCGGGATGTCGATATTTTGTAGAGGGCCACTTCCTGATAGACGAGTTCGGAGTCAACATAGCAGAAAGCGCGGATAACGTCGATGCGCTTCTCGATCTGCTTGATGACCTTGTCCATCATGGACTGGGTCGAGTGGCAGGTAATGACTATCTTGTGGACGTTGGGAGTTGAACAGGCGCTCGCACAGATGCTGTCGATGTTGATGCAACGGCGGGTGAATATGTTGGAGAGCTGTGTCAGCAGTCCCACGTGGTTCTCCGAGAAGACGGAGATAGTGTAGAGTTGTTCTTGCTGGTCCATCATTCCGGGTTGTAAGTTTCTGTCTGGTTTATCATGATGTAGTCAACGGCGGCTCCGACAGGCGTCATGGGGAACACCATGTCTTCTTCGCGGATATTGACGTTCAGAAGCATCGGTTTATCCGAGGCAACGAGGCGACGTATGGCTTCAGGGAGTTCGGCGCGTGTGGCCACGTCGATCGATTCAATTCCGTAGGCGGTGCAGAGGGTCTTGAAATCGGGGTTGAGAAGCTTGGTCTGCGAGTAGCGTTCGTTGAAAAAGAGCGACTGCCACTGACGCACGTTGCCGAGAAAATTGTTGTTGAGCACAATGATCTTGACGGCTGTTCCGTATTGCATTATCGTTCCAAGCTCCTGAATGGTCATCTGGATTCCGCCGTCGCCTACAAAAAGATAGACTTCTCTTTCGGGCGCGCCCATCTTTGCGCCGATGGCCGCAGGGAGTCCGAAGCCCATGGTGCCGAGTCCGCCGGACGTTATGATGCTTCGGGGCGAAGTGTAGCGGAAATAGCGTGCGGAAAGCATCTGGTTCTGACCGACGTCGTTGACGAGTATGGCGTTTTCGCCGGCCGCTTCGCTCACCAGGCGCGCTGTCTCGCCCATGGTAGGCGCTTCGTCGGGGTCGGTGCCGTAGGCCGCTTTTTCAATGACAAGGCGCCGCTCGTCGGCGTTGTAGCGGTCGAAAGTCGCCACCCATTCCTCGCGGCTCGCTTTGTTGACGAGCGGAATCAGAGCTTCGATAGCTTCCCGCGCATCGGCATGGACGCGCAGATCGACCGGTATGTTTTTGTTGAACTCGCTCTCGTCGATGTCGATATGCACGATCTTGGCCTGAGGGGCATAATGTTCCGTGACGCCCGTGACACGGTCGTCGAAACGCATCCCTATGGCCACGATCAGATCGGCGCGGTTCGTGTTGACATTCGGGCCGAAATTGCCGTGCATTCCGAGCATACCTTTGAAAAGCCGGTGGTCTGACGGAAGCGTGGAAAGCCCCAGAAGTGTCGCTCCGACCGGTATATCCGCTTTCTCAACCAAAGTGCGGAACGCATCCTCGGCCTCGGCGATGGTTATGCCCTGTCCGGCGAGTATCATCGGCCTGTGGCTTTTGTTTATAAGCTCGGCGAGCTGTTTTATATCGGCCATGTTTATCTCCGGACGCGGGATATAGGAACGGATGAAGTGACAAGGCTCATAGCCGGCGTCGGTCAGGCCGGTCTGGGCATCCTTGGTGAAGTCGAGCACTACGGGGCCGGGACGGCCTGTCGAGGCGATGTGGAAAGCATGTGACAGGGCCCACGCCACTTTATCGGCCGAACGCACCTGATAGCTCCATTTGGTCACAGGCTGCGTGATGCCCATTACGTCGGTTTCCTGGAATGCGTCGGTGCCGAGCATGGCTGAAGGAGCCTGTCCGGTGATGACCACCAGGGGTGTGGAATCCATCAGCGCGTCGCTCAGGCCGGTGATCAGATTGGTTGCGGCCGGCCCGGAAGTGACAATCACCACTCCTGGACGGTGCGACGCGCGGGCATAGCCTTGGGCCGCGTGCATCGCGCCCTGCTCGTGACGGGTCAGCACGTTGGTTATCCTGTCCGTGTAATCATACAGCCGGTCGAACACCGGAATTATATATCCGCCGGGATAGCCGAAAATGCGGTCTGTCCCTTCGGCTATCAGTCCTCTGACGAGAGCCTCGGCTCCTGTTATCTTTTCTGTCATGCGATGAATTGTGTCTGATTTTATATCCACTGAAACTAAATCTCTCTCCTGACGCCTCCGCGGTCGGCTGAAGTGACGTTGGCGGCGTAGGCCTTCAGAGCGCGGCTGACGTTCCTGTCACGTCCGGCGGGGGTATATGCCTCTTTGCCCCGGGCCTCCTCTTCGGCGCGTCGCCGCGCCATCTCCTCTGCCGTCACGGCAAGAGTGATGCTGCGGGACGGGATGTCTATTTCTATCGTGTCGCCGTCGCGCACCAGCGCTATCGGGCCGCCGGCGGCCGCCTCAGGCGATACATGTCCTATGGATAGCCCCGAAGTGCCTCCCGAGAAACGGCCGTCGGTGATGAGCGCGCACTCCTTGCCTAAATGCCTGCTTTTGAGATAGCTCGTCGGATAAAGCATTTCCTGCATGCCGGGACCGCCTCGCGGGCCTTCGTAGGTGATGACCACTACGTCACCTGCCTTTATGCGCCCTCTCAGAATTGCATCCACAGCTTCTTCCTGCGACTGGCAGACGCGGGCCGTTCCGCTGAAATGGAATATCGAGGGATCGACTCCGGCCGTCTTGACAACGCAACCGTCGGGGGCTATGTTGCCGTGGAGCACGGCAAGACCGCCGTCGGTATCGTAGGCGTGTGCGATGTCGCGGATGCATCCTGCGGCGCGGTCGGTGTCAAGCTCGCCGTAATAGCTCATCTGCTCGCCCATGCGGGTGGTGGGTCGGTGGCCCGGAGCGCTTTTCCAGAGTTCGTCGGCGCTGTCGGAGTAATCTTTCCCGCCTACCGCGTAACGGTCAATGGCCTCGCCGAGTGTCATACCGTCGGCGCGGTTCACAGTCGTATCGAGCAGCCCGGCGTCGGCGAGCTGTTTCATGATTGTCAGGATTCCGCCGGCACGGTTCACGTCCTCGATGTGATAGGAGGAATTCGGAGCGACCTTGCAGAGAACGGGAGTGTGACGCGAAAGTGCGTCGATGTCGTCCATCGTGAAATCAGCTCCGGCTTCTGCCGCTACGGCGAGAAGGTGCAGCACCGTGTTGGTGCTTCCTCCCATGGCTATGTCGAGGGTCATGGCATTGAGCAGAGCGGGGCGAGTCGCTATCGAGTGCGGGAGCACCGAGGTGTCTCCGTCGCGGTAATATCTGTATGCGTTCTCCACAATCCTGTGGGCGGCATCCTTGAAAAGCTTTATGCGGTTGATGTGGGTCGCCACGATGGTTCCGTTTCCCGGCAGCGAGAGGCCGAGAGCCTCCGTCAGCGAGTTCATCGAGTTGGCCGTGAACATTCCCGAGCATGAGCCGCAGGTCGGACACGCGCCGCGTTCCATTGCCTCCACGTGCTCGTCCTCCACGCTTTCATCGGCGCTCTGAACCATCACATCGACCAGATCCACAGCCTTTCCGGCGACCTTTCCGGCCTCCATAGGCCCTCCGCTGACAAAAATCGCGGGGATATTGAGGCGCATGGCGGCCATGAGCATTCCGGGGGTGACTTTGTCGCAGTTGCTTATGCAGACCATAGCGTCGGCACAGTGGGCGTTGACCATATATTCGACCGAATCGGCTATCATGTCGCGTGACGGAAGCGAATAAAGCATTCCGTCATGCCCCATCGCTATGCCGTCGTCAATGGCGATCGTGTTGAATTCGGCGGCAAAACATCCGGCGCTCTCTATCTCGGCTTTGACTATCTGGCCTATCTCGTGGAGATGGGTGTGGCCCGGGACGAACTGCGTGAACGAATTGACCACGGCTATCACAGGCCGGTCCATCTGTTCCTCTTTCATGCCGGTAGCGCGCCAGAGCGCACGCGCGCCGGCCATGCGGCGCCCCTTGCGCGAGCGGTCGCTGCGCAGCGGTATGGCATAGGTTGTGGTTTCTTTCATCTTTTTTACCTTTTACCTTGGAATCGCGATAATTTGATGCAAAATTAAGCCCAAACCCAATAAAATGCAAACATTTACACACAAAATGCTTCCTTTGCGCAAAAAGCGCCCCCGGTCAGGAGGCGCTTTTCGTGATGATTCGAGGGTGTGTTCGTCAGCGGACGGTTACTTTGCGGGTGAGGCGCGAGGAGGCTCCCTGAGCGGCGAGCACATAGACACCGGGGGTAAGCTCAGAGGTTGTAACCGAGGCCTGTCCGTCGAGTCCGCGGGCCGTGGCCACGGGGCGTCCCTGGATGTCATAGACCGTCACGGTGAACTGCGCCTCTCCGGCCATGGTCACGTCGTAGCCCGAGCCGTTGAAGCTGACCACGAGACGCTGATTGTCATCCTCCCACACGGCTCCGTTTGCAGCATACTTCTGCAGGATATATTGCGTCCCTTTCAGGGCGTCGAGCTGTCCGTAGCCCCAGCGCTCCGTTCCCATCGAGAGAGCGTCGTAGGTCGAGCTGTTCTTGAGCACATCCTTGATCTGGTCTATGGTGAGGGTCGGTTCGGCCTGAAGCCAGAGAGCTACCGTGCCTGTAGTGAACGGACATGACATCGAGGTGCCTGACATCTGGCCCCAATAGTCGGTGTTGTTGCCGTTCTGTGCCGATGCCGACATATCGCCCGCTTTAGCTTTACCGGAATTTATGTAGTAGCGGCTGTAGCTGGAAATGATGCCCCATCCCGGACCGGCGACAATGGGAAGCTTGTCGCCTTGATAGTTGGTTCCATAGCTCGAGAAGGAGGCGATGTCGCCTACTTGTACACCGTTCCAATAGGAGTAGTTGCCGCCTTTCCCGCTGAGAGGGCCGAAAGCGTTGCGTGTCACGTAGGCTCCGACGGAAACCACATTTTCGCCGCAGGCATCATCGCTGATCGATCCTGCGGGTGAACCTACGGAATAACCGGCGATGGTCGATCCGGTCGAGGACGTGCGGTTGGTGAACTGCACGTTGTTTCCATAGACATATATTTTCTGGCCGTTATAGCCGTCACCTCCGACAGATACCGCCAGATAGGATCCTGAGTCCTTCTGCGAGAGCTTGGTAATATACATGTGTACGTTGTAACGGTTGTTGGAGGCGCTTACCGATGAAGAAACCTGAACATTGCCGTTGAACCGGTTGATGAACTCAGAGTAGGTGTTGGCCGACATGGACGGGCCGCCTGCGGCTTTGATTTCGAGAATCGGGTGGAACTGTTTGTCTGACGATACATATCCGAGCTGCACGGGAACAGGGGTCGGCGATCCTGTCCAGATGTCGATTCGGCCGTCGGCCACTTCCTGATTGGCGAGGACTGTGCGCATGTAGCGGTCCTGGGCCACCGAGCCTAGTTTCTTATAGACATAGAGATTGGCGGCGCCGTCGTTTCCGGCCGAGATGCAGATGATTCCCCTCTTGCCGAGGCGTGCCAGGGCAGCAGGTATGTAGTCAGTTCCGTCGTGGGGTCCGGTGGTCGATCCGAGCGAGAGATTCACCACTGCTGGTTTGCCTACGGATTCAGCATATTCGATGGCGTTAGTAACGGCCTGCACAATGTTCTGGCCGTAAAGTTCGCCGCAACTCAGAGCGAGATCGCAACCGGTCGCAACGCCATAGAAGGGCATCGAGCCCCCGTCCTCGACATAATGGGCGCCAACGCCGCCGGGAGTACTGTAGTCAGGAGTCGTCAGTGTGACGTAGGTTCCTTTTCCCTTGTAGCTGCCGCCCATGATTCCCGCTACATGAGTGGCGTGTGATTCGCCTTGGTCGTCGGTAGTGAAACTGCTTATATTGGAGGGATTATATTCTCTGTAGGTTCCGTTTGAACCGGTCATGTGCCACAGACGCTGTATGCGCGAAGTGCCGTCTTCATTCTTGAAGTTGACGTGGTTGGCCTCGAATCCTACATCCATCATGCCGACGACAACCCCTGTTCCGTCAAATGAATATGTCTGTCCGTTGTAGGAGAAGCCTTGTTGTACCTGATCGACGTTGCCGCTTTTGCGGGCATAGTTCATTGTAGGCTGAAGCTTGTTGCCGAAACCCACCTGCTCAACCTCGGGAATGGAGGCGATTTTTTCGGTAACGGTTATCGGGCATGAAACGACTGCCACTCCATCCATTTCCGAAAGGATTTCCACGTCGAGATCGCCCAGCACGCTTTCAAGCGATGTGTTCTGGTCAACTATCACGACCGCTTTTATTCGCGGCTCTTCTGTCACTTTGTTTATGACAGGTTTTCCGGACTCCTGAATCAGGCCGGCGTCAATTTTGTATTGCCTGATTTCCATAAGACCTTCGGGATTGATTTTTGATTGCGACCAACCTGCAAGAGTCATGAAAGAGGCTACGGAAATGAGTAGAAGTTTTTTCATGCGGTAAGAAATATGTGATTTTATATTGTTTGCTTGATTGTTTTCCGGTTTATGAAGAGCAGAGAAGGAAGTTTTTTTATGAGTGATGAATCAGGCGTTTTGCATCGGACGCAAATATAATAAATATAGGCGATATGTCAAAACATAAAGGATTCATCAAGTGGCTGTTTTCTTGTAATTAGCCGATTTTAGGCGGGGAGAGGCTCTATAAAGCGGGAAAAGTTGGCGCGGATAGCTCAGTGTCCGCGCCAACTTGAGTTGTGTTACATATTGTTCCGGATGGTTATCGGCTCAGAGAGTAAGTCTTGTACCCGTCCATGTAATAGAGATTGATTGCCGAGATAGGATAGGGAATGAAGTTGAACATGATGAGTGCGTTCTCATTCACGGGCTTGATCGAGTTGAAGGTGGCTACAAGCTCGTCATCGGGTCCGAATCCGGTCTTGGAGGTTGAGGTGTTGGAGACTACGGCGCAAGTGCCTATGCCGGTGATATTGTAGAGGCTCCAGCAGGCGAATTCGCCCGAAAGGGTGCTCATCGTGATCTTCTCTGTATCCTTGTCGTAAGCGAACGACATGGGGATGAAAGCCTTGTTGATGAATCCTGTAACTTCGAAGCGGGTTCCGTAGTCGGGATCGTCGGAAGGAAGCGGAGATACGACAACGGGGAAGGTCTGGGTTCCGTCGCCGAAGAGGCTGGTTCCGGTGAATGACCATGTGCCGCACATCATTGTGTAGGCGTCATCGACGTTCTCGATTGTAACGACACAATCTTTCTGAGCGCCGAGAGTAGCACCCTCGACATTGGTGATGGTCATGGTGAACACGCGGTTGTTGTTGATGACACCCTGTTCCCATTCGTTGGTGCATTCGATATAGCCTTCGTCAGCGCCTTCGGGAATGTTAATGGTGGCGCTGGTCAGGATGTAGTTGGTTCCCTCGACAGCGTTCTCGGTTGGATTGGCTGCATCGTCAGGATTTGAGGGGCCGGGCTTCACGCCGACGGTGACAACTACTTTGCCGTTGGTTTTGCCGGTGACTTTCACGGGTACCTTGAAGACATCCACATTCTCGCCGATGGCGAACGTGGGATTCATCTCGACTGTCACGCCGGTTGCCGTGTTGACTCCTCCGAGGAAGCCGTCGTAATCTTCGGCGTTGTTTTCATCGGAGCAAGCCGACAGGGAAAGTGTGGCCAGCGCGATGGCGAAATATTTAATCATTTTCATAATTGCAGATTTTTGAAAAGTTGGTCACACATTGAATTAGTAGCCGGGGTTCTGCTGGCCTTCGAGCTGCGGGTTGACAGCCATTTCATCGTAGGGGATGGGCCAGATGAACATGTTTGCTCCCTGATTGTAACGAACGCCTACGTAAGCGGGGTCAACGATGTCGTTGATGCCGGGGGCACCGATAAGGGAGAAATCGCATGTGCGGACGAATGATTCGTTCCAGCGACGGAGGTCGCTCATGCGGAAGCCTTCGCCAATGAGCTCGAGAGCGCGTTCCTCGCGGATGGCGTCAACCAGGTTCGAACCTGAAAGATTAACATCCTGATAGCCCTGGATACGTTTCGAGCAGAGTGCGTTGAGGTAATCGTTGGCCTTGGCGGTAGCGTTGGTGGCCGCTGCGGCTTCGGCTGCGATCAGATAAAGCTCTGACAGACGGAAGGGTTTCGGTTTGTTACGCATTGCGTTGGTTGATCCGGTGTTGAGAGTGGGGTTGCCCGGATACTTGGTGAAAGCGTAGGCCTGAACCTGAATACCGGCGATTGTCATGCGATATACAGAGAAGAAAGCGCTGAAACGAACGTCGCCGTTGGTGTAACCTACGATCGCGTCGGGAGTCGGGATATAATCGGAAGTGGTCTTGCTGTTGTTGGTCACCCAGTTCACTCCGGTTGTCGGAGCGCCTTCCTGCTGGTCGCCGAAGGGAACGAATATCAGCTCGTCGCCTTCGTCGTTAATCCACATGTTGGCATAGTCGGCTGCCTCGGTGAGCGCGTAGTGACCGCTGTTGATAACATCCTCAGCCTTGGCGAGCGCTGTGGCGTTGTCGCCGCAGATGAGGGCCATACGGGCCTGAAGAGCTTCTACGGCATAGGAGCTGAGGAACGCTGCGTTAGGACCTACATACTGCATGTTGCCGGCGTTTTCATAGGCCTTGATCGCTGTGTAGGCTTCGGCGAGGTTGTCGTCGATCAGCTTGATGGCTTCGCGTATGGTGCTTCGACCGGGATAGGTCGAGCGGTCAGCCGACGGGTGATATACCGTCACGAGCTGCAGACCTTTTGCGGGAGTGTCGAGATTGGTGGCCGACGGAGTCTCGCAGAAATGGTCGAGAAGATACCAGTAGTAGTAAGCGCGGGCAAATTTGGCGCAACCGATCATGTAGTTGATCTCGGTCTTGTCTTCGTCGGTGATTTCGGGGTCATCGAGAAGCTTCTCAGTCTCGGGGATGAAGTAGTTGGTAGCCTCGATGTTTCCGTAGAGGCCCGAGTACTGCGGGGTGATTTCCTGGTTTGTAGCCAGAATCTGAGCCTTGGCGATCTGGCCGAGACGGTTACCGTTGCCGATAGTGCCGACGAACTTGTCCATCTGTATGTCGGAGTAGGCCACGTATCCGCCTGCAGTGCAGCCGCGGAGGTTGCCGTAGATACCGTTCAAGAATTTCTGGGCGTCGGCTTTGCTCTCGATAGCGTTGTCCATGTCGATAACGCCGAAGTTGGTCGTGTTCATGTCACACGATGAAGCGACAAGAGCAACTGAGGCCAAAAGTCCTAAATATATTTTCTTCATTTTCATAAATTTCTTTTTCTTTTGAGGTTAGACTTTATCAATCAGTTAGAAAGAAACCTCGAGTCCGAACTCATACTGACGGGTGTTCGGGAACTGGAACTGGATCATGTTGCTCTGAGGCTCGGGATCGTAGCCGGAGAAGTCGGTGATTGTCCAGAGGTTGCGGCCGGTGAAGTGGAGCTGGATTCCGTTGAGGCCCCAGCGGTTTACGAGCGATTTGGGGAAGTCGTAGGCTACGGTGAGGTTCTTCAGACGCACGAACGATGCGTTTTCGAGCCAGCCCGTATCGTCGCCGAGGTGAAGCTCCTCGCCAACGCGGGGTATGTCAGTAACCTGACCGGGAGTTGTCCAGACGTTAAGCATGTCGGTGCACTGGTTGAACGAAGTTCCCTGGTCGGAGTTGCGGTAGAAATACTTGTCGTTGTTGACCATATATTTCTTGGCCTGGAAGTTGAAGTTGGCGCTTAAGGAGATGCCTTTGTAGCGTGCGCTTGCGCCGAAACCGCCGGTCCAGGGTGCGAACGATGACTTGCCTGTCATCACGTAAGCGTCGGAGGGGAATTCCTTGGTCACGTTGTCGTTCTTGTCAAGCCACATCTGGCGGCCGTCTTTGGGATCTACGCCGACATAGCGTACCATGTAGTATTCGTATGCGTCGTGGCCAACTGCATAGCGGAGACCTGTGTTGGCGATGGTGTAGGCGTCGGAACCGTCAAACAGTTTCTCGATGCGGTTCTGGTTGTAGGCGAAGTTCACGCGTGCGCCGACATACCAGTCTTTGTTCTTGAAGATGTCGCCGATAAGTTCGATTTCGACACCTTTGTTCGACATCTCGCAGACGTTGCCGTAGGCCGATGAAACGCCGGTTGTCAGAGAGTAAGGTATGCTCATGAGCATGTCCTTCGTAGTCTTCATGTACCAGTCGGCGTTGATGGTCAAGCGGTCGAAGATGCGGGCGTTGATACCGAGGTCATGGGTATATACCGATTCCCAGGTGAGGTCGGGGTTTGACGGACGGGTGATGCCCGTTGCGGTAGAACCTGCATAGAGGCCTGAGGAACCTACAGTACCCTGCCAGAGGAAGCTGGAGATACCTGAGTTACCGGTCTTACCGTAGCTGTAGTGGAGTTTCAGCTGGTCGAGCCAGGTGATTTCGCGGAGGAACGACTCGTTCTTCATGTTCCATGCTGCACCGATGGCGAAGAATGTACCCCAGCGGTTGTCGGGAGCGAAGATCGAGCTGCCGTCACGACGTATGGAAGCGTCGAGGAAGTAACGGTTGTCGTAGTCGTAGTTGAGGTTTGCGAAGTAAGAGTTGAACACTGTTTCAGAAAGGCCTTCAGAAAGGTTGCCCATCGTGGTTGTGGTACCCTGTGTAAGACGCATCAAACGTCTGTCAGTGTGACCGGTTGAACCGGCTCCGAAGTAGTGGTCGCGGGAGAGGATGGCTTCCTGACCCAGAAGGATGGCGAAAGAATGGTCGCCGATAGTGTTCTTATATTCTGCGGTGTTGGTGTAAGTGAACTGATAGTAACGCTGGAAAAGCATTGAGGCGCTACCTGAGTTTATGTCGCCGCCTACGGGGTTGGAACCCATCTTGTCGCCCATAGGAGTGTAGAACGATTCGTAGGGATAGCTGCGGACATAGTTGTTGTAGTCAAAACCTTCAACCGACTGCTGGGCGCGCAGTGTCAGGCCCTTGATGGGAGTCAGCTGCTCGTAGAGGTTGATGTTGGCGGTGACTGAAGTCTTGTAGTTCGAAGCGTTGGCGTAGCTCCATGCCGGAGTGTTGAAACCGGAATAGTGCAGACGGTAGGCCTTTTCACCATAGATGATGTCGCCGTTATCGTTGAACGTATAGTAGTAGGGAGAATCGAAGGGAAGAGCCATACGGGCTGCGATCATAGGGCTGTCGAGGTAAAGGCCGTCGCCGGCATATACGCCGTCGGATGCGCCGTTGCTCTCATATTTCTTATAACCGAGGTTACCGTTCAAACCTACCTGGAACCAGTCGTTGGCCTTGGCGTCGATAGAGAAACGCAGAGACTCGCGGCGGATGCCTGCGTGGTCGATGATACCTTCCTGATCATAGTGGTTCAGGTCGATGTAGTAGCGCAGCTTGTCCGTGCCGCCGCTGACTGCGGCGTCAAGTGAATAGACCGGAGCGCTGCTGTTGAAAAACTCGTCGCGCCAGTTGGTGGAGATGCCGTAGTTGGCCACGAGATCCTTGACTTCCTGGCTCACGGGTGAGCCGATGATGTCGCGGAACTTGATGTACTGCTCCGAGTTCATCATATCCACGTTGTCGGCAACCATCTGTGAGATACCGTAGCTGGCGCGGATAGTCACGTTGCTCTTGCCTTCGCCGTATTTGCCTCGTTTCGTGGTGATCACGATGACACCGTTGGCAGCACGCGAACCGTAGATGGCCACTGATGCGGCATCCTTCAGCACAGTGACATTCTCGATGTCAGAGGGGTTAAGGGTCTGGAACATGGATGACGAGATAGGAGCGCCGTCGCATATAAAAAGAGGAGTATTGCTTGCAGTCAGCGAGTTGATACCGCGGAGCACGATCGACTGACGGTTGGCCGAAGGGTCACCGGAGTTGGAGTTGATGGCAAGACCGGGAACCTGACCCTGAAGTGCGTCAACGAACGTGGTCGAAGGGGTGTTCTCGATTGTCTCCTGATTGACAACGGCGACAGAACCCACTACGGAACCCAGCTTCTTTGTTGAGCCGTAGCCGGTGACAACGATCTGGTCAAGAAGAGTGGCCGAGTTGTCGAGGAAAATCTTCATGCCGTCTTTCAGGGCAACTGTCTTGGGCGTCATGCCCACGTAGGTCACCTTTACTTCCTTCACGGAAGCGGGAACCGAAAGCGTAAACTGGCCGTTGACGTCGGTCATCGTCGCATGACCGCCGCCGATGGGCGTTACCGTCGCGCCGATAAGCGGTTCGTTATCGGCCGAGCTCAGCACCGTGCCTGTATAGGTGCGGTTTTGCGCCATGGCGCTCATCGCTAAGGTCACGATAGCTGTGAGTAATAGAAACAGCTTTTTCATACTAAAAATTTAATTAGACATATATGATTGATTGGAATAATCTGTGGTGGCGGCGAGGCGCGCCCGGCGCTCCGCTGCCGTCATGCGGGGGGAGGAATAATGTTGGCTTTCTTTGCTTTTATTTGTACCTATTGAGTTAATTCTATCGGATCCTCTCTTGCCAGGAGACGACACTCCGCCTCAATCAGCTGACTCTCAGCGCCGACATTCCACTCCCCGCTAAACATTCCCCCAATTTTGTCAGCGTCCCGAACTTCTGCTAATTAGCCTGATCAATGCGGTTGAGTTAAGTTGTAAAGGCTTGATGGACAAGCCCCCCGGGGCGCACTGTGTCCTAACCGTGTATGGAGCGCAGCGGAGTGCACGGACAAAGACGGCCCTATCCCCCTCGGCGTCCCGGAGGGATGCCTCAGTGGTTGATGCTATGTCCTGTACCACAGAATCGTCCCTCAGCGACTCAATTATTATTAATCATGCCTATCCGACCATTCCGCTTCGCTCCATGGCCGGTTACTTTCAGCGCGCCCTGACGGGCTCTGATTGGGAAAACATGACATAGGTCTCTTAACTCAATCGCATTGATTAGTCCAATTTGACCAATTTTTACACCGGTGACAAATTGAAAGCAAAATCCGGTTTTAGCTTAAAATCTCAAAATAACACCCCTTTTAAATTCACACTTTTTAATTTCAAAATTTGGTGAAAAAAAATTATAGCTGACAATTTGCTCGTAAATGCAATAAAAATAGTGCATTACGCAACCTTAAAACGCCCAAAAGTTGCATTCGAAAATGTTAAAACCTGAAAATAAATGCTTTTAAGTGTTGGTTTGTTAAGAATTATTACTACTTTTGCACGGTGATTATCTCCTGGCAAGAGAGGATCCGATAGAAATTAACTCAATAGGTACAAAATAAACGCAAAGAAAGCCAACATTATTCCTCCCCCCGCATGACGGCAGCGGAGCGCCGGGCGCGCCTCGCCGCCACCACAGATTATTCCAATCAATCATATATGTCTAATTAAATTTTTAGTATGAAAAAGCTGTTTCTATTACTCACAGCTATCGTGACCTTAGCGATGAGCGCCATGGCGCAAAACCGCACCTATACAGGCACGGTGCTGAGCTCGGCCGATAACGAACCGCTTATCGGCGCGACGGTAACGCCCATCGGCGGCGGTCATGCGACGATGACCGACGTCAACGGCCAGTTTACGCTTTCGGTTCCCGCTTCCGTGAAGGAAGTAAAGGTGACCTACGTGGGCATGTCGCCCAAGACAGTGGCCCTGAAAGACGGCATGAAGATCTTCCTCGACAACTCGGCCACCGTTCTTGACCAGATCGTTGTCACCGGCTACGGCTCCGGCAAGAAGCTCGGCTCAGTCGTCGGCTCTGTAGCAGTGGTGGATAACGAGGTCCTCGAGAACACTCCGGCCACCACGTTCGTTGACGCACTTCAGGGACAGGTCGCAGGTCTCGCAATCTTCTCCAATTCGGGTGACCCTTCCAGCGTGGAGAACGATGTGATGATCCGTGGTGTCAACTCGCTCAACGCATCGACCCAGCCTCTGTATATCATGGATGGCGCGCCGATTTCGCAGACAGTGTTCACCACTCTTAACCCTACTGACATCGAGAACATCACCGTGTTGAAAGACGCCGCTTCCGTGGCCATCTACGGTTCGCGCGCCGCCAACGGTGTCATCGTGATCACTTCCAAGAAAGGTAAATATGGAGAGAATGCCAATGTAACCATCCGCGCCAATGTGGGCTGGGGTACCAAACTGCCCTCTCATCTCGAAATGATGGACTCCAAGCAGTTGCTTCAGTTCGGCGAAATGGTCGGTCAGCCTTTTGACGATAACGTTTATAATCTTGTCAATAATTACGGCATCAACACTGACTGGAGAAAAGAGCTTTACCATACAGCACTTACTTACTCTCTGGAAGCAGCTCTTCAGGGCGGTAGCGACCGCAGTAGCTATTTCCTGTCGCTCAACCACTATGATCAGGACGGTGTTATCGCCCAGTCGGGAATGCACCGCGAGACTCTCCGCTTCTCTCTTGATACTAAAGTCAACAACTGGTTCCGCGTAGGTATCCAGAGCAACCTCGGTTATACCAAGTATGAAACCAACGGTTACGCACAGGACATCTATGACGGAGGTGATGGTAACAACCTGAATAACCCTGCCATGATGCAGTATTATGCCCGTCCTTGGGATTCTCCTTATTATTATACTTTCAACGACAAGGGTGACATCATCTATGGTGACAAGGCGGAATATCTCCACTATACCGGCATGATGACGCCTGAATATCTTGCAAGTTTCGCCGACTACAACCGTAACCGTGTGACGGTGAATGCAGGTCTCTACGAACAGATCAACCCCATCAAGGGTCTTACACTGCGCGCTCAGCAGAGTGTTGACGCATACGATACACGCCTTTACAACCGTGCAAATCCCCGTCTGATCAAACTCAGCCCCATGGGCGACGTTTATCCGACAGCGCAGGGCTCCGACGGAAAACCTCTGCAGCCGGGTGACTATACTACAGGTCTTTCACAGCAGTCATTCTCACGCTACTATTCTTTCACCTATACCAACACGGCTGAATATCGTTTCACTATCGCCGACAAGAATAATTTCGGTGTCCTCATAGGTCAGGAAGCGATCATCAGCAAGAGCCACGGTTTCGGTGCATACGCAACCGGTTATACCGACCGACGCAAGATGCTTCTCAGCCAGGGTGTAGATGTTGCTATCGGTAACCTGTCGGAAAGCAGCAGCAGAACCGTTATGAATTCTTACTTCGGTAACCTCACCTACGATTTCGACGGCAAATATATCGTTGAAGGTTCTATCCGTCGCGACGGTAGCTCGAAATTCGCTCCCGGTCACCGCTGGGGTACATTCTACGCCTTCGGTGGCAAATGGAATGCAAAGAAAGAATCTTTCCTCCAGCCTCTGACATGGCTGACCGACCTCAGCCTCCGCGCCAACTACGGTGAAATCGGTAACTCCGGTATCTCCAACTATCTCTATTTCGACGCACTCGGCGGTGCTGCCAACTACGGTCCCTCTCAGATCGGCGGCGTTGCCAACAATGTTACCGGTAACCTCGTTTCAACTCCCGGAAATCCGCTCCTGACATGGGAAACCACCAAGTCGTTTGACCTCGGTCTTAATTTCCGTCTCTTCAACCGCGTGACAACTGACATCGACTTCTACAAAAAGAAAACTGTCGATATGCTTATGTCAATTCCTTGGTCCTATACCACAGGTTTCTCATCGAGCTGGGGTAATGCAGGCGCGATGACCAACACCGGTGTGGAAGTTGACGTGAAGGCTGATATTTTCCGCAATACCGACTGGTATGTAGGCGCACGCGTGAACTTCGCATACAACAAGAATGAAATCACCGAGCTGTTCGACGGCCTTGATGCATATACTATCGCGAACACCGGTGTCCGTTATGAAATCGGTAAGTCTTCGACCGACTACTACTATGTTAAATATGCAGGTGTCGATCCCCGCGACGGTAAACAGATGTGGTGGACTCCCGAAGGCAACCTCACCAAGCAGTTTAACGAAGAGGAACTCGCCCAGTTCATCGGCAAAAACTATGTTGCTCCCTGGAACGGCGGTTTCGGTGTCGATGTACGCTGGAAAGGCCTGAGCGCACGTGCCGACTTCAGCTGGTCAGCTCAGAAATATCTTATCAACAATGACCTCCTCTATGTACGCGCTGTCGATCTCTTCCTTCAGGGTATGAACCAGACAACCGACATGCTCAACATGTGGATGAAGCCGGGCGACATCACCGACATCCCCGCTGCAACCGAAAGCATCGAATTCGACACCCGTTTCATCGAGGACGCTTCATTCATGCGCCTCAAGAACCTGACTGTGGCTTACACTCTGCCTAAGTCGCTTCTTGACAAAATGTATCTCAAAGGTCTGACTTTCCACTTTACAGGCCGTAACCTCTGGACACTGACCGGATTCACCGGAGAGGATCCCGAACCCTCAGGCAACCTTATCCGCTTCTTCTATCCTAACACCCGTCAGTTCGAGTTCGGTTTCGAAGTCACTTTCTAATCTTCAAAGCAGATTTTAATTATGAAAAAAATACTTTTAAGTTTATTCCTCGCCGGGTCATTGCTCACTTCGTGTGACATGGACACAACTCCCGACGGCTCCATCCAGCTTGAGGGTGGAATACAGAAGATGGCTGACGTAAAAGCCCAGCGAAACGGTCTTTATTCGGCTCTTCGTTCCCGTTGCGGCGGTTCCTATACTGCTCTTTCCGACCTGCAGACAGATATATTTATCGGAACAATGCAGAACGGTAACTACTATACTGCGTTCACCAACGGAAATCTCCAGTCGAATGACGGTGATATTCTTGGATTCTGGACGGCTCCTTACTCAGGCATCATGCAGGTGAATTATTTCCTTGAGGCCGTTGAGAAATTCAACAAGGAATTCGAAACTACCGACGAGCAGAAAGCCGAACTTGCACGTTTCGAAGCAGAAGCTTACTTCATGAGAGCTTACTATAACTACATGCTGATGTATTACTTCTGCGGTAACTACGATGCAGCCACAGCAAATACTGCAGCTACAGGTATTCCTATCGTGACGAAGTATATTCCTTCCGAACTGCGTGACACATATCCCGGACGAAGCACTCTGGCCGAGACCTACACCCAGATCGAAAAGGATATCGATGCTGCTATCTCCGGACTCGAGGCATGGGAAGTAAATGACAAGTCGGCCCTCAATGCAATGGGTGGCGGTGGCTATCTTAATTCCTACGCAGCCAAGGCTCTCAAATCGCGTGTCGCTCTCATGAAGGGTGATTATGCCACTGCCGAAAACGTATCAAAGGAAATCATCGAGTCTCAGATGTTCCCTCTGACCGCTTTTGACGAATATGAAAACATGTGGAAAAACGATACCGGCGATGAGTTGATTTTCCAGCCTTACGGAGATGCTTCTCAGCGTGGTTCCGTTCCCGCTCCGGGTAGTATTTATTTCGGCGTCAGCCCCGCAACAGTGGGTTGGGTACCGTCGGCAAACGTATTGGCATCATACAGCAATTATGATATCCGTCTTTATGCCTTTACAGCTGAAATGGATGTCAACTACAATGGTACAGCTTATCTCTCGCCCGTGTTCTACAAATATCCCGGAAATACGACATTCAATTCCGGAAACACGAATGCCCAGAAGAACCTGCCCAAACCGTTCCGCACTGCCGAGCAGTATCTGATTCTTGCCGAAGCTGCATATAACCTCGGACATGAGGCTGATGCCAACGATGCTCTTAACGAACTGCGTGCTGCGCGAATCATGAACTATCAGGATTCCCGTTACAGCGGAGTGGCTCTCATGGAGCAGATCAAGACCGAGCGCGTCAAGGAACTTATCGGTGAAGGCTTCCGTCTCGGTGACCTCCGCCGCTGGAAACAGGGATTTGACGGACGTGACGGCAATTATGCAAAGGCAGGATATGATCTCGACGGATTCCTGATCAATATGGCGATGGATATCAAATATACCTCTACCGACTATCGTTATGTATGGCCTATTCCTTCTGCTGAAATGGTTGTCAATCCTCAGTTGAAAGGCCAGCAGAATCCCGGCTACGGAAACTAATAAAACCGCAGTAACTTTAAAAGTAAACAGTTATGAAATTAAACAGAATATTTGCCATCGCGCTGGCTGCCCTGACAATGACAGCCTGCTCGGATGATGATGACTCGGACTACAACACCGCGTCGGACGTGACTGTCAACATGGCAGACCCCACTATGACTGCTACCGAAGATTACACCGGCGTCATGTACAATGTGCCTATAGAGGTCACAGGTGTGGCTAACGGCCCCATTAAAGTCACTGTAGAAATGCAGGGTGTCGGGAGCACTCCGGCCGAGGCCGACAAACATTATATCGCTACTACCGATTATGTAATTATTCCTGAAGGCGAAACTATCGGTTATATCGAATTCCATCCCACCGGTGACGATGAGATAAATGAAAACCGCACGTTCGATATAAAGATAGTTAAGGCCGAGGGTGCCAAGATCGGCAACCAGACCACTACAACAATCACCCTTAAGGATGACGACCACCTGATTCCTGAAGCTTATAGCGCTACCATTGGTAACTGGATCGTTTCATGCGATGCCGGAAGATATCCCGTTCAGATCACAGGATATGCCGAAGGTGAGGACGGTTACGGCCGAGAGGTGAAAATCATTGGCCTCGGAGGTTACAGTGTTTGTGAGGCTACTGCTGAATTTGCAGTTGACTCTGAAACTGAGGAAGTTCGTCTGACTCTCAATTACGGTCAGGTACTTGCAACTGTAAACTTCAACAATTTCGGCCAGCAGGATGTGCTCCTCATCGGATTTGACGGACAATACATCTATCCCTCCGGATCGCAGACAATCGTTTCCAACCCCGAAAAGACTGCCTTCAGATTCTCGGAAGGTCTTGCAGGTGCATTTAACTCGGGAGGCTGGAGAGCTTGGTGGATGCAAGTTAATCTGTCGATGGTTAAAGCCCAGTAATCTGAATGTATCTTTATTAGATAAATAAACCCTTTTAGCAGGTGGCGTGCGTTAAGAAATCTTGGCGCACGCCACTTAATGATTTTTTACTTACTG
The DNA here is from genome assembly GCA_910587185.1 of uncultured Muribaculaceae bacterium. GTDB lineage: Bacteria > Bacteroidota > Bacteroidia > Bacteroidales > Muribaculaceae > Paramuribaculum. Next base: position 51,179 of record CAJULY010000009.1, read on the forward strand.
TCTCTCTCTTCATTCGTTTTCCTCTTTTCTCAGATTTTTTTCTCTCTCAAAACAGATGCTCTCTCTTCTTTTTTAATTTGAAAATCCAATACCAACAGATATATGAACAGATCTTTTCTTACAATCATCCTGACGGCCGGAGTCGCTATGTCGGCATCGGCGCAGGACAAGATAATTCCGGCAGGACGCATGCTGCTCCAGGAATTCAAGGAAGCCAAGGCCCATCCAGGCGAAGGGAACAAGTGGTTCACCATGAGCAACCCCGACGATGCTGAGGTCCCCGCCATAGTGGCGCTGACCGGAGGCGTGACCGCCGACAGGCTCCGCGACGAGGGATTCACCGTCACCGCCGATCTCGGCGACATGGCTGTCATCACTCTGCCACTTGCCCGCGCGGAGTTTCTGGCCTCGAAATCGTGGGTGAGAAGCATGTCGTTCGGACAGAAAGCCACTCCGATGCTCGACCAGGCGCGCCCCACGGCCGGAGTTGACCGCGTGCAGAACGGCTTCGACCATAACGGCGAGACCATCAGCTTCGACGGCTCGGGCGTGGTCTGCGGAATGATGGACATAGGCCTTGAGGCGAACCACATCAATTTCAAGAATCCCGACGGCACCTCGCGCATATCGCGCCTGTGGAGAATTTCGCTGGATACATCGACAGGAAAAGTGTCGCAGCAGGAATATACTCCGGAGAATATCTCTTCGTTTTCGACCGACACCCGTTCCGAGAGTCATGCCACTCATGTGGGCGGAATCATCGGCGGTGGCTACAAAGGCGACGGACGATACATCTATGTCCCCAATCCTGGCAACGGTAGCGGCTGGCAGGACCGCGACAACTCGCCGATACCCTATTACGGCGTAGCTACAGGTGCCGATCTGGCTTTCAACTGCGGAGAGCTATATCTTGCAAGCATCATACAGGGCGTCTCAAACGTGATGGATTATGCGGCAGAGACCGGCAAACCGGCCGTCGTCAACCTGTCGCTCGGGCACACCACCGGTCCGCATGACGGCACCGATAACTACTGCCGGGCTCTCGCCGCTCTGGGGCAGCGGGGAATCATCTGCATCTCAGCCGGTAATGACGGAGATACGAACATGTCGCTCGTAAAGGACTTCACCTCAGGCACAACGGGAAAGAGAGTGATGACGACAATAAAGGACAACACCGCACACGGCACAGTCGATATATGGAGCAACGACAATCAGCCCCTGACGGTCACCATAGGCATCTATGACATGAAGACGGGCGACAAGGCGCTTTTGACCGTCGATGCAGCCGGGCAGTCGCTGAGTTCCGCCAGCAATCCCGAGTTCGCTGCCAGTTTCTCCGGCTCCGTCAGGATCTCGTCAAATATAGACGTGAACAACAACCGCTACAACTGCTATATAAATTTCTCCAATGTGGAGCCGAAAGCCACTGCTTCTGACCGCTATATCACTCTGAAAGTAGAGGGAAATCCCGGACAGACGGCCTACATCTACGGTAGTTCGACCATCACCTTCTCGAAGAGCGGGCTTAAAGGGGGGTATGTCGATGGCAATCCCAACAATTCGATCAACGACGGCGCATGTGCCGAAAATGTTGTTTCGGTTGGCGCCTATACGTCGCGAAACGTGTGGGGACAGTTCAACGGAGTCTATCAATACAGCAACCTTGCCGCATATCCCATAGGCGAAATCTCCCCGTTCTCAAGCTACGGCCCGACGTTTCAGGGCAAGCAGCTCCCGCTTGTCTGCGGACCGGGAGCGAACATCGTTTCAAGCTACAGCACCTATTATGTCAAGGATAAGGGCTCGGAACAAACCATGACCGCCTCTGCCAAAAGCGGGAACGACACCTATTACTGGGGCACGATGCAGGGAACATCGATGTCGTGTCCGTTTGTGACGGGAACGATTGGCCTGTGGCTTCAGGCGTGTCCGGAGCTTGATTTCGACAAGGTCATGGATGTTATCGACAATACTTCCGTGGCCCAGACGCAGGAGCCTCAGCGGTGGGGAGCCGGAAAAATAAATGCGTTGGAAGGCATCAAATATATCCTGCAGAAGTATGCGGCCAACGGAGCCGTATGGGAGGATGACGACCGGCGGCTCGTGGTCAGCTTCAACGGCTCGGGCTACGACGTGACCATGGCCGGAGAGGCGCAGTTCACCGTGACGGTCTATGACATTCAGGGACGCCCTGTGGCCACGGCCCGCGGACTCGACGGACAGACCTCGGTTACAACCTCCGAGCTGACCCCCGGCGTGTATGTGCTCGCCGCTCATGGAGCCTCCTCGCGCCTCACCCGCAAAGTAACAGTCCGCTAATAAATATTGAAAATCTTATAGGATTCTAAAAAAATTGCGTAATTTTGCATCGTCAAAACCCCATTTTTCTGACTCCATGCAATCATCTATCCATCCAATCAAAATTTTCGCCGGAACGGCTTCGCGCTATATGGGCGAAGAAATCTGCAAAGATCTTGGAATAGAGCTCGGCAAAATGAATGTCCAGCACTTTGCCGATGGCGAATTCGAAGTGTCCTTTGAAGAAACAGTCCGCGGCTGCGAGGTTTATCTTGTACAGTCAACATTCCCCAACAGCGACAATCTCATGGAGCTGTTGCTGATGATCGATGCCGCCAAGCGCGCTTCGGCTTACTCGGTCATAGCCGTGATCCCTTATTTCGGCTGGGCCCGTCAGGACCGCAAGGACAAGCCCCGTGTGTCAATCGCCGCCAAACTCGTGGCCGATCTTCTGATGGCTGCCGGTGTGAACCGCGTGATCACCATGGATCTTCACGCCGACCAGATCCAGGGATTCTTCAATGTGCCTGTCGATCATCTTTATGCCTCTTCGGTGTTCATTCCTTATATCCAGAGCCTCAAGCTCGAGGATATGGTGATAGCGACCCCCGACGTGGGTGGAGCGAAACGCGCCAATTCCTACGCCAAGTTCCTCGATGTTCCTCTGGTTCTCTGCCACAAGCAGCGCGCCAAGGCAAATGTCGTGGCTACGATGACAGTGATTGGCGATGTCAAGGACAAGAACGTTATTCTCGTTGATGACATGGTCGATACGGCCGGAACTATCGCCAAAGCCGCCGATCTAATGATTGCAAACGGTGCGAAATCCGTGCGCGCGATCGCCTCTCACGCCATAATGAGCGATCCGGCTTCCGAACGTGTCGATAACTCCGGCATGACCGAAATCGTGTTCACCAACTCGATTCCGTTCAAGAAGGACTGCAAGAAAGCCCACGTGCTTTCCGTGGCCCACATGATCGCCGACACTATCCGCCGCGTTCACAACAACGAGTCGATATCGAGCCAGTACGTATTCAAATAAGCCGCCCCTGTCGGTCCTATGATAAAAAGGCGCTCCGCATTCGCGGGGCGCCTTGATTTTGTTTTGTGTCGCCTGAGGGTCAGGGACGGGGGAAAGTCTTGCGGATATTGCGGGCTATGGCGGCGATGTTTCCGGCGGTTATCAGTGCCATGATGGCCGTGCCTACTCCGATTGACCACCAGGGCGCGGCCGGATCCACGCCGATATTTCCGAGCGGAGCGCTCCAGAAATGTTTGGCCACGAGCATGGCGATGACAGCTCCGACGAGCACTGCGCCGTTGTTCGAGCCGACTATGATATAGTAGTTGCGGGCCACGGCAGCCGGAGAATAGCCGAGCGTCATCAGCTGACGCAGTTTCTCGCGGTTTTTCTGCAGGAGCAGATAGATGCTCAGCAGGAGGATGAAGAAGGCGAGCAGGCTGATGATGACTCCAACGCCTACGACTGCAGCGGTGACAACGGCCAGAAAATAAGCGGCGCGGCCGTTATCGACCTTGTCTCCCGCCGCCTCGAGATGATGCTCGCGGAGATACTGTTCGATGGCAGGATCGCCCGGCGAATTGGTCTCTACGATGATTCGCGAGGGATCAGGCTGGGGGCGATCCGAGAAATTGGCGTTGGCCCATTCCATGAAGGCCTCCGGGACGGCAATCGTGTTCAGACGCGAGGAGAAACCGACAATCTTGGCCGGCATCCACTGCTGGCGCCCGTTGCCGCTGATGGAGAGCTTCAGAGGCACCATCCCTATCATGGATTCCGAGATCTGGGGCAGTCCGCGCGAGGCGGCGAAGCCGAAATTGTAGAGCGACAGATATTCCTTGCTGATAATGATGGGCACCGTCTGCGACTCGCCGGGGATGAACTGCCACTGGCGCGGTTTCACGTCGAAAAACTCGTCGGGAATCGCTTCGAGGAACATGGCTGTGTTCATCCCGCGTCCGCCCATTTCGACCGAAGCGCCCACGCCGAAGTTGGAGGCGGTGAATTCGCCCACGCGGCGCACCCATTTCTGCGCTTTCAGCTCCTCCAGATCATCGGGCGAGAAAGCGGCCGGGTCACCCGAAAGAATCGACCCGAGACCGCTGACCTGCTTGGAGAGAATCAGATAGTCGCGTGAAATGAAAGAGTCCTCGTCATCCCAGACCGATGACACGTCGCTGTAGAGCTGAATGGCGGAAATCACAATGCAGAGGCCTATCAGATTGGCCACGGAGTAGCCGATGAGCTGGGCTTTCGATATGTTGCGGCGGAGCAAGTGCCACACTGCGGATTTTTTCATAACAGGAGTGTTGACTGGATTGGGAGGTTGATTTTGTTTCCGACGGATGTGGCTATGACGGCAGCGCCGTTGGCTTGCGCCTCTTCGTCTATGAGGGAGGCCACGATGCTGTTGTTGCGCGAGTCGAGGTGGCTCACCGGTTCGTCGATCAGCAGGAAGTCAAATGGCTGGCAGAGGGCGCGGACAATGGCCACGCGCTGTTGCTGCCCGACAGAGAGAAGCGCTGCCGGTGAGTCGGCTTTGCCTTCGATTTCCAGCCGTTCGAGCGCACGGCGTATCCACTCGCCGCTGCGGCAGTCGGTCAGCCGGTTCTTGATCATGATGTTCTCCATCACTGTCAGCTCCGGAAACAGATGCATTTCCTGGGGCAGATAGGCGAGGGCCCTTGTGCGGAGGGCGCACCATTCGTCGATGCTGAAAGTCCTGACGTCGCGGCCGTCGAAGGCCACGGTTCCCTGATAGTCGCCGCGCACTCCGAAGATGAAGCTGCATAGCGATGATTTGCCTGTACCTGACTCGGCCTCGATCATGTAGTAACCGGGACGCCGGAAGCTGACCTCATGAAGCCAGACCTGCGAGTTGCAGACGGGAGCCGTCTTCTCCATGCCGCGGAACACGTGCGGCAGTGTGTCGGTTAAGGTTATTTCCTGAATCATTTTCAATAGATCTCTTCCACTGCCACGGTGTCGGCGGCTACTTCATCATCGAAAGAGCTGCCGTAGAGAGAGCCTGAGTTGGAGCGGCTTTCGCGATATGAGCGGCTTTTCTTCTCGAAAGCTTCGGCGAAACGTGGCATTCCGGCAACGAGGGTGGGAAGAATCGGTTTGTCGGTACCCACGAGGTTTATCTGCAGGCGCGTGGCGGTTCCGTTGAGTTCGAATGTTCCCTTGATGCTGTAGTCGAGAGTCTTGTCATCGACAAGCGAGCTCAGGAGCGGCGTCTGTACTACGAGGGCCAGCGGTTTGCCGTTGAAGTCGTTGGCAAACGAGTTGCTTTTGTCGGGTTTCGGTTCCATGCCGAGGGTAACGGTGAAATAGCCGTCAACATTGCCGTAGGTCATGTCGAAACCGCCGTCGTTTACTCTGTACAGTCCGTTGGCTGCTTTTGTGGAACGCGGGAAAAGACTGTTGACCATCTGGGTCAGTTCGTTGACTTTGTCCTGGGTCATGTGGGCCATCAGAAGCGCCTGCCAATTGGCCGGGTTGGGGCTTTCGAAGAAGGCTCCTTTATCCTTGGGGCCGACGCCTATGGCGATTGTGCCGTCAAGCGCTTTGAGATAAGGCGCTATCTGGTCGGCCTGCGATTCCATGCGAGGTCCGTAGATAAGCCCCATCGCTTTCATCACCTCATCGACCCAGCCGCTCTGCTGGTTGATTCCGATAGCGGCAGCTGCTATGAAATTAGATGGCATGTAGCGGAGGAAGTCGGTGTTGACCGGTTTCAGCATATCGGTTTCGTATTCTTCGCCGTCGGGCTTGATTATGGTTGACTGCGCCACGATGGCATTGTCCTTGATGTTTATCGATGCTGTCACCCAATAGTCGTCAAGACCGGTCTTAAGCGATGCCTGATCGACGATGATGTTGGCTATGTTCTCCTCTTTCAGGGCCGAGGCGAGGCCTGAGAAGCGCAGAATGTTGTTCTTCTTACGGGCAAGCTCGAAATCCTCTATGTTTTTGAGCAGACGGCGCGTCGGTATGAACCAGACCTGCTTGTCGTCCTCGCTGAAAGCTATACATTCGGCATAGTCCGAATCTGATGTGGAATAGACTTCCTTCCCTTCTTCGGTCGAGCGCGAGAAATCGTTTTTCTTCAGATAAGCTTTCAGATCGTCGGCGTCCTTCACGATAGCCGTTCCGTAGGCTTCGTTTTTGTTGATAGAACCGAAGATGACGATGTTTTCAAGATCTACCGCCTGAGCCACGCGGCCTATCTCTTTCATGGCGTCGGCCGGCATCTGGTCTTTGATGAACGAGTATTCGTCGGGCAGCGCGAGGCGTCCGTCCTCAACCGTCACTCCCGCGTCTTTGGCCAGTTTGATCATATCAACGGTGGCCACGAATTCCGTGTCGGAAGGAACTGTCTCGAGCAGTTTGTCCTTGTCTGACGAACAGGAGCAGAAAAAGCCGGCTATGAAGGCGGCGAGAAGCCCGTAGGTCAGGCTGAATGGGTTTAAGAAATGTTTCATGTCAAATGATGTTGAGGTTTATAATTCGTCGTAATAGTCGGCTGATTCTTCTTCGCGGCTTTGCCGGGCTGCCTCGATGGCTGCGAAATAACGGCTGAAAGCTATGAGGGGCGATACTTTTCCCGAATGCGTCACCAGTGTCAGTCCGTCGCTCCCTACGGTCATGGTGGCGGTTATCGAAAGATTGTCCCGAACTCCGGGAAGAATTGCCGACAGTGGCGGCAATCTCAGTTCGGCGAAAGCCTGTCGGCCGGCGAAAAGCGCCGAGTCGGCCGGCTGCGGGCTGTCAAGTTCGCGGTTGAGAGCGAAGAGAAACACACCGTCGGGAGTGGCGGTATAGCGGTAGCGCACGCCGTTGAGGTCGAAGGCATACACCCCGTCAGCCCGCGGCTGCGGATTGAGCCCTTTTTCGCGCAGATTGCCGTTTATCTCGTTGACGGCATCGCTCGCCTTGCCTCCGTCGAGAGTCGCATACACTATTATGCTCTGGCTTTCGATATCGTCGGAGGTCAGCGATTCGGCCGTGAGAGGGCCTACGCCTATGGCGAACGGTCCTTTAAGACTTGTCATATAGGGGAGAAGCGTCTGGAGCATCCCGTGGTTGCGGGTGCCGAGGCCTGCGCCGAACATCTCTACTAGTCCTGTCCAGTTTATCTTGTCGGTCAGTCCCGCCGCGAACACGAAGCTGTTCTGCCCCGCAGGAAGATAGCGGCTGAAACGGGTGTCATTTATCGCGCTGAGGGCCGTGAAGGGAATCGGTTCGCCCGTCTTTCCATCGGCCACGCTTATAAAACCGGCTTTGACGGTCAGAGTGTTGTCTCCTCCTGCTGCCGCTGTCACCTGAAGCATTGACATGTCGTCGGCTATGCCGAAAAACGCCGGGCGTATGTAGGCTTTGATACGTTTGTTCCCGTCGATGGAGAAGTCAAGCCCGTATTTGCCGAAATTTTCTTTTTCGGCCTGCCGCAGGCTTTCCTTCCAGTTTTTTATGTCGCCGCGTGTTCCGAGAAACCATGCGGCATCATTCTCGATGATGACACACGGGGCGAATTCTCCCCATTCTTCATTGGAATAGGCCGTCACGCCTTCGGTCTTGCGCTTTTGCCAGCCCAGTTCGGTCAGAAACGAGGTCAGCTTTTTCTCGTCTTTCACTGTCGCCGCTGCGAATGGCTGACGCGAGTCGGCCGGCTTGTAGAAAAGTATGTGGCTCAGGTCGCAGCTTTCGGCCAGACTTCCGGTCTTAGCCGGTGTTTCCGCGGGAATAAGCAGGGTGGATATCGCGTCGGGGATGGAGTCGGCGTTTATGACAGCCACATAGTCGGCCGTAGCCGGAATCTCCTCTATGGAGACGCCTTTCTCCGAGCAACCCTGGATGATAAAAGCCGCCGCTATGGCGAGCACGATTGTTTTCAGTAATTTCATGATTCAGTCTTTACATGAACCGTCAGGCAGAATATCCTGACCTTTGTATGGCTCTACGTGGATATTTGTAATCATGGAGCTCTCGAAATCTTTTTTCAGGGCGCGTTCTACGGCCGTTGCGATCTCGTGTCCCTCTTCCACGCTTATGTTGCGGCTGACTTTGATGTGGACATCGAGTATTATGCGCGGACCGTTGCGCCGCGACCTGAAATGGTGATAGGTTATCACTCCCGGAGTCTCTTTTATGATTCGCCGCATCGGGTCGGTTATTTCGGGCGGAAGCGCCACGTCGAGCAGCTCCTTTATTGCCGGACGGGCAATGTTGACTGCGGCCCCGAGAATGAAGATGCTGACTATCATCGAGGCTGCCGGGTCAAGGATTCTCCAGTGCGGCCCGAGAAAAATGGCTCCTGAAATGCCGGCGAGAGTGGCAAGCGACGAATAGGCGTCGCTGCGGTGGTGCCATGCGTTGGCAATGACGGCCGCCGAGTTGATGCGCCGTCCCCGGTTTCGCGTGTAGCGGAAGAGCCACTCCTTGGAGACTATCGAGATCAGGGCCATCCAGAGCGCTATCATTCCGGGACGCTCAAGCGTGCCTCCGTGGACAACATCGATGATGCGGCCGAAGCCGTCGGTGAAAAGCCCTATGGCGACAATGGCCAGCGCTCCTCCAATGAGAAGCGTGGCCATTGTTTCGTATTTTCCGTAGCCGTACTGATAGGTCTTGTTGGCTTTTCGGCGCGAGACGCCTATCATGACGATGACTATTATGTCGGTGACGAAATCGCTGAGCGAATGGACTCCGTCGGCGACCATGGCGCTCGAGCGGCCTATGATTCCGGTGGCTATTTTCAGAGCGGCGAGCACGGCGTTCACGCCAAATCCCACCCACGTGACGTGGCGTGCGGTCCTGACAACCTGGGCGTCAGTGTAGCGGGAGGGAGACCTGTCTGTCATGGCTCGGCCGGTGATGGACAACCGCTTATACCTCCAGATCTATGTTGAACTGCTCGTTCCACGGTAGGCCTTGGACGTTGAGCTGTTCCATGAACGGATCCGGATCGAACTCTTCGACGTTATGCACGCCCGGCTTGACCCATTTGCCTGTCAGGAACATCATGGCGCCGATCATGGCCGGAACGCCCGTCGTGTAGCTGACGGCCTGCATGCCGGTTTCGCGGTAGGCGGCCTCATGGGAGCAGTTGTTGTAGATGTAGTAGGTCAGATGGTTCTTCTCCTTGTCGAGACCCTCTATGCGACAGCCGATCGAGGTCTCTCCGGTGTAGTTCTCGCCGAGATCCTGAGGATTGGGAAGCACGGCTTTGAGAAACTGCAGAGGCACGATCTTCTGTCCGTTGTAGTCTATCTCGTCGATGCGGGCCATGCCTATGTCCTGGATGACGCGGAGATGGGTCAGATACTCCTGTCCGAAAGTCATCCAGAAGCGTGCGCGCTTGATGGAGGGATAGTTCTTGACGAGGCTTTCGAGCTCCTCGTGATAGAGCAGATAGGAGTCGCGGGGGCCGATGTTGGGGTAGGTGAGAGCCTTGTGGATCTCGAGCGGGCCGGTTGTGACCCACTGGCCGTCCTGATAGTAGCGGCCGTTCTGGGTGATCTCGCGTATGTTGATCTCGGGGTTGAAGTTGGTGGCGAAAGCCTTGCCGTGATCGCCTGCGTTGCAATCGACGATGTCGAGATACTCCATGTCGGAGAAATAATGCTTGGCGGCGTAGGCGGTGAACACGCCTGACACTCCCGGGTCGAAACCGCAGCCGAGGATGGCGGTCAGGCCGGCCTTCTCGAACTTCTCCTTGTAGGCCCACTGCCAGGAATATTCGAAATGGGCCACGTCGCGCGGCTCGTAGTTGGCCGTGTCGAGATAGTTGACGCCACATTCCAGACATGCGTCCATGATGGTGAGGTCCTGATAGGGGAGAGCCACATTGATGACAATGTCGGGTTTATGACGGTTGAAAAGCTCCACGAGCTGCTCGACGCTGTCGGCATCGACACTGTCCGTAGTGATGCGGCCGCCTCCGATCTTGCGGGCTATCGCCTCGCATTTGCTGCGAGTGCGCGAGGCAAGCACTATTTCGGTGAAGACATCGGGGTTCTGGGCACACTTGTGAGCGACGACGGTTCCCACACCGCCCGCTCCTATGATAAGAACTTTAGCCATTTTATGTTATGTTTTTGTTGTATTCAGTAGGTTTGAGTAAATATTCAGCTAAATTACACAAATTTTCTATTCCGCCCAACTATTCCTCCCAAAATCGCCAAAACCTATGCTCCCCATCCTTCCCGACTCCCCCGTCAGACAAGTCTGACCCTGTCCGACGCGTCCGAACCGTCTGACCCGTCCTTTTTCCTAAACCCGGAGAAACGAAAAGCTCCGGGAGCGCGCGGGGCGCTTTCCGGAGCTTGCGGCAGATGCTTGTTTCGTTATCAGTGGAGGATGCTGTCGGCTACCTGCTTGGCCATGGCCTCGCCGCCGGCGCAGTATTCCCAGTACATCGCGCCGAGCATCTTCTGCTGCTTGATGTAGTGGAGCTTCTCGGCGAGTGAGCGGGGATTTTCGAAGCCCATGAGGATTTTGCCGGTGAGGGAGTCGGTCATGTAGGGCGACAGAGAGGCTGAATCCCATACTTCGATGGTGCCGGGGATCTTTTTCAGATCCTTGTAGTCCATATAGTCGGGATAAGGCTCTACGCCGCGGCCGTAGAACGGCAGTCCGAGCACGAGTTTGTCGGCGGGAACGCCGGCGATCAGATGGGCATGGAAGGCGGAGTCAGCCGTGCGGTCTCCGGCACGTTCGCTCGCATAGAGCGGGTTGTGGGGACGTCCGCTTGAAGCCGGCGACATGTCGTAGGACATGATGTTGACATAATCGACGTAAGGCATGATGGCCGGGAAGTCTATATATTTGCCGCTCCAGATGGTGGCGAGTGTCAGCAGACGGTCGGGACCGAGAGCTTTGCGGAGGTCACGCATCAGCAGCGTGTAGTTCTTGGTGTCTTCGGCCGACGATGATATTCCGGCACCTTCGCCTGCGGTCGGATATTCCCAGTCGATGTCTATGCCGTCGAGTTTATGTTTCTCAACTTTCTTCACGCAGTCGGCGGCGAACTTGGCGCGGAGCGTAGAGTCGGCGGCCATTTCGCTGAAATTGCCGCTGCCCCAGCCTCCGATGGAGAGGACGATCTTAAGGTCGGGATTCTGTTCGCGCAGGGCCACGATCGAATCCAGACGTCCTTCGTTCTTGATGATTACGGAGTCGAAACTCGGAGCCACGTGACCGAATGCGAAATTGATGTGGGTCATCAGCGTGGGGTCAGGCATGCAACTGCTCCAGCCTGTCACGTAAGCTACTACGATGCGTCCTGAATCGGCATCGGCGCTCTCTGCTGTCTGAGCGCTCTTCGAATTGCAGCCGACAGCCGATGAGAGGAATGCTGCGGCGCCAACGGCGAACACAGCCAACGGAAAGTTCTTCATTTCTGTAAAATAACGGTATTAGTTAATATCTTCCACAAAATTACGGAAAAAAAGCGATTAATCATTATCTTTGTGAAAAATTAGAGACTTATGTCAAGGAAAATCATCGGAAAACGGAGAAGTCCTTGACCTCTAATTCTGACAGATGACATCATTTTTAATCATTACTGCGTTTCTATGAATCTCAAAAAATTATTCTGCACCCTGACTGTGGCAACTCTTACGGCTGCAGCAGCTTTCGCACAGTCACAATACGTATTTACCACCAAAAGTTCAGTCAATTTGCGCAAAGCGGCCTCTATCGCATCGGCCAAAGCCGGAACCCTGACGAAGGGAGAGATGCTTCCGCTCGTCGAGGAGACCGACGGTTGGTATAAAGTCGATGTCAATGGCGCTCCCGCATTCGTCTCACAGTCGGTCGCTTCGGTCTGCGACGCCAATGTACCGGCCGAGATGTTTGGCAAGACGCTTGGCTCTTCCGAGCCGTGGGAAAAGATCCGTTTCGAGGGATCGATTACCATAACTCCGGTAGGTAAAGATCACGCGGTCATAAACATGGAATGGATGAGGGTTAATCTTCCTGCGGAATCATGGAATTACATGGCCACAGTCAAGGATGGAAAAGTGGTGGCCACACACAATCTGGGCATGTCATGGATCGATCCCGATCAGCCTTATGAAACGCTGATGGAAGAGGCCGAGCCGCTTGACACTCCCTTGCCCGTGGGCTTCGACGAATTCAACAACACCCTCTATTTCAACGGCGCCGTCTTCTCCGAATTCGAATAACTGCGTCACCACCCCGGAGAATTACACTTTGCTTCAAGAGGAGGCTGCACCTGTTTTTGAAGTGCCTTATCATGCGCGCTATCTTGGAAAAACAAGGCTTGGATTTACACAGATTATACCCTAAAGGGTAAAATCTGTGCTATCTGAAAATATTTTATACCCTTTATGGTGCAATATGATTAGAAAAAGCTATCTTTGTACCCAAAAGGGTATATTTTATGACTCAATTAGCTAAATACGTTAAGGATATGCGTAAGCAGTTCGGGCTTACGCAGGTTGACCTGTCACAGAAATCCGGGGTAGGTCTGCGATTCGTGCGCGAACTTGAACAGGGGAAAACAACTCTTCGTCTCGACAAGGTAAATCAGGTGCTGGCGCTTTTCGGTGCCGAAATGATACCGGCAAAAAACACTGAATTATGAAACAGGCAAAGGTATTTATGAACAAAGAGTTCGCCGGGATTCTGACCGAGGACGATAGGGGGTATGAATTTCGATATGATCCCGATTATCTGAAATCGGATGATGCCGTTGCTGTGAGCTTGACTTTGCCGCTGACAGATAAGCCGTACCGCGACAAGGTGCTGTTCCCGTTTTTCGACGGACTCATCCCCGAAGGATGGCTTCTCGATATAGCGGAACAGAGTTGGAAAATATCGGCCCGTGACAGATTCTCATTATTACTCGCTTGCTGCAAGGACTGCATCGGCAATGTCAGCGTCATACCTTTGGAAAGAAAGGAGGACGGCAATGAATAAGTGTCTTTTTTGCTATAAGCCATTGGCAGAAGGTGAAGTTGATTACCATAAGGCATGTGCGCGTAAAATATTTGAATCGGCGACGGTGCCGGCGTTGCCATATACACGTGCCAACATAAAGGAACTGGCAAGGGAGATCATTGCTGCAAGCACAACAGTTACCGGAGTTCAGGCAAAACTTTCGCTCGACATCTCACGCGGTCAGGCCGGAGAACCCCATCGTTTCACTATCGTAGGACTGTGGGGAAGATATATACTGAAACCGCAGACTGATCGTTTCGCAAATCTGCCTGAGAATGAGGATTTGACCATGCACATGGCTGAAGCTGCCGGAATAAAAACTGTTCCTCACTCGCTGATACGTTTTGCCGACGGCGAATTATGCTATATCACCCGTCGCATTGACCGTACAAAGAAAGGAGCGAAAATTGCAATGGAGGATATGTGTCAGCTCTCGGAACGACTCACCGAGGACAAATACAAAGGCTCATACGAGCGTATAGCCAAATTGATACGTAAACACTCATCTGCTCCTTTGCTGGATGTCATCAACTTTTGGGAAGTGGTGCTCTTCTCATGGCTGACGGGAAATGCAGACATGCACCTGAAGAACTTCTCCCTTTTCCGTCCTTCCGATGATTATATGCTGACCCCGGCATACGACCTGCTGTCAACAGCTCTCGCCATGCCGGAGGATGAAGAGGAGTTGGCTTTGACTCTCAACGGCAAGAAGAAACGGATAAAGCGGGACGATTTTGAAAAAGCGATGCGCGACAGCGGCATGGATGAAAAAGCAATCATAAACCTTTTCAACCGATTCTTAAAAGCTGTTCCCAAATGGCACGGCCTGATAGAGGATTCCTTTCTTCCCCCGGATTTACGGGAAGCCTACCATGACAAGATAGATGCTATGGCGAGGAAAATTTTACTTTCTGACTGAAAGAGAAGGAATTCCGAATTCGAATAACACCGCCCCCCCTGAAAAAATATTGAGGGGATGTGGACTTCTATGCCACATCCCCTCGATTGTTGACGAGATAAAGGTTAATTCGTTTTGCCTGAGGTCTCCGGCTCCACAGGCGCCCAACGGCTTATCGCCCCAATGCTATTTCCGGGAATTTTTGCGTTTTTCTCCTACGGCGGTGGAGAATGCCGCCAGACTGAGAGCGGCAACGATGCACGCCAGGGCTGCGATATCCGTATCCCTTCCTCCAAAGGACCATAATATGATTGACGCTATTACGCAGACTACCGCTAAGGCTGCTGCGGATTCTTTGTATTTCCACATATTCGATAATTGTTTGAGTGAATTGTCGCATTGTTTTCCGGATTTCATGGCACATAATGATTGAGGGACCTTGTTTCCCGGATATTGTTTGCGAAATTACTTAATAATCTTCAGCTCATTTCGGTTCAAAAACGTTCATATCGGTTCATAATGGTTCAATATGGCTCAATTTGTTATATTTTATGTAATTTTGTCAACGTACGAAATATATCTGTAATCTTATCTCTGTTATTTAAGGTGAATTTCATGTTCAGAAAGCATGGCAAATAAAGAAACACCGCAGTACTATCTGGAATGCCTGCGCCACGACCTTGCGAAAGCCGTGGGCAGAAGCATCAACACATACACCGATTTCAATTTCCTCTATCTCGAGCTGAAGAAGCGTCTGAGCGAGGCGCCGAGCGTCTCAACCCTGAAGCGCCTATGGGCATATATCCCCGATTCGTCATCGCGCAGCCGGTCAACGCTCAACACTCTTTCGCGCTTCCTCGGGTTCAATGACTGGACCCACTACGTCGATAATCTCATGCGGCAGAACAGAGTGGAAAGCGGATTTCTCGAAGTCAACAATATCGTGACCTCCTCTCTTTCGCCGGGCGACCGCATAGAACTGACGTGGAATCCCGACCGACGCATGTCGGCTATATACCGTGGAGCAAACCGTTTTGTCGTTGACAGCTCGGAAAACGCCAAGATTACTGAGGGAAGCGAATTCACCGCGCTGCTTTTCACCAAGGGAATGCCTCTGAGCTGCACGGATGTGACGGTTGACGGGGTTGAAAGGGGCGTCTATGTCGCCGGATCGGAATCAGGAATAATCTCGATCAACTACACGCCCGCGTGCGCTCTTGATTCAAAATGAAAGATATTGCGGGAATTCTCTGATTTCGCTAACTTTGCGGAATGCGAGAGGAATCAGGTTTTTTCAGTCCGGAAGAGTTTGACAGCCGCCCCGACGTCAACGACGGGCAGTTTCATGATTTTCGGTTGCTCTATTCTTCGGCGAGAGGGTTCACAAGGGTGTTTCTTGCCAAGAAACAGGGCCGCAATTTCATCGTCAAGACTTTGCGCGAGGAGTTTCGCAATGATGCTGCCGCGCGGGCTGCGTTGCGCAAGGAATATGACAGCGGTTTCCCCGTTGATTCGCGTTTCGTGACACGAACGATAGACCTGACGGTCTTACCGGATTACGGCCCGGCGCTTATAACGGAATATTGTCCCGGACAGACCCTTGCCGAAATCATCGACTCCGGCGCGGCTCTCGACGATTCGGACATCGGGCGCATCGTTAACGGTCTCGCGACGGCTCTCGATGACATTCACTCTGCCGGAATAATCCACCGCGACATAAAACCGCAGAATGTCATCTATTCCCGGCCGACGAGGTCGCTGAAAGTCATTGATTTCGGATGTGCCGATGCCGAGAGGTTCTATCTGCTTCACGTCGCCGCGGGCACTGAGCGCTACACACCGCCGGTCAGTGATTCAGCCGGCGCAAACGGCGCAGATCTCCACAACGATTTCTATGCCGCGGGCATGACCCTTTCCGAGCTGGCTCTCGTTGCGCCCCGTTCATGCGTCCGCGCTCTCGAGGCGACGGCCTCGGCGATGATTGCCCGGCGACTGTCCGACGGTTATTCCGTCGCTGCATTTTATCGCTCGGAGCTTGCCCGGCGCCGCAGGCGATGGATTCTTCCGTTGGCGCCGGTTGTGCTTGCAGTCGCCGTTGCTGTTTCTTTAATGGTGCTCCACTACGGCAGGCAGCCGGAGGAAAAGATGGCCGAACCGTTGCCGCACGCAACAGCCGATTCCGTTAAGCCACGGATGTCCCTCGGCGCCGATACGGCGCCCGTCGCTGTTGCGCCCGTCGTTTCCGGCTCGGTTCGGGAAAAGGTCACTGACCGTGTTGATGAAGATACCGTAGTCTGTTTCGGAAACCGGTCGGAACTCGTTAAAAACGAATTCGGAGTTTCTCATGCCGAGGCCAAATATCTTGCTAATTTCAGCAAGAATAAATTTGACAGGTTCATTGTGGAAAGCACTGACAAACAGATGACCTCGTTCACCATTCTGATAAACAGTTCTTCCGTCGGAGAGGAGGAGCGCGCCTGGGCGGCCGCCGGTTACAACAGCCTCGACTCCGTCGCGGGAAAAGTCATGGCTGAAGCGGCCCGGTATTTCAGCGAAGGTTTTGACCGGCGACGGGCCAGGGGGCTGATCAAGGAGCGCCACGCTTTCTGGCTTGAAGGATATCGGCCCCCGTTGCTGGAACTGCACTACGGCAAGTCGCCACAATGACAGCGCCCGCTGACCGTGGGGTCATGCGGGCGCCGGGAATGTGGGGTCAGGCGAGTTATTTCTCGCGCATGTATATGTTTATCGGAGTTCCGGTGAAATCCCAGTTCTCGCGGATCTTGTTCTCCAGATAGCGGCGGTAGGGTTCCTTGACCCACTGCGGCAGGTTGCAGAAGAAAATGAATGTGGGTATCGGCGAGCCTTTCAGCATCGTGACATATTTGATCTTCACGAATTTGCCCTTGTTGGCGGGTGGCGGATAGGCTGCGATGGCCTCGAGCATCACGGTGTTGAGCTGCGACGTCGGTATGGTGCGCTGACGGTTTTTATAGACTTCGACCGCTGTTTCGAGCACCTTGTAGATTCGCTGTTTCGTCAGCGCCGAGCCGAAAATGATGGGGAAATCGGTGAAGGGGGCGAAACGCTCGCGGATGGTGTCGCGGAAATGGCGGATGGCCGCTTCCGATTTGTTCTCCACGAGGTCCCATTTGTTGACGCAGACAACAAGGCCTTTCTTGTTGCGTTGGATCAGCGAGAAGATGCTGACGTCCTGCGCCTCGATGCCTCGGGTGGCGTCGATCATCAGAATGCAGACATCCGAAGCCTCTATGGCGCGCACCGAACGGATAACCGAATAATACTCGATGTCCTCGTTGACCTTGTTTTTTTTGCGTATGCCGGCCGTATCGACGAGATAGAAGTCGAAGCCGAACTTGTTGTAGCGCGTATAGATGCTGTCGCGTGTGGTGCCGGCTATGTCGGTCACAATGTTGCGTTCCTCGCTGATGAAGGCGTTGACGATCGATGATTTGCCGGCGTTCGGACGCCCGACTATGGCAAACTTCGGAATGTCGTCGAGGGTGTTGGCCTCGTCCTCTTCCACCGGAGGCAGTTTCTTGACGACATCGTCGAGCAGATCGCCCGTTCCGAAGCCGTTGACGGCCGAGACGGGGTAGGGATCGCCCAGGCCGAGACCGTAGAATTCGGGAACGTTGTAGAGCCAGTCGTTGCTATCGACCTTGTTGGCGACCAGAAGCACCGGCTTGCGCGATTTGCGCAGAATCTCCGCCACATGGTCGTCAAGGTCAGTGACGCCGTTCATGGCGTCAACAACGAAAAGAATCTCGTCGGCCTGCTCTATCGCGAGCTGTACCTGCTTGTTGATTTCCGATTCGAAGATGTCTTCCGAGTTGACAACCCAGCCGCCGGTGTCGATAATCGAGAATTCGCGGCCGTTCCAGTCAACGTGGCCATACTGGCGGTCACGCGTCGTTCCCGCTTCCTCGTTGGTTATGGCCGTGCGGCTTTTTGTAAGTCTGTTGAAGAGGGTGGATTTCCCTACGTTGGGGCGCCCCACTATGGCTATCATCTGTGACATGTCGTTTCTTTTCTTTTATTCGGAATAGAAAGGTTTCTGCAAAGTTACGAAAAAATATCCAAACGCCGGCCTGCCGGAAGAGGCAGGCGGAGCGCTTACTCTATGTAGCCGAAAGCGCGAAGCTTGTTCTCGCGGTTGCGCCAGTTGGGCTCGACCTTGACAAAGAGTTCGAGGAACACTTTCTTGCCGAAGAATGTCTCGATATCCTTGCGGGCCTGGGTCCCGACTTTTTTCAGCATGGCGCCCCCTTTGCCGATGAGGATGCCTTTCTGAGAGTCGCGCTCCACATAAATGACGGCCATGATGTGGATGGCTCCCTCTTTCTCGTCGAATTTCTCGACGATGACTTCCGTCGAATAGGGGACCTCCTTCTGATAGTTGAGAAGGATTTTTTCGCGTATTATCTCCGTGACGAAGAATCGCGCGGGCTTATCGGTCAGCGCGTCCTTGCCGAAATAGGGGGCGCTTTCGGGCAGCAGGGCCACTATGCGCTCCATGATGGACCGGACGTTGAAGTGCTCGAGGGCCGATGTCGGGAAAATCTCGGCGTTGGGCAGCAGCTCCTTCCAGCGGGCCACGATCTGCTCGAGCTGCGCCTGGTCTTTCAGAAGGTCTATCTTGTTGATGACCAGAAGCACGGGGACGGTCTCTTTGGCCACTCTCGCGAGAAACTCGGAGTTTTTCGTCGGATCCTCCACCACGTCTGTGACATACAGGAGGATGTCGGCGTCGGTCAGCGCGCCTTCGGAATATTCGAGCATGCTCTCCTGAAGTTTATACTTGGGCTTGAGGACGCCCGGAGTGTCGGAGAAGACGATCTGATATTCCGGGGTGTTCACTATGCCCATGATGCGGTGGCGTGTGGTCTGTGCCTTGGATGTTATGATGCTTATGCGCTCGCCGACGAGGTCGTTCATCAGAGTGGATTTGCCTACGTTGGGGTTGCCTACGATATTGACAAAACCGGCTTTATGATTTTCTGCCATAGTTTGTTGAATTTTTGGTTACGTGTGTCAGGCGGGGAGTCCGCCTGTAAATAAAAACACAGATAGCACCGAAAAAGATGCTATCCGTGGAAAATATTTTCTTGAAGCCGGAAAATCAGATGTCCCAGATCACGTACATCGCACCCCATGTGAATCCGGCGCCGAACGCGGTCAGAACCAGCTTGTCGCCTTTTTTGAGGCGGTCGGCGTTTTCTGCGATGCACAGCGGAATGGATGCGGCTGAGGTGTTTCCTCGGTATTCGATGTTGACCAGAACTTTCTCCGGAGCTATTCCGGCGCGCGAGGCAACGGCCTCGATGATGCGCAGGTTGGCCTGATGGGGGATGAGATAGTCAACCGATTCCATCGTCAGATTGTTGCGCTTGCATATCTCGAGGGTCGATTCGAGCATGTCGGTTACGGCGTGCTTATAGACGAAGCGGCCGTCCTGATAAACGTAGTGGTCGCCGGCATCGACGGTTTCGTGGCTTGCGGGATGCACGGAGCCTCCGGCACGCATCAGAAGATGGTCGCGTCCTATGCCGTCAACATGAAACACTCCGTCCATCACTCCGGTCTCTTCCTCGGTGGGTTCGAGAAGCATGGCGGCGGCGCCGTCGCCGAAGAGCGGGCAGGTAGTGCGGTCCTTGTAGTTGACCATCGACGACATCATCTCTGCGGCCACGACAATGACTTTCTTGTTGAGGCCTGAGCGGATATAGGCGCTGCCGTCCTGCAGTGCCACGATGCAGCCGGCGCAGGCGGCCTGGATGTCGTAGGCGTAGGCGTTCTTGAGACCGCAGCCGTGGGCTATGACGGAGCCTGTCGAGGGGAAGCGGTAGTCCGGATTGGAGGTGGCGCAGATAAGCAGTTCCACTTCCTCAGGCTTGGTGCCTGTCTTTTCAAGAAGGGCGTTCACGGCCTGGATGCCGAGATATGACGAGCCTTCGCCCTCTTTTTTCAGTATTCGCCTTTCTTTGACTCCCACGCGGGTGGTGATCCATTCGTCGGAAGTATCCACCATCTTCGACAGCATTTCGTTGTCAAGTATGTCTTCCGGAACGTAGGAAGCCACTCCGGCTATTCTTGCATGTAACATTTCGTAAGTTTGGTTGTTTGGTTATTGCAGATTCCGTCGGTGAAAACATTTCAAGGGGGGATTCTGCTGTTTGTGTCATCTAATTCGTGCAGCCCTCAGTCGGTACTGACGGCATGCGATAAAAGATTATCGGGCGGCGATTAACTCGAATCACCGCCTGCTAAATCTTATTGCCGCTCGGACAGGCTTTGCATCTGCTGCGCCGGCCCCGGCATGTGTCAGGCCATTTCAGCTTTCTCGATGGCAAGCTTGCCACGATAGTAGCCACATTCGCCACAAACGGTGTGATAGATGTGCCATGCTCCACAGTTGGGGCAGATAGCCAGAGTGGGGGCTACGGCTTTGTCGTGAGTGCGACGTTTGGCTGTGCGGGTCTTGGATTGTTTGCGTTTAGGATGTGCCATTGTTCTGTTAAGTTATTTTGATTTATTGTTTTTTTTATTTTATGTCCGGGCCACAGAGAGAACTTGACGCGGATATCTTTTTTTCACTCGTTGACGTTGTCTCCACCGTCGCTTGCAAGACCTTTCAGAGCGTCCCAGCGAGGATCTGACGGGCGCCCGGTGTCATCTGCCGGATCATCCATTGTCTCCATCTCTTCGATCAGCTGATCCTCAAGTTCGCTGTCCTCGTCGGCGGGACGGGCGCGGTGCTTGCGGAGCATCTGGCTCATCTGGCGGTTGCATTTCCCCATGGGATGCACGTGTTTCATGGGAATCGTCAGCGCGACAGTGTCGTAAAGCATATAGGCCACATTCAGGTAGTTGTCGCTTTCCGGAATGACAAGCATGTCGTCGGCTTCGTCGTTGTAGTCGTCGCCATATTTGACATTGATGTGGTAGGTCGTATCGACCGGCATCACCAGATCGTCCAGACAGCGGTCGCAGATGAGAGTGATCGTGCCGGTGATGGTGAAGTCAAGCGTATAGATGTCACGTTTGCAGGTGACAGCCAGCCCTACATGAAGATCCGCGTCATGAATGTCGGCGCTCTCCATGTTCTCGAAAAACTTCTTTCCGAGGTGGAAATCATATTGATGCGTTCCCTCGGGAAGGCTCTTCAGCTGAATCTTGAATTCCGTAAATTTTCCCACTGTTCTGAATATGGTTGAAAAAACTTCGCAAAGTTACAAAATTAAATTCTTTCATGCAATTTTTTTCTACATTCCTGATCTTCATGATCTCTTCGCCACCCCCGGATTCCCTTTTCAAGAGATAAATTATCAGCCAAATCAGCCAAATTAGCCCAATTGGACCAATCAATGCGGTTGAGTTAAGAAATCTATGTTATGTTTTCCCATCGGAGCCCGTCAGGGCGTGCTGAAAGTAACCGGCCATGGAGCGAAGCGGAGTGGTCGGATAGACAAAGATACATAGTAATTGAGTCGCGGAGGGACGATTCTGTGGTATCTACCGCAGAGGCATCCCTGCGGGACGCCGAGGGGGGATAGGGCAGTCTTTGTCCGTGCACTCCGCTTCGCTCCATACACGGTTATAACATAGCGCGTCCTCCGGACTTGTCCATCAAGTCTTTTCAGCTTAACTCAACCGTATTGATTTGACCAATTGGACTAAAAAAGAAGGAGAACTCAGCGAGTCCTCCTTACTGATTGTATTTATAAACCTTTAGGGGTTTAGTCGGCGAGTTTGGCTTTGATGAATTCGCGGTTGAGGCGTGCGATGTTGCTCAGAGGAACGTTCTTCGGGCATTCGGCAGCGCAGGCACCGGTGTTGGTGCAGTTACCGAATCCGAGCTCGTCCATGCGGCGCACCATGGCGCGTGCGCGACGTGCGCGTTCAACCTGACCCTGGGGCAGCAGTGCGAACTGGCTGACCTTGGCCGAAACGAAGAGCATTGCCGAGCCGTTCTTGCAGGCAGCCACGCATGCGCCGCAGCCTATGCAGGTGGCGGAGTCCATGGCCACGTCGGCCACTTCCTTCGAGATGGGAGTGGCGTTGGCGTCGGGAGCGCCGCCGCAGTTGAACGACACGTAGCCGCCGGCCTGCTGGATCTTGTCGAAGGCGTTGCGGTCAACCATGAGGTCGCGGATCACGGGGAATGCGGCCGAGCGCCAGGGCTCGATGGTGATGGTGTCGCCGTCGTTGAACTTACGCATGTGGAGCTGGCAGGTGGTGATGCCCTGGACGGGGCCGTGGGGATGTCCGTTGATGTAGAGCGAGCACATGCCGCAGATGCCTTCGCGGCAGTCGTTGTCGAACACTACCGGCTCCTCACCCTGCTCCACAAGCTGCTGGTTGAGCATGTCAAGCATCTCCAGGAACGAGCTTCCGGTCGATACGTTGTCAAGGTGATAGTTGACGAACTGACCCTTTTCTTTAGGACCACGTTGACGCCAAATTTTTAAGTTTACGCTTATTGTAGTTTCCATTGTTTCTATAAGTTATGAAAAGGGTGGGTGATTATGACTTGTAGTTGCGGGTCTGCACCTTGATGGCTTCATACTTGAGCGGCTCCTTCAGAAGGATGGGCTTTTCGTCATCACCGGTGTATTTCCAGCAGCTGACATACATGTAATGTTCGTCGTCGCGGGCTGCTTCGCCGTCGGCTGTCTGATATTCCTCGCGGAAGTGTGCGCCGCACGATTCGTTGCGGTGCAGGGCGTCGATAGCCATCATCTTGGCCATCACGAGGAAGTCTTCGAGACGGAGAGCTTTCTCGAGCTCGGTGTTGAGGTCGTCGGCTGAGCCTACGATGCGAAGGTCGGTATAGAATTCCTTCTTCACTTCCTCGATTTCGCCGATGGCTTTCACGAGGCTCTGAAGTGTGCGGCCCATACCTACGAGGTTCCACATCACATGACCCAGACGCTTGTGGATTTCGTCGGGGCTCTTGGTTCCCTTGATGGCCATCAGACGGGCTATGCGGTCGCGTACACCCTTCTCGGCTTCGTCAAATTCGGGAGCGTCCGTGCCGGGATGCTTAACCTTGATCTGGTCGCTCAGATAATTCTGCATGGTGTAGGGGAGCACGAAGTAGCCGTCGGCAAGACCCTGCATGAGGGCTGAAGCGCCGAGGCGGTTTGCGCCGTGGTCGGAGAAGTTGCATTCGCCGATTGCGAAGAGGCCCTTGATTGAGGTCTGAAGCTCGTAGTCAACCCAGATTCCGCCCATGGTGTAGTGGGAAGCGGGGAAGATCATCATAGGAGTCTCGTAGGGGTTGTCGTCGGAAATCATCTGATACATGTCGAAGAGGTTTCCGTAGCGGTCGCGGACAACGTCGGCTCCGAGACGGTCGATTGCATACTTGAAGTCCAGATAAACGGCGTTGCCGGTTCCAACACCGTAGCCGGCGTCGCAGCGTTCCTTGGCTGCACGCGAGGCGATGTCACGGGGGCAGAGGTTACCGAAGGCGGGATAGCGGCGTTCCAGATAGAAGTCGCGGTCCTCGTCGGGGATGTCGGTAGGTCTCTTCTTGCCGGCGCGGATAGCTTCGGCGTCTTCTTTTTTCTTCGGAACCCAGATGCGGCCGTCGTTACGGAGCGATTCGCTCATGAGGGTCAGCTTCGACTGGTCTTCGCCGTGGACGGGAATACAGGTCGGGTGGATCTGGGTGAAGGCGAGGTTCGACAGGTAGGCGCCCTTCTTGAATGCCTGGATGGCGGCTGAGCCGTTGCAGCCCATGGCGTTGGTCGAGAGGAAGAACGTGCGTCCGTAGCCGCCGGTTGCGAGAACCACGGCGTGGGCGGCGTAGCGTTCCAGTTCGCCGGTCACGAGGTTGCGCACGATGATACCGCGGCAACGGCCGTCAACGATGACGATGTCGAGCATCTCGCGGCGGTTGAACGAGCGAACCTGACCTTTTTCAATCTGGCGGTTGAGCGATGCGTAGGCGCCGAGCAGCAGCTGCTGGCCGGTCTGGCCTTTGGCATAGAACGTACGGGAAACCTGAGCGCCGCCAAACGAACGGTTGGCGAGCAGGCCGCCGTATTCGCGGGCGAAAGGAACGCCCTGCTGAACGCACTGGTCGATGATGTTGTTCGACACTTCGGCCAGACGATAGACGTTGGCTTCGCGCGAACGGAAGTCACCGCCCTTGACTGTGTCATAGAACAGGCGATAAACCGAGTCGCCGTCGTTCTGATAGTCCTTGGCTGCGTTTATACCGCCCTGTGCGGCGATTGAGTGGGCGCGGCGGGGCGAATCCTGGATGCAGAAGTTCCACACGTTGAAGCCGAGTTCGGCGAGGGTGGAGGCTGCGGAAGCGCCGGCAAGACCGGTTCCCACGACTATGATGTCGAGATGACGTTTGTTGGCGGGGTTTACAAGCTTCTGATGGGCTTTGTAGTTGGTCCATTTCTCTGCGATAGGACCTTCGGGGATTTTTGAGTCAATCTGATACTCGGGAAGTTTTGAGCTCTCGATGTCGGCAAAATCCTTCATGATGGGGGTAGAGTCTATCATACCCTCGAGATTTTTTAAATCGGCCATATCTGTGAGTTTTATTTGTTTACGGAATCAGTTGTGTTGGTGTTAACGGCGGGAGCTTCGACCTCGGTCACTTCCTCGGCCGCGCTTTCCTCAACTTCTACGGGTGCGCCACCCATGTTCTGGGGCTGCGCTGCGCCGGTCATCTGCTTCACGGCGGGAACCATCTGCATGAGCTGCTGCAGCTCCATGCCGGGATTCACGTCGGGACACTGCTTTTCGAAGGCGTCGATGATTGCCTGGCCTTTCTCTACGAAGGCGGGGCCGGCTTCACTGATGTATTTCTGCTGGATCTGCTGGTACTGGCTCTGGAGCGCCATCATGCCGGCCTGGTTGCCGGTAGCCTGCAGTTCCTTGGCCTGTGCCTGGAGCGGAGCCATTTCCTTGGCGAGACCTGCCGAGAAGTCTTCGCTGAGCTTGGCTGCCTCTTCGTTCCAGCTTTCGGCATACTGTGCCTGAAGTTCGGGGCAGTTGAGATATGATTTGTTCTGGGCCTGTACGGTGAACACGACAGCCTGGGCGATGAACAGAAGCACCACGATGCTGCTCCACCAGAGACCGATCTTTTTCAGACGGTTGATCCAGATATCGTTATCCCAGCCGCATGACTGGAACATCGACCAGAAACCATGGTTGAAGTGGAACCAGAGGGCCACGAAACCGATGATATAGACGATGGGAGTCCATATCTGGGAGAATGCCATCTGCAGGAAGAGGGTTCCCATTGCGGGCTGCGCGGGAACGCCCTCGATCTGGGGCAGAACGGTGAGGTCGGAGTGGATGAGCTCCTGAAGCTGCATTTTAGCCCAGAACTGGATCAGATGGACAACGAGGAACGCGAGCACTACGAGACCGAGCACAAGCATGTTCTGTGACGACCATTCTACCTGAGGGGGCTTGGAAACCACATTGTAGCGGTCGTTGCCGCGGGCCTTGCGGTTCTGGATTGTCAGCCAGATGGCATAAATGATGTGGATGATGAAAAGGACAGCGAGGCCCATGGAGGCTATCAACGCATACCAGTTGGCGCCCAGAAATTCACAGACGTCGTTGTAGGCAGCGGGGTTGAACAGCGCTACAGCATTCATCACCGCGTGGAAGGTTACGAATAGGATCAGACAGGCTCCGGTGATTGACATCACGAGCTTTCTACCTACGGATGAACATGTTAACCACATAGCAGTTAGGGGATTTGTTATTAAATTTGTTTGTAAATATGATTCTTTGGATTAGATTACCTGCAAAATTAAAATAAATTAACCGTTTCCGCAAATGTTTTTTCTCTTTTTGCTCACAATAAACTCCAAAGGCATGGAAACGGGGATGCATGCTCGTGAAGGCGATGCATCCCCGGTTTTGATTTCGTAGTCGGCAGTCCGGATCAGATTTCGATTTTTATGACCCGGCTGGAAATGATGTGGGGTTTTCCCAAGACCGTCTTTTCTGTCTGTTTGTATTCGGAATAGACTGCCTCTTTACCATCTATGGTGACGGTTGTGTGTATGTCGGGCTTTCCCTTTTTCCATCTGAAAGTGTGGTTTATGTGTATGGTTATTTTGCGGTTCATGGAAGGAATTGTAAGGGTCAGGTTCTTCTCCATGTCTGTCTCGCTTTGGAATTCTCCGAACCGCAGCCAGCATGTCCCCGAAGGGATGTAGGAGGGAAGCTTTCCGGTTTCGTCGGAGTGTATGATGCTGAAGGAGCTATGGACGGGATGCAGCCCTCGGAATAACGCAAGACACATGCGTGATTTGGCCCATTGGTCAGGGATCCCGAAAGGACTTGCATCCCAGTCGCTTATCTCAAAGGCTTTGCCATCGAATTCAGCTATTATTCCTTTCCCGTAGAGACCGTCTGAACGGTCCGGGTCAAGATAAGTGGCCCCTTGTGCATCCACAAAGTCGAAATCTATGGAGTAAGGAGCGAAGTCCCAGATTATGTCGGGATCGGGGAGATCTTCGTTTCCGGAGCATGAAATGCAGAATAGCGAAGCGAAAGCCGAGAGGAGGATCGGCAGTGAGCGGAAAGAGAGAAAATTCATGATTTTGGGGATGTGATAATGATTTCCGGCAAAGATAACTGGTTATTCCCGCTAATTATAGGTTTTTATGTTAAGGATGGTTAATCTCCCTCTTGCTTGTATCTGTGGGGCTGGCTAATATGGCTATTGTGGCTAAACCTGTTAAGGCTATGTAAAAAAAGAATGAGTAATGGAAACCGAAGTTTCGCGATTACTCATTCTCCTCTCTCCTCAGCGGTGCGTACGGGACTCGAACCCGTGACCTCCTGCGTGACAGGCAGGCATTCTAACCAGCTGAACTAACGCACCATTGATTTTGATTTTCAAGCGGCTCTCTTGCCGTTTTGCGGTGCAAAGTTAAGGCGAGTTTTTGAATTGTGCAAATTTTCGAGCAAAAAAATAATTGAAAATATTTTATGTTTTTATGTAACTTCAATTGAATCAGCGGTTTCGCTTTCAAAATTTTTTATTGAAAAAATCGCCCTTAATCTCTCACCGGTTTAAGTCGGTAAAATCTGCTTACAAAAAATCGACAACGGCTGCCTGATGTCTCCTTTTACCGCGCTTTCCTGTTGCAATTGGTCGTAAATTGCCAAATTTGTGGTCTGTTTGTCTATATTTAGGAATCTTGGTGTGTAAATTTTGCCTATTTGTAATCAGATTTCGATAAAAAACATTACATTTGCGCAAATTCTAATATCCCTTATGACCTCCAAAATTTTTTCTCCCGATCCGTCAAATCTCCAGCGCTATTCATCGCAATTCAGCAGCCTGGGAAACGACTATGTTTTTTCGCGCATATCGAAAAACCAGAGCATAACGGAGATTACTTCTCATTCCATGCGGTTAGGAGGCATGACGCTTGTTCTCTGCCTTAACGGCTCCATAGAGCTTGACGTAAACCTGGAATCGTTCAAGTTATGCCCCAACGACCTTATTATTGCGGGTCATGACAGTGTGTTCAGTGTCCGAAATGTCGATTGGCATAATCTTGACGCCTACGTGTTCATCATATCTTCGGAGTTCATACGGGACATTAATTTCGAGCTGAATCTCGTGGCCACGATGAGCCTCACCTCGAGCGCGCCTCCTCTGATCAGACTGACCGACGAGGAGGTCAAGCTGATGTCGAGATATTTCAAACTCATACATTATAATACAGTGGAGAACAGTGACGCCCGCTATGTGCGTTCGATATCGCGTTCGCTGATCGCTGCCGCCGTCTATCAGCTCATGCAGTTCTTCTCGGCGCGCACCGACCGCGACGATGCGCCGACTCTGTCGCGCCGTGCAAGCTATGTCCGCGATTTTCTCCAGCTCGTAAACATACACCACCGCAAGGAGCGCGGAGTCGCTTTTTATGCCTCGAAGCTTTTCATATCTCCAAAATATCTTTCGTTGATTCTGAAAGAAAGCACCGGCCGCTCCGCCGCCGAGTGGATCGACGACTATGTCATCCTCGAAGCCAAGAATCTGCTGCGTTTTTCGGGCAAGAATGTGCAGCAGATAGCTTATGAGCTGAATTTCAGCAATCAATCGTCGTTTGGAAAATATTTCAAGCACTTGACGGGTATGTCTCCCACCAAATTCCAGCGATCGTAATGAAAAAGACATACAATTTTAGTTAAAAAATATTTAGATATTTGGTTGAAAAAAAATAACATGATAATTTTGTGGCGTGTTCAGAGAATAACTGTTGAAAAGTGATAAAGGTGAAGTCTTTCTTATATCAGTATCAGCATGTAAATTTTCAGACACGCAGGCAATCCGGCGAGCCTCTTTATTGGCTTTAACCGGTGCCCACCGGAAGTAGCAGACGTACAATAGTTGTTTTATAGATAATTGTGTATTTGAAGCTAAAGGGAAGTCGTGAGACTTTCCTTAGTTTTTTATATACACTTTAAAATAGCGCGGGGAGGATTTGTGAAATCGGTCAATTAATAGTAAATTTGAACCCATGAGCGAGAAAGGAACCAAAACCGGGCTTGTGCTCGAGGGGGGCGCCATGCGTGGCCTCTTCACGGCGGGAGTCATGGACGTGATGATGGATGCGGGCATTGAGTTCGACGGCATTGTCGGCGTCTCCGCCGGTTCGAGTTTCGGCTGCAACTACAAGTCGCGTCAGCCCGGACGCGTTATCCGCTACAATATCCGCTTCCGCAACGATCCGCGCTACATGGGGCTGCGTACATTCCTTCGCACCGGCGATCTCGTGGGAGCCGATTTTGCCTACCATGTCATGCCTATGGAGCTTGACGTGTTTGACAGCGCGACGTTCGAGAGCAATCCGGCCGAATTCTGGCTTGTGACAACGGATGTGACTACCGGCGAGCCGGTCTATTACCGGATGGACCGCGTCACTCACGAGTCGTTCGAATGGCTCAGGACCTCCGCCTCCATGCCTGTAGTCACCCGGCCGGTGAGGGTCGATGACGGGCGCCTGATGCTTGACGGCGGCATATCCGACTCTATTCCGCTGAAATTTTTCGACGAAAGGGGCTATGACCGGAATGTGGTGGTCCTGACGCAGCCGCGCGACTTTCTCAAGAAGCCCGCGGCTATGTGGCCTTTCCGCCTCTTCATGAGACGCTATCCGCGCATTGTCGAGGCTATGGAGCGGCGCCACGAGATGTATAACGCGCAGTTGCAATATGTCGCTTCGCGTGCAGCAGCCGGCAAAGCCTTTGTGATCGCTCCCGACCGGCCGCTCGAGATTGGGCGCGTGGAGATGAACCTCCGGAAAATGAAAAATGTTTATGAAGCGGGGCGCACGGCCTGTCGCCGCGTGCTTCCGGCCTTAAAGGAATTTTTATGCGAAAGTTAGTTTTTATTGCGGCGCTCGCTGTGTTTGCGGCTGCCGATGCCTACGTTGTAAAAGTGGAAAACCTTCCCGCGAATACCGAGGGATATAAAGTGAGGCTTTCTTCACGAAAAACTGGGGCGGTGCTTGATTCCGCCGTGGTGAACGGTCCCGGGGTCATCCTGTCGTCCTCCGGAGGCACGGGGGAGTGGTGCGATATCGGCTATTCTTACCCAATTGATGGCGGAGTGAGAACGGATTATGTGGTTTTGTTCCCCGACGCCGACACCATTACAGTGGATGTGGCCCCAGGACATCTTGCTGCAAAAGTGACAGGCGGACCGCTCAATGATAGCATGACTCACTTTAAAGAAATCACAGCCAATCTTCCGAAAAAGGCGGATGGCGTTGTTGATGTATATGAAACGCGACGACTGTTCCTGAATGAGATAGACGGCAATCTCGGCAATGCATACGGCGCATACGTGCTCCAGTCCATAGAGGGAATCATGGCAGATTCCGTCTGGTTAGACGCATTCGGTCGTCTTACCCCTGAGAACCAGACATACCCCTCCTTGCAGAAAATAAAGCAAATAAAGCTTCAGAAGATGGCCAACACCGCCGGCAAAAAGTTCTCCGACCTCAAAGTGCTGACTGCCGAAGGCGACACCGCACGCATGTATGACTACGTGGGCCGGGGCAAGTATGTGCTGGTCGATTTCTGGGCCTCATGGTGCGGCCCGTGTCGCAAAGAGGCTCACGAGACTCTTGAACCCTTGTATGAGAAATACAGGAACGATGACCGCTTCATGATTCTGGGTGTGGTGACGGCCGAGCAGCCCGAAAACGCCCGCGAGGTCGTGGCCGGAAAACCCTATCCCTGGATGCAGGTCATTGACATTGACAATCAGGCTTCTGCAACCTATGGCTTCTCAACCATTCCGCAGATAATGCTCATAGGGCCTGACGGCACGCTTCTTTACCGCGAGATCCGCGGACAAGGAATTTTCAAAGCCGTGGAGAAATCCCTGCGCTGACACAGGCCGAAAAGACCGGTCGCTTGAGGCAGGGGCGCGATTCCGGCGCCTCTGCCTGCCGTTTTTTGCATGCAGTGGAGTGTCAGGCGAAAATAATCGCCGGGAGAGTCGTGTCATTTCGGTGAAAAATGATTAATTTTGCAGTTTAGACGTGAAATCAAACAACATGTAAGTAAATAACCTCTAAAGATATGGAAAAGAAGTTCAAACGTACGCTCATAACCTCCGCTCTGCCCTACGCCAACGGACCTGTCCACATAGGTCATCTGGCCGGTGTATATGTCCCGGCCGACATCTACGCCCGCTTCCTCAGAATG
The DNA here is from genome assembly GCA_910587185.1 of uncultured Muribaculaceae bacterium. Taxonomy (GTDB): domain Bacteria; phylum Bacteroidota; class Bacteroidia; order Bacteroidales; family Muribaculaceae; genus Paramuribaculum. The sequence goes on from CAJULY010000009.1 coordinate 82,114, forward strand.
CGTGGCGAAGAGGTGCTTTTTATCGGCGGAAGCGATGAACACGGAGTCCCCATCACAATCAAGGCCCGCAAAGAGGGCGTCACTCCGCAGGATATCGTTGACCGTTACCACAAGATAATAAAAGACTCCATGGAGGGGCTGGGAATTTCGTTTGACATATATTCGCGCACCACGTCCGACATCCATTCCGCCACTGCGTCGGAATTCTTCCGCCGTCTCTACGACAACGGCCGGTTCGAGGTACAGACCTCGCTTCAGCCCTACGACGAAGAGGCCCGTCAGTTCCTTGCCGACCGCTACGTCGTCGGCACCTGCCCCCACTGCGGAAGCGACCGCGCTTACGGCGACCAGTGCGAGGCTTGCGGAACGTCGCTCAACGCTACGGACCTGATCAATCCCCGCTCGAGTCTTACCTCGGCTCCCGTGACCATGCGCGAGACCACCCACTGGTATCTGCCGCTTGACAAATGGGAGGGAAAACTGCGCGAGTGGATTCTCGAAGGCCACAAGGAATGGAAGACCAACGTCTATGGCCAGTGCAAGTCGTGGCTCGACCTCGGACTGCAGCCCCGCGCCGTCAGCCGCGACCTCGACTGGGGTGTACCCGTGCCCGTGGAAGGCGCCGAAGGGAAAGTGCTTTACGTCTGGTTCGACGCGCCGATCGGATATATTTCCAACACCAAGGAACTTCTGCCCGATTCGTGGGAGAAATGGTGGAAGGATCCCGAAAGCCGTGTCATTAACTTCATCGGCAAGGATAACATCGTGTTCCATTGCATCGTGTTCCCCGCAATGCTGATGGCTTACGGCGACAACTTCCAGCTCCCCGACAATGTCCCCGCCAACGAATTCCTCAATCTGGAAGGCGACAAGATCTCGACTTCGCGCAACTGGGCTGTCTGGCTCCATGAATATCTGGCCGACTTCCCCGGCAAGCAGGATGTTCTGCGCTATGTGCTGACCGCCAACGCGCCCGAGACGAAAGACAACGATTTCACATGGGCCGATTTCCAGGCCCGCAACAACAATGAGCTCGTTGCCGTGCTCGGTAATTTCGTCAACCGTGCGATGATGCTGACCCACAAATATTTCGAAGGAAAAGTGCCTGAGCGCGGCGAACTCGCCGAAACGGACATCGCCGCCTTCCGCGAGATAAACGCCGCCGCCGACCGCCTGACGTCCGCCCTCGAGACATTCCATTTCCGCGAAGGCCTGAAAGAGGCTATGGAGATTGCCCGCATCGGTAACCGTTACCTGCAGGAGACCGAGCCTTGGAAAGTGTCGAAGACCGATATGGACCGCACCGCGACCATCCTCAACATCGCCATGCAGATCTGCGCCAACATCGCCGTGGCCTTCAAGCCGTTCCTGCCATTCACGGCCGACAAGCTCGCACTGATGATCGGTCTCGGCGAGCAGACATGGGATCAGCTCGGATCCGACAACATCATCCCCGCCGGACAGCAGCTCGCCAAACCGGAGCTCCTCTTCGAGAAGATTGACGACGCGACCATACAGGCCCAGCTCGACCGTCTCGCCCGTATAAAGGAAGAGAACAAGATAAAGAATTTCAAGGCAGCCCCACAGGCTCCCGACGTGGATTTCGACACATTCATGAAAGCCGACATCCGCGTGGGAACCGTGCTCGAATGCCGGAAAGTGCCGAAGGCCGACAAACTTCTGCAGTTCCTCATCGACGACGGCCTTGAAAAACGCACCATCGTTTCAGGCATCGCGAAATATTACGCTCCCGAGGACCTTGTCGGAAAGCAGGTCTGCTTCATAGCCAACCTGCCGGTACGCAAACTGCGCGGAATCGAGTCGCAGGGCATGATCCTCTCGGCCGAGAACGCCGACGGTTCGCTCGTGGTCATTGGCCCGACCGCTCCCGTGGTTCCCGGCGCGCAAGTGAAGTGATGCACCGAACAGATTTTTAGAGGTTGTTTAAAAACAAATGTGAAAGCCGGAGTCCATTCTCCGGAGGTGGATTTCGGAATGAATTGAAGGAGTAATGCTGTAGCATTATGACTGAAATTCAGTACGAAAGACGCCCGGGAGAATGGATGCGAAGAAGCATTTTAAACAACCGCAAAACCGAAATTTAAATGTATCAAAAAGAAAAATTGTGTTACTATAAGTCGCATGGATGCCTTTTTGGCTCCCCTGTCCCTAATCTTCAGTCACAGTGCCACAGCACTGCTCCTTCAGATTATGAACAGGTTAGCTCAAAAATCCATCCACTCCGGCTTCACATTTGTTATTAAACAACCTCTTAACTTAACCTCAATCCAACCGACATGAATACACCGAGTGCCCACAGGCCGCGCATATTGCTGATATATACCGGCGGAACCATAGGAATGATAGAGAATCCGGAGACGGAGGCTCTGCAGCCTTTCAATTTCGACCATCTGATAGATAATGTGCCGAAACTGAAGATGCTCAACTATGTGATCGACAACGTCTCGTTCAATCCGCCAATCGACTCCAGCGACATGAGCCCCGAACACTGGGAGGAGATCGCCCATGTGGTCGAGAACAGTTATCATCTCTACGACGGCTTCGTGGTGCTCCACGGAACCGACACTATGGCCTATACCGCCTCGGCTCTATCTTTCATGCTCGAGAATCTCCGCAAACCGGTGATCATCACCGGTTCGCAGCTTCCCATAGGCGAGGTCCGCACCGACGGTGAGGAAAATCTGATAACCGCCGTGCAGATAGCGGCCGCCATCGACCGTCACGGTGATCCGATGGTTCAGGAAGTCGCCATCCTTTTCGAGAACTATCTCTGGCGCGGAAACAGGGCCACGAAACGTTCGGCCGATAATTTCAACGCTTTCAAAAGTCACAATTACCCCGAACTCGCCAAGATAGGTCTTGACATAAACTACCACGAGGACGCCCTTTACCGCCATCATGTCCATGAGCCGTTCAAGGTCAATTACGGTCTTGACAAGTCGATCATCGTCATTGACCTCTTTCCGGGTCTGCGCGAGGATGCCTTCCGTCACGCGCTCCACACTCCCGCCACCAAAGGCGTTGTCCTGCGTTCGTTCGGCGCCGGCAACGCTCCTACCGCTCCCTGGTTCTTCGATGCCCTGAAGGAGGCTATTGACGGCGGACTGGTCGTGTTCAACGTGACCCAGTGTGTCGGCGGCAGCGTCCTTCCCGGACGCTATGCGGCCAGCGACGCCCTGGCGGCCGCCGGGGTTGTGGCCGGAGCTGACATCACCACGGAGGCAGCCATCGCGAAGATGATGTTCCTGTTCGGCCAGAATATCCCGGCCCATGAGGTCAGACGTCGTCTGACCCACCCCATCTGCGGCGAAATGACTCTCCCTTCTCCCGGAGAGTGAACTTTCCGCTGATTTCGTAATTTTCTAACACTACTGCATAATGCCGCTTAACATACCAGAAATATCACCTGAAGTACAGCAGGCCAAAATGCGGTTCGGCATTGTCGGCAACGCGCCGGCTCTGATCGAGGCTGTCAACAGGGCCATTCAGGTGGCCCCCATAGACCTGTCTGTGCTCATAACCGGCGAGAGCGGTACCGGCAAGGAGTTTTTTCCGAAAATCATCCATGCCTACAGCCCTCGCAAGCATGCCCGCTATATTGCCGTCAACTGTGGCGCCATTCCCGAAGGAACAATCGATTCCGAACTGTTCGGCCATGAAAAAGGATCGTTTACAGGCGCCGTCTCAGCACGCAAAGGTTATTTTGAAGAAGCTGACGGAGGAACGATTTTTCTCGATGAGGTTGCCGAGCTACCGCTGACTACTCAGGCGCGACTGCTCCGCGTGCTCGAATCGGGGGAATTCCTCAAGGTAGGATCATCCACTGTCCAGCGGACCAACATACGCGTTGTCGCCGCAACAAATGTCGATATGCTCGAGGCGGTCCGTTCGGGCCGTTTCCGCGAAGACCTGTTCTACCGCCTCTCGACGGTGCAGATTTCCGTGCCCCCCTTGCGTGCGCGCGGCAACGACATCACTCTCCTGACCCGCAAGTTCGCTTCCGATTTCTCCGATCGCTATTCCATGCCCCCGGCGACTTTCGAGGATTCCGCCCGCTCCGAGATGCTCCATTACCGCTGGCCCGGAAACGTGCGCCAGCTCAAGAACGTGGTCGAACAGATCTCTCTTTTCCATGCCGGCGCTAAAGTCGATGCCGAGACATTGCGCCCCTATCTGCCCGATGCCGGAATGAACTATGCGCCCGCGCTCTCCCATTCGGCCCATCCCTACGAACAGGAGCGTGAACTGCTCTTCAACATGATATTCAGGCTCCAGTCGGAAATAGACCGTCTGCGCGCCAAGATCGAGGATGAGGAACCCCATCGGCCCTCGGCCGCTACCGTGCAGCAGCCCGTGGAGGTCATAGAGGTCCCGACAAGCCTCGTCAGATATACCGAACCCCACTCCCGCTTCCCGTCGGCCCCGGTGGCCGATGCCCAGCCTGCCGCTTCGGCCAAGACCCTCGAGGAGACCGAGCGCGAGACTATACGCCAGGCGCTTGAAAATAACGGAGGGCGTCGCAAGGACACGGCTCGCGAACTGAATATATCGGAACGTACCCTCTATCGAAAAATCAAGGACTTCGGTCTTGAATGAACCTTTGAATGAACTTCGGAGTTTTCAAAAATATAAACTGGAATATGAAGAGAAAAGTATTTAAAATGGCTGCGCTGGCCCTCATGATTTCGGCTGCAGCGCCGGCTTTCGCGCAATTCGATCTCGGCCGCGCTCTCGGCGGTCTGGTAAAAGCCGGACAGGCTTTGACGGTATCCGACAGTCAGATGGCGGAGTATGTCAAGGAATCCGTTGCGAAGATGGACAAGGAAAATACCGTGTTGCCTGACTCCGATCCCTATTCCCAGCGCCTGGCGCGTCTGACCAAAGGCATAAAGGACGCCGACGGCATTCCCTTGAATTTCAAGGTCTATAAGAAGGACGAGATCAACGCGTTTGCATGTCCCGACGGCAGTGTGCGCGTATATACCGGCCTGATGGACATGATGACCGACGACGAGCTTCTCGGCGTCGTGGGTCATGAGATAGGCCACGTTGTCAAGCGCCATTCCAAAAATGCCTTCAAGAACCAGCTTCTCACCGGTGCCCTCAAGGATGAGCTCGCGGCATCCAGCGGAAAAATAGCCGCTCTGACCGACTCGCAGCTCGGCACGCTCGGCGAGGGTCTGATAAACGCAAAATATTCCCGCAAGCAGGAAAACGAAGCCGACGACTGCGGATATGATTTCCTCGTCAGCAACGGCCGCAACCCCTACGGCATGGTCATGGCATTCGAGAAAATGTCGGCCATGGAGCAGAAGGGCGGAGCGTCCGCCAATTCCTATATAGCGAAGATGTTCTCCTCCCACCCCGACACCCAGGCACGCATAAAACACATGTCGGAACGCTGCACTAAGGACGGCTACTCCCGTCCGGTCGTGACCACGACAAAAACGACTACTACAGCGAAGAAATCCACAACGTCCAAAGCCGCTAAGAAAACCACTGCAAAGAAGACCGCCAAGAAAACCACAAAAAAACGCTGATGCGTTGATATCGGGCTGATTGGGCTAAATGATCCAATAAAAAATTGAGGGTGAGCCGGGAGTTGCCGGGCTCACCCTCTTCGGTCAACGATTGATGACCTCGGGAAGAAAAATCTTTATTTTTGCCGTGCCATTTTAGGAAATGTCCGGATCCGATGCATACATCAGAGGCCTTTTCCTTTCTCGATCATAAACTTTTCGACCCGCCACGTAGGTTGCCTTCACTGTAAGACCGGGAGCTATCGCTGACAGAACGAAAAGTTTTTCGGTAATGGATTCTGCAAAATTCAACCGCCATGCGGCGAACCGATCCGGTTTCAGATCCAGAACGGTAAGATCGGCTTCGTAACCTGAAGCAATCGAGCCGATCGTGTGTTCAAGATGAAGGGCTTCCGCCCCTCCTCGGGTTGCCATATACAGACTTTTCATAATGTCAAGACTCCGTCCGTGCATCATCGCGACTTTGTAGGCTTCTCCTATCTGCCTGAGAATGGAAAGACTGGTGCCTCCGCCAACGTCGGTTCCCATGCCGACGCGAACCGGACGTGATTGTTCCTTAGCCTCCCAGTATTTGAATTCGCCGTCGCCGAGGAAAAGGTTTGACGAAGGACAGTGGGCCACTCCGCATTCATTGTCATGGAGCGTCTGCCACTCCTCTTCGCGCACGATGCAGCAGTGGGCCATGACCGAAAGTCCTCCCACAAGTCCGAAGTGCTTATAGACTTCCGTGTAATTTGGCTGGTCGGGGAAAAGCTGTGTCACCCAGTCGATTTCGCTCTGGACTTCGTCGAGATGGGTGTGCATATATACGCCCCGGTCCATGTAGCGCTGATAAAGTTCGCCGGCGAGTTCGAGCTGACGGGGCGTTGATGTGGGCGCGAAGCGCGGAATGATGGCATAGAGCTGACGCCCGCGGTGATGCCATTTCTTCAGCAGCTTCTCCGTCAGGAGAATGGATTCTTCGGCCGACTCGTCTTTAAGAGAGTCGGAGATATTCCGGTCCTGAAGGACCTTTCCGGTGATCATGCGGGTATTGTAGCGTTCCGACTCCTCGAAGATAGCGTCAACCGATGTTGCGAAGGTCGTGGAGAATACATTGGCGGTCGTAGTGCCTTGGGTCAGCATCTCTGCCATGAATTCGCGGGCAACTTCGTCGGCGAATATTTTGTCGCGGAAGCGTGATTCCATGGGGAACACATAGCGGTCAAGCCATTTCAGAAGAGTATTACCGGAAGAACCGATGACCGGAGCCTGAACATAATGGGCATGACAATCGATGAATCCGGGTAAAATCAATGCATCGGAGTAGGTGTCGGTTTCATTCAGTCCGGGATATCTCTTTATTGTCGTGCCATAATCGCCCACATCGATAATGCGGCCGTCCTGAATGACTATGAGCCCGTCTGACAGATAGTCATGACACTCCCCTTCGCGACAGAGAAACGGGTCGGCCTTGAAGGTCAGCAATTGTCCCCGGATGCCTTTGCAATGGATTCCGCAAGAATTGGTTTGAGTGACGGTCTCGTTCATGAATGACTCTGATATGGTATAGATTTTCCGGCCGGAGGGGGAGAAGCAGTGTTCTTTTCCTTCAGACGATGAAAATACCCTGTTTATAACATAACGAATTTAACTGAAAAAATGTTCCTGGAAAATGAAAAAAATAAATAAGGGTCTGATTACATGTCTCATTTGCCGTGAATTTTGTTTTGTCCGGAAATAAAGTTGTGATATAGGCGGATATTTCCTAACTTTGTGGCAATAGAAGAATAAACATAAGATTAAACGATAAAAACATGCTCTTGACCATGAAGAAAACAGTTCATGCCCTACTTGCCGGTGTAGTAATGCTTGGCGCTTTCGTAATGCCCCGCCCGGCCGCTTCCCAAGTTCCGCTTTCATATAAGGACGGCGACAGAATCCGTTCGCTCGTGATGGACGGAGGTGACTATAATTCCAAGTTCTATCGTATTCCCGCAATTGAAGTTCTCCCCGACGGCACTCTGATCGCTGTCGCCGACAAGCGTATCGAGACAAGCGCCGACCTCCCCGGCAAAATCGACGTCGTGGCGCGTCGAAGCACCGACGGCGGAAAGACCTGGGGCCCTTACATCACTGTTGCTGAACACAATGAGGATGGCGGCTACGGTGACCCCGCCATAATCAGAGACCGCCGCACCGGTGACCTGATCGTTATATCCACCCATGGCAACGGCCTCTGGAACAAGGCTCCCGGCCGCACAAGCATCTCCCGCAGCCGCGACGGAGGTCTCACCTGGGAAAAGCCCGTCGATGTGTCGGATCAGATCTTCACCACCGACCCCAACGGCAAGCAGCCCATCAAGATGACAGCCGGTTTCGCATCGTCGGGCCGCGCCCTTCAGCTGAAAAACGGCCGTATAATGTTTGTCCTTGTCACCCGTCAGGAAGGTGTCGATCCTTTCCCCTGCTATGCCATCTACAGCGACAACGGCGGCAAGACATGGAAAGCCAGCAAGATGCCCGCGACGCTTGACGGCGACGAATCGAAAGTGGTCGAGCTCCCCGACGGCGATGTCCTGATGAGCATCCGCGCCCGTTTCGGCAAAACCCGCAAGTTCGCCATCTCGAAAGACAAAGGCGAGACCTGGAAAGAACTTACCGATTACAATGACCTTCAGGATGTTCGCTGCAACGGCGACATCATCCCTGTAAAGTATAAAGGCCGCGACGTTCTCCTTCAGTCGCTTCCCGCAGGACCGGGCCGTAGCAACGTGACGATCTATGCCAGCTACGATGGCGGCAAGACCTGGCCCCGCAAGTGTGAGGTTGTCCGCGCTCCGTCGGCCTATTCGTCAATGGTCCTCATGCCCGACGGAAAAACCATCGCTATCCTGACCGAGGAGGAAGCCCACAACACCGACTGGAAGAATTACGGTTACAGAATATGGTTCACTTCCATCCCCCTCTCCGAGATTCTCGGCGAATGAACAGTCGCCATAAAGAAATTGTTAAAGGGTTACGCAATCTGATGTGTAACCCTTTATTTTGATTTGATATGGATGTTGAAAAACTGAATCAGCTGAAAAACGATGCCGGTGTGACTCTTGTGGAATTTTATGCCACATGGTGTCCCCATTGCCGCAAGATGATGCCCGTGATGGAAGACGTTAAGGAACAGGTCGTTTCCCATGTGAACGTATATCAGTTTGATATAGACAAAAACGGGGAACTTGCCGACGAACTCGGCGTCCAGTCTATACCCACATTTATCATATACGACAACGGGAAAGAATTGTGGCGTCACACGGGCGAGACCACCGAAGCCGTTCTTCTCGCGCGACTTGACGAAGCAACCCGCTGATTCGTCGCGACTGACTGTCAGTCAAGACAGTCGTCGAGAAGGCGCGTGATCTCCTCCCGGTCCATTCCCCGGCCTATGAACACGAGTTTCTGCATGCGGTCGCCGTAGCGGTCGTCCCAGTCGCGCATGAGACCCGGTTCTGAGGCCATGAGCCGTGCAAGTTCTTCTTCGGGCGCGGTGGCATACCATTGGCCGCATTCGGTCAGTTTTTTCTGCACTCCGGCCTGCTCGAAGAGATATGACATGTCGGTGTTTTCGGAGAAATAGCATATTCCTTTGGTGCGGATTACGCTTGATGGCCACTGCTTTGCAACGAAATAGTCGAATTTGTTGAGCGAAAGCGGACGGCGCCGGTAATAGACGAAAGTCCCTATGCCGTATTCCTCCGCTTCCCCTTCGTCATGATCGTGGGGGTGGTGATGATGATGGTGGCCGTGCTCATGCTCGTCGTGGTCATCATGTTCGTCTTCGTGTCCGTGCTCATGTTCATGTTCATGATGATGGTGGTGGTGCTCCTCCTCATTCTCTATTTCCGAGAGCGGTTTCTCGATCTCGCGTATCCACGTGGCTGAGGTGGCAACTTTTTCGAAGTTGAACAGCCGCGTGTCGAGAATTTCCTTGAAGTCGATGTCGGCGTAGTCGGCCTCGATTATTTTTGCCCTTGGTTGCAGGGCGCGCACGGTCTCCTTGATTTTTCCGCGCTCCTCTTCGCTCACCTCGGAAATCTTGTTGATGACCACTATGTTGCAGAATTCTATCTGCTGCACTATGAGGTTCTCTATGTCTTCTTCGCCGATGTTTGACGCGGTCAGCGCCGCGCCGGCGCCAAACTCGCTCTGCAGGCGAAGGGCATCCACCACGGTCACTATGCAGTCAAGCCGCGGCGAACCGAAACGGTTGATCTGCGGTCCCATGGTCGGTATCGAGCATATTGTCTGGGCTATCGGTTCAGGCTCGCAGATGCCGCTCGCTTCGATCACTATGTAGTCGAAACGGTCACCCTCCATCAGATCGACCAGCTGCTGGACGAGGTCCATCTTGAGAGTGCAGCAGATGCAGCCGTTCTGCAGCGCCACGAGACTGTCGTCCTGCTGCCCGACTATGCCGTCACGCGCAATCAGATCCGCGTCGATATTGACTTCGCCTATGTCGTTGACGATTACCGCGAACCGGATGCCGCGGCGGTTTGAAAGCATGCGGTTGACAAGCGTCGTCTTGCCGCTCCCGAGATAGCCTGTCAGCAACAGAACAGGTGTTTCTTTCTTTTCCATGTCTTTAGTGTATAAAAATCTTCGACAAAATTACTAAAAATCCCCTTGCGTTGTCTTCCCCGGCCCTAAAATCTCATCCCGCCCTCCGGATAGCCTGATTCTCCCCGGGCGTTAATTATAGTTAAGGCGCTGAGGGCTATTTGCCGGAAATAGGAAAGGATTACGTAACTTTGCACCCATGAATTCTCCGCATAATCGAACTTTCGGTCGTTGGTGTAAACGTTATATCTCACTGAGTCTTCTGATCACGGTGGGTATAATCGTCTATATACTCTTCTTTTCCGATAATTCCGTGTCGGAGACCTACATGTATGACCGACAGATCGATTCGCTCAACATGGCCATACGTCAGGCCGGGGACTCCCTTGACTATTACCGCGGCCTTGAGGAGCGTCTGAACACGGATCCGTCGGCCATGGAGCAGGTCGTGCGCGAGAATTACCACATGCAGCGTCCCGACGAGGATGTCTATGTGGTCGAATAGATTTATGTGTCTCTAAGAGTTTGTCTAAAATCAAAAGAATGTCAGAAAGAAAAGAACGGCCTGCATCTTTCATGCCTCGCGCCGCATGGCTGATAGCCGTCAACATAGGGCTTTTGCTCATTGTCGTGGGCACCGCCCTCCCTCTGCTGCATGTCACCGGGCTGGTCACGAAGATAATTTTCAGCGTGGGAGCCGCCGTTGTCCTTCTGGGACGCCTTTTCGCCCCTGCGGTCAAGGGCCTTTCGTTGCGTGCTCGCCGTCTGAGCCGTCTTGAGATTTGGGTCGGCATTATTTTCTGTGCCGGCGCTTTCTTTATGTGGTTCACTCCCGAAAGGATGGACTGGCTCGCTTTCACCATGGCCGGCGCCGCGGTGCAGGTATATGTGTCCATGGCCCTTCCAAAAGCCATAGCGGCGGCAAACGGCGATAAAACCGCTCAAAAAGACGTTAAAAAATAGCGGTTTGCTAAAAAAGCCTCTCTGAGGGATGCTCAATTGCTTAGGAATTACTAAATTTGCCACTGAATGTCACTGAATCTGACCATCGATCAAGGAAACTCGGCCGCAAAACTGGCCCTGTGGCAGGATTCCACAATGGTTTCAAGCTGCATCGAGACTTCGTTAACTCCCGATGCGCTCGGCCATTTTCTTTCCCCTTACGGAGGAAAGGTCGATAAGGCCCTCTATTGTTCGGTCCGCGCACGCGGAACGGAAGTGATGGCCATGCTCTCCACTTTTGCCGGAAAGATGCTCAGGCTGAGCAGCGATATGCCGCTCCCCATAAAGATCGACTACGGCACCCCGGGATCGCTCGGGGCCGACAGGATAGCAGCCGCTGTTGGCGCCGCGACTGTTTTTCCCGGAAAGATGCTCCTTGTGGTCGATGCCGGAACGGCCGTAACCTACGATGCGGTAAGTCCCGACGGCCATTTCCTCGGCGGAAACATCGCCCCCGGAATGAACATGCGCCTGGAGGCGCTCCACCGTTTCACGGCCCGCCTGCCACGGGTGACCGTGCCCCGCGAGCTCCCTCTCGGCAGGGTGTTCGGCACCGACACCGCATCCGCTATGATACTCGGCTCCGTTTTCGGAATCATCGGTGCCATAACTTATTACAAATCACAGCTGACGCCGGATCCTACGGTGGTGATGACCGGAGGATGGGCCCATCAGCTCAGCCGCCTCTGTGATTTCGAGGTCAACGTGGAGCCTGATCTCGTCAGCATTGGTCTTAACCGAATATTACAGTACAATGAAGCTATATTCTAAAATTTCTCTCGTTTTACTCGCGCTGGCGGCTTCCGTGGCCGCGCAGGCGCAGAACACCGTTTCCCCCTATTCGAAGTTCGGCTACGGACTTCTCGACAACAACGCTACTGCGGCCCAGATGCAGATGGGCGGTGTCGGCTACGCCATGAGCTCAGGCCGTCAGATAAATGTGATGAATCCGGCCAGCTATGCCGCCGCCGACTCGCTGACGTTCCTCTTTGACATGGGCCTTGATTTTACCAACCTCAAATCCTCTGAATTCGGTGCCGACGGACAGAAGATAAAGGATTCGCAGTTTGGAGGAGGGCTCAACTATATAACCATGCAGGTGCCTCTCGGCAAGCGCATGGGCGCCAGCTTCGGCCTTCTTCCATATAGCTCCGTGGGCTACTCTTTCGGTTCGGAAATAAAGAACGGTCTGAACGCACGTCAGGGACAGGGCGGTCTCAACCAGCTTTATCTCGGTCTGGCCGGACGCGTGTTCAAGGGCTTCTCGGTCGGATTCAATGTCAGCTATCTTTTCGGCAACATCGTGAACGATGTGACAATAGCCACCAACACGGGTTCACAGTCGCTTTTCGAGCAGGTGATGGAGGTCCGCGACTACCGCTTCCAGTTTGGCGCGCAATATAAATTCAATGTCAACGCCGACAACCGCGTGGGACTCGGCGTGGTCTATTCTCCCGCAAAAACTCTTCTTGGCAATGCAAGAGTCATAAAATACGACATAGACGCCGATACCAAGCCCGACACGGTAGGTTTTGCCAAATTGCGCCATAACGCTGAACTCGCCGCCTCCTATGGCGGCGGTATCAGCTGGGAATGGCAGCGCAAGCTCCTTGTCGAGGCCGATTTCACATATCAGCCCTGGAGCAAGGTGAAGTCCATGAAAATGGAGAATTTCGAAACCACACGTTTCGCCGACAGCTACCGCATGGGCCTCGGCGCCTCCATCACCCCGAAGGAGCGCGGCGGTTTCTTCCAGCGTGTCTCATATCGTCTGGGCGGATTCTATAACCGCGACTATACGATGGTCGGTGACAATCATGTCAAGGAGTATGGCGTAGGTTTCGGATTCGGACTCCCGGCCTACGGGCAGAAGACCGTCGTGAATCTCGGATTCGAGTATCGTCACCGCGCGGCCACCGACAAACGCCTGCTTCAGGAGAACTATTTCAACATCCGCCTGGGCATCAACTTCAACCAGCTCTGGTTCTTCCAGAACAAGATCCAGTAATTGTCTCCCCGTAGCTGTATTTTTCCCGAAAACAAATGCCTGTTTCATTCCGGTCATCCGATTCAGCCTCGCCGATGCGTGTACTGCCGCTGCTTGCGGTCAGCCTGGCGATGGTCATGAACCTTTTCGCCTGCAAGGAGAAGGAGAAGGAAATGATGAAGGGTAATTTCGATCCGGAGCATTTCGCCACAATGACCACCACCGATGTCTCCACCCTGATCTCCGACTCGGGAGTGGTGCGCTACAAGATCGAGTCGCCGCTCTGGCTCGTTTTCGATCAGGCCAAGGAACCCCGCTGGGATTTCCCGAAAGGGATTCATCTGGAGAAATACAACGACATGTTCCGCGTCGAGGCCGAGGTCCGCTGCGATTCCGCCCGGTATTTCCAGAACAAGCAGCTATGGCGGCTCGACGGATATGTCGAGATCACGAATATCGCCGGCGAGAAATTCCTCACGCCCCAGCTTTTCTGGGACCAGCGGCAGCAGAAGCTTTATTCCGATTCTTTTATTCACATCGAGCGTCAGGGACGTGTCATCGAAGGCTATGGCTTCAATTCCAACGAACGCCTGACCCAGTATGAGGTGCGAAAGGTGATGGGTATGTTCCCCGCTTCCGATTTCAAGCCCGGAATGCAGAGCCCTGATTCAGTATCTCACGCTCCGTCGCCCGTGCCTGTCGCTCCCGATTCAACACATAAGCCATGACCGTCACCACCTGGATCATACTTGCTGTAGTCTCTCTGATTTTCTCGGCCCTCTTTTCGGGAACCGAGATCGCTTTCATAACCTCCGACCGCGTGCGTGTCGAGCTCGATGTCAAGCGCGGCGGACTGATGGGACGTGTCATGAACATGTTCTTCAAGGATGAGGACCTCTTCATTTCAACGATTCTTGTCGGCAACAACATAATGCTCGTCATCTACGGTATGGGTGCCGCGTTTCTGATAGAGCAGTGCTGGCTTGTGAACTATAATCTTAACGAAGCGGTAGTCCTCATTATCTCCACTCTGATATCCACAGGCGTCATTCTTGTCACCGGAGAGTTTTTCCCGAAGACCGTTTTCCGCATCAATCCCTATACCTCGCTGAAGGTCATAGCTTTCCCGCTGATGATCTTCTATATTCTCCTCTGGCCTGTCTCGATGTTCACCACATGGCTCTCGCGCACACTCATGCGTCTGTGTGGCATCCATTCCGACTCCCAGAAAATGGGGATGCTTTCCGTCGGCGATCTTAACCGCTATCTCGAAAAAAACATCGACGAGATAAATCCCGCGAGCGCAACCGTGGAAAACGAAGTGAAGATATTCCATAACGCTCTCGATTTCTCAAACACTCATCTGCGCGACTGCATGCTTCCGCGCAACGAGATCGTGGCCGTAAATCTCGCCACGACCACTCGCGAGACTCTCAGCGAGCTTTTCACCCGATCAGGCCGAAGCAAGATCGTGGTGTATGCCGACGATATTGACAATGTGCTCGGCTACATCCATGTCAGCGAGCTTTTCGATCCGCAGAGAGACTGGAAACAGCACATCAAGCCTGTCATTTTCGCCCCCGAAGCGCTTATGGCCAACAAACTGATGCGCCGGCTCCTTTCCGAAAAAAGGTCCATGGCCATAGTGGTCGATGAGTTCGGAGGCACCGCCGGTCTGGTGACTCTCGAGGATCTCGTAGAGGAGATTTTCGGCGATATACGCGACGAGCACGACACAACCTCCGATCTTGTACGCGAGGTTGAGCCGGGCGTTTTCGAATGTTCCGGCCGAGTGGAGATCGAGGTGCTCCGCGAACAGTATCATATCGACATTCCCGAGGACGACGCCTATCAGACTCTTGCGGGATATATCCTGACTTCCACAGGCATAATTCCGCAGCAGGGTGATGTCATGACTCTCGACGGACTCGAGATGACAATCCTAAAACGCACTGCCTCGCGTCTGGAACTCATATCCCTCCGAAAAGCCGACACCAAAGACTGATGGGCGATTTCCAGCTAAATATCCTCGGATGCGGTTCGGCCACTCCCACCCCCTTGAGAAATCCTTCCGCTCAGGTCCTCCGCTACAAGCGCCGCCTGATGATGATTGACTGCGGCGAGGGAACGCAGGCCATGATGCGCCGGATGAATCTGCCGTTCAACCGTCTGACGCATATTTTCATCTCCCATCTTCATGGCGACCACTGTCTCGGGCTCCCGGGACTCATTTCCACCATGTCGCTCCATGAGAAAGGCGACAATCTGACCGTGGTCCTTCCGGCCGAAGGGATAGACATGATGAGGCGAATGACTGAGTTTTTCTGTCGCGACGCATCTTTCAACATTGATTTCATTCCCGCCGCGCCCGGAATCGTGGCAGATATCTCGGGCCTCACTGTCGAGGCTTTCCCGCTCTATCACCGCATGCCTGCTTTCGGTTATATTTTCCGTGAGAAACTGAAAAAACGCCATATCCGGGGCGAGATGATGGACTTCTACCGTGTTCCTCTCTGGCAGCGGCAGGCGATAAAGGAGGGCGCCGATTTCATAACCGCTGAGGGCGAGACGGTGCCGAACAGCCGTCTGACCACCGATGCCGACCCTGCACTCAGCTACGCATATTGTTCCGACACCGTTTTCGACCCCCGCGTTGCTGAAGCTGTCAGAGGAGTCGATCTTCTCTATCATGAATCCACCTACGATTCCTCGCTTGAGGCAAAGGCACGTCAGCGCGGACATTCGACGGCCGCTCAGGCGGGAAAGATTGCGGCCATGGCCGGTGTCCATACTCTGATTCTCGGACATTTTTCCCAGAGATACAGCTCGGTTGACATCCTTGTCGAGGAAGCCTCTCGCGAATTTCCGAATGTTATAGCGGCCCGTGACGGCCTCAGAATAGATATTTGCCGATGAACGAATTTTCCTCTTCCGACGAACGCTTCATGCGCATGGCCCTCGAAGAAGCCCGTGCGGCCGCTCTTGATGACGAGATTCCGATTGGGGCCGTCGTGGTCAGTAGGGGTCGCGTCGTGGGCCGGGGCCATAACCTGACCGAAAAGCTGACCGACGTGACCGCCCACGCCGAAATGCAGGCCATAACCGCCGCTTCTCAGACCCTCGGCGGAAAATATCTGACCGACTGCACGCTTTACGTCACGGTTGAGCCATGTCTCATGTGTGCCGGAGCCCTCGCTTGGAGTCAGATCTCCAATATAGTTTACGGCGCATCCGATCCGAAACGCGGATATTCGCGTTTTACCGACGCGCCTTTCCATCCCCGCACGGTGGTGCGCGGTGGCCTTATGGCCGGGGAATGTGCCGCGCTTATGACGGATTTTTTTGCCCGCAAGCGCTAAAAGTGAGGCGCGGAGCCCTGATAAGTCGCGAAAAATTGCTACATTTGGACTATGATTGACAAACTGCTCCGCGTCGGCCGCATAATAGTTTCATTAGCTGCGTCCTGCATCCTGACATGCGGACTCGTCTGTCCGGCGCTGATGTTGCCGGGCGTAGGGCCGTGGCTCGAGAAAATACAGCTCGGGCCGGCTATTCTCGGTTTTTCGCTTTTCATATTCATTGTCTGGCTCCTTGTCACTCTCGCTTTCGGCCGGATATATTGTTCGACAGTCTGCCCCCTCGGCACCCTTCAGGACATCTGCGCGCGTTCACGCCGCATGGTCCCTCTGGTGAAACTCATCGATACTCCGCGTCGCTATCGTTATATGCGCCCTGCCACCGCAGTGAGATATTCCGTCCTCGTCATTGTCCTTCTCTGTATTGTCCTCGGAATCTCCGTGGTCACGTCGGTTTTCGAGCCGTTCTCGGCTTTTTCAAGACTTTGTGATGATTTCCTCCGGCCCGTTGTCATTCTTGTGGCGAAAGGGCTTGCGAGCATCGGGGTGGAGACCCCCGCAGCCTCCGTCATTCTCACCGCCAATGCCGGCGCCTGCATCATAGCGACGCTCATAGCCGCCGTGACCGTATTTGTCTCGGCGCAGTCTGGCAGAACCCTCTGCAACACCATCTGTCCTCTCGGAACGGCGATGGGATGCGTAAGCCGCTATTCAATCTATCAGATGGATATCGATACGGATCTCTGCATTCAGTGTGGCCGTTGCGAGGCCGTCTGCAAGTCCTCGTGCATAGACCTGACTGACCACGTGGTCGATGGCAGCCGCTGCGTTGTCTGCTTCGACTGCGTGAACGTGTGCCCCAACTCGGCCATCCGTTACACCTGGCGCCGCAAACAGCTTTCCACTCCGATGATGACCCGTATAAGCGACTTCGGCAACTCGCCCGAAACGAGCGTCGATTCAACTTGTAAACCAATCCGCAATAATGAAACAATATCTGACCCTGCTTCGCGAAATCCTTGACAACGGTGTCGATAAAAGTGATCGCACCGGCACCGGCACCCGATCCGTTTTCGGCTATCAGATGCGATTCAATCTGGCCGACGGCTTCCCCTTGCTCACAACCAAGAAAGTCCATCTCAAATCTATAATCCATGAACTCCTCTGGTTCCTGAAAGGCGACACGAACGTCCGCTATCTTCAGGAAAACGGTGTCAGGATATGGAATGAATGGGCTGACGAAAACGGCGATCTGGGCCATATCTACGGCTATCAGTGGCGTTCGTGGCCCGACTACCGCGGCCGTCACATTGACCAGATAAAAGAGGCTGTCGAGACGATAAAGAACAATCCCGACTCGCGGCGCATAATCGTGAGCGCCTGGAATGTGGCCGATCTCGACAATATGAATCTCCCTCCGTGCCATGCTTTCTTCCAGTTCTACGTCGCGGGAGGACGTCTGAGCCTGCAGCTCTATCAGCGCAGCGCCGACTCGTTCCTCGGTGTCCCCTTCAACATCGCTTCCTACGCTCTGCTGCTCCTGATGATGGCGCAGGTGACAGGTCTCGAAGCCGGAGATTTCATTCACACTCTCGGCGACGCGCATATCTATAACAACCACTTCGAGCAGGTCAATCTACAGCTGCAGCGCACTCCGCGTCCGTTGCCGCGAATGGTCCTCAACCCCGATGTCAAGGATATATTCGGTTTCCGCTACGAGGACTTCCGTCTGGAAGACTACGATCCGTGGCCCGCAATCAAAGGAAAGGTTTCAGTGTGATGGATATGCCTGTGATTAGCATGATAGCGATTGTGGCGCGTGACGGCGCCATAGGCCGCGGAGGTGACCAGCCCTTCCACATTTCGGCCGATTTCAAGAGGTTCAAGCAGCTCACTCTCGGACATCCGGTCATCATGGGGCGGCGCACTTTCGAAGCCCTTCCCGGCGGTGCCCTTCCCGGCCGGCGTAACATTGTCATCAGCCGTAATCCCGACTATAGGGCCGAAGGTGCGGAGACAGCCCCGTCGATCGGTGACGCCATAGCTATGTGTGACGGAGCCGGCGAGGTTTTCATAATAGGCGGGGGGCGCGTCTATGGTCAGGTCATTTCAATGGCCGACAGGCTTCTGATGACCGAAGTCGATGCCGAAGTTCCTGACGCCGATACCTTTTTCCCCGCTATTGATCCGGAGGTGTGGACTGTCGCAGAGACTTCGCCTGAAGCCGTCGATCCCCGTTCAGGCGTCAGCTACAGGTTTGTCACTTATCTGCGCCGCCCTTGATCAGCAGCCGAGGAGATCGCGTGTAATGTCGAGCGCCGCCGATATTTCCGTATCCGTGGCCAGACAGTCGATTTTTATCTCTCCCGGAGCGCTCAGAAGAGTGAAGTTTATGGCGTCGGCCGACCGGTTCTTTTTGTCGTGACGCATGAAATCCGTCAGTGCCCCGTACTCCTTGCATGTGAATTCGGGCGCCGGATAGTTGTCGCGGACAAAGGAGGCGACCTGATGGAGCGTGTCAGAGGGGAATCCCAGCCGCAAATGTGACATGACGAGATCCGTGACCAGTCCGTGGGCAACCGCTATGCCGTGGGCTAATGGTCGCCGACGTTCCATGGCGAGAGCCTCGAAGGCATGGGCGGCGGTATGGCCGAGATTGAGCGCGCGTCTGATGCCGTGTTCAAAAGGATCCTCCGCCACAATCCGCTGCTTTACTCGGACACTGCGCTGAAGAATCCCTTCGAGCTGCGTCAGGCATACCTCCTGCAAATTGATTTTCAGCGCCTCCGCAACGGCCTCGGGCGAGTCGATCAGCGCATGTTTCAACACCTCGCCGTAACCCGAAAGCAGTTCTCCGTAGGGTAGGGTGGAGTAGAAAGCCGCCGATATGATGACCGTTTCGGCCTCGCGGAAAGAGCCTATCTCATTTTTAAGCCCGCAGAAGTTTATGCCGGTCTTGCCCCCGACCGCGGCATCGACCGCCGATAGTAGGGTAGTGGGGATGTTTATGAATCGGATTCCGCGCTTGAATGTCGCGGCTGCGAAGCCTCCGAGATCAGTGACCATTCCTCCGCCTAAATTAACCATGACCGAGCCGCGCGTGGCGCCTCCTCCGGTCAGGGTTGTCCACACTTCTTCGAGCGAGCGGATGTTCTTGTTGCTGTCGCCTGCCCCGATGGTTATGATTTTTGCGTCGGCAGCGGCTCGGCTCTCTTTCAGAAGCGGAAGGCAGCATCTGGCACTGTTTTCGTCGGTCAGTATGAAGAGTGAGCCGGGATGTCGGTTCTCTTCGGCTGCGAGGGCTTCATCAAGGGCTTTCGCCGGATCGGAAGTGAAAATAAGAGCTTGTTTCATTGGGTCAGTTGTAATTGCGGGAGGTTGTTATAAGTCCATAGACAAGCAGCGGCAGCGCGTCGGCCAGATCGTGCATCGAGGGGAACACTATGTCGGCCCCCGCTTCCTTGAGCTCTTCCGTCGCGATAGGGCCCGTGGTGACCCCGATCGTGAAGGCGCCTGATGCGTGTCCCGACTCCACCCCGAGAGGCGCGTTGTCGATCACTATGCATTCGTTGGGCTTCACGTCGGCCAGTTCCATCCCCTTGAAATAAGGCTCGGGGGCCGGTTTCCCTTTTGTGACATCGCGTGATGTCACGCGCATGTCGAGCGCGAAGGCGCCCGGAAAGTCTTCGTTGAGCCGGTTGAGGAGCGATGACTGGCCTGAGCCGGTCACAAGAACTCGCTTTATGCCTATCTGTTCAAGAAAACCGAGCATTTCGGCTGCCCCGGGCATAGGCTTGACCGGATCGAGGGCGGCGAACAGTTCCGTCTTGCGGCGGTAGAGATCCTTGACTTCCTGCTCCGTGGCGTCGCGGCCGAAGGCCTTCCTGAAAAGTATGTTTATGGTCGAGGCGCCGGTCCGCCCTTCATAGCGGAAGAAGTCCTCTACCGGAAGCTCTATCCCAACTTCAGCCATCATCCGCTGCCAGGCACGCGCATGGCTCGGCATCGAGTCATAGAGAGTGCCGTCCATATCTATCAGCGCGGCCCGGGGAATGACGTTTATGTAGTCCTGACGGTTAAGGAAGTCCTGTATGAGCTTTGTGTACATCGGAATAGATGGGAGATTGAGGGGTTATTTCTTCTTCTTTTTCTTTTTTGCCGGAGCAGGCTCGGTCTTTATCGTGTCGCCCGGCATGATGAATCCGGCCGGACGCTCGATGAGGCCCTGCTGGATCAGGACGATGGAATCGGCATGCGTGAAACGGTCCTCTTCGGCGGCTTCGTTGCGTGCGCCGCTTCCGGGGGTCCGTCCGTCGTTGAGCCGCAGACCCCTCATTCCTGTCGAGCGGATTCCGCGGCGGAATGCCTGCGTGATCTCGTTTATGAGATTGACGCGTACGGTGTCCGTCAGCCGCCGGCTCTCGGCAACCGTCTTTTCGTTGATCCGGGCTTTGCCCAGACGTATTTTCATCTTCTCCGGGGTCCCTTTGATGTTTATGCCGAATTTGAACGGAATCGGCGATTTGATGACGGCCACGTGATAGTTCAGGTTGAAATTCGCGTCATTGCTCCCTCTGACGCCGAGCCGGTAGCGGTCCATGTCGAAGATGAAGGGATAGAGGTCGATGAATCCGTCGTGTATGGCGAGTTCGACATCCATGTGGTCTATCAGGTTGCGGTCTTTTTTCTTGAACAGCATCCATTTGGCTATGGTGCGGAAGGTTTCGTTGTCCAGGAGCTGCAGACTGTCGCCCGAGATCTTGAGCGCGAGGTTCAGGGTGTTGAGCCTGAGGTCCATCAGCGAGTCGAGCTCAGTGGTCAGAGCCATGTCCGCATCCACTATGCCCCTCACTTCGCCCAGCAGCGGAAGCAGCGAGTCGATCTGAGGCATCATGTCGAGCACCGAACGCAGATTGAGCCGCTTGATTCTGACGGCGGCAGCCAGCGAAAGTGCGTCGGCTGTCGGGGCTGAATAAAGTGCCGAGAAATTTACGGCGCCGATGTTGGTGTACGCCTTGAGCCGGTCGAGATTCAGCGCTCCGTCATATATCTCCACCAGACCGTCCAGGCCGTGGAGCCACAGATTGGAGTAGAGGACATGGTTGGCGTGGAGCGAGAAATTGGCGGTGATGTTCGAGGGGATAAGGACAGCCGTGCGGCGTGCCGTGTCGGGCAGCTGGCTGTCGAGTTGTCGCTGAAGCAATTCCTCCGATTCGCTGTCGCTCATTCCTTCCGTAACTCCCGCAGCCACTTTGTCGGCGAATACGGCTCCGCGGATCATGGTGGCCATCAGATGGTTGACATCTATGGTGTCCGACTTGACATTGAAGTCGAGCTTGTAGGGCGAGCCGTGGCGCGAAGTCAGTGCGCGTCTGAGATTATGGATGGCGCCGTTCAGCGTGAAATCGCTGTTGTCTATGCGGAGTTTGGTCTCCGCGAGCACTATGGAGTCGGTCGAGAAGGTCAGATCAAGTCCGGTCAGTGTGTTGCGAGAGGGGAAATAAGGCGTGAAAACCCTGACGCGGCGTGCTTTCAGAGAGCCCGAGGCGTTCCAGCGCAGTAGCAGGTTGCGCATCGGTTTGTCGAGATCGACCGTGATGTCTTCGCGCCCGAGGCGCTGGCGGTCATATTCCGCCATTGCCTGTCGCGCTTGTTTCCGCATGAGTCCCATGACCGAATCGGCCGACAGGTCGGGATGGAGCATGGCCAGAGAGTCGAATCGTGCCTGACGGCGCGCCGACATGACCGGACGCGATTTAGGATGCACCGTGAAAGATGCCTGACCGTCGCGCAGTATGGCGCGGTTGTAGCGGTCGGCAAACATTATGGCGCCCGAATTGACCGTCGCTTTCAGCAGAGGGCTGCGCCCTTTCCCTTCGTAGCGTTGGAGCGAGGCGCTGATGCGCGCGTCGCGCAGACGCACACGGATCGAATCCGAGTCAGAGCGGAGCATTATTCTTTCGCCATGTATCGTCGCGCCTATCGGATTGATCTGCGACGTGTCCGAGGAAGTCCTGATATTCCGGGCGCCCACTCCGGCCGAAAGCTCCCGTCCGCTCAAAGTCATCTCAGGGGTGGCGACCGCCATCGTGTCGATAGTCAGCGACGCGGTCAGCATCGAGTCGATGAGATGGTCTTTCACCGTGATGCTTGAGCTTGAACCGAATCTGAAAACGCCGTGGCGTATGTAGGAGTCGAGGGTTCCGTCGGTCATGGCCATGCGGAAATCGTCGAGCGTTATCTCTCCGTCTATCTTTGCCTTGTGGAAGAGCTTGGGTGACAGATAACTGAGCCGCGTCTTGACTTCGGCTTTCCCGCGGAGGGTGCCGCGGATCGCGCATGGAAGTCTCTCAAGCAGTTGCTGGGGCAGATTCTGCACCGTAAGCGTCCCTTCGAAATTTCCCTGTACCGATGGATCGGAAACCGGATGGTCAATCGATGCTTTCAGCTTGAAATCCATCGCTTTACCCATGGCTTCCACTGCGTTGATGCTGATATGCGACGCGTCGGGATTGGCGAGATCTACCGTCGCCTCCATGTCAAATTTAAGCCTGGATAGATTCAGGCGTCCGAAAACGAGCCGTTTAGCGTCGGCTTTGAATGAAATTTCGGCCGATGGAAGTTCCGGTGATGAAACTATGTACGGTTTCAGCAGTTTCGCTTTCAGCTGAAGGCTCAGGTCGGTGTCGAGTGGCTTCAGGGCCTCCACATATTCTCCCGGCACAAGCTCGATGATCTTCATGAGTCTGACCTCGGGAATGTCGGCTGTGAATTCGTGGACGGTCAGATCGTCCGTCACGTCTATCCGTGTGGAGAACTTGGCCTCGACCTCGCCGACGCGCAGCCTGAAATCGCTGAGCCCTATCTGCATGGGTTTCTTACTCTCCCACTGGATATTTCCGTCTATCCCGAACGGGGTGGATGGAATTTTCAGCATTGCCAGGGAAGCGGCGGCGTCGCCGGTGGCCGTCAGGGTGTAGAGCGGCTGCCCGTGCGACGAGCTGTCGGCCAGTTGGGCGCGATGCAGTCCGAGCGTGCAGTCAAGAGAGTCGGCTGGTATTCTGAAACGTGCCACGAGGCCGTCGGCTATCGTGAAACTGTTGATGGAGATGTTGGGAATCGCCGTCTCTTTTTTCTCCGGCGTCTCTTCCTCCGAGGGCGGCATTATGAGGTAATTGGCTCTCAGCGAATCGACTTGCACCAGATTGGCGCGTGTCCCGCAGAGATCCACGTCATAGATCGATATGTCGCCTTTCGCGAGAGCCGCGAGATTGATTCCTCCCGAAAATCTTTTGATGAAAAGAAGCGAGTCGGCATCAGCGGGCAGTGTCGCCCGCACGCTGTCCGGCAGGTCGCGGAGTGCGCGGCTCGTGATTCCCAGCGAATCGACATCGACGCTGAAGCGCGGGAACGTGTGCCAGAACGTAAGTTCCACCCGTCGGGCGTTTACGTCGGCTATGAGATATTCGCTCGCATACTTGTTGACGAGCGGCGTGAGCTTTTCCGGAGTCAGAATCCACACTATGAGCGAGATGACAAGCGCTATGAGCAGCGCCACGGTCGTTACCGCGGCTCCGAGCCAGATGAGAATCCTCGCCCATAGGGGGCGCCGTTTCTTTTTCTTTTTTTTATCCGGTTCGCTTTCCGGAGCCTGTTCCGGCGGCTGTATGTTGGTGTTTTCAGTCAATTTGGTGTCTTTTGGTGAGTTCTTTCTGAAGGATAAGGGTTATCGGTTTTCTTTCGACGGCGGAATCTGCGGCGAGCGCACAGTCACATGGAAGCAGGGCTGCTTTATCTCATACTTGACCCAGCATTTTCCCTCCTCGCGCATGGCGTATAACACCTCGGCCAGAACGCCTTTCAGCTCTTCGGCCGAATGTGTCTTTTCCGTCGCATCCACTGCGAATCTGACGTAGGATATATCCACTGTCGTCCCTAACTGATGGACCGACGAATCTACTGCGTTTCCATTGGCGCGGCGCAGCCGTCTGACGGTTTCCGGAGTGCGGAGCACGCTCGTGACCTTTATCCGGTACTTGCCTCCCCCGCGAGCAGCCAGGGTGTCGTTGAAGCGGCGTCCTATCTCGTGGAGCATTGCGGCTCCCTCGGGAATCATGTAGGGGCGCGAATAGGTCAGTTCCTCGACGTAGAAATCCGCGCACGGAGTGACCTTCACCAGCGGGCGCCGGGTGACCAGATGTGAGCGAGTGTCGGAAATCGGCTCTATGCCAATGCGTTCAGCCTCCGCCCAGTGAACGAAATTGCTGTCGTTGAACACCTCGTCAGGTCGCCCTATGCGGTTGAACGTCAGCTTCGTGTTAGGTTCAGGCATCTCGAGCAGCGGATGATTGTAGGGGCTGACGCTGTCTTCCTCGAGCTGACGCACCTCTTTAGGATCTATCGGCTTGATAGTCACTTTCTCTTTGTTGTCGTGGGAGCAGCTGGCAAGGGCAATTCCCGCGATTATGATGGTATATAGCAGTTTACGCATGATGAATTGTGGCGGAGCAGAAAGATCGTTTGACAGTTGGAAAAAGAGCCTACTCCGCAACTTGAGTGTAAAGTTACAACTTTTCCGCCAAATAACCCACCCCCGTCCTCCGGAAAATGCCCTGTCCGCCCCGTCCGACTCGTCTGACCTGTCCGACTTTGTCCGCCCCGTCCAATCCGTCCAATTCGCCTAATCCCCCTCATTCGGAGTAAACTGCGAGAATGGCGTCGAGGAATGAGCGGTACGACATCGAGCTGCGGAAATAGGCGCGTCCCGCCTCTCCCAACCGCCGGCGCATCTTGTAATCGGTGAGCACCGTGCGCAGCGCGGCGGCCAGAGCGTCGATATTGTCCGGAGGTGTCAGGAGACCCGTTTTGCCGTCGGTGATATATTCCGGCTGAGCACCGTTGTCAGAGGCGATCACGCACACACCGCCCTGCATGAACTCCATAGGCGCCAGCGGACACGCTTCCCTGACGATCGACGGCGCAACCCCGATCGCCGCATGAGGGATGAGCGAGCGCACGCGGTCGGAAAAGCCGTAAAATCCTACGCGGTCGGCGATTCCGCACTCACGCGCCGCCTCAATCAGCTCCTTGTCGTAGTCAGCCGGTTTGCATGTCCCGACGAAGAGCATCATCCACCGCAGGTCGCGCACCTTTCCGAGAGCGCGGACAAGCGTCTCGCACCCCTTGGATTTGCGCACGCGGCCGGTGAACATGATCAGCGGAGTCTTCTCATCGACTCCGAATCGGGCGTGAAGATTCTCCACTTCCGCCGCCGGGCTGTCGGGGATGCTGTTGTGGACGGTGAGGCATTTCTCGTCCGGCATCCACCGGTTGACGCTTTGCCACAGTCGGCGCCCAAGATCGCTGACGAAGATCATGCGGTGGAGCCGACGCATGGCACCGCGACGGTAAGGCATCGTGCGCGAGGCTCGGGCAATATGGCGTGTCAGAACCACCCGCGCTTTGCTCCCGCTGAGGTCGATAGCTTTCATCACGGCCGGAACCTGACCCGCGTCATGGACATGGACGACATCCGCATCCATCACGACCGGCGCGAGCATCCGGGCCGCTTTTCCGCTGAAAAATCCGCCGAGAGGAACAAGCGTGAAATCTATGGCGCCTTTCAGCCGTGAGCTGACGGCGGCCGACGGTCGCGCCACGTAGCTGACCTCATGGCCTTCAGCCGAGAGGGCCTTGCCGAGGTCAAGAACATATTGTTCGGCACCGCCCCAAACCTTGCCGGGAAAAATCTGGACTATCTTCATTGCGGTTTCTTTGTCGGGTTGACGGTTGCGCTATTGTTGCTCATACGTTTCAGATAGCTCTGGATGAAGGCTCTCGCCTTGCGGGTCATCGCGGCTTCCTCGGCAATTCCTTTGCCGGCGAGATTGTTTTTCAGCAATGGATCGCGCTTGTAGTTATAGAGAGCGGTGACGTTGCCCTCTTCGCCGTCGAGCTGCAGAAGCCAGTCGCCTTGAATGTATTGCGGTATTTTGTCCCAGTTGAAGGCCCATGAATCCTCGGCAGGAGTGGCGAACAGATCTTTCCCGAATGCTATATAGGGGCGCTTGGCTCCCAGATAGTTGAGCATCGTCGGCATGATGTCGGTCTGCTGGGCGATCCCTTCCATGCGGCCGCGGGGCAGCTCGCCCGACGGATCGAAAATCAGGATGGGGACGCGGAAGCCGCCAAGATCGGTCTTATAGACGTCATGGGTGCGTTTGGCGCTGGTATGGTCGGCGGTGAGAATGAAGATGGTGTTGGCATACCAAGGTTGCCGCGAGGCGGTCTCGAAGAAGCGGCGCAACGACAGGTCGGCGTAGCGGATGCATTTGTGAAGCGGGAAAAGCCCTTCGTCCTTAAGGGAATCCTTGTATTGCTCCGGGACGCGGAACGGATGGTGTGACGACAGCGTGAAGACCGAGGCGACGAAAGGCTGCCGCATCTCGCCTATCTTCGCCGCGAAGAACTGCAGGAACGGTTCGTCCCACACACCCCATGTCCCGTCGAACTGCGATTTGCCTCCGAAACGCTTGTCGGCATAGAATTCGTTCTGTCCGAAGTAGCTGTCAAATCCGGCCTGGTTTGTGAAGGCGTGGATGCCGAGCGATTCATTGTCGGCGCCGTGGAAAAATGCTGACCTGTAGCCGAGCGGCTTCAGCTCCGAGGCTATCGAGTTGATGTCGTTGAGTGAATGTGACGAGGTCATGAACGGGGTCCGCATGCGAGGAATCGAAGCGAGCACGGCGGGGGGTGCGTCAATGCTGAAATAGGTGTTGGCGAAGCTCTGCTCCCAGTAGGCGCTGACGTTCAGCAGCGAGTCGGTGAAGGGGGTGTAGCCCTTGTACTTTCCTCCGTCGAGATCCTTGTTCAGGCCGCCGATAAATTCCTGCGAGAGGCTTTCGACGATAAGGATGACCACGTTTTTGCCGCGGGGCGCAACGGTGTCGGCCGGTATGTGCAGCGGGCTGTAGATGGCGTCGAGTTCCTTGTCGGAGAAAAAGGTAGGCTCGGCCATCACGTGTTGCCCGGTCGTGCGCAGCAGGGAAAAAGGTGTGTTGAGGACGACGCCTGTCTCAACGGCTCTGCCGACATAACGCTGCGCGTAGCCTACAGATATCGGCCGCGTGGCCGAGAGGAAAAGAAGAGCTCCTCTCATTCCGCTGACCGTCACATAGCCCATGACGACGAGGGCTACGCAATTGGTGATGTAATAGTTGCGGCGCGGTTTGCCCGGCATCGCCGGATAGCGGTAAAGCTTGATGAATCCGTAGGTGAGGGCGGCAGCCAGAAGCACGAAGTACCAGTGCGAGAGCAGTTCGATGGCTCCGATTTTCAGGAGATTGCCCTCGCCCTGAAATTCCGTGAAAGTGGCCATCGTTGAACGTTGCAGACGGAAGGCGAAAAACACCGTGTCCGCGAGGTTGATCACCACACACAATGCGTTGACCGCCACATAGATCCATTTCGTCATCGCCTTGTACCATTTCTTCCCTTCCTTGGCGGCTACGGGCAGCAGATAAAGCAGAATGAAGAGGGCGTTGCTGTAGAAAATGGCCGATGAGTCGAAGCGCAGGCCTCCGATGAACATGGTGAAGGCGCTTTTCCATGTCAGCGAGTCGCTGAACACCGACCAGTTCTCCAATAGAAACGCTGCGCGGCAGATTGTATAGGCCGCATATATCCAGAAAAGGTTTATGAGCAGCCCTGCCGGAGTAGAGCGGAACACGCGCCGGATTTTCTCTCTGATTGTCGCCATGATTGTCTGTTATCCGAGTTTGTCTATGTAATCGTAGAGTATCTGAAGTATAGCCTTGCCGCGCCGCTCGCGGGTCTCGTCGCCGGTATTGTTGACCGGTTGGCCGCTGACGTTGTCATAGTCTGTGTGGCCGCTTTCGTCCGTGAAAAGAAAACCGTTGATATATGTGTGCATGGCCGAAGGAGTCGTGTAGGTTTCCGCCAGTACGTCGCGGCTGAAAACGTATTTGTCGTGAGGCAGTCCGAGCTGCCCCAGCAGGATCGCGGCCATGTCTGTCTGGTTCATCAGGGTGTCGATTTTCATCGGTCCTTTCACTGCGCCGCCGGTCAGGAGCAGGGGGATATGGGCGTATTTCGCGCGGCTCTCCGGAGTGCCGGGGCGGTTCAGGCTATGGTCGGCGACAATGATGACGAGCAGATTGTCCCATGCCCGCGACCCCTTGAGCTTATCCATGAACTCGCCGAGCGACGCGTCGGTATAGGCCATCGAATTGTCCGCGTCATCCTTCAGACGGCGGTAGGGCACAACGAACGGCTCGTGTGAGCTGAGAGTCAGTGCCGAGATCAGCCACGGTGTCTTGTCCGCGCTCTTTTTTTCAATAATGTCATAGAGCATCCGGAACATCTCGTGGTCATGAAAGCCCCATTTGCATTTCGAAGCGCTTCGGGGAAATGCGTTCTGGTCAACGAGTTCGTTGTGGCCCGCTGCAAGAAAGAACTCCGACATGTGCATGACCGTGAGGTCGCTGGCATGCACGGCGGTTGTGTCATAGCCTTTTTCCCGCAGGTCTCTGGTCCACGCGGGCAGATTGGGAAGCTTGCGGCTGTGGCGTATGATGCTGGTCGTAGGCTGCCCGGGCAGTCCGCAGAAAATGGCGGGTTGTGCGCGGTCGGTCCTGAACGAGCTCGAGACGCAGTTGGTGAACAGCACCCCCTCCTCGCAGAGGCGGTTGAAACAGGGGGTGACCTCCTCGCGGCCGCCGATGGCGCCGCAGAATTCCGCCCCGAAGCTTTCCCAGATGATCGTCAGTATATTCGGGGTTGCGGTGTTCAGCAGTTTCAGTCGCGGCGTTCCCGTCACCGGAAAGAGCGGAGCGGTTATTCTCTCGGCTTCTTCATCGTCGAAGGCGCGGAAATGGCCGCGATATTCGTTTCGGGTGCTTAAGGAATATATCAGGTTATAGGCCGGGTTGAGTGCCCAGTGGTTCAGAAACGTGACCGGGCTGAAATATGCCACGCTCGGATTGTTGGGCCTGATTCTCAGACCGCGGATTATTATGAAGCACACTCCGACTCCCGCGATGAAAAGCAACGGCCCCGCGATATAGCTCCACCAGCGCAGAGGCGCTTCCGATGAATGGAGTTCAGCCGTTTCGCTGATTAAGTCGCCACCGGCGAAAAATATACCCGACAGGAAGAGCCATGAGACAAGGGCCGTGAGCACATAACCTGTGCTGACACTTGCGATCACGCTTTTCGGATGTTTCAGATAGATAAAGATCGATGATTCTATTTTCGAGCCCCAGAAACTGTAGAGCACCGCGTCACCCAGACTTATGACGGCCACAGTCAGAGCGGCGAGAATATTGTAGGGGAGCATCATCGCGGAGAGGTTCGATGACGGGAAAAGAAAATGTATCAGACCGAGAATCAGCGGGACGGCGCAAAGATAGCTCGCGACTATCGCATCGGTGACAAATCCGTGGCGAATGACCTGAAGATAAGATGAGAAGGTGATTTTTTCAGGACAGCTCTCCCGGTTGAGGAATAGGAAAAGCGGTTTCTGTATGAGGATGAAAAACAGCACGCACCAACACCAGAATGCGGCTACGAATAAAATATATTCTGTCATTTGTCGATCTTTTTCATGATTTCGGAAGCGATGAAATCCGGTGCCATTCCATACATGCACTTCAGATTGCCGCGGGGACATTTTGGAGTCCCGGCCACCGAACAGGGCTGGCACTCGGGCGCCGGAACGAGTCGCAGCCATCCTGCGGAGTCCTGCCGATAAGGGGTGAAACCGCATTCAGGTGTGGTCGCCCCCCATATCGTTATGACCGTAGCGCCTGCAAGCGACGCCAGATGCTGGTTGGCGGAATCCATGCTGACCATCGCCTTCATCTGCGACATTAGCGCGAGCTCCTCCTCTATGGCGAATTCTCCTGCTACCGAATGACATCCCTTCGTCGCCTCCGACCATCCCTTCAGGATCTCCGCCTCCTTGCCGCGGCCGCCGAAAAGATAGACGTTGAGGCCCTTCTCGCAGAGTTTTTCGACAACGCGGCGCATCATCTCCGGCGGATAAGTCTTGGTATAATAGCGCGCGAACGGCGCAACTCCGACAGCCGGCTGCTCTATTTTCAGCGGAAGAGAAGCCGACGGAAGTTTCAGTGAACGGAATGTCAGGTCGAAATCCAGCCCCAGGCGCTTGAAGACATTGACATAGCGGCTGATGAAATTCTCCTGGTTCTCTCTCGAACGGAGTGCCGTCCGCCTCCCGGCACGCTTTTTGTTGACCATGACGACGCGGACATTTCTCATCCTGAAATAAGAGTCGATAAGCCATGTCCGCAAAACGTTGTGAAGATCGGCTACGGACGTTGGCCTCAGACGCCCCAGTTCGCGGGCAAGACGGGTGACACCCGAAATCCCCGTGTATTTTTTAGGATCGACCGGATAGACATTTACGTTGGGAGGAGGCGCTATGAAAAGTCTGGCGAAAAATGGTCTTGTCACAACCGTAAATCTGATCTCGGGATACGCCGTTGCCGCCGAATAAATCACCGGTAGCGTCATGGCGACGTCGCCCAAGGCTGAAAAGCGCAGCACAAGTATGTGTTTCTTTTTCGCGGTCATCTATATAAACTGAAAAAGGGTAAGCTGACTACATCGCACCGCTACAACCCGGTACCGCTGCTTCGGTCAAGATCTGACGGAGTTCCCGGGGAGCTGGTCGTGTAGGACTTACCCGGCTGCAAAGATAGCAACTTTTTTCCATCCCTCCAAATTTTTCCCCGACACTATCTCCCAAAATTACCTAAGTTAGCTATTTTAGCTAACTTAGCTAAAATAGGAAGTTGGGATTATTTCAGGCGTTTGTCGCGGGAGAAAGAGTAGGGGCGCGAGGCTGGGGAGGTGCCGCGCTTTTTGTCGGGAATGTCGTTCATGACGAAGTCGAGCGTCGCCCCTTCAAAAAGCTCTTTGCGGGTCAGATAGTTCCTGTCTGAAATCTTTCCGTTGATTTTCAGTTCCTTGATGTAGCGGTTGGCGCTTGAATTGGCCGGAGCGTTGATTGTCACCCTCTTCCCGTTCTCGAGATTGAGCCGCACATGACGGAAAAGCGGAGCGCCCAGTGCATACTCTCCGCTTCCGGGAGCTACGGGATAGAAGCCCAGTGCCGAAAAAACGTACCAGGCGGAAGTCTGGCCGTTGTCCTCGTCGCCGCAATAGCCGTCGGGTGTCGCGGAATACATCCGGTCCATCACCTCGCGCACATGGAACTGCGTTTTCCACGGTTCGCCGGAATAGTCATAGAGATATATGGCGTGTTGAACCGGCTGATTGCCGTGCGCATAGTTTCCCATGTTCATGATCTGCATCTCGCGGATCTCGTGGATGACATGGCCGTAATAGCTCTCGTCGAACACGGGCGGAACCGTGAAGACCGAGTCGAGCATCCCGTTGAATTCCTTCTCGCCGCCCATGAGGTCAATCAGGCCCTGAGGGTCATGGAACACGCACCATGTGTAGTGCCAGGAATTGCCTTCCGTAAAGGCGTCGCCCCATTTCAGGGGATTGAAAGGACTCTGGAAAGTTCCGTCGGCGTTGCGTCCGCGCATCAGATTGTGTGATTTGTCAAAAAGATTGCGGTAGTTCATCGCCGATTTGGCGTAGGGCGCAAGTTCAGCTTCGCTTTTCCCGAGGGCGCGTCCGAGCTGAAGGATGCACCAGTCGTCGTAGGCATATTCGAGCGTCCGCGCGGCACTTTCGTTGATTCCCTTGTCGTAGGGGACATACCCGAGGCTGTCATAATATTCATGGCCGAGGCGTCCCGTCGATGACACTTTAGGGTGAACGGCATGGGCGCCGTGTGTGACGGCTTTCCACAGCGTTTCGATGTCATATCCGCGGAGTCCTGAGAGCCAGGCGTCGGCAACCACGGAAGCGCTGTTGTTGCCGACCATGCAGTCGCGGTGACCCGGACTTGCCCACTCGGGCAGGAAGCCGCTTTCAAGCCACGCGTTGACCAGTCCGGCCTGAATCTTTTCGTTCTGTGAAGGGTAGAGCAGATTGAGCAGCGGGAAGAGCGATCTGAACGTGTCCCAGAAGCCGGTGTCGGTAAACATGTAGCCCGGCAGCACTTTTCCGTTGTAGGGGCTGTAATGTACAATCTCTCCTGCGGCATTTATCTCATAGAGCGAACGCGGAAAAAGCACCGAGCGGTAGAGGCACGAATAGAAGGTGCGCATGCGGTCTATGGTCAGTGCGTCTGCCGGATCGAGGCTGATCTCCACTCGTCCCAGAATCTCGTTCCAGCGGTTGCGGGCCTCGTTTTTGATGCGGTCGAAGTCGCCGTCGCCAAGCTCGCGCAGGTTTATCAGAGCCTGTTCGGGGCTTATGAACGAAGACGCCACGCGCATGTTGACGATCTGTCCTTTGCGTGTGGGGAACCCGACTATGGCGCCGGCATGGTCGCATTCGGCAATCCGGGAGCTTTCATCGATCTTCCCGTCGCAGACAGTTGCGGCATAGCGGAGCGGCGTGTCGAATTCGATGACGAAATAATTTCGGAAATTTTCCGGAACGCCGCCCGAATTTCGCGTGGTGTAGCCCGTTATTCGCCCGTTGGCGGTGTCTATTTCGACTTTAGAGCCTTTGTCGAAAGGGTCGATGATCACCGTCGAGGTGTCACATTGCGGAAACGTGAAGCGGAAAGCGGCGGCGCGCGATGTCGGGGTTATTTCCGTAACCACGTCGTGATCTGCAAGATAGACTTTGTAGTAATATGGTGTCGCGGTCTCCGCCTTGTGGCTGAACCAGCTTGCGCGGCTCTCCTCGTCAAACCTCGGAGAACCGGTGACGGGCATGACGGCGAACTGGCCGTAGTCGTTGATCCACGGACTCGGCTGATGGGTCTGCTTGAAGCCGCGAATCTTGCGCTCGTCATATCGGTAGGCCCAGCCGTTGCCGGTTTTTCCTGTCTGAGCGGTCCAGAAATTCATGCCCCAGGGCAGAGCAAGTGCCGGATAGGTGTTTCCTGTGGAAAGCGCGTAATCCGACTGTGACCCCACAAGGGTGCTGACATAATCCACAGGCTCTGTCGCGCTGGCGCTCAGCGAAAGCCATGTCAGTAGAAGCGTTGCTGTTTTTTTCATGATTGCGATTCGGTTGAGGTGGCTGTATCTCCCGCCGGTGACTGAAAAACGTCCCGTTTCGGTAGTGGTCCGGAACGGGACGATCCATATATCGGGAGGAGTCCGTTTTTTTCAGATTCAGTATTTGTGGCTTTCAGCCTTCATTTCCTCGGGAGTGATCGGTTTGCTGTTCATCTTGGCCCAGACATAAGCGATGTAGGCGATGACGAACGGCGTTATTATCGAAACCCAGCTCATCACCTTGAGCGTGAAGAGCGACGAGGAGCTGTTGCGGATGGTCAGCGACGAGGCCACATCGGTCAGCGACGGATAATAGGCCGTCGAATTGTAGCCAGCTACGCAGAAGAGCGCCACCACGACAAGCACCGTGCCTATGCCCGAGTACCAGATCCCTCCTTTGAAACGAGGAAGAACGGCCGAGCCGATAACCCCGGTAAGAACAGCTACGACGCCTAATAGGAACACGATGGCTACCGGCCACATCTCTATGAAGTTCCAGAGATACTTGTTGGAAACCCAGCGGAGGCTCCCGTCATTCTCGGTCTGCACGCCGTCGGCCGTTAGCAGAAGGAAAAGGAAGAGGAGGAAGAACACTACGAAGATGGCGCCATTGACAAGTACCGAACGGCGCTGGCCGCGGCGGAAATCCTCGTCATGGCCTATGGCCGAGAGAAAATAGAGCGACGCCTGTGTGCGCGACAGGAAAAACACTGCCACTCCGAGCACCAGACAGCGCCAGTCGGCAATGGCCTCAAGCCCGTGGGTGGGAGCCCATTGCGAGATCACCGGAGCCGAGCCGTCGAGAAGATTGGTCTTCGTGACCGAGAATTCGGCTCCGAAAAACATCATGCCGACTGCCACGCCGAGAAGTATGCAGCCTACGCATCCGTTGATGAAAAGGAATATGTCGTAGGTCCGCGTCCCGAAAATATTTCCCGGTTTCGAGCGGAACTCATAGCTGACAGCTTGGAGGATGAAGCTGAACAGAATCAGCATCCATAGCCAGTAGGCGCCTCCGAAACTCGTGGAGTAGAACAGCGGGAACGAGGCGAAGAAAGCGCCCCCGAACACCACCAGCGTGGTGAACGTCAGCTCCCACTTGCGTCCCAGAGCGTTAACAACCATTGACCGTTCGGTCTCCGACATCCGTCCGAGAAGCATCGACTGACCTCCCTGCACAAACAGTAAAAACACAAGGGCCGCGCCAAGCACTGCTATGAGCAGCCACCAATAGTTCTGAAGCATTTCGAGTGTTGTCATGTCGGGTCAGTCTTTAAGCGATGAGTAATCTTGTTTGGAGCCTTTCGAGATGCACTTGAGCATTATGCACATCTCGGCGGCGAGGAAAGCGGTGAACACTGCCGCAAACATCCAGAAGGTCAGCTGCACGTCGCCGGTGGTTATGTCGGAGATCGCGGCCTTGCAGGGCATTATGTCCTG
The DNA here is from genome assembly GCA_910587185.1 of uncultured Muribaculaceae bacterium. Lineage (GTDB taxonomy): Bacteria > Bacteroidota > Bacteroidia > Bacteroidales > Muribaculaceae > Paramuribaculum. Next base: position 117,188 of record CAJULY010000009.1, read on the forward strand.
AATGATCCAGGGCTGACGGCCAACTTCGGCCGTTACCCAGCCTGCCTGGCTGCACACCCACACGATCGGAATCGACAGCATGCCTATCCAGAGTATGATCTTGCCTGAGTACCACGACGGACGCTTATAGGCCATCCAGAGCCAGACAATGATGAACAGGAACAGGTATCCGCCGAGAATAACCATTATATGGAACGAGTAGAACGTTATGCCAACCGGAGGCACAGCCTCGTAGGGGGAGTCGAGATAACCGTAGCCGAAATAGGGATAGTTCGCCTCCAGTTCGCGGGCCGTGCGTGCCATGGCTGCGGTGTCGCCCTGGGCCGAGGCCGAATCGAAGGCGCGAAGCGACTCGTGGGCGCGCCGTCCCAGCGTGATCCTTTCGGCATAGCTGACGGTTCTCACGGTGTCGCCCTCTTCCGTCAGCTCAATGCCGTCGATGAGATCGTTTATGCCGGGCACGAAAGCGTGGGCGTTGTGGGTGGCCAGGAAAGAGAGACCGTAGGGAATGGATATGTCGAAAAGATACGGATCTTCGTCATTTTCAGGTGTTTTTGCCGGATTGAGGATTCCGAACGCCACGATCTCCTGCCCGCATTTACCTTTGTAGAGGCCTTCCATCGCTGCCAGCTTCATGGGCTGCACGCGGGCCACGTCCAGGGCCGAGCCGTCGCCGCTCCAGAGCGTCAGTATCATGCCTGCGAGGCCGACCCAGCCTCCCACCTTGATGGAGCGCAGAGCCATCTCCTTGTTGCGCTTGCGCAGAAGGAACCAGCAGCTGATGCCTATGACGAACACGCCCGCAAGCAGCCAGCCTGAGAACACGGCGTGGCAGAACTTATGGATTGCCACAGGCGACAGGGCGACAGCCCAGAAATTGTCCATGACGTTGCGCATCTGCGACGGATCGAACTTCATTCCAACGGGATATTGCATCCAGCCGTTGGCTACCAGAATCCACAGAGCCGAGATCGACGCTCCTATCGCCGTCAGCCATGTGGCTGCAAGATGGAAACGCGGACTGACCTTTTTCCAGCCGAAAAACATGACGGCTATGAAGGTCGATTCCATGAAGAAGGCCAGAAGCCCTTCTATGGCCAGCGGGGCGCCGAAGATGTCGCCCACAAACCAGCTGTAGTTCGACCAGTTGGCGCCGAATTCGAATTCGAGGATTATTCCTGTGGCCACTCCTACGGCGAAATTGACGCCGAAAAGGGTCATCCAGAATTTGGTGATGGCGAGCCACCGCTCGCTGCGTGTGCGCAGATAGATGGTCTCCATGATCGCAACGATCACTGACAGACCGAGTGTCAGTGGCACGAAAAGCCAGTGATACATAGCCGTCAGGGCGAATTGGGCCCTCGACCAGTCAACCACGCTCATTAAATCGTTCATAATGCAGTATCGGATCTTTTGTTTGTTGATAATTCGGGTGTTCCCTCTGGGGTCAGCGCGGTGTCGGCATGAACCGTGCGGTTGACCAGATCGCAACGCACGGCCTGAGCCCGTTCGCTGTCGGTCGAATAATCCTCCTGAAGGCGGTCAGGAAAAAAGAATAGCCTGAACACCAGAAACAGGATGGCGACCTTTATGAGGATCATGGCCCACAGATAGCGGCCCACCGTCATCTGGCGGAAACCGTCGGCATAAAATCGCCACACCCTGTGGAATATGTTCCTGCGTTTCATATCTATGAAAAGTTCGCCCCGTTTCCCGGAGGGATTACTGACTACAAATCTAATGTAATTTGGTTAAAATAGCAAAAAATAATTGCAAAAAAAACCAGGGCTGGCGCATGAGATTTAACTTTCCTTAAAAACCTTGAGTAAATAGTCAA
>CAJULY010000010.1 GCA_910587185.1 uncultured Muribaculaceae bacterium
CAGTGACACAAGGATTTTCAGTCCTTTGCTCTACCAACTGAGCTATGGCACCATCGTTGTTTTGTTTTGCGATGCAAAGGTAGGCAGTTTTTTTGAATTATACAAATTATGAGGGAACTTTTTGCGGATTAAATGTTGCGATAAGATGTAAAGGCTTGAAATAAGCTTTGTTACGGAGCGCCGGAATAAGCTCTCTATAAGTTGCCTGAGGGGGGATAAGTGATATGGGGGGTTCACCGTAGGCGGATGGTGGAGAACTGCATGGTCAGAATGTCAAAGCGCAGTAGTCGATCGGTGAGGAGTTCGCCGACGCCGGTAAGATATTTGATGGCTTCTGTCGCCTGAATGGTGCCGAGAATTCCCGGCACGACGCCCAACGGACCGACGGGTTGTGGTCTGTCGGACAGAACCGGCCCTTCAGGGAAAAGGTCGGTCAAACGGGCTGTGGAGGGGAGGATTGTCATGGTGTGGCCTTCGTATTGAAAGATGGCGCCATGACTGTAGGCTTTTTCGCATCGGTTGCAAGCCGCATCAATCATGAATTTACCTTCAGGCGAGTCTGTCGCATCAATTATGAAGTCGTGGGTGAGGATGAGCGGTTCTATTTCATCTTCCGAGATGAAACGGGTGAGGGGAGTGACGCGAATTTCCGGATTCAACGCCATCATTTTTTCGGCTGCGGAAATAGCTTTGGGACGTCCGAGGTCGGCGGTGGCATGGATGATCTGTCGCTGCAGATTGGAGAGGTCAACGTTGTCGCCATCGGCGATTGTGATGTGTCCCACTCCTGAAGCGGCCAGATAAAGCGCTACGGGCGATCCGAGACCGCCCGCCCCTATGATCAGAACGGAAGAATCGGCGAGCCTCTGCTGGGCATCGCGTCCGAATCCGGGGAGTGAAAGATGTCGCGAGTAGCGGCTGAGTTCCTCAGGAGAAAATTCGTGGGCCATGGCGTCAGAGCAACATCGGAGTGATTCTGTGGAGTGCCTGAATGAAGCGGTCACATTCATCAAGGGTGTTGTAAAGGGCAAACGATGCCCGGACCGTACCTTCGATTCCGAGTGCCTGCATCAGCGGCTGTGCGCAATGATGGCCTGTGCGTACGGCGATTCCGAGCTTGTCGAGCAACATTCCGGTGTCATAGTGATGCGCGTTGCCGATGAGAAATGAGATAATAGCGCTTTTGCCGGGTGCAGTGCCGAAAATGCGCATGCCTGGTATTTCAAGCATGCGGGCGGTGGTGTAGGCAAGCAGTTTCTCTTCGTGGGCAGCAATGGGGAGAAGCCCGATTTTTTCCACATATTCGAGGGCAGTATGTAGAGCGGCTATTCCCACGTAGTCAGGGGTCCCTGCCTCGAATTTAAACGGAAGTTCGGCAAAAGTAGTGTGATCAAACGCGACATGGCTGATCATTTCGCCGCCGCCCTGATAAGGAGGCATTTTCTCAAGCAGTGACTCGCGGCCATAAAGTACACCTATTCCCGTCGGCCCATAAAGCTTGTGGGAGGAAAATACGTAGAAGTCAGCGTCTAATTCCTTTACGTCAACCGGAATATGGGCCACGGCCTGAGCTCCGTCAATGAGCGCTACGGCTCCAGCTTCATGGGCAAGGCGGATTATCTCCCTGACAGGATTTACCGTGCCGAGCACGTTGGAGACATGGGTTATGGAAACGACTTTAGTTCTGGACGAAAGAAGGCTCCGGTATGCCTCCATGTCGAGAGAGCCGTCCTCCAGAATCGGCACGACCTTTATCACGATGCCGCGGCAGTCGCGCAGCAGTTGCCAGGGAACAATGTTTGAATGGTGTTCCATGACAGAGAGAATGACCTCGTCGCCCTCGTTGAGCAGCGCTCCGTAGCTTGAAGCGACGAGATTGATCGATTCGGTCGTGCCGCGCGTGAAAATCACTTCCTTTTCCGATGTAGCTCCGATGAAATCCTTTACCTTGCGCCGGCTTTCCTCCATCAGCGAAGTCGCTTCCTGAGAAAGCGCATGGACTCCGCGGTGAACGTTGGCCTTATGGTGAAAATACATGTCGGTGACAGTGTCCACAACCTGGCGCGGTGTCTGGGTCGAAGCTGTGTTGTCGAAATAGACAAGCGGTTTTCCATAGACTTCGCGTGAAAGAATCGGGAAATCGTCTCTGTATTTGTCTGCTGTAAACATCGTATTTCTTCCCCTTTATTCGTTTGTGTTTGACGAGGCATCGCGGCAATTGGCGCGGCATTCTCCGCAGAGAGAATTATCACCCGCAAAACGCTTTTCTACGAGATGGCGCAACCGGTCATGCAGACCTTCCATCTTCACAGTGTCGATGACATCGGCCATAAATGCCTGCATCAGCATTGTGCGCGCCTGATTCTCGGGAATTCCGCGGGTGCGCATATAGAAGAGTGCCTTGGCGTCAAGCTGACCGGTGGTTGATCCGTGGCTGCATTTGACTTCGTCGTTATAGATTTCAAGCTGTGGTTTGGCATGCATGCGTGCGTCGGGCGATGCGAGAACGCTGCGGCAAGTCTGGTACGCATCGGTGAACGGAGCTTCCGGACTCACATAGATCAACCCCTGGAATGCACCTGTGGCATTATCGTCGGCCACGTATTTGAACAGTTGATTGCTGTAACATTTCGGGGCCAGGTGTCGGAGCTGGACGGAGTTGTCGATATGCATCCGTCCCGTCGCAATGGCCATTCCGGCGAGACGGGTCTCACATCGCTGCCCGTTGACGTTTATCGTGAAGGAATTGCGAGTGTTTCCGCATGTCAGCGTGGATATGTTTGTCAGGAACGACGATTCATCGCCTTGATTGACGAACATCTGTGAATGGCGTGTTGTGGCTTCCGATGATTCCTCGATGCAATAATAATCCAGACGCGCCTTCGGCGACAAGTGGATTTCCACGACTTCGCTTGAAAGATATGAGTTGGCGGTATCCTGAGTGTGGTCACAGACGAGAATCTGCGCTTCCGAGTCTTCCTCCATCACTATCAGCACGCGTCTCAGGGCCATCATCGAAGCCGGGGCGGAGAAAATGTTGACAAGCTGGAGCGGACGCGGTAGCCGGTGGCCGCGAGGGATATAAATGAACACACCGTCCTGGACAAGCATTGTGTTGAGAGCGACGGCGGCATTATCGACAGGGGCAACCGTGCCGTAGTATTTGCCGACGAGGTCGGGCCACGACAGCGCGGCTTGGCGCAGCGACGTGAAAATCACGCCTTCAGGCAACCGTGTTTCCAGCCCCGACGAAGGAATGAACGAATCGTTGGCCACGACTGCGAAAAGAGTCGATATGTTAGGAACATCGCATTTCCAGGCTTCCGCTATATCGGCCGGAAGATTGAGGCGCATGATATTCAGCCCGTAGTCCGGAGCAAACATTCCGTTGACATCCGTCCGTTCGTAACCCTCGGTGCCTTTGAGCGGGAGGTCATGGCAACGCAGGCTCTCGGCAGCTTCATCGCGCAGACTGTTCAGGACAGGAGCGCTCCCGGCCTCTATAACGGTCCTGTTGTCACGGAAAAGATCTATATATTGTTGCTTGCTGTTCATGATTTCGAATCCACTTCTTCCTTAATCCAGTCATAACCCCGTTCTTCGAGTTCGAGGGCGAGTTCGGGTCCGCCTGTGCGGACAATGCGGCCCTTGTAGAGCACATGGACGAAATCAGGCTTTATGTAGTCGAGAAGGCGCTGATAGTGGGTTATCACAATAGTGGCGTTGCGTTCGGTTTTCAGTTTGTTGACGCCTCCCGCAACAATTCGCAGCGCGTCGATGTCAAGACCGCTGTCCGTCTCGTCAAGAATCGAGAGCTGAGGCTCGAGAACAGCCATCTGGAAGATTTCATTGCGCTTTTTCTCACCCCCCGAGAAGCCTTCGTTGACGGAGCGTGAGGCAAGTTTGTTGTCAAGCTCGACTATGGCACGTTTCTGGCGCATCATTTTCAGAAATTCCGTGGCCGAGAGCGGCTGTTCGTTGAAATATTTTCTCTTAGCGTTGACTGCCGCACGCATGAAGTTCACCATCGATACTCCGGGAATCTCCACGGGATACTGAAATGAAAGGAACAGGCCTTCGTGGCTGCGGTCTTCGGGCAGTAGATCAAGAAGCGGCACTCCGTGGAAATCAACATTGCCTTCGGTCACGTGAAACGCCGGATTGCCCGCCAAGACTTCAGAGAGAGTGCTTTTGCCGGAGCCGTTGGGTCCCATTATGGCATGCACCTCGCCTCGGTTTACCGTAAGGTTGATGCCTTTCAATATTTCCTTGCCTTCTATGCCGGCGTGAAGGTTTTCGACTTTAAGTAACTGTTCGTTCATTATATAGACTGGTGATTGAGAACTTTTATTATGGTTGTTTCACTATTATCCTACTGATCCCTCCAGAGTTATTGCCAACAGGCGCTGAGCCTCCACGGCAAATTCCATCGGAAGCTTGTTCATCACTTCCTTGGCGTAACCGTTGACAATCAGCCCGACGGCTTCCTCTGTCGGAATGCCTCGCTGGTTGCAGTAGAAGAGCTGGTCTTCAGAAATCTTGGAAGTCGTAGCTTCGTGTTCAAGCACGGCGGTGTCGTTCATCGCCTCGATATAGGGGAAAGTGTGGGCGCCGCAATGGGAGCTTAGGAGGAGAGAGTCACACTGGGTATAGTTTCGGCAGCCGTCGGCGTTCGGAGCCACTTTCACAAGACCGCGGTAGGAATTCTGGCTGTGACCGGCAGAGATGCCCTTCGACACGATAGTTGAGCGGGAATTACGTCCGAGATGAATCATCTTCGTGCCCGTGTCGGCTTGCTGGTAGTTGCGTGTTACGGCTACCGAATAAAACTCGCCGACCGAACCTTCGCCGGCGAGTACACAGCTGGGATATTTCCATGTTATGGCGGAACCGGTCTCCACCTGTGTCCATGACAGTTTGCTGAAATCGCCGCGACACAGTCCACGTTTTGTCACGAAATTATAGACTCCTCCGCGTCCTTCGGCATCGCCGGCATACCAGTTCTGGACCGTGGAATATTTGACTTCGGCGCGGTCTTCGACTATTATTTCCACAATGGCGGCATGAAGCTGGTTCTCGTCGCGCATAGGGGCGGTACAGCCCTCGAGATAGCTGACGTATGCGTCGTCGTCGGCAACTATCAGAGTGCGCTCGAACTGGCCTGTTCCCGAGGCGTTGATGCGGAAATAGGTGCTGAGTTCCATGGGGCAGCGCACGCCTTTGGGAATATAGACGAACGAGCCGTCGGAAAATACAGCTGAGTTAAGCGCCGCATAGAAATTGTCGCGGTAGCTTACGACCTTGCCCAGATAGCGTCTGACGAGATCGGGATAATCCTTGACAGCTTCCGAAATGGAGCAGAAAATGACTCCGAGTTCGGCAAGCTTCTCGCGGTGGGTCGTCTTCACGCTGACGGAGTCCATCACGGCATCGACAGCCATTCCCGACAGAGCTTTCTGTTCCTCGAGCGGAATGCCGAGCTTGTTGAATGTGTCGATCAGTTCCGGATCGACTTCGTCAAGGCTTTTTGGCCCTTCCTTTTTCTTGGGCGCGGCATAGTAGCTTATGGCCTGAAAATCTATTTCGGGTATGTCGAGATGGGCCCATTTCGGCGGTTCGAGCGTTTGCCAGTAGCGGAAAGCCTTGAGGCGGAAGTCAAGAAGCCACTCCGGCTCGCCCTTTGTCTGCGAGATGAACCGGACCGTATCTTCGTTCAGCCCTTTGGGCAGGATATCTGTAGGGATGTCAGTGGTGAATCCGTATTTGTAATCGCCACCGGTCATCTCGTTTATCACGTCGGAGTCAGACGCCTTTTTCGTTATGTCGAGATCTTTATCGTTGGAATCCATGATTTATTAACATTTCAGGTTGCGGATTGTTGCACGAACCCAAGAATGAGAGGGGCGAACCCGGAAAGAGCTTTCAGGACGGCCCCGTCGCCTGTGGCCAGACCGCATCCCGGAGCCAGCACTTTCGCGAAACTGATGATGAAACTTATGACCATGCCTGTTTTAAACGCCATGAAAAGCGCGCCGCCCAGACTGTCGATAAACCCCATGTGGACGGCTTTGGCGAAGAATTTGATGGTTCTCGCAATCAGCCACACCGCCAGCCATGCGGCAAGAAAAACGAATATGTGGCCCATGCAGCGGGCCATCAGCATGTTCATTGAGCTTTGCGAGGGGTCTTCGCCGTCCATCATTGAAAAGATCGCGTTAGAGGCGGCGTCACCCATTATGCGGCAGGCCGCTATGGCCACCACAAAAGAGAGCAGCGATCCGAGCTGTACGACGATTCCGCGCTTATAACCCCATGCCAGCGAGGCGACGAGAAGTATGACGATGAATATTTCGATGCCGGTCATATAGTCAGTCTGTCATATCATAATAATTATATTGCATGACAAAAGAGAACCCGCATTGCCAGTCTAACCATAAGACTCTATTCGGATTCCCTTCAGGGTATTTTGGCCAAATAAAAAAAGTGCGGCTATCTGCACGGGTGAGGATTATTCCTCAACGGTGCGGAGCTTCTGCACGTAAATGGCCTTCATCATCTTCTTGCGGTTGACCACAGAAGGTTTCTGGAAAGCCTGACGGCTGCGAAGTTCTTTTACGATACCGGTTTTTTCGTATTTACGCTTGAATTTTTTGAGTGCGCGCTCAATGTTTTCGCCTTCTTTTACTTGTACGATTATCATTTTTTTTGATGAAAAATTATTTTGTGTTATTAATTGTCATATTGCTTTTTGCGGGGCAAAATTAAGAATTGTTTTCGATACGGCAAAACTTTTTAAGCCTAAAAAATGGGAAAACGTTCGATTAAGTCGTTAAAATCGCTGTAATCGCGTGTCTGAGTCGCTTTTACGGCTATAGTTTCCTGGGCTTTACGTCTATACGGTAAATGACATGGAACAGCAGGTAGCGCGGCAGCGTATTGGTGTAGGTGACCGTGCATCCCTGTGCGTTGATGCTGTAGGTCGCGTTGCTGAGGCGGTGGAGCAGGTCGAATCCGTCGAGCATCAGAACCCATCGTCCTTTCATCAGCGAGCGGCTCAGGCGTGCGTTCCACACCAGGTCGCTGCGGTCAAGCCCCGGGTCGTTATATCCGCGGCGCGTGTAGATGGTGAAATCCGTTGACAGTCCGAAGTCAAACGGCAGCCTGAACGTCCCCGTCAGTCCGCAGTTGAAGGCGGTGGCGTTGATGGTGTTGAATCCTTCGCGGGTGCCGCGGGTGTGACGCCACAAAACCTCACCCTTCAATCCTATGCTCTGCCGGGCTATCTGGTAGTTCAGCCGCAGTTTATCGGAGATGAAGGTGTTTCGGATGGTCGATTGCGCCGGAACGTCAACACCTGTTCCGATCATGTCGGAGGCATGGCCGTAGGTCACTTCCGCATTATTGCTGAGGGTCATCGCTCTTTTGGACCCGAACTGGAGCGAAAGCACGCTTGACGCTCCTTTCGTCCAGTTTCCGGAAGTGTTATATGAACGCCAGTGGCGCACGCCGGTTGTCGTGTCGTAGGTATAGCCTCTCACCAGAGTGTTTCGCTGTATGTTGTATGTCAGCGAAAGCAGATGGTTGAGGTATCAGGATGCGCGGTAGGTGAATTCGAGCTTGGATGCATGGTTGAGCTGGTTATGCAGCGATTCCGCACCCTCCAGAATGTTCATGGGATCAGTGGAGTCGGTGATCGGCAGCAACCATTCGAGTTCCGGCCTCTTGGCGTTGAGGCTATATCCCGCAGTAAGCATAAATCTGTTTATCGAGCCGTATGCACTTTGTATTTTTTGCCCGAAATAAAAAGTCAGAGAAAATTCCTTTATCCACGGCAATGCGGCGAATCGGCTTTTCCGGTAGGGAATGTCGGCGCGTGTGTAGCGCAGATTGTCGTTTGTGAGCCTCATACCTCCTTCGGCCTGAAACGAGTAGATCGGTTTGTATATACCCATTCTGGCGCCCAGTTCGTGTGTGTTGGTCTGAAGCGTTGACCGATATGAATCATCCGGAGAATAAACGGCTTCGTCGGGGGCCGTCAGGCCGTAGATTCCCATGTCGGCCAGACGTTCCATTTCGTGGGTTATCATGTTTTTGCCAACACGGTCATAGGTGAAGTTGTATTTGGCCTGAAGGTTGCCGAACGAAGCTCTGAAATCATACAGTGCGCTGGCATTGAGCTGATAGTTCCGGTTTGGCCGCGACTCGCCCCATTGCCCTAATGATGTTGTTGGCGTCGGATCGGCGCCGGTGTTGATATTGTAGCCGGTGAATGACCTGCTGTGTGACTGTCCGTATATGCCTTTGGCTGAAAGCGTCAGAAGGTCTTGAGTGTGTGGGATGTTTATCCAGTTGTACCAGCTGAGTTCTGTTTTCAGATTGTAGCCTTTCCCTCGCTGTTTTATTGCCGTGCGGTTCACAATGTCTCCCAATCCGGGCGCGTCTTCGGCAGAGTAGAGCGATTCCAGCAATTCGCGGGTAATATTCTGCTGCTCCTCATTGAATGTGGCGCTTATATTGTTAGTGTTGTTTTTATAAGATCTGTATTCCAGAAAAGGATAGATACTGGTTGTGGCTTTTCCGAATTTAAAACGTGTTCCTGAAATCATTCTGACCAGATGCTCGCTGGAGCGGGCGTTTCGGAATGAATAGTCATAGTTGTCTCTCGTCGGCAGGAAGTTTGTTCTTGAAGTGGTGGCATTGTCGGTCGAAGAGGTATGGGCCCAGATGATATTGCCCTCGGAGTTAATCTTGCCGTTACGGGTATCGACATTGTATGTGAGGCCCACATTTTGGTGTCTTCTCGAACCTGGCTGGATTTGAGACGGATCGAAACCACCCGCCTGTCCGGGGCGCTGGTTGTCATTGAGATTGTTGATGTTGGCGAAAAGGGCTATGCGGCTGAAATCGGTATAGTGCATCCCGAATATGCGGCCAAGATAACGCGAGTTCGTGCCTCCGCCAGCTTCTACGTTGGCAATCCATCCCCGGCGGTATTCTTTTTTCAGCCTGACGTCCATGACGAAGTCTTTCTTCTCCACGTCGCGCCCGGCAAATTCACTCATGGCGCTCGACTTTTCATAGACTGCCACATCCTTGACCATGTATGAACCTAAATTGTCAAGCATGATGGAGTTGTCGCCTTTGAAAAAGTCTTTCCCGTTGAGCAGCAGGTTTTCCACAAATCGGCCGTTGACATAAATCTGGCCGTTCTCTTTCAGTTCCACTCCGGGCAGCTGGCTCACCAAAGCGTCGAGCATCGAACCTTCCGCCAATTCAAACGCATCGGCGTTGAAAACCAGAGTGTCGCCCTTGTTGTAGAATTTTACTTTGGTGGCAGTAACAACAACCTCACCGAGTTTCTTAGGGGCACGCGTCAGCACAATTTCATCTAAATCCAGCATGGATTCCCTTGACCCGATCCGTTTTATTTCAAGCGGCCTGGTTAGCGGATTGTATTTGTCAAATTCCAATGAAAGGTAATAGACGCCTGTTTTACGCGGCATTTTAAGCGAGAATTCCGCCGGCTGTTCTCCCGTTACCGCTGAAGTATGTAACATAGGCTTCTTTGGCCGAGAGGGTTGAATCTATGACATTGAAATTCGAATCAAGCAACATCACCTTGACCCCGACCAAAGGCGTATGCGCTATGCTTTCCACGACACGACCTTTTATTGTAAATGGCCTCTCTTTCTTTTCGGAATAAGCAACGTTGAATGAACAGAGAATTGCAATCGTTACAAGGAAAACTCTTGATAATAATGTGGTATATAGTGATTTATACAAAATGGGGGGGGTAAAAGTTGCTTTTCATGGGAGCTGTAGGGCTTTGGATTATTTTTTGGGGAAAAGTGAGCTGATGGAGCCGATTGAGGAAATGACGGAAGCGGCCTCGTAGGGGATATAGACGGTCTTGTTGTCTTTTCCTGAGGTCATTTCGCGCAGAGTCTCGATATATTTCATGGCGAGCATGTAGGTGGCCGGATCGGTCTTGGTGGCAGCCACAGCATCGGCGACGCGACGGATGGCCTCGGCTTCGGCTTCGGCGTTGAGGATTATGGCTTTGGCTTCGCCTTCGGCGCGGAGAATCTCGGTCTGGCGCGCGGCTTCGGCCTGGTTTATCTTCGATGTCTTCTCTCCCTCGGACCGCAGGATGAGCGACTGTTTCTCGCCTTCGGCGTTGAGGATTTCCGCGCGACGGTTACGCTCGGCCTGCATCTGTTTTTCCATGGCGACTCTGACGCTTTCAGGGGGAGTGATGTCCTGTAGCTCGACGCGGTTTACCTTCACGCCCCATTTGTTGGTGGCTTCGTCGAGAATGACCTGAAGCTTGGAGTTGATAGTGTCGCGCGAGGTCAGGGTTTCGTCGAGTTCCAGTTCGCCGATGACGTTGCGGAGCGATGTCTGCGTCAATTTTTCTATGGCATTTGGCAGATTGTCTATCTCATAGACCGCTTTTTTCGGGTCGGTGATCTGGAAATAGAGAAGTGCGTTGATTTCCGTCGTGACATTGTCGCGGGTGATGACTTGCTGCGAGGGGAAGTCATAGACCTGTTCGCGCAGATCGATGACTTTGGTGGATGTCATCCTGACAACGGGGTGTCCGCCGGGTCCGGGCACTATCTTGCGGGCGAAAATCGACTTTGACCGGTCGATGAACGGTATGATGAAGTTAAGTCCGGGAGGAAGCACGCTGTGGAAACGCCCCAGGCGTTCGATTACTCTGGTTTCGGACTGGGGGACCACCACAATACCTGCCGATATTATGATGACTGCCAGCAACACTATGGCTGCTGCAAGAATGATCGAGGTCGTTGTCATGACTGTTATGTTTGTTGGGTTTGAAATTTCGGTTGGAAGCGACGCCGATTCAGGAAAGAACGGGCCGGACGGTCAGAATGATGCTGTCGTAGGCGTTGACCACCACCTCCTGACCCCGGCGGATTGTCTCGTCGCAGTCAGGCGCAAGAGCCTGCCAGTTGTCGCCGTCGATGCGGATACGGCCCATTTTTCCGGGCTTGATTTCGTCGGTGACGGTGCCTCTGCGGCCGAGCAGGGCGTCCATTCCGGTGCGGGCGGCATGCCTGTTGCGGTCGGCGGCTTTTTTCTGCCACTTCTCAAACCATGGTTTTAGAACGAGATAGGCGATGACTGAAACAATGCCTGCGATGGATATCTGCAATGCTACATCCGCTCCGAGCAGAGCAGAAAGAGCACTCGCCAGACATCCAATGGCCAGACAAAGAGTCCAGACCATCTGAGTCAATACTTCGACGCCGATCAGAGTGGCTGCGGCAAGAAGCCATATTATCCAGATTTCCATAAGCCGTGGTTTTTTTCTTGGTGAGGATACAAATATAGTGATTTGCGCCATAAAAAGCAAACATTCGCGACGGGAAAAAAGTTTGTCGGCGCAATGTGAAGGTTTTGGATGTTTTGAACCCTCTAAATTTGCGAGAGTGAAGCCAAGTGATTAACTTTGCAAAAAGTTTTTGGCGCACCCATGCTTTGGGGCACAAATATAAGAAATTACATATAAAACATGGATACCAAGACCTTAAACTCGGCAGCCGATAATATTCGCATTCTTGCCGCCTCGATGGTTGAAAAAGCCAAGTCCGGTCACCCGGGCGGCTCGATGGGCGGGGCCGATTTTATTAATGTGCTTTACTCTAAGTTCTTAGTTGCTGACCCCGAAAACCCGGCATGGCCTTGGCGTGACCGAATGTTCCTTGATCCGGGCCACATGTCGCCGATGCTTTATTCCGTTCTTGCACTCTGCGGTCTCTACACCATCGAGGAGCTCAAGGAGTTCCGTCAGTGGGGCAGTGTGACTCCCGGGCATCCCGAGGTCAACCCGCAGCGGGGCGTTGACAATTCATCAGGTCCTCTCGGACAGGGCCATGTCATGGCTGTCGGCGCTGCTATAGCCGAGCGTTTTCTTGCCACCCGTTTCGGCGAGGCGTTCGCCCACAAGACCTACGCTTTCATCTCCGACGGCGGAATCCAGGAGGAAATCTCACAGGGCGCTGGCCGTATAGCCGGATTCCTCGGGCTGAGCAACCTGATCATGTTCTATGACAGCAACGCCGTGCAGCTTTCCACTATGGTCGATGCCGTAGATACGGAAGATATCGCCGCGAAATACCGTGCCTGGAACTGGAAAACGATAGAAATTGACGGCTGCGATCCCGAAGCCTGCGCTAAAGCGATCGAAGAAGCTCAGGCCGAAACTTCCCGTCCGACCATAATCATAGGCCATACGATCATGGGCCGCGGAGCAGTCAAGGCCAACGGCGAATCACACGAAGGACAGTGTGACACCCACGGACAGCCTCTGAGCAAGAGCGGTGCCGATTATCCCGCGACCGTGCGCAATCTCGGCGGCGATCCTGAAAATCCCTGGATCATACGCGATGAGGTGAAGCAGCTCTATGCTTCGCGCCGCGAAGAACTCCTCGCCATTGTGGCCGAACGGAAGAAAGCCATTGCCGAATGGGAGGCATCCAATCCCGAGGAAGCGGAAAAGCTTCGCGGATACATGGAAGGAAAAATCCCTGAAATAGATTACAGCGCTATCGTGCACAAGGCGAATGTGGCGACGCGTACAGCTTCGGCCGACGTGCTGAAGGTGCTTTCGGAAAAGGTCGGCAACATGATCGTTTCAAGTGCCGATCTCGCCAATTCCGACAAGACGGAAGCTTTCATGGCCCACACCCACGCCCTGACCCACGGAGATTTCTCCGGAGCATTCCTTCATGCGGGAGTAGCAGAGCTGACTATGGCTTCGATAATGAACGGTATCGCGCTTCACGGAGGTATGATCGCCGCATGCGGAACATTCTTCGTCTTCTCCGACTACATGAAACCGGCAATCCGCATGGCTGCCCTTCAGCAACTTCCCGTCAAATATGTATGGACCCACGACGCATTCCGCGTCGGAGAGGATGGCCCGACCCATCAGCCCGTTGAGCAGGAGGCCCAGATGAGATTGCTCGAGCAGATACGCAATTTCTCCGGACGCCGCTCCATGCTCGTGCTTCGTCCCGCCGATGCGGCCGAAGCTACGGTATGCTGGAAAATGGCTATGGAGAACGTTTATACTCCTACGGGCCTGATCTTTACCCGTCAGGATGTTCCCGATTTGCCCTCCACGCTCGGCGACCGCTATCAGGAGGCTCTCGGAGCAGAACGCGGCGGATATGTGGTCATGGATGCGGCAGGAGCTCAGATCACGCTTGTCGGTAACGGATCGGAAGTTGCGTTGCTCTGCGAGGTAGCGTTGCTTCTCGAGGCAGAAGGAATCAAGGCGCGTGTGGTTTCCGTTCCCTCCATAGGTCTCTTCCTTGATCAGGACCGCGAGTATCGCGACAGTGTCATACCTCCCATGATGCCGACTTTCGGCCTGACAGCGGGAATTCCCTCGACTCTGCGCGAGATCATCGGCTCCCACGGTTATATCTACGGTCTTGACCGCTTCGGCGCTTCAGCCCCCTATAAGGTCCTTGACGAGAAATTCGGATTCACACCCTCGGCAGTTCTTGAGCGCGTGAAAAGCTATATGGGCCTCTAAGAGGTTGTAGGCCGAATATTTAAAACATATCTGTCCCCGGTAGCGGATTGTTCCGCGCCGGGGATAATTTTTGTAAAAAAACATAAAGCCGCGCCTGAAAATCCGGAGGATTTGTTATATTTGCATCTGTGAACAACGAACAATCTCCAATCTCAGGCCGTCGCCCTGTTCTTTATCTTCTTCCAGTGCCGTTGAGCGATGTGGCTCCGGTCACGGTGATGCCTGAACAAAATCTTGCAGTAGCGCGCTCTGTGAAATATTTCATAGTAGAGAACGTGCGCTCGGCCCGACGCTTTCTGAAGCGTTGTGACCCTTCGATAGAAATAGCCTCGCTTTCGTTCAGTGTGCTTGACGAGCATAGTGACGCGGCCGACGTTCCGTCCATGCTCGAGCCTATGTCGCAGGGCCATGACATTGCGGTCATATCCGAGGCCGGTTGTCCGGCTGTAGCCGATCCCGGAGCCATGGCGGTCGAATGCGCGCTTGCCCGGGGCTATGATGTCATGCCGCTTGTGGGGCCGTCAAGTATTCTCCTCTCCCTGATGGCTTCAGGTTTCAACGGCCAGAAATTTGCGTTTGAAGGCTATCTGCCTCATGATTCCTCCGCCCGCTCCCACCGTCTGCGTGAAATGACCTCCCGTATCGACAGAGAGAACCAGACTCAGATTTTCATTGAGACACCTTATAGAAACAACCGTCTTATCGCCGAGCTGGCCAAGACGCTTCCGGGGCGTCTGGAACTCTGTGTGTGTGCCGATCTGACCGGCAGTTCCCAGAGCATCACCCGTCGTCCGCTCAGTCAGTGGGCTTCGGCGACTTACGATTATTCCAAAATTCCGGCTATATTCCTTCTGTTCCATGGCTAAACTCGTTTTTTCTCCGCGCAGCCGTTCGAAACGCGAAGTCTTCGATCTGACGGGCAATCTGTTTACCATAGACGATGAGAAAACGGAGAGCCTCGTGGAGGATGTGCATCCGTCGATAGCCGATTTCGTTGTAAGGACCCGCCGAAAACAATCGGGACGCATCGACGCCGGCTCTTCCTCTCCAATCTCCGAGCTTGACAGGAGTACCATCGCTTCTCCCGATATGTTGACGTTCATTTCCTTCGGTAGCGGCAGCAGCGGCAACTGCGCTTATCTCGGGGCTGCCGAAGGAGGGATACTGATAGATGCCGGTGTGGATGCCGACACGGTGCGCGACGGGCTGCGCGCGCATGGCATAAGCCGCCATTCAATCAAAGGCGTTATCCTGACCCACGATCACAGCGACCACGTGAAATATGTCTATTCACTGGTGCGTAAACGGACGGATCTTCCCGTGTTCTGTACCCCCAAGACGCTGACGGGGCTTTTGCGGCGTCACAGCATTTCGCGTCGCATAAAAGATTATCACCGGTCTATATATAAGGAATTCGCTTTCAAGATCGGCCCGTTTGAGATCACTCCTTTCGAAGTGAGTCACGACGGAACTGATAATGTGGGCTATTTCATTGCCTGCGGCAACCAGCGCATGGCGATCGCTACCGATCTCGGATGTATAACGCCACGCGTCGATTATTACATGCGTCAGGCCAACCACATAATGATAGAGAGCAATTACGACGCGCGTATGCTTGCCACCGGACCTTATCCCATGCATCTGAAAGCCCGCATCGCGGCTGACGCCGGCCATCTCGACAATGCTGTGACCGGGGCTTTTCTCGCCGGGATATATACCGAAAATCTCCGTAATGTCTTTCTCTGTCATCTCAGTCAGGACAACAATCAGCCCGATCTTGCGCTGGAAACAGTCCGCAATGCGTTGAACGCGGCAGGCATAACCGAAATAGGCTCTGGCGACGGATCGCTTCAATCGCGGTCGATGAAGCTGCAGCTCTCGGCGCTGCCGCGCACCGAACCTTCCCAGATGTTTACCCTGCGGTAGTCTCGTCAACGAGATAGACTATCGATTCGTAGGGGCGTCCTATGGTGCTCATCATCGAGATCTCGCATGTGCGTGCGAGTGAGTAGTAGCCGTCAAACTTTTCGTCGGCGAGATCGCTACGCTCGTCGCGTGTGGCCGACTGTGCCACCTCCGGAAAGATGAAGCCTCTGTCGCCGGCTGCTCCGCAGCAGTATGCGTCGCCGGAGACGATGACCTCTTCGGCGCATGCTTCAGCTATCTGGGTCATCAGCCCGTCAAGGCCGAGTATCCGTGCGGCGCATGTCGGGTGTAGAGCGACTTTCTTTTTTCGTCGGTTGATTTTTACGGCAGGTAACACATGGTCGAGTAACCACCGGGTTATATCCATGATTTTCAGCGTGGCATATCTGCGCGTATTCTCTTCGGTCAGCATGTCTTTCTCTTTCGCGAGGGAGAGCAGCGAATGAGTGCAGGAGGTTGTGTCGCAGAAAATCGGGATGCGTCCGCTGTCGGTCAGTTCATAGAATGTTTCCACCGTCTTGTTGGCGATGGTCTTCTGCCCCTCAGGGTTGCCTTTGTGTTCCCATATCTGCGAGCAGCAGAGACCGTGGACCTCTTTCGGAAGCGCTATGCGAAGGCCTGCGCGCGCTCCCAGTCTCATGATGACGGTTATCATGTCATCCTTCCCTATCGAGGATCCTCCGAAAATCCGGGTTACACATGCCGGGAAGTATATGAAATCAGGATTCAGGGTGTCATTGAACCGGATCTTTTCGGGCATCGGGAAGTATTTCGACCAGTGGGGTGTCTGACGGTAAATTGAATGCATGAAATCCGAAGCCCATATAAGGGGATAGGGGGATATGACCTTTTCAGCGAGAACAGCGGTTTTAAGGAGATTGCGGATTGTCGTTTCGGCTGTCCCGTAGCGTGATGCCGCCATCGAAAGAGTCTTGTCGATGAGAGAGCCGTTTGAACGCTCGCGCACAGCATCGGTTATTGTGCCTGTGTTGATCCCCATAGGACATGGAAGCTGGCAGGATCCGTCGCTGCAACATGTGTCGCGGCCTATGTAGGCATATTCCCTGCGGAGTTTCTCATTGCCGGTATGCGATATGACGCGTAGGGCCTGGAGACGCTGTCGGGGAGTGAGCGTGACGTTACGCGAAGGACAAACATGCTCGCAGTAACCGCATTCCATACATTTGTCAGCCCGGGCATAGCCGAGTTCGTCGCCAAACAGATCCATGCTTTTCATCGGACGGATGAAGGCATCGGGATCCGGATTTATCATCACGCCCGGATTGAGGGTGTCGGATGGATCGGCGAGCTTTTTCACACGACACATCAGTCCATATATCTTGTCGCCCCATTCCAGACTGACGAAAGGAGCAATCGCTCGGCCTGTTCCATGTTCTCCTTTCAGCGATCCGTCGAGGCTCAGAGTGTGCTCTACAAATTTTTCCATGAATCGCTTGAAATTGTCAGTCGCTTTGGCCGAGTCCATCTTGGCGGTGACGAGAGGATGTATGTTGCCGTCGCGGGCATGTCCGAAGATGGCCCCGTCGTAGCCGTGGAGCCTGAATAGATTCTGCACGCCTTCCACAAGCCGGTCAAGCTGCTCGACAGGAGCCGCTATGTCCTCGAGTATGACTGTGGCGCCGGGAACTCTTGCTCCGGCAACGCATGGAAAGACTCCGTCGCGTATTCTCCAGAGATGCGCTCTTTCGGCAACGGTATGTGTGAACTGATCCATCCCGCTGAGATTCTTGATCTTTTTGATCTGAGGCTCAAGGGAGGCGATGGTTTCCGCAAGTGTTTCAGGACTATCTGCCCCGTAGTCAATCAGCATGGCGGTGGTGCCCTGCGGCATGTCGGACTTGAGTCCCTGTGAACTGCGCAGAGAGGCGTAGTCCATCATCTCCACGGCCAGAGCGCCGGTGTTGCCGAGCCATGCAGCCGAGGCTGCGGCCGAGGTCACGTCAGGGAAATAAAGCATCGACGATGTATAGGTCGAGTAGAGCGGAAGGGTGTTCAGTTCGGCCGATATGATGTAGGCGAGCGTTCCTTCGCTACCGATCAGAAGATGGCAGAAAATGTCGAACGGATCTTCGAAATCTACGAAAGAATTCATCGCGTAGCCGGTGACATTCTTTATACGGTATTTGCGGATTATCTTCTCGCGCGTTTCGGTATCAGAGATTATTTCCTGCCTGATTTCGGACAGCCCGTGGCAAAGTTCCCGTTCCTGTTCGTGGAATCTTTTTCTGTCAGCGGGAATGGCGCTGTCATAGCGGTTGCCGTTGGAGAGCATGAATTCGATGGAACTGAGGGTATGATATGAATTATGACGTACACCCGCCTCCATTCCGCTGCTGTTGTTGGCGAGAATTCCTCCCATCATGGCAGCCGACGAGGAGGCCGGGTCGGGACCTATGTGGGTGTGGAATCCGCGAAGATGTCTGTTGACCTGGTCGGCAGTCAGACCCGGCTCAAACCAGACGCGGCGCCCGTTGTCGCGCACTTCGCAGCGGTTCCACTGCGTGCGCAGTTCGCAGATGATTCCGTTGTTGACGGTCTGGCCCGACAATGACGTGCCTCCTGTCCGGAATGTCACGCCCAGTCCCGATTCACGGGCAACGCGGATGACTTGCCGCACTTCGTCGATGTTTTTCGGACGCACTATGCATTTGGGCTTGATATCGAAATATGATGCGTCGCGCGCATAGATTTCCCGCCAGAGTTCCGAATCCAGTATCCGGTCCTTGAACAGAAATCCGTTCAGTCGCTCTATGAGCTTTCTGTCTGTTCCGCTCTCCATTTCTGCTTTTCCTAATCGTTATTTGAAATATATATATCATTTAACATTGTGTTGCGCATGTATGTTTGTTGAGTCACGGTTTTTAATGAGGAAAATATTACTTCAAAAAATTTACTAAAAATAATATTAAATAAAATAAATTATGTATATTTGCCGAGTAATAACCTAATTTATTAACCTAATCTAAATTTTTACCATTTATGCCAAAACAGTTCGCAAATGTAATGTTGGCATGCGCCCTCGTTATTGGGGGGGGTATTTGACTGATGCTCAAGTATTTGCATCGTCAGTACAGCAGGCCGGCACATGCACCGGTAAGGTATTTGATACCGACGGTGAGCCTGTAATTGGAGCCTCTGTCAGCGTTGTGGGAACCTCGAAGGGGACTGCAACCAACATTGACGGAGAATTCACGTTGTCCGGGGTAAAGCCTGGTGACAAAATCCGCATTTCAGGCGTTGGCTTCGCTCCTCAGGAAATAGTGTGGGACGGCAAACCAATCAACGTCACTCTCTCCAGCAATGCCAAAGCACTCGACGAAGTAGTAGTCGTCGGTTATGGTGTTCAGAAAAAAGTAAATCTTACAGGTGCGGTAGCCAATGTCAACGGCGATGTACTTCAGAACCGCCCTATCACCAACGTGGGACAAGGTCTCCAGGGTGTGGTGGGTAACCTTATCGTAAACCCGGGTTCGGGCGCTCCCGGTCAGGGCGCTTCGTTCAATGTCCGCGGTATTACCTCTATCAGTGGATCGGGAACCGCATCAACCGGTCCTCTCGTGTTGGTCGATAACGTCCAGATGGACCCCAACCTTGTGAACCCCGATGACATCGAGTCAATCTCGGTCCTCAAGGACGGTGCTTCGGCAGCCATTTACGGTGCACGTGCCGCCTACGGTGTTATCCTTATCACAACCAAGAAGGGTTCTCAGGCCGAAAAACCGACCGTAAGCTTCTCTGCTACCGGTTACTGGTCAAAAGCAGCTCTTGAGTATCATAAGGTAAGTTCACTTGATTACATCAACTATTACGATCAGTCAGTGATGAACAACGGCGGTTCTGCCGAATATACCGGTCTGCGTCGTCAGATGATCGAGGATTACTTCTACGGACGCCGCAACGATCCGACTTACATCGACCCGGCTACTACCGACGGTAAGTACAGCTATTGCGGTAACACCGACTGGTGGGATGCCCTCTACAAAACCTCTTTCAACCAGAACTACAATATCAGTGTCAACGGCGGTACAGGCAAGACCACCTATTATGCTTCCGTAGGTCTCTTCGACCAGGGAACAAACCGTGTCGGCGCCAATGAGGACTACAAGCGCTGGAACGCCCGCCTGAATGTCAACACTCAGATCACTCCGTGGTTGAATGTGGGCGCTACTATCACTAACAGCTACGTTTCCCAGTCTCACCCGACCGGTTCAGGCAACTCAGGCGTGACCTCGATGGGCGGTATGTTCAAGAACGACCTTTCGCCTATCATGCCTGTACGTCACCCGGACGGCAACTATGCAGGCCAGGGTAACTACACCAACCCTATCGCCATGGCTGACCTCGGCGGTACAACCAAATCGAAATATAATGACCTCTGGCTGACCGGCGTTGTCAAACTGACCCCGCTCAAAGGTCTTATGATTCAGGCTGACTACACCTGGAACTACTATTCGACAAACATCCGTGAACATCAGACCTCATTCATGGAATATGGTCTTCCCGGCGGTTACGCAGCTCTCTATCCCTGGTCGGCAGATACATACGTGGCTTACGACACTCAGCATGACTACTACACTGCTTTCAACGTATTCGGCCAGTATGACCTCACACTGAACGACGCACATAACTTCAGCCTCATGGTTGGTTACAACCAGGAGAAGAAAGTCTATGGTGGCTTCTGGGCTCAGCGCAACGGTCTTATCACCAATGACATGTATATGCTCAATCAGGGTACAGGCCAGCTCCGTGCCAACAACAACACTTGCTCGCAGTGGGGTATCAACTCTGTATTCTTCCGTTTCAACTACGACTATAAAGGAAAATATCTCGTAGAGGTTACAGGCCGTAATGACGGTACTTCACGTTTCGCAAAAGGCCACCGCTACGGTTTCTTCCCCTCGGGTTCACTCGGATGGCGCGTTTCTGAAGAAAACTTCTGGGAACCGATCCGCGACTGGTTCAACAACTTCAAGCTCCGTGCTTCTTACGGACGTCTCGGTAACCAGGCTGTCAGCGGTTACTTCCCCTATCTGCTTTCTTACGGCATCAACTCAAGCTACGGTTATCTGATCAACGGAGAACTCGTTACAGCTATTTCAGCTCCGGGTCTTGTTTCCGGTGACCTCACCTGGGAAAAAGTCGATCAGTTCGACATAGGTTTCGACGCAGCATTCCTCCGCAACCGACTGGTTGCTGAATTCGACTGGTTCAGCCGTGAAACTAAGGGCTCTCTTACTGCCGGTCCCTCACTTCCCGCAGTGCTCGGTACAGGCGTTCCTCAGGTCAATGGTGCTAACCTCCGCACACGCGGTTGGGAACTTGCAATTACATGGCAGGATCGCGTCCAGTCTATCGGTCTTAACTACCATGCTCGTCTCTCACTGTCTGACAACCAGGCAACCGTTACCAAATACAACAACCCCGGTGACGGAACAGCTAACGGTCCTCTGATCGAACAGTTGTATGTTGGAAAGAAGATTGGTGAAATCTGGGGCTTCGAAGACGACGGTCTCTTCCAGTCAATGGATCAGGTGAACAACCATGCAGACCAGAGCCAGCTTACCGGTACTACAAATTGGTACACAGGTGATATGGCTTACCGTGATATTGACGGTGACAAAGTCATAACAAGAGGAAGCAGAACTCTCAATGACCATGGTGACCTTGTTCGTCTTGGTAATGACACTCCGCGTTATATGTTCGGTATCACAGTTGGTGCTGAATGGAAAGGCATTGACTTTGAGATGTTCTGGCAGGGTGTCGGCAAGCGTGATATCTGGGGTGGCAGCATCCCTGAATTCTGGCCTTTCTACAACCAGTGGATGTCTCCTATAACCTATACTCTTGACCGTTGGATGCCGACAGATTTCGAAAAGGAAATTGGAGTCGGTGAAAATAAAACGCTTAATCCCGCATGGCTTGAATCAGCCAACCCCGGAGCATACTATCCCCGTATCTATATGGGTAATAATGGTAAGAACCAGTGGACTTCACGCCGTTACATGCAGAGTGGCGCATACGGCCGTCTGAAAAACCTCATGATCGGTTACACCATTCCCAAGTCTATCACTGAAAAAGCCGGTATCTCCAAACTCCGTATCTATCTCCAGGGCGAAAACCTGCTGACTATTTCTCCGATGAAGAAATATGCTGATCCCGAGACTATAAACAAAATGACTTACCCAATCCAGAAGAAATATTCGATCGGTGTAAATCTTACATTCTAATAACCACTTAAGGAAAATCCAATATGAAATTTAAATATTTATCTGCAGCAGCCATGGGGTTGGCAGTGCTGATGTCGTCATGCGATGCCACCGACCTCAAGCCGTGGAACAACATGACTGACGCAAGCTACTGGCACACTGTGACAGACCTCCAGCTCTATGCCAACGGCCTTCTGGGTAACTTCGGAGGTGCCACCGCTTATGGAGACGATGTGTCTGACCTCATGGTTCAGAATTCTGCCGACGCTTATCTCTTTGGCAACGTGTCAATCAATACAGTGGGCAGCGACTGGGACTGGGGCCTTATCCGCCAGTGTAATTTCTTCATGAACCGCTACGAGCAGGTTGAGGGTGACGAAGCTGCAATCAACCAGTATGTTGCAGAAGTGCGTTTCGTGCGCGCTAACCGCTATTTTACTCTTATCAGGCTTTATGGCGATGTGCCCTGGTTTGATGTAGATCTTCAGACAACAGACACCGAGGAACTTTACAAGGGCCGCGATCCGCGTAACTTCGTGCTCGGCAAGATTATCGAAGACCTTGAATTCGCATCTCAGTGGTGCGTGGAATCCAAGACTTCAGGCCGTCCCACCAAGGACGCAGCTCTTCAGCAGCTCGCCCGTGTCTGTCTCTATTACGGCACATACATGAAGTATCACAACGAGCAGGAGTCAAACGGCATTTCAAGCCAGTATCTTCTTGAAAAAGCACGCGACGCTTCCAAGAAGATCATGGATTCCGGCAAGTATTCTATCGTGAAGGCTGCAAACCCTTCCGAGACCAAGAACTTCGCAGAATGGCCTCTTCCTTACAGCAACCTCTTCGTGCAGGATGATCTTTCAGGTTGTGCTGAAGCTGTAATGGCACGCTATTACGAATATCCCACTCTTACTCATGAAGTAGGTCGTCAGGCCGGTAGCTCTGGCTTTGGATTGTCAAAAGCTTTTGCTGATTGCTATCTGATGGCTAACGGAAAGCCTATCGCAAATGCCGGATCAGGCTATCACGGTGACAACACTCTCGAGGAAGAGATTCAGGACCGTGACCCCCGTATGTGGCAGACCATCGCAACCAGCCGCCGTCCTAACTGGACAAGCGCAGGTTCTGCTGCAGATCAGCAGATGACGCCGTGGGATTGGGCTGGAACAATCGGTCAGACTTCTGGTGTTACAGGTTATGCAGTTGAGAAATTCCACTCTTCCAACATGGCTCAGTGGCAGGCTCAGTCTTCTGATTTTGACTGGTTCATCTACCGTTATGCAGAAGTGCTCCTGATCAACGCCGAGGCCAACTATGAACTCGGAACCTGCACTCAGGCTGTCCTTGATGCTACCATCAACAAACTCCGTGACCGCGTGGATATGACTCACCTGACCACTTCACCTGAAGTTGATGCTGCTGCATGGGATTACGGTTACTCTGTAGCTCCGCTTCTCTATGAAATCCGCCGCGAACGCGCTGTTGAGCTTATCAACGAAGGCTTCCGTATGGATGACCTCAAGCGCTGGAACGCAATGAAGCTTCTCGAGAACCCGATGACAATGGTCGGTGTCCGCATTACAGATGACTCAAAGGCATTCTATGAGGATCCTAACAATGGCGGTGCAACAATCGGTACCGGCGGTCGTGAGACTATAACTCTTAACGGCAAAACATATCTCCGTTGCTTCTCCAACACCGATATGTATTCTGATGGCCGCAAGTGGACAGCAAACGACAAACGTTGGCTCTATCCTATACCTGAAACTCAGATGGATCTTTACAAGCTCCATGGAACGCCTCTTACTCAGAACCCCGGTTGGTAATTGATAAAATAGGGACGATTACTTAAATCATAAAATTGGTTAGGCCCTCTTTCAAGGCTGCGTCATGAAAAATGGCGCAGCCTTTTTCGTTTATTATGTGCCGGAGATGTTATGAAGAATATGTTAAATCTTAAACAATTATTCACATTGTAGGACCCCGATTAGATTTTTTTTGTAATTTTGTCGCGAGAACATGTCAAAATGCAAATGTTGAAAAATCATAATCATTATCAAATCACTAACAATCAAATTATGAAGAGACTTCTTCTGTTAACCTGCACTATGTGGCTGGCATGCGTTGTCATGGCCGCCAATCTTGTGTGTACCGGTACGGTAGTCGATGA
This sequence comes from uncultured Muribaculaceae bacterium, assembly GCA_910587185.1. Taxonomy (GTDB): domain Bacteria; phylum Bacteroidota; class Bacteroidia; order Bacteroidales; family Muribaculaceae; genus Paramuribaculum. The sequence goes on from CAJULY010000010.1 coordinate 23,894, forward strand.
ACAGGGAGAACCTATGATCGGCGCTTCTGTGACGGTTGTCGGCAAGTCCGGCATCGGCACTACCACTGACGTTGACGGACGTTTCAAACTGTCCGTTCCCCAAGGCACCAAGCAACTGCAAGTAAGCTACGTCGGCTACAAGCCATGCACCGTTGCGGCTTCGGCAGACATGGGAACCATCAAAATGGAGCCTTCAACCTCGATGCTCGCCGACGTTGTCGTGACTCAGTCTGTGGGACGTACCCGCGAGACTCCGGTCGCCATGTCAACTATTCCGGCCGAGGAAATCGAATTCAAGCTCGGTAACCAGGAACTTCTTGAGATCCTGAAAACCACTCCCGGCGTTTATACCCGCAGTGAAGGCGGTGGCTGGGGCGATGCAAAGACACGTGTTCGCGGCTTCCAGAGCGAGAACGTGGCCATGCTTATAAACGGTATCCCCGTCAACGACCAGGAATGGGGAGGCGTCTATATGAGCAACTGGGCCGGTCTCTCGGAAGTGGCCTCAAGCATCCAGACTCAGCGCGGTCTCGGCGCCACTATGCTTTCGACTCCCTCTATCGGAGGTACCATAAACATTACCACCCGCACGATCGATGTCGAGAAGGGCGGTTCCGTATGGTATGGAATGGGTAATGACGCTCTCAACCAGTTCGGCGTGAAACTTTCGACAGGTGTCATGAAAAACGGCTGGGCGGTTACTGTCCTCGGATCCCGAAAATGGGCCGACGGTTATATCCAGGGAACCAACTACAATGCCTACAACTGGTTTGTCAATGTGACAAAACGAATCAACGAGAAACATCAGATCGGCTTCACCGGATTCGGCGCGCCGCAGTGGCACTGGAACCGTAACTACAACAACGGTCTGACAATCGAAGGCTGGCAGGGCGTCCGCAACTACATGAACGGAGAGTCGCCCTATCGTTTCAATCCCACATTCGGTTACCGTAACGGCGACGAGTTCAACTATCAGAAGAATTTCTATCACAAACCTCAGCTCGCCATCAACCATATCTGGCAGATCAATGAGAAATCTTCGCTCTCTACCTCAATCTATGCCTCGATCACTTCCGGTGGCGGCCGCGACGGTATGGGCCGTACAGCCTATAACCCCGACGGTACTTCGACCAGCTACTCATCGGCATGGTACGGAGCCAACGACGGTGTGCTCAACATGCAGTGGCGTACACCCGAAGGTTTCATCGACTATGACGCTATCCAGGATATGAACGCCGCGTCAACCACCGGCTCCAACATGATTCTGGTGAACAAATACAACAGCCATGAGACCTACGGCCTTATTTCGTCATACAAGCGCGACTTCAACATGCGCAACGGGGACAAGATCAAACTTATCGCCGGTCTTGACCTCCGTTACTATGTGGGGCACCACAAGACCGAGATATGCGACCTTTTCGGCGGAGAATATTATATCGACAACTATAACCGCAATAAGATTCTCCCGACAAACAATGCGGTCTATAACCGCAACAATACCGACTGGGTTTATGAGAAACTTCATGTCGGCGATGTCGTTAACCGCAACTACGACGGTTTCACCTGTCAGGAAGGCGTCTATGCACAGGGCGAATACACACTGCTTGACAGCCGCCTGAACATAGTCCTTGCCGGCGCGCTTAACAACAACACCTACTGGCGCAAGGACTTCTACTATTATGATGCTGAACACGCCAAGTCTGCTACAAAGAATTACATCGGCGGAACCATCAAGGGTGGCGCCAACTACAATCTTGACCGCCACAATAACGTGTTTTTCAATGCCGGCTTCATCAGCCGCGCTCCTTTCTTCAGCAACGGCGTGTTCCTCTCGGCCCAGACTTCGAATATCGTCAACCCCGATCCTATGAATGAGAAAACCTATTCATTTGAGATCGGTTACGGCTACCATTCTCCCATTCTGGCCGTCGATGTCAACGCATATTACACTAAGTGGCTCGACAAGACAATGTCAAAGGGCGACCAGATCGACCCGAATATCGCTCAGGACGGTTCGACTTCCTATTATTTCTCCATGAGCGGTGTTGACGCACGTCACATGGGTATAGAGATCGCGGCCAAGCTGAAACCTGTGAAATGGTTTGAGTTCGACGCCATGTTCTCTCTCGGCGACTGGATCTGGGATTCGAACGCTACCGGTTATTTCTACAATCAGGACGGTTATCCTCTTGCGAATCTCAACGGTACGCTCGCTTCAGGCATCCTCGCTCCCGATCATCTTTCGGCAACTCTTAACCAGAAAGGTGTGAAGGTCAACGGATCGGCCCAGACCACAACTTCGTTCGGCGTGACCTTCAAACCCTTCAAGGGATTCCGCATAGGAGCCGACTGGAGCGCAGCCTTCCGCAACTACTCAGATATCAACCTGACTCAGAACAGCCTGCAGAACGGAAAAGAAATCGAAGCCGGAACACCGTGGAGAATTCCATGGGGCAACCAGCTCGACCTCAACGCAAGCTATCGCTTCAAGCTCGGAAACCTCGACGCTATACTCTATGGAAATGTCAACAACCTGTGCAACTACAACTACGTTACTCAGGCGCAGACAGGCGTCGGTCAGGTAGGTACATGGAAGGACGCCAACCGCGTGTTCTATTCTTTCGGTCGCACCTACAGCCTGAAGCTTAAAGTCAATTTCTAATAAAAAGCTTATCAACAGAATTATGAAAAATTATATCAATAAAGTTCTGCTCCTTGGAGGTTGCGTGCTTGCACTCTCTTCTTGCGACGACAACTCGTGGAATGACAAGCTTGACGGCTTCGAGGAACCGCGTCCCACCGACGTGCAGACAATCGAATATACCCTGACGGCCAACGATTACAAGACTCTGGCTTCCAACTCAGTCAACAAGGCTCTCGCCGGTGATGACAATGCCAAGGCGCTTTCGGCTGTCGGTACTCAGGGCTATTTCACCGATGTGATCACTCCGCAGGCTTATATACCGGCATTGCTCAAGGACCCGAAATTCCCTTATTTCACTCTGTCAGACGGTTCAGCCATCAAGGTTACCTATAAAATCGCCACTGGTCTTCCTCAGGAAGTGACTGATCTTGCCGCAGCCGCGAAATACACCGTAAGCGAAGCCGATTATCAGTCCGTGTGGGGCAGTGAAACGGATTTCGCAAACGCATTCGCTCCTTCCCACACCGCATCGCGCTCTCTCCCCGGGATCCTCAAGACCGCTCTTCCCGACGCTCAGGCAGGCGACTATGTGATTGTCAATTACAACACCGCCGCTCAGGATCCCAATTTCGGCTCGTCAGAGACTCCGGAATTCAAACTTTCAAGTGTACTCGGGTCCTTGACAAACATGACCAAAGGCGATGAAATAACGGTGAACGGTTACGTAGCCGCAATTTCAACGCAAGGACCTGTTGTAACTGATGCCACGGGATCGGTATTTGTATATGCTCCTACGAATAACAGCACTTTAAAACTTGGCGATCAGATTTCACTCGCCTCTACCTTGGATTCATATAATTATGGATGGCAGATCGCGAGAGGTTCGACTCCGGAAGTTATGGGCACTCAGGCCGTCAAGAATCCGACTGCAAAAAATTGGACAGCCGCTGAAATGGACCAGTTTGTGAAAGATGCAATGGCCAGCGGTGCCAAGCCGATCGCTCCGATTTATTCCAAATTTACCGGCAGTGTTATAGTGGATGGCAATTATGTCAACATCAAAGTTGACGGTGCTACTGTCCAGCTGAGTCCTTACGGTGCAAGCAATGACTTGAAGGCCCTCTTCAAAAATGGCGAGACAGTAACTCTTGAAGGATATGTCGTTGCTGTTGCAAGCCGAGGTAAATTCCTGAATGTGATCGTTACAAAGGTAGGCGATAAGGCTATTTCAACTCTCAGCACCCAGGCTGTCGGTTCGCGTGCAGGCGTTTCTGTCGCTTCGACAAACGAGAACGCTGTCTATAAGTTCGACGGTTCGAAATGGGCCGTTGCTCCCAGCACGGTTGTTCTCTCTCATGCCGATTATCAGGCAATGGGCCAGAGCCACGACAATCTTTCGGGCACAGTTCCTGCCGACTACCTTCCCATCTTCCTCAAGGGCAAGTATCCGTATGCTGCCGCTGACGACGCGATGTTTGTGGTTTATTACTACTACAACGGATCGGAAACCGTCACCAAGTGCGATCAGTACAGCTACGACGGCAACGCATGGACTCTGAACAACGGCATCGTTACCGAAACGGCTCAGTTCGTGAGAAGCAAAGGCGTGTGGAATTACGATCCTTCCGTTGTGATCACTCTTGCTCCGGGCCGCGGACAGGCTCTGTCAACTCTTTATTTCCAGACTTGCGTCGATTGGGTCAAGGATAACGTTGCTGACGGTCCCGCCTACGTTTCAAGCTACGGAAACAACGAGTATTACTGCGGAACATCGGCATATCAGGGTAATGTCGATCTCCGTCCTTCGGCCGCCAAAACCCAGTATGCGGGCTACAGTTTGATGACCGACGATGAGGTTGTCGCTCTTGAAAAGAAACGTTTCGAGACCGAGGTGATGCCGGCTGCGCTCGCCAAGCTTCATCCTGACCTGAAGCCTGTTGACGGCGTTGACGTCACTGTCACCATTCATTTCGGAGCCTATTACGGAACCACTATCCGTGAACCGAACACCACCATAGTCTTCAAAGTAACCGCTCCCGGCACCTTCGAATTCGTAAGCTGTACCTGGAACGAATAAAATATTTGCATACACTACATTTTTTCATGAGAGGAGCCGCTTCACGGGGACGTGGGGCGGCTCTGTCGTTTTAATATGTTATAGTTGTGATTTTTGGATTCATTTTTGTAACTTTGCATCCTGAAAACAACAATATAGGATTATGAACATATCATATAACTGGCTCAAAGACTATGCCGATATCCGGCTGACGCCTGAGGAGCTTGCTGACGCTCTTACTTCAATAGGCCTTGAAACAGGCTCTGTTGAAGAAGTTGAAAGTATCAGAGGCGGCCTGCGCGGACTGGTGATCGGAAAAGTTCTCACATGTGTGGAGCACCCTGACAGCGACCATCTCCATGTCACAACAGTAGATCTCGGCGACGGTACACCGACGCAGATTGTCTGTGGCGCGCCCAATGTAGCCGCAGGTCAGACGGTGGTGGTTGCCACTGTCGGCACGACTCTTTACGACGGCGACAAGGAATTCAAGATAAAAAAATCGAAGATTCGCGGCGTTGAATCATTCGGAATGATATGCGCCGAGGATGAAATTGGTGTAGGCACCAGCCACGACGGAATCATCGTCATTGAAGAGAATGTGGCTCCCGGCACTCCGGCAGCCGAGTATTACGGTCTTTCTTCCGATTATGTTCTCGAGGTTGATCTGACGCCTAACCGCATAGACGCTGCATCGCACTATGGTGTGGCGCGTGATCTCTGCGCATGGTCGCGCCAGCATTCCGCTCCGTTTACGCTAAGTCGTCCGTCGGTCGATGCGTTCGCTCCCGATCGTGCCGACGGTGCGGTCACCGTGCAGGTTGACGATTATGAGGCATGTCCGCGTTACACAGGGATCACCATACGCGGAATCAAGGTCGGCGAAAGCCCCGAATGGCTTCAGCAGCGTCTGAATGCCATTGGCCTGCGTCCGATCAACTCTGTGGTTGATATAACCAATTATATCCTTCACTCTATCGGTCAGCCGCTTCATTGTTTCGATCTCAACAAGATAGAGGGCGGAAAGGTGATAGTGAAAAAATGTCCCGAAGGTACGAAATTCGTGACACTTGACGATATCGAGCATACGCTTTCTGCCAATGACCTGATGATATGTTCGGCAGAGCGTCCAATGTGTATCGCAGGTGTGTTCGGAGGAAAAGACTCTGGTGTCACTGCCGAGACTACAGATGTTTTCATCGAAAGCGCCTATTTCAATCCTACGTCTGTCCGCAAGACGGCCCGGCGTCAGAGCCTCCAGACCGACGCCTCCTTCCGATATGAACGTGGCACCGACCCCAACATCACCCTTTATGCCGCAAAACTTGCCGCACTGATGGTCAAGGAACTTGCGGGCGGCGAAATCTGCGGGGAACCCATAGACATTTATCCCAACCCGGTTGCGCCGTTCCCTGTGACGCTCGAATATGACTATCTGCGCCGTCTCGTAGGCAAGGATATAGACAATGCCACTGTGGATTCCATACTCGAATCACTCGAGATACAGAAAACGGGCGGTAACGACGAAAAGGCCGACCTGCTCGTGCCTACCTATCGCGTCGATGTGCAGCGTCCATGCGACGTTGTCGAAGATGTGCTTCGCATATATGGCTATAACAATGTGGTGCCTGACAGCGTTGTCCATTCATCTCTCTCCTATAAGTCGGTTACCGACGCCGACAACGATCTGCGTGTCCTTGTGTCGGAACAGCTGACCGCCTGCGGCTTCAACGAAATAATGAACAACTCGCTGACTGCACAACGCTACTACGCCGATTCGCAGCAATATCCTCTGGATAACTGCGTCAGCCTTCTGAATCCTCTGAGTCAGGATCTCGGGGTCATGCGTCAGACTCTGCTTTTCGGAGGTCTTGAATCGGTGGCATATAATGTCAACCGCAAGATGGAGTCATTGATGATGTATGAGTTCGGAAATGTCTATTTCAAAAATCCCGAGGCGATCTCGACAGCCGAAAATCCGCTGGCACCTTACAGTGAGGAGAGCCATCTGGCCCTTTGGCTGACCGGTGAACTGCGTCCTGCCGGATGGCTTCGCCCGGCAGAAGAAGCTACCTTCTACGATATGCGCGCTTATGTTGACAATATACTGAAACGCATCGGCGTCAATGGCCGGGAACTGAAATACACTCTCGGCTCTGAGCCTGTTTTCAGCGCCTCCATGAGCATCGACACCCGTTCGGGCAAACACATCGGATCAATCGGAATCGTTGCAAAACCGGTGCTGAAGATGTTCGACCTGAAACAGCCTGTCATTTATGCCGAGCTTTGCTGGGGTGAACTTGTCAAGATGGCCCTGAGAAACAAAGTCACATACGCCCCGCTTCCGCGCACAATGGCCGTTAAACGCGACCTTGCCCTTCTTGTGGATACCTCGGTCAGCATGGCACAGATCGAGCAGGCCGTGCGTGAAAGCGAACGCAAACTTCTGCGCGAAGTGAGTCTTTTCGATGTCTATGAAGGCAAGAATCTGCCTGAGGGCAAAAAATCCTACGCCATAACCATGACTCTTCAGGATGACGAGAAGACCCTCAATGACAAGCAGATCGACGCGGTGATGAACAAGATAATAGCCAACGTTACCAAAAAGACAGGAGCCGTACTCCGCTAAACTGAAAAAACTAACAAAAACAAGATATGGGAAGAGCATTTGAATATCGCAAGGCCCGCAAGCTCAAACGCTGGGGCAACATGTCGCGTACTTTCACGCGTATAGGCAAGGAAATCACTATCGCCGCAAAGGCCGGCGGTCCTGATCCCTCCACAAACCCGCGTCTGCGTGCGTTGCTGCAGAACGCCAAAGCTGCCAACATGCCTAAAGACACTGTTGAGCGCGCCATAAAGAAGGCTACCGACAAGGATGCGGGCGATTACAAGGAAATCATCTATGAAGGATATGGTCCCCATGGCATAGCTATCGTTGTCGAGGCAGCTACTGACAACAATACCCGCACGGTGGCAAACGTCCGTTCTTATTTCAACAAACACGGCGGTAACCTCGGAACCCAAGGTTCGTTATCATTCCTTTTCGATCATAAGAGTGTCTTCAAGATCAAGCCTACCGAAGGAATGGATCTCGAGGAACTCGAGCTCGAACTGATTGACTGCGGAGTTGACGAAGTTGAACCCGATGAAGAGGAAATCGTGCTTTACGGAGCTTTCGAGGACTATTCCAATATCCAGCATTTCCTTGAAAGCAACGGCTACGAGATTATAAGTTCAGAGTTTGTCCGCATACCCAATGATGTAAAGGAACTGAATGACGAGCAGCGGGCCGCAGTCGAGAAACTTCTCGAAAAATTCGAAGAGGACGAGGATGTCCAGAATGTGTTCCACAACATGAAGGAATCAGATTCAGACACCGAAGAATAATTGAAACACCTAAATCGCTAAAAGATCCCGGCCGTTACATTCATGTATCGGCCGGATTTTTATTGGTGGGAGCGGGGATTTTCGAAGGGGAGAGTGTGTTCAGCCTTTCCCTGACCGCATTGGTGACCACTACAGTTATAAGCGGGAAAATTACCGTTCCCATACTTGGTAGTACGGCACATACTATTTTCCCGGTTCCGGTGACGGGATAGACATTGCAGCCGGCGGTAGTGGCTACGGAAAAAGCCCACCATAGAGCGTCGCCATAGTTCTGGATGCCCGGATTCACTCCGTGTTCAAGTTCATAGAACAGAAGGCTGCCGCAGTAGATGAACGCAAGAAGAATCACGCTATATGAGGCAAAGATGTTGGTCAGCCTGTTGCGGGAAATGTATCCCACCACTATCGACATTGCGAGAGCACCGCGTGCAAGCGGGACGAAACGCAGAAAATAGAGCGATTCATAGGTCAGAGGTATGTTCAGTCCGGCAACGATGTTAAGATAAGGGATCGACAGTATCAGGAACAGAAACCGACGCTTGCAGTAACGGCTCTTCTGTCGCGACATGTAAAGCTCTATGAAGAAATCGGCTATGAACACGTAGCAGACCCAGAGCTGGAAGGTCATGTAATGTCTGTCGGAAAAAAACTCTATGCCTTTCAGACCCAGGACCGAAAGATAGATTATCAGTCCGGCAGAGAGCGTGATTATGATGGCATTGAGGACATTGTAAATCAGCTGCTTGTGCTTTGTAATAAAAGGCGTCATGATGAAGCTTGTGCCTGATTGGGAATATAATGACAACGTCGGGGGAGTTTCTTTTGTTCCGTAGCGCTCGCGGGGAAACAATAAAAGGATGCGATCCAACGTTTATAGATCAATGAAACAGACACGGATCATCCTTATTTTTTCAATCATATTATTTTTTGGACTGCTTGAATCGCCTTTATCGGCCCAGCGGTTCAATGACCGGCTCCAGAACAGGCCTTATGCCGATCTGCGTCCATGGCATCTCGGCTTTTCTGTCGGAATGCATACGCAGGATCTGTCGTTCACCCATAACGGATTGGTGACCGAGGGGGGACGGAGCTGGTTCATGGAGCAGCCATCGTTTGCGCCCGGTTTCTGCGTCAATGCCCTGATAGATTTAAGACTCAACGGATTCCTGAATCTGCGCGTTTCTCAAGGGTTATATTTCGGTAGCCGCGATATCAGATTCATTGACGTAAATTCATCTGATAATGATGATCCCCTGATCTACAGGCAGAATATCAAATCGACATATATCGTGGCGCCTGTGGATCTGAAATTTTCAGGCCAGCGTTACCGCAACTGCCGTCCGTATCTGACGGGGGGAATCATGCCGGCCTTTGATCTGACGCGCAAACGCAACGACTATCTGCGATTGAACGCAGCCGACTGCTATCTTACCGCAGGATTCGGCTTTGATTTCTATCTTCCGTATTTCAAGCTGAATCCCGAGGTGAAGTTCTGTTTCGGGCTGACTGACATCATAGATCATAAACGTCAGGATCTTGCTGATGATCCGGAAAAATACGAGATAACACGTTCGCTCAGGAAAGCGAGATCGAACATGTTTGTGCTAACCTTTTATTTTGAATGATCGGAGAACGGAAAATGGCAAGCGGTCAAAATAAATACAGACTGAAAGTAATCATCCTCCTGTCGTTTCTGGGAATGATCCGGTCGCACTCTATGGCGCAGACCGATGCTTTCATGTCGCAATACTACGAGATTCCTACTCTATATAATCCTGCGGCCGCAGGCAGTAGCGGAGACCTGCGTTTCCGTGGAGCGGGCAGACTGCAGTGGACCGGAACGGAGAATAATCCGAGAAATTTTGCGCTGACCGCAGATATGCCTCTGACCCTTGCCGGCCGCGGGTTCGGTATCGGTGTGCGGGGTTTCAGTCAGTCGGAAGGTCCTTTGCGAATGATGTCGGCCGGTATGCAGGCCGGCTACAGGTTCAGGCTGGGTGGCGGCTCCCTGACAGCGGCTTTGGAGGGCCGATACGGCAACGGCTGTCTGAAAGGTTCGGAGCGGAAGGACAACGCTTTCAGTATTGGTGCCGGACTCTTCTATACCCACCCTTCGTTTTGGGCCGGTATTTCGGGCCTTGATCTCAATTCTCCTGTCATGAGCTTTGTCAGGAGGCCTGAGGAGACTGTTGATCCGGAATCCACCGAGGGATCAGACGTCACGGAAACGGAAAATGTCGAAATCAAGACAAAAAGAACTGTCTGCCTGATGGCAGGCGGCAATATTCCTTTGTCGGCCACGTTATTTGAATTGTTGCCGTCAGTAATCATGAAAAGTGATTTTGACCGGTTGCGGGGAGAGCTTACGGGACGTCTGCGATATAAAAAACTTATATCTTTTGGCGTAGGCTATCGGTTTGACGATGCCGTCGTTCTGACTCTCGCCGCGGAAATCAAAGGCTTTTTCATCGGTTACAGCTATGACTGTCCTGTCAGTTCATGGTCCAAAAAGTCAGACGGCAGTCATGAAATTGTGGCAGGCTACAGTGTAAAGCTTGACTTCCGTCCTAAAGAAAAGAACAAATACAAAAGTATCCGAATAATGTAATATATGAAAAGAACTGTTATATATTTTCTTGCTTTGATTCTTGTCACGGTTTTCTTCGGCTGTTCGTCGGGAATCCGCAACAGCATTGGCGGCGAGGTCACAGGCATAGGAAGCACTCGCTGGACCGAACCGACGCCCTACGGGATGGTGCTTGTCAATCGCGGCTCTCTTAAAGTCGGACCGGAAGCGGACTCTCTTTGGAACACACGCGACGATTCGCGGGGCGTATCGGTCGATGCGTTCTGGATGGACGAAACGGAAGTCACGAACGGCAAATACAAACAGTTTGTCTATTGGGTGCGCGATTCAATTATCCGTGAACGGCTTGCCGATCCTGCTTACGGCGGAAACGAGGAGTACCGTATAGACGTTGACCGCGAGGGGAATCCGATAACTCCACGCCTTAATTGGGCAAAACCGATTCCGTGGCGTAACGCGAATGATGAAGAGGCCCGGGCGATAGAGAGCATGTATCGCACTAATCCCATAACGGGAATTAAGGAACTGGATCCTGAACAGCTTAACTATCGTTACGAGACCTACGATTTCACGGAAGCCGCCAAGCGCCGTCACCGCTTCAATCCGGCAAGAAGGGAATATAACACCGACAAACCGGTCCCGACGGATGTCCCTCTGATTTCGAAAGACACCGCATACGTCAATGATGACGGCGAGATCATCCGCAGGACAATTACGCGAGGACTTTCAAGTGACTATGACTTCATCAACACCTACATCGTGAATGTCTATCCCGATACCACCGTCTGGATAAACGATTTTGAGAACTCCTACAATGAGCCGTACGCGAGAATGTATTTCGCCAATTCGGGATATAACGACTATCCGGTAGTAGGTGTGAGCTGGGAACAGGCCAATGCGTTCTGCAACTGGAGAACCGATTTCCTGCGCCGTTCACTCGGTCGCGATGGCATTTATATAGAGCCTTACCGGTTGCCGACAGAGGCTGAGTGGGAAATAGCCGCCCGCGCCGGAATCATGGAGAATAAATATCCCTGGGACGGGAACCTGCCTCTATCGGAAGACCGGGGATGTTATTATGCAAATTTCAAGCCTCAGGACGGGAATTATGTCCAGGACGGCCATCTGATAACATCGCGTGTCGGCTCATACGCGCCTAACGACAACGGGCTTTATGATATGGCGGGAAACGTAAGCGAATGGACCTCCACGGCTTTTACCGAGGCTGTCAGCCGCCTGACATCGGATATAAATCCGGAATATCGCTATAATGCAGCCAAAGAAGACCCCTACAGATTAAAAAGAAAAATTGTCAGGGGCGGTTCGTGGAAAGATGTGGCCCGAAACATCCGTTCTGACCAGCGGATGTGGGAGTATCAGAACGAGCAGAGGTCATATATAGGCTTCCGCTGTGTCAGGACTCAGGTCGGTTTCGCGAAAGGTAATAAACTGAAAAAATAAATCTGTCAATATTTTTATAATGGGAAAAGTCAGCCAGTGCAGAGTAGTCATTGAACGTTTTGTGTCAAGCGATCGCGGGCAACGGTTTTTCAACGTGGCCTACAGTATAGGGGCGGCGATTGTAATCTGGGGCGCCTTGTTCAAGCTTCTTCATATCAGAGGGGGCGACCTTCTCCTCTGTATTGCCATGGGGACCGAAGTGATAGTCTTTATCCTGACCGCGTTCGACCGGCCTCCGCGTGAATATAAATGGGAGGAAGTTTTCCCGGCTCTTGATGGCCGGGAGGAGCCGTCCGCGGATCAGCAACCGGTTGTTGTGGAAAGCATGTCGCGAAAAAAAATTACTAATGTTCCGGCTGTTGAGGTTACGCCTGCAGTCCCGGACGTCAGGGCGCAGAAGAGTGAGATGCCCCCTCTTTCAGGCGAGATAGAACGCTTGAGACAGGAGATTTCGGATAATTCAGGCGATTACGTGGAGCAGATGCAGACATTGAACCGAAATATTCAGGGCTTGAATACGATTTATGAGATCCAGCTGAAAAGCGTTTCATCACAGCTTGACGCAATCGACCGGGTCAACAAAGGTATCAAGGAGATGTCGGCTATGTATGAAACCACGCTTTCCCAGAGCTCCCGCTATTGTGAGGAAAGCGAGAAAATGACGCAATACATGGAGCAACTCAATCAGGTATATGAGAAAATGCTCCGTGCAATGACCGTAAACATGTCCTCCAATAAAGAATAATGGGTTATTCCAACACACGCCTGTCGCCTCGCCAGAAGATGATAAACCTCATGTATATCGTCTTGATAGCCATGCTGGCTCTAAACGTATCAAGCGATGTGCTCGATGGGTTCACCCAGGTCGAGGAGGGACTGGGGAGAACAAATACCGATATGGACCGTAGAAACGCTTCAGTCTATTCCGAATTGAAGAAACTCGCGGCTGACAATCCCGAAAAAATGGGGCTATGGATGGCAAAAGCCGATTCCGTGCGTCGGGAGTCAAAAATGCTATGCGGTTTCATTGATTCCCTTAAACTGGCCATCGTGCGCGAGGCCGACGGAGAATCGGCTTCGCTTTCCGAGATAAATAACCGCGAGGATCTTGATGCCGCATCAGTGGTCATGCTCAATCCCGCCGACGGGAAAGGAGGAGCCTTGCGTGAACGGATCGATATTTTCCGGGAAAATGTGAGCCGGATAGTGGTCCAGCCTCAGAGACGAAGCAGCATTGAATCGGCTCTGTCAACCGCTCCGTTCCGGCGCAAGGGCCAATCTACTGTAAGTTCATGGGAAGAAGCCAAGTTCGATAATCAGCCGGTTGTGGCCGCAGTGACCCTTCTAACAAAACTCCAGAATGATGTGAGATATGCCGAGGGTGAGGCTTTGTTGTCAATAGCGGCACTCAGCAGTGGCAAATCGATTGTTGATGTGGCCGGTAGTGACATGGTAGCCAACGATTTCTCAGCATTCGTTGTCCCTGAGGCCAGGATATTGATGCGCGGAACCCCCTATCGGGCCGATATAGTCCTTGCCGCCGTTGACACTCTGTCACGTCCGTCGGTATATGTAGGTGACCGACTTATAAAGGACGGACATTATGAATTTGTTCCTTCCTCTTCAGGTACCTTCAGCTTTTCGGGACATATAGATCTGCCTCATCCCGACGGGTCGGTGACTCGCCATGATTTCGTATCGGACTATACGGTCATCGAGCCGTCAGCCACCGTCTCGGCAACAATGATGAATGTCCTTTATGCCGGCATTGACAATCCGGTAAGCATATCCGTTCCCGGAATGCCTCAGAATCTCGTCCAGGCCTCGATGACAAACGGAACCCTCACAAGAAAAGGCGATGCCTGGGTGGCGCGTCCGGCAGCCATCGGCAAGGATGCGGTAATAACGGTTTCGGCCGGAGCCGAAGGAAGCCGCCGCAACGTCGCCACGCATACATTCCGTGTCAGGAAACTTCCTGATCCCACACCCTATCTCGCTATAGGCGACAACCGATATAAGGGAGGACGTCCTGTCTCAAAACAGTCTGTCCTTGGGGCCGGTAGCCTGAAAGCGGCTATAGATGACGGTCTGCTTGACATCCAGTTTCGAGTTCTTGGATTCGAGATGATAGTCTTTGACTCGATGGGCAACGCTATTCCGGAAGTGTCGGATGGCGCGTCTTTCTCATTGCGCCAGAAAGAGGCGATAAAGCGTCTGGGCCGTGGAAAACGTTTCTTCATCTCGCATGTCCGTGCCCAAGGTCCTGACGGTACCGTGAGAAATCTGTCACCAATGGAAATAATTCTAAACTGAAATATATGAGAGCAATCCACATAATCACACTGGCTGCGGCTCTGATGGCAATCGCTTCAGTCGGAGTTTTCGCCCAGACCAATGAGAGCACCGCGACTCTGCGTCGGGGATCTAAAAAAACGGACGGCGCCCAGAAGGAGCAGATCACGAACCGCACACTGAAGCGTATCTCCATGCCGTCTGCATCGGATTCCGAGAAGGGCTGGATGCGGGTGATCTACAGAGAACTCGATCTGACTAAGCCCGGGAACGCTCCTCTTTATTATCCCGAACCGCCCATTGAAGGACAGGAGAATCTGTTTCGTACAATCATGGGACTGGTCAGCTCGGGGCGTCTGAAAGTATATGAGTATATGGACGGCCGGGAGATTTTTAACGATCAGCATCAACTTTCGCTGACAGATATGCTGGAACGTTTTCATATTCCTTACCGTCAGTCGAAAAGAAACTCGGCGGTCGAGATCGATGAGGCAGATGTCCCTGCCGAAGAAGTCCTGTCGTATTACATTATAGAGCGTCACGAGCTTGACAGTAAAAACACAAGGAAACGCACCGTTGTGGAGGCTATATGCCCTGTCCTGCACAGATCGGACGAACTGGCGATCGACCCCGTGAAATATCCCATGTTCTGGGTTAAATTCGATGATCTGCGCCCTTATCTTTCAGGGAATGCCATATTCGTTTCCGATGAAAACAATATGCCATCATGCACTTATGACGATTTTTTCCTTCTGGGACTTTATGACGGTGAAATAGTAAAGACCCGCAACGCACGCAATAAATCTCTCGCTGAGCTTTATCCGGATCCTGTTGAAAGAAAAAAGATCCAGGACAGCATCAACTCCTCGCTTGAAAACACCGGCGGGAATATGTGGGTCCCATCGCTGGAGCAACTGCAGGCCTCACGTCTTGAAAAGGAAAAAGCCGAAATACTTGCCGCCGGAGGAGACACTTCGGCTGTAAAGGATCCTGCAAAATATCGCCGTCAGATTTCCAAGCGCGGGACAAAAAAACAGAATGCGTTGAAAATTAAGACTAAACGCGCGAAAGCTCCTAAAAACGTTTCATCATCCTCCTCTGCGACCAGAAGCGTGCGCAACCGTAAGCGCTGACCCGATCCATTACGGCGAAAACAAATGATGCCGCCCGGGTGTTTCTGTGATATGAAAGTGCCGGAACTGGACATAAAGCTGTTGAAAATTCAGGAGGATCACGAAAGAACTCATTTCTATCGTTGGGAGATGATGCGTTATAGTTCTACGCCCATAGATGTGAATCTTTCGACGAGTTTCTCCTATCGGGCCGGAGGGCACATGGTCAGGCTGATCTTGAGCGCGAGATATACGACACTGCGCGATCAGATGAGTCATCGCCTGATGGATTATTCCGTGATTTCAGATTTCGAATTGCTTGGCCCTGATGCCGAAGCCGATCCTGATGAGATAATCATCACGACTGACCTTATAAAAATGATGTTGGGGGTGGCGATAGGCGCCATGCGCGGTATGATAGCATTAAGGACAGCGCATACTTTTCTTGCACATTATCCGCTCCCGGTGTATGATCTTGAAACCCTTATGAAACCGGTAATAAATGCCGCGAGCGAAGTGAGGTCTGAAAACACTATGTCAGATTAGTGACTCCGAGTGCGATTACACTGATGGTTGCTGACGGTGCAGCCCGGTGGATGGCCTCGCAGCAAGCAAGCATTGTCGATCCGGTGGTGATTACATCGTCAACGAGCAGAACATGCTTGTTTTCCAGCTCTTCCGGATTTTTCACACCGTAGATGTCAAGGGAATTCTTCCATCGCTCAAATGCGTTTTTCCGGGTCTGCGACGAATGCGGTTTCAGTGCTATCAGATTCCTGTTTATGACAAGTCCGGTCTTTCGGGCTATTCCTTCGGCAATGTATTCCGTCTGGTTGTAACCCCTTTTAAGTTTTTTGAATCGGTGGAGAGGAACCGAAACAATCAGGTCCATTCCGTCAAAGAAACCGTCATTAATGATTTCGTCGGCGAATCTGGCGGCAAGTTCCCGGCCTGTCTCGGGACGCCCGTTGTATTTTGCCACATGTATCAGTCGCGTATATGGATTGCCGCGATAATAATAGAAATAACCTGCTGCACGTTCGATAACCACGTGTCCGGCAAGGCGTTGGTGAAGCGTATTGAAGGAATTGTCATGTATGTTGCAACGAGGCATTTCCAGATAGCAACCTGTACAGATGACTTTTTCGTCACCTACAAGCCGGGTGCCGCACACCTCGCAGCATTCAGGATAAATCATCGAGAGCAGATCGGAGGCCCATTTCCTTATGCTGTGGCTCAGTCCCATATCTTTTCGTTGTCAAGAAGACGAATCACGAGATTGGGTTCGTATCCGCGGGCTGCCGCGAATCTCAGCATTTTTTGCTTCATTTCGTATGATGAAAGCTCGGGCGACAGGGATTTTCTTTTCGCTTTCAGCAGATTGAAGCAGTTAAGGGCGTAATCACGGGCTATAATCTCCCGCATGGCTATATCGATCGTATTGCGGTCTATGCGTTTGGCAATAAGGCCTTTGGCGATTTTCAAACGTCCCCAGCGGTCAAATCGGTATTTATCACGCACGTATGCGCGGGCAAAGCGTTCGTCATTGACGAAGCCTCTTTCCGAAAGACTTTCTATTATCGGTTCGTAGGGCGGTTCAACTTTCCATCGGCGAAGCTTTTCTTTCAGGTCCCACGAACATTGTTCGGAACGGGCGCAAAGCTCTTCAAGCCTGACAAGAGCTTTCTCCGCATCGAGAGGTGACTTTTTCATTGTTCCGGGAGTTTTGCCGAGAGAAATCTGCGATGTTTCTGCATGTCAAGACTGACGGTCACATCGTCCCAGCCTTCTGCTTTCATTTCTGAGGCCAGACGGTCGGAAAAAAGAGGATTTATCTCAAAATAGATCATGCCTCCCGGTTTTAGCGCTTTCAATGCGTAGGAAGAGATTGGTCTGTAGAAAAGCAATGGATCAGAGTCAGGTACAAACAGAGCTTTTTCGGGTTCGTGGAGAAGAACGTTAGGTTCCATTGAGCTACGCTCATGCTCGGCGATATAAGGCGGATTGCTGACGATAATATCGTAGGTTCCTCTGGAGGGAGCGGGAAGGTTCAGCGCATCGGCCTTGAAAAAGCCGATGCGCGTTTTTAGATTTTTCCCGTTTTCTTCTGCAATTGTCAAAGCTTCGCCGCTGATGTCAAATGCGTCAACGCGGCTGAAAGGAAGATTGCGAGCCAACGCTATGGCGATGCACCCTGATCCAGTGCAGGCGTCCAGAACACAAAGATCGCTTCTCTCTCCCCATTGTCCGACTATCATATCAACCAGTTCCTCAGTCTCCGGGCGAGGGATCAGAACGGCAGGAGTGACCTTTAATCTCATTCCGTAAAAAGAGGCTTCGGAAAAGATGTATTGTATCGGCTCATCGGCAAGAAGCCGATTCACCGTTTCATCCACTTTTCCCGAGAGGAAATCACTGACTTCGTCATTGGCCTTGACTGCAAGGTCAACTGTCGTGTAGCCCTTGAGATGCTCCATGATTATGCGCACCATCCAGCGGGATTCGCTTTCGGAGTAATGTCCTGACAGCCTATGGATGGCTGAGTCGCAGAGTTGGCGCAGAGTCATGAGCGGCGAGGGTTGGGTATCGGTTAATATTCATTCCACGAGAGAATCTCGAGTCTGTCTGTCGGAATTGTCGTGAAGGCATGGATGAAAGCCGATGCGAGTCGGGCGTTCGTCAGAAGAGGAATGTTCAGGTCAATGGCGGCGCGACGGATTTTATGGCCATTGCCAAGTTCCGTGGGCGTAAGGTTTTTTGGCACATTGACAACAAGATCGATCTCCTTATCATGAAGCAGCCGGAGAGCCTGCGGATGGGAGTCAGGCTCGGATGGCCAATAGACCTGAACGGAAGGAATGCCATTTTCTTGAAGGAAACGATGTGTGCCCCCTGTGGCATAGATTTTATAACCGGCCCTGTGAAGTTCACCTGCTGCCTCGAGCATGGAGGCTTTCTGTTTGGCTGTACCGGTGGAAAGAAGGACACCTTTGTTTTTGTCAGGCACTCGCATGCCGACTGAAAGCATGGATTTCAGGATGGCTTCGGATGTGTCGGCTCCTATGCAACCGACCTCACCGGTGGATGACATATCCACACCAAGCACGGGGTCGGCGCCTTGCAGACGCGAGAAGCTGAACTGCGAGGCTTTTATGCCCACATAGTCCAGATCAAACAGACTCTTTGACGGCTTTTCGACATGAATTCCGAGCATAATCTTCGTTGCCAGATCAATGAAGTTTATCTTCAGTATCTTGGATACGAATGGGAACGAACGTGATGCGCGGAGATTACATTCGATAACCTTTATGTCATTGTTTTTAGCAAGGAACTGGATGTTGAACGGCCCCGAGATATTCAGAGCCTTGGCTATGCTTGAGCTTACTTTCTTTATTCGTCTCATGGTTTCCACATACAGTTTCTGGGGAGGGAACTGTATGGTGGCATCTCCGGAATGCACTCCGGCATACTCGATATGTTCAGAGATGGCATAGACAACGATCTCTCCGTTCTGGGCAACGGCATCCATTTCTATCTCTTTGGCTTCCTGGATGAATTCGGTGACAACCACGGGATGCTCTTTCGAGACGTTCGCGGCAAGACGGAGGAAACGGTGCAGCTCCTCGGAGTTGGAGCAGACATTCATCGCCGCTCCGGAAAGCACATAGCTCGGGCGCACAAGGACAGGATAGCCCACGGTTTCTATGAACTTGTCGATGTCGTCGAAACTCGTCAGCTCACGCCAGCGGGGCTGGTCTATGCCAAGGCGGTCGAGCATCGCCGAGAATTTATTGCGGTCTTCGGCGTTGTCAATGCTTTTGGCGGAAGTTCCGAGTATGTTCACTCCGGCATCGTCAAGACGGGTGGCAAGATTGTTTGGGATCTGTCCGCCTACCGAGAGAATGGCTCCGTGGGGCTCTTCCATATCGAGGATGTCCATCACTCGCTCGTAGGTGAGTTCGTCGAAATAGAGGCGGTCACACATGTCATAGTCCGTCGAGACGGTCTCGGGATTGTAGTTTATCATGACGGAGCGCCATCCTTCATGTTTCACCGTCTGAAGGGCGTTGACCGAACACCAGTCGAATTCCACGGAACTGCCGATTCGGTAGGCTCCGGAGCCCATGACCACAACCGAGCGTCCGTCATGTTCGTAATGTATATCGTTCTCCGTTCCGTTGTAGGTCAGGTAGAGATAATTTGTCAGCGCCGGATACTCGGCTGCAAGCGTGTCGATCTGTTTGACGACAGGAACGATGCCCAGGCTTTTGCGCAGGCGCCGAACTGCAGGCGCATCTTTGTGTGTGGCAGCCGCTCTCGCAATCTGGAAATCGGAGAAGCCTTGCTCTTTGGCCTGACGAAGCAATTCAGGCATGATCTCCGCTACTCCATGACATTTTTTCAGGTCATGATAGGTGTCAATGATGTTTCTCAGACGGCAGAGGAACCAGCGGTCGATCTTTGTGAGTTCATGAATGCGGTCAACCGTCATTCCTTCAAGCATGGCCTGCGCAATGACGAATATTCGCTGATCGGTCGGATTCGCGAGGGCTTCTTCGATGTTCTCAACCTTCATTTCATGATTGGCTACAAATCCGTGCATTCCCTGACCGATCATGCGCAGTCCCTTCTGGATGGCTTCCTCGAAGGTACGTCCTATAGACATGACTTCTCCAACAGATTTCATCGACGATCCGATCTCTCTGTGGACTCCGTGGAACTTGCCGAGGTCCCAGCGGGGAATCTTGCAGACTACATAGTCGAGGGCGGGTTCGAAGAAGGCGGATGTTTCCTTCGTGACAGCGTTCTTGAGGTCGAAAAGGCCGTACCCGAGTCCTAATTTGGCCGCAATGAAGGCGAGCGGATAACCGGTTGCCTTGGATGCCAGGGCCGACGAGCGGCTCAGACGCGCATTGACTTCAATGACGCGGTAGTCCATCGAATCGGGGTCAAACGCATATTGGACGTTACATTCGCCCACGATTCCTATGTGGCGTATGATTTTTATGGCAAGTTTGCGCAGATAATGGTAATCCTCGTTGGAAAGAGTCTGCGAAGGAGCCACAACGATCGATTCGCCGGTGTGGATTCCGAGAGGATCGAAATTCTCCATGTTGCAGACGGTTATACAGTTGTCGAAACGGTCACGGACAACTTCATATTCTACCTCTTTCCAGCCCTTGAGCGATTTCTCTATCAGCACCTGAGGAGAGAAGGAGAGTGCTTTTTCCGTCAGTTCCCTCAGTTCCTCCGCGTTGTCGCAGAATCCGCTGCCGAGGCCGCCGAGAGCATAAGCCGCCCTGACAATGACGGGATAGCCGAGCGCTTCAGCCGATTCGAGAGCTTCCTTGACGGTGGCGACGGCATGGCTTTTTATGGTCTTGACATCTATCTGGTCAAGTTTTTCAACGAAAAGTTCGCGGTCTTCCGTGTCCATGATTGCCTGAACGGGCGTTCCGAGCACTTTCACGTCATATTTCTCAAGCACTCCCGAGCGATACAGCTCCACTCCGCAGTTGAGGGCGGTCTGGCCACCGAAGGCGAGCAGAATTCCGTCAGGCCGCTCACGATCGATCACTCTTTCCACGAACTGTGGCGTTACCGGAAGAAAATATATTTTGTCGGCAATTCCTTCCGATGTCTGGACTGTGGCAATGTTGGGGTTTATGAGGACGGTTTCGATTCCCTCCTCTTTCATAGCTTTCAGAGCCTGCGAGCCGCTGTAGTCGAATTCGCCGGCCTCACCTATTTTCAGTGCGCCGCTTCCGAGAAGAAGCACTTTTTTTATTGTCTTATCGTTGGTGGTCATGCTTGTTGCTTTTAGAGAAGTGAAATGAAATCGTCAAAGAGGAATTCCGTGTCTTTCGGTCCGCTGCTGGCTTCGGGATGAAACTGGGCCGAGAAGAAAGGTTTGGTCTTGTGGCGGATACCTTCGTTGGTCCCGTCGTTCATATTGGTGAAAAGAGTTTCCCAGTCATCCGGAAGGGTAGTGGTGTCAACTGCGAATCCGTGGTTCTGCGATGTCACGAAACATTTGTCTGTCCCTGCCTTCCTGACAGGCTGGTTGTGGCTTCGATGACCGTATTTGAGCTTGTAGGTCTTCGCTCCGGCCGCTTTGGCAAGGAGCTGGTTGCCCATGCAGATTCCACAGACAGGTTTGTCGCCCTGAAGAGCTTTCCTTATATTTTCTACTGTCTTCCCCACCATATCAGGGTTGCCCGGGCCGTTGGAGATAAAGAGGCCGTCGTAGGGAATGCTGTTGAAATCATAATCCCAGGGAACGAGCACGACCTTTACTCCGCGACGGGTCAGACAGCGGATAATGTTGTGTTTTACTCCGCAATCGACAAGAACAACCGTCTTGTCGCCATCGCCATGTATCTCTACTTCTTTTGTGCTGACTTTCTCGACGAGATTCTCCTTGTTGGGATCATAGAAGTCAACGGGCTCACAGCCTTCTACCGTTATGCGCCCGAGCATGGAGCCGTGCTCGCGCAGATGCTTGGTCAGCGCACGGGTGTCTATTCCATAGATGCCGGGAACTTTTTCCTGTTTGAGCCATTCGTCAAGCGAACGTTCGGCCTGCCAGTGGGAATGGTCCCATGAATAGTCCTGGGCGACAATAGCGCGGCAATGTATTCCGGAGCTTTCGTAAAATTCGCTGACGTCATCTTTTTCCCTTTGTGGCGGAACGCCGTAATTCCCTAAGAGCGGATAAGTGGTGACTAAAATCTGTCCTTCATAAGAAGGATCCGTCAGACTTTCGGGATAGCCGGTCATTGCAGTGTTGAAAACTGTTTCACCAGAGGTCGAGCCTTCATATCCGAATGACTTCCCTTCGAAGCGTGTGCCGTCCTCAAGTTCAAGTACGGCCTTTAAGTGTTTGTGCATGCGACAGTTAGTTGAATTGTGGTTGGATATTCAGCGGTTTCGCATGATTTGACTCGTGAAAACCTTGCAAAAATACGTAAAAAAATCCACTTTGTATTCTTCTGTCGGTTTTTTTTAGAAAAATAAGCACGAATTGTTCAACTTGCCCTATAAAAGCAGGCGTCCGAAACCCTGCTGCGGGTCCGGACGCCTGAAAGCTATGGCTTGTTTATGAATGCTTATTCGTGGAAGAATTCAAGAAGGTTGTTCTGGACTTTCTTGTTGCCCATGAGGACCAGAGGTATCATCTGGCTCATCACATCGGCGCCGCGTGTGCGTGAATACAATGTGGCGCTTTCGTTGAAGTTATAGGGGCGCCCGTTCTTTTCAATGTCGGTTATCTGCATTACAACCACGCCGTTGGTGGCTTTAACCGGACCGAACATCTGACCCTTCTTGGCGAGGGAGGCTTTGGCAACAACCTGCGGACCTGCGAAGTCGGGATAAACGAGAGTATATTCGGCGAAGTTGACTGTTGCGGTGTCGGCTTTGACTCCCATGGCAGCCGCGTAACCGTTGATGTCTTTGGCTTTGCCGTTGTACTGTGCTATGAGAGCGTCGGCTTTTTTGTCGTTACGGATTTTGGCCGTAAGCATTTTCTTCACCTGAGGATCGGTGGCCGGGATATAGTCTTCATAGACGTCGTTGAGTGCGACCGCAAGGAAACGTCCTTCGGTCTCATCTCCGAAGATGGGCGATACCTGGCCTTTCTTGGCTTTCATGGCCCAGTTGATTGCATCGCGAGAATCCTCGATGCGATCGATCTGAGGCGTAGATGCCGAGATCTGTGCGGGGAAGACCTGGAAGCCGTTCTTCACTGCGTTGGCAGCGAAATCGGCAGAGGTGGAGTTGCTGTTCAGGAAGTTCTGGAGTTTTGCCTGAAGAGCGTTGACTGTAGCGGCGGAGGGATCGATGGTATAGTCGATCGCGGCGATTTCAACAACGGGAACTGCAGCGCGGCGATTGTTGACTCTGACCAGATTGGCTGCCTGACCGTCGGTGAAAGTGGAATCGGCAAGCACATACTGTCCGGTTGCGGCTGAAGTCAGAGTGCCTTTTACCTGAGCGAAGTTCGGGTCAACCAGTGAAACCCAGAGGCTGTCCTGACTTCCGGCTACGTTCGATGCGTATTTCTTGGTTACGTCGTTGACCGATGTTCCCTGATTGAGGGCGGTGAGAATCGAATCGATCTGTGCGCGTGTGCCCTGTACGGCTACAAGGTCTATGTTGACAGAGTCAATCTGAGAATCGCGGCTGAGCAGCTTGGCGATCTGGAAATTGTTGCCGTTGCGGTTGATTATTTTCGCGCTACCGACAGAAGCGGAGTCGGCAAACTGTTTTACCTTGGGCTCGGTGATGCGGTTGGCCGGAACTGTGAAGCGGTTGCTCACGAATTCGTCGAAGCCGTCAAGTCCCTCTGTTCCGTTCTTGGCGTTGAGAGAGGCTACGAGATCGCTTACGCGGCCTTCAGCTTTTGTGATGTCAGCCTGAGAGGGCTGGATCGAAACGGTCAGATAGTTGATGTCGCGTACTTCCTCGTCGATAGCATACTGCTGTTTGTTCTTTTCCCATTCGGCGCGTATGTCTTCGTCGGTGACAGCTACTTTGGGGTCGTTGTCGGCTATGGAAGAGTAGGGCTTCAGCACGTAGGCCATTTTCTGAGTATTGGCTGCCTCGTCGTAAAGAGCCTTCGCATCAAGCTTGTTGGCCACGAGAGTGCCGCCGAAAAGCGCGTTGAACTTAGCCTGAAGTATGCGCTGTTCCATGTCTTTCTCCATCTGGAGCCACTGGGCGCGCAGCTGTGCAACCTGATCGGGCTGCAGCTGATATTTCTGGGGATTGAGAATCATGTCATGGAACTGTTGTGCGTTCAGCTGGCCCTGGGTCATCTGCATTACCATTGCGTTGAAGCCCTGGGAATGTGCGCCTACCATGGCGTCTGACAGCTCGTCGTCAGTGACGGTGAGTCCGAGAGCCTCAATCTCTTCCTGAAAAAGCGTCTGGGCTATCATCTGGTTGAGAACCTGCTGCTGGAGGACGGCCTGATCGATTTTCTGACCTTGATTCTGAGCCATCTGACTTGCGGCCTGAACCTGATTCTGGAATTCCTGAATGTCTATGGATTTACCGTTGACTTTAGCCACGGTCGTTCCGGTGCCGAAGAGGGTTCGGCCCGAAGTAAAGAAGTCACCGATGACGAAAGCCAGCAAGGCCACACCGATGATGATGAGCAAAAGCACTGATTTGCTTCTGATTTTCTCTAAGGTTGCCATTAATTAATTTTATGTAGAATGTTTATTATCAGTAGTCTTACGTGCCAAAGCCCTCACGGGGCGGACCCATGGGGACTGAATAGCGCACAAAGTTACAATTTTTTTTGCTTTTTTTCAACATCATAGGTTGAATTCTTTGCGGAACGCGTCCTGCAGGTCGAGTTTTTCCCAAGTGAAAAGTTCGACTTCCATTTCGCGGTCGCCTTCATATTTCGAATGGAAATGCTTCGTCACGGTCCGCGGTTCGCGCCCCATGTGGCCGTAGGTGGCGGTTTCCCGGTAGATAGGGTTGCGAAGCTTGAGGCGCTTTTCTATGGCATTTGGACGCATATCGACCATCGCTGCCACTTTTTCCGACAGCTCAGCGTCGGAGATGGCGAGATGGGAGGTGCCGTAGGTGTTGACGCACAGGCTGACCGGCCGTGCAACGCCGATTGCGTAGGCCACCTGGACGAGAATACTGTCGGCCACGCCTGCTGCAACGAGATTTTTGGCTATATGCCGCGCCGCGTAGGCCGCCGAGCGATCGACCTTCGACGGGTCTTTGCCCGAGAAGGCGCCTCCGCCGTGGGCTCCGCGTCCGCCGTAGGTATCCACTATTATCTTCCTTCCGGTAAGTCCGGTGTCGCCGTGAGGGCCGCCGATAACGAATTTGCCCGTCGGGTTGACGTGAAGGATGAATTTGTCATCGATCATGGCCGCTTCCTTCGCGGTCAGCCGTGATTTCAGCCGGGGGATGAGGATGTTCCTGACATCCTCGGTGATTTTTTCGACCATTTTCCGGTCAGCTTCCTCCAGAGTCATGGCGCCGTCCGGACGGATGAACTCGTCGTGCTGGGTGGAGATGACTATGGTGTGGACGCGCACCGGTCGGTTCAGGCTGTCATATTCGACCGTCACCTGGCTTTTAGAATCGGGGCGCAGATATGAGCGTGTTTTGCCCTGGCGGTCGGTATAGACCATTTCTTTGCCCTCGCGTCTGATTTCCGACAGCTCCTGCAGAAGAATGTGGCTCAGATAGAGCGGCAGGGGCATGTAGGTTGCTGTCTCGTTGCAGGCATATCCGAACATCATGCCCTGGTCGCCGGCGCCCTGTTCGTTTTCATCGTCGCGTTCAACACCGCGGTTTATGTCGGGGCTCTGTTCGTGGAGCGCCGAGAGCACTCCGCATGACTCGGCTTCGAATTTAAGCTCGCTGCGGTCGTAGCCTATGGATTTTATTACTTCGCGCGTTACCTCCATCAGATCGACATAGGCTTTGCTTTTGACTTCGCCGGCAACGGTGACATGACCTGTGGTCACCAGCGTTTCGCAGGCTACTTTCGACTGTGGATCGTAAGCAAGAAATTCATCGAGGATAGCGTCGGAAATCTGGTCTGCGACTTTGTCGGGATGTCCTTCCGACACGGATTCGGATGTGAAGAGATAGTTTTTTTCCATTTCGGGGTCTTGTTAAAAAACGGATTTCAATATAAACAAAAAAGGCGTTGCTTGCTGCAATGCCTTGACCATGGAAGCCTTCCTCGCTGCTTTCTGAAGCCGGGCCGAGGATGACGGAGTGCGGTTTTAGCATTTTTTTGAAAGTGGTTGCAAGCAGCACAAATTTGTCCACTCTTTATTTCGAGTGCAAAGTTAGGAAAAAATCCCCATACGGCCAAACCTCCCGGTTATATTCGTTGAAATTGATCAAGCACCTCACTCGGGGTCACCTCACTTGGGTCTGCGGCGCAGTAGGCGTAGGGCGATAACCAATGATATTTCTCGGCCATAGGGAGATGCGTGGAATCCTAATTATGTAGCGGCTCATTAAAAATGATTATATTTGGGCGATACCAGAACGGAATATCATCCGGAATCCTCAGAAGTCGATACAGTCTAAATCTTTTTTCTTCTCTTAATTCAGATGTTTTGACAACTCTTAGGAAATTCAGTATTTTTGCTTCGTCATCGGTGTTATAATCAATCATAACGATGTAGCATTGGCTATGAGGAGGCAGTTTCTTAAAAAGTGACATGAATGGGTCGTAAGTCCACATCGCATTAATATCCATGCACATAAAGTAGAGCACTGTCCGTTGCTTTGGAGCTAATTTGAAAAATTTGTTATAAAGACTTTCATTGGTTGATAGATGAACTTTTTTTTCAAAGAAAATCCAAATAGTATCTTTAGATTCGTTTTTGACAGAAAACACGGATAATCTTTTGTTTGGCGTATATTCTTCTTCTTCGAGAAGGCTGAAACAGCACTTAGGATTATCTATCTTTTCAATGAAGATTTCATCGGTAATTTCTTTCACCGACAAATGTTCGCTCCAAGGTTTTCCGGCATGTGCAATCAAACCAAACAGGCAAAATATAATAAAACAGTATTTCATCATTCTTTCAAAATATAATTAATGGTAGTTTCTGTTATAGCTTTACTAATAAAATTTAAAAGATGTCTATTTAAATCTCTAAGTCCCATAATAAAATCATGAGACGAAGTTTTCCGATTGCCAGTAAGCACATAGAGATAAGCATGTCCATAACCTTCATGGGAGAAAGCTTGAGCAGCCCCTAAATTAGATAATTGAGAATTAACGAGAATATATATGTACTCATCAGGAGAATTCTGATTAGAAATGCCTTGCCCTGGAAATAACGTTTTACCAAAAAAACCTGTTTCTCCTGTAGTGGGGTTAAGTGGTTCAAGCTCTTCAGGAATATAAAACTCATCCTCATAAGTGATGGATCCTAATTCAAGAGTTTGTATTTCATTTTCGTTATTTTTAAAGTCATGACTTGAAACTAATTTTACAATAAATAAGTCATTGGATTTAGCTAAATTTTTTAAAGCACAATAATTCCAGCTATTAGATTTATGGGATTGCATTAAGCTTAGATTAAGAAATCCATAAGAATCAAAATCTACATAATTACAGTCTTCTGAATGTAGTGTGTTTTTTATCATCTGTTGCTCTCGTTTTCCAATTGCTTTGACTTTCATGCCGGTGGGATCGATAAGATTTATCGGGTCAGCGGCGCAGTAGGCGAAGGGTGATAACCAAGGATATTTCTCGGCCAATGGGTCAGGCCGGGAGAAAGCGGGAATAATTGCCGGGAGGCGTCTGGCGGAGAAGTCATATTCGTGGAGGGCATACTCCGAGATAAGTTCCTTGGCACCGAATTTCCGGCGGTTCCTGTCGGCTCCGGCTCCATCGGCGTGCGGCAGCCCGTAAGGGTAATAATCGGTCGATTGCTCGAGAGAGCCTGACGCAGTGTTGACAACAGCGAGGATGTTTCCCTGATAATCGGGGATGTAGGCGTGGAGCGTTCCCTGCGGGTCGATGTAGCCCTGTGGAGTGAGCAGACGGTCAGGCTGACCGTCCACGAACTCCCACGGGCCGGCCCAATGGCGCGTGCGGTCGCAAAGTCCGTCAATGCTTGTATATGTCTCTTTTAGTTTTTCTCCGGAAGCCGCATAGAGGTAGTCTATGCGCCGACCATCGGCGAAAGAGATCGATTGCGGCAGGTTAACCGGCAAGTCATATTCTTCCATAAAACATGTATTCATGGAATATATAGAGCTGACTATACATGTGGAACAAACCATCGCCTCAATCAAATTTTAAATTACGGAAATACTCGCAAAATTGAAAAGCAAAGTTAATAAATGAAAGGGATTTATTGGTGTCAAGTTTCCATAAAGTCAGTATATCACCGGGAAAAGACACAATCAATTCGTTATTCTCCGCACCCTTTTCCAAGCGGAATTTCAGATGGTGATTTTGATAAAAATATAGCAATCGTTCTTCAAAAATATCCTGTTCTTCTTTTAAGTTTAACCATATTTCTGATGCTTTGATGTAATTTATTTTTATTGGAAAGCCATTTGAATCTAAGAAAACTTTAAAAGATATCGTATCCGTATCAACCGTATTTGGAAAACGCATTATCCAATTCAGAGCAGCATTGCCTAAGAAATCATAAATTCCTAAAAACGCCAGTGTTGAATTATAGAGTTGGTTTATATCCGCGGTCAATGGAATAAGTTGGTTTAATCCTGAACTGTCAGGTATTGTATAAAAATTTTTAGATAATAACTCGGGTTGAGAGTTGAATGTTTCATACGTGTCGTATGGTTTGGAATACATCAGTGCGATAGATATAGCCTCTAATGGGAAATAAAATCGGGTTACTGTGTAGGGTAAATAGTACAAAAGTATATGAGCGGCAATAATGTCTTCTTCTTTCCCTATCAAGACCGGAGTTGCGGAGAACGAATATTTTCGCTCTTTAAGATGTTTCTTAAATGTTTCAATGTCAATAACTCTAATCTGTTCATCCGGTATGTGTCTATATGACATACCTTTTTCTCTCATATAATTAATAGTGAGATTGTTAACCAATCCGTGAGCGTCATGGGTCACACAAACATCCATCGCCAATCCACTTTTTAGGAAATCATTGAATTTTTCTTCTCCCATATAATTTTTGAGTGCGACCCCGAATTCCCATGAATTATACAGGGGTCCCATATAGGAGAAATCCATTTTGAACTGGGCATGCATGGATATGGCAACTGACAAAATTATTAGTGAAGATAGAAAACGTTTCATTCAAAGATATTTTTATTAAGGAGGTAAAATTTCTTCAGTGATGGTAGAGATGTGGATGTCGGAGTGTGATAATGTTTACCGGTATTCGGTGTGCTTTTGTAATATTTGCTGAAATTGGCACAAGAATTTTGTAGCCAATTGATAAATATTTCTGATTGTCCATTGCAATATTAATAGAATAGTTCTTTTATGAATTGCAATGAGATTACGGAACAATTAGGGATATTTGAAAGTATCATTGATCTTGAATTTAGATCTCATTTTTTGAAAATGATATTCCATCGGCTTGAGCCGTTCTGAAACGGTTATGCTATTATATACTTCAATCATCCAATTATATGCAAAAATCAGTGGCTTCGAGGGGGAGAACAGATATCCCTTACTGACAATATTTAACATTTGATGATTGTGGAATGCCCACATGTTTTCCTGATTGAAAAAGTCAACTCCCCAAAAGCCAATGAAATAATTTCTTCCGCTCGGATCAACAAGCATTTCTGGAATGCATTCCGATATAGGAACTCCACGTTTCTCATAGATGAAGTTTAGAAATTCAACAATCTCTTTTTGCTTTTCTTTTGATATTGTAATGTAAAATGGGCCGCCGCCAGCTATATAACATCTCACGGAATCGACATAAATATTAATCGATATGCTCTCAATCGCCTCTGATAATGAAAATTCTATGCAATTAAAATGGTGCAATTGCAGATACGCATTTAAAACCGATAAATCCTTATCGCAACGGTCTTGTGCCAATGCTCCGCCTCCACTTGCCATCAGTAGAATAATAAGAAGAAAATGCTTCATAACTATTTGATTATTCCGTTTATATCATATTTTATATATTTCTTGCTCTTGGGAAGAAAAATTCTATACACTGGTGTCTGTTTGGATATGCCGTTTATATACTCGACACTCTGAATATCTCCGTGATCAGACTCTAATCCGGAGGGGTAAGATGTTTCGGCTGGGTGACTATGTTCAAAGAAATTAATTTTGATATCTCCTACATCCAAGAAACACACCAATGAGTAAACACCTCCATATTCTTTATTATCATCATGGGATGTAGTGATATGGGAACTTGGGGCCTTTATTCCTATGGAAAAGTGGCTCCATTCCACATCAGTATTCGATGCAAGAAATTCAAAAACTCGCTTGCTGACAGCTGGATGAATCTTAATATACAGGAAATCTTCTTCGGCATGCGTTGCCGAAGATACTACTTCTTTTACTCTTATAATTGATTGATATGTCAGTAACAATTCAATTTGTTTGTTGTATTGGTCTAATTGAATCTTACCTTCCTTATCAACAATAATTATTTTATCGTAATCAATTGTTTCATCATAATTAAAAACATAGCCTTCTTGGTCTATTTCCCATATATCTTTACCTGTCGGATCGATAAGGTTTATCGGGTCAGCGGAAGCCGCATAGAGGTAGTCTATGCGCCGGCCGTCGGCGAAAGAGATCGATTGCGGCAGGCTTATCGGCAAGTCATATTCTTCCATAAAACATGTATTCATGGAATATATGGAGCTGACTGAACAAGCGGAACAATTAGGGATATTTGAAAGTATCATTGATCTTGAATTTAGATCTTATTTTTTGAAAATGATATTCCATCGGCTTGAGCCGTTCTGAAACGGTTATGCTATTATATACTTCAATCATCCAATTATATGCAAAAATCAGTGGCTTCGAGGGGGAGAACAGATATCCCTTACTGACAATATTTAACATTTGATGATTGTGGAATGCCCACATGTTTTCCTGATTGAAAAAGTCAACTCCCCAAAAGCCAATGAAATAATTTCTTCCGCTCGGATCAACAAGCATTTCTGGAATGCATTCCGATATAGGAACTCCACGTTTCTCATAGATGAAGTTTAGAAATTCAACAATCTCTTTTTGCTTTTCTTTTGATATTGTAATGTAAAATGGGCCGCCGCCAGCTATATAACATCTCACGGAATCGACATAAATATTAATCGATATGCTCTCAATCGCCTCTGATAATGAAAATTCTATGCAATTAAAATGGTGCAATTGCAGATACGCATTTAAAACCGATAAATCCTTATCGCAACGGTCTTGTGCCAATGCTCCGCCTCCACTTGCCATCAGTAGAATAATAAGAAGAAAATGCTTCATAACTATTTGATTATTCCGTTTATATCAATACTTTATTTTTGACAACGATAAGATTATCAGTGGGGCAATTCGGCCGGGGTGAAAGTCGATAAAATCAGGAGGTAGAGTGGGATGGACGTCATAGCTGTTTGGGGCGCAGTTGGATTGGTTTAGAAAATTTGCTACAATATACGGCTTTGTCAGGGGAAAAACAATATTTATGAATTATATTTAGGTTATTTTAACTGTTTGATGGCGGATAAAAAAGAAGAGAGACGCCTGGGAGGTGCCTCTCTATCTATTGAATGAAAGTTAGTCGGGGTCTTACTCGAGGTCGCGGGGAATGGCCACGAGTTTAAGCTTGCTGTCACGGATGAAATCGAGAATGGTCTCGCGTTCCTGAGAGGGATCAAGGTCGGCTTCGATTCGCTTCATGGCGTTGAATACCGATGTGCCTGTCTGATAGACATGGCGGTAGGCCTTGGCGATGTTGTCAACCTGGTCTTCAGCAAATCCGTGTTTGCGCAGCACGTAGGCGTTGACGCCGAAGTAGGATGCGGGATTGTGGGCCATGATGACGAAGGGGGGCACGTTTCCGGAAATGCGGCAGCCACCTTTTATCAGGACCCAGTCGCCGATGCGCGAATTCTCGTGGAGCATGACGCTCGAGGAAAGGATGCAGCATTTGCCTACGCGTGCTTCGCCGGCGATCACCACTGAGTTGCCGAGAACGTTCTTGCCTTCGATAACGGTGTCATGGCCGATGTGGACGGCGGCCATTATGAAGCAGTCGTTGCCGATGGTTGTTCCTTTCTCAGAGTTGAATCCGCGATTGATGATGACATGCTCGCGGATGACGTTGTTGTCGCCTATGCTGCAGAAAGAAGGCTGGTTCTTCCAGCGGAAGTCCTGGGGATCGGCTCCGATGATTGAATACTGGTAGATTTTGTTGTTCTTGCCTAAACGCGTGCCGCGGATAATGCTCGCGTAGGGCATGATCTCGCATCCGTCGCCAATCACAACGTCGGCGTCGATGAAAGCGAAGGGATGAATGATGACATCCTTGCCTAATTTGGCAGAGGGGTCAACGTGGGCTAATGGACTGATCATGGCAAAAAGTTTTTATAGGGTTAACGTCCGCCTCCAAGAGCCTGATAGAGGTTTATGAGGGCGCGGTTCTGTGCGTTCAATGCGGTCAGGGATGAGATCTGAGCCTGCAGAAGTCCTTGCTGGGCCGTCAGCACGTCGAGATATGTGGTGTTGTAAGTGCCGAGTTTGAGCAGTTCCTGGGTGTATTCAACCGCTTTGGTCAGCTTTTCGACCTGCACGTCAAGCGACCGGCTCTTTTCAACGCTCTTCTCGTAGAGAGTCATTGCGTCAGAAACCTCGGCGCTCGCATTGAGCAGGGCGTATTCGAAATTGTTCATGGCCTGCTGTTGCTGGGCTTTTGCCGCTTCAAGCCGGGAGATGTTGGCGCCACGGGAGAAAAGGGGAGCTGTCAGCGATCCGGCAAGGTTGATGAAGAATTTGCCGGGATTCATGACCATTGAGCCGAGCAGGTTGGTGAACCCTCCGTTGGCCGTTATGTTGAGGCCGGGGTAGAAGGCAGCGCGGGCGCTGTTGGTCGAATAATATGCCACGGCAAGGCTGTGTTCGGCAGCTGAAACGTCGGGACGCGAGGCGAGTTCACGCATCGGGATGGCGTCGCGGACAATCGACGGTTTGTTGATGGTGGCCGACGCGGGAATATCCCAGCGCTGGGGGAGGACATTGAGCAGAAGCGACATGGTGTTGTTCATCTCGTTGAGAGAGACCTCGATGTCGGTTATCGAGCCAAGGATGCCGTAGTATTGCGCTTCGCTCTGGACAACGGCTACTTCGTTGAGGCGTCCTGCCTCCTTGAGGTCTTTCATTGTCTGCACGCTTTCGCTCCAGAGTCCGGCGGTGGTGCGGGATATTTCGAGCTGAGCCTGCAGCATGGCAATGGTGTAGTAAGTCGTGGCTACGGCCGAAATGATCTGTGAGCGGGTGGCCTGTTCGTAGTCACGTGTCATTTCGTATGACATCCGGGCGCCGCGCTTGCTGTTGAGCAGCTTGGCGAAGACATCTATCTCCCAGCTGACGCTCAGCGGGATATTGTAGCTCCATGACATGTTCTGCGAAGGATCCGTGAAGAATTTAGCTCCTTGACCGCTGGGGGCGAGTGCTACGGAAGGCAGATATGCGAGCTTGGCCCCTTTGAGCTGAGCATGGGCGATATCGACGTTGAGTTTGGCGTTGCGCAGATTGGTGTTGTTCTGCAGGGCCTGTTCGATCAGGGATGCGAGCATGGGGTCGGTGAACACCTGCTGCCAGCGCATGTTGCCGAAAGTCGTGCTGTCGGTCCCCGCCTCGATGGCGTTCTTGTACTCCGCTGTCAGAGGCGTCGAATCGGGGGTCTGATATTTCTTATATATGTTGCAGCTGCTGAGCCCTGCCATGGAGATGGCAAGGGCCGCAGCGGCGATGGTTGTTCTGTTCAATTTCATTGTTGTTGACAATTGAATGGGTTTTGATTAGTGAGAATACTGCTCGAGCTCGTTCTCGATTCCTTCGTTGTCCGTGTCTTCCCACTTGAGCGGGGTGATCTTTTCCTGGATTAGCTGGAAGGTCACGAAGAGGGCGGGGACGATGAAGATCTGGAATATCATACCGATCAACATACCGCCGACCGAACCGGTGCCGAGTGCGCGGTTTCCGTTCGCACCTACGCCATGGGCGAACATCAGCGGCAACAGACCGATGATGAGGGCGAGCGAGGTCATGAGGATAGGACGCAGACGGGCAACAGCGCCGTCGATTGCGGCTTTGACGACCGACATGCCCGTGCGGCGGCGTTCGAGCGCGAATTCCACGATGAGGATTGCGTTCTTGGCAAGAAGACCGATAAGCATGATGAGTGCGATCTGGAGATAGATGTTGTTCGAGATACCGCTGATATCGGCGAAGATGAACGTACCCATAAGCCCGAACGGAATCGAGAAGATAACGGCGAGCGGAAGGATGTAGCTTTCATACTGGGCCGAGAGCAGCAGATAGACGAAGAGCAGGCAGAGACCGAAGATGATCGCGGTGGCGTTGCTCGAAGAGTTGGCTTCCTCGCGGGTCATACCCGAGAAGTCATATCCATAGCCCTGAGGCAATACTTCGTTGGCCACACGGTTGATGGCGGCGAGGGCGTCGCCCGACGAATATCCGGGATTAGGAGTACCGCTGACGGAGATGGACTGGAACATGTTGAATCGGTTCAACAGGTCTGGACCATATACGCGGGTGAGTTTCACGAAGTTGGCGATCGAAGCCATTTCTGCGCCGTTGCGGATCTTGATGTTGTTGAGGGTCTCGGGCGAGACGCGGGTCTCGGGCGAAGCCTGCATCATCACACGGTAGAGCTTACCGAAGCGGTTGAAGTTCGAGACATACATACCTCCGTAGTAGCCCTGAAGGGTTGAAAGTACGGTCTGGGGCGAGATACCGGCCTGTTTGCATTTAGCTGCATCGACATCGACCAGATACTGCGGGAAGGTGGGGTTGAACGTGGTGTAGGCCATCTGGATTTCCGGCTGCTGGTTCAGGGCTCCGAGGAAGGTCTGGACCACGTTGAAGAATTCGTTGATGTCGCCGCCGGTCTTGTCCTGCATTTTGACTTCAAAACCGTTGGTGACCGAGTAACCGGTAATCATAGGCGGAGCGAACACAACGACGCGTCCGTCCTTGATGAGCTGGGAGGTCATGGCGTAGAGCTGTCCGATGACAGCATCGGAACTCTCTGCTTTGCTTCGTTCGCTCCAGTCCTTGAGCTTGACGATGAATGTGCCGTAAGTGGCTCCCTGACCTGCGATGAACGAATAACCGTTGATCATTGTGCGCGATTCGATGGCGGGTATCTTGGCCATGATCGAATCGACCTGATTCAGGACTTCGCCTGTACGTTCCTGGGATGTGCCCGGGGGCATATCGACCATACAGAACACTGTACCTGTATCTTCATTGGGCACAAGCGCGGTAGGTGTGCGTCCCATGAGGAACACGAGCACAGCAATAGAGATGACCACTATGGAGAATGCCGTCACTTTGTGGCGGATGAAGAATTCGGTGTTTTTGCGGTAGCCGCCGAGAATGCCGTTATAGGCTTTCTCGAAGGCGTCCTGGAAGCGCTTGGAGAAGATGCCGATGAGGGTCAGGACCGCTACGACACATGCGATGAGGCTGAGGGCGACATTCTCGAAGTTGAACCATCCGAGAACCATGAAGGTGATGGTGGCCACGAGGAGAATGAATGTGACGATCGGGGGGAAGGAGAAACTGAAACGTTTCTTATAAGCTTCTCCGGCTGCTGAGTATGCTGCGCCGAGACGCTCCTTGAGCGAGCTGTCGGTGTCATGAGGTTTCAGGAACACTGCACACAATGCCGGAGAAAGTGTCAGCGCGTTCAGAGCGGAGATACCGATTGCAATGGCCATAGTCAGACCGAACTGACGGTAGAATACACCGGCTGTTCCCGGCATGAACGAAACGGGGATGAACACGAGCATCATCACGAGGGTGATCGAGACGATGGCTCCGCCGATCTCGTTCATGGCGTCGATAGCGGCCTTGCGCGCGCTCTTGTAACCGACGTCAAGTTTGGCATGGACCGCCTCGACCACCACAATCGCGTCATCGACCACAATCGCGATGGCGAGCACCAGAGCCGACAAGGTGATGAGGTTGACGGAGAAGCCGATCAGGCTCATACCGAAGAATGTACCGATCAAGGCGACGGGAATCGCGATGGCCGGGATGATGGTTGAGCGGAGGTCCTGAAGGAAGAGGAACACCACGATGAACACAAGAACGAAGGCCTCGATGAGGGTCTGGATCACATGGTGGATCGACGCATAGAGGAAGTCGTTGTTGTTCATAGGGATGGCGATGGCAAGTCCCTGGGGCAGATCTTTTTTCATGTCATCGACGAACGCGAGACAGTCATTGATGATCTGGGTGGCGTTGGAGCCGGCCGTCTGGAACACGATGGCCGTAACACCCGTGCGGCCGTTGTAGCCGCCATGGAAACCGTAGGTAACACGTCCGAGTTCTACGGTGGCTATGTCTTTGAGACGAAGCACTTCTCCGTCATCTTTAGCGCGGATAACGATGTTTTCGAATTCTTCAGGCGTTACAAGACGGCCCTTGTAGCGCATGATATACTGGAAAGTCTGTTTTCCTTGTTCGCCGAACGCACCGGGCGCAGCTTCGATGTTCTGCTCGGCAAGAGCCGCTGAGACATCGGTCGGTTCCAGATGGTACTGCGCCATGACGTCGGGCTTGAGCCATATACGCATCGAGTAGTCGGCACCCATGACCATCACATCGCCCACACCGTTGATACGCTGCATCTGGGGGACAATGTTGATCTTCATGTAGTTCTCGACGAATTCCTCCGAGTATTTGCCGCTGGCGTCATAGAGGGTCACGCCGACAAGCATTGAAGTCTGGCGTTTCTGCGTCAGCACGCCGACGCGGGTAACCTCAGCCGGAAGAAGGCTCTGGGCCTTGGCCACGCGGTTCTGCACGTCAACGGCAGCCATATCGGGGTCGAAGCCCTGTTTGAAATATACATTGATGGTGGCCGATCCGGTGTTGGTGGCGGTCGATTCCATGTAGGTCATGCCTTCGGCGCCGTTGATCGACTCTTCAAGAGGTGCGATCACGGAGTTGAGCACAGCCTGTGCGTTGGCTCCCTGATAGGTTGTGGTCACCGAGATGGTCGGTGGCGCGAGATCCGGATATTGCGTGATCGGGAGCGACACAAGTCCGATGAGACCGAGCAGCACGATGAAGATAGAAATCACCGTCGAAAGCACCGGCCGGTTTATAAACGTATCAAGTTTCATTTTTGAATCACTTAATTTCTTCTTTTATGACAAAATCGGAGAGGGGAGGGTGGGGAGAAAGGGATAGAATGGCTTTATTTTGCTGCCGGCTTCTCTGCGGCTGCGGCACGCTGGGGCTGCGATGCTGCATCGACAGGCACAATCTTCATGCCGTCCTTGAGTTTCGAGCCGACGCCTTCGATGGCCACGCGGTCGCCAGCCTTGAGGCCTGAAGTGACAACGAAGTTCTGTCCGTCGGAAATTTCCTGAACGGTGATGGGGGTGGTGACAACCTTGTTGCTGTCGTTGACAGTATAGACGAAGCGCTTGTCCTGAAGCTCGAAAGTGGCTTTCTGAGGAATGACAAGAGCGTCAGACTGTGAAACCGGAATCATGATTGTTCCGGTAGAACCGCTGCGGAGCATTCCGCTCGGATTGGGGAAAAGTGCGCGCACGCTGGCAGCGCCTGTCGAAGTGTCGATGAGACCGTTGACGGTTGCGACTTTGCCCTTGAGGGGATATTCCGATCCGTTGGCCAGTCGAAGAGTGACTTCGGGCATAGCCTGGATGGCCTGTGCGAGCGAGCGCTGTCCGCCTTCTGTCAGATCGAGAAGGTCTTTCTCGGTCAGGGAGAAGTAGGCATAGACGTCGTTGTTGTCTGAGATCGTGGTCAGAGGTTCCATTGAAGAGGGAGATGCGAGTGAACCTTCGCGGCTGGGGATGGATCCGACCACGCCGTCGCTCGGTGAAGTGACCACGGTGTAAGCAAGATTCTTCTTTGCGATGGTTACCTGGCTGTTGGCCTGTGCGAGAGCGGCGTTGGCCTGTGCGAGAGCGGCGTTGGCGGTCTGGAGGTCATTGTCGGCCAGCTGATATTCATACTGGCTGATGATGTTCTTGTTAAGAAGGTCGCGCTTGGTGTCGGCGGTCATTTTTGCTGTGGCCACACGTGTTTTCGCCGAATTCACGGCTGCTACGGCGTTGGCAACCTGACTCTGGGCCTGACGCAGAGCTGCCTCATACTGCACCTGGTCGATGGTGAAGAGGACCTGACCTTTCTTCACATGCTGTCCTTCATCCACGTGGACTTTGGTTATGAATCCTGAGATCTGGGGACGGATTTCAATATCGGTCTTTCCCTTGATGAGAGCCGGATATTGTGCGGCGTTGCTGGCGCTCGACGGAGTCACCTGCATGACAGCGATCTGAGGATCGGGCATCTGCTGCTGGTCCTGTTTGGATCCGCATGATGTTACCGACAGGGTAAAGGCTGCGCCGAGCGCGAGGGCCGACGCGGTTTTCAGCATGTTTCGATTCATTTTTCTGTTTGTTATCATTGTTTTTACCTTGAAATTCGTGTGATTATGGAATAATCCTATTAAATCGACTGCAAAATTACTCACAATAGATTGTAGTAAATATGATATATGTCATAAAATTAAAACTCATTTGTTTTTTATATAATTTATTAGATATAATAAGGTCAGAATGTTTTGCGGGAGGAGAACTTTTATGTTTTTTTGTGATAATAAAGGTCTATTATGGAAAAAGCCCCGCCATTGACGACGGAGCTTCCTGTCTGAGCAGGCATTTCATTGCTGTTCAGCGTTTTTTCGGGCGGCCGCCTATTACGCCGCCAATGGTGAATTCTATGTTGGAATAGCCGGTGCGGGTTATGTTGGAACTCAGGGTGAGGCGCAGATGATGAAAAAGTTCGACTCCGACTCTCGGAGCGAACGTAAAACATTTGCCGGAGCCGTCATAAACCACTTCGTCAATGGCATCATATATATTTAGTCCGAATCCGGCTCCCACGAATGGACTGACTTTCTTTCCCTGACCGAAATTGTAGCCTCCGGTCAATAGGTAGTTGACCGAGCGGTTGCTCTGTTCGTAGGTATAATTTGATGAGTGGAATTTTCTTACGGCTGTCGTCGCATTGATCTGAAATCCCATGTCCCACGAACTTTTCGGAATATTGTAACGGATTTCGGCTCCGAAGGCCGGACCGACAGTAGCGCTTCCGCCATGAAATCCGCCCAACGGAGCCGTCAGCCCGACGCGCAACTCACCCTCCACCCGCTGCACCTCAACTTCGTTTGATTGTGCTTTGACAAAGGGTAAACCGAAAATGGTTAATAACGTACAAAAAAACAGTTTTTTCATAATAAATAAAAATGTGGTGATATTTTCTGCAAAGATAGTATTTATTTGTCAATCAGCAAAATAAAAAAACAGCGGCCGCTCGGTTTCTGAGAGGGCCGCTGTAGGTGGTTTGGCAGTATGTTATATTACCAGATGATCACGCGCTCCGATTCGGGACGGAACATGGGCTGACCTTCCGTGATGTTGAATGCCTTGAAGAAGGGCTCGAAATTGCGCAGGGTGACATTCACGCGGTTCTCGCCGAGAGAGTGGACGTCGCCGGTTGTGAGCGAACGGATCTCCTCGTCGCGGATGTTCTGGCCCCAGAGGTTGGCATAGTTGAGGTAGAACACCTGGAAGGGCGAGAGTCCTTCGATGGTTACTTTTTCAACATCAACGCCTTTTTTCTTCTGGGAGTCGAGGAAGGCGGTCATTGCCACACGGAGACCGCCCTGATCGGCGATGTTCTCGCCCATGGTGTAAGTTCCGTTGGCGTGGAGGCCGGGAAGCACTTCAACAGCGTCGAACTGCTCGCCGAGTTTCTTGGCGCGGGCGTTGAAAGCCTCGGCGTCTTCGGCGGTCCACCAGTTGGCCATGTTGCCGTTGGCGTCGAAGTTACGTCCCTGATCGTCGAATCCGTGAGTCATCTCGTGGCCGATAACAACGCCGATGCCGCCGTAGTTTTCAGCGTCGGAGCTTTCGGGATCGAAGAAGGGCGCCTGAAGGATGGCGGCGGGGAACACGATTTCATTGGCAAGAGGATTATAGTAGGCGTTGACGGTCTGAGGAGTCATGCCCCACTCGGTGCGGTCAACCGGTTTGCCCCACTTGCTGTAGTAGTCTTTCTGATGCCACATGCTGACATTGTGCATGTTCTCGTAGTATGAGAGGTTGGGGTCTATTTCCAGAGTGGAGTAATCTTTCCATTTGTCGGGATAGCCGATCTTGACCGTGAAAGCGTTGAGCTTCTTGATTGCGTTGAGCTTGGTGTCGTCGCTCATCCATTCGAGGTTGATGATGTGTTTGCCGAGAGCGGTGCGCAGGTTCTCGACGAGACCTATCATATAGTCTTTGGATGACTGGGGAAAGTATTTCTCCACATAGAGCTGACCTACGGCTTCGCCCATGGCCCCTTCAGTTGCGCCGAGAGCGCGTTTCCAGCGCGGGCGCTGCTGCTCGACTCCGCTCATGACTTTGCTGAACTCGAAGGCGGCGTCGGTGAAATCGTCGGAGAGGCGACCGGCAGCCTGGCTGACATAATTCCAGAGATAATAGTCCTTGATCTCGCGGTCGGTGAGCGAGGCCATCAGGTCATTGCCTTTCTTGGCGGTGTTGATGGTGGTGACGATCACATTCTCAGGCGAGGGAATGCCCATTGTCTCGATGAAGAAGCGATCCCAGTTGAAGGCGGGATACATCTTCTTGAGCTGGGCGAAGGTGCGCGGGTTGTATTGGGCCGGAATGTTGCGGCTCTCTTCGCGGGTCCATGTCGAATCGGCGATTGCCGTCTCTATTTTCATGACGTTCTTCATGATGCGCTGGGCGTCTTTCTTCTTGTAGCCCGCGTTCATCATCTGCTTGACAATGAGCTTCTGATAGGCATCGCGCACTTCTTTGTTGCGCTTGTCGTTTTTCAGATAATAGTCGCGGTCGCCGAGACCGAGGCCCGGACCGCCGACATACATGGCATAGACGTTGGAGTTGGTGAGATCTTCCTGAGGGCCGGCCGAGATAAACGGACTGGCGTAGTTGGTGTGCATCCAGAGGAAGAGGTCTTCCATGCCCTCGTGGGGGGTATTCTCGATTTTTTTGAGATCGGCCTGGATCGGTTTGGCTCCTTCGGCGTTGCGTCGCACTGAGTCCATGGCCTGATTATAGATTGTCGAGACCTTGAAAGCCACAGTGCCCGGTTTGGGATTCTGGCCGGCGAGGTTCAGGACGATGTCCTTGACGCGCTGTTCGGAGGTGTCGGAAAGCACGTTGAATTTTCCATAGCGTGCATGCTCGGCTGTGAGTGGATTGGCTTTCTGCCACTTTGCGTTGACGTGGCGGTAAAAGTCTGTCCCGGCGGCAATTGAGTTGTCAATCTGCTTCGGATCGAGACTTTTGAGATGCTCCTGTGCCGAAGCGGCTGAAGCTGATAGGCTTATGGCCATGGCAAGAAGGATTTTAGATGATTTCATTATGTTTTGCAGTTAAGTATGGTTTATGTGTCTTGCTATTGTCAGGACTTCTTGAAAGCGGTATAAACGGTGCATGTGCCGAATGTCATCGGATGATGGTCGGCATCCGTCAGCCCTACGCTTTCGATCAGTCGTGTCATATCCCTGCCCTGTGGCACTGCGGCTATCGATTCGGGGAGATAGCTGTAGGCGCGCACGTCTTTCGATACCATCCGGCCCATGAAAGGAATAATGTGGCGCGTATAGATGTCATATAGGGGTTTAACCAAGGGTGATGTGGGGGTGGAGAGTTCGATTATGGCGAGCATCCCTCCGGGTTTCAGGACGCGGGCCATTTCGCTCAGCCCCTTGTCGAGATGCTGGAAGTTGCGCACGCCGTAGGCAACGGTGACAAGTCCCATCGAGTTGTCGGCAAACGGAAGCGAGAGGCAGTCGGCTTTCAACAGCTCCACTCTGTCGCTCAGCCCCGCTTCGCTAACCTTACGGCGCCCGAGCATGAGCATCCCTTCCGAGAGGTCTATGCCCGTTATTTTTGCCGCCGGGTCGAGCCGGGCCAGACTGATCGCTACGTCGGCAGTGCCGGTTGCCACGTCGAGCCAGGGCTGTTCGGGAGATTTCCTGCGGATTCGCTTGAGGCAGCTTCGCAGCCAAAGCCTGTGGAGACCGAACGACATGGCCCGGTTCATGAAATCGTAGGCCGGAGCGATGTTGTCAAACATCGCTTCGACCTGTTGTGATTTCGGACGGTTTTCCTCGCCGTAGGGGGTGATGTTCTCGCAGTCCACGTCAGCGTGAGAGTTGCTGGAGGCAGTCGAGGACATTGACGGCGATGCGGTCTTTAAGATTCGACTCGTCGGCCTTGATGAAGTCCTGGCCTGTTACGTGTTCGTAGAGCTCTATGTAGCGGTCAGATATTGTCTTGATGATTTCCGGGGTCATTTCCGGAACTTTCTGGCCTGCCTGTCCCATGAAGCCGTTGTCCATAAGCCACTGGCGCACGAATTCCTTGCTCAGCTGACGCTGGGGAAGGCCTTTCTCGAAGCGTTCCTCGTAGCCCTCGGCATAGAAATAGCGTGATGAGTCGGGGGTGTGGATCTCGTCGATGAGATAGACTTTGCCGTCGTGTTTGCCGAATTCATATTTCGTGTCAACGAGAATGAGGCCCTTTTCCGCTGCCATCTTCTGGCCGCGTGCGAAAAGCTTGCGGGTATATTCCTCCATTTTCTCGTAATCCTCAGCCGATACGATTCCCTGGGCTATGATTTCTTCCTTGGAGATGTTCTCGTCATGTCCGGCATCGGCTTTTGTGGTCGGCGTGATGATCGGTTCGGGGAATGCCTGGTTTTCGCGCATGCCTTCGGGGAGCTTCACTCCGCAGAGTTCGCGGCATCCGTTCTTGTATTCGCGCCATGCGCTGCCGGTCAGATAGCCGCGGATAATCATTTCGACGCGGAATCCCTCGCAGCGTATGCCGACCGACACCATGGGATCCGGTGTCGCCAGTTTCCAGTTGGGAACAATGTCGGAAGTCGCGTCAAGAAAATAAGTGGCGATCTGATTGAGGACTTGTCCTTTGTAGGGAATGCCTTCGGGGAGAACGACGTCAAAGGCCGAGATGCGGTCAGTCGCGATCATTACGAGAGTGTCGTCGCCTATGGAATAGACATCGCGCACTTTGCCGTGATAGACGCCGGTCTGGCCGGGGAAATTGTAATCGGTTGAAACCAATGCTTTAGCCATAAGTAAACCTTTTTGTTTTTATTGGAAATTTTGTCTTGACTGTCAATAGAGGAGCGTTCCGGAAATGCACCAGTAGCTGTTGCTGCCTCCCTCGGGAGCACCCTGGGGGATCTTGACCTCCATGGTGTGTTCGCCTGCCGAGAGGTCGCCCAAGTAGATGTATTCGGGATTGGTGACTGTTGCGGGACACCAGTTCGAGCGGCTCAGGTCGCTTGAACTGAGGCCGTTGGAGAAGTTGCCCGAACAGGGATTCCAGTTGCGGTATGTGCCGCAGTCGTCGCGCCAGGGGATGAATGTTATGATTTTTTTGCCGTCGAGATAGATGGTGTTGGGTTTCTGGTTGAACTCGTCGCCGTTGCCCCAACCCCCGTGACCGGTCGTGGTGTAGTAGAGGATCGCGTTCTTTACAGGCTCTTTCAGAGTGAATTTGACTTTCAGCGAATCGTTGAGCATGAAAATCGGGTAGGGCTGACCGGCCTGTTCGAGATAGTTGACGGTGTTGAACAGAGGCATGGTGCGGTAGGTCTGGCGTTCGCCGTCGGGATAATATTTGAGCTTGAGTGAAAGTCTGTGGCCCTTGGAATCCCAGTTGCCGATGTAGGCGCCGATCCAGGCTTCGTTGACGAGGCGGTCGGCTATGTTGGTCACCTCTGTCTTGTAGAGGACAGAATCAACCCATTCCTGACCGGGAACGACATTCTTGTTGTAGGCGCGTACTCCGAAGCCGGTGAAGAAGCGCATCAGCTCGAGGGGCACGTCATATTCCGGTGTGGAGACGAGGCCGTGATAGTCGGTGTCGCCCGAATGGAACGCGGGGACTGATTTGAGATCGCGGATAGCGTCGATAAACGACTGTTTCTTGTCCGTCGGGATCATGAAGATGGAGCCGGTGCGGTCGTAGGCATCGCCGT
The DNA here is from genome assembly GCA_910587185.1 of uncultured Muribaculaceae bacterium. Classification (GTDB taxonomy): domain Bacteria; phylum Bacteroidota; class Bacteroidia; order Bacteroidales; family Muribaculaceae; genus Paramuribaculum. Next base: position 68,249 of record CAJULY010000010.1, read on the forward strand.
CGGAATACTGCACGACTTCCACGAAGACCTGACGGTCCGAAACCTTCTCCGGGAGTTTCACTTTCTTCAGGATTATGGTTCCTCCTCCCACGTTGTAGATCTCACCGCCAACGAGCGATTCAGGAATCTTCGCGCCGTCAAAATTGATGCGGGCCTGATCGAAGACAGGGATCGTGATTACGCCGCTCTGGTTTATGGTGTACTGATAGTGGGCTGCATCCATTTTCTCTCCGAGGGTTGAAGGGAAAACATTTTTTGTTTCTTTCAGCTGAGTTATCTCTGTTGCTTCCTGGACTTGGTCGCCGTTGCGGACAACACGTAGCACAAGTCCGTCAGGCACCCCTACGCCCGGCTGCGGAGTGCCGCGAAACGGGATTGCCGTCGTGAACCAGATCTCGATCGTGTTGGAGTTGATCGATGTACGCATGACGGTGCACTCCAGCCCGAGATATTTGTCTTTCTTCACCTCGGTCATGTTCTTGCCGAAAGTGAAGGGATTTTCCGCATATATGGTTTTGCCGTCGGGCAGCATGGCCCAGCGATATTCCTTCTGGTCTGCGTAGTTGATGAAGGTCTTGGTGACAGGATGTTTCAGGGGTTCGCCGGAGGCGAGAGCTTCGGCAGCGCGTGCGCTTTCAACGACGACCTCATTCCCCCTCACTGTCATAAGCGTCTTTGCCGGGCTGACATTGCCCTTATATGAACTCTGATAGGTCACTTCGATAGCTTTGGCCTTGCGCACTTTTTTTGCGATATTCTGGGCCTGAGCCGCAGATACACCGCCTGCAAACAGCATTACCGTTAAGGCCACACAGTTAAGCAGTATTTTTTTCATGGAATCGGGGAATATGATTTTTACAGTTCTTTATTTTGATGCAAAGATACTTACAATTCCCCAAACCGCAAAGTCCCGCCCCACATTCTTTCTTCTTACTTTTCTTGCCCTTTCTATCCTAATTCCACTAAGTCTGATAAGCTAAACCTTCCTATGTTATTGTTCATGTATCGGAGTCCGTAGGACGCACAACTTCTAACCGTGTATGGAGCGAAGCGGAGTGCACGGACAAAGGCCCGACAAGTATCGGCGTGCCGGAGGTATGCCTCTGTGTCGAAAACTTTTCCTGTGCCTGAATCAATGGAGAAAGAAATCGAGATCGACCGAGCAGCTGTAAGGCGACTCATTGACCGACACCACGACATAGTCCTTCTTGTTGATGCGGAATTTCGAATACTCCTTTCCGTCGCCCGAAATCTTCTCTCCCTGAAATCCCGACTCCCTCAAAGCTTCTGTCAGTTCGGCTGCATACTTCTCCTTGTTTTGGCGCGTAAGTTCGCTTGTCGCTCCATTGATTGTTGTTGAATAAGTCACCGAAGTGAAAGATTTGTAGAAACTTATATCCTTCAAATAGAGCGGAGTCGGAACGCCGAAGGAAGCTTCTTTGCTCATTCCGAAAGAAACGGCAGTACCCGTGTTTGTTTTGAAAAATTTCAGTCCGTCGGACTTCAGGTAATTTTCGAATTTTGCAGCTGTTATGTCGGAAATTTGCGGAGAAAGCCCTAAGGGATGAAAAGCGGCTTTTAAAATGTCATTTTTCAGACTGTTGTCTGTTAAGACGGATTCTTCTTCAGCCGGAATAGAAGCCTGAGCTATTTTTCGTGAAGTTTTTCTCCCGCTTTTCTTTTGAATTTTCTTTGTGGATTTCTGTTTAGTTGTGCTGCTTTTCGCAGGAGCCTTAGCCTTGTTGACCGCTGTGGCAATGCGTCTGAACTCATCGCTTCCCAATCGTATATTGTTCTCGTTGACGACCGTCAGCGATTTTTCTGAAACAACTCCATCACTGAAAATCAGTTTAACCTTCTCAGGCGACTCCATCACCCATTTGAAAGTCTTGTTCGTATTATCCGGCTCACCCATGACAAGGTGAAACGTTTCCTCTTTGCCGGTTCCGTCGCGATAGAATATGTAATCGTAGGCAATCGAACCGAGGAAAGTGCTGACAGTGTCAGACTTCCATTCGCCCGGAAGCACTTTCGACACCTCTTCCAAGCTCTGCGCCCCGGCAACTCCCGGCCATAAAAAAGTCAGAAGCACAACAACCGCATATAACTTATAAACAAATCTCATAATGATTCTTTCCTGATTCCCAGAATAACAATAGACTAAATAATGACTTGACTAACATATTTAATCTACGGGCAAAGGTTGAAATACAATTGCCCGTAGATTTAATTATGAAAAGATGTAATTAAGAGAATTACCAATTATTGGAAGTTCATGCGCCAGACATTGTAACTTTCATCTTTATTGGCACGGTCAGAAAGGAAGTAGATGCTCTTGCCGTCTGCACCCCATTGAGGGCTTGCGTCGTTTCCGGGATGGTAGGTTAATTGTATTAAGTTAGAGCCATCGGTACGTACAGCAAAGATGTCAAGATTTTTCTTTTTATAAACAGATGACTGGGTGTCACCGACAACGAGAAGCCATTTGCCATCGGGCGAAACTGCAGGAGAGGTATAACCGCGTTTTTTATCGCTTAAAATAAGTGTTTCTTGTCCGTTTACAAAGTTAACTCGCCAAATCTCACTATTGCCGTCGGTGGAATTTCTGACACAGAAGAATTCGTCGTTGTTGCCGGGAATTGGCTCAGGCTGAAAACCACGGGCACAATTGGTTAATTCTCCTGATTTCAGTTCGAGACACCAGATTGAATAATCATTTTTGCCCTCATAGCGTGTAAAGAATACTTTCTTGCCGTCTGAAGAGAGTGCAGGGCTATTGTCGAAGTTATTAGAGGTCAGCTGATTCATGAGCGATCCTGCGCGGGAGTTTATTGTGCATATTTTATTTTGTCCGCTTGTCTGATCAACGAAATATAGCTTGTCATCCTTTCCCCACGTAAAACTGCCTACTTTTCTAAATGTGCGTTGTGTAGCAGCGCTGCTTGCACCTGCGCCGGCTTTACGGACCATGACGTTTGCCTGGTCGTTCATTTGGGCGAGATATGCAAGGTCATTTCCATCCGGCGAGATTGCAAGACATTTTACGAGGCTCCACGTCATACCGGTGCCTTTGCTTTTACCTCGCATCTCAGATCCGGCATAATATGTTGTCGGACCTAAGATTACGCCTTTTGTCTCATCAGTGATTTTGGTGATGTTAAGTCCAGATTCTTCCGGAGCAAACGTGGGAACACTTTTGGAACTCTTACATGAGTCAAGGATGATAATCCCGGCGGCTGCTATGGACAGCGCAATAAATAAATGACTTTTCATTGAAGAAATGTGAGCCCTTGCAGTCTCCCTCAGTCGGGCATTGGATAAAACAAAAGACGTGGGAGTCTGTACTTTAGCTCATCCTTGTTTCGAGGCCTTCGCATTGCCCATCTATCAGGATAAGCAACTCAGCCAGCCCACGCCATGGATGATATATATACATCAAGCACATATAGCACCTGCCGTGGACGCTTACAGTTGCCGTCTCTTCCGATAGATTTTGAAGTTGCGAAGTTCGAAACAGGAAGTGAACGCCGGTAAACGTCTTTAAAAATATGTCCGCCCACCTAAGCCCCTCCGGGCCGGTGAGTTTGGACAAAAATATTAATTAATTTTATATCGTGCAAATTTTTAACGTTGAAATGTTTAATTTGCTTAAAAGAATTCCCGGAAACGGAATTATATACATATTTGAAGTCAGAAAGGGCCGGGGAGGAGGGAGGCGCCGGCGGGAATTGAGTGGGATTGTCCGTTGAGGATGAGGGTGAAGGGGCGGTTGGTCGAGATGGAGACTTTGCGTGAGGGCGCGTCATAGACAAGCGACGCGTCGATGTCACACCAGCGAAGGTGTCGCAGCCCGTGGGTGCCGTTAGATTCCTTGAGGTCCCATGTCAGTGTGCGCTCAAGGCCATCGGCACGGCGGAAGCCGAGCACATTCTCAATCATGAGCGAGATCGGACCGAGGGCTGACCATCCGCAGAATTCCTGCCTCACGCGGTGGCCATGTTCGGTCGAGGGGCCGTCGGCCGACGGATTATAACACTCCCAGATGGTATGAGGCTCCATGTCATGAAGCACACGCGCCTGCATCCTGACCACGCGTTCAGCCAGAGAGTCGGCCAAAGCGGTGTAGCCGTAGCGTTCAAGTGCTTTGGTCCCCATGTATGCTGTAGGGAGCCAGATGCCTCCGCGCCAGTAATTACCTGAGATAGAGTCAAAATCCGCGTCGTTGCGTGAAAGGGAGTTCCACGGGCGTTCGCCTCCCAGTTCGCCGGCGTCGCGCAGATGTTCAACCATGCGCGCTGCTCTTGCGGTGTCGGGAATTCCGGCAAGCATAGCCCAGAATGAGGCGGGAGTCATGACGCGGCAAGGTTTGCCGTCGGCAATGGCTATGTCATAATAGAATCCGTCGCGCTCGTCCCAGTAACGGCTGTTGACGAGATCGCGCAACCGGTCATATTCATTCTGCCATTTTTCCGCATCCTCTTTCATCCCGCGCAGGCGGCAGAGGGAGGCGATGCGTTCAGCCGCGAGAGCCTGTTGGGATATCGCGTCGATCCACATAACAGATTTCCATCCTCCGGCATCACGGCCGCGAGGGGTGTTGTCCATGCCTGAGGCATTGCCGTTCCAAACGTAGCCTTCCACCTTTCCGGCGCTGTCACGGCACACACGCATGAATATGGGATTAGGCGACAGGCTTTCCCGGCGTTCGCCCGTCACGAGCGAGTTGAAGTAGTCGTAATGGCGCTGCAGGTATTTCTTATCTTTCAGCACTCGGTCAATGTGGGCGGTGTCTGCTGTAAAGAGATAATTCTCATGTTCCACCCATGCGAAAAGCGGGGGATTGTCGCGCAGATGGATCCGTAGAGGCGAAGGGGCCCCGTCGTGAATCGGCGCGTAATAGTTCATCAGCGTCTCCTTGCCGGGATAGGCTTCGGGCGCATATTTCGAGAAAAGAACCATGAAACAGCCGTCCCAGATCCATATCTGGTCATCATAGCAGTTTTCGTCGAGATAGGGCGAGGCAACCATCCCGTCGGGTCCTCGGCGCACACGTCCGGCCGCTGTCTGCCATGCTTTGTTGTAAAGACTGACAAGAGCCGGGTCGGGATGCACGAGCTCAGGCACGAATTTCTCCCATTGCGGCATCACAGCGTCAGGAGGTACGGTGTCCCACTGCGCGAGCGCTGTTGTCCATGCAAGCAGTCCTATAAGGGCGGCCGTTATTCTTTGCCACTGTTGAATTCTTTTTTTCATGATCGGTCAACTAAATTCGGGTAAATGTGGTAGAGTGGTCTTTTTAAGGAAAGCGGCTGCGCCTGATGAATCGGGTGCAGCCGCCTGTGTATGGGGAATGTCGCCGAAGGGATTAGAATTCGGCGTTGTTGGGAGTGCGGGGGAAGGGGATGACGTCACGGATATTGGTCATGCCGGTCACAAAGAGAACGAGACGCTCGAAGCCGAGGCCGAATCCAGAGTGGGGAACGGAACCGAAGCGGCGAGTGTCAAGATACCACCACATGTCCTTCATCGGAATGCCGAGTTCCTCTATGCGTGTATAAAGTTTGTCATAGTCGGCTTCACGCTCGGAGCCGCCGATGATTTCGCCGATTTTCGGGAAGAGTACGTCCATCGCGCGCACTGTCTTTCCGTCGGGGTTCTGCTTCATGTAGAAGGCCTTGATCTCTTTGGGATAGTCAGTGAGAATAACCGGGCGTTTGAAATGTTCCTCGACGAGGAAGCGTTCATGCTCGCTCTGGAGATCGGCTCCCCAATAGACGGGGAATTCGAATTTGTGACCCGATTCCTCAAGAATCCTGACACCTTCGGTGTAGGTGAGACGCACGAATTTTTCCTCTACGACGTGGCGAAGACGGTTGATCAGTTCGGGATCATACATCTGTGCGAGGAACTCGAGGTCATCCATGCAGTTGTCGAGAGCGTAGTTGACGCAGTATTTGATGAAATCCTCGGCGAGATCCATGTTGTCGGTGATGTCATAGAATGCCATTTCCGGCTCTATCATCCAGAATTCCGAGAGGTGGCGCGGAGTGTTGGAGTTTTCCGCGCGGAAGGTGGGACCGAATGTGTAGATCGCTCCGAGAGCTGTGGCGCCCAGCTCACCTTCGAGCTGTCCGCTGACGGTGAGTGCTGTGGACTTTCCGAAGAAATCAGCCGAGAAGTCAACCTTGCCATCCTCTGTTTTCGGGAGGTTGTTGAGGTCAAGGGTCGTTACCTGAAACATCGCTCCGGCGCCTTCGCAGTCGCTGGCCGTGATGAGCGGGGTGTTCAGATAGAAGAATCCGCGTTCATTGAAAAATTTATGGATGGCGAAAGCGAGGGCCGAACGCACTCGGAGTACAGCGCCGAAGGTGTTGGTTCGCGGACGCAGATGGGCGATCTCGCGCAGGAATTCGAGAGTGTGACCTTTTTTCTGGAGCGGATATTTCTCGGGGTCGGCGGTTCCGAATACTTCAAAACTGTCGGCCTGCACTTCGACTGACTGCCCTTTGCCCATTGACTCCACGAGACGTCCGGTCACGTGAAGGCTTGAGCCGGTAGTGATGTTGCGCAGTGCGTCGTCAGAGAATTTCTCCAGATCAAATACAATCTGAATGTTTTTTATCGTCGAGCCGTCATTCAGCGCAACGAACTGCACGTGTTTGTTGCCGCGCCGTGTGCGCACCCAGCCCATGACGCTCACTTCCTTGCCTATGAGTTCAGGCGAGAAGATGTCGATTATCTTGGTTCTTTTCATTTCTTGCATGCGGCTCCCGGCAGGAGCCATGTTGAGTTTCTTTGTTACAGGATAACTTTTATTCGAATGATCCCATCTTGAGGAAGTTCACTTCTTCCTGGGTGAGATAGCGCCAGCGTCCGCGAGGCAGATTCTTCTTGGTAAGCCCAGCGAAATAGACGCGGTCAAGTTTGGTCACATGGTAGCCGAGGCTTTCGAAGATTCGGCGCACGATGCGGTTGCGTCCCGAGTGGATCTCGATGCCGGCCTGATTGCGATCGGTGTCGGTGGCATAGCTGATGGCGTCGGCATGGATTGGGCCGTCGTCAAGTTCTATTCCGTCGGCAATGCGCTGCATGTCGTCCTCCGAGATGTCCTTGTCGGTCCAGACGTGATAGATTTTTTTCTTGACATATTTCGGGTGTGTCAGTTTCGATGCGAGATCGCCGTCATTTGTCAGGAGAAGAACACCGGTCGTATTGCGGTCAAGACGACCAACGGGATAGACGCGCTCTTCGCATGCACCCTTGATGAGATCCATCACAGTCGTGCGTCCGTTGGGGTCCTCCGAGGTGGTCACGCAATCTTTAGGCTTGTTGAGCAGGATATAGCATTTGCTTTCGAGAGCGACTGCCTTTCCGTTGTATTCGACAGTGTCGGAATGAGTGATTTTTGTTCCGAGTTCGGTGACGACTTCTCCGTTGACCTTGACAAGTCCCTGCTGTATATATTCGTCGGCCTCGCGACGGGAGCAGATGCCTGCGTTGGCAAGGAACTTGTTGAGGCGGATCTGTTCGTCGGGTGAAGGAATAGACTGTTCGTATTCGATGCGTTTCGGACGCGGAACGAAGCTCTTTCCACCCTGCGGCATGCCGTATTGGTTCTGACGCATTCCGCCCTGGCGGTTGTTGTAGCCACCCTGACGGTTCTGGCGGTTCTGGTTGTTGTAACCTCCCTGACGGTTCTGATTGTTGTAGCCACCCTGGCGGTTCTGGTTGTTGTAGCCGCCCTGACGGTTGTTGTTGTAACCGCCTTGGCGGTTCTGGTTATTGTAACCTCCCTGACGGTTCTGGTTGTTGTAGCCGCCCTGGCGGTTCTGGTTGTTGTAACCTCCCTGACGGTTCTGGTTGCTGTAGCCGCCCTGGCGATTGTTGTTGTAACCTCCCTGACGGTTCTGGTTGTTGTAGCCGCCTTGATTGTATCCCTGGTTGTAGTTCTGGGGACGACGGTAATTGGGGTTATAACCTTGCTGACGGTAATTGCTATGGTTTTCGTTTTCCCCGGTTGTTTCAGCGCTGTTCGTTTCAGCCACTGTGTCAGATGCGGGAGTCGCGTCCGGTGAATTGTAGCGCGGACGTTGCTGGTAGTTGCCCTGGGCATAGGGCCGCTGCTGATAGTTGTTGCGCTGGTTATAGGGTCGCTGTCCGTAGTTGTTGCGCTGCTGATAGCTGCCCTGATAATCCTGACGGTAAGGACGCTGCTGGAACTCTCCTGAGTTTTCGGAGGTGCTTTCGCCGTTCACATCTCGTTCGGGTGAGGCCGTGCGGATCTGTCCTATGCGCGGCCGTTTGTTTTTCTTCTCGTTTGATTCCATAATTCTTTTAATGAAAGGGAAGGTGTTTTTGGTACCTGAATGAATAATTTGTTTTTTTGGTTTGGGCCTCTCGGCCCGTGGATGAAATTTATTAAGTTTTAAAGTTGTTGAATATTCTACAAATTGATATGTGTCCGTGATGCAAGAACTAATTTAAGTGTGCGGAAAATTTAAGTCAGTTCTGAATCTGTTAAGTAATAGGTGATTGCAATCCTTTCGGATTTTATTGCAAATATAGCTGTTAATTCTGAAATAACAACAAAAAAACAGATGAAAAATATGAAAATGTCACTATTTTTTTGTGAAAATACAAAAGGAAGGCGCCGCTCTGTGGAGCCGGCGCCTTTCCTTGCCGTTTCAACTATTTATTTATGAGAGCCTCGTGTCCTAATAATCACTATCCAAACACGTAGCAAGAGAGAGATGTAACAAATCTGAGCTTTAGGCTTAATAAGCTACTTTCTTCGGTTCATCTGTAAGAACAAACCAACCCTTGCATAGTAGGTGCGCTTTTGGCTAAAAGTGATTAAAATATGTGAATCACAAGACTTTTGCTCTCTTAAATTTAACATTTGGTGGAGGTATCAATCCCACCGGATCACATGCACCGGTTCACGCCTGTGATTTCAGCATCAGGCCTACTCGTTCCTGCAATCCGAAGAGGAGATTCATGTCATGTACCGCCATTGCCGACAGCCCTTTGACAATATCGTCCAGAACGAGCGAGATGACGAGCTGGTCCTCAACCTTCTGGATGTTTATGATGCATTTGTTGGTTCCCGAAACCTCGTCGAGATTTGGCATCTGGTCTGAGAGGAAAGTGAAGTTGTGGTCGTCGTAATAATTGTTGAAGAGATCGATCGCAGCCTGCTCTGTCAGGTCTGTGGCGAAATGGACTGTCAGCGATATGCCGTGGCGCCATCCTCCGTTGACTACGATAAACTTCATCTGGGCCGCTTTGAAATCGGGCTGAAGCGAACGCACAGCACGCGCTATGTCATCGGCCTGCTCGAGATCTATGAGGGCGAGAACTTCACCCGGGCCTGCGTTTTCTTCGGATATTACAGCCGTGATATTGATGTCGCTCGTCAACTTCTGATCCTTGGCAAGCGGCGTCAGGGCCAGAAGAACAGCAGAGGAAAGAGGCGCGGGGACCGAAGCTTTTGTCGCCCCTCTGACGAGCGGCTTGCGACACAGCTCGGGAAGACCGTAGATCCAGTCATCACCGTCGGCGAAAGTGCTCAGATGAAGAAAATCGCCCGAAAGGTCGATGATTCTGGTCTGAGGGGTGACGACGCTCGATTTGCAGAACTCTACGGACTCTCCCGGCTCGTCGGAACAGAGGAAGACTACATCCACCTCGTCCGACGGTTCTGAAGAGAACCGCAGATATGTTTCTCCACGCAGACCGCGATGGAAATCGGATATGAGACCGCCCTCGGCATCGGGATCCATGACCCATAGTATTTCAACGTCGGGATGGTTGATCAGAAGTTTTATAATTTCTCCGGCTTCGCGGGTGGTTCCGCCGGTAATACCTGCTCGTATCATTTATTTAGGCTTTATATATATGTTTTAGAGGAAATAATGCTGACCTTTTTCAAGCACGGCCGGGGGCACGAGATCTTTGAAGAGCTCATAGATTTCCGGCAGCGGCGCGTCTTTGCTGAGAGCGACGAAAACGGTGTCGGCGCCCGCTATGGTTCCAAGAAGATAGGGGGAGGAAATCTCGTCTATGTCGTATGCCACTCCACCGGCATATCCGTTGCGGGTCTTGACCACAACCATCTGGGAATTTGCGGCTATCGAAAGAATGGCTGCCTGTCGGACTGTATTCATGGCCTGTGTCGCCACCTCGTCGGCTGCTGTGCCGTTGGCTGCGATGACATAGCGGTAGCCTCCGAGTTCCGTAGCGACCTTGGATGTGCGCAGTGACTTCAGGTCGCGCGACAGGGTGGCCTGCGTCACGTTGCATCCGTTACGTTCCAGAGCGTCCATAAGCTCTTCCTGACTTCCTATGGAGTTGTTGAGAAGAATTTTTACTATAAGTGCAAGTCTGGTTTGCCGCTTGTTCATGAGAGTTTTGGGTTCTGTAATTTTAACGCAAATATAATACTGAATTTATAAATATGCAAATCCGACGAAATAAAAAAATAACCTCCGCGCTGCCGTCGTGACGGCGCATGCGCGGAGGCTATATGGCTCATTCAAGTTGAGGCGTGCACCTCATTTATTCTTCGTATCGGCGTGAACCGTCGCTGACAATTACGGGGTAAATGCGCGGTTCGTGGCCATATTTAGCGTTGAATTTTTCTTTTACGGTTGCGATAAATGGCTCGACGAGATCTTTCTTTACGAGATTGACGGTGCAGCCGCCGAATCCGCCGCCCATTATGCGCGAACCGGTGACGCCGCATTCTTTGGCCACTTCGTTAAGATAGTCGAGTTCCTCGCATGAAACTTCATAGTCTTTCGACAGACCTTCGTGGGTTTCGTACATCTTTTTACCTACGGTCTCGTAATCGTCTTTCATGAGTGCGTCACACACGGCAAGCACGCGGTCTTTCTCCTCGATGACGAATTTTGCACGGAAATAGTCTTCGGCTGTAATGTCTGTCTTGACGGAGTTCAGCATTTCCATTGTGGCGTCGCGAAGGGTTTCGATGCCAAGGCGTTTTGCAACGCGTTCGCATGACTGGCGGCGTTTGTTGTAGGGAGAGTCGGCGAGTTCGTGTTTCACGCGTGAGTCAACGAGCACGAGTTCGTAGTCTTTGGGAGCGAAGGGGAAATATTCGAATTCCATCGAACGGCAGTCAAGGCGCATAAGTTTGCCTTTCTGGCCCATTACGGAAGCGAACTGGTCCATGATTCCGCAGTTGACGCCGCAATAATTGTGTTCGGTTGACTGGCCGATGCGGGCGAGTTCGAACTTGTCGATAGTGTTGTCGTTGAACATATCGTTGAGCGCGAAAGCAAAGCAGCTTTCAAGGGCGGCCGAAGAGCTCAGGCCGGCTCCCAGAGGCACATTGCCTGCGAAAACGGCGTCAAAGCCTTTGACTACGCCGCCGCGCTTGATGATTTCGCGGCATACGCCGAAAATATAGCGGGCCCATGACTGTTTGGGCGCGTCTTCTTCGTTCAGACCGAAGGCAGTTTCCTCGTCGATGTCAATGGAATAAACACGGACAACGTCCAGTCCGTTGGGACGGATGTCAGCCATGATGAATTTGTCAATGGCTCCGGGGAAAACAAATCCCCCGTTATAGTCGGTGTGCTCGCCGATGAGATTGAAACGTCCCGGTGAAACATAGAGGGTGCCTTCGCCGCCGAAGCGGTCTGCGAATTCCTGAGTGATTTTTTCTTTCATGTGGATTGGATATTTTGATTTTGTAAGATTAACTTGATTGTGCTACCAAAAGTAATCAAAATTTTTTTTGTGGCATAATTTTCAGCGAAAAAACAGTCTGACTGTTTTTTCTGGAGCCATGACAGGCCGTTAATAACCCATCGATGCGAGCGTTGCGATGACAGATGCGGCCGTTTCAACCGGATCACCCTGAGGAGCGGAGCTGTATCCTCCCGTGGCGCGGGCCCATTTCTCTTCCATCGGATAAAAATCTATTTCCGGCGTCTTGCCCGAGTCCCATAGACGGAGCCTTTCATCAAACCATCGTTTCCATCGCGGCATATAAAAATCAGCGAGGAGACCTTGCCATTCGCGGTTGCTGTAGTCGTGCAGACCGCCGTTGTCAGCTGCCTGTCGGCCGCCCCAGGTAGTTATCAGGGTGCGTGCGTCACGCTCCATGTCATCTCTCAGATCAGGCGTGGCTGCCGACGAACGGGCGGCTTCAATCCAGCTTCCAACACGGAAATGCGGCATAGTGCCGAGCAGGGAATCCTGAAGGGATATAAGCCGCAGGAACCGTCCGGCGCTTTTACTGTAGGCTTCTCTGTCGCCTCTTTTGGCAGCCTGGGAAAAGTTCTTCGCCTCCAGACGGCCGGCTTCGGCCACTGCCTGGCGGGTGATATCGATCAGGTCATAGACAAAGTGGGGGTTTTGCTTGAACGACGGAGCCACTGAGTTCATAAGTCCGGCAGCTTTGATTACGTCGCGGCTGTCGTAATAGGGCTCTGCGTTGGCCCATGAAGAAGCGTTGACAGGATTGTCCGACGGACGCGCGCAGAAAAGAGATTCCGTGGTGCCCTGCTGTTGATTCGCCGCCGGTGCGCCATAGATTGATGAAGCAAGGATAGACCACGCGGAGTCAACGGTTTCCGAAGATGCGCCGTAACGTGTGGCGGCATATTTTTTCAGCCATTGGCGTGAGTCGGTTTTCCCTTCGTTCCAGGGCATCGACATGGCAAGCTCATACATGACGGGATTGTTGTCTATTCCTTCCATCGTGAGTCCGATACCGGAGGGCGGTGTCGCCGAATTCCTGGCTTCCTCGAAAGTTTCGGTTATATAGTCAAGCTTACCGTGAAGCCCCACGTTTCCTCCGAAATTGAGAAGCATACACCAGATCCATGGATGTCTCCGGTGTCCGCGTGATTTCCATTGGGCCACGTTCTCGCTGTGGAGGTCCAGAACGGTCAGATGTTCCGGACTGACGGCGTCGAGAATCTCTTTTCTGGGATTTCCTCCCCATCCCTGAATGAGCCATACGCTTCCGGGCGACGCCTTGCGCATGGCTTTGTCAATGGCGGTTCCGGCCGCGGCGAGATCGACTCCTTTGGTGTTGCCCCCCTCGTGGAAGGGATCCATCGAGTAAAATTTAGCCTGCCCGAAAAGCCGTTTCTGCTCTGTGTAATAGGCATCGGCTATTTCAGGAAATTTCGAATCGGTAGGCTGAAGGAAGGCGGGTCGGTTGTATCCGCACCATATTCCGGGGTCGGAAACCGGCAATCCCAGTGTCTGTCCCGCGTCATGAGGCACCATTCCGGAATAGCCCGGGAAGACAGGTTCTATGCCGAGTTCACGCATAGATTTGATGATGAATCGCTGAAGATCGGTCTGACGTCGGAGCTGCGCCGGTGTCATGCTCGTTCCTTCGCCTTCAAGGTTGTTCATGAGCCACCATGCCTGATAGGCCGGGGACGCTATGAAGCTGTCAATTTTCTCTTCGGGATATCCGAGCCGGCGGAGCGTGGCGTCCCAGACGGCATCGGTTCCTGTGATGGCCAGAGCCGCATTTATCCCGTGCAGTGCCATCCAGTCGATTTCCTGTTGCCATCTTGCCTTGTCCCAGAACGGCATGGAATAGGAATGAGTGCAGTAGTTGAGGTAATATCGCAAGTTCTGGTCTGTGGAGCCTGATAGCTGTTTCTCGGGGAGTGGAAGCGGGTCGGGGAGGACGGCTGTCATGTCGTCCCATGTCAGTTGGACGCCGGCCACATCGTTCAGGTAGCGGTTCAGCCCCACGGAGGCGCTGCTTATATTGTTTGCGCTGATCTCAACGCCTTTCCCTTTCCTTGACACCGTGTAGCGGTCTTTGGGGCCGGGCGTAAGCCTGACGGTCACTCTGGCAGAGAGTCCGGGTGAAATTCTTTCCATAAGAGCGTCAAGAGCCCGGTTGCCTTTAGCGGAAACGGAGAGGACAGAGACTGTGATAAGGATGATGGAAGTTAGCAGATGTTTCATGGCATGGCTTTATTATCTGCCGCAAAGATACAAAAAATCACTTAAATAAGAGGTCCCTGTTTTGAGTTTCGATTAAAATTCAATAAATTTGCAATAATCAATTCGATAAGCAAATCTTTAACCTGTATTAATAGAAATGAAATTAAAAAGTATAGTAGCATTTTCAATAGTTGCGGCAGCCGTTCTGACCCCGGCAGCTTCCAGTGCCTGTACGGGACTGATCGCCACTCCCGGAGCCACGGCCGACAGTTCTTCCCTTGTTACATACGCGGCAGATTCACATACGCTCTATGGTGAACTCTATCACAAACGCGGAGGCACACATCCCAAAGGAACCATGCGCAAGATCGTTGACTGGGATTCCGGCCGCCCTCTCGGCGAAATTCCCGAAGCCCCGCTGACATATACCCGAATCGGAAACATGAACGAACACGGCCTTGCCGTAACCGAGAGTACGTGGGGTGGACGCCATGAACTTGCCGGGTCAGGCATCATCGACTATGGTTCCCTGATCTTTCTCGCCCTTGAACGCGCTAAAACCGCTCCCGAGGCGATAAAGGTAATGACTGAGCTTGTGAAGGAATACGGATATGCGAGCGAAGGAGAGACCTTCACCATCGCTGATCCTAATGAAGTCTGGATCATGGAAATGATAGGAAAAGGAAAAGAAGACAAGGGAGCGGTTTGGGTTGCCCGCAGGGTCCCCGACGGCTACATCGCCGGGCATGCTAATCATAGCCGCATCCACCGTTTCCCTCTCAAAGATAAGACAAAGCAGACGCTCTACTCGCCTGATGTCATCAAGTTTGCCCGTGCAAAAGGCTATTTCGACGGAAAAGACGAGGATTTCTCTTTTTCACGCGCTTATGCCACCTACGATATGGGCGCTCTCCGTGGATGCGACGGCCGTGTATGGGCCTTCTATAACCGTTTCGCGCCCGATATGGACAAATACCTCCCGTGGGTGCTTCGCGGCGAAGGCGAGCCGTTGCCACTCTGGGTGAAGCCGTCGAAGAAGCTGACCGCCAATGATATGAAATGGATGATGCGCGACCACTTCGAGGGAACGCCTATGGATATGACAAAGGATGTCGGCGCCGGTCCCTATAAGGTGCCCTACCGCTGGCGTCCGCTGACCTATAAGGTCGATGGTGTAGAATATACCCATGAGCGTGCCATAGCTACCCAGCAGACGGGATTCTCGCTTGTGGCGCAGCTGCAGGCCAAGGCGCCGGCTTCAATGAAAGGAATTCTGTGGTTTGGAGTTGATGACGCCAACACAAGCGTATATGTTCCCATGTATTGCTGCCTGGAAGAAGCACCCTACGAGTATCGTCAGGGCAACGGCAATCTTCTCGATCTCTCTTGGGATGCCGCTTTCTGGGTTACCAACTTTGTCGCCAACCAGGCTTATCACCGTTATTCACAGATGATTCCTGACATCCGCAAAGTGCAGGCTGAACTGGAGGATTCGATGGAGCAGGAGGTCGAGATCCTCTATCGGGAAGTGCCCTATCTTGAGGCCGATGCCGGACGCAAACTCCTTCAGGAGAGGAGCGCCGACTGGTCTAAAAAATGTACTGACCGCTACCGTAAGCTCGGTGAATATCTGCTGGTGAAATATCTCGACGGAAACGTGAAGAAAGAGGATGCTGACGGAAAGTTCTCCCGTTCGCCGGAAGGAATGCCCGTGTATCCCGATTTCCCCGGCTACGACGAACGTTATTACCGCTCGATTGTTAATGATTCTGACGGCGGAGAACGTCTGAAAGTCATCGACGTGCCCCAGAAAGACAGTTAAATCCCAAAACGCGAACAGACCATGAAAACAACGGATATAATATGTAGGACCGAGACATATACCTACGCCGAGCTTTCCGAGCCCGTGAGACTTCTTGTCGATATGGCGAAGAAAGCCACTGAACGCGCCTATGCCCCCTATAGCCGGTTCAGCGTAGGTGCGGCCATCGCTCTCGACAACGGCGAGATAGTGACGGGCTCCAATCAGGAGAATGTCGCTTACCCGTCGGGACTGTGTGCCGAACGTACCGCTTGTTTCTATGCTCATTCCCGATTCCCGGAAGCTCGATTCGAAGCCGTGGCTATTGCTGCCCGTGGCACGGACGGCAAATTCACTTCGGAGCCTACAGCACCCTGCGGAGCATGCCGTCAGGCGCTTCTCGAGTATGAAATGCTTGCGGGACATGACGTCAGGATCTACCTTGCGGCTGCCGACAAGGTGGTTGCCCTGCCGTCGGTGAAATCGACCCTTCCTTTGGCTTTTACGGATTTCTGAATTCCTCTTTTGGCGTGATTCTCTGTTATAGTCAACGAGTTGGATTTACGGTTTAAAAAAAGTTTCATAGAATCTTTTGCAATTGATGGCAAATTACTAATTTCGCATCATAAAAGCAGTCCGCATTGACGGCCTGAAAATAAAAAACTTTGAAAAAACTAAATCGCTAATATAATATGGTATATAAATTTCGAATTGTATCAGACGAAGTTGACAATTTCCGCCGTGAAATAGAAATTGACGCCGATTCTACGTTTCTCGCTCTCCGTAACGCCATTTGCGATTCAGTGGGATATGACAAGAATCAGATGAGTTCTTTCTTCATCTGTGACGACGGTTGGGAAAAAGATGTCGAGATCACTCTTGAGGATATGGGCTCGGATTCATCCGAGGATGTATATCTCATGGAAGACTCGATTATCTCCGATTTTGTAGAGGATGAAGGCCAGAGGCTTCTTTACGTGTTTGATTACATGACAGACCGTTGCTTCTTCATGGAACTGAAAGAGACGGAACCCGGCAAATCGCTTCTTGATCCCTTGTGCACAGTGGCCCGTGGAAAAGCTCCGGCTCAGGTTATGGCCATTGACGAATACGAGGAAAAGTCAGCGAAGGCAACCGATATTTCCGCTGCCGATATCGACGAGGATTTCTATGGCTCTACAGATTACAGTCCCGACGAATTCGATGTCGAGGGATTTGACGAAATGACAATGGAGTAAGTCTTGGGACGCCTGTTAGCCATAGACTACGGTCGTCGCCGTTGCGGAATTGCTGTTACGGACCCTATGCGCATCATAGCAAAAGGTCTGACAACCGTTCCTACGTCCGGACTAATAGATTTTATCAGAAACTATATCAGCGGGGAGCCTGTCGATGCTGTCATCGTAGGGCTCCCGCGTGATGTTCACGGCCGGGAGTCGGACTCGATGCGTTATATCCGGCCCGGGATAGGGCGGCTGTCAGCCGCTCTTCCTGAGCTGAGGGTCATTTTCTTCGACGAGCGGTTCACCTCTGTCATAGCGCATCGCTCAATGATAGAATCCGGCATGAAAAAAATGCAGCGCCGAGACAAGGCTGCCGTCGATACAATGGCCGCCGCCATCATTCTCAACGATTTTCTGCAGAGCAGACAGTATGCTGATCAAACAATAATTCAATAAAAATGAGTTTACCGATATATCTTTATGGCCATCCCGTTCTGCGGAAGGTCTCCGAAGAAATTTCCCCGGATTATCCCGACCTCAAGACTCTCGTCGGGAAAATGTATGACACCATGTATGAAAGCGAAGGTGTCGGACTTGCCGCGCCTCAGATCGGGCTCAATCACCGTATAGTGGTTATCGACGCCGATCCCGTCAGAGAATCATTCCCTGAATGTGCCGGCCGGAAACTGACTCTTGTCAACCCCGTAGTGGAGGTACTTGACGGCGAAAAAGTGTCGCGTGCCGAAGGTTGTCTCAGTCTTCCGGGCCTTTCCGAAAATGTCCAGCGTGTCGAACATATACGACTGAAATGGCTTGATGAAAATTTCGAGGCCCATGAGGAAGAGATAAGCGGTTTTCTTGCCAGGATAGTCCAGCATGAATGTGACCATCTTGAAGGGAAACTGTATATCGATCATGTCTCTCCCATTCGCCGGCAGCTCAACAAGGCAAAACTGCGCAACATAATGACCGGCAAGACCCGTGTGGATTACCCCGTGCGCTACGCTCCTAAAAAGTAACCTAATACATTTAAACATGGCCGACGACAAAAAAATCATTTTCTCAATGGTGGGAGTTTCCAAAACATATCCGCCGCAGAAACAAGTTCTTAAAAACATATATCTTTCGTTTTTTTATGGAGCGAAAATAGGAATCATCGGTCTCAATGGATCGGGAAAATCCTCGCTTCTTAAAATTATCGCCGGTATCGACAAGGATTATCAGGGCGAAGTGGTCTTTTCCCAGGATTATAGCGTGGGGTATCTCGAGCAGGAACCGAAGCTTGACCCGGAAAAGACTGTGATTGAAATTGTCCGTGAGGGCGTGCAGCCGGTCATGGACCTTCTCGCCGAGTTTGACAGGGTCAACGAGGCATTCGGCGATCCCGACGTGCTTGACGATCCGGATAAGATGGACGCACTCATCGCCCGGCAGGCCGAGCTTCAGGACAAACTTGACGCCGCCGATGCGTGGAACATAGACTCTCGTCTCGAGCGTGCCATGGACGCGCTTCAGTGTCCGCCCGATGATCAGAAAGTCTCCACACTTTCCGGTGGCGAGCGCCGTCGTGTCGCTCTTTGCCGTCTGTTGCTCCAGCAGCCTGACGTCCTATTGCTTGACGAGCCCACCAACCACCTTGACGCTGAGTCTATAGACTGGCTTGAGCAGCACCTGCGCCAGTATCCCGGCACGGTCATCGCCATCACCCATGACCGATATTTCCTCGATCATGTCGCCGGATGGATTCTCGAACTCGACCGTGGAGAGGGTATTCCCTGGAAAGGAAACTATTCCTCATGGCTTGATCAGAAAACAAAACGGATGGCTCAGGAAGAGAAGCAGGCGAGCAAGCGCCGGAAGACTCTCGAGCGGGAACTCGAATGGGTCCGCATGGCTCCGAAGGCCCGTCAGGCCAAAGGAAAAGCCCGACTCAACAGCTATGATAAACTTCTCAATGAAGACCAGAAGCAGCGCGAGGAAAAGCTCGAGATTTTCATACCCAACGGGCCTCGCCTCGGCAACAAGGTGATCGAAGCCAAGGGCCTCGCCAAATCTTTCCCCCACAAGAAACTTTTCGACGGCCTTGACTTTATGCTCCCACCTAACGGGATTGTCGGCGTTATCGGTCCGAACGGAACCGGAAAAACCACTCTTTTCCGTCTTATAATGGGACAGGAAAAACCCGATGCAGGATCGTTTGAAGTAGGCGAGACAGTCAAGATAGCATACGTTGACCAGTCGCACCACGATCTTCTCCCTGAGAAGTCGGTCTATGAGGTGATCTCGCAGGGCGTAGAGTCGTTTCGCATGGGTGGCCGCGATGTAAACGCACGTGCTTATCTTTCGCGCTTCAACTTCACCGGCGCCGATCAGGAAAAGAAAATAGGTGTTCTCTCCGGAGGAGAACGCAATCGTCTCCATCTTGCAATGGCTTTAAAGGAAGAAGGAAACGTGCTGCTGCTTGACGAACCCACGAATGACATAGACGTCAACACGCTCCGCGCTCTTGAGGAAGGTCTTGAGGATTTTGCGGGATGTGCTGTTGTGGTCAGTCACGACCGTTGGTTCCTTGACCGTATCTGTACTCACATTCTTTCTTTTGAAGGCGACGGTAATGTGGTCTTTTATGAGGGATCCTATTCCGATTATGAGGATTACAAACGCGCCCAGAACGGCGGCAAGGAGCCGCCGCGGCGCCGCTACCGCAAACTGATGGAATAAATATACCATGTTTTGGGTATTTCAGACGCTGAAAGATCATCGTAACTTTGCATCGGATAATTTTTACGAATGAACTTTACCCATAGATGGATTTTTTTGGAACAAGCCTCCGGGCTTGAAGATACACAAAGCGCGAGCCGTGAGGCCCGCGCTTCGTTTTTTCTCTCAATAGCTGCCCTGTTATCAGCGGCCGGTATAATTATGAGGTGTGATCTTATGGAGTTCCGCTTTGACTTCGGGCGACACTTCAAGCGAATCGATGAATTCCGAGATGCTCTGTTCGGTAACTTTCGCATTTGTACGCGTCAGCTGTTTGAGGGTTTCGTAGGGGTGGGGATAGCCTTCGCGGCGCAGAATGGTCTGAATGCCTTCCGCCACGACCATCCACATCCGGTCCAGATCGGCTGAAAGCGCTTCTTCGTTGAGGATAAGCTTGTTCAGACCTTTCATTGTGCTTGCGATCGCGATCATCATGTGGCCCATGGGGACACCTACGTTGCGGAGAACAGTCGAGTCTGTCAGGTCGCGTTGCAGACGCGAGATCGGCAGTTTCTGGGCGAGATGTACCAGAATTGCGTTCGCCATGCCGAGATTGCCTTCGGAATTCTCGAAGTCGATGGGGTTTACCTTGTGGGGCATTGCCGACGAGCCGACTTCGCCGGCTTTTATGCGCTGCTTGAAATAATCTTCCGATATATACATCCATATATCGCGGTCAAGATCTATCATGATTGTGTTGATGCGGCGCATGGCGTCGAACACGGCTGCCAGGTTGTCGTAGTTGGAAATCTGGGTGGTATAGGCTTCGCGTTCAATGCCGAGCTTGCGCGAAAGGAATTCCGCTGCGAAAGCCTGCCAGTCGAATTCAGGGTATGCGACTGTGTGGGCGTTGAAATTACCGGTAGCGCCGCCGAACTTGCCGCTGATCTTAGTAGATTTCAGGCTGGCAAGCTGCTCTTCCAACCGATAGACGAACACCATAATCTCTTTGCCCAGACGGGTAGGGGAGGCCGGCTGCCCGTGGGTGCGGGCGAGCATCGGAATGTCTTTCCAGTCTTCTGCCATGGCGCGGAGCTTTGCGATCATTTCCTCGAGATAAGGCAGGTAGAGGTGGGCGAGAGCTTCGTTGACCGACATGGGGATGGAGGTGTTGTTGATATCCTGTGAAGTCAGTCCGAAATGTATGAATTCCTTGTAGGATGCCAGGCCGAGGCGGTCGAAACATTCCTTGAGGAAATATTCCACCGCTTTGACGTCATGGTTGGTGACGGTCTCGATCTCCTTGATGCGTTTGGCGTCCTCGAGAGAAAAATTGCTGCAGATGTCGCGGAGTTGGTCGAAAACCGAGTGGTCAACGTCCTTGAGCTGGGGCAGCGGGAGTTCACACAAAGCTATGAAATATTCCACCTCGACCCTTACACGGTAACGGATCAGGGCGAATTCCGAAAAATAGTTGTCAAGTGATTCACATTTGCCACGATAGCGGCCGTCAATGGGAGAGATGGCGGTAAGGCTGCTGAGTTCCATATTTATGTTGTTTGGTTCGCTGATTGGTTTGGACTGCAAAAATACTCAAAAATCGGCATATTACGAACCGATATCTATTGAAATTCAGGGCTAGCGCATGAGATTTAGCAAAAATTCAGTCAAAAACTTGGATATTT
>CAJULY010000011.1 GCA_910587185.1 uncultured Muribaculaceae bacterium
GCGTCCGACTTACACCCCGAAATTCGATGTCTTCAAATTTTTGTCATGTACTTAATTTGGAATTAGTAGTTTTCATGGAGAAAAGTCGGCAAACTTTTCCTTTAAATTACTAATTTTCAAGGACTTTTACAAATATAATCGACTGGAATTTAGATGTTTAACAGCATAATTTCAATTTTTGTCATCTACTAAACATCTTTTTAATGAAAATCTGGGAGGGGAGTATCATGCCTTTGGGTAGATCTTTGGCTTTTTCTGACGCATAAGGAACGGATTGTATCAAAGCGACATTTGAAAAAATCTCGTCGGAATTCAATCCTTCATTCTCCCATTTCGACAGAATATCAAACCAATACCAATCGCCAAGCATATTATAGGCATCCTGATAGTTTGGATGCTTCTCATCTGAGTTACTGCTCTCAGGCATAAACCTTTTTACCTCAAGACGCAGGTTCTCTCTCATAAAACACATGACGCCCTCGGCTAACTGAGGATAGTGCTGAAGGATCTTTGCAAAATAATGGTTCACCCGTGGAATGTATCCTGCGTTAAGACTGAGGATAATAACCTTTGCCGTCAATGGATTGCCTTGAAACGGGTAGGGGATCGTATTCAATATAAGACGTGTTTTTTCTGATGCGGTTGAATTATATCTTTCTATACAGGCCTCATCTCCAGGATAGACGTATTCCTTATCCTCATTATACAGCGCCTCATTACCTTGACAACTGTCAGCAACAATGTTCCAATGATTAGCAGCTAAAATATCCTTATCTGTCATTCCTCTTTCAGGAGAAATAAGATAGTGGTCTGAAGCGTCAAACGGTAATATATAAAGCCATGTAAGATACTCTTTCAAATCATTTGCCATATCCTTTGCAGAAACACCTTCATATCGGGATTCTACCGAATCAACTCCTTTTCCCAATAATTCGGAGAGGAGCAATGACAAGGAATGACGTATGCTTTCTTCAGATATATGGGAATGTTCTTTCAGAATTTTATTAACGTCCCGAGTTATGTCATAACCCATCGTTGTCACGTATCCTAAGTCAAGCAGTTTCTGTTTAATGGTACAATCGTTCCATTCATCCGCACCACTGTCGAAATAGACACGACGTGGATAGGGGAGATGCAATGTTTCCGTGGAGCCGTAGCGTAAAGAATAATCAATCATTTTGCTAATTATAAATTATTTGTGCCTATATTTCTCCTTTTTCAATAAGCCATGCTAATGTTTCAACTACTGCTTCCAATAGATTGTCTTCCGTAGTTTCAAACAAGTTGTCTTTATTTGGATTCCAATATACTATTCTGTCTCTTGTCATCATCAGGCAATAATCCGTATTCTCGGCAGTGATGAATTGTGGCAACTGATTTATCAGCGCAGATAAAGACCAAGCAGGGAGGTTGTTGAGCATCCCTTCTGGTATATTGGATGCAAAAAGCGCAAGGCGTGGCTCACCATTCCTACGGAGTATATAATACAAATCAGCCGTATAAACATCTAATCCCAAACCTATGAGCCGTTGGGATTGTTCAACACTCGTACAAATTGGATTATTCTGCATCTTTCTTCTCCTCCCGCAGTTTCTTTTCAAGATACTCTCGCATTAGCTCATTTGTTCGGTCTTGAATACTTGCTGACATCAAGCCCATGACAATTGAATAAAATAATCTCATAAGGCGATTTATTCAGTTCTCCGCAGGCATCCTATTGGAGTTTTTTCTTACTTGAGTTATATATAGAAAAGTGGGCTGCCATCCTTACACTCTTGTAGGTATCGCCAAACACCTGAATACACGCACGGATAGGCAGCCCACATTATATGAGCTGTCACCGTGCCTCGTGTATCCTTTGTTAAATTGGCGATTTTACAAGAGATGAGGCACATTTCTTGTTATTACAATCGTTATCTTCTCTAAGATTGTGCAAAATTAGCGAAAATTTTATTACCAATCCAAAACTAATTGCGTATGTAGGGCGTAATCATCACCAATTTAAATAAAAACTCTCATTCGGATTCCTTTGTCATTTATGTTATTTCTGATTTCTATAATCAATCTCCATATTTATATCACAGTATGCTTTCTCCCCAGATACTATTTAACATAATATGGATTATGGGAATATTCTAACCCGGCAAAAGAATCTATCTGCCTTGCTGTAAAATATCCGGATTTAGTCATTATATTTGCAGAAAATTAACAAATGTGTCTCTTGCACTAAATAATTACGAAATGAAAAAAGTATTTCTTGCGATTATCGCCTGCGCCATGCTTTTTCTTACGGCTTGTGAAAAACATGACGGCATTGACTACTTCAAGTCAAAATGTATTGCCGAACTTAATGGGCAAAAATATATCGATCAAACTCCTTTTACTATAAACCCCAATGTTATCATAACTCCTGAATTAAACTATTCAGAAAAAGAACTTACATTCATGACATTGCTCCGTTCGGAACGCAACGGTGAGATAGCCTTGACTGTCCGTATCAATCTTTACTGTGAAGATTCGGGAGAGTTGCTAAAAAATGAGCAAACAATCGAAAAAATTGATTTTCAGGCTTCTGACGGAGGGAACTATGAATGGGAGTATATCAAATATTGTAGAGACAACAAAATTTCTTATGCACGGGTGAATGATGAGATTGTCAACAATGGCACATTCAAAATCACGTCTTACAACGTTGAGAAGCGCCAATACACAGGTTCATTTACCTTGCAATTCAGTGAAGGCACTTTGAAGGGAGATTTTGAAATTTAACAATTTGTTTCTTCCGCACATGAGAACAAAAAACGGATTCAGATAATGAATCCGTTTTTACTGTTGTCTTACGAGGATTCGAACCTCGACAGGCAGAACCAAAAACTGCAGTGCTACCATTACACCATAAGACAATCCTCATTGCCCAAGCCCAAGAGCCTAAGGCGATGCAAAGTTAGGAATTATTTGTCAACTATCCAAATTCATAAGAAATAAAAGCTTTACTTCACAATCAACAAGTAATAGTTTTTCTTGCCTTTCTGAACAAGTATATACTTATTGTTGAGAAGTATCTCAGGAGTTGTCTCCATGTAAGGATCAGTCACCTTCTCCTTATTGATTGAAAGACCACCCCCCTGCACCATTTTGCGCATTTCTCCCTTGGAAGTGAAAACAGTTGCCTTTTCAGTCAGAAGATCCGCAAGTTTGATTCCTGATTCTATATCGGCGCGTTCTACTTCAAATCTCGGCACACCTTCCATAACCGCCAACAGCGTGTCTTCATCGATTTTATGCAGAATTTCTTTCGCCTTATTGCTGAAAAGTATCTGCGACGCTTCCACCGCTGCCTCATAATCAGCTTCCGAATGAACCATGACGGTTATCTCTTTCGCAAGACGTTTCTGCAACGGACGCTGACCCGGATCCTGTTTCTGCTGCTCAACAAGTTCTTCGATCTCCTCTCGCGACAATTCGGTGAAAATCTTTATATATTTTTCGGCATCGGCATCTGTTACATTGAGCCAGAACTGATAGAATTTATAGGGAGATGTCCGTTTAGGATCAAGCCACACGCTGCCGCTTTCGGTTTTGCCGAATTTTCCCCCATCGGCTTTTGTTATCAGCGGACATGTAAGGGCATAAGCCTCGCCGCCGTTAACTCTGCGGATAAGTTCCGTGCCGGTAGTGATATTTCCCCACTGGTCAGATCCGCCGAGCTGTAATTTGCAGTTCTTTTCTTGATTCAGGTGCAGGAAGTCATATCCCTGGATCAGCTGATAGGAAAATTCCGTAAACGACATCCCCTGCTGGTTTTCACCACCGAGACGCTTCTTGACGGAGTCTTTAGCCATCATGTAATTGACCGTTATATGCTTTCCGACATCACGTATAAACCGCAGGAATGAAAAATCCTTCATCCAGTCATAATTGTTGACCATCTCCGCCGCGTTGGGAGCATCCGAATCAAAATCAAGGAATTTCGCCAGCTGATGTTTTATGGCTTCCTGATTGTGGCGCAATGTTTCCTCATCGAGCAGTTTGCGCTCCTGACTTTTCCAGGACGGGTCTCCGATCATTCCGGTAGCGCCTCCGACCAGAGCCAGGGGTTTGTGTCCAGAACGCTGGAAATGCTTCAGCATCATGACTCCGACAAGGTGTCCTATATGTAACGAATCTGCAGTAGGGTCGATGCCCAGGTAAGCAGTCGTCATCTCTTTTTTCAATTGTTCTTCAGTACCCGGCATCATCTGATGAATCATTCCTCGCCAGGTGAGTTCCTCAATAAAATCCATTTGTCTGATGTATGATATTTTCAATTTTGTTGCAAAGATAAGCCCTTTTTATGAAATATGCCAATACCCGAGGTTTTATTCAAGACTTAATAGGTAATGATAAAAAAAATCCGTAAATTTGCATGTGCTTCGATTATTATCACATTTTGCCAACAAAAGCTATGTTTAAGCCAAGATATTTCATAACCATCCTGACTCTGATCTTTTTCTCCGGTTCTTCCATAAACGCCCAGAGAAGTCTCCGTAATCTGATATTTAATAAAGAATGCCGTTACGATTCGATTGATTTCGCAAAATATACTTCACCGAGTTACCGCCATGCGGGCCTCATGATAGACCGTCCGGATTTTGACTCAATCATCGCTAACCCGGAGCGGCATTACACTTCGGCTATGCAACTGATTTCATCGCCGGTCGTATTCAAAGGTTATGAACTCCTCGATTCAATAGATCTGGAAATTCCTGAAAGAGACGAATTCTCAAAAAAAGGATTCCAATGGTTGGATGATTACGATTACTCCTTTAAGGTCCTGTCGAATCTGCGTCAGAACTATATATACGCCAATCCGACCGAAGTCAGATATATTCTCACCAAACTTCCCGAACCGCCAAAATCCTACAAGGAAATGGTCGATCCCATCACGACTAACATTGTTGTCGATGAGATAAAAGTCGATACCAAGGATCATCCTCTGGAAATCGCGCCTGACATCACCTATAAGAAATGGCTTCATGATTTCAGCGCATCTCTCCAGTTCTCTCAGGCCTATATTTCGCCCAACTGGTATCAGGGCGGCAACAACAATCTTAACATGATAGGCCAGCTGCTTTATCATGTTAAACTGAACCAGAAATTTTATCCTAAAATCCTTTTCGAGACCACCGTCCAGTACAAACTTGCACTTAACTCCGCGCCCGATGATTCAATTCATTCGGTGAATCTCACTGAGGATATATTTCAAGTGAACAGCACCTTCGGTCTGAAAGCCGCAAAACGCTGGTATTATTCTGCGAATCTGATGTTCAAGACCCAGCTTTTCCACAGTTATCCATCTAATTCGCGGCAGCTGCGCTCGGCTTTTCTGTCGCCCGGCGAGCTTAACCTCGGTCTTGGTATGACATATAATTACGAATCTCCCAAAAAGAACTTCACATTCGGAGCATCCCTCTCCCCTCTCTCATGGAACCTCAAGACTTGCTTCAACGACAAGATCAATCCCGCGAACTATGGTATCGAGGAGGGTCATAAATCCATGAACAAATTCGGTTCAAGCGCCGAGATCAATTATATGTATAAGATAGCTTACAACATTGTGTATAACTCGAGGCTTTTCGCATTCACGGACTACGAACGGTTTCAAGGTGACTGGGAGCATACCATTGATTTCAACATTAACCGCTTCCTGTCCACTCGTTTTTACGTCCACATGAGATACGACTCAAAAACTCCCCGTCCCGAGGACAGCAACAGCTGGCATAAATTCCAGCTCAAGGAAATATTCAGCTTCGGCTTCACATACCATTTCGGCGTTTGACGTAATGGCATCCCTATAGATAACCATCTCTCTCTGAATTATGTATAAAAGATGTATAGTCATATTTATTTTCTTGTTGACCTTTATTTCCGGAATGCAGGCAAATGGAGTCACAAAATATATTGACGGACTACCTCGCACATCTACCGTTATTCCCTCTTTTTCCACATCCGAATTTCGGGCATCGCTGGCCGCATCTCCCCTTCACCACATTGAGGGTATATGGCTTTTCCCCACTGACGGTACTGAGATAGCCATAACGCGCTTGGAACCATCGGGAAAGAACAGATTTGCGGAACTTGACGGTTATACCATTATTCTTATTCATAGTCAGAACCGGGCCTTAAGACCCGGAACAGTCATAGGAAGAGCATGCCGTACAGCCAAAGACAGATCTTATGAAGCAAAAATCTATACAAAAGTTGCAGGCTCAAGTCTTATGCTGCCGAAAAAATTCAGATTGCAGCTTGATTCCGATGGTTCTCGGATAGTGTTCGATCGTATAAAAAGCGCGTTCTCCGTGAATTTGTGGCGATTTCTCCCTTATCCCTGGCGCTATTCAATGAAACGAAACGCTCAGGGAGCATCGTCAGAAGGCTGTGTGAGAATTTTTCCGGAACCCGAACTTCCTTTAGAACCCGTATATCTCTAGCCTGACTATGAAAACAAAATTCTTTTCGGCAATCCTCATTCTGATCTCAGTGGCGGGAACTATTTCTGCAAAGGATATAACAACGCGAAAAAAACTCAGAGTCGATCGGAAAAAAATAGAAAAAGAGACTGTATCCGAAATGGATACACTTCGGAATGGTTTAGTCTCATCAATCGAGTTTGCGGGCTTCGACAAACCATTGAGATCAGGATATGAAACCGTTTTCGTAACAAACCGGAGTCCAATCGACATAAAAGGCCTTGTCATTGAATGTGATTACACTGACCTCTCAGGGCGCCAGCTCCATAACGGCACATACACCGTAGCGTGCGATATCCCGGCAGGACAGACACGTCAGATAAAATTCCGTACTTGGGATTCCCAGCAGGCTTTTTATTACAGACGTTCGTCAAAACCTCGCAGAGCCGACGGAACTCCGTTTGACGTCAGATGCACATGCCGTGCGATAATAACGACCAAAAACAACAGATGATGCAAAGCGATCATGGATATAAGGACTATCCCGAGGAAATAGACGAGGCTATTCACGGAATCATAACCGAACTCTCGTTCCGCCGCGGAGAAACCATTTCCGCACTTGCCGACATGCGCAACAATCTCTATTATGTCATTTCCGGAGCCGCAAGAGCCTTTTACCTTCACGGAGGTAAGGAGCACACATATTCGTTTGCGTTCAACGGTGAGTTCATAACTCTCTCCCACTCCCTGTTAGCCGACAGTAATTATCTGACGACAATAGAGTTTCTTGAAAGCACTTCCATAGCCATGATTCCTTTGGACGGGATGCAGAATCTTCTTAAAAGTTTCAGTCACAAGGGTGCCGAAAAAATCATGGAGGAAATCCTCAAAAATTTACACCAGCACATGGTTCATCTCGAAGACCGTATCCTCATGCTTCAGACTTACTCGGCCAAAGAACGATACGAATGGATCATCAAGCGATATCCTCAGATTCTTGAGCGAGCCAACCTCACCCAGATAGCATCCTATCTTGGCATGACCAAAGAGACTCTCTATAGGATTCGCTCCGGTAAATATAAACCTATCTAATGAAATTCAACCAATGAAATCAGTACAAGGAAATCTTGAAATACTTGCCACCGGTAAAATCGGGCGCCTTCTATGGGATTATAGTCTGCCTGCGGTGGTCGGGATGCTTGTGATGTCGCTTTATAATGTCATTGACCGCATATTCATCGGCCAGGGTGTCGGTCAAGAAGCGATTGCCGGGCTTGCTATCACATTTCCGGTCATGAACATTTCAGCTGCGCTTGGAGTGCTGATAGGCGCCGGAGCCAGTGCGCGCGTCTCGATAATGCTCGGGGGCGGCAATAGGCGCGGCGCTGAGGAAGTATTAGGCAACTCACTTGTGTTGATTCTGATAAACGCCACGGTATATCTCCTGTTTTTCGGCATTTTCATCGACCGCATCCTGATTCTTTTCGGTGCGAGTCAGGCGTCTCTTCCCTATGCGCGTGACTTCATGCTTTACATAATGCCCGGAATGCTCGTCATGAACATCGGATTTACCCTGAATAACATCATGAGAGCATCAGGCTATCCTGTCAAGGCAATGATAAGTATGTTCATCGGCGCAGGTTGCAATCTTGTGCTTGCACCACTTTTCATATTTGTTTTCCATTTGGGTATTAAGGGAGCCGCTATGGCCACAGATATAGCAATGACGATCTTTGCGGCCAAAGTCGTGTGGCATTTCATGGAAAAAGATACCACTCTGCGTTTCACAAAGGGATCGTTCCGGCTAAGGTGGCATATCATTATCGGCATAATCGGCATCGGTGCCGCACCGGCTCTCGTTAATCTCGCAAGTTGCTTCATAAATGTGATCATCAATACTCGGCTCTACTATTTCGGAGGCGACAGCGCAGTTGCCGCTTCAGGTATTTTCGTCACGGTGACATCTCTTCTGACCATGATAGTCGTCGGTATCTGTCAGGGTATGCAGCCGATTGTAGGTTACAATTACGGAGCCAATAAACTTGGCCGACTGCATAGGGCTTATTTTCTCGCGACAATATGGGGATGTGGAATCACTGCGCTGGGCACGATTCTGGGATTGACATGCCCCTCCGTTATTGCACGCGCATTCACTTCTGATCCCGATCTGATTTCTGTTACAGACAATGCCTTGACCCTTTCCACGGTGATGTTCTGGGTAGTAGGATTCCAGATTGTCTCAACCACATTCTTCCAATCCATCGGGAAAGTCTGGAAATCCATCTTCCTCAGTCTGACCAGACAGGTGCTGTTCCTGATTCCGTTATTGCTCATCCTGCCCGATCATTTTGCGCTTGACGGCGTGTGGCTCGCCTTTCCTGTGAGCGACGCCATAGCCACGATTGTGACGGCAGCCATGATAATATACCAGTTCAGAATCATCGCAAGAAATGTTAAAAACGCTTCTGAAACTCATTCTGAGGCGACAAAAATCGCATTACAATAAAAATTTTAACAAAATTCTTGCATAATAATCTTTTTATAGTTACTTTCGCAATAGTAAATTAATACCCTCTGAAACAAAAATCTAATCCACATGAGCTATTTAAAATTTGATAAAAACCTCATGATCAATTTGGAGCAGTCCTTGATGAAGGAAACGCTCCGGACCAATCAGGCAGGCGCTTATCACTGTACGTCGGTGGTTGAGTGCAACACCCGCAAACAACATGGTCTGCTGGTGATCCCCATCCCCGAATTCGACAACAGCTGGCATGTGATGCTGTCCTCTCTGGATACATCTGTTATCCAGCACGGCGCATCATTCAACCTCGGACTTCATCGTTACAGTGGTGGCGTATATAGTCCAAACGGCCACAAGTATATCCGTGAGTATGACTACGAGAATGTGCCTCGCACGACATATCGAGTAGGCGGAGTAATTCTGACGAAAGAGAAAATTTTCATTTCCAATGAAAACCGCATTCTGATCCGTTATACATTGGTCGAAGCCCATTCGCCGACAACATTACGATTCCGCCCGATGCTTGCTTTCAGGGAAGTCAATCAGCTGGTTGTGGCTAATGACGCCATCAATCCCGATTGTCCCGAGATCAGCAACGGTGTGAGCTGCTGTCTCTATCCCGGTTATCCTACCCTCTACATGCAGTTCAACCACAAACCTGAATGGCATTACGAACCAAACTGGTACAAAGGATTCGAATATGTCAAAGATCTGGAACGCGGTGTCCCCTACACCGAAGATCTCTGGGTTCCCGGATATTTCGAAGTTCCCATAAAGAAGGGTGAATCCATTATTTTCTCCGCCGGCACCTCCGAGATCGCGCCTCGTTCTCTTGCCAAGATGTATGAGAACGAAATCGCAACCCGCACTTGCCGAACAAGCTTCTTCAACTGCCTCAAGAACGCAGCCAAACAGTTCTACCTCCGTGATACTGACGGTATGTTCCTTCTTTCAGGATATCCCTGGGGAAAGATCCTTGCACGAAACACGTTCATGGCGCTTCCTGGCACAACCATAGCAATTGACCATAAAGCCGACTTCGAGGCAATCATGAAAACCGCATCGGAAGCGTTACAGCACTTCATGATGACCGGCAAGCCCGACTCCCGCATCAAAGGTATCGATCTGCCTGACATTCCTCTTTGGTGTGTATGGGCGCTGCAGCAATATTATAAAGCTTACGGAAGCGAAGCGACAAAAGAACGTTATCAGGGTCTCCTCGCCGAAATCATAGAGTACATACTCAGCAACCGTCATCCCAATCTTCAGGTTGAATCAAACGGTCTTCTGCGTACCAACGGAACGGACAGTCCTGTTTCCTGGATGAATGCCGCCTGGGGAGGTCGTCCCGTCGTTCCCCGTACCGGCTATCTCGTAGAATTCAATGCCCTCTGGTATAACGCCCTCATGTTTGTCGGGAATCTTATTGCTGGATCAGAAGATTATTCTGACCTTGAAAACCGCATAACGGCCATGACGGAATCGCTCAAACCGGCCTTTGTCAACACCTTCCTCAATGATTACGGCTACCTCTACGACTATGTTTCGGACAATTACGCTGACCCGTCAGTGCGTCCCAATATGGCTGTGGCCATAGGTCTTGACTATTCTCCTCTTGACCGTCGCCAGCGTAAAGGCATTCTGGACGTTGTCACACGCGAGCTGCTGACTCCCAAAGGCTTGCGTACACTTTCTCCCAAGAGCTTCGGCTATCGTCCTTTCTATCTCGGATCGCCTGAAGAACGTGAAATGGCTCTCCATAACGGACCGGCTCGCCCGTGGCTGTTCGGTTTCTATGCCGATGCCTATCTCCGCGTGTTCGGCCACGGCGGTGTCGGCTACATTGACCGCATGCTCATAGGTTACGAGGATGAAATGTCAAACGGATGTATCGGATCACTTTCGCAGCTTTATGACGGCAATCCGCCCTTCGGAGGTCGTGGAGCTATCAGCCATGCCACGAATGTTGCCGGAATACTCCGGACCATCACTACCCTCAAGAAGTTCACGATTTAATAACCCACCATCATAACAAACAGTATATTATGAAAGCATTAATGTTCGGGTGGGAATTTCCACCTCATATCCTTGGAGGACTCGGAACCGCCAGCTACGGACTGACTGAAGGCATGTGGCAGTGCGGCGACATGGAGATCGATTTCGTTATCCCACGTCCCTGGGGCGATGAAAACCGCAGCTTTGCCAACATCATCGGCGCTTCACAAGTTCCGATTGTCTGGCGCGACGTCAACCGCGAATACGTTCAGGAACGCATTGGCAATGTAATGAGTCCTGATCTCTACTATGATCTCCGCAATCATATATATGCGGATTTCAACTACATGCACACCAACGACCTCGGGTGCATCGAATTTTCCGGACGTTATCCCGACAATCTTCTTGAAGAGATCAACAACTACTCGATATGCGCCGGAGTGATAGCGCGCACTCTCAATTTCGATGTCATTCACTCCCATGACTGGCTCACCTATCCTGCCGGAATACATGCCAAGCAGGTCACCGGAAAGCCCTTTGTCATTCACGTGCATGCCACCGACTTCGACCGTTCAAGAGGTAAAGTCAATCCAACCGTTTTCGGAATAGAAAAAGACGGTATGGCTCATGCCGACCATATCATCACTGTCAGCAACCTGACCCGACAGACCGTAATTGAAAAATATGGTCAGGATCCCGCAAAGGTGACCACAGTCCACAATGCCGTCACTCCACTCAGCGATGAGCTTCTTAATGTCGAGCGCCATAAATCCAAAGAAAAGATAGTCACCTTCCTTGGCCGCATCACAATGCAGAAAGGACCGGAATATTTCGTGGAAGCCGCCGCAAAAGTTTTGAAAAACAATCACAAAGTCCGCTTCGTAATGGCCGGATCAGGTGATATGATGGACAAGATGATCAAACTCGCGGCCGAACGTGGAATCGCCGACAGATTCCACTTCCCCGGATTCCAGAAAGGAAAGCAGGTTTATGAAATGCTCGGCGCGAGCGATGTATATATAATGCCATCTGTTTCCGAACCATTCGGCATCTCTCCCCTCGAGGCCATGCAGATGGGCGTGCCGTCAATAATTTCGAAACAGAGCGGATGCGCGGAAATACTTAACAACGTCATCAAGACGGACTACTGGGACATAGATGCCATGGCCGACGCCATCAACTCAATCGTCACTTATCCCGCAATGTATAAGCAGCTTCGTGAAGACGGTCTTGACGAAGTAAACAAAATCACATGGGACAAGGCCGGTGCAAAGGTCATTGACATCTACAATAAGGTAATAAACAATCGCTAATCACTCCTCGAAAATAACAAACAACATCAAAACTCAACAAATCTACAGTCATGAAAGCAATCTGTTTTTATTTCCAAATACATCAGCCATTCCGTCTGAAACGCTATCGCTTCTTTGACATAGGTAACGATCACTATTATTACGATGATTTCGCCAACGATGATATTCTCACTCGCATAGCCCAGCGTAGCTATATGCCTGCCGCTGAAACGCTGCTTCATCTCCTTGAGACATATCCTCATTTCCGTTGTGCGTTCTCCATCTCCGGTGTGGCCCTCGAACAACTTCAGCAGTATGTGCCCGAATTCATCGACATAATGAAGAAGCTCATCGCCACCGGCCGTGTTGAGATTCTTGCCGAGACCTATGCCCATTCTCTCGCTTCGCTCAACGAACCGGAAGAATTCGCAAATCAGGTCAAGGAACATGACGAACTGATTTATCAGGTTTTCGGAGTCAAACCGAAAGTGCTGCGTAACACCGAGTTGATCTACTGCGACGAAATGGCTCCCCAGATCCTCGCCATGGGATACAAAGGCGTTATTACAGAAGGCGCAAAACATATTCTCGGTTGGAAATCGCCCAACTATGTTTATTCTGCCGCAAGCGCTCCCAAACTCAAGATACTTCTTCGCAACGCCAAACTGTCAGATGACATTTCCCGTCGTTTCAACAACACCGAATGGGAAGAATATCCTCTGACTGCCGACAAATATGTTGATTGGATTGCGTCAACTCCTGCTGAAGAGCAGATTATCAATCTGTTCATGAATCTTGAGACCTTCGGCGAATTCCAGACTCGTGAAACCGGTATTTTCCAGTTCCTCGAAGCAATTCCTTATTTTGCAAAAGAACGCGGAATTGAATTCTGGACTCCTACCGACGCTGTTACAAAACTCAAACCGGTCGGAGAACTCTCGATCCTTCATTCCATCTCCTGGGCCGATGAAGCTCGCGACACTTCAGCATGGTTAGGAAACACTCTCCAGAATGAAGCCTTCAACAAGCTCTATTCTATCGCTGAACGTGTCCGTCTCTGCGATGACCGCCGCCTCAAGCAGGACTGGCTCTATCTGCAGGGCGCTGACCACCTGTTCTACATGTCAACAAAGCATTTCGCCGACGGAGCCGCCCACTCTAACTTCTCACCCTACGAAACGCCGTTCCAGGCATTTACAAACTACATGAATGTACTCGCCGATTTCATTGTCCGTGTCGAGGAGCAGTATCCGCTTTCTATCGAAAACGAAGAGCTCAACGCGCTTCTCACGACAATCCGCAATCAGGAACGTGAAATCGAGACTCTCAACAAGGAAGTCGTTTCGATGCGTAAGAACATAGAGCATTACAATGAAGAACATGCTCTGCGTGAAAAGAAAAACGAAGCAGAGAAAGAACCGGCAGCAAAGAAAGCGCCTACAAAAAAGGTGACTAAAAAGCCGGCAGCTAAAAAGACAACTGCTAAAAAAGCCGAATCTGAAGCAGAAGAAGCTAAATAAAAACTTCTCCGGAATAGCAAGAGGCCGTTTCTCTCGGGAAACGGCCTCTTGTTTGTTTTTCAGACAGACATGAGCTATTGTAGTTTGTCAACCTCTTTAAGCCACAGAGCGGCAGATGCATCGGAAGGCATTCGCCAGTCACCGCGGGGTGAGAGGCATACGCTCCCCACTTTCGGTCCGTCAGGCATACACGAGCGTTTGAACTGTTGACTGAAGAAACGGCGATAAAATACTTTCAGCCATTTTATCAATTCTCCACGGTCATATTTTCCGTCAAAGGCATTAAGTGCAAGAATAAAGACACGTGTAGGTGAAAATCCATAACGCAGCATGTAATAAAGGAAAAAGTCATTAAGCTCATAAGGCCCCACGAAGGACTCTGTCTTCTGCTGAATGTTTCCTTCACTGTCAGCAGGCGTAAGTTCAGGACTGATTGGAGTGTCTATAATATCAAGTAAAGTATCACGCAACACCTCATCCTGCGAAGACACGGCATAGTAGTGCACAAGAAAACGGACAAGAGTTTTAGGAACACCGGCATTGATGCCATACATTGACATCTGGTCGCCGTTATATGTGGCCCAGCCCAAGGCAAGTTCCGAAAGGTCTCCCGTACCGAGAACACTACCGCCTACGCGATTGGCGAGATCCATGAGAATTTGTGTGCGTTCGCGCGCCTGGGAATTCTCATAAGTAACGTCGTGGACTTCAGGATTCTGACCGATATCTTTGAAATGTAGTGTCACAGCGGGTCCTATGGGAATTTCCCGCATATCTACTCCGAGATGCTCCATGAGGGAAAGTGCGTTTGTGTATGTTCGGTCAGTAGTTCCGAAGCCGGGCATAGTTACCGCAATGATATCGTTCATAGGTCTTCCCAGACGTTTCATGGTCGATACTGCTACCAATAACGCGAGGGTTGAATCCAGCCCCCCAGAGATTCCGACAACTATTTTAGGCTGTCCGATTGCTGCGAGTCGCGAGGCAAGTCCGCATTCCTGGATGACGGTTATTTCCCGACATCTTTCTGCAAGTCTTTCATCAGAAGCCGGAACGAAAGGATGAGGATCTACGCTCCGGTACTCGATCTTTTGTCCGGTATCATATATCAGGTTGCTGACCGAGGCACCGTCATAGTTATTAATACAACCGTTAAGACCGGCACAGTCACTGAATGTTGTCAGATGCATTCTGTCACGGGCTATAGCCTCTATATCGACATCTGCTATAACGACATGATCGCCTGTATAGTCCGACGGCTCGTTGGTATCAAGAATCGAGCCGTTTTCACAAATGATAGTCTTTGGCAGAAAAACAAGATCAGTAGTTGA
The DNA here is from genome assembly GCA_910587185.1 of uncultured Muribaculaceae bacterium. Classification (GTDB taxonomy): domain Bacteria; phylum Bacteroidota; class Bacteroidia; order Bacteroidales; family Muribaculaceae; genus Paramuribaculum. The sequence goes on from CAJULY010000011.1 coordinate 15,112, forward strand.
TTCCCCGAATCCGGCAGAAGAATAGGCGTAGGCACATACACAGCGACCTGATTGCTGCCTGATCAGAGAAAGGAGATAATTATACTTACCGATCTGATCGTCCGAAGCGGAAAGATTGAAGATCACCTGCGCCCCCTTTAAAGCAAGATAACTCGAAGGAGGAATCGGAGCCCACAGATCCTCGCATATTTCTATCCCTATTATAGCGCCGTGACTTCTGAATGTTCTTTGCGTTTCCGGATCAGCAGACTTGAACCACCGTTTTTCATAAAATTCATTATAGGAAGGCAAATACGTCTTATCTATATATTCGACCTCTCCTTCATGAACAAACGCCGCACTGTTCATCAGAGCATCTCCTTTTCTTCTCGGAAGTCCCACAATAACATGCAGATTCATCGTTTCTGAGATTCTTCTTATGGCTTCAAGACCTTCCTGGGCAGCCGCGAGAAGAGTCTGATTATGAAAGAGATCGGCACATGTATATCCTGTTATGCAGAGTTCCGGAAAAACCGCGATTTCCACTCCTTTTCTTTCAAGTGAAACCATTAACTCCTGAATTCTGCTGACATTGAATTCGACATCCGCCACTTTATGGATGGGTGCGACTGAAGCTATTCTTAAAAATCCGTTGGTCATGATTATAATGTTATTTTAGCGCAAATTTACGTATTTCAGTCAAAATGTTGTTATTCTTTCACAGGAAAAGATTAATTTTGCATATCAAGCTGATTCAAGCTTGCAAAAAAATATTTCGAATCATATATAAAACAATTTAATCAAGAAATGGCCAAAATCGGTTCTGTTTTTACCCCTGTAGGACGTAAAGCCCTTCTTCTCGGAAGCGGTGAATTAGGAAAAGAAGTAGCGATTGAATTACAGCGCTATAATGTCGAAGTCGTGGCATGTGACCGTTATCCCTCGGCTCCCGCAATGCAGATAGCACATCGCTGCCATGTCCTTAACATGCTTGATGGAGAAGCTCTTCGCAAGGTCATTGAAGAGGAACGCCCCGACCATATTATTCCTGAAGTTGAAGCGATCGCCACCCCTACACTCGTAGAATTGGAAAAGGAAGGCTTTCATGTCACTCCGACGGCCCGCGCCGCATGGCTCACCATGAACCGCGAGGGAATCCGTCGTCTTGCTGCGGAAGAACTCGGACTCCTGACCTCTCCTTACAGATTCGCTTCAAACCGCGATGAATTCGTTGCAGCAGTAAAAGAAATCGGCATCCCTTGTGTTGTCAAACCGGTGATGAGTTCGTCGGGACATGGACAAAGCACCATAAAAAAAGAATCAGACATTGATGAAGCATGGAAAATCGCTCAGGAAGGCGGACGTGCGGGTGCAGGACGTGTGATAGTGGAAGGATTCATTAATTTTGACTATGAAATAACGCTTCTGACAGTAAGAAGCGTCTCAGGAACAACATTCTGCGAACCGATAGGTCATGTTCAGGTTGACGGCGACTACCGTTACTCCTGGCAGCCTCAGGCCATGTCGCCGAAAGCGCTTGAATCGGCCCGCGAGATCGCCCGCAAAATCACCGATGCCCTCGGTGGCTACGGAATCTTTGGGGTTGAACTGTTCATCAAAGGCGACACTGTCATTTTCAGCGAAGTGTCTCCACGCCCCCATGACACCGGAATGGTAACCATGATATCACAGGACCTCAGCGAGTTCGCGTTACATGCCCGCGCTCTTCTCGGGCTGCCTGTTCCCTCAATCCGATTTTACGGTCCGTCGGCTTCGAGAGCAATTGTGGTTGAAGGCGACACAGATAAAGTTGAATTTGACAATCTCGAGAAGGTTCTGGAAGAACCCGGAGTCCAGATACGTATCTTCGGAAAGCCTGAAATCAAAGGACACCGCCGCATGGGTGTGATTCTCGCTCAGGCCGATACTGTTCAGGAAGCCATTGACAAATCAGAACGCGCTTACAAAAAACTGACAGTCAAGGTTCATCCCCGTCAATAAGACAGAGATTACTCTACGGATAAACTCAATAAAGAAGTCTTTCAGGCAAACAAAGCCCGGAAGGCTTCTTCTGTTTTGGAAACCTCAATGATTTTAATCTTGAATCTGTTCAGGTCAACGCCCTTAAGATTATTGCGCGGCACCAGAATTGTCTCCATCCCAAGCTTCTCTGCTTCCGCGATACGTTGCTCAAGACGTATGACTGGACGTATTTCTCCGGACAGCCCGACCTCGCCGGCCATACAATACCCCTTGGGAACCAGCATATCGACATTTGATGAAAGTATCGCGCTGACAACTGACAGATCAAGCGCAGGATCCTTAACCTTTATCCCGCCTGCAATATTGAGAAACACGTCTTTCTGTGCGAGCTTAAAACCCACTCTCTTTTCAAGCACAGCAAGAAGCATGTTAAGACGTTTTGCATCAAATCCGGTCACGGAGCGTTGAGGCGTCCCGTAAGCGGCAGTGCTGACCAATGCCTGTACCTCGATAAGGAAAGGCCTCATACCTTCGATGGTCGTTCCCGTCGCAACTCCTGACAGATTCTCTTCCCCGGCTCTGCTTATCAGCATTTCCGACGGATTTGTCACTTCTCTCAATCCTTTCTGGCACATTTCATATATGCCGATTTCAGAAGTGCTTCCGAATCTGTTTTTTATAGAACGCAATATACGATACAGATACTGGCTGTCACCTTCAAACTGCAAGACTGCGTCAACTATATGTTCGAGAACTTTGGGACCTGCGATGCTTCCCTCCTTGTTTATATGGCCGATCAACAACACGGGCACATTGCTCTCTTTGGCATATTTGAGCAAACGGGAAGCGCATTCCCGCACCTGACTCACGCTTCCGGCCGACGATTCGATCTCATCAGAGGCTATGGTCTGAATCGAATCCACGATCAGAAGTTCAGGAGAGACTTCGTCAATATGTTCGAAAATATTTTCAAGGGAGGTTTCACACGCTATGAGGACGTTGTCACTCATGCGTCCTATGCGATCCGCACGCATCTTCAATTGCTGTGCGCTTTCCTCCCCGGAGACATACAGGATTTTTTTTGATCTTATGGAAAGTATGTTCTGTAAAACCAGTGTCGATTTCCCGATTCCGGGTTCGCCTCCGATCAATACGAGAGAACCTGCGACGAGTCCACCGCCAAGCACTCGGTTCAGCTCGTTACTCGGCATTTTTATTCTCGGTTCTTCATTTAGTTCGATCTCCGTGACTTTCTGAATCTTTGATTTTGCCCGACGAACACCCGCAGCGTTTTTCGATGATTTGGCCGATATCTTTTCTTCAACCATCGTGTTCCACGCTCCGCAAGAAGGACACTTTCCCTGCCATTTGGGAGATTCCGCACCGCATTCGCTGCAGAACCATGCACTTTTAATTTTTGCCATAATACTGTAGATCAAATTAAATGGCGCCGGAATTCCGACACTGTGATAGCCGTAGCAATGGCCACATTGAGAGATTCCGATGTGACATTGCCGTTGGAAAAAGAAGGAATTGTCAGACGATGGCCTATATATTTCGAGACCTCGTCACTTATGCCGTTTCCCTCGTTTCCCATCACTATGATTCCTTCCGCGGTAAGATTCGCCTCATATATATTTTCGCCATCAAGGAATGTGCCATATATCGGAATCCTTATTGCCCGCATTATCTCTGACAGATCACAATAATGCATTTTTACTCGAGAAATCGCGCCCATCGTTGCCTGCACAACTTTAGGATTCCAGACATCGGCAGTCGAGTGACTGCAAAGGATGTCACTGATTCCAAACCAATCGGCAGTCCGCATGATTGTTCCGAGATTGCCGGGATCCTGAATTCCGTCCAAAGCCAATGACAATCTGCCGTCAAGCGACTCGAGATTCAGCGTATAGTTCGGAATCTCATATACGGCTATAGCGCTTTGTGGCGTTGTAAGCGAACTCATTCTGGTGAGATCGCGGGAAGAAACATAGCAGACGTGACCATCCGCTTTCTTAATAATATCGGGATGTGATTCAGCCCATTCAAGTGTGGCAAAGAGGCCGAAAAGCTGAAACGATCCTATCGTGTCAGCAATACATTTAGCACCTTCAGCCTTGAACAGCCCATGACTGCGGCGATGTTTACGTTCGTTGAGTGACGAGATGAGTTTCCTCAGGGCATTGGTCAGTTCCATAATCAATGCAAATATAGCAAATGTCAAGGATTTTTAGTAATTTTGCGGTCGAAATATTTTGAATAATATATATGAAGATTTTAGTCACAGGCGCCTATGGCCAGTTAGGCAGGGAATTGCACAAAGTCCTGGAAGAAAAACATCCCGGGATAACGACATATACCGATGCCGACACTCTTGACATTACAGACCGGAAGTCACTATCGACTTTTTTGGAAAGAGGCGACTTCACCCATATAATCAATTGCGCCGCTTTCACTGCTGTTGACAAAGCCGAGAATGATCAGGCGCTCTGCTACAGGATCAACTCGGAGGCCGTGCAGAATATTGCGTCCGTGGCTGCCGATCTCGGGACTAAAGTTCTTCACATATCGACCGATTACGTTTTTGACGGAAAATCTTATTGTCCCTATCGTGAAAGCGACAAAGTCAATCCGCTGTCGGTCTATGGCAATTCAAAACGGAAAGGCGAAATTCTCCTTCTGTCTATGTATCCCGATGCAATAATCATACGAACGGGATGGCTTTATTCTCCTCACGGAAACAATTTCGTAAAAACCATGTTGCGCCTCGGAAAAGAGAGAAAAGAAATCGGGGTGGTTTGTGACCAGATAGGCACTCCGACAAGTGCCCGGGATCTTGCAGAAGCCATAACAGCCGTATTGTTCTCAAGACAATGGATTCCCGGAATCTATCATTTCTCTAACGAGGGGGCCTGTTCATGGTATGATTTCGCAGGTATGGTATTCCGGCTCAGTAACAACGACAAATGCCTGTTAAAGCCTTTGCACTCTGACGACTACCCTACCGTCGCCACAAGGCCACATTACAGTGTGCTTGATAAAAGCCTCATAAAAAAGACCTACAATATAACCATTCCTTTCTGGGTCGATAGTCTTGAAAAATGTCTTGAAAGCTTGAATGCCGAGGTCAAAACAGATGAACAAAAATTATCATAATGTCTAAAATCACAGAAGAAATAAGCCGTAGGCGTACTTTCGCAATCATTTCCCATCCCGACGCCGGCAAAACGACACTTACCGAAAAATTGCTTCTTTTTGGAGGCGCTATCCACATCGCCGGAGCAGTCAAATCCAATAAAATAAAGAAGACTGCCACAAGCGACTGGATGGAGATAGAAAAGCAGCGCGGCATCTCAGTAGCGACATCTGTGATGGGATTCAATTACGGCGATTATAAGATCAATATTCTTGACACGCCAGGTCACCAGGACTTTGCCGAAGACACATACAGGACATTGACCGCCGTGGATAGTGTCATTATCGTAGTCGATGTTGCCAAAGGAGTCGAACAGCAGACCCGCAAACTGATGGAAGTATGCCGCATGCGGAATACTCCTGTTATAATTTTTGTCAACAAACTTGACCGCGAGGGACGCGACCCCTTCGAAATTCTGGATGAACTCGAATCTGAACTCAAGATAGATGTACGCCCCCTTAGCTGGCCAATAAACATAGGCGCAAAATTCAAGGGTGTATATAACATCTATGAAGAAACCCTTGACCTTTTCACTCCTGATAAACAAAAGGTTTCTGAACGAGTGGAAATAGAAGACCTGAATGATCCGCGAATCGACGAGGCGGTGGGAGAAGCGGATGCACGCAAGCTACGCGACGACATCGAACTGATCGAGGGTGTCTATCCTGACTTTGACGAAAACGCCTATCTGGCCGGACGTCTGGCTCCCGTATTTTTCGGTTCCGCACTGAACACTTTCGGTGTTAAGGAATTGCTTGACTGTTTCGTCAAAATTGCCCCGTCCCCCAAACCCGTTGTCGCTCAGGAACGACAGGTCGAACCCTCTGAAGATAACTTTTCAGGTTTTGTTTTCAAGATCCACGCCAACATGGACCCGAACCATCGTTCATGTATCGCCTTCGTCAAAGTCTGCTCCGGCAAATTCGAAAGAAATGCCCCCTACCGCCATATCAGGTCCGGAAAAATCATGAAATTCGCGGCTCCAACCGCTTTCATGGCCCAGAAAAAGAATATCGTTGACGAAGCCTATCCGGGAGATATCGTCGGTATTCCCGATAATGGCAACTTCAAGATCGGCGACACGCTGACCGAAGGGGAAATCCTTCATTATAAAGGATTGCCGAGCTTTTCTCCGGAGATGTTCAAATATATCGAGAACACCGATCCGATGAAGTCCAAACAACTTGAGAAAGGCATTCAGCAGCTCATGGACGAAGGTGTTGCCCAGCTGTTTGTCAATCAGTTCAACGGACGGAAAATAATAGGAACAGTCGGACAGCTCCAGTTTGAGGTAATCCAATACCGTCTGCTCCATGAATACGGCGCACAATGCCGATGGGAACCGCTATCGCTCTATAAAGCCTGCTGGATTGAAAGCGATGACGCCGAGGCTCTTGAAGCTTTCAAAAAACGCAAACATCAATTCATGGCAATGGATCGTGAAGGACGCGACGTTTTTTTGGCTGATTCGAATTACGTCCTGCAGATGGCACAAAGCGATTTCCCTAAAATAAAGTTCCATTTCTCCTCAGAATACTAATTATTAAGACCCGTTTTATTAAGACCCGTTTCTAACCAGTCTTATAAAGTTTTACTGGATGAAAGTATTGAAATTTGGCGGCACTTCTGTAGGAACTGTTGAAAGCCTGCGAAATGTCAAACAGATAGTTGAATCCATCGATGGACGAGTCGTTGTCGTAGTTTCGGCTCTTGGTGGCCTGACCGACAGACTCATATCCACAGCCCACATGGCGGAAAAAGCCGACCAGTCCTACACGTCTGAACTGCTGGCAATGAAATCACGCCATTACGATATCGTTAACACTCTCGTTCCTGAAAACGAACGTGAAGACCTGAAATCTTCATTGGATGAACTCTTCGGCAGACTGGAGAATGTTTATAAAGGCATATCGCTTCTTGAAGAGCTCTCGCCGCGTTCACTTGATAAGGTTGTCAGCTTCGGCGAAATGCTTTCAAGCCGCATAATAGCACGCATAATTGACAATGCTACGTTATTCGATTCAACAGAATTCATCAAGACCGTAAATCGTTTTGGACGCCATCTTCTTGACAGCGACCGCAGTAATCGCCTTATCAGCCATACTTTCGGAAACTGCGATTTCAAAGTAGCTGTCGTTCCGGGATTCATTGCATCAGACAGTGACGGTATAACGACGAATCTCGGTCGAGGAGGCAGCGATTATACTGCCGCCATTCTCGCGGCGAACCTTGGCGCGGATGTTCTCGAAATATGGACGGATGTGGACGGGTTCATGACCGCCGATCCCCGAATTGTTTCGGGGACCAAGGTTATACCTGATCTTTCCTTCACCGAGGCGATGGAGCTTTGCAATTTCGGCGCCAAAGTAATATATCCTCCCACCATATATCCGGTATTCCACAAAAATATACCCATATATATAAAAAACACCTTCAACCCGTCGGCCCGGGGTACCTGTATATATGATATAAAAGACCGGAAATCACAAGATAATGCTATAAAAGGGGTTTCTTCAATCAATGACTCATGCCTTCTGACGGTAAAAAACGACAGAAAGATAAAAAATCTGGCAAGCAGACTGCTGAATAACCTTACCCGAAACGGCATAAGTGTTCTTCTCGTTTCCCATGCCAACACTCCGGATTCCATAACATTCTCTCTGCCCCAATCTGATATTGAACGCGCAATGGAAGCTTTATCCAAGGAATTCGAGGCAGAACTGGAGACCGGCGAGTTTCATTCGCCTGTTGTCGAGATGAATCTTGCCACAATTGCCGTTGTCGCTGACAACATGAAATCTTTCGCCGGATTGACAGACAGGCTCCATCGGTTGCTGAATGAGAATAAGATAGATGTCCTCGCCTACTCCCAGGGACAGCCGGAAACAAGTGTCGCGTTTGTAGTACCCATGGACAAACGCACTCTCTCTTTGCAGACTATTCATGACGAGATATTTGCCATGATCCCTACTGTTGTCTGATCTTTCGGAGAAAATGTCTTAAATTTCTCCATTAAGTTTTTTTCAGCAGTTTCATTTGTATTTCATTCGATTATATTTTATCTTTGCTATCGGTAATCCTTGAATCGATATGCGTTATTTTAGTACAAACGGCTCAGATAATTACGTCGATTTATATGAAGCTGTCCTGAAAAGTTTTGCTCCGGATGGAGGCGTGTATATGCCGCTATCTGTTCCTGTCATTCCGCGGGCCTTGTTCAACAACATAGATGCTATGTCCATGACAGATATAGCATATATAGTGGCCTCTACTCTTTTCGGATCAGATATTGAACCGGCCATTCTGAACAATATAGTCAAAGAGACCCTGACATTCGACATACCTCTCATTCGTCTTTCCGAACGAACCTACGCTTTGGAATTGTTTCACGGCCCCTCACACACATTTAAAGATATCGGGGCACGGTTCATGGCACGAATAATATATCATCTTGGCGGCTCGAGACTCAAGAAGAAAGGTCCATTGAATATTCTTGTAGCTACTCAGGGCGATACAGGTTATGCCGTAGCCGACGCTTTTGGCGAAATGCCCGGAGTGAAAGTGTTCATATTCCATCCTGGAGACCGAAAGCTACGTGTTCCGGAACATGCGCCTGCCAAAGTCGCGTCTAACGTAATCTCGGTGGAAGTCCGGGGGACATTGGATGACTGTCAGGAACTCGTGCGCAGAGCATACGAGGACGAAGATCTCAACCGGCGGTTCAACCTGACTTCAGCCAACAGCATAAATATCGCACGACTTCTGCCGCAAACATTCTTCTATTTCTATGCCTACGCACGTTTGCGCGCATTAGGAGAACATTCAGACAAGATTGTGATCGCGATGCCTTGCGGAAATCTCGGCAACCTCACTGCAGCATTGTTTGCCAAACAGATGGGTCTCCCCGTCAGCCGTATCCTCGCCGCAGGACGCGGACATGAACGCCTGTGGGGTGAGATGCTGGGAGGCATATTGTCAGTCAATCACTTCAATCAACGCGCTCTCAGCACCAATCTGTCGCGAATCAACTGCCTGATGGAAAGAAATCCCGAATTGGGGTCCATTGTCGATTGCAAGACCTTCAGCATTGATGATATATCCGAGCAGATATCCCTGATGTACGCTTCCTGCAATTACCTCATGGACCGAAACACGGCCATGGCATCCAGAGCTCTGATGGAAAACAAGAAAACGGATGAAACCGGAGTCTTTCTCGCTACCGCTCACCCCGAAATGTACGCCAACAGACTTAAAGAGATCATAGGCATAGATTTCACTCCCGAGAAAACAAATCACAGATATATGCGTGATAAAAACACCCCGCTCTCTCCTACGCTGCCGGCGATAAAACATTTTTTACTCGAAAATATATAATAATAACTCATAATCGAAACTATATTATTATGGCAAACAAACGTGACATAAAGAAACAGATCCACGCTATCTGCGGAGAACTCGCTTTAAACTGTATCGTTACCCGCGACTGCGTCAAAGGCATAGATCAATCCAAAATGGATGATGTGATTGTCAAGATCGCACGCCTCCAGAGCCATGCTCTCCAGAACCTCACCTTCAACTTCGACAAAGTGCGCGCGGACTTCCCGGGAAAAGCGGAGTACAACAAGGCTTCCCATAAATATTTTAAGGCAGCCTACAAATCTTTCACCTCGGAATTTAACAAATCCATTCAGGAGATTGTTAACGATATAAATGCTCTGCTTCCTCCTGCTCAGAAAGAGCTGAACAAAGAAGCTGCTAAAAAATAATATGAATCTAAGCAAACTCATTTTAAGGATAGCCGGTTGGAAGGTTAAGATAACAGTCCCCGACTATCCTAAATGTATCATCTGTGTCGCGCCTCACACAAGCAACTGGGATTTTATTTTAGGGAAGCTGGCCTATGCGTCTGTCGGCAGAAAAGCCGGCTTTCTCATGAAATCGTCATGGTTTGTTTTTCCTCTCGGCATAATCTTTAAAGCGATAGGAGGTGTACCGGTATTCAGGGACAAAAAAGCCCGGAAAGGGCCATCTCTTGTCGAGCAACTTGTGGAAAAGATGAATTCGTCACAAAGGCTCTCTCTTGCCATTACACCGGAGGGAACCCGCAAACGCACGACCAAATGGCATACCGGCTTCCTGCGAATAGCTTATGAGGCCCATATCCCTGTTGTTTTGGGAGCATTGGATTTCAAGAATAAGGAAATTACCATCACCCGTGAATTTACCCCGACCGGAAATATCGAAGAGGATATGGCCGCTGTAAAAAACTATTATAAAAACTTTTCCGGCAAACATCCGGAAAATTTCACCGCCGAATAAATGCCGACAAAAAATATAAATGCCGTCCTGCTCCCACTGGACATCAGGCTGGGCGACAAAAGACATAATCTGACGATTGCCCGTGAAAGAATTGCTGCTCTTCCGCAGGATACCGATCTTGTCATATTGCCGGAGCTTTTCAACGTAGGATTCGGGAATTTTGAAAACGGACTGCTGCCTTTGTCCGAAACAGCAGAAGGTCTGACTATAAAGACGATGTGTGAAATCTCCGAAGAGTTCGATATTTCTGTTATCGGAGGTTTTGTGCGCCGTGAAGGGGATTTTTTCTTTAACAGCGCATTCGTCATCAGTGAAGGAAAACTCCAGTCTATATACGATAAGCGTCACCTGTTCGCAGGGCCCGAACAGAAACTGTTCCGACGCGGCGAAAAGCTTTCGCCGATCGTAAATATAAAAGGATGGAACATACGGATAGCAATATGTTACGATCTGCGTTTCCCGGTTTGGAACAGGTCTAAAAATCTGGATTACGATGCGGTTGTGTTCATCGCCAACTGGGTCCATGCAAGACATTACGCATGGCGTCAGTTGATCATAGCGCGGGCAGTTGAGAATCAAGCCTATGTTCTTGCCTGCAATCGTGAAGGCCGCGATATTTACGGTGAATATATGCGCGGTGATTCTCTGATTGTGAATGCAATGGGTTATTCTGTCGGAATCGAGCACCCCGATGGTAGTATTTCGGCAACTCTCGACTGTAAAATGCTTGAGTCTGACCGACAGCATCTACAGCCATGGAGAATGGCCGATGATTTTACTATACACTTGTAATCCTGCGCGCTCACACTTGCGGGCTCTCCTTCAAAAGTGCTTCTATCTGTGGCAGCAAAGCGGATAGACCATCGTTCACTATGACGTTTACGTTCATTTTTCCAAGCATATCCAGTTCTTTGCTCTGTGCTTCCATTCTCTTGAGAATTTCGAATTCCGACAAATGAGGATTCCGGCTTCTCACCCTCGATATGCGAAGTTTTTCAGGAGCTGAAACAATCCAGATTTCGTTCACCTCTTTGTCAAGACCGCTTGTGCAAAGGATAGCCGTCTCAACAAACGATATTGCCTTGCCTTCCCTCCACTTCCGGAAATCCTTCACTACCTGCCCATGGACAAGAGTATTTAGTTTTTCCAGAGAAACCTGATCATTGAAAACATGTGATCCAAGCACCCGGCGGTCTATGTGATCGCATTTAACTGCCTGAGGACAAATCTCGTTTTTTATAGAGTTTATGATTTCAATGTCAGAGTCCATCATTTCTTTTGCCCTGACATCACAGTCGTAAACGCTGAACCCCATAGCTTTAAGTATAGCCTGGACTACGCTTTTACCCGATCCGATTCCGCCAGCTATCGCTATGACTCTTGCGTCCGTCATTTATTCTCGTTGTTGTTTTCAGTTCCGGAATCCTGAGATGAAAGACCGGTCTCTATTATGTATTCGACACTGTCGGGCTTAAAACTGAAGTTTCTCAATGCCCCCGGAATAGAAGAAGTCTGCACTTTCACTTTCTGAGTCTGACGGTTGATGGACGAGAAATCCACAAACAGTTTAACATTTGACTCCGTATTATAAGTACTCATCGGCAAGAGATAGGACACTTCCGCCGTTGAAGGGAAAGTTACAAGCCTTACGTTATCCGGTACATTGACGACCTCAATAGGCACAGTACGTTTCTTCGATATCAGCGGTTCGATAGGAACCGTTATTTTTACCTGATCCGGAATTATTCTTATACCCTCTATCGGACGGATCTTGACCGTGAAAACAGTGGTATCTTTGAGCCCGGTCTTGACTATAGGGTATGTCGAGACTGAGGTCAGCGTTCTCGGAATATCATTGGCGGAATAAAGCATGACGGAATCCACGTCGGCTGTTATCGGACCGGAAACCACATACAGCAAACGCGGCTGGATGTCACAATCGAAATCGAGTTTAACTTTTCTGCCTATATTGGAAGTATAAGCGGCCTTTACCGACTCCGGACGAAGATTGATGATCTTCACTCCTTGTCCAAAATAATCCCTGAACAGGCCTTCGAGTTTCTGTCTCGGGATAAGAAAGTTTCCTCCCGTAGTATAATCGTTGAACTTTACACGTAAGGGCCTGACGTCATGCCACAGAAATTTAAGGAATTGCACGCCCTTGCCCTGCACCGCAAGATTGAAGCTTGACGGAATCGGTTCGACGATAACAATACTGTCAGGAATCTGCTCTATCTCAAGAGGGACATCGAAATCGCGTTCAACCTCCTCATAGAGTGAAAGGAAAAGCCAGAAAACAGAAGCTATGCCGAGACATACTACGAAAATTATCAGGTCACTCCCTTTCGTTGAACGGGCAAAGCGTTTGAATGAATTCCCATGTAACTTTTCTTGAACGCCTTTCGGTTTCTCGTTTTCTGCACTCATTATATTTCCGATTAAAAATAAATGCCGCGACAATAAAAGCCGCGGCTCATTTGTCCATTATTAAACGAAATCGGTTTATTTCTGGGTCTGCTGGTTCTGTGCATCCTGCTGCGCATCGGCAGGAGATTCGAAGACTGAACCCTTATCGATGGTTATCGAGACGTTGGGAGCAATCTCGACCACGAAAGTAGTATCTTTTACTTTCTTTACCTTTCCGTAGATTCCGCCCGCTGTGACAACCTTCTGGCCTTCCTGAATTCCTTCGCGGAACTCGCGCAGCTTTTTGGCTTTCTTTTGCTGGGGACGGATCATGAAGAAATAAAATACTGCGATGATCGCTACAATCATCAGGATATTCATAAGACCGGCGTTCTGACCGGCTGCAGCTTGAAGCATGACAAATGACAACATACTGTATATCTTTTTATTTTAAAAAATTATGTTACAAATATAAGACATATATTTGGTTTCTGCCAATTCTGTTAAATTATTAACTTATTTTTTAAGCAATTTCCCTTCTTCCTGAAGGTGACTTATGACAGAATAGAGAATTCCATTGATGAACTGACCGCTGCGCGGAGTACTGTAGGAATTGGCGATTTCGATATATTCGTTTAGCGTAACGGCTATTGGGATAGCCGGATAATTCAATAACTCGGAAATTGCCGTACACATTATTATCACATCCATGAAGGCAAGTCGTTCCGGATCCCATTGACTCGAATTTATGAATTTGTCAACATATCCGCGATACGTATCGAAATTGTCTATCGTATCTGTAAACAATTCCTCTCCGAAACGTGAATCCTCTTCATCCTTGAATTGCGGGAGGACGAAAGAGGCATTAATATTATTCTCACAAGCATCTGCAGCCTTTTTCAGAGTCTTGACAACGAAAGTTCCTATTATATCTGAATCGTCATTCCAATATACCGATTTTGATTCGAGATATTCTGCGAGCTCGTCAGAAGGAAGGATTATGTGCTTCATCACCTGACGCCAGAATTCACAGTCATCCTTTAACGTTGAACTTTCGCTTGACATGTATTCCGCATAAAGCTCCGAGCCGACGATCTTGTCAAGAATAGTCATCAGGAAATCAGGATCCTCGCTCCAGGAGACCTTCTTCTCCGAACAGAGTTCATTGAATTCCTCGTTTGATTCAAGTATGGCCGTAAGCTTGTTGTCAACGAATTTCATATTTGGATTAAGATCCTCGCTTGTGGCCAGGAACTTATTCTTTGCATTATCCAGACGGCGGTCCTGAAGACGGACAAGTTCAACCGGAAGCGACAGCAATCTCAGATATAACTCATAGGACTTGTCAAGTGATGTCTGCAATGAATGACGGGCTTCGATGAGAAGTTTCCGGTAACTGCCGCAACTGTCGAGAGTCTCCCGCAGCATCTTGAGAGCATTTTCATAACCGACATTGGAAAAATTCTCATCTTTGCGTGCAGCCTCAAGCAGTTCCGGACTTTTCGCAATAATTGAATCTATCACGACATCCCAGAATTCTATGTCACCCGCAACATTCTTATCCTTGCGATGTGTGTAGCTGCGATAAATTGCTGAAGCTAAGATTGCACGATATATTGCGTCGGTCGCGGTGTCAAACTGAGATGCGCTCTGGATACGACGATATATCGCATCTTTTACAGCCGGATCATTTTTCAAAGCTTTGCCTATCCGGTTCTCAGCAAGAAATTTATTCTGGAAAGTAACAGACGCAACTCCGGTCCGATAACCCGATAGTCTCAACACCATAAGCAGTAAATCGAGATACATATTGTAAGCATACTGCTTGTCGCGTGAAGTTGACTCAGGCGCTGTTATCAGATGGAACTCATTGCGGTTTAGAAAGTAACAGAAAAGCATCTGAACTACTTTCGTACGTATCAAAACTCGATTTATCATTACTTTAATGTGCTATCGTTTTATTAATTTATTTGCAAAATTAATGAAAAAATTTCGGTCACGCCTTATTTTAAACCGTTTTTATTTTTTCGAAACAGTTTATAATTTTCTCGTGAAACCTGTTCTTTTTGCTCAATCAAATATTTTGCCTCGGGAAACCGGATGAGCCCGTCATGTATGAACTTGGCCTTTAAAAGATTGGCCTTCTCACTTGCGACACTCATTCCTGTCACGGGGTTTCTTTTGACATCTGCCGGAATATTATAGATGGTAACCGGCGTAGTCTCGGCTAAAGGAGGATATCCCAGCATGGTCCACATGACCGGACCGTCAGGGGTCAGCTCTATTACAACCGCAGATGCTGACGATGGTCTTGGGATAAAGTTTCTGTCAGATATTTCTGTAGTTTCCTCCGTGAAGATACACGTGTCGGAAGACAGGTCATGATACTTTCTCGACAGGTATTCGGTAAAAAGTTCCGGACATATTTTCTCTGAAAGATGTCGCTCTATGACACGGCTCGCAATCTCATATCTCTCGAATCCATATCCACCCTCTTTTTTGCCGGAAAAAGAAAAATTACTCCTGACAAGCATCCCTGATGGATTATCCCGGGTCTCGAACTTGACATAGCCGTAATCATCCGTTTCAAAATATGCGCCCTCGCCGCTCCGGTCTATCACTCCGAAATTAGTTCTTACTCCGAGAGGCTTGGGCAGAGAATCAAGTAGTCTCTCAAAATCATCGACAGTCCGGCAGCCGGAAAGTGCGAGTGTCATAATAATTCCTTCCCTGTCTTTCCATTGTTCCTTATTTTCCGGCAAATTTCCGGCAACAGTATTGATTATAGCGAACCCACACCGATTCACCCCGGCCCATGCTTCACGCTTCAATGAGTCCGATGAGTTAAAAACGGCTATATAATCAAAATCACAACTGGAACCTTTGACTGAATCCACATAATTCCACTTATGGGAAGTATCACGATGTTTCCATATCATCGGCATTCCCGATCGGGAAAATCGGCCCGATATTATGGCCGAAGTACAGGCATCACCTGTGGCGAAACCAAGAACAACGTAAAACAATATCAGAATATATTTCTTCATCGCATGTAGGAGGATATAGACATCGAGTCGGCCGGCACATTTTTATTATGTTTTCTGAATATTTCAGTAGCTCTTCTTACAAACTGATTCTTCTTCGGCTGAAAGTCTTTCCTGAAATTTGCTTCGGCTGGAAGCACTTTGAAATTTTTTTGAGATGAAGACGGAGGCTGTACCACGACAAGTCTGTAGGTGGCGGTATCGACAATCGCCTTTCCTGAACCATCACGCTTTATTCTGACCCTGACCATCGCGCCCCCAACCGTGTCATCTTTTCTCATAGCTGATACAAAATTACCCAATGAATAGACAGTCAGAACTTTTTTCCCGTACTCGTCATTGTAATTCATTTCCATCGGCTGGATCACATGTGGATGAGACCCTATAATCAGATCTACACCCTCATCCTCCAGAAAGCGGGCCAGTCGTTTCTGTTCGGCATTGGGGAGCAAAACATATTCGATGCCCCAATGCATGCAGACGGCTATTATCTCGGCACCCTTCTCCTTGGCTTTCGCTATATCTTTCCTGATCTGTTGCCGGTCAATATAATTGACCACGGCATCATTCTGAATCTTGATTCCGTTCGTTCCGTAGGTATAATTCAGCATACCGATCTTGAAACCCTTGACATCAACTATCGCGGGACAAAGGCTGTCTCTCTCGGTTCGGTTTCTGAACGTACCGGTATGTGGAAGTCCCAATCTGTCCAATGCGTCGAGTGTCCTTTTCAGCCCCTTGTCCCGACGGTCCAGAGTATGATTGTTTGCTGTCAGGATAAAATCAAACCCGGCATCCTTCAATTCTTCCGCGTAACTGTCAGGCGCGCAAAACATCGGGTAGCCGGAATAGGGTTTTCCGCCCAAAGGAGTCTCGAGATTCACGACTGCAAAATCGGCTGACTCTATATAAGGCCTGACTTCATCATAATATCCGGAATAATCATAACTGCCACCGGATGATTTCGCGGCGACAATTTGTCGTTCATGCTGCATCGCATCGCCGGCAAAAACCAACTCGACGGAGTCCGTTGAAAAGAAAGATGCCGCAATAGAGAGTACAATCGCAATCAAAGACATCCGTCACTCTTTAGACATGTGATTGAAGCCCTGCGCTTTCAGAGGAATCTCGGTATCGTCACGTGTCACCAGTGCGCAGCCTGCCTCAGGTTTGGTGATATAACCAATAACTTTTACGCCGGGAATTCGGGAGACTTCATCATTGAAATGAAGAGGAACCGTGAAAAGCAATTCGTAATCCTCGCCGCCGTTCATTGCAGCCGTTACAAGATTCATATTGACTTCTTCGGCCATCACCGCCGTCTGATAATCAATAGGAAGTCTTTCTTCATACACACGGCAGCCGGTGTCAGAAGCCTTGCAGATATGAAGCAGCTCGGAAGAAAGGCCGTCACTGATATCCATCATGGATGTAGGAACGATATTTCGTTCCGCGAGTTCCTTGATTATATCGCGCCTGGCCTCAGGCTTCAGTTGCCGTTCGATAAGATATTCCTTCCCTTCAAATTTCGGAATGAAATCCTTGTCTCCGTTCGAGACGCGTTTCTCTCGTTCAAGAAGCTGGAGACCCATATAGGCAGCTCCGAGATCGCCGCTCACACATATAAGATCGGTTTCTTTCGCACCTGATCTATAGACGATCTTATCCTTGGGAGCATCTCCAATGCATGTGACGCTTATGACAAGTCCTGACCGGGAAGCTGTCGTGTCACCGCCAACAAGATCGACGCCATATATCTCACAGGCCAATCTTATGCCTGAATAGAGTTGCTCGATATGCTCTACGGTAAATCGGGATGAAATCGCAAGACCTACAGTAATCTGACGCGGAGTGCCGTTCATGGCGTATATATCAGAAAAATTCACGACAGCCGCCTTGTAACCCAGATGCTTCAGCGGAACGTAAGTCAGATCGAAATGCACCCCTTCGACCAGAAGATCCGTACTCACTATGACATCCGTATCAGGATAACGGACCACAGCGCCGTCGTCTCCGACTCCGGCTACTGTCGAGATATTGATTTTTTCAAGATTTTTGGTCAGACGGTCAATGAGACCGAACTCGCCGATAGTCGAAATCTCAGTCTGTTGTTCCATGACTACCGCAATTTATTCTGCTCTCGCAACAAGTTCTTTCATTATCTCCATCATGCGGGGCTGTGCCTCTTCAGCAGCCTTCTGCACCTCTTCATGAGTGGGGACATCCGTGACATCCTTCCCTCCGAGATCGGTTATGACCGAGACTCCGAAAACTTTCATACCTCCATGATTTGCCACTATTACTTCCGGAACGGTTGACATTCCGACCGCATCGCCTCCTATTATACGGAAATATTCATACTCGGCAGGTGTTTCGAAAGTAGGTCCTTGCGTGCCTACATAGACGCCGTGCATGACGCGTATCCCTTTTTCTGCCGCGATCTTGTCAGCCAGATCTATCAGTTTATGACTGTATGCCTCTGTCATAGCTGGGAACCTCGGCCCGAGACGGTTGTCATTTTTCCCGTGAAGAGGATTCTCAGGGAACAGATTGATATGATCAGTGATTATCATGATATCGCCGACCCGGAACTCTTTGTTCATTCCGCCGGCCGCATTGCTGACATACAGAGTCTCGATCCCGAGTTCCTTCATGACTCGCACCGGGAAAGTCACCTGTTTCATGTCATACCCCTCATAATAGTGGAAACGGCCCTGCATTGCCATGACCGGCTTAGTTCCGAGACGGCCGAAAATCAGATTCCCGCTGTGGCCTTCAACCGTTGATACAGGGAAATTAGGGATTTCCTTATATGGTATATATTGTTTGTCATCTATATGATCAACCAACGCTCCGAGACCGGTTCCAAGAATAATGGCGGTTTTCGGCATCTCTCCGACCTTGGCGCGGATATAATTTGCTGTTTCTTGAATTTTGTCAATCATGAGTATTCTGTTTTTATTTGTTTGTCTTTTTGTTTTATCTGACGAGTGAGTTATTACGTAACAGATTTATTACAACTGTCTCCAAAGGTTGTTCATTAAATTCTTCAAAAGTTACCTGAATTGGCAGATAATAGATATACTTGCGGAGACTATGGGGGAAATAAGGATTATTCATTAGTCTGACGGCATCCTTCTCAGTGGTCACTATGTACTTCCTCATGCCCTTCATCGACGTGAATTTTTCTTCTATCGCCTGAAGATCTGACTGCGTGAAATTATGATGGTCACTGAATCTCTTTATTTTCACCTTGGCCTTATAGGTCCTCAGCTGTCTGACAAACGGGCGGGGATTAGCTACTCCTGTTACGGCAAGGAGACAATCGTTCGGAGTGAGTTCGCCCATCACCAGATTGTTTTTCCCTCTGTCGCCCTCTTTGAACAGAGGCACCGGAGCCATATATCTGAAACGGGAAAACAATAATTTCTGATATGGGAAAAGATTCAGATTCTCGGCAATGACTCTGCGCTGAATAGGTTGCATTCCTTCAGGACATTTGGTTACAATGACCACATCAGCCCTGTTCAACGCACTCATCGGCTCCCGTAATCGGCCAAAAGGCAAAAGGCTGTCATTATAAGGCAAACGCGAAGCCTCCATGAGAACGATGGAAAGTCTGGGCTTGACATAACGGTGCTGAAAAGCATCGTCAAGAATAATCATGTCGAGACCCGGGGCGATCTCACGCATTTTTTTTATACCTTCAGCTCTTTTCTCGCACACCGCTACAGAAATCCCCCGATCTTTGAATTTACGGTATATCTGGTATGGTTCGTCACCGATATCTTCCACATGTGAATTCTCTGTTGCCATCACGAATCCTTTCGTCCGCCGTTTATAGCCTCGGCTCAACATCCCGATACGGTAATCCTTATAAAGCGTTGAGAGAAGATACTCGGTGTGGGGCGTTTTGCCCGAACCGCCTACACTTATGTTCCCCACCGTAATGACAGGAATATCGAATTCATGCTGTTTCAGAATTCCTTTGTCGAACATGGCGTTACGTATGGCCACGACCCCTCTATAAACCAATGAGATCGGTTTAAGCAGGATATATGACAATATTTTACGTTTCGCCATCGAGCAGTTATTTTACGATCAGTTAATGCGAATATAGTCCATGCGGGCCTGCAGAGGATATATCGTGCGGATTTGGCGCATGACTTTCAGACAATAGGAAGCCGCTACCATATCATTGCCGGCGACAGCCGACTGCATCTCGGGATCCATCTCAAGGAGCATTTCCCACCATTTGTTTTTAACTTCAGGATATTCTGTTATATAATAAGTATCGGCGCCGAGAGCCTTGGTCATGTCTGCGAGAGCGTCGTCAAGCCCCCCAAGTTTATCGACAAGGCCATTTTTAAGCGCACTCTGGCCGTCCCAGACTCGTCCCTCAGCAATTGCTTTTATCTGATCGACACTCCGTTTACGACCTTTCGCACATCGTCCGACAAATAGTTCATATCCGTTATCGACGTATGACTGCATGGCGGAGCGCTGTCCCTCGCTCATAGGTTCCATGATTGAGGGGAAATTACCTTTGTTCGTTGAAACGGTTGCAGTATTGACACCAAGCTTGTCCTTTAGCAAAGGCTGGATATTGGGGATTATGCCGAAAATACCTATAGATCCGGTCAACGTCAGAGGTTCCGCGTAAATCTTGTCGGCTCCGCAGGAAATATAATATCCGCCTGAAGCGGCGACATCACTCATTGACACATAGAAAGGTTTTTTGCTTTTTGCCTTGAATTGTTCCAAAGCTTCCCATATCTGTTCAGAAGCGTAGGCACTTCCGCCTCCTGAATTAACCCTGAGTATAAGACCGTCGATATTTTCGTTGTCGGCAAGATCAAGAATGACGGGGACAAGACGGTCCGACGCTATTCCGTCGCTACCGCTTTCCGTGATATCGCCCAATGCGTAAAGTACTGCGATATTTTTTCCGCTGTCCTTATGTTTTTTTAGCGGTGACTCGGCAGCCGTGAGATAGTCGGTATATGCAATGAGCGACGGCTCTTTCTCTTTGCCGGTCTTGTCTGCCATCATTTTCTCCATCTGATGACGGTATTTCACTCCATCGACCAGCCGTTCCTTCTGGTAATAGGCTCCGTTGCGGGCGAAAGAAAATCCGTTGGCCCATGAATCTATGGAATCCGTCGGCACCTTGCGGCGCTGTGCCAGCCGTTCTTTCATATATTTCCAGATATTACCGAGGAAATGTTCCTGCTGCTCGCGGTTTGCATCGCTCATGCCGTCAAGAATAAACGGCTCGACCGCACTCTTGTAGGTTCCGACTTTGACGACCTGGGCTTCGACGCCTATTTTGTCAAGAAGGTCTTTGAAATACATTGTTGTTGATGACAGTCCGTGAATGTCGATCATTCCTATGGGATTGATGAAAAGGCTGTCGGAAGCAGAGGCTACATAATAATCGCCTTGTGAATATGTATCGGCATAACTGAACACCCATTTCCCCGACTTTTTGAAATCATCAAGAGCCTTGATGATAGCCTGGGCCTGGGCAAGTCCGACTGACATACCGCCGCAATCAAGATATATGCCCTTTATCCGGTCATCATCTTTTGCAGCCGCTATCGCATCGACTATATCGTTGAGGTTTATCGTGGCGGTTTCGGTGCCGTAAAGTTCATCTATCAGATTTCTTGTAGAGGCCCTGTCCGCCACAGTTCCGTTGAGCTGAAGATGAAGAATCGAATCATCCTTGATTTTCACCGATCCTTTACTGTCGCCGGAAGCGGCTATCACTCCTATTGTCAGAAATATCAACAGGGTCCCGAGAATGACGGATACCCAGATTCCGGCTATAGTGCCGAGAAAACTATAGAGAAATTTTTTCATTATAACAGTTTTATCGATGCTAAAAATTTAGCACCAACAAAATTAATGATTTTTTCTGTATATGTTAATAATTAGACCCGTTTTTTGCCAATCATTAGTTGTTTTAATGATTTTATTGTATAGAGGGATAGAAATTTCTCTTTATTTTCCCGCTAAGAGTACGCGGAATTGCGCTGACGTATATTATTTCTTTCGGTCGTTCAGGTTTTTCAAGTAATGCTTCGAGCTTTCCTGCGAGATCGGCATCCACTTCCTTTCCTTCAATCACCAGAACGACTTCCCTGCCCCATTTACTGCTCTCGCGGGATGTGATGAAAAAAGCTCTCTCCTTGACCGCGCTTGCGATTTTGCGTTCTATTTCTTCCGGGAAAACTTTTATTCCTCCCGTATTTATGACATTATCATAACGCCCCTTCCATTTGAACGTTCTTGAATCCATAAGCTCGACAATATCATTAGTCACCAGCTTTTTAAAACTTCGTTCTGCTGAATTTATCGTTAGACAGCCACGCTCATCCGTGCTGAATGAAATGTCTGACAAAGCATGATAGTATTCTTCACCGGTCTTCCTGAGTGCTACATGACTGCATGTTTCTGTCATCCCGTATGTCACGTATGCATTAAAATCATGCTCAGCCAAAACGGACTCATACTCAGGGCTCAGAGGAGCGCCTCCAATAATCAGATTCCGGATTCTGCCCACGTAGGGCGATTTCAGCAACGAGGGTAACTGTGATGGCACTACTGCGCAGAGAGTTATGTCCCTGCCGGGATCCGATTTTAAAGGATTATTGCTCGGATTTTCCACCAAGAGTGATGCTCCGCTGAAAGCAGCCCTGACAATCATCATCTTGCCTGCTATATAACCCGGTGACAAAGGTAGGAACAGCAAAGAGTCTCCGGCTATTTTGAAAAAGCTGCATGTTGTCATTGCCGAGAGAATCATGTCTGATTTCAGCAATCTTATTTTCTTGGGGGTACCGGTAGAGCCCGAGGTGTGTGCCTCGATATAATCCCTGCTGTCTTCCCATTCGCGAAGAAAAAGCAGAGCATCCCTGAGAGCCGGCTGTTCCCCTTTTATCTCCATGTCATTTCCGGAATAGTCCAGTCACGGGCCGGATCATAGGTCAGAAAATCATTCTTCTGCACTAATGGCGAAGGTATATTATTGAGATACAGCGCCCCTGTGCCCAATCCCTGTGGTATCGAAGTGTCAAGAGTGGAGACCCATTGGGCAATTGCATTAAGCCCGATATTTGATTCAAGAGCCGAAGTCACCCACCAACCAATGGATTGAAGCTCAGCGATACTGACCCATTCCCTCGCTCCGCTGAACCCACCGCAAAGCGCCGGTTTAAGAATTATGTATTGCGGTTTTATGGTTTCAAGCAACCGGAACTTATCTTCCGCTTCACTATGCCCTATGAGTTCTTCGTCAAGTGCGACGGGAATTGGTGAACGCCGGCATATTTCCGCCATTTCCATCAGCTGCCCGGCTTTTATGGGCTGCTCGATAGAATGGACCTGAAGCTCGGAAAGTACGTCGAGCCGTCCCAAAGCATTCTCAGGAGTAAAAGCGCCATTCGCGTCCAGTCTGATTTCAAGATCTGAAACCGGAAAACTTTTCCTCACCTCTCTCAACAAGCCGAATTCCTGATCAAAGTCCTCTCCGCCTATTTTGAACTTCAGACATCTGAACCCGGCTTCTATCTTTTCCTTGATGCGCTCGCGCATCTCTTCGATACTCCCCATCCAGACGAGACCGTTAATCGTGATTTCGCCTCGCCCTTTACTCCATGGAGAGGGAAAGGGAGTCCTTTTTGCCCCATGTTTCAGATCCATTATTGCAGTTTCGACTCCAAACAAGATCGAAGGAAATTTCCTCAGACATTCGAAATCCGGATCATTAATTCGCATGCACGTATCAGCGAGAACCTTCTCATAATCCGGAACGTCATCACAGCTCAGCCCTTCGAAAAGGGCGCATTCCCCTATTCCGAAAGTGGTCGGATCAACCTCATCGAAGACTTTTATGAAATAGGTCTTCTTATGATTCATCGTCTCCCGCGACGTACGCGCAGGAGATTTGAAATCCAGAATATATTTACTGTATTGCGCCTTCAACATATCGGGTATGCCTTAGATCCTATCCCGGAAATTTTGGGAATTGGTCGAAATCAGGATCTCTCTTTTCAAGAAACGCGTTTTTACCTTCCTGCGCCTCAGCCATAAGATAATACATGAGAGTGGCATCGCCGGCAAATTCCATCATGCCGCGCTGACCGTCAAGTTCGGCGTTAAGCGCACGTTTTATCATACGGATAGCCATCGGGCTTCTTTTGAGTATGGTATCACACCATTCCATCGTCTCGTCTTCAAGTCTCTCGAAAGGAACAACTTTATTGACCATTCCCATCTCTTCAGCCTCTTTCGCCGTATATTGGCGGCAGAGGAACCAGATTTCGCGGGCTTTTTTCTGCCCTACGCAACGGGCAAGATAAGACGATCCGAACCCGGCGTCGAAGCTGCCGACCTTCGGACCCGTCTGACCGAACCGTGCGTTATCGGAAGCTATAGTCAGATCACAGACAACATGCAGCACATGACCGCCTCCTATCGCATAACCGTTGACCATAGCGATGACAGGCTTCGGAATAGATCGGATTGCTTTGTGAAGATCAAGGACATTCAAACGAGGCACACCATTTTCATCGATATATCCCCCAATACCCTTTACCTTCTGGTCACCTCCCGAACAAAACGCTTTATCGCCTGTTCCGGTAAGGATGATGACGCCTATGTCTGACGCTTCCCGGCAATAATTCATGGCATCGAGCATTTCCTTGTTGGTCAATGGACGGAATGCGTTATATACCTGCGGACGATTGATGGTTATTTTTGCGACTTTACCGCATTGCTGAAACAATATGTCGGTATATTCCTTAATAGTAGTCCACTCTCTCATTTTTTCTGTTTCATTTATGATTTTCTCCTGCAAATTTAGAAAAATGTGACGAAACGGGGAAATTATTTGTGTGTTATTGAGATTCTGACTACATTTGACATCGAATAAATATTTATACAAGTACAAAATGAAACATCCAATCATTGCACTCACATGTGTCAGCTTGTGTGCAGCGGGGCAGACTTTTGCCCAGAACAACATCAGCGGACATCTTTCAGGAATCGAGAGCGACACCATTCTGGTGCAGTCAATCCAGATTGACAACAACAAGAACCGTTCACTTGACACAATCGCCATGAAGAACGGAAAATTTGCGTTTACCATCGATGACGCCGCTCTCAAACAAGTCTATATTCTCGCTAAGCCATCTTCGAAACCGAATCCCGACGGAAGCAAGCCCGCAATGTCCATGAAAGCGGCCAGTTTCATTCTCTTCCCCGGCAAACCGGTGACTGTTACCGGATCAATTGATGACTATAAGGTTGAGGGCTGCGATTTTTACTCGGAATATGCCACATTTACCGATAAGCTCAAACCGCTGAA
The DNA here is from genome assembly GCA_910587185.1 of uncultured Muribaculaceae bacterium. Classification (GTDB taxonomy): domain Bacteria; phylum Bacteroidota; class Bacteroidia; order Bacteroidales; family Muribaculaceae; genus Paramuribaculum. The sequence goes on from CAJULY010000011.1 coordinate 40,412, forward strand.
CCAAAAAATCGATTCCATCAGAAAGCATTGCACGGAAATGCAAAAAGCAGGCGCTACCAATGAAGAAATCCAGAAAGCGTTCAGCCCGGCCCGCGACATCAACAATGAGATCATTGAAATAAGAAACGCCTATATCAATGACCATCCCGATGCCGACCTTTCAGTATATTTGTTGTCGCAGTTACCATTGGAAAAACTCGAAGGCGCTATGAATGTTTTGTCTGATAACGCAAAGAATGGCGTGATGTCACCATATTATCAGTCGGTAAAGAAAAACTATGACCGTGAAGTTGCGCGCAAAAAGGCAGAAGAGGCCGTACAGCCGGGAAACGTAGCCCCCGATTTCACACTCAAGACCATTGACGGCAAGGACTTCTCCTTATCTTCACTTAAAGGAAAGTATGTTGTGATCGACTTCTGGGGTAGCTGGTGTGGTTGGTGCATCAAGGGTATTCCCGAAATGAAGAAAACATACGATAAGTACAAAGGAAAAATCGAGTTCGTTGGAGTTGACAGCGGAGATACTGAAGAAGATTGGAAAGCAGCAGTCAAACAGCATGGATTGCCCTGGATAAATGTCATCAATTCAGAGGATCCCAATGTTGTCGCCCTTTACGGAGTACGTGGCTTCCCGACCAAATTCGTGATTGATCCGGAAGGTAAAGTCGCAAAACAGATCGTAGGCGAAGATCCTGAATTCTACAAATATATAGATTCCATCATGTCGGAATCAAAATAAACGGTTCACTGTTTCAGCTTTTCTGAAAAGAATCCGATAAGAACCTCCGCCGAAATATCGGCTGAAGTACGTATAGCCAGCATTGCGGGAAAGTCTTTCTCTGACACAAATTGAGAAAACGCCGACCGCAATGCTGCTTCATTTTCCGCCTCGAAATACCGCAATCCAAAAGCCTCCGCAACGCCGCGCGCCGGAAAATTACAAGGCTCATCAAAGCATTTACCGACTATGTCAAGATGGCGCGTCGCTTTTATAAAATGAAAAATACCTCCGCCGTCGTTACACATCACTATCATTTTGAACCGTGGTGTCAGACACCGTGAGGCGAGTGCTCCGAGGTCATATTGAGCGCTCATATCGCCGGTCACAAGTAATGTAGGAGCCGACTTATAAACCATCGATGCCCCTATGGCAGTCGATGTCGAACCGTCGATACCACTGACTCCCCTGTTGCAGTCACATCTGTGAAACTCTCTGGAGTGAAACAACTGGGCATATCTTATCGGTGTGCCGTTTGACAACTGAATGTTGTAATTACGCGGAATAAGATGCATGAACGTGTCGAAAGCCTTCAGATCACTCCAAGGAGCTTTCGCTACGTATGACCGGAGAAGTGACCGCGCCGCGTCTCGCGCGACTATCCATTTTTTACGGTAATCACATTCCGATCTGTGTGGCTGCATAGCCGAAGCAAGTTGCTGGATAAACAATCCGGGCTGCATTTCAACCCTTTTGGTCAGACACCTGAAGCAGTCCACTGTTGTCAGGCTCTTCCCGATCTGCCAATGCTCCAATGGACGAATCTCACGCAGGTATTGTTTTACAAATCTCGAAACGAGCGCTCCCCCAAGTGTGATAACAACCTCAGGTGCGAACTCAGATTTCCGGTCATCGGGGATGGCGGAAAGGGTTGCATCAATATCGCTCACGAAATCTTCGCCATGAAGATTTGCAATCGTTTCCGTGAGGATAATTACGTTCGGCAACATCGACAACTTTCTCAGAGCTTTGTTCAGTGTTGAATCGGGTGCCATGAAACCTGCGACTACCATGACTTTTTTAGGCGATGCAAGATAATCGCCAAGAATCCGGGCCTCGCTGACGGTCAGATCCTCACGTGGTGTGACCATTGAAACAGTCCGTTCTGCCTGCTGGTCAGGAGTGACAAATAAACCCAGAGGCTCGCCTATCTGTATATTAACATGCACCGGACCGGCGGGAGCGGCAGCGGCCGTCAGCATCGCGTCATTTATCGTCCGGTTCGAGAACCATCTCATATCCGGAGTTTCAAAGCCGGGAATATCATAACTCTTCTTGACGAAATTCTGAAGCACTCCCGGTTGACGCAATGTCTGGGAATCATCCTGATCTATCCACTCCATCGGCCGGTCGGCCGAAATGACAATCAAAGGAACTTTCCTGTAATAAGCCTCCGCCACAGCCGGAGAAAAATTAAGGACGGCTGTCCCGGAGGTACACACGATTCCTACGGGCCGCATGGATATCGACGCTATTCCCAAAGCGATGAAACCGGCGCTTCGTTCATCGACAACCATTGTCGTCTTTATTGTCTGCGAGCGGGATAAAGCGATCAATAAAGGAGAATTTCGTGATCCCGGACACGCCACAACATCTTTGACACCTGATTTTTCCAATATCTCTACGAGACAACGGCTCGGATAGTTACCTGTGTTATCAGTCATTTCCATTTTTCTTTTATGATATGCAAATTTACTAAAAATTAGCTCTACTTGAATGCTAAATTCAGGCCCCGAATAAATAATCGCATCAATATACTCTTGTCAAGCTGACAATAAAACTTCCGAGCAGCAGCAACAAAACAAAACAAAATTACAACATAAAGCATTATATAAATCGCAAAAGTTTTCCAAAATAAATTTCAAACAATTGACAAACAGACTGTTTTAAAATTTACAGCACAAAAAAGTTTTCCAAAAATATATTTTATGATTTATTTTAAGCAAAATAAGTTGCTTAAATATTATAATTTTTGTAGCTTTGCCACGTTTTTAAACCTCATAAAAAATCCTGAACAAAGAAGATGATACAGACAGTAATAAAGCGCGACGGCCGTGTTGTCGGATATAACGAAGAGAAAATTAAAGCCGCCATTCGAAAAGCGATGCTGCAGACCGAGATGGGAGAAGACGAATCGCTTCTTCAGAAAATAGCTGACCGCATCGGCTGCACGGGAAACGAGCGCATGACTGTTGAAGAGATTCAGGATCGCGTTGAACTGGAATTGATGAACAGCCCTCGAAAAGAAGTGGCCAAACGATATATCGCCTACAGGGATCAGCGCAGCATAGCCCGACGTGCCAAGACCCGCGACATGTTTTTGGAAATAATTGAAGCCAAAAGCAACGACATCACCCGGGAAAACGCCAACATGAACACGGACTCTCCCGCAGGAATGATGATGAAATTCGCCAGCGAGACAACAAAACCGTTTGTCGATGACTATCTTTTGTCTCAGGAAGCCCGTGATGCTGTCAAAAACGGTTATCTCCATATACATGACAAAGACTATTACCCGACGAAGAGTCTCACATGTGTGCAGCACCCTCTTGATCGCATTCTGAACAACGGTTTTATGGCAGGCCACAGCGAATCGCGTCCGGCAAAAAGAATCGAGACTGCCAGTGTCATAAGCTGCATTTCGCTCGAAACAGCCCAGAATGAAATGCATGGAGGCCAGGCTATACCGGCTTTTGATTTCTATCTCGCACCATTTGTGCGCAGCTCCTTCAAGGAAGAGATAGAAAAACTGGAAGAACTCAACGGAATAGATCTCTCTGATTTAAAAGATATTGAACTTGAAGACTATGAGAAAAAGACTCTCGAAGGTCTGCAAGGCAAAGAACGATTGCTTCAGCATGCCGTGAATCAGACCGTCAGCCGAGTACATCAGGCCATGGAAGCTTTTATCCACAATATGAATACCATCCATTCACGCGGAGGCAATCAGGTTGTTTTCAGCTCTATAAACTATGGTACGGACACCTCGGCGGAAGGACGCTGCATTATCCGGGAACTGTTGAAATCGACCTATGAGGGCGTTGGCAATGGCGCCACCGCCATATTCCCCATCCAGATATGGAAAAAGAAAAGAGGAGTAAGTTATCTGCCTGAAGACAGAAACTACGACCTCTATAAACTGGCATGCAAAGTCACAGCCCGAAGATTCTTTCCTAACTTCCTGAATCTCGATGCGACCTTCAATCAACATGAAAAATGGGATGCCAACGATCCGTTGCGCTACAGATATGAGGTCGCGACGATGGGATGCCGCACGCGTGTTTTCGAAAACAGATTTGGAGAAAAAACTTCTGTCGGTCGTGGAAACTTAAGCTTCTCGACCATCAATATCGTACGCCTGGCGATAGAATGTATGATGATCAAGGACAAGGAAGAACGAATCAGCAGATTCTTCAGCAAACTTGATGATATCCTTGAAATAACAGCACGGCAATTATGCGACCGTTTCGATTTTCAGAAAACAGCGCTTGCTAAACAGTTCCCTCTTCTCATGTCTAATCTATGGAACGGTTCTGAAAATCTTAAGCCCACCGACACTATCGAAAGTGTAATAAACCAGGGGACGTTGGGAATAGGCTTCATAGGGCTGGCTGAATGTCTTGTGGCTCTGGTCGGCAAGCACCATGGAGAAAGTGCGGAAGCTCAGGAACTCGGGTTGAAGATTGTCTCACACATGAGAAGCCGTGTCAACGAGTTTTCTGAAAAATATAAGCATAATTTCTCCGTACTTGCCACTCCGGCTGAGGGTCTCTCAGGAAAATTCACACAAAAAGACCGGAAAAGCTTCGGCGAACTCCCCGGCATAACTGACAAAATATATTATACGAACTCAAACCATGTGCCGGTATATTATCACTGCTCTCCCCGTCACAAGGCTGAAATCGAAGCGCCTTACCACGCATTGACAGGGGGCGGACACATTTTTTATGTCGAGATAGACGGGGACGCCACCCATAATCCCAAAGCCATTGCCGACATTGTCGATCTTATGGACAAAAACAACATAGGTTATTGTTCCGTCAACCACAACCGCAACCGCTGCATGGACTGCGGCTATGAGGATGCCGAAGAGAATCTCGACAAATGTCCGAAATGCGGCAGTCACAACATAGACAAGCTCCAGCGCATAACAGGCTATCTCGTCGGAACGACGGACCGATGGAACAATGCCAAACTCGCCGAGTTGAATGACCGCGTGGTCCACAAATGAATTCCCGGCGCGTGGAATTATCAAATACATTACGCATAGTCGAGGTCATTGACGGAACAACCGTCGATGGCCCCGGCTTTCGTACTTCCATCTATTTTGCAGGATGCGAACACCATTGTGAAGATTGCCATAATCCTGCGACATGGCCCATGGATGCAGGATATGATATATCCTCCTCAGATCTGCTGTCGCGCATAAAGGAAAACGACATGGACGTAACCTTGTCAGGGGGCGATCCGTTGTTTCAGGCTAAAAAGCTGCTCCCCCTTCTGAAAGCAATCCGAGAGTCAGGATTTACGATCTGGTGTTACACTGGTTTCACCTACGAATCCATTGCTGAAAGGCCTGAAATCAAGCCTTTGCTGGAACTCATTGATGTTCTTGTCGATGGGCCGTTCATAAAGAAACTCCGCGACACCGCTCTCCTCTTCCGGGGGTCTTCCAACCAGAGGCTGATTGATCTGAGAAAATCATCGCCGGACAATATAGTCCTTTGGACACCGGATTTCTGAATCAATACTGGAAATAAATAAAAGGCATGATGTCACTCTGTCGCGTCTGGATAACTATAAAGATAACTATGGCGAGAACAAGAGCCTGTACTAAAAGCGGAGTTTTGGAATATCCCTTTTTAGCTTTGTCAGACCAGTCCGTCGGCAGAAAATGAAATATCATGGCGCCTATTATGACAAGCACGATCATCAGATAACCTTCTATGAACTGAGCTGCAACTTCAGGATGGAAATCAGTGAATATCTGTGTAGCCATATCGCCGATATCCGACATTGAGCGTGCCCTGAAGAACATGAAACTGAAAGCTATCAGATTGAATGTAACGAAAATATTCAACGCTATCCGCCATCGGGATGCTTTCTTTTCCAAATCCCGATTTTTTTTGCTGGCGCCGAAAAGCATCTTGTGTCCCACCAGAAATATCCCCTGAAGCGATCCCCAGATCATGAACATCCATGATGCTCCGTGCCAAAGTCCGCCTACAACCATCGTAGTCATCAGATTGACATGACGCCGGAATTTGCCACACCGGTTGCCCCCCATCGGGATATATACGTAATCACGCAACCAGGTTGAAAGCGATATATGCCAGCGATGCCAGAATTCCGTAGGGCTCTGCGACTTAAAAGGCGCTCGGAAGTTGTCAAGAAATCTGAATCCGAGAAGCAACGCAATGCCTATAGCCATGTCGCTGTAGCCTGAGAAATCGCAGTAAAGCTGGATTATGAATCCATATATGCCCATTACATTCTCGAATCCGCTGTAAAGCGAAGGATTGTCAAATATTCTGTCAACGAAATTCTGACTGATGAAGTCAGCTACAACAACCTTCTTCACGAGTCCGCACATTATCAGAAACAGGCCTTCGCTCACCATGGCTCTGTCTGCAACCGGATTGCTTTCGATCTGCGGAAGCATGTCCTTGGCCCTGACCACAGGACCTGCAAGAAGCGGCGGGAAAAAAGTCAGATAGAACGTATATGACAGGAAATCCCGACACGGTTCTATCTGCCGACGGTAAATATCCACTATATAACTGATAGACCGGAAAGTAAAGAAGGAAATACCCGCCGGCAACACAATATCGAACGCATCGAAATCCTTTGAGGCGAAATTACAGAATGTCTCATAGAGCAGATTGAGATACTTGAAATAGATCAACATGCCCACGTTCATGACGACATTTATCCATACCACTCCTCTTCTTTCCCAATTTCTCCTGCATTCCCCGAGCAAAATGCCAAGAAGATAATCGCTTATACATACCCCGAGAAGGATGAAACAGTATTCCGCGGATGACTTATAGTAGAAATACAGCGAGAACAAAATGACGAAGGTCATTTTTGCCACCCTGTACTTCCTCATCATCTGATAGATAAGGATGAATCCGCAAAAAAGAAGCAGGAAAAGCCCCGTATTGAACAGGAGGGGATTGGCTTCGTCAAATTTTAGCAGAGTCAGTAATTTGTCAGTATTAAGCATTATATTGGAAGGATGAATTGTATGTTATTTCTGATTTAGTGCTTTCGTCAAGGCTTCATAGAGCATGAAGCCCTGCACTTTGTAACCTTTGACTGTATGATGTATGCGGTCGCGCCCATACAGGCCCTCCCCGATCCATTTGTCGGATGCCCTGTAGCCTCCCGCTATTTTATACCAGTCATACACGGGGATGCGGTTGTCTTTTCCATACATGACGATGGCATCTCTTACCGATTTGACATTCCCGTTGATAGCATAACCTTTACGTGACCGGCGCTGACATTCCATAGGAGTGACCAGAAGCATCTCGGCTGCGGGGTTGTATCGCCTGAGTTCTCTGACCAGTCTGTCTATAGAATCTATCATTCTCGCCGCGTCAAACCGGCCGAAAGCCTCGTTGGTTCCCAACGAAATTATGATCAGGTCAGGATGAAGGCGTGAAACCCCTTTACCCATCTCGGGAACCCTGTTATATGACGAATATGTAGCTCCGTTGTTTCCTATCACATTATAAAAGATTCCGGGGCGATGACCTGACATGAAGGCTCCGAAAAGCATGAAATTCTGACCGGGAGTGAAGTTTATCGTGACATTTCCAACCGGTCGCGGAAGAACGATCCCCGTCGATCCGTTAGCATAGTCAACAGTTGGAGATGTAAGTACGGTCCCGTCATCAAGAGTGACGCTGTTTATTTTCATCTCCCCTGAGTGGAACACCGACAGATCGGTAAAAGTGCTGAAACTGTCTGTCACACGGCTACCGACATTTATCGAGGCCTGTGGCGATGTCGTGGAAAGCGACGCGCCGGTAAAGCCCATTGTCCGGGGCCAGTGAGCGCTCATGAATTTTAACGGCGACCAATAATTATCGCTCTTGAAATAATAATCCACGGGCTCATTGGTACGGCTGAGACGAAGGGGTACCACAAGTCCCCTGCCCGCATCTCCGTAATCGAATTGCATCTGTGACCTCACATAACCGGTCGAAATATCTGCCTGAAGATGGCTGTCTCCGATATGCACGATCGAGAACGGCACCCTCTCATGTTCAGCCAGTCTTTTCTTTAGGCCCGACCAGTCGGCGCCGTTCATATTTATCTCATTTTCCTTGAGATGGATAAAACGCGGTATTTTGACATCGAAATCCTCGAATTCCCAACCCTCGATGACTACTGAATCTTCCCGAATGCCACTGTCATCATCACCTTCATAATCAAGAATATCCTGCTTAGGATACGCAGCAATCTCCTGTATTCCGAAAAACAGAATAAGGACAAATGCAACGGGTAAAATTCTTGTCATTCTCAGGGAAATCATCGGGCTACGTTGGTCTTTATCGCATTAAAAAGTGGCTCGGCAAGTTTCTTACCTCCTTTGTGAGTCAGATGGATGTAATCTTTGTTAGCCAATCCCTGACGCACCCATTCCACAATGGCATCATTGCCGCCCATCGACTCACGCGTATCATAGAAAAGACAGCCGGCTTTTCTGGCGGCGTCACGCTGGGCTTTGACCATATAAGGCGCCGAAGACATCGAGTGGACTTCCCCTCCTTTCTTCTCGCCGCGGTCACCGATACCCATCATTATGATATCGGCCTGAGGATAGCAGGCCCGGATATGGCTGATAACATTGACCATTCGATTGGAATATACTGAAAAATCCGTCTGTTTCGGCGACATGGCATTTATTCCGAATTCCAGTATGATCAGATCATAATCTATATATCGTGCCATCTGTCTTGAAAGCTCCGGGCTGACCTTATTCAGCGTCAGGCCAGAAAATCCGCGGGAGGACATGCAATCGAGTGTCACGCCCTTGTTTCCGTACATCCACGTCCCCAGGCCTATGATTCCCGGAGTCGATGTGGAAATCTCTAAATTTCCGGTAGTGCCGGGCACAGATATACACTGAACATCAGGAGAACCCGTGATATTGTGGCTCTCCCATCCTCCATTGCCCGTCTTGACTTTTATGACAGAATTCTGAGGAGAGATAAACAGGAATTTTGAATTATCCCATGTTGCAAGATGAGGCAAAGTTCCGGTGCCCTTGTATGTCGCTGTCGAATTGTCAGTGGAAACAAAATAATGCTGGGAAAGGCCGGTATATCTTTTATCCGCTTTCTTATTGGCGGAAAATTCGGTCCAGCCTTTGCCGCCTTGCTTCACACTGCGGCGAAATCCGGGGAAATCCGAGTGCATATTTACAAATCCGACTCCCGAGCCACCGTACTCCGACTGAAGCATCTGACGCAGATCCTGAGTGAAAATATCACCCTCTATATAGCTGTCTCCGATAACTGCGATCCGTGTAACTCCACCGGCAGCAAGAGAATGGCGCAACCGCTTAAGTCCTTGTCCGGATGCCGTATAGTCCTCAAGGACCATCTGCGATCCCTGCTTGCTCGGCTGCACTTCCTTAGCAATGGCCGGAACGTCTTCCTCTTCTGCAGTTACTTTATTTTCAGAACCGTTCGCAGAATCCTTCTGATGGGAACTCTCGCTCATCGCTATCTGAAGCTCCGGATCTATATCCTCTGCGCCCGCAAGCCCTATTCCGTCATCGACATCGATTGAATCTGAAACGGAATCAGAGGAATCAACAATATCTCCTATCAGGTTAAAGTCATTTATCTTCCCTTTTGTCCATTTTTCAAAAGGCAGCAATGAAATTCCTGCAAGCAGCGCCACTGCCGTAAAAACAATGGCAACGACTCTCCAGCCATTATGATTGTTTTTTTCTTCACTCATGTCAGATTATATTCCTAAATTATATCCTACGTTAAGTTCCTTCTCATTCTTCAGGATCGCGGTCTGCAACGGCTTGATCTTATTGGCACTCTCCTCCCATTCTTTTGCCGTTTCAGACATATCGTTTATGCCTCCGCCTGCAAAAAGCAAGTACCTGTATTCATCCGAATCAGGGCACTTTTCAACCTTGCAGCAGCGGAGATTGACATATAACCGGCTGGACGCCTGATCCACAATCCCTATAAAAGCTCCGTAACAGGATCTTTTATGGCGCTCCGCCGTCACGATGGTCATATAAGCTTTTTCTTTCGGCCAGCCGCAGACGGCAGGTGTCGGACTCAGCTTCAGGGCGATATCGACAGGTTCGATTTTACCCTGTGCTTCAATTCTGTTACACAGATGCTCGATCGCTCCGAACGGCAAATTTTCATTTGGGCCCACCGTCACCGCCATTCCCGTCTTTTCCAGTGTCCCGACAATATATCTGGTGACAAGTTCATGTTCCTTTCGGTTTTTTTCGTCCCAAAGATTGTCTCCGCGTTTCCTGGTTCCTGCGAGCGACATGGTCCTGAGAGACTCTTTCCCATAGTCGTAATCGAGGAGCAATTCCGGAGTCGCCACAATCCATAGTCCGACTTCCGGAGTGAAATAGATTGCCCGAAAGCACTTGGGAAACGAACGAAAATAAATGTCAGCGACCTCAAAAGGATCAGTATCCGCACGCTCTATAATCATTCGCGATATCACGGTCTTACCTGTTTTGCCGGCGAGTTCACCCGTCACCCGTCCGATGACTTCATCATATTCCCGGAACGACGTAGTTCTTTCATCCGACATTTTCATAACATCCGTCTCGGTAAAAATGGAACTACCTGACTCATCAGACAGAATCCTTTCGATCGAAAAATCCGCCGGAATACCCTTAGGATTCTGGGATTCTTCAAGTCCGAAAGTAGAAACCACGAAACAATTCCTGTTATCGTGAAGATCTTCCGTTCTCAGAGTCTTTTCAGCGGCATAGAACCGACTCTCCGTGCTTTCCGGTGTATATACCACTGCAAAAGGCCATGATTTAGACAGACATTTCTTTGCCGCCGCAACTATCTTTTCATAAAGAAGTCTCTTCATCGTTAACTTTCAGCTATTTGTCGCCACACGCCCCGTAAGTTCAAATGGGTAGGCGCCGGTAATTTCGACATCATAGAATTGACCGGGTGTCAGAGGAATATCTTTGGTAATCAATACCTCAGGATCAACCTCAGGAGAATCGAACTCAGTTCTGCCATAGTAGAATTCATCATCCTCTCTGTCCACTATGACCCTGAAAATCCTGCCGATCTTGGCTTCCTGGATTTCCAGCGATATCTCTTCCTGAACAGCCATAAGTTTGTCAAGACGTTTCTGTTTCACTTCTGGAGGAATCTCGTCTCTAAAATTCCGCGCGGCAGATGTATCTTCTTCCTCACAGTAGGCGAAGGCACCAAGCCGCTCAAACTTCTGTTCCTTCACAAAATCAATAAGTTCATCAAACTCCTTGTCACCTTCTCCGGGGAAACCGACCATGAGAGTCGTGCGGATATGTATCCCCGGCACTTTTTCTCTTATGGTTTTCAACAGTTCACGCGTCTCTTTTCCGGTGATATGGCGCCGCATGTTGGAAAGCACGTTATCCGATATATGCTGCAAGGCAATGTCAAGATAGCGGCAAACGTTTTTGTGACGGGCCATCACATCCAGTAGCTCTAAAGGGAAATCCGCAGGATAGGCATAATGGAGCCTGATCCATCTTACACCTTCGGTCTCAGCAATTGCTTCGACCAGATCGGCAATTCTACGTTTCCCATACAGGTCAATTCCATAACCCGTTAGTTCCTGGGCAATGACATTGAACTCCTTCACGCCCCGGGACACGAGCATCTTCACCTCACCGACTATCTCTTCGATCGGTCGGGAGCGGAAACGGCCTGTGATGAGGGGGATGGCACAGAACGCACAGAATCTGTTGCAGCCCTCAGCAATTTTGAGATAGGCATGGTGAGGAGGGGTGGTCACGATTCTGTCATATTTCTCACCCGATGGATTTTTAAGGGTTATTTCCCTGACAATATCCGGCCAGTCGGTTTTTCCGAACCATTTGTCAACCTCCTCTATCTCCTTCGGCAGTTCTGCCCTGTAGCGCTGAGAAAGGCATCCCATGACGAAAATCTCCTGCACATAACCCTCTCTCTTAGCCTCGACCCATTCGAGAATTGTATTGATGGATTCCTCTTTCGCATCGCCGATGAATCCACATGTATTGATTATGACAATATCCGGGCGGCTCTCTGCCGATTGTTCGAAAAAAGTCTCACAACCCACATTGTCAAGCATACGCATCAGGCGCTCAGCATCAATCAGATTCTTGGAACAGCCGAGCGATATCACATTTACTGTCTTTTTCGACATAGGGACGTGTCTTCTTTTATCTTTTCCCGAACAGCGATTCAACGAATTCTTTTTTGTCAAACACCTGCAGATCATCGATCTTCTCACCCAAGCCGATGTATTTGACAGGAATCTTGAACTGATCACTGATTCCAATCACAACACCGCCTTTAGCGGTTCCGTCGAGTTTCGTTATTGCCAGCTCGTTTACCTGAGTCGCGGCGACAAACTGTTTTGCCTGTTCAAATGCGTTTTGTCCGGTGCTTCCGTCAAGAACAAGAAGGACTTCATGAGGCGCACCGGGAACGACTTTCTGCATCACCTTGCGGATTTTTGTAAGTTCGTCCATGAGGCCTTTCTTATTGTGAAGACGTCCGGCGGTATCTATGAGCACGACATCCGCTCCTGAGGCCTTGGCGCTTTGCAATGTGTCAAAAGCGACGGAGGCTGGATCAGATCCCAACTGCTGTTTGACGATGGGGACTCCGGCGCGGTTAGCCCATTCATCAAGCTGCTCTATGGCAGCGGCGCGGAATGTATCGGCGGCGCCGAGCACAACCTTGTTCCCGGCTTTCTTGAATTGAGCCGCAAGCTTTCCTATTGTCGTGGTCTTTCCGACGCCATTCACACCGACAACCATGATGACATGCGGCTTTTCACGACCATCGGTATTGAAATCCTCATTTTCGAGACCGTTGTCTGATTCCGCAAGGAGATCGGTTATCTCTTCCACAAGCCAGTCATTCAGCTCGGAAGTGGAGACATATTTGTCGCGGGCAACACGCTTCTGAAGTCGTTCTATTATTTTCAGAGTCGTGTCGATACCCATGTCGGATGTTATGAATATCTCTTCCAGGTTATCGAGAAAATCGTCATCAATGACCTTTTTACCGACCAAAGCTCTGGAGATTTTGTCGAAAACTCCTCGCTTCGTACGTTCCAGACCCTTATCTAAAGTTTCCTTCTTTTCCTTAGAAAATATCTTTTTGAAAATACCCATTTGTCAAGAGTTTGAATGAGAATACAAAAGTACTCATTTTTTTTGAATATCTCTCAATGAACCGATTCTTAAAATTCCGACAAAGAAAACAGCCCCGGCTATTGTCGAGGCTGATAGGTTTCATTCATCATTGTTTCGGGGATTGTTGTTCAGTATCTTCGTATATCCTTTTTCGAGTTTCTCTCCGGATTTATTGTCATCGCCTTGATTTATCGCAACTCCCGAATAATTCTGTGAGGCTTTGTCCACATCGATTTTCTGCGAACAGCAGCATTTTTTCTTTTTCTCTTCCATAATAAGTTGATTTTACGTATTACTATTTCAATAACACCAGATCAACCGAGTTTGTTTATTCGAGAGGTAATTTGTTAAGTTGTGAAATATAGTCGAGAATATTTTCTCTTCCCTCTCCCGAAACTGAGGAAGTCTTAAAGACAGGCGGCAGTTCCTCCCATTCCTCCAGCAACGCGGAACAATAGGCTTCGATATTCCGCTTACATGCTTCTTTCCCGAGTTTGTCGGTTTTAGTGAACACGATACTGAAAGGTATTCCGTTCTCGCCGAGCCAACGGAAGAAATCCATGTCGATCTTCTGCGGTTCGTGGCGTGAATCGATCAGCACGAACAGATTGGTCATCTGCTGCCTATGCAGGATATAACCTTCAATTATATCCTGAAGCTTCTTGCGGCTTTCAAGGCCCCTGCGCGCATAGCCATATCCGGGGAGATCGACGATGTACCAATCGTCATTCACGAGAAAATGGTTGATGAGCATGGTCTTGCCGGGAGTAGCCGAAGTCATCGCCAGGCCTTTGCGGCCGGTCAGCATGTTGATCAGTGAGGATTTCCCCACGTTTGACCGTCCGATGAAAGCATATTCGTGTCTGCTTCCATCAGGACATTTCCTTACGTCTGTGTTGCTTATTACAAAGCGTGCGCTATTTATAATCATAATCGAATAAAAAAGACAGCCGGACGATAAGCCGGGTTATGTCGTCAATACTGAAAGCCGTTTTACGACCGACAGCTTGAGTTTCGTCATTTATCTGAGCTGGCCGTTGCCGGTCAGCTTTAGCAGCCTACCCCCCGGCAATGGGCGAGCAACCCTTGAATGCCGGTGTACTTGGCCTTGCAACCCATAAGGTGTGCGGCACAACATATCGCTATGCTGTCCGGTGAGCTCTTACCTCGCCTTTTCACCCTTACCCGGAGCTTTGATACTGCCGGGCGGTTGTTTTCTGTCACACTACTCTACCGTTACCGATAGCTTCCCGTTAAGAAATATGGCGCTCTGCGTTGCCCGGACTTTCCTCACACTGCCAGATGCAGTGAGCGACGAAATGTCCGGCTGTCGGTGCAAAATTAGCTCATTTAATCTTTCTGACAAAATTTCGACCGACCTATTTGCCGATACATTCAGATCTCACCCCAGCGCTCACGCAGCGGCCAACGTGAAGTGTGAAGCAACATTCTCAGGGATGTTCCATAGCTGAAATATGACCATGTCCAGTCGATAAGGACGCTGATCTTGTTTCTCATGCCGAGAATGGACAGGAGATGGATGAACATCCAGCAGAGCCAAGCGGCAAAACCGGAGATATGCACCTTGCCGAGATCCGCAACCGCCATGTTGCGCCCGACTGTAGCCATAGTTCCTTTGTCATTGTATTCAAATGCCTCGGTAAATTCGTCTTTGTTCAGTTGACGCGCGAGGAGCCTCCCTTGCTGAATGGCGACTTGCGCCAGCTGCGGATGGCCTTTGGGATATTTCTCCGTCTCCATCAGGCTCATGTCGCCTATGGCATAGACATTTTCCGTATCCTTCACACGATTATAGCAATCGACCTTGAAACGATAGCCGCGCCCCATAAAGCCCTCCTCAACATTTTCAACGGCTATTGGCTGCCCGGTGACTCCGGCAGTCCAGATAACCATTCCGGAATATATTTGCGAGCCGTCAGAAAGTGTGACTATATTCTTATCATATCGGGTCATCAGATTTTTCAATCTGACATCTACCATAAGCTTCTCAAGATAACGCACCGCCTCGTTCTGAGATCTGGCACTCATGGCTCCAAGCAATTTGTCGGAACCTTCAAGAAGGACGATACTGAGATCCTCCTGCCTGATTGTCGGGTACTCGCGCGGAATTATGAACCGTTTCAATTCTCCGAGCGCACCGGCGACCTCAACTCCTGCAGGTCCACCGCCGATAACGACGAAACTCAACAGCTTCTTTTTAGCTTCTTCATCCGTCTCTATGGAGGCACGTTCAAGGCGATCAAGGATTTCATCTCTCATTCTCATAGCCTGAGCCGTACTCTTGAGAGTATATACATATTTTTTCAGATCGTCATTTCCAAAAAAATTATTTGTCGTGCCTGCGGCTATGACAAGTCTGTCGTAACTGATGGTCTCATATTGAGTGGTCACCGTCTTGTTTTTAAAATCCACCTTTTCGACTTCGCCAAGATGAAAATCAATTCCTTTGGCCTTTCCGCGCCTTATTTCGCGACGAAACGGAAAACTTATACTTCCCGGTTCCAGACCACTTGACGCTATCTGATAGAAAAGCGGCGGAAAACTGTGGAAATTATTCCTATCGACCAAGGTGACGTCGAAACGTTTCTTGTCGATATGTTTGATAAAATTAAGGCCGGCAAAACCGCCTCCTATGACAACTATCTTCTCTCTTTCGTTCTGGGGCATCTCTTCAGTAATATTGTTTTATATTAATCCGAATTAACAAATTTCATTAGTCAAATGCAAAGATAGTGCATGAAAGCCGTAATCACAAGAACATGCCTTATTATTTAGAGGGTGTTTCATAAGGCCCGAATGATTTTTGTCGTGACGGCCCGAACATCCATGCAAACGACCGGTTAAGTCGAGAAATGGCATATTGATAATGGTTTCCCGGTACAATCTCGAAAATGTCCCTTATCCCTTTAGCCGCCAGATATTTCACAATTTCGTCAGTATTGACGCGGACATCCCGGAACTGCGGCACAGGCGATAATGCCTCTTTATTTCCAAGAAGAAAATATGCCCGTCCCGTCTTGGGCGGCACATCAATGCCTTTGATCCAGTCAAGGAAACCTTCATACCAGAAGGATCCGGAGAGAGAAATGATATTTTTAAACAAGTCACATTCCATCCATTGCCATAAAGTAAAGAGTCCTGACAATGAAACGCCGGCCAGGGTGCGCTCGACTCCAGATGAGACATTCAGTTCCTTCTCAATTTCAGGGATCAGACGCTCTTTAAGGAGTGAAAGGAATTGCGGAGCCAACCCCTTGAAATCAGCACTCCCGGAAGGGACTCCTTTAGCTTTCCAAGGCGTCAGATCATTATCCCAGTCCATACCGGTGATCACTGCAATTGTGATTCCGAAACGTGAGGCACTCTCTGCAATCCAACTATCAAGGATGTCGAAAGGATACAGAATGTAACAGATTCTGTCATTTCCGTTAACCGCGGCGGCGATTTTAAATTTATCGATGCTGAATGTCTGCATATTTCAATATACCGGGTAATTCTTTAAAACCTATACTATTATATAACGAGCGAGCTTCATTGGTAGTTTCAAGATATATCTTGTCGCATCTCTTTTCTCTTGCGTTCTCTACAAGATAGGAGACAATCTCGTGGCCTATTCCTCTCGAACGGAACATAGGCCTGACATATATGTTCATGAGGTAGGCACACCGTCCTGAAGGATTGTCGGGCGAAGGGAGCTCTTCGGTGAAACATATTGCCCCACATCCGGCCTCTCTCCCGTCAACGTCCGCCACAACCGCCAGATGGGAACCATCGGCAATATGTCTTTCATAGTAGTTTCTGTTGGCTGACAGTAAATCTTCTGTCGGATCGACTCCGAACACAGTCCGAATGACCTCCCTGCGCCACATCATAAGCCTGTCGGTCTCATAAACCGGTTCAATTCTCAAGTTCATACCTTACCTCCTTCCTTCATCACTACCGGTAAAGCGTGATTGTCGATTTTTCCTCGTGCAGTCAGCGGGAGAGCCTCCATCCTTACAAAAAATTCCGGTATCATGTAATCAGGGAGTTTTGAATTCAGGAACTCCTTTATTCCGGATACTTTACAATATTTGTGTGACAGAACTATATAAGCTGTCAGATAGGAGAGGCCAGATTCGTCAACGAACGCCCTTACGACACCACGTTCAACGCATGGCGATTCATTCAATATGTTCTCGACCTCATCCGGTTCGACACGCTTTCCAAGTATCATCACCTGCCTGTCTCGCCTGTGCAGGAAAGCTATATTCCCGTCGGACAGAACATAACCGAGATCTCCGCTTCGATACATGCGTCGGCCGTCACTCCATACTGTAAAGTTAGACTGCTCCGGAGGATTGCCCAAATATCCGTCGGAAACGCCCTCGCCAAAAATGCATATTTCCCCTGTTTCCCCTGCGGGCAATTCCTTCATGTCGGCATCCAGAATTCTCACATCCACACCTTTTATGGATTTGCCGACAGGAAAGGTACCGTCATCAAGGGCATCGGAATTATCAATCCTGTAATATGTTGCGCAAACCGTTGTCTCACTGGGCCCATAGGTGTTGTAAATAACGAAATCCTGCTTTTTAAGCCATGAAATATAACTTTCTCTCACGACATCACCGCCGCTTATGAGAAGTCGTAGAGCAGAGGGAAAACGCCGGTGACGATTCATGTCGGCAAGAAGATATGGGAAGCCGCTGATCTCTGTCACACTATGGCGTTCACAGAAGTCTATGAGATCGTCAACACTGCCGTCATGAATACTCTGAGGGGGAATGGCGAGCGCCGCCCCGTTCAATAAGGTCGTAAACACTTCCTCCACGAATATGTCGAACGCGCAGACGGAATACTGCAACATCACGTCGCCCGGCGCAACATGAAATTCGTCTTCAAAAGCTTCGGCGTAGTTTACGACACCGCTGTTTCTCACAACCACGCCTTTGGGCTTGCCTGTGGTGCCGGATGTGTAAAGGACATAGGCGGGTGAACCGGGAGTAGATCTGTCTGCAAAAGATTCTGCCTGCGGAAGTCCGGTAAAATACCCGTCAGTAATGACAAACGACACTCCGGCTCTCGCCATCATATAATCGATCCTCTCCTTTGGAAGAGTTGGTTCAGCCGGAACATAAGCCGCTCCGCTTTTCAATACCGCTAGCATGGCCGCGATCATCTCAATGCCATGACTCATAACTATTCCGATAAAAGAATAGCTTTTATCAGCGAATTTGCCGAGTACTCTGTCAGTCAGCTCATCCAGTTCCCTGTAGGAGACTGTTCGGTTTTCTTCTACGATTGCCGGTGCGTCAGGATTTTGTCTCACCCACCGGGCGAAACATGAGTATATCGTCATTGGGACCATTCTTATTCTTCTTTTATATCAGAAAAAGAGCGGAAAGGGATTTTTTGTTCAGAGGAGAATGTAAAAACTACCTAAAGAGCTAACCTATTGAAAGGACCTAATGATAAGAGATTATTACCATTAATTAAGGAAATGTATTAGTAAAACTCGCAATAAAAATATAAATTTGCAACTAAATTGGTTTTTCATGTATAAAAACATATTTCTTGCAATCCTCTTCCTTTGCTGTTTCTCATCGGCCAAGGCCCAGATAAATACCGATCAGGTTCTGCAGATAGGCCGCAATGCGCTCTATTTCGAAGATTATATCCTGTCAATACAATATTTCAATCAGGTAATTGCCGCTAAGCCTTATCTGGCTCAGCCATATTTTTTCAGAGCACTCGCAAAATATAATCTCGATGACTTCAAAGGAGCGGAAAGGGATGCGTCACTTGCCATAGAACGCAATCCGTTCATTACTGACGCTTACGAACTGCGCGGAGTTTCGAGACAGAATCTCGGTCTCGATTCGCTGGCGATCATAGACTACACACATGCGCTCACGCTTCTTCCCGAAAACCGCGGAATGCTGTTCAATCTGGCATTGGCACAGGAAAATGTGAAGGATTACGAAAGTGCAGAAAAAAGTTATGCCGATCTTCTGCGTTCCCATCCCGGATTTGACAGCGGTTATCTGGGGCGTGCAAGGCTCCGGCTTGTCAAAGCTGACACTGTCGCTGCCATGGAAGATATAGACAAGGCTCTGTCACTTAACAAAAACGCCGTAAACGGCTACCTGCTCCGCGCCGACATTGCCATCCACCGCAACAAAGACTATGAGAAGGCATTGAAAGATATGAACCAGGCCATCCGTCTTCAGCCGAAGTATGCCGGTTATTTCATCAACAGGGCATATATCCGCTATCGCCTTGACGATTACTTCGGAGCCATGAGCGACTATGACTATGCATTGCAGCTTGACCCGACAAATTATGTCGCTTATTACAACAGAGCTCTGCTGAGAATGGAAGTGCATGACTTCAACAAAGCCATCCAGGACTTGTCGCAAGTTCTGACAATGAAGCCGATGGAATACAGGGCGCTTTTCAACCGCGCTATGCTTTACAGGGAAATCGGCGATTACGCCAACGCCTTGAAAGACATTGACCGCGTTATTGAAAGAATACCGAATTTCGCTCTCGCCTACTATCTCAGATTTGACGTCAAACACAGCATGGGAAACAAGACCGCTCAGGCTGATCTTGACAAATCCATAGCGCTCGCGAAAAAACAGAAAGCAAAAGAAGGCCTTGAAAACCTTATCAACCCGAGCAAGCTGCTTGACGGCGCCACTCCCGCCGAAAGTGATCTGGATGCGGACTCACAGGAGGAAGTGTCCCGACAGTTCTCGACGTTGCTGACGATTTCCGACAACGCCTCCGTTGACCGCGAGTTCAACAACAAGAGCATCAGAGGCAAAGTACAGGACCGCAGCATGAATATCGAACTTGAACCGATGTTCACTCTGACCTATTACACATCTCCGACAGAGCTCAAGCCTTCAGGCGATTATATCCGCGAGGTTGACGATCTCAACCGCACCAAGGCTTTGAGATATGTGCTTCAGGTTACTAATCACGAATATCCTCTATCAGATATCGAAGACATAAACCGCCATTTCCAGTCAATCGAGTATTACAACTCCTATCTTTCGACCCACACTCCCCGCGCCATAGATTATTTCGGACGTGCAATGGATAAGCTGACAGTTAAGAATCTTGATGGCGCGATAGCAGATTTCGACAATGCCATTAAAGCCGCTCCTGATTTTGCAGTGGCCTATCTGATGCGGGCAATAGCGCGGACAAGGAAAATAAATTCCCTCTCGTCCTCTCTTGCGGGGAACGACAGCAAAGTACAGGATAACAATCTGCTGGCGACAACTGCGAGAGCCGAGCTTCAACAGGTTATGAATGATCTCGACACGGTCATAAAACTGTCGCCCTACATGGCGGTGGCATACTATAACAAAGGCGTGATATACGCGGACATGCAGGATTTCACCTCGGCTCTTTCCGCTTTCACCAAAGCCATTGAGCTGAAACCTGATTTCGGAGAAGCCTACTACAATCGCGGATATGTCTATCTCAAACTGGGCAACCGACCTTCAGGCATAGCTGATCTCAGCAAATCGGGAGAACTCGGTATCGTTCCCTCCTACAATCTGCTCAAACGAATGGCCCGATAGACTATAGAAGTCACTCTTTCTTGCGCCCGATCTTCCTGCAGTGATCGATCAACCCGCAGCCTTCACAGGCTTCAGAACGCTCGTCACATTCCCCACCTGTTATCCGGCGCCTTATTCTCCGGATCAGCCAGATAAGGCATATAGCGAGCACTGTTATTACAGCTCCAATCTGCAATATGTCATTCATCACTGTCACTGGAGTAAAACGCTAATGTTATTAAACAAGTTCTTAGAGGTTGTTTAATAACAACCTCTAATCCTTCTTCAAAAAAGGAAGGAGAATCGACCGGAACTCCTGACAGAAATTAGGTGTCGTAAGCCCCTCACGGTTCATCCGCTCGATCTCATCCAACGAAAAGAACCCGAAGCGGTCTATATCCGACTCCTCGCATGACGGCTCAAATCCGTCAGCGACTTCAGTAAAGAATGTATTGACCAATTCCTTCTCAACCTGACTCTCGAAAATATATGATGTAATTTTTACCGGTTCGAAAACTGTCAGGCCGATCTCCTCTGCGGTTTCCCTCTTCAAGGCTACCTCAATATCCTCGCCATAGGAAACATGTCCGCCGACGGCAGTGTCCCATTTGTCAGGCTGTATCTTCTTGAACTTCGATCTGTGCTGTAAAAGCAACCGTCCATCTCTGGCGACATGGAGATGAACAACCGGATGTAAGAGCTTCTCTCCGCCATGACAACGACTTCTTTCCGCACAACCGATCGTCGCACCGTCAGGCGTCACAATCGGCAACAATTCACTTTTTTCCTGATCCATAATTCTTTTGGATTAATTTGTTGAGTCTTGAAGGAGTCAGGTCCTGAGGATAGTCCTGAAACGGAAGAATCATAGTGCAGCCTTCCTTGAAGCGGCTGCAACCGAAGGCAGTGCGCCCTTTTATAATGTGACCTTGACTGCATACAGGACACATTATCTGGTCAAGTTTTGTCAGACGCGGCTTTCGCGGTTTAACCGGTTTGTCGGAATCATTCTTCTTTTCCTGAGGCTTTTCGGGCGTCTGCCCCTGATTAGTTTCGATTTTGTGATTCCCGTTGTCACTCAAAACATTTATCACAATTTCATTTATCAGTTCCTTCAGCTCGGCGATGAATTCTTCCGACCTGTATTCTCCGCGCTCTATCCGACGCAGTTTATTTTCCCACAGGCCTGTAAGCCTCGCGCTCTTCAGCAGGTCTATATTTATAAGAGAGATTAGCTCGATGCCGGCGCGGGTAGCTTTAATCGACTTTCGTTCTCGCGTTATGTAGTGACGTTTGAAAAGAGTCTCTATTATAGCAGCACGCGTAGAAGGACGTCCTATTCCGTTTTCCTTCATGGCTTCGCGGAGCTGTTCATCATCGATGTTTTTACCAGCGCTTTCCATTGCACGAAGCAACGTTCCCTCCGTATAGAATTTGGGGGGCTGGGTGATTTTTTTCACCGCTTCAGGCTGGTGGGGACCTGATTCACCCGTTATGAATTCAGGCAATACCGTGTCCTCTTCCTTTCCCGATTCAGGTTGCTTTTCGTTGGCATATATGCTTCTCCAACCGGGCTCGAGAATGGTTTTTCCCGTGGTTCTGAAACGGCAAGTTCCGGCAGAGGCGTTCACGGTAGTTGTAGAAAAGACGCAATCAGGATAGAAAGCGGCAATGAACCGGCGGGCAATCAGATGGTACATCTTTTTCTCATTGCCCTCAAGTCTGTCAGGCGCCTCTCCCGTAGGTATAATGGCGTGGTGATCGGTAACTTTTGAATTATCGAAAACTTTCTTGCTTTTAGGTATGGCTCGGGCTGAAAGGACAGGAGCGGTAATCGAAGCATAAGGGACCATTCTTTTCAATATCTCCGGCACTTTTGGATAGACATCATCAGGAAGATATGTAGTATCCACACGCGGATATGTGGTCACTTTCTTTTCATAAAGAGACTGGATCAGTTTCAGAGTCTCATCAGCGGTCCAGCCCCATCTTTTATTGCATTCGACCTGAAGGGATGTCAGATCAAACAGGCGCGGAGGCGCCTCCCGTCCTTTCTTCTTCTGAACATCGTCTATCGTGAGTGGGAGATCCTTAATCGAGGCGACAATTGCTGAAACTTCTTCTTCGGACTTATATTTCCCGGAAACAGAACTGAAGAAAATATCACGATACTTTGTGCGGAGCTCCCAATAATCCTCAGGTTTGAAATTCTCGATCTCAAGCTGCCTTTCGACAAGAATGGCAAGTGTAGGAGTCTGCACGCGCCCGATCGAGAGGACATTTCCCGGCTGACCATATTTGAGTGTATAGAGCCTGGTCGAGTTAAGCCCGAGAAGCCAGTCACCGATCGCTCGCGACAGACCGGCATAATAAAGATTGTTGTAATTCGATTCAGGAAGAAGATTTCCGAAGCCTTCGCGGATTGATTCATCGGTCAGGGAGGATATCCAGAGTCTGCGCACGGGACATTTCACCCGAGCCTTCTGAAGCACCCATCTCTGAATCAGTTCTCCTTCCTGACCGGCATCACCGCAATTGATCACTTCATCGGCAGAAGATACGAGAGTCTCGATTACGTGAAACTGCTTTTTGATACCTGCGTCATCAATCAATTTGATGCCGAATCGCGGCGGAATCATCGGCAGGGAGCCGAGTGACCACCGCTTCCATAATTCGGTGTAGTCGGCAGGCTCTTTTAGAGTGCAGAGGTGACCGAAAGTCCATGTAACGGCATAACCGTTCCCTTCAAAAAATCCGTCACGTCGGTCATTTGCAGACAGAATCCTGGCGATATCTCTCGCCACACTGGGTTTCTCCGTAATGCAGACTTTCATTTATGTTTCAGGAATCCGGCCTCTATTTTCGGAGTATTTTCGTAGCGCTCTCCCCTTTGGGGCCATTGGCTTTCAGAACAAACGATCTGCTTTCTTTTATCACGGGAAAATCTATCTCGACGTCAATCTCGCCGCTGTCCTCCCACTGAAACCAACGTTTCATGTCAACACCGTCGATGTCCGTGGCTTCATATTTTCGGCCATCGGGAAGAATCATGACAAGCTCATCCATGCGTTCCGAAGTATGTGGACGCCCCTGAAGCTTGCCATAAACCCGGGTCAGATCACTACGGTAATCAATGCTTTCGATCTTGAAAGTTATATAGCCTGTCGATTTCTCTTTAGCTGAGGTGAAACCTTTGACAATACGCGCTTGCGCCGCAATGCAGATGCAGAGCAAGATCAATCCTGACAGCAGATATTTCTTTCCTTTCATAGAATTATTCATTCTTTGGATTTAGCGTCATTCCATAAAGCGTCCATTTCTTCAAGCGACATCTCTTTCAATGTCTTTTCCTGTTTCTTTGCCTCAGTCTCAATATAGTTGAAGCGTCGGATGAACTTTGAATTTGTCATTTCGAGAGCGTCATCGGGATGTATGCCGTAGAGGCGCGCCACATTTACCAGACTGAAGAGCAAGTCGCCCATTTCCTGAGTCATCTTCTCTTTATCCATTTTTTCGACCTCAGACTGGAATTCGTCAGTCTCCTCCCGGAATTTCTTCCAGACATCACTTCTGTCCTCCCAGTCGAACCCGACATTTGCCGCCTTTTCCTGAATGCGGTAAGCCTTTATCAGGGATGGCAACGATTTAGGAACACCTGCGAGCACACTTTTGTTCCCGCCCTTTTCTTTCAGCTTTATCTGCTCCCAGTTCTGCTCGACCTGATGCGCTGTAGTGACATCCGTGTTCCCGAACACGTGGGGATGACGGAAAACCAGCTTCTCATTTAAAGAATCAGCCACATCGCAAATGTCGAAAACGTCTTTCTCCTCGCCTATTTTGGAGTAGAAAAGGATATGCAGCAGAACATCTCCGAGCTCTTTGCGGATATTCGCGTCATCATTGTGGAAAAGAGCGTCGGAGAGCTCATAGACTTCCTCTATGGTGTTAGGACGCAAAGATTCGTTGGTCTGCTTATGGTCCCACGGACATTTCACACGCAGGATATCGAGAGTGTCAATGACGCGGCCTAACGCCTCGATTTTTTCTTCCCTGGTATGTTTCATATAGCGTCTTTTTCAGCAAAAGCCTTTATGCCTGTCTGGAGCCATTCGACATATTTCGCAACATTCTCATCGTATGAATAGGATGGAGCGAGCGGCTGTCCGTCGCGGCCGAGAATCACATAAAATGGCTGAGTGCTGGCGTTGAATTTAGAGCGCTGCAAGTAGCTCCATTTCTCCCCGACAGTCTCAAGAGTGACAGTCTTTCCGTTTTCAGTA
The DNA here is from genome assembly GCA_910587185.1 of uncultured Muribaculaceae bacterium. Taxonomy (GTDB): domain Bacteria; phylum Bacteroidota; class Bacteroidia; order Bacteroidales; family Muribaculaceae; genus Paramuribaculum. The sequence goes on from CAJULY010000011.1 coordinate 65,474, forward strand.
ACGGTCAGAGGAGCGGGTAATTCGCGTTTGTCATCGACCATCAGAGTGATGAGGACAAAATTGTCCTTTATCAGACCGCTGACTTCTTCAGTGTCAAACACAGCGCCTTCCATTTTGCGGCAGTTAACACATCCGTAACCGGAGAAATCAATGAGAACCGGACGGTTATTCTCGGCTGCGAACTTCATGCCCTCGTCATAATCGTCGAATGTGCGGAATTCATCGGAGGAATAAAGATTGAAGTCCTGAGTGTAGAGCGGCGGCACGAAAGCACTCACACCCTTGAGCGGCGCGCCCCATAGACCTGGAACAAGATATACGGCAAAGCTAAGAGATATAAGGGCAAGGAAGAATCGACCCACTCCGACATGATCCGTAGCCGAGTCGTGGCTGAATCGAAGTTTTCCCAACAGATACATGCCAAGAAGAGCGAAAGTCACCACCCAGAGCGACACGAAAACCTCACGGTCAAGAATACCCCAGCCGTAGGCAAGATCAGCCACCGAGAGGAACTTGAGCGAGAGAGCCAATTCAAGAAATCCGAGAACCACTTTCACCGAATTAAGCCAACCGCCTGAACGGGGAAGCTCTTTGAGAAGCGAGGGAAATATGGCACAGAGAGTGAAAGGTATGGCCAAAGCGAGCGCAAAGGCACCCATTCCGACTACCGGCCCGACGATGCTGGCCTGGGAAGCGGCCTCTACGAGCAATGTTCCGATCAGAGGGCCTGTGCAGGAGAAGGAAACGAGAACGAGAGTGAACGCCATGAAGAAAATGCTTATCATGCCGGTGGTCCGTTCAGCGCTGCTATCCATTCGGTTGCTCCATTTCTCCGGCAACTTTATCTCGAACGCTCCGAAGAACGATATCGCGAATACCACGAGCAATGCGAAGAAAATCAGGTTAAACACAGCGTTCGTGGCGAGATCGTTGAGTTTGCCTGCGCCGAAGAGAAGAGTGACAACTATGCCGAGTACGAGGAAAATGACAATGATGGCACCGCCGTAGGTCATGGCGTCGGCTATGGATTTACGACGCGACTGACTTCTTTTCAAGAAGAAACTTACGGTCAAAGGAATCATCGGCCATACACAAGGAGTCAACAGGGCCAGAAGGCCGCCGATAAATCCCCACACGAAAATATACAGCCATGAGGCATCCGAGACATCGGGAACGTTACTTGATCCGGAGGGAAACTTTGCGGGGGCCCACAATTCCGAACCGGGGCCACCGGAAACGGAGGCAGCCACAGGTGCTATATCAGCTCCCGTCGCAGCCGGAGCTACAGCCGGAGCCTCTCCTTCGGTCAGCTCGACAGGCTCTTTTGTGGGGGGAACACAGGTTCCGTCAACGGTGCTGCACGCCTGAAAAATTATATTGCCGGTTATCCTGCAGCCCTTACTGCCTGGAAGCAGCTTGAACGCCTGCTTGAAGGAGACGGTGTTTTCCCACCAGCTCAGAGGCATATTGAACGTAGAATCGAATTCCTCGACCGGTTTGACGGAAGGGACAGGAGCGCCAACAAGTTCCGCTCCCGCAACTTCCTTGAAGTCGAACTTTGTGGGACGCGGACCTCCATCGGGCAGATCAAGGCCATATATATGCCAATGATTTTCGATATTGGCAGTAAAAGTCATGACCCCCTGGTCGCGGGAGGTCATTTCTATTTTCTGAGACCATTTGACAGGATTGACGACCTGCGCGTTAAGCGTCACAATCGCTAATAGTGCGAAAGCGACAGCAAAGAGACGTCTTAAATTCATTTCTTTACTATTACCGGTTTTGAAATTTTAAAGGTCGATGGAGGAGCGCATGTCTCATCGTTGCAACCCATATATGTCACGGTTCCGTTTATATGTGCCTTCGAGCTGTCAGTGACTTTGAATTTCTGACGGAATGTCACGCTTCCGGTCCAGTAAGTCAGGCGAAGATTGAACATTTTGTCATCTTTGGAAACCGGTTTTACATTTGGAGTAACCTTACCCACGAGCTTCACACCGGTGCTTTTGCTGAAATCAAAAACTGTAGGTTTCGGACCGCCTTTGGGAAGATCCATTCCGTAAAGATGCCATCCGGGCACCACGTCAACCTTGACGATAATCTCGCCCTGGGTTTTTCCGGTCATTTTAACATTCGCACGCCATGTGAAAGGATTGTTTCCCTGAGCGGAAACTGAAAAAGAGCATGCAAGGAGAATCGAACAAAGGATAAATAGCGTTTTTCTCATTTTTGGTTATCGAATGTCTGAATTTTTTTGCAAAGATAACACCTTATTTCGGTTTAGAATACTTAAAGGCCGTTAAAAACGGATGGAAATTCGTCAAAGAATCCCATAAGCTCCAGACATGTCACCTTTTTGCCACACAAAATCTGAAACTTTGAAAAAAAAATCGTAACTTTGCACAAACTAAACTAAATTTCGAAATCGAAAATCGAATGGGAAAAACGAAAATCTTATTCATATCCCAAGAAATAGCCCCATACCTCCCCGACTCGCCCATGGCGATACTTGGACGGGATCTCGCCCAGACAACACAGGATAGCGGATATGAAGTCAGAACATTCATGCCTAAATACGGTAGCATAAACGAACGGCGCAATCAGCTTCATGAAGTGATACGCCTCTCCGGCATGAATGTCATCATAGATGATGCCGATCATCCTCTTATCATAAAAGTGGCGACCCTTCAGCCGTCGCGTATGCAGGTCTATTTTATCGACAATGACGATTATTTCCATTTCTCTCCCGACAAGCGTCTCGAAACAGTTTCGTCGCCCGAAGACAACGACGAACGCCAGATGTTTTTTGTCAGAGGCGTCATAGAGACTGTAAAGAAATTACGCTGGGATCCCGCTTTGATTTTCTGCACCGGGTGGATTTCCGCGCTCGCACCTCTCTATCTCAAGCGGATTTATCAGGATGACCCATCCTTCGCAAATGCAAAAATCATCTACGATCTGCGTCCCGAGAATTTCGAGGATACTCTTGATCCAAGATTCGCAGAAAAGCTGAAACTGAACCAGATCGCGGCTGAAGACCTGACCTTACTGGGCGACACCCCCGTTGATTTCGTGGCGCTCAACAAACTCGCCATGGAATACTCAGACGCCATTGTCCAGACTTCTCCCAATGTCATGCCCGAACTTGTGGAATTCGCCCGCAACTCAGGAAAACCATTCCATGAATATGACCCATCAAAGGAGGACATAGCCTCTATGTCTGCGGATATCGTGGATTTTTTCAAAACCCTCATCGATTAAGCATCTTATCAAAAAAAATGAAACTGTTACAAGCATTCATCGCTGCAGCAATATTGTTGAGTCTTGTCTCCTCATGTGAAGACGGCACCTCGAAAATAGGAAATTCTCTCGTGGATGACCAGACCTCCATTGTCATAGATTCCGCTTTCACGCTCACCGGCTATTCCGTGGCCAATGAATCAGTGGAATCAAGAACCATCACCCAGCTTCTCGGAGCCATCGACGCCAAGGAGTTCGGCAGTTTCTACTCCGACTTCGTCACCCAGTTCATGCCGGCCGAAAAACTTGACACCACCGGCGTTTCCGTCGAGGACATCGACTCAGTGCGTCTGCTGATGTTTTTCGTGCCCGGAGAATTGACCGGCGACTCGATTGTTCCCATGGGATTCAAAGTCTATCCCCTGACCCGCCAGCTTCAGGCACCGATCTACAGCAACTTCAATCCCGAGGGCTATTATAATGAGGCCGACTCTTGGACCAAGACGAACCACATCTACACGGCCAACAACCTTGCCACCGATTCGGCCGTCGCAACCTATGGCATATTCGTGAAACTCCCGCTGGATTTCGGCAAGAAAGTATTTCGCCGGTACGAGACAAATCCTGAAACCTTCTCGACTCCGGAAGCATTTGCCAATTTCTTCCCCGGAATTTATGTCAAGAGCACTTTCGGCACCGGCCGAGTGGTGAATATAGCCAATACCCGAATCAATTTCTATTACAAGAAACATACTCCCTACACCGATTCGCTCGGAGTTGTCAAGGATTCAATTGAAAACACTATCGCCACATACATGGCCGTGTCGCCCGAAGTCATAACAAACAACAACATCCGAATGAAGATCAGCCCTTCGCTGAAACAGCAGGCTGATAACGGCAATGCCCTCCTTGTGGCTCCTACAGGCTATATTTCACGTCTGACTTTCCCCGCTCAGGCAATTATTGACAGCTATAAGGCAAATGGCGGCACAATGTCGGTCATCAATACCCTGACCATGGAAATTCCGGTTGAAGAGATCAAAAACAATTATTCGATCAATCCTCCTGATAATGTGCTCTTGATCCTCACTTCGAAGAAAGCCGATTTCTTCGCCAACAATGATATTGCAGATAACAAAACCTCTTTCCTGGGCACTTACAGTTCCACAACCAAAAGTTACTCTTTCTCAGGATTACGCGACTATATCCTTAACATGATCTCAAAAGGCACCCTCACTCCCGAAGACTACACCTTCGACCTAATTCCGGTTAATGTCACCCGAGAGCCTTCTACAGACAATTACTATGGGCAGACCACCTACGTCATCACTTCGATCCAGCCCTCTGTAAGTGTTCCGTCAATGTGTCGCCTTAAACTTGAAGATGCAAAAATTAAGTTCACTTATAGCAAGAATTCATAAATTTTTCGTAACTTTGCATCACAAAAATAAAATGAGTCTTGATAAGGCTCATTCATGAAAGCCGCAATAGCTCAGTTGGTAGAGCATTTCATTCGTAACGAAAAGGTCGTGGGTTCGAGTCCCACTCGCGGCTCATAGAATAGCTGATAATCGTTTGATTATCAGCTATTTCTGTGAATTTGGGTAGCCAAAGGGTAGCCAAAACAACAAAAAGGTGTACTGTTGAAGAGAACCAAAGAGAATTCATGCTGTTCTATATCTAAGGGCAAAATGTAATCTGCCTCAAACACATCCCCACATGATAAACGAGCTTGTTCAAAATCTTATTGCCATCAATAATATCACCGAGGGCCAAGAATTGTCCTTTGCGGATGCATTGTCTATCGTTGAGATTTACGATAAGATGCCGGAACCGAATAATCTGATTGATGAAGCTGAGGAGATGGCTACATACGATATTGATGCTCTGGAAAAATCTGTCATCAAACTCAAAGAGGAATCAGAACGATTCTTAAATGTATGTTTGCCAAAGTTGAATGATGTCGATTTCAAGGCTATCGCACAAGACTACTCACGCACCTTTTATAATAGGTATCAGAAAGCAGAAAAGGAGTTGACAGCATATTGGAAAGCCTACTGCCAACTTAATAATCGGCTTGACTATTTGGATCTCGATTCCCAAGAATACATAGAGGCCGAAAAACTTTGCGAAGAAGCCAAAGCAAAACATGATGAACGGCAAAAGACTGTTCAACGATTATATGCCGAATATGAGCAGGCCAACAAAGAGAGCGCACCTGTGTTTTGGTTCAGAGCTGATTTTCCGGAGACAGTTATTGTTCGTTACCATGACATAGCGAGCGCGATACTTACAGACATCAAACGAATCAGGGAGTGCGGCTCATGAAGAAGATTTTGATGAAAGATGCCGAGCAGTTTCGTGATACTGTTTCGGCGAAGCTCTGCAACTGTCTTTATGATGCATGCAACGAGGTACTGTTTGAATTTACCACTCCTATAATGTTCAGTGTTCACATGAATCTGAGATCAGAGCAGGATTTCTTTCAGCTTATAAAATTCAAGCAGCTTCATATATGTTATATGGTGTATGCTGTTGAGAAATTAATTTCCCCAACTGCACTTGGAAAGGAATGGTCATCGCTGTTTCTAAAACGCTGTGGCATCAGTCAGACTTACTATAAAAGCCACCGACTTGACGATGCAAGAAGCGATGTTCCGGCTAACATAGAATTTCGTGAAAACATAGATAACGCCATCAAAATCTGGGAAGAGATGAGACGCGCCCCACGCTAATCACAACTTCAACACAACAGAATTCGATTTCTTAAACTCTAAACGCATTATATCGCTGTAATTCAGCATATAGTGCGTTTGCTTTTTTTATGTTTCAACACAACCGGCCAACATGGTGCCACATTGAGAAGGCAGTAATTTTGCAACGGAAACGAAAGGTACTCAATGCATGCCAAGAGTACTCGGGTATTTCCAAAAGTATCTACGAACATCAGACAATAAAATATGCATAGAAAACTTCTCACCTCTAAGGAAGCCGCGCAGTATCTCGGCATCTCGCTGTCCTTCCTCCGAAAAATGATGATGAACCGCATCATCCCCATGTACAAGCCAAACGGCAAACTCTGTTATTTTGATCCCGTAGACCTCGACGCCTACCTTACCAGTGTCCGCATTTCCTCTCAGGATGAAATCAGGGAGCGCGCCAACGAATATCTATGCAAGTCCGGCAACCATGTCTAAGGGAGTCAACATCTACGAAATCATGCAGCGGTTCTGGCGAGAGAACGAGTATGAGCCATTCTCCACAGCGGAGATTGCGCTGTACTTCTTCCTCATCAACCGGGCGAACAGCCGCCGATGGCAGATGCCATTCAAGTGTCCGACTTCGGTAATCAGCACCGCAATCCAAGTGACACGACAGACTGTTGTGAACGCCCGTGAATCGCTTAACGCACGAAAGTTCATTACCTATACCAAAGGTACTAGCAAAGGTTCCCATCCGATGTATTCACTTATCTTGACTGATGGATTGACGGAATGTTTGTCGGATGAATTGACGGAAACCTTGCAGGATGTCTCGACAGTTGGATTGTCGGATAGCTTGACACCCTATAATATAGAAGATAGAAAGAATAAAGATAAAAATTATTCTTCTAATAATATGGGCGATGTGAAGATTTTGAATTTGGAGGAACTTGAGGCTTTGCTGGTTAACGATGAACCTTGGCTCCATGAAATCATCTCCCTTCTTTCTCCCTCCTGCCAGATTGAATTGCCGGAGCTTAAATCATATCTCGGTAATTTCTTCCGCTACCTCCGTTGCCAGGGAACGAAAGGTAGGGAGGAAGATGACTGCCGAAGATATTTTGTGAACTGGATTAAAAAACAATCAATCAATAAAACAAAAACAATTCTCAAACCAACAACCTATGCAACAAATCAATCAGCCAACAATGCTCGCCGACCTGCTGGAGTCTCAGCTCAGTTGGCAAGCGACTACGAAGGAGCGTTTTAGGCTTCCGTTCTCGAAAGATGATGCCATCCGTGTGCTTCTCGCCGGAGTGAAGGCGGAAGTAGAACGCCGCGACAAGACATTTGTAATGAGCGATGCTCTGTTGACGCAAACCGAACAGATTGCTGAGTGGCTAACAGGCGACCACTCGAAATTCGGAATGATGCTTTGCGGCGGATGCGGCAACGGCAAGACTACCTTTGTGAAAGCCTTCCAGCAAATCCTCAACAAATTTGAAATCAAAGTTGATGATGATTACTCCGAGCGATACTCCATAAGGATTGTCAATGCCCGCGACCTTGCGAGGGTTTGCAAAGAGGACTATGAAGAATGGCGTAGTCTCTGTTATAAACGTATGCTTGCTATCGACGATTTCGGCACCGAGCCGCTTGAGGTAATGGACTACGGCAACGTGCTCTATCCGATCACGGATTTGCTGACTACTCGCTACGACAGGCATCTCTTTACCATCCTCACCACCAACCTGACACCGCAGGAGATACGGCCAAGATACGGCGACCGCATAGCCGACCGCCTCAACGAGATGATGGGCAAAGTCATCTTCGCCAACTCCACTTACAGGACACCGTAGCCGGAAGGCCAGCCGTTTGTAGCTATGCTCCACAATCGAAACGGGAGTGAAGATGGAGGAGGATTGCAAGGTTGTTTTTTATGTCCCATAAAAATTGGCTTCGACAACTTCATGGTTGCCAAATACGCCACGGTCTTGAAATCATTCTGATTCCGCACTCAATCCCTTGTCTCCTCCATCCTTCTTCCCTCCATTTCTATTTCCAATCAAACCCACAATGATACTGACAAAACGAATATCCAAGCGCGGGCGCAAGTCCAAACCGGAGTGGCAGCGGCTGCGCAATGAAATCAAACTGCATCTTGACGACGGCAACTATGCCGTTGTAAAAGATATGGCCCGCGAAGCCGGTCTTTCGCTCAACAAGTTTATCACCCGTGCCGTCATGGGCACAACAATCCGAAAAGCTCTGACTGAAGAGGAATACTCGATGGTCCGCAGCCTTCAGGGTATCGCCAACAATCTCAATCAGCTTGCCCGATGCGCAAACGGCATGGGATTCGATGGGGTGGCAAGCAAAGTTGATAGTCTGCTGACAATCACACTCACTTTGCTTTCAAAATTCCGGATGTGATGATAGCCAAATTCAAAAACAGAATTGATTTTGCAGGGCTGGTAAGCTATGCCAACGACATCAATAGCGATAAAAAACGAGGCCGATTGTTGTCTTTTCAGGGTGTCTGCGTCGTTTCCAACGAAACCATCGCTGACAGTTTCAACACACATCTGCGTCATCCCGACAGTCGTGGCCGAGTACATCATATCGGGCAACCGGTAAAGCATGTGTCAATCTCGTTCTCGCCGGAGGATGCACATCTGTTCCCCGACAATGAGCAGGGCGACCGCTTCATGGCACAACTCGTCGATGAATGGCTACGTGGCATGGGGATCACCAATGCGCAGTATATTGTGGCGCGACACTTTGACAAGACGCACCCGCATTGCCATCTTGTGTTCAGTCGTATCGACCTTGACGGTAATGTAATTTCCGCATTCAATGAGCGTATCAGGAGCGCAAAAGTCTGCAAGGAAATCAAGGTGCGTCATGGACTGACATTCGGCAACACGACAGGTGAAAAGGTTAATCGTGACAGACTGCGACCGATTCAGCAGTTGCGATTCGATGTCAAGTCGGCTGCCATCGCTGCCGCAAACAGCTCGACATCGTGGGCTGAATTCCAACATGCTTTGGAGGCTCATGGGATAGAAGCATCTTTCAGTATCAACCTCTCCACGGGAGAAATCCGAGGCATTTCATTCGCCAAAGACGGTTACAGGTTTGCCGGTTCGAAGCTTTCCAAGCAGAAACTCACCTATGGCAAGCTCGCTGCAAAGTTCGGAGCATTACCAGTTGAGGGAGTGGCCATTTTGTCCACACCCAACAAAGGCTTCTGTGAGGGAAGGTTCGGAGAGACCTCGAATGTGGGGGAGAACGTTTTGTTCACCCCCTCTCAAGACCATATGTTGAACTCTGAGGAGGGTACGGGCAAATTGACCGCACCCTGCCAAGATTCAGGCAAAGGGTTTTCCAAAACGGAAAGTCCTTTTGAGGGAGTGCTACCCAATAGCACCCCCACTGAACCATCGGAAGTTAGTCTGATTCCATTGTCTATAATACTCGAGCTACTAACTGGACCGGCAGTCGTGCAATCTTCCGGCGGCGGAGGCACCACCAACGACCTCGACTGGAACGATGAACGCCGTCGCCGTCAGGAAGTACAGGACAACCAATACATACACAAACCATTCAAACGCAAAAGATGAATACAAACGATAAAAACTATATTGACCGACTGCACAATCAGCAAGTCAACGAGCTAAACGAAATCAAGAACCGTCTTCTGATTCTGGAAGGCAAAACGACTGCCGCTACCGATGGCAACCTCCGGGTCGAAATCGACACCAACAAAATCTATGAAATGTTTCTGAAAGCGTGCCATGACTGCCTGCAGCAACGGCAGGAACGCCATCAGGAAGAAGACCGCAAATCCGAAGACCGACTCCGACAGGAATGCGAAGCCAAAGGAGAACGCTACTTTTCCAACGTTCATGAATGGCGTGCCGCTATCGCCCGTGACTACGATGCCTTCTTCCAAAAGATGCTCGGCGTAGCCAAACTCACTGACCGCCACTATCGTGACATCAAAATCGCCCTTCAGAAAATCCTCAACGAGCCATCCACCGATTCAGAGTCTCCTAAATATCAACCTCTCTTCTCTAATCTCCCGTCTGGCTTACTCCCAAAAATCGCCTCACTTCGCCATCGCCTCACAAGCCGCATCCGCAATTACCTCACCGGCAGTTTCACTCTTCCTCGCGGCTGGACGCTTCTAACAATACTACTCTATGCCCTGTTGTTCATTCTCCTCTTATACCTCCGCACAACAATTATGGTGTCAGGACAATGAAAACAAAGAACACGCCTGTTCCCAATAACTACTCGTTTTTTGGTGTAAACTACTCGGATAATTGTTGAACTACTCGCCAACTACTCGCTTTTCCGGGTAAACTACTCGTAAAAATGTCGAACTACTCGCCAACTACTCGTTTTTCCGGGTAAACTACTTGTTTTTACCTTTAACTACTCGTTTTTTACAACTATCCCGGATAGCCTCAAACTATCCGTCAACTATCCGAAATTAGACTCAACTATCCGATTTAGGAAGCCAACTAGTCGCAAAAACAGCTAATTAGTCGTGAACTAGTCGTAAAATCAAGCCAACTAGTCGTAAAACCATTCGACAGCCGATAATAACTCGTTAAACGATAAGAACGCGTAAAAAACGCGCAGATAACGCGCAGAAAACGCGCAGAAAAGGGATAAAAACGCGCAATTCTATCGTTATACTTCCAATTCTTGTATCCCTTTAGGAGTTATGAGCCATGATTTCCCGCTATCATTCTTTTTCAGAAGACCATCAGTCTGCATATCTCTAAGCATATGTGAGACGTGATTAAGTTTCTGAGTCTTTGTCATGCTTGCCGGCAAACTCTGTTCGATGATTTCAAAAGCGACAACTCGTTTGAAACCTGTAGAATCAGCATTAAAAGCAAGCTGCAGAATCAGTTTTACCTGGGCTTTCTTGTTGAGCCCTGTTTCCCTGGTGTATTGACCGATTTGCTGAACCTTCTTAGCCACAGACAGCGCAATATTATATCGTGGAGCTTTGCCTTCGATGAGTTTTTTATCTTTCAAATGGCGGGCAGCCTCTTTAGTGATAGGACGATGTGTTCTGACCGCATCAAGCCATAGACACTCCATAAGGCTAAGCGTTGAATCGCTCTTAAGCAGATCGGTATAAGCATCGTCGGAAGCGATGCCATAGATTGTGACGCTAACGGTCTTAGCGCTATCATCAATTTCATACTCAGGCATCGGGAAGAAGCGTCTGCGTTGCTCTTTGAACAATTTAGGAATGCCACGGCCTACCGTGTCAATCATATTGAAATGAACCATGCCGTGAGACAGACAAGTGTTCCTGTAATCCTTCTGAGGGCCTTTGTCCCGGAGGACTTTCTCTACTGATCCCGGTATAAATGAGCCACGGTTACTATAATAAAGAAAACCCTCATTTTCAACTAATGTTATCCGTCCACCAAGCGAATAGTCCTGATGTGCAATGCAGTTATGGAGTGCTTCACGAATGGAATAATCTTCATACTGCTTCATCGTGTCCGGGAACAATGTGCCGCCCGGTAGTTCACGCATCGTCTTATTCCTGATTTTAGCAAAAATTTTGTCAACAGCAAGAATATAAGGAATGGTATAATGTTCATAATCCACTATCTCTCCATCTTTATCCTTCCATACCCATGTGATCTGAGCATTGGCAGGATGTATCTTCTGGAGAGCGACAGGATTTCCCAACAACAATATAGCAGCTCTTGTTATTTTGCCATTGCGCATCATCTCGCTATGCGAAAGGAATTCTTCAGTTGACCATTCATCAATTTCATTAGCCGGGATCGTGGAACCATGCACTTTTTTATACATAATCCGCGCAGTAGCCAACGCAAGCTCATCAAGGTCGGCAATTGTGGCATCCGGCACAATTTCAGCCGACCAATCCGGAGCCGGAGCTTGACGTCGGATTTCATCCTGTTTCGACTGATTGAGAGGCTTCAGACTCTCACCGTCACGACCATAAGCGATACCTTTCCACTTCATTACGATGTTTCGTGGTGAAGCCGGAATCTTGAACATCAGTATGCGCTTGCCGTCAACATCGACAGGAATAATCTCGCGGAATGTCTGACTATCGGTAGTATGATTAGTGAAGTCATGTTTCAACTTGTTCAGCGCGCCCTCGCCATCCTTATAAGATGTGCCGATGATTTCATGCTTCTTCTCATCATAGCCGAATACCAGCCACGCAAAAGGAAGCCCTCGCAAATTAGCCTCGTTACTCAATGCCGAGAAATACCTGCCGAGGTCATCAAAGTCGAAGTTAGTCTCCGCCTTCTTGAACTCCACCACTTCCGATTCCTTATGCTGAATCAACGAGTGAAAAAGCTGCTTATATATCGAGTTGTCAGTTGTCATAGTCTTCTGATTGATGGAAAAAATTTTGGTAGGAAAAGTCACGATCGCAAATGTTTATTGAGTTTCAATTTCTCAATAACTCCATTTGGAAATTCAAACTGCAATTCATTGATGTTAAAGACAGGATTGCACTGATGTATTATCCTATGGAATGAAGGATTAATGATGATAATATTTGATGAATCATTATTGAGCGATTTAGTAAAGTACTCTAAATGATGCGCCTCGACTACATTTGTATTATATTTTTCACCGGTCCGCTCTCCTGTTATTTGACATCTGTAATCATAAAGGTTTTTGAGAGTCGTATTTATTTCATGATTGATTTTACGGTATCTAACAATACCAGATCTCTCAAAAAGAGAGGCAGACTGATCGGGAATATTCTCAATTATGGAATCGACCAAGTCCTCGAATTGCAGCTCTTCGTATCCACGCAACTGTGTCATGGCAACAGATTTTGCTTTTAATGGAATGCAGTCAAGCCTAAATTCATTGTCAATAGATGTGATTGAAAATATAATCTCTTCGGCCAATTCCTCAGGTACCTTTACTTGCGTTTTACCTACACGCTTTTCTTTTTCTGATATGATATAGGAATAACTCTCGTGAAAAATTGTCCTGAGATACTGCGATAGTTCTCCGCTCGGAGAATATCGGATTTGAATAACATCTGGATGATTCTTATATTTGTTTCTGTCAAAGGCCTGGTTGATTAATTGCACTTCAAATACCTTTTCACCAATCCTGATGCGTGCCTTGATGCGTTCTCCATGCTTCAATGTCATACCCATAGCTTCCCAAAGCAACGGCACTAAATAGGTTGGTATGGTAAAGCCACCGCCGCTTAACACTGAATAATCCACTTGCTTCGAATAGCTAAATGTATGAAAAATTGAGGGCTCCATATTTGCGATACAGTTATCCAGTTAAATTATCAATTTCTCACGATGCATGGCCAGATACTCCTGAGAGGGTTTATAAATTAGCGGAAGATGTATTGCTTTTCCTGCAAAGTTTAGGAAATATTCCTTAAAGGCGGTTGATGTATATTTCTCTTTTAAAACAGGACTAAGAATCAATCGATAATCTTCATCGAAAGATATGAGATATTTATCGAATGCGGCATCATAAGTCGCACTAAGACATAACCCATTTTCCGGGTTCAATCGAGTGTTCACTCGCTCTGCCCATGGAATTATATGACTTGCTCGCAATACCTCTGGAATTTCCAAACCGGTAAGGCAACACTTCGTGTCATATATTTTAAGCAACATAGCCCTGAAGATGTCTTGTCCAACACGTCGTTTTACTCTAACTTCTATGTCACTCCCGGCATCATTTATCTGGAATTTCCGTATCAGATCTTTTGAAAGCTTTAATCCGTTATGCTCTTTTTGCATAATATCCGTCGCTTCTGCGACACAAACCTGATTAATGAAATCTCCTAATCTACGGATAGCGGCTGTACAAAATCTTTTTCTTGGATAACTTGTTTGTGTTGGCTCACCAAGATCAAATAGTGATTCTTCCCCATTCCTAAATTTATCTTCTTCCAGAGCAATGTAATCAATGATACGAGCTATCAAATAAGGATCTTTAATTTCTGTTAGAGACTGATTTCTTAAATTGAACAGATCTTCCTTTTGGAATAACTTATCAATGATTTCAATAGCTTTTAGGTATGAAGAAGGCGTCCCGCTATTCTTGTTAGAATAGGTAGAATACAAATAGTCACGGAATGTCTGAGCTATCATTGTTAGAAGTAAAAAAACTATGAGACTTAACCATATGATTGTTATGCAAAATTAATAAAACTTTCAAAAAGAATATCATTAGAATGCTGTTTTGAAATTACCTATAAACGATAAAAAGATTAGAATGTATGGATGTTCGCCAAAACTATAGTAGGGTGGGGATTGTGACCTTCGAGAACAGTTATATATTTAGTTATATATTTAACGGCGGCATTGAGTCGATGGCGGCTTGTTTGAGGGAATCGACGGCACGGGTATATTTCTCGGTGTGAGCGAGTCCGCTGTGTCCGAGGATGCTGGCTACGGTCTTGATGTTGGCTCCGTTGCTCAACAGGTTGGTTCCGCAGCTGTGGCGGGCGCAGTGCCGGGTTATGTGCTTTTCAATACCGGCACGGGCGACCCAGTGACGCAGTGCTTTCAAACACATGGTGTGGCTTGGAAGTGGGAAGATGATTTGATTACGGTTGCCGTCTTTCGGCTGGCCTATGAGGGCCAATAGTCCGTCGTTGAGGGGAATGACTACTCCGCTGGCTGCGCTATGGGCTTTGGTCTTGCTTTGCTCGAACTTCAGGAGTTTGTTTGAATAATCGACATTGACATAGGTGAGATCTTTAACATCACACCAACGGAGTCCGCAGTAGAGACAGAAAATAAAGGCACGGTGAATGTCGGGATTCTCCTTTTCGTAATGCGTATTGGCGAGCAGGACGACTTCTTCCTGACTGAGGATTTCCTTTTTGAGCTGGCCGTTGTCTTTCTTGATGGAGACACCTCGGCACGGATTCTTTGCAATTATGTCCTTGTCGAGCGCGGCAAGTATCATTTTCTTGAAGCGTCCATAAACCGTGTGGGCGCCTTCGCCGGTGAAGCGGTTGATGAGATACTCGGTGAAAGAGCGCATCAAATCCTTGGTCAGCTGTTCGGGCTTCACTTTCAGTCCTGCTGCCTTTTTCTCCCTTTCGGCTACCTTTTTCGCATTATTTTTTTTGATCGCCTCCTTTTCTTCCTTAGTCATGTCGCCTTTGACTTTTTCGGGCAACAGTCTCATTTTAGGGTCAATCAGGAAGTCGATGAACACAGTGCGAGCACGACGGATCTGATTGCCGTCGCTTTTTGTGTAGTTGGCATGATACTCAGCCATCCAGTCAAGATAGTTTATCTCGACCTCTTCTTTCTTCAGTCGGTAGCCGTGCTTGTTCTCTTTGAGTTCTTCTTCACGTTCATAGCGCACCCTCTTGGCTAACTCAAGAATCTCCTTGTTTTGTTGCCGTTCCGCAGGAGTCTTCGGAGAGGCAATAAGATAATATGGCAAAGTTTCTTTCTTGCGATTATGAGTGATCTTAACCTTCGGTCTGCCTGCCATTGCCCCCGTTGTGTAAAGTACGGGATTGCCGTCTTCATCAACTACGGGCGTTTCGGTGCGTCCGAGGTAATACTCCAAATACAGCGATATGCGACCGTCTTTCAACGGTCGCTGTTCCAGTTTTGGATTATCTTTTGTGTGATTTTGCAGCTTTGCCATATTTTTGATACCTTTGTATTATTAACACCGTAAAGATACAAAATATTTTTGGAATCAAGGTGTACTAAAAGTGTACTAAATATGAAAACCAAGGAATGTAAGGGTATCATAAGCCGAAGCACAGCTAAAGATAATAGCCTAATACTCAATGTTGTTGAGTATTCTTGCATTCCTTTTAATTCTTGGTTTGAAACCCACTCGCGGCTCCCGAAGAATTCCTTGAAATTCAATGAGTTTCAAGGGATTTTTTGATATAAGCCGGTTGGGCGGAGGTTGGGCGAGTTGGGGTTGCGGAGAAGGACGGGTCAGACAGTGTCGGACGGGGCGGACGGTTTTTCACGAGAAGCGCATTCTATATCGCGAAGCGAAAGAGGATTAGTCCAATTGGCCGAATTAGGCGGATGGGGGGCGCGGGGTTGCGGAGAAGGACGGTTTTTCCCCGGAAGAGCATTCTATATCGCAAAGCGAGAGTGGATTAGACCGATTGGCCGAATTGGGCGGATTAGGCGAATTGGGCGGATTGGGGCGCTAGGTTGCGGAGAAGGACGGTTTTTCCCCGGAAGCGCATTCTATATCGCGAAGCGAGAGAGGATCAGACCGATTAGACGAATTGGACGAATTGCGCGGATGGGCGCGGTAGGACGGGGCGGACCGAGTCGGACAGGTCGGACGGTATATCCCGGGAAGCGCATTCTATATCGCGAGGCGAGAGTGGATCAGACCGATTAGCCAAATTGGGCGGATTGGGGCGGGGAAAGGACGGGGCCGAGGGGCCATTTTTTCCCGGGAACTCCTTTTACATCGCAAAGCGATGTCCCTACAAGTGGGGGCGAGTTCCGGGGGGAGGACGGGTCGGACGGGGTCTTTTTTCCGGAGACTCCTTTTACATCGCAAAGCGATGTCCCTACAAGTGGGCGGCGAGTTCCGGGGGGAGGACGGGTCGGACGGGGTCCGGGGACGGGTCGGACAGTGTCGGACCGGTCGGACCGGGGGAGCGCGGGGTTTTCCAGAATGTCAAGGTTCTCTTTGCCATGATTGCATCCAAAATAAAGTTAGTCAAATTGGACTAATTGGACTAATTGGGAAGCCGGATGGAGGGGCGGTCATGGCGCCGCTTAGAAGAGCGGGACTGACGGGCAGTCTTCTGGTTCAGGGAGATAGATCTGATTAAGGTTTGAGAGGTCGGGAGGGATGCCGAGAAGGTCTTCCCTTTCGATCAGCTCCTCTTCGGGCGGTGGATCGGGCGGCTGAGCGAGGTCGAGGTTGGGCCACGGGCGCGAGGGACGCCGGATCTCGTTGGTGAAGACGTTGACGCGGGTCTTGGGTCGGTAGGTTCCGTGGACCACCAGCAGCGACTCTTCGCTCATTGACAGACACGGGATGACAGAACGCCAGACACGGGTCAGATGACGTCCGCGACGCGGATAGGCGTCGCCGTCGAGAATAAGGGCCATGGGAAAGCTGAGACCCCGGCAGTATTCGGGTGAACGGGCGGTGGATAGTATCGGCTGCCACTTGGGGTCGGGCA
>CAJULY010000012.1 GCA_910587185.1 uncultured Muribaculaceae bacterium
ATTAATACATCATTTTGACATATCCAAATTTTTAACAAAGTTTTTTTGTTTTCGCCCCGGACCTCCGCCCGAAGCCGCTTCCGTTTCTCTCACCGTGATCAGCTCGTCCCCGAAAGCGAGTGCAAAATTACTGCCTTTTTCTTTATCCACCAAATATTTTCGGATCTTTTTTCTGATTATTTTTCTCGTCATGGCGGAAGTCGCTGAAAATTAGACCGGTTGAACTAATCAATGCAGGTGAGTTAAGAAACCTATGTCATGCTTTCCCATCGGAGCCCGTCAGGGCGTGCTGAAAGTAACCGGCCATGGAGCGCAGCGGAGTGGTCGGATAGGCATGATACATAATAATTGAGTCGCGGAGGGACGATTCTTTGGTACAGGACATTGCATCAACCACTGAGGCATCCCTCCGGGACGCCGAGGATATGGCGCATCTCCTTCCGGGCACTCTGCTACGCTTCATGCCCGGTTAGGACACAGCGCGCCTTTCAGGCTTATACATGAAGTCTTTCACCTTAACTCAATAGATTTGATTGGACTAATTGGGAACTTTGAGAGATAACTGAGGGGAGCGAGGAGAAATTGGTCTTTTAGCGCAATTAACTGGTTTATTTTAGGGCATGATTTTATTTTTTAGTAAATTCGCGAAAAATAATACAGACATGAGAAAAACATTATCCTGCTTAGCACTTATCACATATATCAGCGGCTTATGCGTCAGCCCTGCAGAGGTCCGGTTCAACAATGAGGAAGCGGACACGACACGGATCACGGATATCCTGATCGCACTTGACAAGATGAATCTGTCCAATCCCCAGATGCTTGTTTCAGAAGCCGGGAGCAAATTGCTCGGGACGCCATACGTAGCGGGTACCCTTGAATGCAACCCGGAACAGCTGACCGTTAATACGGACGGACTGGACTGCACTACTTTCGTGGAGACTGCCATAGCGCTCGCCATGACAGTTGACGCCAACCGCACCTCCTGGCATGATTTCATCAACAATCTGGAACAGATCAGATATCGCGGAGGAAGAGTGAACGGCTATCCTTCGAGGCTTCATTATATCAGCGAATGGATCATTGACAACAGTCATCGCGGACTAATGACAGAAGTCACCAACCGCATCGCCAACACCAACACACAGATAAAAACCATAGAATACATGTCGCGCCACCGCGACGCCTACCCTGCTCTTGCTGACTCAGCGAATTTCGAAGGGATAAAAAATATGGAAATGGGCTACCGGTCTCACAAATATTATTATATAAAGCCTACCAATCTGCCCTCGGCCGACCTTAAAGAGGGTGACGTCGTGGCGCTGACGACCAACATCAAGGATCTTGACGTCACCCACGTGGGAATAATAAAAATGGTTGACGGGGTGCCGCATCTGATGCACGCTTCATCAAAACAGGGCAAAGTGATTGTCGATGATCTCTCATTGTCGGATTACCTGAAGCGCAACCGGACCCAGGGAATACGAGTGTTCCGTCTGGCCCAATAACCGATTCTTATTTTTCACAATAAAAAAACGAGGACGTGTTCTAAAACACGTCCTCGCATATTTTCGGGTCTATATCAGACAGGGATGATTATGCCTGGGGCATTTTGGTTTTCTTGCCATAGCCATACTGTGCGGCAGAGCCAAGCTGTTCCTGGATGCGGAGAAGCTGGTTGTATTTAGCCATGCGGTCAGAACGGCTTGCAGAACCGGTCTTGATCTGTCCGGCGTTTGTAGCGACAGCGATGTCAGCGATAGTGGCATCTTCGGTTTCACCGGAACGGTGAGAGATCACAGCGGTGTAGCCGTTACGCTGAGCGAGCTCGACAGCGCGAAGAGTCTCTGTAAGAGAACCGATCTGGTTAACCTTTACAAGGATCGAGTTAGCGCAACCTTCGTTGATGCCGCGTTCGAGATATTTTACATTGGTAACGAAGAGGTCATCACCTACGAGCTGGCAACGGTTGCCGATGAGATCGGTGAGGATCTTCCAACCTGCCCAGTCGTTCTCTGCCATACCGTCTTCAATGGAATCGATAGGATATTTTTCCACGAGTTCCTTGAGGTACTGAGCCTGCTGTTCAGAGGTGAGCTTGGGAGCGCCTTCGCCCTGTTTCCAGGTGTAGTCATATACGCCGTCATGATAGAATTCGGAAGAAGCGCAGTCAAGACCGATGGTAACGTCCTTTCCGGGAACGTAGCCTGCGAGTTCGATAGCCTTGATGATAACGTTGAGAGCGTCTTCAGTTCCATCGAGAGTGGGAGCGAAACCGCCTTCATCGCCGACAGCAGTTGAAAGGCCGCGTTCGTGAAGAACTTTCTTGAGGTTGTGGAACACTTCAGTACCCATGCGGATGCCTTCTTTGAAGCAGCATGCGCCGATGGGACGGATCATGAATTCCTGGAAGCAGATGGGAGCGTCAGAGTGAGCGCCGCCATTGATGATATTCATCATGGGCACGGGAAGCACGTAAGAGTTGCAGCCGCCGATGTATTTGTAAAGCGGGAGTCCGAGATAGTCGGCAGCAGCTTTAGCAACAGCGAGTGAAACACCGAGGATGGCGTTAGCGCCGAGGTTGCTCTTGGTGTCTGTTCCGTCGAGGGCGATCATAGTCTCATCGATCTTGATCTGATCGAGAGCGCTCATGCCAACGAGAGCTTCGGCGATGGGGCCGTTTACGTTAGCGACAGCCTTGGTCACGCCTTTGCCCATGTAACGGTTCTTGTCACCGTCACGAAGTTCGAGAGCTTCGTTCACACCTGTAGAAGCGCCGGAGGGAACGGAAGCACGGCCGAAAGCGCCGGATTCAAGAATTACATCTACTTCAACGGTGGGGTTTCCGCGTGAGTCAAGGACTTCACGACCAATGATTTTTTCAATTTTCATAATCAGGTTAAACTTAAAAAGTTGGTTATAATGTTATACTTGTTTTCTTTCAACCGGATGGTCTATCCGCTGAATGCAAAGTTACTAAATTTTATCGACCCACAAAATGTTTTTATATAGTTTAATGTTAAGTTCATAAACTTTACATCCAGCAAGTTCCGGCAGAGGCTCCGCTGAATCGCGCTATCAATTTCCGGCGGAGTCGGAATGATGCTCACGCAGCATGATCCTCGATGAACCCATCGACAAGATACCATTTCCCGGCGATGCGGCGAAAGAGATAGACGGCATTGATTCCTCGGTCTGAGTTGTCGCCGGGTGGCATATATCCCCCCACCATCCAGACGGAATCGGCTTCAACTTTTGTCCAGGTCATGAGTGTGTAATCATTGGATCGGGCCGGTTTTTCGGGTATCAGCTTATACATGCGACCGGTCTTCCACCACGGAGTCAGGAGAAAATCCTGCAAGCGGCTGTCGCATTTCATTCTGATTGCCCGGAATTTCAGGGAAGAATTGAACTGCGCTATGAATTTAGAAAACGCTTCAGCTCCCTGATTGCACGCGGAGGAAGACTGCATGACGGCCTCACATGCCTCAGAGTCGAAAGAATCAGGCAAAGAATCGGTCATGACAACAGGGACGGAAGCGTATAAAGCGACCGAAGTACAGAAAAGCAGAAGATTCGATAAAAGGCGTAATTTCATAAACGGGTCATTTAAACAATCGAAGCGGTACCGGACAAAAATCCGGCATCGCTTCGACATATACTGATATTTTTCGCGGCTTATTCAGCGGCGGGAGTTTCAGTTGCGGGAGCAGTCTCGGCAGCGGGAGCCTCAGCTGCGGCAGGGGCAGCGGCTGACTTCGAACGACGGCTGCGGCGTGTGCGGCCTTCTTTCTTGGCACCTTTTTCCTTGAGCATGTTCTCATTGTAGTCCACAAGTTCGATGAAACACATCTGGGCATTGTCGCCGAGACGGTTTCCGGTCTTGAGGATACGTGTATATCCACCGTTGCGGTCAGCGATCTTTGTTGCGATTTCGCGGAAAAGCTCATTGACGGCATACTTGTTCTGCAGATAGCTGAACACGAGGCGGCGGTTGGTCATCGAGTCATTTTTGGCTCGGTTGATTAAAGGCTCGGCGTAGATACGGAGCGCTTTAGCCTTGGCCAGGGTTGTGAAGATACGCTTATGCATGATAAGCGAAATGGTCATGTTGGCCAAAAGGGCGTCGCGATGGGCTTTTTTACGACCGAGGTGGTTGAATTTCTTATTATGTCTCATCGTTAATTGTTTACTCTATGTCTAATTTGTACTTTGAAATATCCATCCCGAACGAAAGGTTGAGATTGGCCAGCAGTTCATCAAGCTCCGTGAGCGACTTCTTACCGAAGTTGCGGAACTTAAGGAGATCGTTGCGGTTGAAGACAACGAGTTCACCGAGAGTCTCGACTTCAGCGCTCTTGAGGCAGTTGAGTGCACGGACAGAGAGGTCCATGTCAACGAGCTTCGACTTGAGAAGCTGACGCATGTGGAGAACTTCTTCGTCAAATTCCTCGTTTTCTTCCTGCTCCGAGGTTTCGAGAGTGATTTTCTCGTCGGAGAAGAGCATGAAATGATAAATGAGGATTTTGGCCGCTTCCTTGAGGGCATCCTTAGGAAGGATCGAACCGTTGGTCGTGATTTCGAGAGTCAGTTTGTCGTAGTCGGTTTTTTGGTCAACGCGGAAATTCTCCACGGTGTATTTCACGTTCTTGATAGGAGTGTAGATTGAGTCAATCGCAATGACGTTTACATCGTCCGTCGGGACATTGTTCTCGTCAGCGGGGACCCATCCGCGACCTTTGTTGACAGTGAATTCGAGTGTGAAGCTTGCGCCGGGATCCAAATGACAGATGACGAGGTCAGGGTTGAGAACCTGGAATCCGGAGAGCACCTTGTTGAGGTCGCCGGCCTTGAATTCCTCCTGTCCCGAAACGGTGACGGTGGCTTTCTCGAACTCTGCGTCCTCCACAGTGTGCTTGAGGTCGATTTTCTTGAGGTTAAGGATTATGTTGGTGACATCTTCCTTAACACCGGGTATGGTATCGAATTCATGTTTAACGCCGTCGATCTTAATAGAAGCGATCGCATAACCTTCGAGTGACGAAAGGAGAATGCGACGGAGGGCGTTGCCTATCGTGATACCGTAACCAGGCTCCAATGGCTTGAACTCAAATTTGCCGAAATGATTGTCGGCTTCCAACATCAAGACTTTGTCGGGTTTCTGGAAAGCTAATATAGCCATGTGGATCTGTCTTTTAGAAATTATTTAGAATACAACTCGACGATGAGCTGCTCTTTGATGTTTTCGGGAATATCTTCGCGTGCGGGAACGTGCAGGAGCTTGCCGGCTTTCTGCGATTCGTCCCATTCGAGCCAAGGATATTTAGAGTGATTGAAACCGGCGAGAGCGTCGGCGATCACTTCGAGAGACTTTGACTTTTCACGTACGCCGATGATGTCACCGGGCTGAACGGCATAGGAAGCGATGTTGACCACCTGACCGTTTACAGTGATGTGGCGATGGAGGACGAGCTGACGTGCGGCGGGACGGCTGGGAGCGATGCCCAGACGATAGACAACGTTGTCGAGACGTCCTTCAAGGAGCTGGAGAAGGATCTCACCGGTGATACCCTTTGAGCGGGCAGCGCGGTTGAAGAGATTGTGGAACTGTTTCTCAAGTACGCCGTAGGTGTATTTAGCTTTCTGCTTTTCGCGAAGCTGCACACCGTACTCAGAAGATTTGCGGCGCTTGTTCTGCCCGTGCTGACCCGGCGGGAAATTTTTCCTGGCGAGAACTTTGTCTTCGCCGAAGATGGGTTCTCCGAATTTACGAGCGATTTTTGACTTTGGGCCTGTATATCTTGCCATTGTTGTTAATCGATGTTGAGGTTAAAAAGAGTGGTGGGGTTAACTTGCGATGCGCAGGGAAGGTTTAGTGCAGCCGCGACCATAGAGAGGTGATAGAAATATGGTCTATTTCACGTTTGCCTTCGCCCGTAAGAGCCTCGTCGGAAGCTCGCCCCTATTGTAAATGAAATTTAGTTATGTCTTTGCTTTTCAAGCGGCATCATCAGACGCGACGACGCTTGGGGGGACGACATCCGTTATGGGGCAGCGGAGTAACATCGATGATTTCGGTTACTTCGATTCCGGCGCCGTGGATTGTGCGGATAGCGGATTCACGACCGTTGCCGGGACCCTTAACATAAGCTTTCACTTTACGGAGTCCAAGATCATAAGCGACCTTGGCGCAGTCCTGAGCTGCCATCTGAGCAGCATAGGGAGTGTTTTTCTTTGAACCGCGGAAGCCCATTTTACCAGCGCTTGACCAAGAGATCACCTGACCTTCAGAGTTGGCTAAGCATACAATAATGTTGTTGAAAGAGGAGTGAACGTGGAGCTGGCCGGCAGCATCGACTTTAACGTTTCTCTTCTTAGATGCGACTGTCTTTTTTGCCATATTTCAATTTTATTTAGTAGCTTTCTTTTTGTTGGCGACTGTTTTCTTGCGGCCCTTGCGGGTGCGGGCGTTGTTCTTGGTGCTCTGACCGCGCACGGGAAGACCGTTGCGGTGACGGATGCCGCGATAGCAACCGATGTCCATGAGGCGCTTGATGTTGAGCTGGATTTCACTGCGGAGATCACCTTCCACTTTGTAATCGCTGCTGATCACTTCACGCACCTTGGCGGCCTGGGCGTCTGTCCAGTCCTGCACTTTGATATCTGCGTTTACGCCGGCTTTCTCAAGAATAGTCTTGGCGGCGCTACGGCCAATGCCGAAAATGTAAGTCAAGGCTATCTCACCTCTTTTGTTCTGGGGGAGGTCAACTCCCACTATACGTACTGCCATATATCTGTTTGACTAATTTTTTTGCAAAATTAATAAAAAATTATCCTTGACGTTGTTTGTACTTGGGATTTTTTTTGTTTATCACGTAAAGACGACCCTTACGACGGACAATTTTGCTGTCCGGGGTCCTTTTTTTAACTGAGGCTCTTACTTTCATGTTATTTCGTTTTTATAATTTTTATCATTTGTAACGGAAGGCAATGCGGCCTTTCGAAAGATCGTATGGCGACATTTCAACTCTGACTTTGTCGCCGGGGAGAATCTTTATGTAATGCATTCGCATCTTTCCGGAAATGTGGGCGGTTATTTCATGACCGTTCTCCAGTTCGACGCGGAACATTGCGTTAGAGAGGGCTTCAACTATGGTGCCGTCTTGTTCTATTGCTGCTTGTTTTGCCATTTCAGTTATTTGACCGAGTTAAATGAATCTATCTTTTAGCACTTCGTAAACAGGTTCGTAGCTTGTCAGGATGTCTGCTTTCCCGTCGATGACGGCGACGGTGTGCTCATAGTGGGCCGAAGGTTTGCGGTCGCGTGTGCGACAGGTCCATCCGTCACGCTCTATCACTATGTTGCGGCTGCCCATGTTGATCATAGGCTCTATGGCCAGACACATTCCGTTGCGGATCACGGGGCCGGTTCCGCGACGTCCGTAATTGGGGACCTCGGGGCTTTCGTGCATGTCGCGTCCTATGCCGTGGCCACACATTTCGCGCACCACGCCGTAGCGGTGATGCTCGCAGTATGTCTGGATGGCATTGGCTATGTCGCCTATGCGGTTGCCTTCACGACATGCTTCGATTCCTTTGAAAAGCGACTCTTTGGTGACGCGGCAGAGTTCCAGCACTTCCGGCGCTACATTTCCGATGGGGAAAGTGTAGCACATGTCTCCGCAAAAGCCGTCATATTCAACCACGATGTCAATCCCGATGATGTCTCCGTCGCGAAGGGCGTAGTTCGACGGGAATCCGTGGACCACCGTTTCATTCACCTCGCAGCATATCGCTCCGGGGAATCCTTCGTAGCCGAGGCAGGAGGGACGTCCGTGATTGTCGGCGATATATTCGCGGGCGACGGCGTCAAGCTTATGCGTAGTTACGCCTTCAGTCACCCACTTGGCGATTTCGCCAAGTGTGCGACTGGTCAAGGCGCATGCCTCGCGCATCTTTTCTATTTCTTCAGGTGTCTTAAGATAAATCATTCAGAACTTCTGTCTAAACAAGAATCAATAAGCGCTTCCTGTTGTGCGTCCTTTAATCTTTCCGCCCTGCATGAGGCCGTCGTAATGATGCATCATCAGATGGCTCTCGATCTGCTGGAGCGTGTCAAGCACCACACCTACGAGGATCAGCAGGGAAGTTCCTCCGAAGAACTGAGCGAAATTCTGGCTGATGCCGAAGAAGCGGGCGAAAGCCGGAAGGATCGCAACGATTCCGAGGAAAAGAGATCCGGGAAGAGTGATACGCGACATAATCGAGTCAAGATATTCCGCTGTTTTCTTGCCGGGCTTCACACCGGGGATGAAACCGTTGTTTCTCTTCATGTCCTCGGCCATCTGGGTAGGACGGACGGTAACGGCGGTATAGAAATAAGTGAATGCCACGATCAAGATGAAATAGACGGCATTGTACCAGAAACCGTTGATGTCCGAGAATGCGGCGAAGAATCCGCTGCCCGTTCCGTCACTGCCGAATCCGGCGAGAGTGATGGGGACGAACATGATAGCCTGGGCGAAAATTATAGGCATCACGCCTGCGGCGTTGACCTTAAGAGGAATGTACTGCCGGGCGCCGCCATACTGACGGTTGCCGACAATACGCTTTGCATACTGCACGGGGACTTTTCTGGTTCCCTGAACGAGCAGCACAGCTCCAATTGTCACAGCGAAAAGCAGAATTATCTCCACGAGGAACATCACCAGACCGCCCTGAGAACCGGTTTCACCCGGGAGACGGCTCACGAATTCATAGAAGAGGGCTTCCGGAAGACGTGCGATGATACCGACGAGGATTATGAAAGATATACCGTTGCCGATTCCTCGGTCGGTAATACGCTCGCCAAGCCACATGATAAACATTGAGCCTGCAGCGAGGATGACAGTGAGATAGGCCGTTGTCCAGACGCCCATGGAGGCAGCCTGACCTGCAGCCGCTACCTGGTAGCGGAGGTTGATCAGGTAAGCCGGACCCTGAAGCAGAAGTATCAGCACCGTCAGGTAACGTGTGTACTGATTCAGCTTCTGACGGCCACTTTCGCCTTCACGCTGCATCTTCTGGAAGGAAGGCAGAACCATGCCCATCAGCTGTATCACGATGGATGCAGTGATGTAAGGCATGATACCGAGGGCGAATATTGAGGCCTGCGAGAAGGCACCTCCGGAGAACATGTCCAAGAGCTGCATCAAGCCGCTCTTGTTGGTGAAGTCCGAGAGGGCCTTGATATCCGAGATGCTGATTCCGGGCAGCACTACATAACAGCCGAGGCGGTAGATGAGCACGAGCAGCATGGTTATCAAGAGACGCTTGCGCAGTTCCTCAATGGTCCAGATGTTTTTTATGGTTTGAACGAATCTCATTGTTACTATCAGATTTTAGAAATGGAGCCGCCAGCTTCGACGATGGCTTTTTCAGCGGCTTTCGAGAAGGCGTTGGCCTCTACGGCCACAGCGCGTGAAATAGCGCCGTTGGCAAGGATTTTCACGAGCTGGTGACGGTTTACGAAACCGGCAGCGCGAAGCTCTTCCAGACCTACTTTCTCAAGATTTCCAGCTTCGGCGAGCTGGTTGATCACCTCGATGTTGATTGCCTTGTACTCAACACGGTTGATGTTCTTGAAACCGAATTTGGGGACACGGCGCTGGAGAGGCATCTGACCACCTTCGAAACCGACTTTGTGCTTGTAGCCCGAACGTGACTTGGCACCTTTGTGACCACGGGTGGATGTTCCGCCCTTGCCGGAACCCGGACCGCGACCGATACGGGTTTTACGGGTAACAGATCCAACGGCGGGACGTATGTTGTTTAATTCCATAATACTTGTTTTTATCAGATTGATTAAAAATGAATTGTTTTTCAGCAGGAGCTTATGCAGGTGTTACTTCAACGAGATGATGAACAGCCTTGACCATGCCCATGACTGAGGGAGTGTCTTCTTTAACGACGGTATGATTCATTTTTTTGAGGCCGAGCGCGTCGAGTGTGCGTTTCTGCACAGCCGGGCAATTGATTCGGCTCTTTATTTGCTTGATTTTTATCTGTGCCATTATAAATGGGATATTTAGCCGTTAAACACTTTGTCAACTGAAACGCCGCGGTTCTGAGCGACCTGTGCGGGCGAACGCATCTCGTCGAGGGCAGCGATGGTTGCCTTCACGAGGTTGTGGGGGTTGGAAGAACCTTTTGATTTAGCGAGGACGTCAGTGATTCCGACGCTTTCAAGCACGGCACGCATAGCACCACCGGCTTTCACACCGGTACCATGGCTTGCAGGTTTGAGGATCACGCGTGAGCCGCCGAATTTGGCGATCTGTTCGTGAGGAATGGTTCCTTTGTGAACGGGAACGCGGATGAGATTCTTCTTTGCGGCCTCTACGCCTTTGGAGATAGCAGCGGTGACCTCATTGGCTTTGCCGAGACCCCAGCCCACGATGCCGTCTTCATTTCCCACAACTACGATTGCTGCGAAAGTGAAGGTGCGTCCTCCTTTTGTAACTTTTGTTACACGGTTGATGGCCACAAGGCGGTCCTTCAACTCTAAGTCGTTGGTAGATTTAACTTTGTTATTTCTTTTTGCCATGATTCTTAAAATTTAAGTCCGCCATTGCGAGCGGCGTCAGCCAATGATTTAACACGACCGTGGAAAAGGTAGCCGTTGCGGTCGAAGACCACTTCGGTAATTCCGGCCTCGATAGCTTTCTTTGCGATAGCCTCGCCCACTTTTGCGGCGATTTCGCTCTTTGTGCCTTCCTCGACGCCTTTTGACGAGGCTGCGACAAGAGTTTTGCCCTGAAGGTCATCGACGAGCTGCACGTAGATCTGCTTGTTTGAACGGAACACCGTCATGCGGGGACGAGCGGCGGTTCCGGAAATCTTGCCACGGATACGGGCTTTGATTTTGTTTCTTCTTTGTATCTTGGAGATCATAATTTCTTAAGGGGTTAAGGATTATTTAGCACTTGCCGATTTACCGGATTTGCGGCGGATGATCTCGCCGACAAACTTGATACCTTTGCCCTTGTAAGGTTCGGGCTTGCGGAGTGAGCGGATTTTGGCACATACCTGGCCGAGAAGCTGCTTGTCATCGCTTTCGAGGATGATCAGCGGGTTCTTGTTACGCTCGCTCTTGGTTTCAACCTTGACCTCCGGGGGAAGTTTGATATATATTGCATGTGAGTAGCCGAGTGAGAGCTCGAGAACCTGGCCGGTTGACTGAGCGCGGTAACCCACACCTACTAATTCCATTTCTTTGCGGTAACCGGTTGATACGCCGACAACCATGTTGTGGATAAGCGCGCGGTAGAGACCGTGCTGAGCGCGGTGTTCGCGGTCATCGGTAGGACGGGTGACAACAACGTGGTTGCCCTCTACCTTAACATCGAGGTCGGAATTGACTTTCTGCGAGAGCTGACCTTTGGGGCCTTTAACTGTCACAACATCACCGCTGACAGTGACTGTAACACCTGCGGGGATTTCTATGGGAGCTTTACCTATTCTTGACATTTTTCAGTTCCTCCAAAGTTTAATATACATAACAGAGAACTTCGCCACCTATCTTCTTGTCGCGTGCGGCCTTGTTGGTCATCACGCCCTGTGAAGTGGAAAGGATGGCGATACCCATTCCGTTCAACACTCGCGGCATATCTTTGTAGCCGGTATATTGGCGAAGACCCGGACGCGAAACACGCTTGAGAGCCTTGATGGCGTTAACGTGATCTACGGGGTCATACTTCAGGGCGATCTTAATGACGCCTGCGGGGGTCTCACCCTCTATAAACTTGTAATTAAGAATATAGCCTTGTTCAAAAAGAATCTTGGTGATTTCTTTTTTCAAGTTTGAGGCAGGGATCTCCACTACTCGGTGGTTTGCTTTGATGGCGTTCCTCAATCTTGTCAGATAATCTGCTATTGGATCTGTCATTTTTGAATTGTTTTAAATTGATTCGGTTTATCCGAACAATATTTAATACTCTCTGCAGCGTGGCCCCCTTGCGGGGGGCTATAGGCTGCGGTTGGGAATTTTTTTATTGCTTCTGTTTATGCTTGCGGTTACCAGCTTGCTTTCTTCACGCCGGGGATGAGACCTGCTGAAGCCATTTCGCGGAACTGGATGCGGGAGAGGCCGAACTGACGCATG
Source organism: uncultured Muribaculaceae bacterium (assembly GCA_910587185.1). Taxonomy (GTDB): domain Bacteria; phylum Bacteroidota; class Bacteroidia; order Bacteroidales; family Muribaculaceae; genus Paramuribaculum. The sequence goes on from CAJULY010000012.1 coordinate 12,143, forward strand.
AACCCTTTGGGACGACCGGTGATGCTGCAGCGGTTGTGCAGACGGACTGCCGATGCGTTCTTGGGCAGAAGCTGGAGAGCCTCATAGTCGCCGGCTGCCTTGAGGGCGGCTTTCTTGGCGGCATATTTGGCCACGAGCTTTGCGCGTTTAACCTCGCGGGCTTTCATTGATTCTTTTGCCATAGGGAATCTTTAGAAATTGGAGTTGTTTGAATTTATTTCTTTGCGTTTTTGAAAGGCAGCCCGAATTCCTTGAGCAGAGCATAGCCTTCTTCGTCGGTGTTGGCTGAGGTCACGAAAGTGACGTTCATACCGAGAAGCTTGCTGATGTTGTCGATGTTGATTTCGGGGAAGATGATCTGCTCGGTGATACCCAGAGTGTAGTTTCCGCGGCCGTCGAGCTTGCCGTCGATTCCCTTGAAGTCACGGATACGGGGCAGAGCCACGCGCACGAGACGTTCGAGGAATTCATACATTTTGTCACGACGGAGAGTAACCATGACTCCGACGGGCATTTTCTTGCGGAGCTTGAAGTTCGAGATGTCTTTTCTTGAAAGGGTAGCCACAGCTTTCTGGCCGGTGATTGCGGTCAGCTCGTTGATGGCTGTCTCGATTATCTTCTTGTCCTGGGTGGCTTCGCCGAGACCCTGGTTGATCACGATTTTCTTCAGACGGGGCACCTGCATGACGGTGGTGTAGCCGAACTGCTTCTCAAGAGCGGGAACTATGCGCTCGGTATAGTCTTTCTTAAGTGTAGTGTTGCTCATTACTTTATCTCCTCTCCTGATTTTTTAGCGTATCTTACGAGTTTGCCCTCGTCATTGCGGCGACGGCCGATGCGGGTAGGCTTGCCCGACTTGGGGTCGAGAAGGCTGAGGTTAGAGATATGGATAGGTGCTTCCTTCTTGACCAGACCGCCCTGGGGATGCTGTGCGCTGGGCTTGGTCGCCTTAGTCACGATGTTGACGCCTTCAACGATGGCGCGGCTTTTGGCGGGATAAACCTTAAGCACACGTCCGGTCTTGCCGCGGTCTTCACCGCTGAGGACATAGACCGTATCGTTTTTCTTTATGTTTAACTTGCTCATTTAGTCGATGCGATTTAATGGTTTAAAGTACTTCGGGAGCAAGCGAAACAATCTTCATGTTGGTGGCGCGCAACTCACGTGCAACAGGGCCGAAGATGCGTGTACCGCGAAGTTCACCTGCATTATTCAATAACACACAGGCATTGTCGTCAAAACGGATATAGCTGCCGTCCGGACGGCGGATTTCCTTTTTCGTACGAACGACAACGGCCTTCGACACAGTACCTTTCTTTACGTCGCTTGAAGGGATGACGCTCTTAACGGAGACAACGATGACATCTCCTACCGTGGCGTAACGGCGACCGGTACCGCCCAGCACGTGGATGCACAGGGCTTCTTTTGCACCGCTGTTGTCAGCAACGGTTAAACGGCTTTCAGACTGTATCATTTTTTACTTAACTTTTTCGATTATTTCAACTAATCTCCATCTTTTGGTTTTGCTCAGCGGACGAGTTTCCATAAGTCTGACGGTGTCGCCTATGCTGCACTCGTTCTTTTCATCGTGGGCATGATATTTCTTTGTCTTGTTGACAAATTTGCCGTAGATGGGGTGTTTCTCTTTCCATTTCACCATGACGGTGATAGTCTTGTCACCCTTGTTGCTCGACACAACCCCAATACGTTCTTTTCTGAGATTTCTTTTTTCCATTTGTCCTTGGGATTATTTATTGTTAAGCTCGCGCCGACGCAACTCTGTCTTCACGCGTGCAATCATTTTACGGTCAGCGGTGATTTTAGCGGGATTGTCGATGGGCGAGATGGAGTGATTGATCTTCAGCTGACGATACTCTGTCTCCATCTTTTCCAGACGGTCCTTGAGATCCTGCGTGGCCACTTCTTTGATTTCTTCTTTCTTCATAGTCTATTACACGTTTTGAGTTGGGTCATAGTCGCGACGGACCACGAACTTCGTGGTGACGGGGAGCTTCTGGGCTGCCAGACGGAGTGCTTCCTTGGCAATGTCGAAGCTCACGCCTTCAACTTCTATCAGGATACGTCCCGGAGTAACGGGAGCGACAAAACCTTCGGGAGAACCTTTACCTTTACCCATGCGGACTTCGGCAGGTTTCTTGGTGATGGGTTTGTCAGGGAATATGCGGATCCAGATCTGACCTTGACGCTGCATGTAACGGGTCACTGCGATACGAGCCGCCTCAATCTGGCGACCGGTAATCCATTTCGACTCCAGGGTCTTAATGCCAAACGAACCGAAGGCCAACTGGTTACCGCGCTGTGCAATGCCTTTCATGCGGCCTTTCTGCGCGCGGCGGAATTTAGTTTTCTTGGGTTGTAACATCTGTTATGTCTAATTGAGGTGGTTTAACGATTGTTTTTAGGTTTGCGTCCCATGCCGCGACCGCCGTTGCGGCCGCCTCCGCGCTGCTCTTTGGCAGATGTGGCGAACTGGGGAGCGAGATCACGTTTGCCATAGACTTCACCACGGCAGATCCATACCTTTACACCTACGACGCCAACTTTGGTGTGGGCTTCTACGAGTGCGTAGTCGATGTCGGCGCGAAGAGTGTGGAGCGGGGTGCGGCCTTCCTTGAACATCTCGGAGCGGGCCATTTCGGCGCCGTTCAGACGGCCGCTGACCTGAACCTTGATGCCTTCGGCGCCTGAACGCATTGTAGATGCGATTGCCATCTTGACTGCGCGGCGATAGGCGATCTTGCCTTCGATCTGACGTGCGATTGTCGAAGCGACGATCTGTGCGTCGAGCTCGGGGCGTTTCACCTCGAAGATGTTGATCTGGATATCCTTGTCAGTGATCTGCTTGAGCTCTTCCTTGAGCTTGTCAACCTCAGAACCGCCTTTGCCGATGATGAGGCCCGGACGGGAAGTGCAGACTGTTATTGTCACGAGCTTGAAGTTACGCTCAATTACTATGCGCGAAACGCTTGACTTTGCGAGACGCACATTGAGATATTTGCGGAGCTTGGCATCCTCGAGTATGGTGTCACCGTATTTCTTGCCACCGTACCAGTTGGAGTCCCAGCCGCGGATTACGCCTAAGCGATTGCTTATCGGATTAACTTTTTGTCCCATTGTATGTCTCTGAGTTTAGTTAGCGTTTTCAATAGTGTCAACGATCAAAGTAACGTGGTTGGAGCGCTTGCGGATGCGGTAGCCGCGGCCCTGGGGAGCGGGACGCAGACGCTTCAGCATAGGAGCGGGGTTAACATAGATTGTAGAGATGCGAAGCATTCCGCTCTCTGCTTTCTGATCGTTTTTGGCCTCCCAGTTTGCAATGGCTGAACGGAGAAGCTTCTCAACGCGTGCTGCGGCTTCTTTATTTGAGAATTTGAGTATGCCAAGAGCGCGGAACACTTCCTGACCGCGTACCATATCTGCAACCAGGCGCATCTTGCGGGGCGACGTGGGGATATTGGTGAGTTTGGCAAAAGCTATCTCTTTCTGTGCCTCTTTTCTGAGATCGGCGGATTTTCTTTTTCTTACACCCATTGTATTTAATTCTTTCTTTTTTCTAAAAAATTATTTTACTCGGGCCCAATCATTTCTTGTTACCGGCATGACCGCGGAAGCTGCGGGTGGGAGCAAACTCGCCGAGTTTGTGTCCAACCATGTTCTCGGTCACATAGACGGGAATGAATTTGTTGCCATTATGCACGGCGAAGGTGTGGCCCACGAATTCGGGGGCAATCATGGAAGCGCGGCTCCAGGTCTTGATTACGGATTTCTTTCCGCTTGCTTCCATCGCATCGACCTTCTTTTCGAGCTTGACACTGATGTAGGGTCCTTTTTTTAATGAACGACTCATAAGTTTTTGCTTGATTAATCAGTTATCACTTTTTCCTTCTTTCGATTATGTACTTCCATGACTGTTTCTTGGGAGCACGAGTCTTCAGACCCTTCGAGTAGAGGCCCTTGCGTGAACGCGGGTGTCCACCGGAAGCGCGGCCTTCACCACCACCCATGGGGTGATCGACAGGGTTCATGACAACGCCACGGTTGCGGGGACGGCGTCCGAGCCAGCGTGAACGTCCGGCCTTGCCGCTGCGTTCGAGCGAGTGCTCGCTGTTGCCGACAACTCCGACGGTAGCCTTGCATGCTGCGAGGATCTTGCGGGTTTCACCTGAAGGAAGCTTGATGATAGCATAATCGCCTTCGCGCGATACGATCTGCGCGAAAGTACCAGCCGAGCGAGCCATGAACGCGCCCTGACCGGGACGGAGCTCGATGTTGTGAACGAGAGTTCCGACAGGGATTTTGTTCAGGGGAAGAGCGTTGCCCACTTCGGGGGCAGCCTCAGGACCGCTGACAACGGTTGCGCCAACTTCCAAGCCGTTGGGTGCAATGATATAAGTTTTCACACCGTCAACGTAGTAAAGCAGAGCGATGCGGGCCGATCTGTTGGGATCGTACTCGATGCTCTTTACCACGGCGGGTACACCGTCTTTGTTTCTCTTAAAGTCAATGATACGGTATTTACGTTTGTGGCCTCCACCCAGGTAACGGTTGGTGAGATGGCCCTCGGCGTTGCGGCCGCCGGTCGATTTTTTACCGACTGTAAGAGATTTTTCTGGCGTAGTAGCAGTGATTGTACCTTTGAATACGCCAATAACTTTGTGTCTCTGCCCCGGTGTAGTGGGCTTGAATTTTCTTACTGCCATTATTGTTTATTACAAGTTGCTATAAAAGTCAATGGTTTGGCCTTCGCCAACGGTGACGAAAGCTTTCTTGTAGGAAGCGGTCTTGCCGCGAAGCAGGCCGCTCTTTGTCCAACGTGATTTGTTTTTGCCGCGCACCACTGCGGTGTTGACTGCAACAACCTTTACGCCATAAAGCTGCTCTACCAGAGATTTGATCTGATATTTGTTGGCATCCGGAGAAACGCGGAATGTATAGCGGTTAAGCTTGTCTGTGAGCTTTGTGGCCTTTTCGGTAACGATCGGTTTGATTGTTATGTCCATTTTGGTTATCTCCTATCGGTTAAAGGTTGTTAATCACTTCAAGGCTATCCTCTGTGATGACGATAGCATTGGAGTGCATGATTGCATACGTATTAATATCCTTCGCGGTAATGATTTGCACGTTGGGGATATTACGAGCCGACAAATTTACGTTATTATCGCGACTTGCTAAAACCAAAAGCATCTTTTTGCCTTCTGCTTCAATATTTTTAGCAATTTTTACGAAATCTTTAGTCTTCGGAGCCTCCAAAGTGAAGTTTTCAACGATTTTGATCTGGTCGTCCTGAACCTTGTAGGTCAGAGCCGACTTGCGTGCGAGTTGCTTAACTTTCTTATTCAACTTGAAGCGATAGTCGCGGGGACGGGGACCGAACACACGGCCACCACCTACGAGAACAGGCGAGTTGATGTCACCGATACGCGCACCGCCGCCGCCTTTCTGTTTGTGGAGCTTGCGGGTTGAGCCGGATATTTCGCTGCGCTCTTTTGATTTGTGGGTACCCTGACGCTGGTTTGCCAGATACTGCTTCACATCGAGATATACGGCGTGCTCGTTGGCATCCACGGCAAATACCTGATCGTTCAACTGAGCCTTGCGACCGGTATCTTCTCCTTTTATGTTATAAATTGCGAGTTCCATTATTTCTCAACTATTACGATTGAACCTTTACATCCGGGAATTGAACCCTTGATCAACAAAAGATTGTGCTCGGGAATAACCTTGAGCACCTGAAGGTTTTGCACGGTCACGCGCTCGTTACCCATCTGGCCACCCATGCGCATGCCCTTGAACACCTTTGCGGGGTAGGAGCAGGCACCGATTGAACCGGGTTTGCGCTGGCGGTTGTGCTGACCGTGGGTTGACTGGCCTACGCCACCGAAACCATGACGTTTTACAACGCCCTGATAACCCTTACCTTTCGACGTTCCCTGGATATCGACGAAATCAGCTTCATTAAAGAGGGCGTCAACTGTGATGGTGTCGCCCGGCTTATGCTCGCCTTCAAAACCCTTGAACTCGGCCAAGTGGCGCTGGGGAGCTACTCCGGCTTTTGCAAAGTGACCGGCCATAGGCTTGGTCGTGTGCTTCTCCTTTTTCTGCTCGAAGCCGAGCTGAAGAGCATCATAGCCGTCGGTAGCCGATGTCTTGACCTGAGTAACTACGCAGGGACCTACTTCGATAACAGTGCACGGCACGTTTTTGCCGTCGGCACTGAAAACGGATGTCATTCCGATTTTCTTTCCTAATAATCCTGGCATTTCTCTAAGTTTTAAATTTTGTTTTGACTTTGATTGTGTTTCTTAAATTCTTACGTGCTGCGGATCAGACCTTGATTTCAACATCGACGCCGCTGGGCAATTCGAGCTTCATGAGAGCGTCAACGGTCTTTGCGGTCGAGTTGTAGATGTCGATGAGACGTTTGAAGCTCGACAGCTGGAATTGTTCACGTGACTTTTTGTTGACGAAGGTTGAGCGATTGACTGTGAAGATGCGCTTGTGAGTGGGCAGAGGAATCGGACCGCTGATGACAGCGCCGGTGCTCTTTACAGTCTTCACAATCTTCTCGGCTGACTTGTCCACCAAGTCATGATCGTAAGATTTAAGCTTGATTCTGATTTTTTGGCTCATATTGTGGTTGAATGAAAGTTATTTTATTTCAGTAAGTCAACGCGGCCCTGGCATTCGGTCAGCACGTTGCGTGCGATCGAGTTGCTGACTTCGGCATAGTGGCTGAAGGTCATAGTCGAGGTTGCGCGGCCCGAGGTGATGGTGCGGAGTGCGGTCACGTAACCGAACATTTCTGCAAGAGGAGCCTGGGCTTTAACGACACGTGCGCCTGAACGGCTGGTTTCCATACCTTCTACCTGACCGCGACGCTTGTTAAGGTCGCTGATGACGTCACCCATGCTTTCTTCGGGAGTAACGACTTCGATCTTCATGATAGGCTCGAGAAGAACGGGATTAGCTTTCTCTGAAGCTTTCTTGAAAGCCTGGATGGCGCAGAGCTCGAATGAAAGCTGATCGGAGTCAACCGGGTGGAACGAACCGTCGATAACGGTAACCTTGAGTTTTTCCACGGGATAGCCTGCGAGCACACCGTTTTTCATTGCTGTGGTGAAACCTTTCTGGATCGAGGGGATGAACTCCTTGGGGATGTTACCGCCCTTGACCTCGTCGATGAACTGAAGGTTGCCTTCGAATCCTTCGTCAGCCGGTTCAACACGCACGATGATATCGGCGAACTTACCGCGACCACCGGTCTGCTTCTTGAACACCTCGCGGAGCTCAACGGGAGCTGTGATGGCTTCCTTGTAGCTTACCTGAGGACGGCCCTGGTTACATTCAACCTTGAACTCACGCTTCAGACGGTCGATAATGATGTCGAGGTGAAGCTCACCCATACCGGAGATAACGGTCTGGCCGGTTTCCTCGTTGGTCTGTACGCGGAATGTCGGGTCTTCTTCTGCAAGTTTCTGCAGGCCCACGCCGAGCTTGTCAAGGTCTTTCTGAGTCTTGGGCTCTACTGCGATACCGATCACGGGATCGGGGAAGTCCATGGCCTCAAGAACGATGGGAGCGTTTTCGGCACAGAGAGTGTCACCTGTGCGGATATCCTTGAAGCCTACGCCTGCGCCTATATCGCCGCAACCGATCGCTTCCATAGGATTCTGCTTGTTGGAGTGCATCTGGAACAGACGTGAAACGCGTTCCTTCTTGCCTGAACGGGCATTGAGGATGTAGCTTCCGGCTTCCACATTTCCGGAATAGACACGGAAGAATGTCAGACGGCCGACATAAGGGTCGGTTGCGATCTTGAACGCGAGGGCGCACATGGGCGATTCAGGCAGCGGTTCGCGAACCTCGACCTGATCGGGATTGTCGGGATTATGACCTTCGATGGCGCCGGCGTCAACGGGGCTGGGCAGATATGCGCAGACATTGTTGAGCAGCGGCTGAACGCCTTTGTTCTTGAAAGAGGAACCGCAGGTCATCGGCACGATGCCCATGGCAATCGTAGCCTTGCGTATGGCAACGCGGATCTCATCTTCGGTTATGGTCGAAGGATCATCGAAATATTTTTCCATGATGGCGTCATCGAACTCGGCGATTTTCTCGAGCATCTTGTCGCGCCACTCTTCGGCTTCGGCAACGAGATTTTCAGGGATATCCTCTACGTCGTAGTCGGCACCCATCGATTCGTCATGCCAGAAAATAGCCTTCATCGTAATGAGGTCAACGATACCTTTGAAGGTTTCTTCCGCTCCGATAGGAATCTGGATAGGACAGGGATTTGCACCGAGCACATCCTTGATCTGGCGTACAACCTCGAAGAAGTTGGCGCCCGAACGGTCCATCTTGTTCACATAACCGATACGGGGAACATTGTATTTGTCAGCCTGACGCCACACGGTCTCTGACTGAGGCTCAACACCGCCCACAGCGCAGAATGTAGCGACAGCGCCGTCGAGCACACGCAGAGAGCGCTCTACCTCGACGGTAAAGTCCACGTGCCCCGGAGTGTCGATAAGGTTGATCTTGTATTTGTTGCCGTCATAGTTCCAGAAAGCGGTAGTGGCGGCCGAAGTGATGGTGATACCACGCTCCTGCTCCTGCTCCATCCAGTCCATGGTAGCGGCGCCGTCGTGAACCTCACCTATTTTGTGAGTCAGACCCGTATAAAACAATATGCGCTCCGATGTGGTGGTCTTACCGGCATCGATATGAGCCATAATACCTATATTACGGGTAAATTTAAGTAGTTCGTCTGCTTTAGACATTGTTGTTCTTTGGAATAAAAATCAATGAAAAACTTTAATTGGAATTTAGAAACGGAAGTGAGCGAACGCACGGTTGGCCTCGGCCATCTTGTGCATGTCTTCCTTGCGCTTGAACGCGCCGCCCTGATCGTTGTAGGCATCCACGATTTCGGCAGCCAGCTTGTCAGCCATGGTCTTGCCGCCACGTTTGCGGGCATAGAGGATGAGGTTTTTCATCGATATCGACTCCTTGCGGTCAGGACGGATTTCAGTAGGCACCTGGAAGGTGGCACCGCCTACGCGACGTGATTTGACCTCGACCTGAGGAGTTACATTTTCAAGGGCTTTTTTCCAGATTTCAAGAGCGGTCTTCTCTTCGTTGGGAAGTTTTGACTTCACGGTTTCAAGAGCGCTGTAGAAAATGGTGTAAGCGGTGTTCTTCTTGCCGTCATACATCAGGTGATTGACGAACTTGGAAACTCTTACATCGTTGAAAACGGGATCGGGTAAAACGACCCGCTTCTTAGGTTTTGCCTTTCTCATTTTGTGTTTTGAGCGATTTTTTATCGTTTTTTGTTTGCTTGGTTGCTGCTTCTTTCATCTTCAACGCCGGCCCTCCGGCCCGGTCGTTTACTCAACCGTCGATTATGTTTCGAATTAGCCTTCCAATAAATCAAAAAGCGAAGATTCTGTTTACTTCAGTTACTTTTCTCTTTATCCGGGCGCTTTGTTTTAAGCCCTGCACCCGGAGGGGCTGTAAGATTTTAGACGTTTGGATTACGATTACTTCTTGGCGGCTTTCGGACGCTTTGCACCGTATTTCGAACGACGCTGAGTGCGGTCCTTCACGCCACTGGTATCAAGAGTACCGCGGACAATGTGATAACGTACACCGGGGAGGTCCTTTACACGACCGCCGCGCACGAGCACGATAGAGTGTTCCTGCAGGTTGTGACCTTCACCGGGAATGTAAGAGTTGACTTCCTTACCGTTGGTGAGGCGCACACGGGCCACCTTACGCATTGCCGAGTTAGGCTTTTTGGGAGTGGTGGTATAAACACGCACGCAAACGCCACGGCGCTGCGGGCATGAATCCAGTGCAGGTGACTTACTCTTGTCCTCGAGAGCCACACGTCCTTTTCTTACCAATTGCTGAATTGTAGGCATCTTAGTTCTTTTTGTTTACTTAATTCGATTAATTTTTATATTTCTTTTCGTTTTATCCTTTTGTCAAGGCGCTCTTTCAGCACATATCCGTAGCCAACCATCGCTCTATCCCTCAGGGATTTAGCCTCCGGTCAGCTCCTTCTCATGCTTAAAAGCGTTGCAAAATTACAAACTAATTTCCTAACTGCCAAATATTTTCGCTCTTTTCTGCATCTTTTCTTCAACGGTTATTCACAATGTCTGCCGGAGGTTACGGAACGGCAACATCACCCTTCGCACAATAGAACAAAACACGTTATTGTTTATTGCGGTTCTCTTCCATAAAAGAGCCCGAGCCTTTCCGGTTCCGATCATTTCCAGATGAGCACAATGGCCCCGAGCGTTATCAGCAAACCGCCTGCAATGACTTTCGGAGTGAGCGGCTCTTTCAGAATAAGGAAAGAGAACAGGATGGTGAATACCACACTCATCTTGTCAAGCGGCGCCACCTTCGACGCTTCACCGATCTGAAGCGCCCTGAAATAGAACAGCCATGAGAGCCCTGTCGCTATGCCTGACAGGATGAGGAATATCCACGTGCCGGCACCTATCGTTTTTAAAGACTGCATTTTGCCGCTCATCAACACTATCCCCCATGTCGGGGCGAGCACTATGGCCGTCCTTATGGCGGTTGCGAGATCGGAGTCGATGTTTCTTACCCCGAGTTTGGCGAATATGGCTGTAAATGCGGCGAACAGAGCTGAAAGAAGAGCGTATAATTTCCACATGGTTCTATAGGTTTGTCCTTATTGTGAATTTATGGCGGCTCCCGTCATGGGAATATTCTATAGCCCATCCGTGATAATCGCAGACGGCCTTGGCTATCGCCAGACCGAGACCATTGCCGTTTTTGGCAAGGGGGCCGGCTCCGAAACGTCGGAACAGGTTCGCACCGTCAAGGCTTTTGCCGTCAGATGGATTGGTGACGGAAAAGCCCTCGTCGGAGAGCGCTATGACGATGCGCCCCGTTGAGTCATGCGTGTGACGTATGGCATTGACGACAAGATTGTTCACCAGACTCTCCATGAGAATTGGGTTGGCTTTGAAAGCCTGCGGATTCTTCCGGTTCTCTTCCATATCAATCCTGAGACCGGGCCTTAGCATCCGGTAAGCCGCCAGGCGCTCCGCTATGAACCGTTGAGGATCGACCGTTTCCACCTCGGAGTATTGTCCGTTATCGATTTTCGCCAGGAGCAAAAGGCTGCGGTTAAGATGCCCCATGCGCATATTCAGATCGTAAAGGTCGGCGATCATGGCCGTTGTCCTCTCATCGAGATTCTCCTGCATCAGAAGGTCAAGCTTGCTCCGGGTAACAGCCAGCGGGGTCTGCAACTCGTGGGAGGCGTTTTCGGTGAACTCCTTCTGAATCCTGTAGGTCTCGCGGCTGCGCGTCATCATCTTTTCAAGCGAACGGTTAAGCCGGTCGAACTCTCTGATATCCGTCGGCATGAATTCAGGCGATGCGTCCTGCGTCACATTAAATGACTCCGCTTTGCGCAATGTATCGTCGAAAGGGAGCCAGAGGCGCCGAGTGACGAACCGCATCGTGACGTAGAGCGAAACGGTGACCACGACAAAAATCAACACGAACTGTATCATCATGCCCTCCATTATGTCTCGTTCAAGATCGAGAGGGGGTATTCCGTGACCTCCTTCGACCGCCTCGATTATATCTATCATGTCTTCGGCATAATAATGCCTGGTCACGAAATAGAACAGCGGCGCAGACACCAAGAACAGCACTACGCAACAGATCGTGAACCGGGAGAAAGTCTTTGAAACAAGATTCTTCATCATTCTATATCCCATTTATAACCCACCCCGTAATAAGTTTTTATACATCCTGTGGCTCCGGCCGACGCCAGTTTGGCCTTAAGATTCTTCACGTGGGCATACACGAAGTTGAAATCATCCATCATGTCGGCCACATCTCCGCTCAGGTGCTCAGCCACGGCGCTCTTCGACACTACTCGCCGGCGGTTCTCGACAAGGAACAGAAGAAGATCGTATTCCGATTTCGTCAGCTCGAGCGAGCGGTCGCCGACCGCCACTGACCGTCGCAGAAGATCTATACTTACGGGTCCTGTCGAAATGACATTACCGGCCGAGAAACATTTGCGACGCAACAGAGCGAATATTCTCATTCCCAGCTCCGGCAGATGGAAAGGCTTTGCGAGATAATCGTCGGCGCCGATCTTCAGGCCCTCGACCTTATCGTCGATAGAATCCTTCGCCGAGATGATGACTACGCCTGCTGCCGGGTTACCCCGCTTGATCGTCCTGAGAATATCCAGACCGCTCCCGCCCGGCAGCATGAGATCGAGCAGGATGCAGTCATATTCATACGCCCCTGTTTTCTCCAGTGCCTCGGCGTAAGTGAAAGCCTGCTCACAAAGGTATTCCTCATGGCTGAGATAACTGACAATACTGTCGGAGAGCGCTTTTTCGTCCTCAATTATAAGAAGTTTCATAAGGAGCGTTTTTTATGCAAATTTACGGTCGAATTCTGAAGAAATTATGAATTGCGACGCTGAAATTCAAAATTTCAACAGAATCGTCCGATATTTTTGCGGGACAAACAGAATTCTGGACCTACATGACGCTATTATCTTTTCTTGAATCGATTGATACGGACATTCTTATGGCCGTCAACGGATGTAATTCCCCGGCATTTGACTCGCTGATGTGGTGGATGAGCGACAGGTGGATATGGATTCCGCTCTATCTGCTCGTGGCGGCATCGCTCGTCCGTCGGCTCGGATGGGCCAAAGGCATCGCTGTCATAGCGGCTGCCGCAACGGTGATTGCGCTGACCGACCAGACATGTTCTTCCATCATACGTCCGGCGGTCGCGAGGTTGCGGCCGTCGAATCCCGACAATCCGATAAACATCGGGCTGCACTTAGTCAACGACTATCGGGGTGGCAGCTACGGATTCCCCTCATGCCATGCGGCAAACTCTTTCGCTTTCGCGCTTTTCATTTCGTTGATCCTCAGAAACCGATATATCGCTATGTCATTGATCGCATGGACCACCCTTGTATCCTATTCCCGCATCTATCTGGGAGTCCATTATCCCGGCGACGTTATTGGAGGCTTCGTCATTGGCGGATTTTATGCCTCGACATGCTACATGGCCTTGAAACTGCTCAGCCTCCCGGGAAACCGGTTCAGCGGACAGGATAGATCTCGAAAGGCACGCGGAAAGAGACTCCCGAAGACAGCAAGGTGGTAAGGACGGGCAGAAGACGGCGGCGGAAGGAATTCCAGTCGCGCCGGTCCATGCTGCTCCAACCGGCTTCCGCAAGCGCGAGAGCACGGGGAAAAGCCATGTAGGTCACGCGGTTGACATCAGGCATCGCCTCGGCCCACAGAGTCCCCATGACACCGTCGATATTCCGGTTGTCGCCGCCGTAGGAAGGATCGAACCCATAGACTTGTTCAAGCGTGGTCTGAGGCATGCCCCAGTTGTTGAATTCCGGGAAATCGTTCCTGTATTGCGGATAATCGAGATAAGCGTATTCGCCGGGGGCCATCACAAGACGGTGGCCGCTTGCGGCGGTAAGCTCCATGCACTTCGGGGTCAGCCCGGCACGCCATGTCACGAGCCGCACATCCTTCGGATAGTCGAACAGATATTTACGGGCCGGCATGCGGATGTTGTCAAGCTCACACCACATCATGGGTTCCTTGCCATGCCTTCTCACCGAGCTGAAAATGCGGTCGAAGAAATAGGCCATTAGCTGCGTGGGGTTCTCAAGCCCGAGGGAGTCGGTCAGTGCGATGTCGCGTGAACACCGGTCCCAATTTGCGGCTATCGCTGACTCGTCGCCCCCGAGATGGATGTTTCGGGCCGGGAAGAGAGCGGCTATTTCCGCTATGATGTCGTCGTAAATGTCATAAACGAAATCGCGTGAGGCGCAGAGCATCAGATTCGTAGTCGAGGCGAGATCTATTTTCACCGAATCGCCGGTGTCGCACATCAGCTCCGGATGAGCGTGAAGGAAAGCTGCAGTATGACCCGGAATATCTATCTCGGGAATAATCTCGACGTTGCGGTCAGCCGCGTAGGCGACAAGATCGCGCAACTCCGACTGAGTGTAATGCTTCTGACCGGCGGCAAGTTCCGGGCGGCTCTTGATCTCCACGCGCCAGCCCTGATCATCGGTCAGATGAAGCTGAAGAGTATTGTATTTGTAACGCGACATCAGATCGACGAAGCGTTTCAGATCACCTACAGGCAGAAAATGGCGCGCAGGGTCAACCATCAGCGCTCTGAAGCCATAGCGGGGTGAATCGGTTATCTCCACGCATGGCAGGAGCCCCCTCGCACTCGCGCCACGGTCTGAGTCCATGATCTGGCCGAGCGTCATTATTCCGTAATAGACACCGGCGTTGCTCCCGCCAGTCAGGCGTATCTCCTTCGGCGTAACGAGAAGCCTGTAACCTTCCCGGGGAAGAGAAGTGTCAGTCGTCAGGCGGACCGACGCTTTTTTCCCGGATGCTACCGGTGTTAATGGCTCAGACATCCCGCGCCACACCGAATCAAGCACGCTCCGGTTGAACGAGGAAATATCATCGGCATAATATATGCCTTGCGCTTTCCGGGCGTCAAACGTGCCGGCACCATCTTTCAGCTGCGCGGGCATGGGGATAAGCCCGAGTTCCCGGGCTTGGACGGCGAACGAAACCACTGCCGCCAGAAAAACCACCATCAGTCTGTCCATAATCAAAACGGCTCTATGTCATTGAACGGAATTCCACGCATATCTTTCTCCGACAGCAACATCTCCCCTTCGGGCAGCCGCCAGTCTATGGCCAGTTCCGGATCATTGAACCGGAGGGTGGCCTCGCACTCGGGAGCATAACGGTTATCTACCTTATACTGGAACTGAGCTTCATCGCTGAGCACTATGAAACCGTGGGCCATGCCTCTCGGCAGGAAGACCTGCCGCCCGTTTTCCTGTGAAAGCTCCACGGCTATATGGCGCCCGTAGGTGGGCGAACCGCCGCGAAGATCAACCGCCACATCAAGCACGCAGCCGCGAGAGACCCTGACCAGCTTGGCCTGCGCGAAAGCTCCTTTCTGGAAATGGAGGCCGCGGAGCACTCCCCTCCCCGATAGCGACTCATTGTCCTGAACGAACTCCACGGGACCTACATGGGCCTGGAATTCCTCTTTTTTGAACGACTCCATAAAATAGCCCCGGGCATCGCCGAAACGGCGCGGCTCGATGAGCCATACTCCCGGAATATCCAATTCTGTATATTTCATTGCTGTTCAGCTTTAAGCATTATAAGCATCTGTATTTCAAACACAAAGGTATAAATATTTTATCACACGTCAAAATCACCCGGCGCCCTCCGACCGATTTTACACGAAAAATCAGTAAATTTGCAGCCAAAATCCATCAGTTATGCCACGCCAAATCATTCTTGCCGACGATCCGGAAATAGCATGCTCTCTTCTCCCGCTGACATTCACCCGCCCTGTCAGCGAACTTCTCTTAGGACTCTCAACGCTGCGCAGCAAGTGGGAGCGTCTGCTTCCGGGAGACTATTCCTACATTACGGCCGACTATCTCCGCGAACTCTACCCCAACGCGGAACCTGCCTCGGATACACTTGTGATCGCCTCCCACATCGTTGCCTCCCGAAGGCTGGCCGACACCGTGGCCCTGCTCCTCCCCGGCGAGGCGCTGACAAAAGGAGAGCGCACCATCGCCTATTGCGGCCGCCCCGAGCGCTTCATCCCCTATCCCGGAGAGGTCACCTCAATCGAGTATGCCTACGATCTCTTCATCCATAACGCCGAAGAGATCCGCAACGATTTCGAACTGCTGACCGAGACCGAGGTGTCCCGTCCGCTGAGCAAGACATGCACCGTCATAGGCACATCGGCCCGCATTTTCCTCGATGAAGGCGCCCGCGCCGAGGGCGTGACATTCAATACAGAACACGGTCCTATCTACGTGGGTCCCGGAGCTGAAATCATGGAGGGCTCATGTCTGCGCGGGCCTGTGGCTATTCTCGACCACTCCACCGTCAACATGCTGACACGCATCTACGGCGCAACAACAATCGGGCGTCACTGCAAGGTCGGCGGCGAGATCAACAACATTGTCATGCACGACTACACCAACAAGGCCCACGACGGATTTCTCGGCAATGCCGTTATTGGCTCGTGGTGCAATCTCGGAGCCGGTTGCGTGGCGTCGAATCTCAAGAACGATTATACCGAAATCAAGCTCTGGCACTATCCCACGCGTCGCTTCCGCCGCACCGGCCTGCAGTTCTGCGGCCTGATCATGGGCGACCACTCGAAGGCCGGAATCAACACCATGTTCAACACCGCCACCACCGTAGGCGTCGGCGTCAACATACACGGAACGGGGTTCCCACGCAATTTCGTCGGCTCATTTTCAGAAGGGGGCGCTACGATGGGGTACTCCGAGGTTCCCTTGTCGAAATTCTTCGCCATAGCGCGGCGCGTCATGGCGCGACGTCAGGTCGAGCTGACGCCCGAAATGGAACGACTCTTCACCACTCTCCACGCCCTGACCGACATCAACCGCTGAAACTCCTCCACCCAATTCTCACTTGGTCAAATTTGCCCAATTGGCCCAACGAATAGAGCAGCTATCTCAGCTAACTAAGCTAATAGTTTTTAGAAACAGACTTCCTCTCCCTCCGATTCCTCCCTAACTTTGCGGCATGTTGACCGCGAAGAAAATAAAATGCCGTCCCCGCTCCGTCGGGCAGCGAAACTGGGCCGCTCAGTTCGAGCGCTGGCTCGGCTACCCGCTTCACCGCGACGCCCGGCGCGCCATCTCCGTTCTTGAGCGTCAGCGCGCACAGCGCAAGCCTCAGCGTCTCTATCTCTGCGATGCCGACGCCGAAAAGGAAGCACTCAAGCAGGCTCTGGTCAACTATGTGCGCTGGCTCGCCACGGTCGTGCGTCCCGGCGCACCTTTCTGCATCGTCGGCAAGAACCGCAAGCAGCTGAACCGCCTTCTGCCCCACCGGTCGCGCAAAGCGTTGCCCGATCCCAAGTGGCAGCCTATCCTTTCCACCGCCCGTTCTCCCGAATACTGCCGGGGTCTCAACTTTCCCATGGCCCTTATTCTCGACGGCGACGCTTACCCGCGTCGCGGACGTCATCTGACCCGCGTCTGGCGTTCGGTCATCCCGTGTCTGTCAATGGGCGAAGAGTCGCTGCTGGTGGTCCACGGAACCTACCGACCCAAGACCCGCGTCAACGTCTTCACCAACGAGATCCGGCGTCCCTCGCGTCCGTGGCCCAACCTCGACCTCGCCCAGCCGCCCGATCCACCACCCGAAGAGGAACTGATCGAAAGGGAAGTCCTTCTCGGCATCCCTCCCGACCTCTCAATCTTCAATCAGATTTATCTCCCAGAACCAGAAGACTGCCCGTCAGTCCCGCTCTTCTAAGCGGCGCCATGACCGCCCCTCCTCCGGAAAAAAGAAGCCGTCCGACCCGTCCGAAATGTCTGACCCGTCCCTCCCCCGGAACCAATCATGGCAAAGAGCACATTGAAATTCTGGAAAACCTCGTCCGTCAACGGAAGGCCGTTGACCCCGCTCGGCTCATCTCAACCGCCCTGCTAACCCCCTCTTCCCGACAGCCCATGCTATGCCCTCTCGGCAATCCGTAAGTCCCGGCGCGATATGTCCTCTTTTTCCATGATTGTCAGGTTTTTTGAATATTTATCAGCCACTAAAAAAGCACTCCAATAATACTTTAAAATCCAACAATTTCAAAATATTATTGGAGTATATTATTGAATTTTATTTATAAGAATACCGGGAAGTTTGCGAAAAGGACTTCGTGATAATAAAAATACAAGCACGAAACAAATGCAATCCGGATTGCGCCATCAATGACAATCTTCCAAACCGGTGTGGCCTTGTCATCTCGCCCGAAAACGGAGAAATACAGAATAATGTAATATGACATAACGATGAAAGAAATCCAGACCGTCATCAACAATATTCTGCCGGAAGCACCTCCAGGCTCCGACCCATAAAGGCCAAGAGCTATCCCAAGTGCGACGGTAAATCCTATGAGATATCTGCGATTGACCGCTGGCGAGCCATCCATCAAACCTTCTTGCCGTTGTTTCATCCAATTCATTTGCAGGAAAGCATAGACGAGAAAAGACGTCACACAGAGAGCCGGAACACCAGGCATACCGCCGCCGTAAGGAAGATAGACAGCCAGCGCCACCACCCAAGCTTCGGCCATTCCACAGAAAATCATGATGGCGATCCGAAACAGCCTGCAGTCATCCTTTTTATCCAGTAACTTGCCGAGCTTGATCAACGACCACAAGGCGCCAAATGACAGAGCAACTGCCGGAAGTCCCTTCAGGATCCCGCTCAAAAACGCACAAACATCGAAAGTTGCCATAAAATATAAAATATCTTAATAATGAATAAATTCCGACTCATTCCATGAGCTATTTTCGCAGGAATCAATCACTAAACCTACCAATCCTAATACTGCGGCAAATGACATCAGCATAGCCAGTTTCTTAAATCTTGACATACTCTAAATACTTTAAACGATTAATAATTATTTTTTGCTAAAATTTCTGTCTTAACTCCGTTTACAAAGTTAATTTCAATTATCTCAATTTACAACAAAAACGCCTCGCTTAAAATTCCACACTTTCCGCCATACAACACATAAAATCAATGCATTACAAGATAGAAAAACATCAAATTTTCCTCACCCTGAAATATGTCTTAACAATGCGGTTGAGTTAAGAAATTGATGTCATGCTTTTTCCCATCGGAGCCCGAAGGGCGTGCTGAAAGTAACCGGCCATGGAGCGAAGCGGAGTGGTCGGATAGGCATGATATATAATAATTGAGTCGCGGAGGGACGATTCTGTGGTACAGAACATTGCATCCACCACTGAGGCATCCCTCCGGGACGCCGGGACTTGGTATAGACTCTTTCCGTGCACTCCGCTGCGCTCCATACACGGTTAGGACACAGCGCGCCCCGGGGGGCTTGTCCATCAAGCCTTATCAGCTTAACTCAACCACATTGATATGTCTTAAAAGTCTGATTCCCAATCAATCCATAATCGAATTCTTATATAATCTGATCGACAAATTTCCCCGCTTCCGACCCTAAGGCGTTCCTGATCCTCCCGATTATTCTTGACCGTTTATTGTAGTAGTATTTCAGTTTGATTCCGGTAAAAAGGCAGACGGCTCTTGGTGAGAAACCCGCATATAAAAGCGCGAGGAAGGTGATATCGTCATTTTTCAGGAAATGACATTCTGTCCTCAACCTGTCAATAATGCCGTCCATATATCTGTTGACCGAATCTACGATCATCATGATATTTTTAGGCGAACGCATTTTTTCAAGTTCCCGCTCGATGTTTTTCACCACTGACAATCGCGCGTTTGAAGAGCTCTCCAATTCGAAATATTCATTACACATGATATTAAGCTCCGACCATCTGTCGCGGAACAGCTGACGCACAGCCAGTTTGGAATCACTGAGATCATTACGCTTCTCCAATTGGCGTATCTGACGCTCCCGGGAGTCTATCGCATCTTTCAGCGAAGCAATCTGAGCCTCGTTTTCTTTCACATTGCTATCCAGAGTCGCATTGCGGCCACACTCATATTCCAGACGGGAGGAAACCACATACAGATCCAATATCTTGTTTCTGATTTCCGCATTCTTTGATCTGATATGGAATCTTATCAGTACACCGCTCACAATTATTAATGCGCAAAACAGAATGAAAAGCGCCAGAATCACTATTTTAAGGAAATTTCTGCGGCCGATCTCGACATCCTGCTTGGAGGAGACATAGTCACCGAGCGCTACTGTTGCCGTCTGGCCGAGGGCTATAGCCTCTTCGCGCGATGAAACAGAATCAAAGATATGGTCGATTGCCTCGGTCAGTTTTCCGACCCATTGTTCATCACCCATCTCCTTCGCAAGATTACGCGCCCGCATGAACGGAACGAATGCCTTGGAAGGATGCCCGGTCTCTTCTAAAACCACCCCCTGATAATATAGCGCTTTGATCTGTCTTTTAGACGGCCATTTGCCATTATAATAAGCCGCCGAGGCTGAAATGGCAGAATCGGAGGATACGGGCAATCCTCTTTCAATCCGGGTCTGCACGGATAAAAGTCCGTAAAGGGCCCTGTCATCTTCGTCGCCGATAAGCGCCTGATCGACCTTCTTCAGCAACACCGAAGCTTCAGCCGGAGACTGATCGACAATACGCTCGGCCTCGTCCAGAAGCTCACATGCCGGGTCCCCGCAGGAAAGAAACAGCAGCAAGAAGATGAAGAGTATTGGAATCCGGGCTATATGTTGCATAAATGTTTGGATGGGCTACAAATGTAAAGATAGGAATTTTACGGCAATATCCCTACACATATAAAGTTTTAACGGCGGATTCCCGTTGTTGTGGGGAATCCGCCGTCGGTATAGATGGAGATATTTATCAGATTGCGTCCTCGAGGGCGTTGACAGCGTTTGCTTCATCAGCGCTAACCTTGGAGCTGACAGGCTTGGAACCGATCAGCGCATAGAAGAGCAGATAAGCGGCACATGCGATCACTACCCAGAACGAGTTGTAGTAGCCGGCGGCATCGGCAACGGCACCCTGGATTGCGAGCATTACGGCGCAACCGAACACCATTGTCATGAAGATACCGGAAGCGATAGCGGTGTATTTGCCGAGACCTTCCACTGCAAGGTTGAAGATGGCGCCCCACATAACGGAAGTGCAGAGACCCACCAGAAGGAATGCGAAAATACCCAGAGGAATCTCCTGCCATACGATTGCGAGATTGCCCCAGTCAACACCCGGGAAGTTGACCTTGACGCTTTCGGGAGCATACATACCGAAGAGAACGAGAACGATGGTTGCGGTAGCTACGGCAACGATCATGCTGCGGGCCGATATCTTCGAGCCGATGGAAGCTCCGACGAAACGGCCTATGAGCATCATGAACCAATAGACGGCGATGATCAGACCTACGGTGCCGGCGGGAATGCCTTCACCGATGAGAAGCTGCTGCGAGTAGTTGGGGACACCGACCTCGATACCCATGTAGAGGAATATGGCGAGAGCGCCGAGAGCGAAGTGACGGTAGCTGAGCGCACCCTTGATAAGGCTTACCTGAACGGGAGCCTGCTGGGGTTCCTTGATCTTGGTGAAGCAGATGACTATGAAAGCGACCACGAAGATAGCCAGAGCTATCATGAGAGCCGGAGTGGCATCGGAAATTTTGGCTTTAGTAACGTCGCCTATGAGAGCGCCCATGAGGATGTAGCATGCAACGGCTGCCGACGAGTTGAACACACCGCCGAGCTGGATAAGCTTGTTGCCTTCGTTGCCGCCGCCGCCGAGAATGTTAAGCATGGGGTTCACAACGCAGTTGAGGATACACATGCAGAGACCGGCGATGAATGCTCCGATGAGATAGACAGTAAACACAAGACCGAGATTGGCCTGAGCGTCCATCAGACCGCTCACCCACTGGATCAGAATACCGGCTGCTCCGATGGCAAGACCAATAAGAGCCGTTTTCTTGTAGCCGAACTTGGCGATCAGCATACCCGCCGGAATACCCATTATGAGATAGGCGATGAAGTTACCGTAGTTTCCGATCTGGGCGAGCACATTGGAAATATCACCCTGATTTTTGATGATTGTGGCCATTGGTGTACACAGGTTGGTCACGAATGCAATCATCGCGAAAAGCGCTATCATCACTATGATGGCGCCCCATTGTTTAGAGTTATTGCTCATGATAGTAAATTGGTTTATTTGTTGATTATGTATATGCGATATAAGGTAAGAATTCCGGGGGAATCTTGTTTTCAGGGGTTAAAGTTAGCGTTTTTTTGCGACACGGCAATCAAAATCGATGAAAATTCGCCAAGATGGCTGATTTATGGATTAAATTCGATAACTTTGCATCGTATTACACGACATACTTGAAACAGCATAACCGATGATGCATACCCAACAGTTTGAGATGGTGGCCAAGACCTTCCAGGGATTGGAAGATGTGCTGGCCGAAGAATTGCGCTCGCTTGGCGCGACTAATGTGGAACCGGGCCGCAGAATGGTTTCCTTCGAAGGTGACCGCGCCATGCTTTACAAGGCCAACATGTGTTGCCGCACCGCCCTGCGCATTCTCAAACCGATATATAAATTCACAGCCGCCGACCCCGACGAGCTCTATGAACTCATCAAGGAATATGACTGGAGCTCCGTCCTGAGTCTCGACAAGACGTTTTCGATTGACACCGTCTCCAATTCCGAAGAGTTTACCCATTCACGCTATGTGACCTACCGAGTCAAGGACGGAATTGTCGATTATTTCCGCGACAAGTTCGGCCCCGAGTCGCGCCCGCGCGTAAGGCTTCAGGATGCCGACGTCAGAATCAACGTCCACATCCAGGGTGAGCGCGTGACTGTCTCACTCGACTCGTCGGGAGAATCGCTCCACAAACGCGGCTACCGTGTTGCCCAGACCGAAGCGCCGATCAACGAAGTGCTCGCTGCCGGAATCATTCTGAAAAGCGGTTGGCGCGGCGATTGTCCTTTTGTCGATCCAATGTGCGGTTCCGGAACATTTGTCATCGAGGCAGCGCTCATCGCCGCCGGAATCAATCCCGGCGTCTATCGTCGCCGGTTCGCCTTCGAGTCATGGCCCGATTTCGATGCGGAACTTTTCGATGCGATCTATAACGACGATTCACGGGAGCGCACGGTCGATTTCCCGATAATCGGTTGCGACATGTCGCCGAAAGCCATAGCCATAGCCACGGAAAACGTGAAAAGCGCCGGTGTCGGCAAATTCGTCTCTCTGGAGGTGAAGCCTCTTTCCCAGTGGAATGAAGCGCCCGCCAACGGAGTGCTGGTCACCAATCCCCCCTACGGCGAGCGCATCAGCTCCGACGACATGGAAGGCCTCTATTCTCTGATCGGTCAGAAACTCAAACAGGTCTTCACAGGCTACCATGCATGGATAATCGGCTACCGCGAGGAATATTTCCAGAAAATAGGACTCGCGCCCTCACTCAAAGAACCGATATTTAACGGAGCTCTCGAATGTGAGCTGCGCGAATATGTGATTTTCGAGGGCGACTACAAATCATTCCGTCGGGAAGGCGGCCATCTCAAGACCGCTCCGGCCGACAGTGAGCGTCACGAACGCGGCAGAAGGACAAGCGACCGCGAATGGCGCGACCGCGCACGCCGCGGAGGGTTCGGAGGCAAGAGTTTTGACCGCGACAGAAAAGCTCCCCGCAAAGGAGAGTCAAAATATGCGCCGACCAAAGGCCGCTTCGCCAAGACAGTGCAGCGCGAAGAGCCCTCGGAGAACCCTCTGGCAGCCCGTCGAAACGTGCATGCCCTCAAAGGAATCATCGGACGCAAGCCTTCGCTTTCGGAAGACAAGACCGGAGTGACATTCCGTCCGCGCCGACGCTGGAAACGCCCGGGCCAGTCGGAGGAAGGAAACGACTGATTCCCGCCAACTCCTTTTTCAACCTGTTTTAACATCAGATTCCATCATTACAATTCATAAGCATAGTCATGAAAATTCTATTGCTCGGATCAGGCGGCCGCGAATCGGCTCTTGCCTGGAAAATAAGTCAGAGTCCATTAACCGACGCTCTTTTTATCGCACCGGGAAACGGCGGCACAGACCAATATGGCACCAATGTGGCCATAAAGCCGCTTGATTTCGAGGCTGTCAGAAAATTCACCGCCGACAACGCCATCGACATGATTGTCGTCGGCAATGAGGATCCCCTCGTCGAAGGCATTTATGACTACATGAAATCGCAGATGCCGGAAGTCCTTGTCGTGGGTCCCTCCAAAGCCGGAGCCATGCTTGAAGGAAGCAAGGATTTTGCAAAGAAATTCATGACTGACATGAATATCCCTACCGCCCGCTACCAGTCTTTCACCAAGGAAACAGCCGATGAAGGATGTGAGTTTCTCGGCACGCTCAAGGCTCCTTACGTACTCAAAGCCGACGGACTCGCTGCTGGAAAAGGAGTGTTGATCATCAACGACCTTGAAGAGGCCCGCAAGAGTCTCCGCGAAATGCTGTCGGGAATGTTCGGCGGTGCGAGCGCCACGGTTGTGGTGGAAGAATATCTTTCCGGAATCGAATGCTCTGTCTTCGTCCTCACTGACGGCAACGGAGGCTACCGCATACTGCCTGTCGCCAAAGACTACAAACGCATAGGGGAAGGCGACACAGGCCTCAACACCGGCGGCATGGGCGCCGTAAGTCCCGTCCCCTTTGCCGATGCAGCTTTTATGGAGAAAGTCGAAGAGCGCATCATCCGTCCTACCATAAAAGGACTTCTCGACGCAGGCATAACCTATCGCGGATTCATATTCCTGGGTCTCATAAATGTCGAAAGCAATCCTATGGTGATCGAATACAACGTGCGCATGGGCGACCCGGAGACTGAAGCCGTCATGCTTCGCGTGGATTCCGACCTGGTAGAACTTATGAAAGCTGCCGCAGAGGGAAATCTCGGCGATCTCGAGCTGCGCCACAGCCCCATGGCTGCCGCGACGGTGATGATGGTAAGTGGCGGATATCCCGGCTCCTATCCCAAAGGAAAAGCTATCACCGGCATAGAAAATGTCACCGACAGCATAGTATTCCATGCCGGAACGGCCCGCGACGCTCAAGGCTCGCTCGTAACTTCCGGAGGCCGCGTTCTCGCCGCCAGCTCCCTCGGCAAGACTCTCGAGGAAGCTCTCGCCAAGAGCTACGCATCGGTTGGTAAAATCAATTTTGACGGAGCCTATTTCCGCCGTGATATCGGCCGCGATGTGATGGCCTGACCACAATTTGGATTTTGAAACCCTCCGAACGTACATTCACCCGATTGTTGCGCAGCCGGCTTGGAGCCTACATGCTTGCCGGCCTCTCGTTTCTGCTCATATTCGCGGCTTCCGTTCTCGCCAAACTGCCGGCTGTTCCCACAGCCCGCGGGCTTGTCACAGGCATGGGAGCCGCCCCCCATATTTCGGGCACCGCCTCAGTTGGCGGGGCCTTAGCGCTCATAGCGCTGATTATGGCTGGAATGGCCATAATCAACAAGACTTTCAACTTCCTGAGGACATCCTCGATGATCTACATCGGGGTCTTCGGGGTCATGGAGGCGGCCAGTCCTATCATCTCGACACGCTTGAGCTCCGGAATGATAGTTGCGATAGTCATGTTGTCGGCGCTGGGTCTGATGTATTCCATCTATCAACGACCAAAACAATGTGCCAAGCGCATATTTCTCACTTTTTTCCTTCTCTCGCTCGGCTCCATGGCACAGTATGCGTTCATCGCGTATATTCCTGTTTTCATAGCCGGATGCGCTCAGATGAGATGTTTCTCCATGAAATCGCTCATGGCTGCAGGCGTAGGGATTGCCGTGCCGTGGTGGATTATGTGGGGGGCCGGAATCATCCACTGGTCCGACTTGGTATTTCCAGCCAATCTCAGCATCTTTTCGCAGCTTGACCTTGAAGACATCGCCCAGCTTGTTGCAGTGATTGTCGTCACGGTGATAGCAGGATTCACCCTGACTCTGGTAAACATGGTGAAGATATACAGCTACAATGCCCGGACGCGGTCATTCAACGGGCTGCTCGTGACCGTGACCATAGCCACGCTGCTGCTGGCCATGGTGGATTTCGCCAACGTGACGGCCTATCTGACTCTGCTTAACTGCTGCGTGGCCTATCAGGCGGCCCTTTGCTTCAAGATTACCGCGGAGAAACGGGGCTATCTGACCGTTGTCGCGCTTCTGTCAATATATTTCATTCTGTTCGCATGGAGCATTTTCATATAATAATAGAAAAAAACATTCCCTTCATAAGGGGTGTGTTCGATGACGTTGCAAGCGTATCTTATCTTGCGCCCGAGGAAATCACACGTGAGGCAATGAAAGACGCCGACGCATTGGTAACACGTACACGCACACGCTGTGACCGGAATCTGCTGGAAGGTTCACGATGCCGCATCATCGCTTCCGCCACTATCGGACTCGACCATATAGACACCGCATGGTGTTCGCAAAACCGCATCTCCGTAAAAAACGCTCCCGGTTGCAATGCCCCGGCTGTCGCACAATACGTATTCGCTTCCATAATCTCGGCTTACGGGACCGATCTCCGCGGCCTTACTCTCGGCATTGTCGGAGTGGGCCATGTCGGTTCAATCGTCAAGGACTGGGGCGAACGTCTCGGCATGACGGTTATGGGCGTCGATCCGCCACGCGCCGAGGTAGAAAAGGATGAGACTTTCCATTCACTGGAAGAGACCGCGGCGAAGGCCGACATCATAACGGTCCACACTCCATATACGCGAAGCGGAGCGCACGCCACCCACCATCTTTTCGATTCGGCATTCTTTTCATCGCTGAAGCGCTCGCCGATGATCATCAATTCGGCCCGCGGAGCCATCATAGACACTCCCGCGCTGAAAGAGGCCATGAAGGAAGGACGCGTCAGCCGAGCCGTCATCGACTGCTGGGAAAACGAGCCCGGCATAGACCGCGTTCTCCTTGACGAGGCGTATATAGCCACGCCGCACATCGCAGGATATTCACGCGAAGGCAAAATCCGCGCTACAGTCATGGCTGCCACAGCAGTAGCCGAAGCTCTCGGATTGCCGAAACCGGTGTTTGAAGAGAATGTCGCCCCGGGCGCGGCCCGAAACATTACAGCTGAAGGGATCGCAGCAAGCTACGATCCGTTCAGGGACACAGCTCTTCTGCGCGCCACGCCCGAAAATTTCGAACGTCTGCGCAACACCTACGACCTTCGCCCTGAAGTCCCCGAGCGCCCGTAACATATTCTGAAAAGCTTAAAAAAATCCGGACCAGTCATAACCGACCGATCCGGACCTTTTTTCTGCTGTTTCTATATGTTTTCAATAGAAGAGGATGAGCCCTGTGGAGAAGGGCCGGAATTTTAGCTGCCCGGCGCCACGAAGCACAGTCTGAGGAGAGTAACGGGCATAGAGATTAAGCCCCCAGCCTATTTTCACAATGGCGATCAGATCCATCGAGAAACGGCGCTGACCGATATGGTTGGTCTTCTCCTTGACTTCATTCCCGTCGGCATCGGTCCACTTCGTCAGCAGGCTTCCGTGGGAGTTGTAGTTAAATACTGCTCCTACCGACATGTAGAAATGCGAACCGTCCATAGTGCGCACCGGTATCGACTGCCCCCACAGCACCGGAATGCCCATGCTGAACACTTTCAGGCGCGAGCCGTGACCTTTTGCTCCCTCCGGATACAGGCCGGTGGTGATGCCGCCGTTTTCGGTGGAAATGAATCGTACATCGCTCGTCGATATGCGATAGTTCCGCCAGTCGAAGCCGAAACCGATCGAAATATTTGAGTTCTTCCACGGCATTGTATATTTGAGGGATAGCATGTTCAGCCAGGAGATTTCAAGCGATTTTCCCATCTCTATGCCTGTCCCGTCGGGCTGTCCGCAGGCATTCGTCCATCCAAGTCCGGGGCCTCCCATGCAGAGATCCCAGTTGCTGCTGTAGCCGGGATAGCCGGTCGATATAGGTGAGAACCAGCGGCGCTGGTTAAGGGTGACCGGTCCGTCAAAATTTCGGGTTATAGTTTCGGTCAGCGAATCGCCGTTTTGAAACCGGGTTATCTTTATTGCCGTTCCGGCGGGGCTTTCCGTTATTATCAGTTGCGAGGCATCCTCGACTTTAGCCAGAGTATCTGCATCATTGGCGGCTAACGCTGTCACCGCGCCTGTCACAGTCAGGGCCACGGTCAATAATATCTTTTTCATCTTTTATAATCCCATTGAGAGTCCGAAAGAAAGTGTTTTAATCTCAGGTCCGAAGCGATGCTTGAACACGCTGACAGGTGACCACCTGACATAGACGGAGAAAGCATCGAAATCGCCGATGGCAAATGTGAAATCCGGAGTCAGAAGCCGCTGATGGAGACCTTTGACCTTGAGGGTATGTTTCTCATCGTCGAGACTGTAGGAAGTCTTGGCTTTTGCGGCCACGTTGAAGTTCATTGTCGCGGATATCTTGAAGCCGAACGAGCGATGGATACGCTGACGGTAGTAGAAAGGCACGTGGAGGCGCCATATCATGAGATGGGAATGGACATTTCGTGCCCCTTCGGGGGCATCCGTGAGCTCAAACATATCGTTTTCAACGCCGACTTTCTTATGACGGCGAATAAACAGTTTCATGTTGCCGGCTCCGACACCCAGACCGAACGAGGCCGTTCCTCCTCCGGGCGTATAACGATAGCCGAGAAATTCGCGGACACCGTATTCTATAGACGTGCGGAATGGTTCGGGAGTGTCGTAGGGAGTTACGATTCCGAAATACATATCATTGCATACTACGGTTTCGCGTCGTGGATAATGGCGGTGCGAACGTGACATGAAAGGTGTTGATAATGTTGGCAGTCCTTTCTCTTCGGTTTCTTTTGTGATCGAGTAGAGAAACCGGTAATCAGGTTGGGAGGATGTTCCCTCGACCTTCACCTCGGTCTTTTGGCCGTTCTCGGTGACGATTACTTTCAAGGGACTCTCGATGTTGGCCACTGTGTCGGGATCCAGTTCCTCCGGTTCGCCGGCAAAAGCTGACGCAACGAAAAGCATCGAAATGATGAAAAATGAAAAATGTCTCATATAGTTGTTATTTCAAAAGTTTTTTAACATCGTTCTCGGAGGCTTTGCCCTCGAGATAGAGAAGAATTATCTTGTTGTCGCCCGAGAGAGTGCCGTTCAGATAAAGTATATATCTGTTGTTCCCGTTAAACGACGGCAGGCGGTAGAATCCGTAATACAGATGGCCCGCTTTATAGCGCACTTCCTTGCTGACCGCACGCTTGCCGTCGCGGGCTACAAGACGCTCTATCACGGCACCCAGTTCCGGATGGTCCGTAAAGGTTATCGAATGATAGAGATTCAGGCTTACCCTGTTAAGGTTTCCGTGATTGAGAATTGTTTCGGAAGCACCTTTCATGTCGCGATAGCGCTCCGAGAAAATCTGCTCTATTCCGAGCCCGGTCTGCGCCGAGGCGGCTGCGGCTGTCATCAGTGCTATTAATATAAATATGGCGCGTCTCATAATTCTGAATTATTTATGACTGAAGAAAAAGCACTAAGGTTATCGTCAATCTCGTCGGCCACATCTTCCGACGCCTCGCCAAGAAGACTGAGGTCATCGTTTATCAGCTTCATGACCTGTTCGGGATCTTCTGTGGAACGGCCGTCGATATATGCCATGTATTGGGTCTGCGGCTCTCTCAGGAAAAAGTTCCAGCAGAGCAATCCGACAACGGCGACCGAAGCGGCGGCCGAGAGAAGAGCGGAAAGATGTCGCGGGTGGCGCCGAGAGACAGTCGGGGATTCGGACTGATCCGGACTCACGGCCGCAAAACTCATCACGGCCCGGGCCTCGTCGGCCTTGGCACCCCTGACCGAAGGATCAGCCAGAGCCTCGCGAAGCCGTCTTTCCTCTTCGACCGAGGTCAGACCTTCGAAATAGAGCTGTATCAGCTTTCTGATTTCCGGTGTCATATTCTCTTGATTCATATATCGTGGTTTATTTTCCGTGACTAATGTTATTGCGGTAAGCCTCTCTCACCGTCCGCCGCGCCCGGCTGAGAATCAGCCTGATGTTTCCTTCCGAGAGTCCGGTGCGGGCGGCTATGGCGTCGATCTCGAATTCATCGCGGTCGCGCATTATCAGAATCATGCGGTCGCGCTCGGAAAGATGAAGTCCTATCAGACGGTTCACCTCGTCATAGAGTTCAGTCTCCGTCTCGCCGTCGGCCTGAAGGGAACCGATGTCGCTGTCATCGACGGATTCCGTGTCGTGCCTCGATCTCAGGCTGTCTATGCAGGTGTTTCTCATTGCCGTCATGACAAGTCCTTCGCCGGCATCGCGCTGCCGGCTCCAGAGCCTGACAAACGTGTCCTGCATGGCATCCGAAGCCGCCTCGTTACTGCCGAGGATGCGTCGGCCTGCCGCCATGAGACGGGGCGCGAGCCTTTGGAAGAGGTCTGCAAGCCTATTATCGTTCCTGTGTCCGGTTTGTGTCATGAACTTCTCTTTTCCATCTGATAGACGAAAAGCCATAACGATTTGCAACAGAAATTGGAGAAAATTTCTGCTGTACGATGTTACAACCTGATATTCAAACTATTATTTATTATTCGCGATCACTTGTTCAAGCGCGCGTGCGAGCTGGTCAGGACAGGAAGTAGCCTTCTCGCGGCAACGGATTCCGCGTAAACGGCTGACAGCCTCATCGATTTTCATTCCCTTCACCAGAGCGCCGATCCCCTGAAGATTGCCGTGACACCCCCCGGTAAAGCGTACGTCGCCAAGAGTCATGGTCTCGGGATCATATTCTATGTCTATCAATTTCGAACAGGTGCCTGATGTTGTATATTTAAGCTCTTTCATTTTTCTTACTGTACTTTGTCTGGTTCGATCGATGTCACAACCCATTTGGAAGCTCCGCGCCACGGAAGTGTGGCATAAAATTTTTCGTAACGGACTGTCACCGGTATGTTAGTTCCCTGATAACTCTGCGCCTGACGCGCCAGTTCATCCGATGCAAAAGAAAATTGCTCGGGATGGGAATATATCTTAGTGGTATCGGCCACTGATTCGGCCGAGACGGCCTGTCCCTCATAAGTCTTGAATATCAGCCCGCGTTTCTCCACATTGACTATGTAGCATTTCATTGCCGCGTCCTCTACGTATGGACTGCAGTAACGCAGATAGAACGCGCCCGAAAGTATCAATAGGCCGATAACAATTGTCCAGATGAGAACCTTGCGGCCCCGATGTCGCCGCTTTTCCTCCTCAACAGGGCGCGCTGAACCGATTCCCGCGGCTCCGGATGCGGGAGTTCCGGCTTCGCCGCCGAAGTCGATTGTGCGGTCACTCTTTTCCTGAGGGTTTGCCGAAGTTTTCGGATCAGGAGTTTCATCAGAGAGAAAATAATCGGGTTTGTCGTCGTCAAGCATGATAATCGGTGTTGGATTGATGGGATTTGCGTTGCCGTCCAACGGCTATTGATATGAAGGTGAATAGTCCGAGAAGTATCAGGAGCACTGTCTGGGTGCCCATGACGAGATTTGCGAAAGTTGTGGCAGTCTCGCGTGTGAGCCCGGGAATGTCAGCCGAAAAGAAACTTATGCCGAATATGATGGCCCACTGCCAGGGACCAATGCCTCCGTTTGACGGCACTCCCATCGAGAGACTGGAGAAAACAAAACATACGAGCGCTGCGATGACTCCATGGCGCTCGATCATCTGCGCCGTTTCCGGAAAAGCGAAAAAGGCGAAATACAGTTGCATGAAATAACAGCCCCAGAGAGCCGCAGTCAAAAGCAGCCAGCGACCGCGGCCATGCATCGTGGCAACAGCTGCAAATCCTTTCCAGAGACCTTTGGCGAAACCGATGACCTTTCTGACTATGCGGGTGTTTTTCGCTCTCGCGAACAGAGCCCACAACAGAAGAAGTCCGAAACCAACGGCAGCCCAGGTCCACGGGGAGGTAACCAGTTCTTTAAGCGCAAGATATGTCTCTTTGTTCTGGCTAAGATATTCCGTCAGCTGCGGACCGGCGAGAACGAAAGTGACAAGAGTGAGAAGAGCTACTGTCACAGTATCGGCGAGGCGGTCGGCGACCATTGAGCCGAAAACCTTGTCGAAAGGCGCATCCTGGCGCTGGGAAATGTAACCCGTGCGCCACAATTCGCCAAGACGGGGAAACACGAGGTTGACGGCATAACAACCGAAAATACTCAGCACCACCGGATAGAGTACTATCTTTATTCCTATCCCCTCAAGCTGGATTCGCCATCGCATCGCACGTATGACATGGGAAAGGATGCTCAGTGTCAGGACAAGACCTATCCACTCCCAACGGCATTTCTCACGGATGGTCCGGATCATAGCTACCGGATCCTGGTCTTTGAACAGAATCCAGCACAGACCGACCGTTATGGCCAAAGGAATGATATAACGGAGCAGCTTCTTCAGCCACTGACGCTTATCTGCCGACTGTCCGGACCGGTTTGTGTCATTCGTCTCCATAATCACTGTATCATCTTACGGATTTACTTCGCAAAGATAACAATTATCATGCATAATAAGTGCAAAACGGTGATTAATTCTGCTGCAGACGGTTGCGAAGGAGATTCATGAACTGATAGTTTTTCAGCCCCCAGCGCGGATAGATCAGAAGCGACTCAGGCGACTGCGAGACGAAACGCTCTATGGCTATGTCCGCTCTGAGTCTATGTATAATCCTGCAACACAAATCTATATAGCCTTCGACATCCCATCGTATCACAGCCGCTTCTCCCCTTTCGACCTGCGAGGCGAGTCTGGTGCCACGGATCAACTGCAACTGATGACATTTGACTATATCCACCGGCAGCAGGTTGACCTCATCGATTGTGGCAAGCATGTCATCCTCGCTTTCCCCCGGCAATCCCATTATCAGGTGGAGCCCCACGGGAATTCCGGCCTCATGGACGCGGCGCACCGCATCGGCGGTGTCGGCCCACGTGTGGCACCGGTTGACGTTTTCGAGCGTACGGTCGTGGGCGCTCTCAGCTCCGAACTCGATCATGACGAAAGCCGAGCGTGAAAGGATCCGCAGCTCATCAAGGAGATCGTCAGGCATGCAATCGGGACGAGTGCCGATAATAAGCCCTACAACGTCCTCTTCCCTCAAAGCTTCGCGAAACATCTCCATCAGAAACGGCGTGGAGGAATTGGTCGCCGTATAGCTCTGGAAATACGCTAAGTAACGCATGGCAGGATATTTCTTCGAGAAGAACTCCCTGCTTTTCCTCAACTGGATACTGACCGGGGCAGGCGTCGCCGAAAAGCCGGGCGAAAAAGACTGATTATTGCAATATGTACATCCGCCACGGCCCTTTTTGCCGTCGCGGTTAGGACATGAAAGGCCCGCATTCACCGTCAGTTTCTGGATTTTTCCCGGGAGATAGCGCGCTATGAAAGCGGAAAAATCGTCATGGAGCAGCGGATTGTTCATAATCGGGAACTTCTGTCACAAAGCATTGCGTCGAAGACAGTCATGGCAGCCATCGCCTCCACAACCGGCACAGCCCGGGGAAGCACACAGGGGTCGTGACGGCCGCGGGCAGTCAAAGTGGCGTCCTCTCCGCTGTCGGTGACTGTTGTCACTTCTTTGAGAAGAGTGGCCACAGGCTTGAACGCCACGCGGAAATATATATCCTCTCCGTTAGAGATACCGCCCTGAATCCCTCCGGAATGATTGGAAAGCGTTCCTACCGACCCGTCGGCCATAATGGCAAAACTGTCGATCATCTCGCTCCCTCTTCTGCCGCAATCCTCAAATCCGAGACCGTAGTCAAATCCTTTGGCGCCCGGAATAGAGAGCATGGCTCCCGCCAGAAGGCTCTGCAGTTTCCCAAAAAGGGGACTGCCGAGACCGGGGCCTACGCCTTTTATGACGCATGTCACGACGCCACCTATCGTGTCGCCCTCAGCTTTCACCCTTTTAATCAGTTCCTTCATCCTGACGGCGGCCGATTCATCGGGGCAGCGGACATCGTTGGAATATACCCGGTCAAGATCCAGAGCCGAATATGGCGTATCAACGGAGATATCGCCTACCCGTGAGGTATAGGCCCTTATGGTTATTCCGTAACGTTGGAGAGCCTGGCGGGCTATGGCGCCTCCGACGACGCGCGATGCCGTCTCGCGGGCCGATGCACGTCCTCCCCCACGGTGGTCACGGTGGCCGAATTTTGCGTTATATGTGAAATCGGCATGAGAAGGCCGGAATTTATGGCGCATCTCCTCATAGTCGTTCGAATGCTGGTCAGAATTGCGGATAATGAAACCTATGGGACATCCTGTTGTCCTGCCCTCGAATATTCCGGACATAAACTCCACGCGGTCCGCTTCGTTACGGGCCGTGACAATAGCCGACTGACCGGGGCGCCGACGGTCAAGTTCCTGCTGGACCATATCGAAATCCACTTCCAGACCCGCCGGCATACCGTCGATGATGCCGCCAAGAGCCGGTCCGTGGGATTCTCCGAATGTGGTCAGGCGAAATATTCTTCCGAAAGTATTCATCGGCCGCCCTCCTCTCCGTTTTCGGGGTCACAGACTATATCAGCCGTAGTTCCTCCGACAAAATCGATCAACTGACGCGGATCAATCTCCAGCTGCAATCCTCTGACTCCCGCACTGACATATATACGGTCGAAACCGGTGGCCGTTGAGTGGAAGAATGTCGGGAACGGCTTTTTCATGCCGATCGGCGAACAACCTCCCCTGATGTAACCTGTCAGCGGCAAAAGTTCCTTCATCGGAATAAGGTCGGCCTTTTTGTCTGAAAAACATTTCGCGGCCTTCTTCAGATCCACCTCGCAGTTGCCGGGCACCACACAGACGAAGTAACCGTTGCGCTCACCCTTAAGGACGAGAGTCTTGAACACCCGGTGGATGTCTTCGCCAAGCGACTCGGCCACATGGGAGGCTGCAAGATCATTCACATCGAATTCGTAGGGTATCAGACGATATGGAATCTTGGCTTTGTCCAGCAGTCGTGCCGCGTTGGTTTTCTGGAGTTTAGTTGACATAAATAATTTTTTATTGCAAATATAGCTTGTTTTGTCGGAACAATTACAAACTCACGCTCGTTTTTAAATTAAAAATAATCAATACAATTTCACAAACCCTCACAATTGATCTTTATGAAAAAATTGTTTATCGCTCTGATCGCCCTTCTGGGTGTCTGCACCTCGGCGAGTGCGCAAAAAGCCAATTTCACTTTCGGTTACGGCGGCTATACTCTGATGGATGCCTGTGATTATCATGATGACCTGGGCAAAGTGAAAACAGCCTGGGGCGCTCTGAATGTAGGAGTCAATTTCAAAGTGTTGCCCAATTTCTGGCTCGGACCGTCCTACACCTTCTCCAGTTCACAGTTCAAGCACAGCGATATCGATCTATACTATCATGTCATCATGCTCAACGGCCGATATGACTACTACAAGAACAGAATGGTGACAATGTATGCCCACGTAGGACTCGGCGTTGACATAACCCACATGGATCTCCCCAACGACACACGCAATAAGGGTTATTTCGCCTATCACATCGCCCCGATCGGTGTCGATGTTCCTCTGAGCCGTTCGTTCACCCTCTTCGGTGAAGTCGGATTCGGTGCACAAGGATTGCTTCAGGTCGGCGGCCGTGTCAACTTCTAAAGGATAAAGCCATGAACGACAGAATATCCTACGAAGAAAAGAAAGAGCTTCCCGACTCAGTGTTCGGACTTCCTGAACGACGGGAATATCCTATGCCTGACGCCGCACACGTCAGAGCGGCCGAAGCTTACTTCCGTTATTGTCCCGAGGATCTGAAGCCGAAACTGGCCCGCGCCATTCTCGATCGCGCGCAGGAATTCGGTGTCAATGTGGAAAGTCCCGAGATTCTTTCCTACGCCGGACAATAATCAGCAGATTACGAAAACTTTTTAACATTCCCCCCGTCGGTTTTTATCCGGCAGGGGGATTTTGCGTTGGCCGATTGACTGAAAAATCGTAACTTTGCACGACAAAACTCCATAGACCCAAACCATAAAATCAAAGCTACATATGAATATAGCAATCGTTGGCGCAAGCGGCGCCGTTGGACAAGAATTTCTCCGTGTGCTCGAAGAACAGAATTTCCCCATCGAGAACCTGAAACTGTTTGGTTCGGCCAGAAGTGCCGGACGGACCTACGAATTCCGCGGCAAGGAATATAAGGTTCAGGAACTGACCCACAATGCCGACGATTTCAAGGATATAGACATAGCTTTCACATCGGCCGGCGCAGGAGTGTCAAAGGAATACGCCCCTGTCATCACCGCCCACGGCGCTCTAATGATTGACAATTCGAGCGCGTTCCGCATGGACGAGGACGTCCCTCTGGTCGTCCCGGAAGTAAACGGCGACGACGCCTTCAACACTCCGCGCAACATAATAGCCAACCCTAACTGTACGACAATACAGATGGTCGTGGCGCTTAAACCGATCAACGACCTCAACCCGATAAAGCGTGTCCACGTAGCTACCTATCAGGCCGCAAGCGGCGCCGGCGCCGCAGCCATGGACGAGCTTGTCAAGCAGTATGAGCAGATTCGCAACGGCGAAGAGGTGACAATCGAAAAATTCGCCTACCAGCTTGCCTACAATGTCATTCCTCAGGTTGACATCTTCATGCCCGACGGCTACACCAAAGAGGAGATGAAGATGTTTAACGAGACCCGCAAGATCATGCACTCGCCTGACATCAAGGTCAGCGCCACCTGCGTTCGCGTCCCCGTCATGCGCGCTCACAGCGAGGCCGTCTGGGTAGAGACCGAAAGTCCTCTCGAACTCGAGGATGTCAGAAAAGCTTTCGGCAATGCCGAAGGGCTGGTTGTAGTCGATAATCCTTCAGAGAAAAAATATCCCATGCCACTCCACAGCGCCGGTTGCGATCCCGTCTATGTCGGACGCCTCCGCAAAGATCTTGCCGACCCCAACGGCCTGACATTCTGGATTGTCGGCGATCAGATAAAAAAGGGCGCCGCGCTGAACGCAGTTCAGATCGCGCAGTATATACTCGCCCACAAGAAATAAATCCGCCAACTCTCCCTCCGCAGATATGACAGCAGCCATGGCCATTCCGGCCACACACCCTCTTGTATCGTCGCCGGTGCTCATCTTCCTGATAGTGCTGGCGGTGATTCTTCTCGTGCCATTGCTGCTCAACAAGATTAAGGTGCCCCATGTCATCGGCATGATTCTCGCCGGAATGGCGTTGGGGCCTTATGGATTCAACGTGCTCGCCCGCGACATGAGTTTCGAGGTTTTCGGGCAGGTCGGACTGCTTTATCTTATGTTCCTGGCGGGTGTGGAGATCGACATGTATCACCTCAAGCGAAATCTGCGACGGGGTGTTGTCTTCGGCATGTTCACCTTTCTGGTTCCGCTGGCCATTGGAGCGCTCTCGAGTGTGGTATTCCTTAAATTCGACTTGCTGACATCGATGTTGCTGGCATCGATGTTCGCCTCCCACACTCTGCTCGCTTATCCTGTGGTGTCGCGCTTCGGACTGACCACAAACCGGGCCGTCGTCATAGCCATTGCGGGGACCATCTTTACCGTCCTCGGCTCCCTGATGGTGCTTGCGGGCGCCGTCAGCGTGGCCCGCGACGGCAATTTCAGCGCCGTCACCATTCTCCGGCTTGCGGGCGGACTGATTCTCTACTGTATAATAGGTGTCTATGCCTATCCGCGTCTGACCCGCTGGTTTTTCCGGCGCTACAACGACTCCATAGCCCAGTTCGTCTATATCCTCGCCATGGTGTTCCTGGCGGCGGAAACAGCCGTGTGGATTGGAATAGAAGGCGTGTTCGGCGCATTCTTCGCCGGTATCGTCCTCAACCGGTTCATCCCGGCCCGTTCCCCCCTGATGGGGCGAATAGAGTTTGTCGGCAATGCACTTTTTATCCCCTATTTCCTTATTGGTGTCGGGATGCTTATCAACGTGAAGGCTCTTTTCGCCGGATGGGATTCGCTCTACGTCGCCCTCGTGATGAGCATTACGGCCATGGCCGGAAAATGGCTCGCCGCTTTCTTCACCCAGAAAACTTTCAGAATGCTTCCGGTTGAACGTTCCATGATGTATCAGCTCTCTAACGCCCACACGGCCGTGGCGCTCGCTGTGGTCACCATAGGCTACAGAATGGACATCTTCAACGAAGCGGTGCTTGACGGAACGGTGGTCATGATTCTCGTGACCTGCACCGTCTCCTCCATAGGCACGGCCCGCGCCGCCCAGCGGCTGAAGCTCATGACCATGTCAGACACTCCCGCGATCGATCCCGAGCAGGCCAAGGAAGAAAAAGAGAAAATCAACACCCTCATTCCCATTGTCAATCCGCTGACTGCTCCGGAGCTGGTGAATCTGGCTCTAATGATCCACAACGTGAAGCCCGGCGGTCACAACCGTTTCTATGCGCTTCATGTCAGGAACGACAACTCGGCTTCTTCCCGTTCGCTGGGAGAGCGCTCTCTCGATGTGGCCGAGCAGACGGCCGCAAGCATAGATGTTCCTCTCCAGACCATAGAGCGCTATGACCTGAACTTCATCACCGGCGTACTGAACACCATGGAGGAACGTGACATAAACGAGGTTGTCATCGGCCTCCACCGCCGCACCACCGTTGCCGACTCTTTCTTCGGAGAAAAATTAACCCGTCTGCTCAAATCGACCTACAGGATGATTGTCATATCGCGTTGCTATATCCCGGTCAACACGGCCAGGCGCGTCGTGGTGGCGGTGCCTGACAAAGCCGAGTTCGAGACGGGATTCGTGCGCTGGGTCAAATGCATCGGAAATCTCGGGCAGCAGCTCGGATGCCGCACGGTATTCTTCACTTCCGAGGCAACGCGCGACGCCATAGAAGCCGTGCTTAAACAGCGGCGCTTCAACATACGCCACGATTACCGGATAATGGACACATGGGACGATATTGTACTTCTCGCAAACAAAATCATCGACGATGACATTTTCGTCGTCGTATGCGCCCGCACCACTTCCGTTTCCTACAATTCAGGCATGGCTTCGCTGCCTGAGTTCCTTCAGAAATATTTCGCCCACAACAATCTGATCGCCATCTATCCCGAGCAGTTCGGCGCCGAGGCAGTGGTTCCGACCACGATGGGCGATGCCATCAATGCCGATGTGGAGATGATGCCGTCGGCCGTCTGGATAAAGATCACGCTCTACATCCGCAGACTTCACGAACTGAAACGCCGCATATTCAACGGCAAGAACCATCCCCGGAAACTCGATCTCTGAAAACGATACCCACAAAAAAAAGGGCCCGCGGAAAACCGCAGGCCCGAATCTTCTATAATCTATCTTATCTTGCGATCGGCTTATTCAGCTTTGCCGTTTGAGCCGAGCACGTTTTCGATCTTGTGCTTGTAGAGACGTTCCATTTCGTCGCGGGCCGGACCGAGGTATTTGCGGGGGTCGAATTCACCCGGTTTGTCATGGAATACCTTACGGATAGCGGCTGTCATGGCGAGACGGCTGTCAGAGTCGATGTTGATCTTGCAGACAGCGCTCTTGGCTGCTTTGCGGAGTTCCTCTTCGGGGATACCGATTGCATCGGGAAGCTTGCCGCCGTACTCGTTGATGATGTCAACATATTCCTGGGGAACAGAGCTTGATCCGTGGAGCACGATGGGGAAGCCGGGGAGTTTCTCCATAACTGCGTCAAGCACGTCGAATGCCAAGGGAGGGGGAACGAGCTTGCCGGTCTTCGGGTCGCGGGTGCACTGCTCGGGAGTGAACTTGTAGGCACCATGGGAAGTACCGATAGAGATAGCGAGAGAGTCGCAGCCTGTGCGGGTTGCGAAGTCGATAACCTCTTCGGGGTCGGTGTAGGTGTGGTGGTCAGAAGAAACCTCGTCCTCAACGCCGGCGAGCACGCCGAGTTCACCTTCGACAGTCACGTCATACTGGTGAGCGTAGTCAACGACTTTCTTTGTGAGAGCCACGTTTTCCTCATAGGGAAGATGAGAACCGTCGATCATCACTGAAGAGAAACCGTTGTCGATGCAGGATTTGCAGAGTTCGAAGCTGTCACCATGGTCGAGATGGAGGCAGATCTGGGGATGTTCCCAGCCGAGTTCCTTGGCGTAAGCCACAGCACCCTGTGCCATGTAGCGGAGCAGAGTAGCGTTGGCGTAGTTGCGGGCGCCTTTGGAAACCTGAAGGATA
Organism: uncultured Muribaculaceae bacterium; assembly: GCA_910587185.1. Lineage (GTDB taxonomy): Bacteria > Bacteroidota > Bacteroidia > Bacteroidales > Muribaculaceae > Paramuribaculum. The sequence goes on from CAJULY010000012.1 coordinate 52,034, forward strand.
ACGGGAGATTTTTCTTCAGCAGCGGCTTTGATGATAGCCTGCAGCTGCTCCATGTTGTTGAAGTTGAAAGCAGGGATGGCATATCCGCCCTTGATTGCCTTGGCAAACATCTCGCGGGTGTTGACCAAGCCTAATTCTTTGTAACTTACCATAGGTTATGAATATATTTTTGATTAAGAAAGTATTTCCAGTGCAAATATAACAAAATTTCGCCGATAAACCGCATGGTGAAAAGCTCATTTTAAGAGTTTATTTAATATCTCTAAGATTCTTTTCACCACCGCGTGGGGCCGGAGAGAATCATTTGCGCAGATGAACGTAGGCGTTGACCGCTCCGACAAGCAGCGCGCCCCCTATGATATTGCCTATAGTGGCCGGAACGAGATTGTCGGCGACAAACTGCCAGACGGTAACATCGGCGCCTTCCATCATGCCGAGGGGAATGAAAAACATATTGGCTATGCAGTGCTCATATCCGAGAGCCACAAACGCCATGACCGGCAGAAAACATCCGAGGGCCTTCTCCAGCAGGGTGTGGCCGGCAAGGGCGAGCCACACTGCAAGACATACGCACCAGTTGGCGCCGATGCCCTTGACCAGACAGACCATCCATGGGAGCGAACACTTCGCTTCGGCGATCCCTATGATCGCCGAATGATACGGGTCAGCCTTGGTAAGCCCGGCATAATACACCAGAAGCCACGTAAACAGAAGGGCGCCGGCGAAATTGGCCATATAGACCATTGTCCAGTTGGAAGCTATTTTCTTCCATCCGTAATGGCCTTTCATGCAGGCCGGCACCAGCAGTGCGTTGTTTCCGGTGAAAAGTTCAGCTCCGAGCACAACAACGAGAATAAGGCCTATTGGAAAGACAAGACCGCTCATGAGTTTCTGCATCGCGGGGTTGCCCGAGGTTATCTCCGGAAAGCCGAACCCGACGATCAGCGACAGAACGCCGCCGAATGCGATGAATGCGCCTGCCTGAATCGCCTGGACTGCGACCCGCCATGCAGGCATCGACGTTTTGTTTTTTCCGACGGCAAGAGTGAAGTCCGTGATCTCCTTGGGTGTTCTGATATCCATAAAATGAATGTTTTTTCGGTTTCAGTCACAAAATTACTCATTTTTCCCGCAAACAACAAGCCGGCGCCCCCTCTAAGGGACACCGGCAGGCAATATCATCGTTTATGTTGTTCTATGTGACGGACCGATTATTTCTTGTCCTTGATTTTTTCGAGCTGTCGCTCAATCGCTTCCAGGCAGAGGTCTATTCCTTCCTCGAAAGTATCGGCGGTCTTGGTCGCCACCTGTTCTCCATCGTGAGGCACGATCACCTTTACACGGGTCTCTTTGTTCATGGCGGTTTCGGGTTTGACCACTCTCAGTACAACATCGATATAATCTATCGTAGGAAAGCGACGCATCAGCTTGTCGGCTTTTTTGTTAACGAACTGGGTGAGTTTCTCACTAACATCGAAATGGATGCCTTGAATTCTTACTTCCATGGTTATCCTCCTTTGTTTTGTGCACGTGGATGTGCGAGTTGATAATTTTGTTTTAATTCACGAAATGATATATGTGTATATACCTGTGTGGTCGAGAGTGACTGATGTCCGAGGAGCTGCTGCACCGAAGCGAGCCGCGCCCCGTTGTTAAGAAGATCCGTGGCGAATGAATGGCGCATCACGTGGGGACTCATCCTGGATGCGTGGACATTCTCCTCCATGGCCCGGTGAACTATGTTATAGACCAGTTTTCGGTAAAGCGGTTCGCCGGACGGCCTGACAAAGAACGATTCGCAGCGAGGCCCTGCTGTGGCCTCACGCACTCGCCGGTAATCGTCGATCAAATCAGAGAGCTCTGTCCCGAAAGGAACTATACGCTCTTTATTACGCTTTCCGAGCACTTTTAGTTCACCCTTGACCGTATCGACATCGGCATCTTTAAGGCCCGTCAGTTCCGAGCAGCGCAGCCCGGTGGAATAGAACATATCGAGAATCAGCGCGTTACGCAGATCTGTAAAATCACCGGACTCCGCTCTGCTCTCCATCGCGTCGATCATGGCCATAGTCTCTTCCTGCCGGACATATACCGGCAGCTGACGCTTCTGACGGGGAATCACGAGCTCCGCCGCCGGATTGTCGCCCATTCCGTGGACACGCATCATGTAACGGAAAAATGCCCGGAGCGCCTGAACCTTTCTGCGCACAGTCCTGGCCGATGCGCCTTCACGCGACAGACTGGCCAGCCAAAGACGCAGATCTGACACCGATGTACTCTCGGGACGCAACTCATACCGGCCCCCGGAGGTGGCATACTCCTCCCACTGGCGGAGATCGCGGCCGTATGCTTCGACTGTCAGGGCCGACAATCCGAGTTCGTTGCTCATATATTTCAGAAACGCATCTATCATGGTCATGTGTGCGCCGGGCCTTTTATGGCATCCCGAATGTTCGCAGCCGCAAGTTAAGACCTTTTCCCGACAATTCCAAATTCCGCCCGTTCTTTTTCATCTGTTTTACAACAGCTGTTCCGACATCTGACCGCAGACAGAGAATAAAATTCCGTATAAAAAATTGCAAAGATATGGATTAACATACTCTTTATTGAAATTATTTGATTAAATTTGAGGATTAAAACCAACAAAGTACATCCGTATAATCAAAATCTACATGAAAACTTATCCTAAGATTGGAATTCGCCCCACCATTGACGGTCGTCAGGGTGGAGTTCGTGAAAGCCTCGAAGGCAAGACAATGGCACTCGCGCAGGCAGTGGCCGATCTCATCACCAAAAATCTCCGCTATCCTGACGGCACTCCCGTTCAGTGTGTCATCGCCGACAGCACCATAGGCCGTGTGGCCGAAACAGCCGCATGTGCCGAAAAATTCGAAAGAGAAGGCGTTGGAGCTACTATTACCGTCACCTCATGCTGGTGCTACGGCGCGGAAACCATGGACATGAACCCCTACTGGCCCAAGGCTGTCTGGGGCTTCAACGGAACGGAGCGACCCGGAGCCGTCTATCTGGCCGCCGTGCTCGCCGCACATGCCCAGAAAGGACTGCCCGCATTCGGAATCTACGGTCATGACGTGCAGGATCTGGACGACAATACCATTCCCGCCGACGTTGCCGAAAAGCTCCTCCGCTTCGCCCGCGCCGCTGTCGCCGTCGCTTGCATGCGTGGCCAGAGCTACCTCTCAATCGGCTCAATGTGCATGGGTATAGCCGGCTCGATCGTCGATCCGAATTTCTTCCAGGAATATCTCGGAATGCGCAACGAAAGCATCGACGAGACCGAAATCCTGCGCCGCATGGATGAGGGCATCTATGACCACGAAGAATTCAAGAAGGCCATGGAATGGACCGAAAAATATTGCAAGATCAACGAAGGCGATGACTTCAAGAACCGTCCCGAAAAGCGCAAGACACGCGAGGAAAAAGACGCCGACTGGGAATTTATCGTGAAGATGACCCTCATTGTCCGCGACCTCATGAAGGGCAATCCCAAACTCAAGGAAATGGGATTCAAGGAAGAATCTCTGGGCCACCACGCCATTGCCGCCGGATTCCAGGGACAGCGCCAGTGGACCGACTGGAAGCCAAACGGCGACTACACCGAAGCCCTCATGAACACTTCCTTTGACTGGAACGGCATTCGCGAAGCTTTCGTGCTTGCCACCGAAAACGACGCATGCAACGGCATCGCGATGCTCTTCGGCCATCTTCTGACAGGCATGGGCCAGATGTTCTCCGATGTCCGCACATACTGGAGTCCCGAAGCAGTGAAACGTGTCACCGGCAAAGAGCTCACCGGACGCGCTTCCGGAGGTATCATCCACCTCATCAATTCCGGTGCCACAACTCTTGACGCCACCGGCGCAAGCGTCAACGCACAGGGCGAACCCTGCATGAAACCCTCATGGGAAATGACCGAGACCGACGTGGAGAACTGCCTGAAGGCAACCACATGGTATCCCGCAGACCGCGACTATTTCCGCGGCGGCGGCTTCTCGTCAAACTTCCTGACCAAGGGCGGAATGCCTGTCACCATGATGCGCCTCAACCTCGTCAAAGGCCTCGGACCGGTTCTCCAGCTCGCCGAAGGCTGGACCGTTGACATCGACCCGGAAATCAACGCCATTCTCGACAAACGCACCGACCCGACATGGCCTACCACATGGTTCGTGCCCCGTCTCTGCGACAAACCCGCATTCAAGGATGTCTATTCAGTCATGAACAACTGGGGTGCAAACCACGGCGCAATCTCCTACGGACACATCGGCCGCGACCTCATCACTCTCGCTTCAATCCTCCGTATCCCCGTCTGCATGCACAACATACCTGACGACGACATATTCCGTCCCTCGGCTTGGAACGCTTTCGGCATGGAAAAAGAAGGCTCCGACTTCCGCGCATGCAAGAACTACGGTCCTATCTACAAATAATCTAACCTCTGAATAAAATGAACGAAATCACTCAAGAACAGATAGAGGAATTTGTCAGACAGGCACGTCGAGTCGGCGACCACGGTCTGACAATCTGCTCGAGCGGCAATCTTTCATGGCGCATCGGCGACAAGGTGCTTCTCTCAGGCACCGGCTCATGGGTGCCAGAACTCACCCCCGACCGCGTGGCTGTCGTAAGCCTCGCCGACGGGACATCGCTCAACGGCGTACGACCCACCATGGAATCGACATTCCATCTGGGAGTTCTTCGCGAGCGTCCTGAAATCAACGTCGTTCTCCATTTCCAGAGCCCCTACGCCACCTGTCTGGCTTGCCGCAAGGATCTGCCCGAGACGCTCAACTTCACCGCAGAAGTCCCCCTCCATGTGGGAGACACCATTCCGGCCATCCCCTTCCTGCGTCCCGGCTCCAAGGAGCTGGCCGAGGCTGTGGTGGCCGCGATGAAAGACCACAACTCCATCCTTCTGAAGAAGCACGGACAGGTAACCTGCGGAAAGGACTTCAACCAGGCTCTCGAGCGCGCCATGTTCTTCGAAATGGCAGCCCACATCGCCGTTGTCAACGGAAGCAACATCGATCCGCTGACCCCGGCCGAGATTGACTCTCTGGAAGAATATTTCCTCGGCAAAAAACATTAAGGCATGAAGACCGCAACTTTTCTCGCGGTTGACTTCGGAGCCGGGAGTGGCCGCGTGATCGCGGGCACTCTCAGCCCCGAGGGTCAGCTGACATTCAAGGAGATCCACCGTTTTTCCAATTCTCCGGAAAAGCGCGGCGGACTCATGCGGTGGGATTTCGCCCGTCTGCATTCCGAGATGCGCGCCGGTCTGAAGAAAGCCGCCCGGGAGTGTGACGGCATAGTCGGAATAGGAGTCGATACGTGGGGCGTTGACTTCGGGCTTATCGGGCCTGAGGGTCAGCTCGTGGAGGACCCAATCTGCTATCGCGAGACGGTCTGGGAACCGATGATCTCAAAGCTCGAGACACTCGTGAGCCCCGAAAGCCTGTATGCCAGGTGCGGACTCCAGCCCATGGCCATAAACTCCATCTACCGCCTTATGTGGATGGCCGGAGAAGGCGTGGATTTCTCTGACAAAAAAATTCTTTTCATGCCCGATCTCTTCAACTACTTCCTGACCGGAGTGGCCGTCAACGAATACACCATGGCCTCCACCTCAGGCCTTCTCGTGGCCGAAGAACGCAACTGGAACCATCCGCTCATGCGTAAGGCCGGAGTTCCTTTCGCCTCCCTGTGCCCCGTGGTGAAACCGGGCCACAATCTGGGCCCCGTGACCTCCGAAGTGGCCCGTGACCTCGGATTGCCCGAAACGGCAAGCGTGATCGCCGTTGGCGCCCACGACACGGCCAGCGCAGCTGCTGTCGTTCGTTTCGACGGCGACACCGCCTTCCTCAGCTCCGGCACATGGTCGCTTCTCGGAATCTCGCTCGACGAGCCCGTGACCACCGAAACGGCCCGTCTGTCAGGATATGCCAACGAAGGAGGAACCGAAGGAATCCTCTTCCTGCAGAACATAACCGGAATGTGGATTCTCCAGCAGCTCATGGGCCGCTGGAAAGAGCAGGGCAAGACCTACGATTTCCCCACTCTCATCCACATGGCTGAAGAAGCTTCCATCGACACCGTGTTCGACGTGGATTGCCCCGAATTCGCGGCCGCCGGCGATATGGACACAGTCATCAGAGAGCATTGCCGCGCCCGCGGGCTCACTGTGCCGCAGACCGACGGCGAAACCGTCAGAGTCCTCCTCCAGTCGCTCGCCGCGCGCTATGCCCGCGCGCTCCGCGACCTCGAGAGCGTTACCGGCAAAGCAATGAAGAAGCTCCAGATCATTGGAGGCGGCTCACGCAATGCGCTTCTCAACCGTCTGACCGAGGAAGCCACCGGGCTTGAAGTGGTGGCAGGGCCTGCCGAAGCGACCGCCATAGGCAATATCCTGACCCAGATCAAAGCCCTGGGTTATCCCGCTCCAAAGGAGATAATCGAAAATTTCTAAAACGACATTCTAACTCTCCGGAACCGGCTGGGGCCGCGACCGGCTCCCCGCCGCGTTTCCGGAACAATCATTATCATTGAATTTGACGCCATGAATAAATTACGGGCACCGCTCATAGACAAGCGCTACAAAGTCACCTTTGTGCTCATCACCATCCTCTTCGCGCTCTGGGGCTTCGCCAACGACATCACCAATCCCATGGTTGCCGCTTTTCAGACTGTTATGGAAATTTCGGCGACCAAAGCATCTATGGTGCAGTTTGCTTTCTACGGAGGATATGCCACAATGGCCATTCCCGCCGCTCTGTTCATTCGCCGCTACAGTTTCAAGAAAGGAATCATACTCGGTCTGGCGCTTTACGCGCTCGGAGCGTTTCTCTTCATTCCGGCCGCACAGTGGCAGATGTTCTCATTTTTCTGCATTTCCCTCTATATTCTGACATTCGGCCTCGCCTTTCTCGAGACTACCGCCAATCCGTTCATTCTCTCTCTCGGCGACCGCGAGACAGCCACACGCCGACTGAACTTCTCCCAGTCGTTCAATCCTATGGGTTCGCTGATGGGCATGTTCGTGGCCTCGCAGATCGTTCTGCCCAACCTGATCTCCGACAGGCGCGACGCTGCAGGTCAGATTATTTTCGGCACCCTCTCCGAAGCGGAGAAAGCCCAGATCCGTCTTCATGACCTTGCCGTCATACGCGACCCCTACGTGGCCATCGGCCTCATAGTGCTGGTGATGCTTGTCATCATCGCTCTCACCAAGATGCCCAACGTTGACCATAGCGGGCCTAAGGTCAGATCGAGCGAGACACTCCGCCGCCTATGGGCCAACAAACGCTACCGCTTCGGGGTGGTCAGCCAGGTTTTCTATGTGGCCGCTCAGATCATGGTCTGGACTTTCATAATCCAGTATGCCGACAACCTCGGCATCTCCAAGGCCACGGCCCAGAACTATAACATCTGCGCCATGTGCATGTTCCTCGGCTTCCGCTTCCTCGGCACCTATTCCATGAAATGGATTCCCGCCCCGCGTCTGCTTGCCGTCTTCGGCATCCTGGCGTCGCTCTGCATCATCGGCGCCATTTCCATAGTAGGTTTCGGAGGGCTCGTCTGTCTCGTCGCAACCAGCGCCTTCATGTCCATCATGTTCCCGAGCATCTACGGCATAGCCCTCGAAAACGTGGAGGAACGCGACGCCTCGCTCGGAGCTGCATTCCTCGTCATGGCAATCGTGGGCGGTGCGCTCATGCCTCCTCTCCAGGGCATGATCATCGACATGAAGACCATAGCAGCCATGCCGGCCGTCAACGTCTCGTTCGTGCTTCCCCTCGTCTGCTTCATCGTGGTCAGCATCTTCGGCTTCTACACTTCGGCCCGTCGCAGCTGATCCGCTCTTCGTCAACGAAACATACCCTCATCCCGGAAGGCCACTCACTTCCGGGATTTTTTGTGTGGCTCATCTTAGCCAGTCGATGTAGTTTTCCGGAGTGATGACAGCCGTTTCTCCCACGGGATAAGCCTCAATAAATGCCCTCGGGAACCTGACATTGCTTTTCTTTGGATTCCATTTCATTTCAAATAAAAGCATTTCCCCGTCTCTTTCTTCTATGAAATCAACCTCCTGCTGCGCGGTCGATCTCCAGAAATAATAGTTCTGATGAGCTCCGCGATAAGCATTGTATTTCATGCGCTCCATTATGAAAAAATTCTCCCATAAAGACCCTATGTCGATCCTGACTTCCACGGGTGAGAAATTATGCAGTATCGCATTTCTGATTCCGGTATCATAAAAATAGATTTTTTTCCCTTTTTTCAGCTCATTACGGAGATTTCGGCTTAACCCGTTGAGAATCTTCACTACATAGGACTTTTCGAGAAGATCGACGTACTTTTCAACCGTTTTAGGGTCTGACCCGACGGTTTGTGCCAGCTCATTATATGACACCTCACTTCCTACCTGAAGAGCAAGCGCGATCAGCAGTTTTTCAAGTAAAACCGGGCGCCTTATCCCCTCAAGATCGAGAATATCCTTATACAGATAACTCCCTGCAATCCCCGACAAAAGCTCAAGCGCATCTCCGGGGTGCGTCACTATCTCGGGATAACTTCCGTATATAAGACGTCGTTCAAGCATGTCGCGCGTATTGACAAGACCATCCGAGACCAAAAGTTCATCAGTTGAAATCGGAAACAGTTCATATTCGAACTTCCTCCCGGTCAAGGGCTCGTTTATGTTCGAACGTAAATGAAGCGATGAACTCCCGGTAACCAGAAATTGTCTGTCAGGATATTGTTCTACAAGGCGTTTTATAGTAAGTCCGATATTTTCGACTCTTTGGGCCTCGTCGATCATTATGATTCTGTTATCTCCTGTGAGAAGTGGGATCTCATTTTCCGGAATATCTTTGAGCAGGCGTCGGATTTCGGGAGAGTCACAACTGAATTCAGCATATTTCATTCCTGATTCCGAGCAGACTTTCCTGAACAGGGTTGTCTTCCCGACCTGTCTTGCACCGACCAGTATGATTGCTTTCCCTCGGAACATTCGTTCTCTCAGCTTAGGCAGTAACGCTCTATTTATCGTCTCCATATCTTATTATTTTTTGCAAAAATAATTCAAAACGGTTCCTAATCCAAAAATTTATATGTTTTTTTGGATTATGATCCAAAAATTTATATGTTTTTTTGGATTATGATCCAAAAAATCTATTGTTTTTTTGGATTAGGCTTTTTTAAAAGCGAAATCAATTCAGCCCATTTCGGGGCGGACCCATCCTTCAATGCCGTTGAGTTAAGGTGAATAGGCTTGACGGACATACTGCGTCGTAACCGTGCATGTAGCGCAACGGAGTACACAGTTAGAGGCGTCCCACTCTCACCGGCGTGTCGGAGGTATGGCTCACCGGTATATGCAAGCTCATTTATTACAGATTTTTTAAGCGAAACTCTTTGATTTTCGCAAAATTATCACTATATTTGTGATATAAATTTAAAAACATCTATTGCCATGAGATCCATTCCAACAAAAACCGTCGTCACCCTCTCCCTCCTACTCTCCGCTTCTATGCCCTCAACCCTTTTCGGACAGAAAACAACCGACAGCGACCTCCGCCTCGAAGTTGAAACTGCTGCCGGCAACGCCTTGAACCATTTCGACTCCTACGGCGCCTACGTCAATGCGGGTACCACGCAGAGTGTTCGCGACAGTAAGTTACGTCCCAAGGAAGAGCGTGACAGCAGTACGCTCTTTGTTATTTATGGTGTTGACATGAAATCGCCAAATTTCCTTAAAGGTGACTTCATTTGGGCCGGTGACCTGGCTCAAGACAACCATAGCGACACTGATTTTGATGGCATATCTCTCCCGATCAGCGGTGCCGCAATCGTGGTCCGCAAATCAACCATAAAGATGCTTTTTCCTGAGGCCGACCGATTTTTTATTAACGGTAAAGAAGCCACAATTGCGGAATATGAGGCCCTAAAGCCTCTTGAAATACAATGCGTCACGCGCCGAGGCAACACCCTCCTGATTAAAAAACGTTTCTACATTGATGGGACTGAAAATGTTGATGTCCAAAAAGCATCCGATGACGAAGGGAACCTCCTCCGCCGAATGTTTACCGCGGAAGATGAGGCTCTTTATAAACGCAGCAAATGATTCATTATAATGACCGTTTACTCCACCTAATCCCGGGAAACTCACCTCGCCGGGATTTTTTGATTAAATACTTATGTTTTGATTTTGTTTTACCATGAAAAAACTGCTGTTTATTTTAATTTTGTACGTCATTCCGGTTTTTATCTACGCTGGAATCCCGTCTGATTCTACTCATAATGCTATCAAAATGGGAAAAGCTACACTTATTGTGGATTTAATTTGCTTTTCTGATTCTGTTGATAGTCAAAAGAATTTGGATGAAATTTATGGTCCAATAGAGATTTTTGCCAATATTTATCCAGTTTTCAGCAAAATAGAAAATTACATTATAATCCCGATGAAGCAGGATTCAATGAGGTATTACGCTGAAATCCCCATTGAACGATTAGAGGAAATTGGAGGAATACAAGTCCATGTAAACGGAGATTGGGTTTTTGGCTCCCCGGTAGTATTAAAACAAAATGAACCTTCAGGAATAAAAATTGAAATGTATCCGTCTGATCCATCCAGACATTATTGCAAATATTACGGAGCAAGTAAGAAATATACCATGGAGGATTGGATTGCTATTGGCCAAACGGTTATTAATGCAGATTCTATGAATCCTTTTTCATATGCTCCAAAGGACAAAGATTTCTATGGTAAGTCATGGGAAGCAATAAGGAAATATCAGATTGAGACACTTTTTCCAAACTTCATAAAAGGGAGCATTGGAAATCAAGCTATTCCTGCACAAGCAAAAACTTGGCTTGAAAATTATCTTAAAATATACTTCGCGTCTCAATGTATTATCCCATATACAAGACTGGCTGAGATGGTGGATATAACCGTTGAAGAGCCCCCGATTGAATCATATTCATTTTTGGACAGCATAGACTTCTCGCCAGATATTTTTCTTTTGGGCTATCCTCTCATGACTTTACGTTACTTTTTGAATAACATACTCCGGGATATCGACGGAGGGCTGGAGGATATTGGTGAACGGCCGGTGAAGAAGTGGAAGGAATATATGGACCGAAAGCTTGCCCCGGCAATGGAGGAGAGACCGAAACTGCTCCTCGACCTGTTGGCCGGGATGTCCTACGTGCGTCAGCTCGAAGAGGAGAAGCCTTTGACGCCAATACAAATTAAAAACATCAACGAGGGATTCACCGACGACATAGGAAAGATAGTCCTTGCGCGCAACGAGGCGCTCGTTGCCCGGCTCGAGAAAAAAGAGAAGGCCGAGCTTAGGAATATGACCGACGAGGCTTTCGATCTGAAAAAATTCATCGACGAGAACTACAAGGGGCGCCCCGTTGTGGTCGATCTGTGGAACACCTGGTGCGGACCCTGCATGCAGGCCATCTCCCAGAGCGAGGAGACGAAGCAGGAGTTTGCGGGAAGCGACCTGGTGTTTCTCTACGTGGCCGACGACTCTTCGCCCGAAGACGAATGGTCACGCAAAGCCGAGGAGATCGGCTCGAAACAGGTGCGCGTAAGCACCGACACATCGGCCGCCATACTCAAGAACCACAATCTCGAAGGTTTCCCCTCATATCTCTTCTTTGACCGCGACCACAACCTCGTCCACTCACGCACAGCGTTCCCCGGCACCCGGGGATTCCGCGAGCTCCTGCTGGAACTCAATCCCCGCAAATAGCCTCCCCCTTTCACCGCCTCAATACCGAAGCGAGACGCATAAAATTTTATAATTTCGTAAAATAGCAATAACTATTTAAATAAACATTTGTTTAATTCACAAAAGTGTATTATGTTTGTGATGTCAAACAAAAGGAGAAAATCAACCCATGGACAGACAAGCACTTTTAAATTATTGTGCCGGAGAGTTGATCGCAGTCAAGATGGAGCTTGAAAAAATCGCCTTTCTGCTTCAGTCTGGTGTCAGGCCCACAAAAGAAATTAAGGAGCATCTTGACAACATGCTTGACAGAAAGAGGTTATTGGAAAAGCTGATAGAAGAGATTAAGAACAAAAAATAAAATCCGGATGGGGTTGACACCCTACAATATAAGACGAATATGAAAGAACTTATAGAACAATGGAAGCGGATGGAAACAGCCGATGATCCCAAGGCAACCGACTTCCTTAAAGAAATAACCGCCCGGGCGCAGGCCGAAGGCAAGATTCAAGAAATGAATGAAGCCATTTCATTCCTCATGGAAAGGGCCGAAAAACATCTTGCCAATATAGAGGAAAGCGTTACCGACTACACCATTCATGAACAAATGGGCGAACTCTCAGAAGCTATAAATCTGGCATATATAGCCCGTCGCTATTTCGGCAAGACGCGCCAATGGCTCTATCAAAGAGTAAAAGGCCAGATTGTGAACGGCAAGCCTGCATCCTTCACTCCCGACGAGGAGGCTCGCTTCAAGTTTGCACTGAATGAGATTGGGCTGCAGATAGCGACCGTCACACGGCGCGTATGAAAATTCTGAAACCATTCCCGTCTTTCTTTTGTCCGACTGACACAGAGCATGACTCATTCCGGTCAGTCATAATGAAAACAGGAACTTCTCAAAAAGCTTAAAGAAGCACACTGATTAGAAACAGCAGGAAAAGACAGAAAAATATTATAAGTACACCTCTTTCCTTTTGAATCTATCAACTGATTTTTTACCTTTGCAAAAATCAATCATCTTGCAATCCGACACTAAATTAATAACCTTAAAGACCATGAAAAAACTATTGCTACTCTGTTTAATATACATTATCCCTGCTATCGCCTCAGCGACCAATCTACCGGATAAATCAAATAATGCCATAAAATTGGGTAAAGCCCAACTTTTTGTCGATCTCATCTGCTTCGCGGATCCGGAGGACCTGGAATATAAATCAAAAAGCTTAGATGAGATTTATGGACCATTTGAGATTTACGCAAATACCATTCCTCTATTTAATAAAGAAAATGACGTCATATCAATTCCTTTGAAAAGGGACTCAATGAGATATTATGCCGAAGTGCCGGTAGAAAGGCTGGAGGAAATTGGAGGAATAGAGATCTATTTTAATGGCGAAAGCGTTGGAGGATGTCCGGTGGTATTTAAACAAAATGAACCTACAGGATTACAGATTGAATTATCTTTATCAGATCCCACTCAAAACTATGTAAGATATTACGGTGCTTCCGGAGATTATACAATGGAGGATTGGAGAAATATAAGCCATGCCATAGTGAACGCCCTAAGCGTCAATCCGTTTATGTTCTATCCCAAGGACAGAAGCGTATATAAGAGTTCGTGGCGCGATGTTGTTAAAATACAGACTGACTCAATATGGCCCGCTTTTTTAAAAAAAGCCTTAATTGATGTACAAATACCCCTGCATGCAGTTGACTGGGTGACGAACAGCCTGAAGATGCGTTTCGCATCGCAATGCGTCATGCCTTACGTTGAACGTGCAAAGGTCTATGACATCATAGTGGATGAACCGCCAATTGAAGCATACGATTTTCTGGGCAGCATAGATTATAACCCCGACGTGTTTCTTTTAGCATATCCGCTTTCACCGCAGCGCCTGTTCATCAGCAATATCATGCGTTTTATCGACGGAGGGCTGGAGGATATTGGTGAACGGCCGGTGAAGGAGTGGAAGGAATATATGGACCGAAAACTTGCCCCGGCAATGGAGGAGAGACCGAAACTGCTCCTCGACCTGTTGGCCGGGATGTCCTACGTGCGTCAGCTCGAAGAGGAGAAGCCTTTGACGCCAATACAAATTAAAAACATCAACGAGGGATTCACCGACGACATAGGAAAGATAGTCCTTGCGCGCAACGAGGCGCTCGTTGCCCGGCTCGAGAAAAAAGAGAAGGCCGAGCTTAGGAATATGACCGACGAGGCTTTCGATCTGAAAAAATTCATCGACGAGAACTACAAGGGGCGCCCCGTTGTGGTCGATCTGTGGAACACCTGGTGCGGACCCTGCATGCAGGCCATCTCCCAGAGCGAGGAGACGAAGCAGGAGTTTGCGGGAAGCGACCTGGTGTTTCTCTACGTGGCCGACGACTCTTCGCCCGAAGACGAATGGTCACGCAAAGCCGAGGAGATCGGCTCGAAACAGGTGCGCGTCAGCACCGACACATCGGCCGCCATACTCAAGAGCCACAATCTCGAAGGGTTCCCCTCATATCTCTTCTTTGACCGCGACCACAACCTGATCCACTCACGCACAGCGTTCCCCGGCACCCGGCGATTCCGCGAGCTCCTGCTGGAAATCAATCCCCGCAAATAGCCTCCCCCCTTCAACTCCCTTCTACCTAAACGGGAGAGTTAGGCATTGTTAAAAGAAACGTCCCTACGTTGGGGATTTGAGCTGTTTTGCTTAATTTTGCATGACGGGAAATGACGTGCGGTTAGCGCCAAAGGCGTCGCCGGACGATTTTTTCCGTAGCAGTCTCACTCAACAAATTAACATTTTAAGAATAAAAGATAATGGCAAACTGGTTTGAATGTAAAGTAAGATACGATAAAATGATGGAAAACGGCGTGGTGAAAAAGGTCAACGAACCTTATCTCATCGACGCCCTTTCGTTTACGGAAGCTGAGGCACGCATCATCAAGGAACAGACTCCTTTCATTTCGGGAGATTTCTCAGTCAGCGCGGTGAAACGCACCAAAATTTCGGAGATTTTCCGCGATGACCGCGCCGACAAATGGTATCTCGTCAAGGTGGCGTTCATCACCATCGACGAGAAGAGCGGCGCCGAGAAACGCTCGGTTAGCCAGATGCTGGTAGCCGGCAACGAATTCAAGGATGCTTTCGACAATTTCATGGAAGGCATGAAAGGCACTCTTGGCGATTTCGAGATCGTTTCGATCGCCGAGACACCAATCATGGATGTTTATGACGCCGAATTAGGCAACCTCCCCGAAAACAACGGATAAAGAAGATGGAACCGATAGGCACACGGCTTGAAAAGATACGCGCGACTCTGCCCCAAGGGGTGAGCCTTGTCGCTGTTTCGAAATTTCACCCTGCGGAGGCCGTTCTCGAGGCCTACGCTGCAGGCCAGAGGCTTTTCGGAGAGAGCCGCGCCCAGGAGCTGACGGCCAAGGCCGCGACACTTCCCGCCGACATCCGCTGGCACTTCATCGGCCATCTCCAGACGAACAAGGTCAAGCCCGTGGTAGCCGCCGCTTCTCTGATAGAAAGCATCGATTCGGAGAGACTGCTCATGGCCGTTGACCGCGAGGCTGAGCGGCAGGGAAAGCGCATGGACGTTCTGCTTCAGGTCCATGTGGCCCGCGAGGAGACCAAATTCGGTTTCTCTCCCGAAGAGCTTCTGGACCTTATACGGCGAAGAGTGTTCGAGAACCTGAAGGCGGTCCATATCTGCGGACTCATGGCCATGGCATCCAACACCGACGACACGGATCGCGTCAGAGATGACTTCATGAAGGTCGCAGCCCTGCGCGACGAAGTCATGAGAATCGCTCCCGACCTTAGAGGCTTCGACATTCTCAGCATGGGCATGAGCCACGACTACATGACGGCAATAGAATGCGGATCGAACATGGTCCGCGTCGGGACGGCTATTTTCGGCGAACGGGTCTGAACCAACCGCGATGACAACCCATTTAATGACGGACCTTACGGCCCGTCATTTCTTTTTGTAATATTTCACCCAATCGACCTCCATTTCGACCGGGAGATCAGCGGGATCAACCTCTCCTACCCACTGTCCGCCGAGCTGCATGTCGATCAGGAGATACTGGGGAATGTAGAAAGGGAACTGCCCGTCGGCGCCGCCGTTGATCTTGGGATATGTCAGAGTGGGCTGACCGTTGATGTGGAACACGATGCTGTCGGGAAGGATATCCACTCCATAGACGTTCCAGCCCTCGCGGTCAATCGGATAGGTTCCTCCCTGGGGAGGATTGGCTGTCCGGCCGAGATTCTGCGTATAGTTGGAGTGTACGGTCTGATAGGCGACATGGTTGTTGTTGAGACGCTCCATAATGTCGAGTTCTCCGCCCATGGGCCATTCATATTTCTCATGCTCGTAGGGCAGCAGCCATACGGCAGGCCACGCGCCCTTGGCTCCGTGAAGCCGCACACGCACCTCGAAGCGGCCCGGCTCAAAGGCTTTCTTGTCCTTGGTCCATATTCCGCCCGTCAGATAAGGTGCCGGATCCACTGATGTGTCGGGATTCACTATTCCCTTCAGGATGAGCAATCCGTCGCGGAATTCATAGCATGAGTCGTTTTTCGACTGCGTGTTCTGCCAGTCGGGCTTTCCGCGGTCAGTCTTGCTCCAGACGGCTGTGTCAAGCACGCCTGAATCGAAATCTTCGGTCCACACGAGTTCCCACTCCGGTTTCTCGGCACACAAAGGGATCAGAACGGTGACGGCCACAAAAGCCATCGCCATTGAAAACAGCTTTCTCATAAATTTTTATCGGATATATACTGATGAATATTCTGCATTGCGTAACAAAGAGAAAACACCCCGCCGACACGCATTGTTCGGCGGGGTGTTAATTATTTCAGACTGACGGGCGTCCGTCAGGATTTAGAGACGATTGAGTCGGCTATGATCTCTGCATCGAGAGCCTCGGGATCAAGCAGGCCTGAAAGGTCGTCTTTCGAGCCAACGACTATGCGGTCATACTCGCGCAGACCCGTACCGGCAGGGATAAGCTTGCCGCAGATCACATTTTCCTTCATGCCCTCGAGGTAGTCGGTCTTGCCGTTGATGGCAGCCTCGTTGAGCACCTTGGTGGTTTCCTGGAAGGATGCGGCGGAGATGAACGAACCGGTCTGGAGAGCGGCGCGGGTAATACCCTGAAGGATCTGCTCGGAAGTGGCCGGCATAGCGTCGCGGACAACGATCTGACGGAGGTCGCGGCGTTTCAGGGCCGAATTCTCGTCGCGGAGCTTACGGGCAGTGATGATCATACCCGGCTTGACATTTTCGCTGTCTCCGGCGTCGGTAACCACCTTCTTGCCCCAGATGCGGTCGTTCTCATCAAGGAACGCGCGTTTATCGACAACCTGCTGTTCGAGGAAACATGTGTCACCCGGATCGATGATGTTGACTTTGCGCATCATCTGACGGACGATTACCTCGAAGTGCTTGTCATTGATCTTCACACCCTGCATGCGATAGACATCCTGGACTTCGTTGACGATGTATTCCTGGACGGCTGTCGGACCCATGATGTTGAGGATGTCGGCGGGTGTGATGGCTCCTGCCGAAAGCGGAGTTCCGGCACGCACGTAGTCATTCTCCTGCACGAGCAGCTGTTTCGAAAGCGGAACGAGATATTTCTTGACCTCACCGAGACGCGAAGTGACGGAGATCTCGCGGTTACCGCGTTTCACCTTTCCGTAGGTCACCTCACCGTCGATTTCAGCGACGACAGCGGGGTTACTCGGGTTACGCGCCTCGAAGAGCTCGGTTACACGGGGCAGACCACCGGTGATGTCACCCGCACCGCCCGAAGAGGAACGGGGGATCTTGACGAATATATCGCCCGGCTTGACCTCGGCGCCTTCGTCGAGCATCAGGTGAGCGCCCACAGGGAGCGACACTGTCTTGACGATCTGTCCGTTGCCATCGACAATGTCGGCCTCGGCAACTTTCGTACGGTCCTTGGACTCGATGATGATCTTTTCATGCAGACCTGACTGTTCGTCGGTCTCCACGCGATATGTAACGTTCTCTATGAGGTTAACATACTGGATCTTTCCGGCGTTTTCGCTGACAATGACGGCGTTGAAGGGGTCCCATTCGCAGATCACATCACCTTTCTTGACGGTCGCTCCGTTGTCGAAGTAGAGTTTCGAACCGTAAGGGATGTTGGCGGTGGTATAGATCATCTTGGTATTGGGATCTACGATACGCATTTCGGCCATTCGTCCGATAACGACTTCGACGTTGCGGCCCTTGGCATCCACTTCGTCGGTCTTTACCTGGCGGAGTTCCTCGATTTCGAGGATACCGTCGTAACGCGAGGTTACGGAAGATACGGCCGCGATATTCGAGGCGACACCACCGACGTGGAACGTACGGAGCGTAAGCTGAGTACCCGGCTCACCGATTGACTGAGCGGCGATGACGCCGACAGCCTCGCCTTTCTGGACAAGGCGGTTGGTTGCGAGGTTTCGGCCATAGCACTTGGCGCATACGCCGCGCTTGCTCTCGCAAGTGAGGACCGAACGGATCTCGACCGATTCGATCGGCGAGGCGTCGATGCGGTCGGCAGCGGCATCATTGATTTCGTCGCCGGCTGCAACGATGAGTTCGCCGGAAACGGGATCATATACGTCATGGACGGAAACGCGTCCGAGGATTCGTTCGCCGAGCGAGGCCACGACTTCGTCGTTCTTCTTGATCTCGGTGCATACGAGGCCGCGGAGAGTTCCGCAGTCTTCCTCGCGGATGATGACGTCGTGGGCAACATCGACAAGACGACGGGTCAGATAACCGGCGTCGGCTGTCTTCAAGGCGGTGTCGGCAAGACCCTTGCGGGCACCGTGGGTCGAGATGAAGTACTCGAGCACCGAAAGGCCCTCCTTGAAGTTCGCGAGAATCGGGTTTTCGATGATCTGACCGCCTTCGGCACCGCTCTTCTGGGGCTTGGCCATAAGACCGCGCATACCTGAGAGCTGACGGATCTGGTCTTTCGAACCACGGGCTCCTGAATCGAGCATCATGAAGACAGGATTGAATCCCTGCTGGTCGGCGGAAATCTGCTTCATGAGGGTGTCGGCCAGACGGGCGTTGACATGTGTCCAGATATCGATGATCTGGTTGTAGCGCTCGTTGTTGGTGATGAATCCCATTGCATAGTTGTTCATCACTTCCTGCACCTGTTCGTAGCCTTCGCGCACGTATTCCTCCTTTTCGGGCGGGATAATCACGTCGCCGAGGTTGAACGACAGGCCTCCGCGGAAGGCCATGTAGTAACCGAGGTTCTTGATGTCGTCAAGGAACTGGGCCGAACGAGGGATACCGCATTTCTTGATGACTTTCGATATGATTGTACGCAACGATTTCTTCGAAAGAATTTCGTTGACGTAACCGATTTCTTTGGGAACATACTGGTTGACGAGCACACGTCCTACGGAGGTGTTTTCAACCAGATGTTTGATGGGATTGCCGTTTTCGTCGATGTCGTCAACAACGATCGAAACCGGAGCGTGGAGAGTCACGCGGCCTTCGTTGTAGGCGATCTGAGCCTCTTCGGGACCGTAGAATTTCAGTCCTTCGCCGAGGTCACCCTTACGGAGTTTGGTTATGTAGTAGAGACCGAGCACCATGTCCTGCGAAGGCACGGTGATAGGAGCGCCGTTGGCAGGGTTGAGGATGTTGTGAGAGCCGAGCATGAGGAGCTGGGCCTCGAGAACGGCCTCATTGCCGAGAGGCAAGTGGACCGCCATCTGGTCACCGTCGAAGTCGGCGTTGAATGCCGTACATGCGAGCGGATGGAGCTGGATGGCCTTTCCTTCGATCATCTTGGGCTGGAAGGCCTGGATGCCGAGACGGTGAAGTGTCGGGGCACGGTTGAGAAGGACTGGATGACCTTTCATCACGTGTTCGAGGATATCCCATACCACAGGTTCCTTTCGGTCAACTATTTTCTTTGCCGACTTGACGGTCTTCACTATGCCGCGTTCGATGAGCTTGCGGATAACGAAGGGCTTGTAAAGTTCGGCAGCCATATTCTTGGGAATACCGCACTCGTGCATTTTGAGCTCGGGACCGACAACGATAACCGAACGAGCTGAATAATCGACACGCTTACCGAGAAGGTTCTGACGGAAACGTCCCTGCTTACCTTTAAGCGAGTCGGAGAGCGACTTGAGAGGACGGTTGGCTTCTGTCTTGACAGCCGACGACTTGCGGGAATTGTCGAGAAGTGAATCCACGGCTTCCTGAAGCATGCGCTTCTCGTTGCGGAGAATCACCTCGGGAGCCTTGATCTCGATCAGACGCTTGAGTCGGTTGTTGCGGATGATTACGCGACGATATAGGTCGTTGAGGTCGGAGGTGGCAAAACGGCCGCCATCAAGAGGGACGAGAGGACGCAATTCGGGCGGAATAACGGGAACAGCCTGAAGAATCATCCACTCGGGTTTGTTGCGGTTTCGCGACGCACGGAACGACTCGACTACCTGCAGACGCTTGAGAGCCTCGGTCTTGCGCTGCTGCGAACCGTCCTTGTCGGCCTGGTCGCGCAGCTGATAAGAGAGGCTGTCGAGATCAAGACGCTGGAGGAGGTCATAGATGGCCTCGGCGCCCATCTTGGCGATGAACTTGTTGGGGTCTGAGTCATCGAGCATGCGGTTCTCCTTGGGAAGATTATCGACGATGTCGAAATATTCCTCTTCGGTCAGAAGCTGCAGGGGCTCGACCTGAAGATCAGGTTTGAGAAGGCCCTTGTCTTTTGCGTCGGGATCCTTGAGATCATCCTTGAGAGCTGCTCCGGGCTGGATAACGACGTAGCGCTCGTAGTAGATTATAGCGTCAAGCTTCTTTGAAGGAAGTCCGAGCAGATAGCCTATCTTGTTGGGGAGAGAGCGGAAATACCAGATGTGGGCTACGGGAACGACGAGCTTGATGTGGCCCATGCGTTCGCGACGCACTTTCTTTTCCGTCACCTCGACACCGCATCGGTCGCAGACAATACCTTTGTAACGGATGCGCTTATACTTTCCGCAATGACATTCATAGTCCTTGACGGGACCGAAAATGCGTTCGCAGAACAGACCGTCACGTTCAGGTTTGTAGGTGCGGTAGTTGATTGTCTCGGGCTTCAGCACCTCTCCGCTTGACTTCTCGAGGATTTCCTCGGGAGAAGCCAGGCCGATGGTGATTTTTGAGAAGCCGGTTTTGGTTTTATTTTCTTTTCTAAAAGCCATATATGATTTGACTGTTTTTGTCGGAAAGTATGAGAGATTAATCGAGAGTGATGCTCAGGCCGAGACCGCGGAGCTCATGGAGAAGCACGTTGAGTGATTCAGGCATTCCGGCAGGGGGCATCGCATCGCCTTTGACAATAGCCTCGTAGGCTTTTGAACGTCCGGTGACGTCGTCGCTCTTGATTGTCAGGATCTCCTGGAGGACATGGCTTGCGCCGAACGCCTCGAGAGCCCAAACCTCCATTTCACCGAATCGCTGACCTCCGAACTGGGCTTTACCGCCGAGAGGCTGCTGGGTGATGAGCGAGTACGGACCGATCGAACGGGCGTGCATCTTGTCTTCGACCATGTGGCCGAGCTTAAGCATGTAGATGACGCCGACAGTTGCGGGCTGGTCGAAACGTTCGCCGGTACCACCGTCGTAAAGATAGGTCTTGCCGTAGCGCGGAAGTCCGGCCTTGTCGGTCCAGGCGTTGAGGTCGTCGAGAGTGGCACCGTCGAAAATCGGAGTTGCGAATTTCTCGCCGAGCTCGCGTCCGGCCCAGCCGAGAACGGTCTCGAATATCTGTCCGAGGTTCATACGCGAAGGCACACCCAGAGGGTTGAGGACGATATCGACTGGAGTACCGTCGGCAAGGAACGGCATGTCTTCCTGGCGCACGATGCGGCTCACGATACCTTTGTTACCGTGGCGTCCGGCCATCTTGTCACCGACGCTTATCTTACGTTTCTTGGCCACATAGACCTTCGCCATCTGCATGATTCCCGAAGGCAGGTCATCGCCTATGGAGATGTCGTTTTTCTTGCGGCGGAGTTCTGTCTCTATCTCCTTGTACTTGCGCAGGTAGTTGACAATACAGTCGCGGATAAGATCATTCTTATGGGCATCGGCTGTCCATTTGCTGAGATTGATAGTGTCGAAATCGATTTCGCGCAATATTGCGGGAGTGAATTTCGCACCCTTGGCAACAACATCTGAACCGAGGAAGTCCTTCACGCCCTGCGAGGTCAGACCGTCGGTAAGAGTCATGAGCTTATCGACAAGCAGATTCTTGAGCGATTCGAGCTTTTCTTCATATTCCTCGTCGAGCTTCGGAAGAAGGGCGTTGGCGCTCTGGCCTCTCTTCTTCTTGGTGGCGCGGGAGAAAAGGTTGGTTCCGATGACAACGCCCTTGAGCGAGGGAGAAGCCTTCAGAGAAGCGTCCTTCACATCGCCGGCCTTGTCGCCGAAGATGGCGCGGAGAAGTTTTTCCTCAGGAGTGGGATCGCTTTCACCTTTAGGAGTGATCTTACCGATCATAATGTCACCGGGCACTACGTGGGCTCCGACACGGATTATACCGCGTTCGTCAAGATCCTTCGTGGCATCCTCGCTGACATTGGGGATATCCGAGGTCAGCTCTTCCATGCCTCGTTTTGTCTCGCGGACTTCGAGCGAATATTCGTCAACATGGACAGAGGTAAGTATATCTTCGCGGACCATGCGCTCGTTGAGCACGATGGCGTCCTCGTAGTTATATCCTTTCCAGGGCATGAACGCGACTTTCAGGTTGCGGCCGAGGGCAAGCTCGCCGTTCTCGGTGGAGTAACCTTCTGTCAGGATCATTCCGGCGGTCACGCGCTGTCCCTTGTGACAGATGGGTCGCAGGTCTATCGTAGTGCTCTGGTTGGTCTTGCGGAATTTCGGGATGTGGTATTCCTTGACTGCATCCTCAAATGCAACGAATTCCTCGTCCTCGGTGCGGTCATAGCGGATGCGGATGACGGTTGCGTCAACGAATTCGATGACACCGTCGCCTTCGGCGGTTACCTGAGTGCGGCTGTCGCGGATGAGCTGGCCTTCGAGACCGGTTCCGACGATAGGCGACTCGCTTCTCAGCAGAGGCACTGCCTGGCGCATCATGTTCGATCCCATGAGGGCGCGGTTGGCGTCGTCATGCTCGAGGAAGGGGATGAGCGATGCAGCTATAGATGCTATCTGAGTCGGCGACACATCCATGAGTTCCACCTGATCGGGAGCCACGATAGGGAAGTCGGCATCAAGACGGGCCTTCACGCGGTCGCGCACGAAAGTGCCGTCATCGTTAAGCGGAGCGTTGCCCTGCGCGATGACCTTGCCTTCTTCAATCTCGGCGGTCAGATAGGTGATCTCGTCGTTATTGAGGTTGACCTTGGAATCGGTGACTTTTCTGTAGGGCGTCTCGATAAATCCGAGGTCATTTATCTTCGCATATACGCACAGCGATGAGATAAGACCGATGTTAGGACCTTCAGGGGTCTCGATCGGGCAGAGACGGCCATAGTGGGTATAGTGAACGTCACGCACTTCGAATCCGGCACGCTCACGGCTAAGACCGCCGGGGCCGAGGGCCGACATACGGCGCTTGTGGGTCATTTCTGCCAGAGGGTTAGTCTGGTCCATGAACTGCGACAGCGCGTTGGTGCCGAAGAAAGTGTTGATGACGGATGAGATTGTTTTGGCATTGATCAGATCGATGGGGGTGAAGACCTCGTTGTCACGTACATTCATACGCTCGCGTATGGTGCGCGACATGCGGGCGAGACCCACGCCGAACTGGTTGTAGAGCTGTTCGCCGACAGTGCGTACGCGGCGGTTGCTCAGGTGGTCGATGTCATCGACCACGGTCTTCGAGTTGATAAGCTCGATGAGATACTTGATGATGGCGATGATATCTTCCTTTGTGAGGACTTTCACCTCGGGAGAAGTGGTCAGGCCGAGTTTCTTGTTGATGCGGTAACGGCCCACATCGCCCAAGTCATAGCGCTTCTCGGAGAAGAACAGGTTGGTGATGACCTCGCGGGCGCTTGCATCATCCGGCGGCTCGGCGTTGCGGAGCTGTCTGTAGATATACTGGATGGCCTCTTTCTCCGAGTTGGTGGTATCTTTCTGAAGTGTATTGAAGATAATTGAGTAATCGCTTGCGTTCACGTCCTCTTTGTGGAGAAGGATAGTCTGAGCACCTGACTCGAGAATCAGAGGAATATCCTCCTCGGTCAGCACCTTCTCGCGGTCGATGAGCACTTCGTTACGGTCGATGGAGACAACCTCGCCGGTGTCTTCGTCAACGAAGTCCTCAACCCATGTCTTCAGAAGACGTGCGGCAAATTTACGGCCCACGCATTTCTTGAGGTTCGTCTTGTTGACCTTGACTTCCTCTGCAAGACCGAATATCTCGATGATGTCCTTGTCGCTTTCAAGACCGATCGCGCGAAGAAGAGTCGTCACGGGAAGTTTCTTCTTGCGGTCGATATAGGCATACATGACGTTGTTGATGTCAGTGGCGAACTCAATCCAGCTTCCGCGGAACGGTATGATACGGGCGGAATAAAGTATCGTTCCGTTGGCATGGGTGCTCTGTCCGAAGAATACACCGGGTGAACGGTGGAGCTGAGAGACCACGACGCGTTCGGCGCCATTGATTATGAACGTGCCCTTCTCGGTCATGTAGGGAATGAGTCCGAGATAGACATCCTGGATCACCGTAGCAAAATCCTCATGGTCAGGGTCGGTACAATACAATTTCAATTTCGCCTTCAGCGGAACGCTGTAGGTCATGCCTCTTTCCAGACATTCCTCTATCGAATAGCGTGGCGGGTCTATGTAATAGTCGAGGAATTCCAGAACAAAATTGTTGCGTGTGTCCGCAATGGGGAAATTCTCGGCAAAAACTTTATATAGGCCCTCGTTATTCCTTTTTTCAGGAGGAGTGTCGAGCTGCAGAAAGTCTCTGAAGGACTTCAGCTGAACCTCAAGAAAGTCAGGATAAGGAACCGGATTCTTAACCGATGCAAAATTTACACGGGGTTTAACTGTGGTAACTGACATCAAAAAACTTTACAATTAAAGGTAAAACGTGAACTCAAATAAATAATAAACACAAGAGGTTAAGTGGAGGCAATCCCTGCCCCACTTAACCTATAATCCTGATAATCAGGGTGATTATTTAAGTTCGACTTCAGCGCCGGCTTCTTCGAGCTCTTTCTTCAAGCCCTCAGCATCGGCTTTGGGAAGGCCTTCCTTAACAACAGAGGGAGCGCCGTCAACCAATTCTTTGGCTTCCTTCAGGCCGAGACCGGTCTGAGCCTTAACTACTTTTACGACGTTCAGCTTGCTTGCGCCGGCTGACTTGAGGACAACATCGAATGAAGTTTTCTCTTCAGCGGCGGGTGCACCTGCAGCGGGACCAGCGGCAACTGCTACAGCAGCAGCGGCGGGTTCGATGCCATATTCGTCCTTGAGGATCTGAGCAAGTTCGTTTACTTCCTTAACGGTGAGGTTAACAAGTTGTTCTGCAAAAGCTTTTAAATCTGCCATTTTAGTATTTGTTTATTGTTTATTTACTGATTTGTTGATTAGGGTACTGGTTGAGAAGAGGGGTATCGGGAACGGTAATCCTGAAGACTATCAGTCCTCTTTTTTCGAAAGGGTTTCGAGAATACCGTGGATGGTTCCGCCAGCGCTCTGAAGGGCTGAAACGACATTCTTGGCGGGCGATTGCAGAAGAGCGACCACGTCTGCGATAAGTTCGTTCTTGCTCTTGATTGTGGCAAGAGTGTCGAGCTGATCGGCGCCGAAATAAACTGTCTCTTCAACGTAGGCAGCCTTAAGCGCGGGGAGCACGTCATCTTTCTTCACGAAGTCCTTGATGAGTTTCGCAGGTGCGTTTGCAACGTGCGTGCACATCAGTGAGGTAGGACCAGCCAGGGCGGGATACAGTTCGGAGAAATCTCCGTCGAGCTGCTCGAGAGCCTTGTGGAGGAGAGTGTTCTTCACCACGATGAGCTTGACCTCAGCCTTTGCGCAGGCGCGACGAAGCTCTGAAGTCTTTTCGGCGTTAAGGCCGGCGGTCTCGACGAGGTAGAAGTTGGGATACTCCTTTAAAGTCTCGGCAATCTTGTTGATGATTATTGCTTTATCTTCTTTTCTCATGTTGCTGCAATTTTTAGTGGTGATTAGTCATCGATGGTTTTAGCGTCGACTTTCACACCCGGGCTCATGGTGCTTGAAAGATAAATGCTCTTGATATATGTACCCTTGGCCGTTGCGGGTTTGAGTTTGATCAGGGTGTTGATGAATTCGCGGGCGTTCTCCTTCATCTGGGCCGGGGTAAAGCTTACCTTGCCGATGGAAGAGTGAACGATACCGTTTTTGTCAACCTTGAAGTCGATCTTACCTTTCTTGACCTCTTCAACAGCTTTTGCGACATCGTTTGTCACAGTGCCGCTCTTGGGGTTAGGCATGAGGCCGCGGGGACCGAGAATACGTCCGAGCGCTCCGATCTTGCCCATGATGGCAGGCTGAGTGATGATGACATCAACGTCAGTCCAGCCGCCCTTGATCTTGTCGATATACTCGTCAAGACCAACGTAGTCAGCGCCGGCAGCCTTGGCTGCGGCTTCAGCGTCAGGGTTGCAGAGCACAAGCACCTTAACCTGCTTACCGGTACCGTGGGGGAGCGTTACCACGCCACGCACCATCTGGTTAGCTTTACGAGGGTCAACGCCAAGGCGTACGTCGATATCGAGTGAAGAATCGAATTTGGTGAAGGTGATTTCCTTTACCTTTTCGGCAGCTTCAGCGAGAGTGTACGCTTTCCCAGCTTCAATCTTCTCGAGGGCCAACTTTTGATTTTTTGTAAGTTTACTCATGATTTAATTGAAGTTTATCAGTTATTTTCAGGGAATGTACCTTTGACGGTGATACCCATACTTCTGGCTGTACCAGCGACCATACGCATTGCGGATTCAACGGTGAAGCAATTCAAGTCAGGCATTTTGTCTTCAGCGATTGCCTTTACCTGATCCCAGGTAATTTCGGCCACCTTCTTGCGGTTAGGCTGAGCCGAGCCGCTCTTGATTTTGGTAGCTTCGAGCAACTGGACGGCTACCGGAGGAGTCTTTACGACGAAATCAAAGCTCTTGTCCGTGTAATAGGTGATTACTACGGGAAGAACCTTGCCGGCTTTGTCCTGAGTGCGGGCATTGAACTGCTTGCAAAATTCCATGATGTTGATGCCCTTGGAACCCAGAGCGGGACCAACTGGAGGCGATGGATTTGCTGCTCCACCCTTAATCTGCAATTTGATTTGTCCAGCAATTTCTTTAGCCATTGTTCAATCTTAATTTTAGATATTGGTGTTGATGTTTGAGGCTTGCCCTTTCCAAAACGAAAGCGCCGATGCGTAACCAAGGGCGCCGCCACGGAAGAGCGTCACACTCGCTCTACTTGCGAATTTTCCAACTCCAGAGGAGTCTTGCGGCCAAAAATCTTGACCATGACCTTCAGTTTCTTCTTCTCGCGATCGACTTCTTCGATCTCGCCGGTGAAGCCGTTGAAGGCGCCGACAATGACCTTGACAGTCTCTCCGACCAGATAGTCGTTGAGAGAATCGACGGTCACGTCAGCCATTTCGTCGGCCATACCGAGCATTCTCTGCACTTCACTCTGGCGAAGTGTCTCGGGGCGCGAGTTGTTGCTCTTGCCGCGGAGAAAGTCGATGACGTTGGTTGTGTTGCGTAACTGAT
Source organism: uncultured Muribaculaceae bacterium (assembly GCA_910587185.1). Lineage (GTDB taxonomy): Bacteria > Bacteroidota > Bacteroidia > Bacteroidales > Muribaculaceae > Paramuribaculum. The sequence continues at coordinate 79,593 of CAJULY010000012.1, forward strand.
GCTCTACTTCGCCATGAAGGATAGCCTCGATGAAAACGTAGCCGCTGTAAAGGTTTTTCTCTTTGATAGCCTTCTTGCCGCCACGAACAGTGAGAACTTTTTCTGTGGGAATGAGCACCTGAAACAGGTATTTGCCAAGATCAGTGTTACGCATCTGCGCTTCCAACACTTCTTTTACCTTGGCTTCTTTACCGGATATGGCACGCAACACGTACCAAGCTTTCTTTTCTTCAGCCATTGTTTTTGCAGAGTTTACGAAAAGCTTCGTGATTGAGGGTTTTGGTCAGCGGATTATTTGAACCAGGATGGGATGGAATAGATTATGTCGCCCATAAAGAAGCTACAAACCTTGTCCATGCAGAATATTATCGCGGCGATAATAATGGAAGCAATCAGCACGATAACAGCGCTTTTGACAACCTGGCCTTTTGTTGGCCAAGAAGTCTTGTACCGCAACTCGGTATAAGACTCCTCAATATCCGTAAGTAATTTTAATTTTTTCATGTTCAATCTTTTGGCACGGGAAGAGAGGCTCGAACTCCCGACACCTGGTTTTGGAGACCAGTGCTCTACCGACTGAGCTATTCCCGTGTATTGAAAGCCGCCGGGTCGTTTCCATTGTCGCGGACCGTTGCCGCGGCGGCTTTTGTTCTATCTAACTAATCTTCGGTTGGATTAGTCGAGGATTTCGGTGATCTGACCGGAACCTACTGTGCGGCCACCTTCACGGATAGCGAAGCGAAGACCCTTGTCGCAAGCTACGGGGTTGATAAGATCAACGATGATTTCCACGTGGTCACCCGGCATTACCATTTCAACGCCTTCGGGAAGAGTGATCTCACCGGTCACGTCAAGTGTGCGGATGTAGAACTGGGGACGGTAGTGGTTGTGGAACGGAGTGTGACGACCACCTTCTTCTTTCTTCAGGATATAAACCGAAGCTTTGAATTTGCTGTGGGGTTTAACAACACCCGGATGGCAGATTACCATACCACGTTTGATATCTTTCTTGTCGATACCGCGGAGAAGAAGACCCACATTGTCACCTGCTTCACCCTGATCGAGAAGTTTGCGGAACATTTCAACGCCGGTAACAACTGACTTCATGTCAGCGCCAAGACCCATGATCTGAACTTCGTCACCAACTTTGACAACACCTGTTTCGATACGGCCGGTAGCTACGGTACCACGACCGGTGATCGAGAACACGTCCTCAACAGGCATCAGGAAGGGTTTGTCGATATCGCGCGGAGGCAGGGGGATCCAAGTATCTACAGCGTCCATGAGCTCAACGACTTTTTCTTCCCACTGGGGTTCGCCGTTAAGAGCGCCGAGGGCAGAGCCGCGGATGATAGGAGTGTTGTCTCCGTCGTAGTCGTATGATGAAAGAAGGTCACGCATTTCCATCTCAACGAGTTCGAACATTTCCTCGTCGTCAACCATGTCACACTTGTTCAGGAAGACAACGATACGGGGAACGTTCACCTGACGGGCGAGAAGGATGTGCTCGCGGGTCTGGGGCATAGGACCGTCGGTTGCAGCAACCACGATGATAGCACCGTCCATCTGAGCGGCACCGGTAACCATGTTCTTCACGTAGTCAGCGTGTCCCGGGCAGTCAACGTGAGCGTAGTGACGGTTTGCAGTCTCATACTCAACGTGAGCGGTATTGATTGTGATACCACGTTCCTTTTCCTCGGGAGCGTTGTCGATCTGGTCGAACGACTTCACTTCAGAAAGACCTTTCTTTGCGAGAACGGTGGTGATAGCGGCAGTAAGGGTAGTTTTGCCGTGGTCAACGTGACCGATAGTACCGATGTTTACATGCGGTTTGGTTCTTTCGAATTTCTCTTTAGCCATAACTTTTGCTATTTGATATTGTTGTTAGATGTTTCTTTTTTCAGCCAAGATGCCACGGTAGAGCAAGGCACTATCGGGGCTGTCAAGGAATAAAAATGGAGCCGATGGCGGGATTTGAACCCGCGACCTCTTCCTTACCAAGGAAGTGCTCTACCCCTGAGCTACATTGGCGTCACAATAGAGCGGAAGACGAGGCTCAAACTCGCGACCCTCAGCTTGGAAGGCTGATGCTC
>CAJULY010000013.1 GCA_910587185.1 uncultured Muribaculaceae bacterium
CGACTGGAATTTAGATATTTAACAGCATGATTTCAATTTTTGTCATCTACTAAAATGCGGATGAATTTATTTAGAAAGAGTCTTTCCGGCGGATCTTGATCCGTATTACGCCGTTGTCCGGGATTCTGTCGGTAACGAGAGCGAGATATCCGCCTCCGCCAGCTCCGAGCATCTTCCATGCCAGCGCTTTCGGCGACCACCGGTCGATGTATTCCTGGACTCCCGGCTGCATCATGGCCGGAAACATCGCAATCTGGGCGTTGAAGGAATCGCGGAATGCCTCGGCGAAACCTCCGAGATCGCGCGCCATGATTGCATGCCAGCACCGTTCGGCGGCTTCTGTCAGACGACTGACTTTCTCGGGAGTGATATCTTTTCCTTCAACCACGGAACATCCCGGTCGGCGGGGAAACATCGGAACGAGACAGATGTGGTTTTCCAGCCAGTCGAGAATCGCTTCGTCATGACACGATTCTATTTTCACCGGCCAATAATGTCCGTCATAATAATGGCGGTTGAGTCCAGACATGCAGATGCCGATCGCATCTTGTGCGCCTGAGATGTGGCCCTCATTTTCAGGGTCGTTCTCGAAACAGAAAAGCAACCGAGCCATCATCTCCTCATTATAGTTCGGCAGCTCGTACGGCCAGATCTTGCGGGCCGCGTTGCGCGTGGATGTTGACATGCCTCCTCGTTCCATGAACTCCTCGGTAGGCTCGATAGATGCTGTCAGCGCCCATCCGGAGCCATGTTCCGACACGTAAGGCTGATCGATCCATGTTCCGGCTATATCCACGCGATAGGGGAGGTGTGACTTCACTCCCTTACGAAGCGATGTGGTTGAGCGTGCTTCGAGTCCGGCATCTGGCGTGCGCTCCAGTTCGATGTATTCAATTCCTCGACCCAGACAAAGATTACGTTTCAGTTCGCTGCCGCCATCGGAGTTGACCACGAAGATATCGGGCTTCACACGGTCAAGCGTGTCGATGAAATCGAGCATTCCGCTGCCTCGGTTGATAAAAGCATCAGTGACATAGCGGATCGCCTTGACCATGTAGAGGCGTTCTTTCTCCGAATACACCGTTTTGCGGTGTTTCAGCTCAGCGATGGTCTTGTCGGAACCGATGCCGACATACAGGTCGCCATAGCGCGAAGCCTCCTTGAAAAACGCCACATGGCCGCTGTGAAGCATGTCATAGCATCCGCTCACAAACACCTTTTTCCGTTTATCCGATTGGTTCATAATCAATCTTTATTTATTATTTTTTCGTATAATTCAAAATATTCTTCAAACCGGTCATCCTGATTGAAATATTTTTCTGCTCGGCCTCGACATAATTCCGGCGTAAATCTGTCGGATGAAGTCCGTATTGTCTCGATTGCCTTTTTCAATCCTTGCACATCACCTTGTTCGACAACAATACCGGTATTTGAGTCAATTGCTTCGGGACTGCCTCCCGTGCGATAAGTAATCACAGGCGTCCCACAAGCCATGGCTTCTATATTTGTTGTCGGGAAATTATCACCCCATGTAGGATTGATAAAAGCAATAGCGTTGGAATACAGAGATCTCAATTCATTTATATTTTGAGTTCGTCGTAAGCCTCTTATTCCTTCTGGTAGATTTGCCATTTGCTTGTCGTTAAGTCCTAACATGATGATATCTATATCATCGGACAATATCTTTCGCAGTGACACGAGATCATCCCAACCCTTCTCTTTAGTCCAGACATTGGCCACTGCAAGAACGTATTCCTTCTCTTTGGAAGGCGTTGATTCCGGTGAAAACACATCAAGATCAATTCCGTTATGGATGACAGTTCCAGGAATATCTTTCAGGAATGAATCCTTTTTCATTTCATTCAACCACTCCGAAACCATGACTATTGTCATGTTATCCAAACTGGAAAAAGCTCTGCGTTTGTCCTCGTAATTTCTTGAACTTCTATTATTCAGAAGTGATCCGGGATATACAGTCTTTCTTTTGCATTCGTGGCATCCCGTTTTCCATTTATCGCACTGATCTTTTCCGAAAAACGCGCAATGGCCGGTCATAGGCCAGATGTCGTGCCACGTCCACACAATGGGACTGCCCCATTCTCTCAGGGATTGAAACAACAGAGGATAATTTATGAAATAGCCGTGAATGTTATGGAGATGAATGATGTCAGGATTGATTCCCTTGATTTGCTGGATAAACTTGCGCGTTGTGTGCCGTGAAGCAAGCCCATGATTGTCAAACAATCGCGTTTCAACGCCATGCCAACGCATATCCCAGTCGTTACCTATTCTTATCAGACGGGACTCACTCTGAGGTGTCCCACGACCGTAAGCTATCCATGACTCCCAACCGCGGCTTATTGCCAACTGTCCGATCGCCTCTGCGATTTTCCCGGTTGACCCGCTATTGGCCGTCACATTTATCTGCAACAGCTTCATATTATATAAAAGTAATCTACAGAAATTTATTTCAGAGAAATATTATGCTTAACCGTTAACAAAGTCTTGCTTTGTTTTTTATTGTTGAGTGTTTATGAGCAATATATATCATATTTCCGAGAGTAAAACCGACAAGTCCATTGCCGAGCGGCATTGCATTCAATAAGATTACTGAAAATAAAATACACCAGAAGAGAGAGCTGAAATTATTTTTCACAAGCAGTCTGAAATTCCGAATCAATACAAAAATGAATATCAGGGCAAAAACTCCTAATTCGAAAAAAATAGCTCCGAAGCCGCTTTGAATTCTTGTATAATCATCTCGATAATATACCAGATATTTTGAGAACTCTCCTTCAGAATGAATATGACTCATATAGTCAGCAAATTGTCCATATCCATGCGGCAATCCAAAATCAGAGAAAAAAGCATAAGTAGGGAAATATGCATGAATAAATCTTTCATTAATGCTTTCATCTACAATCATGAAAAGCATTGGGTCCCGTATAAGATGTGCTAATAAATTGCCAACCCTGTATTGTTGAATATATGGAAGTAACAATATTATTCCATAATATATAATAACCGCTACAAATATAAATATAAATAAATTAATAATTCTTTTTTTAATGGCTTTTATTAACAGATAAGTCAAAAAAGAGGCTAATCCAAAAATAATTACCATTGATGAACGAGCCAGAATCACTATCTGAAATAATAACAATATCTGTAGAAACATATATTGTTTTTCATTCCTAAAATTCAGGAATCCAATAATTGCCATCAAACAACATATAATTGCGTAAAAAGTGGGTTCTGGAGCAAGTGATACAATCCCGCGTGCAGCTCCCCCAAAAGAAGCTCTTGATAGTAACTGAGTGCCAAATTCTGGATAGATAAATTGTTGAATGATGCCGACGGCTAACCAAATAAATATACAACTTCTGTAGAATTTAAAAGACAACCCGTTGCATTTAGTCAATGCTGAAATTGTTGCGGCTGGCACTACAAATATTGATAGATAATTAAATAGAGATCTGAATGTATCGAAATCTAATTTAGAAAATATGGCAATAATAATTGATAAAATAACGAGAATAAATAGCCATCTAATATCCTTGTAGGATTGATAAAATGGATATGATAACATTACAATGATTCCTATTATCATGGCATACGGTTGAGTGTCCGTCTCCATAGGAATTATTTTAATATATGGGAAAAAACAGAAAAATAAGAATAAATATATAAGTAAATTAGACTTACTTTTCGGCATCGTATTATTCATTATTGTTAATTCTGAAATCGCTATATCAACCCTTTCTATTCTCTAATTTTCTGAGATATCTTTTTACTGAATGTGATATTGCATTTACATATTCAGAGGGATATTGACGTAAGACAGGATTATATATAATTCTATATTTTTTTAGTTTAATGAGGCATTCGAGGTATTTCTTTATTATGAAATATCGGTGTGCCCGCACTTTTACCTTACATAAAAGATATATAAAAAAATTATTTATTTCAGTCAGGTTTAAATTTTGTCCCAACGCGATTTCTGCATAGATATTATTGTAAGTCATGTCTAAATCCCAATATTTTACAATCCTTTCGCTCAAATATAACATGCTTTCCTTTGAACGTTTCTTACCCGCTTTCTGAGGCGCTTGGAATGAAGATACTCTATATTTGATAAGGTTTTCAGGGATATTATAAAATTTTGTTTGATTCTTAAGTCGGCACCAAAGCTCTCGGTCTTGACCTATTCGACAATTTTCATCGTAGGGATGTTCAAGGATCAATTCTTTTCTGAACATAACCGAAGGATGTATAAATGGTGTATAGAATAATGTCAACCCTTTTAACTCTCTGTCATGCTCATATATATTCAATTGATTCAGAATTTCCCCAGCTTCGTTTATCTCCCATCCGAATGTCCCAACAACACCAACTTCAGGATGTTCGTTCAAGAAACTTACCTGTTTTGCAAATCTTTGTGGCATAGAAATATCATCGGCATCCATACGTGCGATGTAATTCCCTTTTGATTCATTAAGAGCAAGATTTAAAGAACGCGGGAGACCGATATTTTCCTTATGTTTAATACCCCTAACACGAGAATCTTTTTTCTCATATTCCTGAATCAGGACTAAATTTTCTTGACTCTCTGGATTATCATTAATAAGTAATAGCTCAAAATCAGAATATGTCTGATTTAAGATGGAGTCAACAGAGAGGTGTATCCAATCCAACCGCTCTTTATATATAGGAAGGATGACGGAAATCATGAGACCGTACTTTTCTGAAATTTAGATTTAAATATTTTGTTGCAAAAAACAATTCGATAAATCATTTCAATGAAATAAGAGGAAAGAGTCAAAATGACAAAAGACTCAACCGAATTAAGTAAACCAATACAATACATAATAGTTAATAATATAATGTATCCTATTGTCGTAACTATAGTAGAATTGAGTACAAGTTTATCATATCCAAAAGCATAAAACACATTAATTGCGATAAATATACTTATCGATAAGATAATTGGAGATATTGAATATAGTCTTATCGCGTTTAAATCAATGTCTTCGTGTATGAAAAAATTCACTATAGATGGAAGGAATACATTAACAATTATTGTAATAATGATTGATATTAGAAAAACTACCAACATGGCTTCTTTTGCATTATTAACGTTCGGATTTTTTGCCATCCTTGGAAATAGTACAGTACAAATAACAGAAACAGGTTTTTGCATTAATCCGCTTATCTTAGAACCTACATCATAAATTACGACATCTGACATTCCAATTAAACTTCCCATTATATTATAATTTAATTTATCTTTAACAGAAAGCATTAGATCGCTAAAAAAAATGATCGAACCTTCTTTCAAGTGCAAAAGTAAAGTACTCTTTAACGGCATCACAAAAGAAAGTTTATGACGGTTAAATACTATCCACATTGAAATACCCCCTCCTAATACATATCCTATACTCCAAAGTAATGGAACGTAAATATAATCTTTCGAATTTTTAATGAAAATAAAAGTTGCTCCTACGAATATACCTCTAACCAAGACATTAACAATCGTGATATATTTCATATCTTCTATGCCTTGAAAATAGAAATCCAAAAATAGGACTGAACTTAGTGTGGTTAGAAAAGAAAATATAAATAATATGCTTTGATGCCGATAGGATTCTACGACTTCAATAACCACTAAATATATGATAAAACTTATTATCCATAAAATAAAACGAAGGATGATAATTGAAGAGACAGTAATACTCATTTTATTCTTATCTCCGTTTTGATTTGCAATATGTCTGGCACTAATTCTTTTGAAACCAAATTCTATTAAAATTGTACAATAGGAGGCAGTGACTTGAGCAGTTATAACCCAACCATATAATTCTTTACCTAAGATTCTGACAAGATAAGGAAAAGTAATTATTGGAGCAATAAGAAGAAAAATCTCCAGTATAGTCAAATATGAAAAATTAGATAAGATCTTTCTGTTATTTAAGAATACATCTTTCAGTTTCATAAATACTGTCGAAAATATTATCTAAATAATCTTTCTAATGTAGTTGTATTAATTCGCCTAATTTTGTATCCCATATTTCCGGTGAGAATTCTTCGAATCCACATCCAGGGAAAAAGGTTAGTTCCCCAAAAAATATTCTGTCATCCGCTTCGTAGAAATCAACTCTAAGAAATTTTGTCCCTCTCGATAACTTTTCGGCTAATTCAATCATTTTTTCAAAATTCTTTGGCTTGAGTATGACCTCATCAGAAGAAGGGTAATGACGAGTAAAAGGTAATTTATTCCATTCTCTATCAAAAAATGTCACTTTTAGGCCGTTATTGTTATTTCGATCCGTACAAGTGAAACAATATTTAAACACGCCATTAAAGCACATGAATTTATAATCTGTCAGTTCATTGCTAATAGTAGAGATAAAAGGCTCAGCCAATATACGCCTTGGAATATCCTTATAAGGCCACTCTCGACCGGCTTTATAAAAATTACGTTTCAATGATCTCTTCAGAAATCTAATCGCATTACTTTGGTCAAGCTCATTTTTATTTTGACAAATTATTAGTCCTCCACTATCATGATTCGTTTTTAAAACAAATTTATCAGGTAACGAATCAAAATCAATATCTTCTGGTTTCTCCCATTCATTTAAATTCGGCAAAATATATTCTTTCCCTATTATATTTGCTACCCAATTCTTTGATTTTACTTTATCAGCCATTATGGTATATTCCCGCTTACGATCGTGCAGTTTTAGCCACTGTAACTTCTCATTAAATGTTATTGGGTGCTTTAGATTGAGCCTTTTCTTAAACTTGAAATAATATCGGACTCGTAAATATATTGCGTCGGGTATGAAGAAGCCTAATCGAATAAACGCGGCATCCAACAGATTAAATAATTTCATTAGTCAGATAAATTATTATTGATAGAATTGTTTGTACCAACGAGCGAAGTTGCGGAGTCCTTTACGGAGAGGAGTTGAGGGATGGAAGCCAAAGTCGCGTTCAAGGGCTGAAGTGTCGGCGTAAGTCACGGGAACATCGCCAGGCTGCATTGGCACGAGTTCTTTGTGGGCCTCAAAGTCATAGTCTTCAGGGAGGACTTCGGCGGCAATGAGTTCTTCCTGTAGTATTTGAACGAAGTCGAGCAGGTTCTCTGGATTGCTATTGCCGATGTTATATACTGCGTATGGAGGGATCGGGAGCCCGTCTTCACCGTTTTTGCGTTCAGGCGCTTTATTCATCACGCGGATTACACCTTCTACGATATCATCGATATAAGTAAAGTCGCGCTTGCAGTTACCATAGTTGAAAATCTTGATAGTCTCGTCTTTCAGCAATTTGTCGGTGAACCCGAAATATGCCATGTCCGGACGCCCTGCCGGTCCATATACTGTGAAAAACCGCAAGCCGGTAGAAGGTGTGTTGTAGAGCTTCGAATAGGCATGTGCCATCAGCTCATTGCTCTTCTTTGTCGCAGCATAAAGCGAAACCGGATTATCGACCTTGTCATCGGTTGAATACGGAACCTTCTTATTTGAACCATATACAGAAGAACTTGATGCATAAACAAGATGCTTCACGCCATCTGCGCCGTTGTCGTATGAGTGACGACAAGCTTCAAGAATATTGTAGAAGCCTATCAGATTAGATTCAACGTATGCATCGGGATTGGTAATCGAATAACGAACACCGGCCTGAGCCGCGAGATTGACAACGATATCAGGTTTAAATTCAGAAAAAAGAGAATCGATCAAAGCTTTGTCAGCGATATTTCCTTTTACAAATCTCCACTTGCTGTCGGGATGTTCAGTCGCGATTTTCTCTATCTCGGCAAGACGGAAATCTTTGATTGCCGGATCATAATAGTCGTTCAGACTGTCAATTCCCAATATATCAACAGCTTTTTCTCTTTTGAGAAGCTGCATCACAAGATTCGCTCCGATGAAACCGGCAGCGCCTGTAACAAATATTTTCATTGAAATTTTGATTATGGATTAGTCGCGGCGGAAGATATCTCGAGTATAAACTTTGTCTTCAACATCATCAAGGCATGCGTCATAACGGTTGGCTATGATTGCTTGAGACATCTCTTTGAATTTATCAAGCTCATTGACTACGAGACTACCGAAGAAAGTTGTGCCATCCTCAAGGGTCGGTTCATAGATGATCACCTGCGCACCCTTTGCCTTGATACGTTTCATTACGCCCTGAATAGATGACTGGCGGAAATTGTCGGAGTTCGATTTCATTGTCAGACGATATACACCGACAATACAGGGCGTTTCATTTCCGGCGTTGTATTGGCTGTTGGCGGTATAATAACCAGCCATATTGAGGATCTGGTCGGCTATGAAGTCTTTGCGTGTGCGGTTGCTTTCTACGATGGCGCTCATCATGTTCTGGGGTACGTCAGAATAATTTGCGAGAAGTTGCTTGGTGTCTTTAGGCAGACAGTAACCTCCATAACCGAACGAGGGGTTGTTGTAGTGACTGCCGATGCGCGGGTCAAGGCCGATGCCTTCGATGATTGCGCGAGAATCAAGGCCTTTGACTTCGGCGTATGTGTCAAGTTCGTTGAAGTAGCTGACGCGGAGGGCAAGGTATGTGTTGGCAAAAAGCTTGACTGCCTCGGCTTCCTTCATGCCCATATACAATGTAGGAATATCCTCCTTGATTGCTCCCTGATGCAGCAGATGAGCAAAAGTATGTGCAGCCTTATTCAACTGTTCAATATCAGTCACAGCAAGAATAGCTGCGTTCTCTTCTGCAAATTCAGGTCGGTTGATGATTTTCGGCAGTCCTGCTATTATTCGTGAGGGGTAGAGATTGTCATAAAGCGCTTTGCTTTCACGCAGGAACTCGGGGAAGAAAAGCAGGTTGAACTGTCTGACACCCTGAGCTGCATATTTTACATAGAGACTGCGGCAATATCCGACAGGAATGGTCGATTTTATGACCATCACGGCATCGGGATTGACGCTAAGAACAAGATCTATTACATCTTCTATGCAATGGGTGTCGAAGAAATTCTTTACCGGGTCGTAATTTGTAGGAGCAGCAATCACAACGAAGTCGGCGTCACGATATGCCGAAGCACCGTCAAGTGTCGCTGTCAGATCAAGATCCTTTTCGGCAAGATAATTCTCTATATAATCGTCCTGAATGGGCGACATGCGTTTATTGATCAGATCAACTTTTTCGGGAATCACATCAACTGCCGTGACGTGATTGTGTTGAGCTAAAAGAGTTGCGATTGATAGACCGACATATCCTGTGCCGGCAACAGCTATATTATATTTCTTTTCCATAGATTTTGGATTCGATGCATTTGGATTATGCAACAGGTTCAATTATGGGTCACAAAGTCAATTTCTGGATTTGTCCAATTCTTCTGAGAGAAAATTGGCGGAGGTGGAGAGGTAGCGGTTTAGGGCGAGGTGAGTTTTGGGATCCGGAGCGGTGTAATTGTCGAGGTAGTGGCGGGTGTTGTTGAGGAGACGGCGTTTGAAGGTGGTCTGGTTGCTGCCTTCGAAGGCGAAGAGGTCGGTTTCAAGCAGTATTGCCGCGCGGTTGAGGATGTCGTAGTCGGAGAGCCGCGATCTGTCGTATCCGTTGACAGCCTCGTTATACCAGGATTCCTCAGTCAGGCAAAGCCATTGCAGCGGTCGGTCAAAGAAGGCTTTGTCTTTACGACCGATGCCTGATCGAATCGCGCGGTAAAGAACATATTCATCGACCGATCTGTCGCCGTGGATTCTCGCTTCAAGCGCTTTCAGAATGATGCCGTTGACAAAACCTCTGTCGGCCGGCCGCCGGTAAGTCACGCGGTGCAGGAGGTCATAGACGTCGATCAAAGCCAGAGATTTGCCGACGGGATAGGCGTCAATTTGTTTCCTGACATTTGAAATCCAGACTGTTGCATCTTCAACGAATCGTCTGGCATTTACTGACTGACGGGAAGTCTGTGACATGAACAAACCCAATTCATTGGCTGAAGCCAGCATCTGTGAGGCTGATTCAGTCACGATATCGACATTATCGAAATCGACGGAAGACAGGTCCAACGGCATCTGAATTTGGCTATGCATCTTGATATGCCTTAATTTAGGTGTAAAGAACGTTTTAACATGTTCCATCCCTGAAGTGCGCGTGGAACGCATTGCTCAGAAACGATCAGACAATCTGGATGAAATCAGGCTCGACTTCAACGGCTGCTGTTATGAGACCTTGTAATTCAACGATAAGACGGCGTTTTCTCATGCCTTTAACTGAGAGCAGGCGACCTTCGTAATGGTCAAGTGTTCCGCCCATTATGCGGACTCGCTTACCGTACATCGCTTCAGTGATTTCGTCGGGTTTATAATATAAAGGCGATTCGGTGTGGCTGACGGCAAAGATGAATTTTTCCATCTCGTCATCCCTGACCGTCATTGGTTCATCCTTTGTCTTGCCGAACTGATAGCGGTACTGGAGAGTGCGATACTTCTCCACGAAGGGATCGACGGTTTCCTTTGACTCATGGACAAACAACAAATCCTGTATCACCGGAACATCCCTCCTCTGGCGACGGCCACCGATGGTCATTATCATCTGTGTCATCGGGGTGAACACCTCAAGACCGGCTTTTCCCAGATCATGAACGGCAAGCGAATTGGAGTTTCTGCGCTTTAAATCGCGCATCACGAACCAGTGCTTTTCTGAAGATTCAATCTGCATTTATTGAAACTTACAGGCAATTCTCCAAATCCTGCTCAAATTCCGTGCATGTTGAAATTCAAGTAGTTACAGATTAGTTCTAAAAAGAAAGAGGTTTTTCTCATGATTGGCTCACCTCTTGGAATTGCCATTGTTTTGTTCATCGTGTCATGTTCGACCGTGTCACACAAATATCAATCTCTTCGAAAGAGATGGATAAGGCAATTCAAACAGCTGATACACAATAGTTAGAGAAAGATATTAAGGATTGTGTTGCATAACACAAATAGGATATAAGGGGTTAAAAGAGTCGGATTTTGGTGCCAATAATAAAATTTATCTCGACAAAAATCATTATTTCCAATAAATTGAGTAACTTTGCAAACACAAATATCGGTCTCTTTCGAAGAGACTGATATTTGCGAAACACCTCATTAAGGCCATTCTTTCTTAGATTTTTTATCGGTAGTTTGAGTATTGGTCTGTCAGCCGACGGAAAATTGCCGTATTTAATGTAATGATTGTGCGTTTTTCTGTTCAATTTAGTTTTCCATACACATAATTCATTAAGATCACGCATTACGCGCCAGTAAAGGTGCGCGCAAATTTTGTGTCAGGAAACGGGATAAAACGAAAACAGGCGTTTAAGTTGAATCTTAAACGCCTGGATTTTAGTGGCTTGATTGGGTGGTCCTTCAAGGGCTTGAACCTTGGACTCCCTGATTATGAGTCAGGTGCTCTAACCAACTGAGCTAAAGGACCGGCAAATCGTTTTATCCTTTTTGCGATGCAAAGGTAGGCTGTTTTTTCGAATCCTGCAAGTTTTTCGCCGATTTTTTATTATCCGATGCTTTTCAGGACGGAAAGGAGAATGGCAACCGCTTCTTCAAGAATTTTACGCGGAGTCGCGAGGTTTATGCGGATGAAGCCTTCACCTTCAGCTCCGTACATTGTGCCCGCATTAAGCATAAGTCTGTGGCTTAGAAGGCGCTCTGAGAGTTTTTCTGATGTCAGGTCCGACGGAGTTATGTCGAGCCATGCGAGGTAAGTCGCCTCCAAGGGAGTCAGACGATATTGAGGAATCTCCAGGGCTATTGTCTCTCTGAGCCACAGATAATTATCCCACAGATAACGTTTGAGCGCCTGGAGCCATGGATCGCCTTCGGTATATGCGGCAACGGTGGCTACTACACCGAAGGGATTGACATCGCAGACCTCGTTGATGTTTATTGCGCGGTCGATCTTTGCGCGTATCTTTGGATCGGGAGCCACGATGTTGGCGATCTGTAGTCCGGCGATATTGAACGCCTTTGACGGAGAAATGCATGTAGCGCTGTTAAGTGCGAATTCATGCGAAATAGAGGCGAACGGAGTGTAGCGGTGTCCGTCAAAAGTCAGTTCGCAATGAATCTCATCAGCTATTACAAATACGCCGTTTTTCAGACAGATTTCTCCGACACGATGCAATTCATCAGGAGTCCAGCAACGGCCCGAGGGGTTGTGCGGGTTGCAGAGAATCAAAACTTTACATGCCGGATCTTCGGCAAGCGATTCGAGATTGTCAAAGTCTATGGTGTATCGTCCGTTGCTGTCGTGCAGCAATGGATTCGATGCGAGAATGCATTCGTCGTTGCGGATCGATGAGAAGAAGCAGTTGTAGGCGGGAGTCTGCGTGATCACTTTGTCGCCGGGAGAGGTGAGCGCTTTTATTATGGCCGAGACCGCCGGAACCACTCCGGATGTATAGATGATCCATTGAGGATCTATTTCAAGTCCGTGTTGTGAGGCAAACCATTCGCAGACTGCCTTATAGTAATCTTCTCCGACATAGGTGTAACCGAAGATGCCATGATCGACTCTGCGTCGCAGAGCGTCGATAATTGCCGGCGCCGTGCGGAAATCCATGTCGGCAACCCAGAGAGGGAGTGTCGCGGGATCCGAGGGAGTGTCCCATTTGTAAGAGCCCGTGCCGCGTCGCGGCACTATTGTGTCAAAATCAAATTCCGAAGTCATTGGGGATTGGTTTCAGTAGTTTTTTTAATATAGTAGCGCGGCATGAAGAGAAGGATGAGGAAGATTGTTCCTCGGAAACAAAGTTCGATACACATGGCGATCCATACACCGCGTAAGCCGAGACTGCCTACGAGCAGTGCGGCAAGAGTGCAGCGCACAAGCCAGATGCTGCCAAGATTCATTATGGAAGGGAGAAGCGTGCGTCCCATGCCGACAAAGAACCCGTAACATACTATCGCTGCCGCGAACATCGGTTCTGCCCATGCTTCTATTCTCAGTATTTCAGCTCCGAGTTCCCTGATTCCATCCACCGGTGACATTACTCCGATTATCTGGGGAGCGAAAACATAGAGAGCGATGCCGAGCAACCCCATTATTGTCATTCCTGAAGCGACGGTGATATGGCCGAATGATCTCATAAGTTTCATGCGGCCGGCTCCGAAGCATTGTCCGGAAAGGGTCGTCGCGGCCTCGCCGATACCATAGCCGGGCATGTAGCAGAGACTCTCGGCTATGACGGCGAATGCGTTTGCCGCAATTGCCACCACGCCGAGCGGCGCCACAATGAAGGTTATCAGAATCTGTGCGCCGCAGATGGCAACATGTTCGAACCCGAGCGGAACTCCTATATTGACCGCCTGTCGGAGTGTTGTGGCTGTCGGGATGAAGCGCCCTTTTTCGCCGATGATTTTCAGTGGTTTATATATAGCACAGAGGTAATAGACCATCATGATGCCTACGATTGTTTCCGCGGCGACAGTGGCCAGAGCTGCCCCTTTTACGCCCATTCCTGCTCCCGGACAGAAGAAATCAAGACCGAAAAGTTCGATATTCCGGCTCGGAAAGATAAGAAAGAAATTAAGAATGACATCCAGAACACACATCATGACGCTCAACATGCTCGGAACACGCATGTTGCCTGCGCATCTGAGCATCGAGCCTGCCATGAAACTCATCTGGAGCGCCGGCAGAAAAAGGGAAAAAATAAAGAAATAGACCGAGGCATCGGCGTGAATGGCCTTGTCGGCCCTGAGCCACGAAGGGAGGGGGCCTGAAATCGCCATGCCGATGAGAGCCAGAAGGGTGCTGAACACAAGGCAGGCCACTATGGCCTGCCGCAATATGGAACGCGATTTTACAAAATCGGACGAGCCTATCAGATGGGCTATCTGGACAGAGAACCCGGTCGCGCAAGCCGACAGAATACCCCAGAAGAGCCATGTGGATGTTGAAACGAGGCCAATGGCGGCCGAAGCTTCGGCACCAAGACTCCCAACCATCGATGCGTCGATGTATTGCATGGCGATGGCGGAGATCTGGGCGACTATTGCCGGAAAACTCAAAAGCGCGGTCAGCTGAAATCGCTGCCGCACACTGAGTTGCTCTCCCGAACGGATTCTGTTGAGCAATCGGTCTGTAATTCCTCTTTTATTGTTCATCCGGAGGAATTTCTGTCTATTTTTCGGTCGTGATCTTGCAGTCGGCCGGCATTTTTATGTTTTCATCAATGATGATTTCTCCAATGGAGCCGGCTTCGATCGTGCCCGATGTCGGGTTCTTAACACTCGTAATGTGTCCGTTTATCTGCGCGGTCAGGGTAGATTCTTCAAAAGCGAGATCGGCGTCAACGTCCATAGTGCAGTTCTCCATAATGAGATTGTCACAGTAACACAGCGGCTGAGTGCCGGAGATATGACAATTGACGAGCCGGAGATTCTTTGAATGCCATCCGAGATATTCGCCAGTCAGACGGGAATTTATTACGGTCACATTCTCTGTATTCCAGAAGGCGTCCTTGGAATTTATGTCGGCGTCCTCTATTACCACATTGCGGCAGTACTGGAAGGAATAATTGCCTTGCTGACGGTAATTGCGGATGCGTATGTCCGAACTATGCATGAAAAGATAGTCGGCATTAGCTACCTCGACATTATCAAGTTCCACGTTGTGGCAGTGCCATAAGGTTTCCTGGGCATCGGGAATAACCACATTTCGCAGATAGAGGTTGCTCATTTCCCTGAACATTTTCGGTGCCTCGACTTTGGTGTCGGTCATTTTAAGATGGCTTGAATACCACAGCGCTGCGCGGGCGCCTTCCGTAAAAAGACAGTGGTCGATCATGAAATTGTCAACATGCCAGAAGGGATATTTGCCTTTAAAACGGCAATTTCGGGCTTCTATATCGGAGCATTCTTTCAGTGCTGATTCGCCGGCGTGTATTGTGACGCCCTCAAGTTTCAGTCCGTGTGAGGCAAAGAGCGGTCTTTCGCCTCCGAATTCTTTATTCTCAATAAGTTGCATCGAAGTATTGGTTTTTACGTTAGTGATGCAAAGTTACTCATATTTCATGGTATAAAATTACCATAATCACGGTTTTTATTACCCCGTTGAAAGTTGAAATATGTCAGGAGGCAAGAGAGGGGCTTCTATAGGCTTGGCTCTTTCAGGTTCGCGATTTATGTGATTTCTTGGCTTTCGAGCTTGTGCGTTTTGTGGTGCGGAGTCCTGAATAAGCGCTACGCATCAGATTGTTGGTGATGTTGAATTTCTCGGTTGCAGGGCGATTGTTGTCTTTCAGGCTGTGGCTGAGAAGCCAGTCGTAGGTTTCCTGAAGATAGAAGAGCCGGGCAGGCTGCGAATGGTTCATTCCCGGAATACGGTCATAAATCAGACGCGGGGTGTCCTCGTTAGCTTCTTTCATGGCCTGAACCACTTTGTCGCTCTGCTGCACGCTGACGGCTCGATCGGCGGTTCCGTGGACAATCCAAAGCGGAACGCCGTTAAGGCCGGAGAGATCCCTGACAGTGCCACCCCCGCAGAAAGCCATGGCAGCTGCAATATCCTCGGGGTAGGTCGCGGCGAAATCGATGGCGCCGTAACCGCCAAGGCTCATTCCGAGCACATAGATGCGGTCATAATCTACGTTATACCAGTCTTCAACCCATTTAAGTATATTCATTATCTTCTGAGGATTCCATGATCCTCCCGGATTCTGTGGAGCTATGACGTAGGAGTCGAGATCGCGTCCTTTCTCAATTGCGTCGAGAGTGCCATAGCGGCGCACCTTGTTGAGATCGTTACCGCAAAGACTTGCGCCGTGAAGAAATATAAATACCGGTTTGGCCTCGAGACTGTCATTTGGCTCTACGAGCCAGAAGTTGTAACCGTCTTTCACTTTCCCGCGATGCGATGTCACTTTTGCGGCCGAAACGGTTGATATTATCAGGGTAAAGAGTAAGGTTAAGAGAGATAGTCTTTTAATCATTTCAATGTTATTTTAAAGATGGAGTTGCCACGGGATCCGATTACAAGGCTGTTGCCGATAACAACCGGAGAGGACTCGAAATTGCTTCCGATGCGTTTCGACGTGATAATTTTTCCATCCGATGCATTAATAATATATAGATTGCCGGAACAATCGCCGGTTACTATGAACATTTCGTTCTTTTCGTTGATGAAGCTGACCGGTGAGGACCAGGCATAATATTTCAAAGGAATCTGATAAACGGTTTCACCCGTTTTGCGGTCAAGCGCTACAAGGGCGCCGTTTTGACCAGATGTGTTTTTTACGCAATTGGCGAATACAAGATGCTCGGCGTTTCCTCTGCCGAGGAGGGCGGTTGAGTAGAATCCGCCGTCGAAGTGTTTTTTGCCGATATTCATGCGTCGGCCTTCAATGTCGGTTTTCCATATCTCTTTGCCGTCAAGAGCGTTGAGCTTGACAAATTTTGCCGAACCGACATCCTGAATGTCAATTTCGCAGCCGACATAAAGATATGGCTTTCCGTTTTCTATGGCGAGGACCGGCGTGGCGTCAATGTCATCCTTCAGGGTGTACATCCAGACCGGACGCATGGTGTTGAGGTTTATGCCCAGAATATTGCCGTGATTGTCTGCTGTGAAACCATAGTTGGCATAGACTGCCATGGAAGCTTCGATGCCGGGAGCGGCGCCGTTCACAGTATAGCGCAATGCGGTGTGCATGGTGAGTTTGCCCGCGGCGGCGACAAGTTTATAGATCGTTCCGTTCTCACCCGGCCTAAAAAGGAATTGACCTACGCGTATGGGCGACGAGTCGTAGGCACCCCAGCGGCGCTGCGCTTTGGGATCTTCAGGGAAGAAATGGAACTGTTTGTTTGTGAATAGATTTATAGCGAGAGCGCCGAACGGCCGTTTCCCGGGAACGCCTTGACCAACGTAGAGGTTTCCGTTAAGCGTAGGATCAAGCGATATGGTTCCTTTTATCGGGTTGCCGACGGGGATTGCCTGACGGGAGGCTTGACCGGTAGTGTAATCGATGAAATAGACGCTTCCGAAAAGAGAGCCGACCATAATCTCTTTTCCGCTGAAATCCCTATTAACAGCACCCGATTTTTTCATGGCGCCAAGGATGCTGTCGGGCCATTCGACATAAAGAGGCTGTCCTGTCCAGCCGGTGCCTCCACCCCAGCTCCCGACCGATGTTTCTGTATAGTCTTCCTGTGTGTGGAATGTCCAGTCAACGATGAATTCTGAAGGACGTCCGGTGATTCGGCCTCCGAAATCGGCTTGTCGCAACGGTCCTTGACGGAAGGTGAAAGTTCCCGGAGCTGTGGCATAAAGATCGGTAAGGGAGCTGATGTGTCCGTCGGATGTCGTGTCGGTCCTTTCGATGTTGAACTTCACTTTTTTTGCCGACTCATACATGGTGTCGGGAAGTTCAGCAATGGTTTCAACCACAGGAGGAAGAGCTGTCGAATCAGTGTCGGCTGAATGAGTGTCAGCCGATTTTGAGCTCCCGGAGGAGCAAGCGTGAAAAATGGTTAAAAGTAATATATAACTTATTTTCTTTAATGACATGCCGATTTGTATGCAACTGTGGTTTTGCATGCAAAAATACTCATTTATTTATATATAGCAAAATAAGGCGATTGAATAATACACAACTTATGCTAACCGATGTTAAACAATTTTTCACCAATTCCATGAAAAACGGCCCCCCGTTTTTGCGGAAGCCCGTTATGGTATAGATAAATCCGGGAAGATCCTTATTTCATTCCAAGTTTTTTCAGGGTTGCAGCGGGAACAGCTTCCTTGTTGACAACAATGTCCATGGTCTTGGCAAGGAAATAGGGTATGGAAACATAGAAATAACCGTCGTAGATCTGGTTGGTGTTCCATGAATTCTTCACCTTGTAATAAGGATTGCCTTTCTGGTCAACAGCTTTGCCGACAATGACCATTCCGTGGTCATCTGTTGTCTCTTGGCTGTCAAACATGTTCTGACGCACTTCCTGAGTGATTTCCATCTCCTCTACAGGGCCATTGAACTTGAAGCGTTCGTTTTCACGGTCGCGGTCGGAGAGTTTCACCCAGCGGGCCAGTTCGGTTCCTTCGAGGTTCTTGCCGTCCTTTTCTTTCGGCATAACGGCAAAACCGTTGTTCCACTTGAATCCGCCTTCGCTTACGTCTGCGGCCCAGCTTACTGAATAACCTTTGTCAAGAGCATTATCGACGATAGCTTTCATCTCCTCGAGAGGCACGTTGTAATACTGTCCGTGAATCCAGTTGTCGGGCACTTCAAGAACGAACGGTTTGTAGAAGGGATGATGCGAGAAAGAGGTGATCGCTACGTAGTCATCGATGTTTATGGGAAGAGACTCGGCGAAAGATTTCGGAGTGTAGGTCTTGCCTTCGTAGGTGAATGTTTCAGGCAGTTCTCCGAAATAAGCGTCAAGAACTCCGTTGAATCCCTTGCGCCAGGCTGTCGATACGCGTTTGTTCGGTTTGCGGACAACGGATTTGACCATAGATGTCAGTACGTCGCAGACTTCTCCGTGGGAATGGCTCTTTTCGCCATAGTTCAGACCGCGATATACTTCTTCGGGGACTATACCGTAGTTTGCCCATGCGTAAGGCACATCGAGGCCGCTGCCGCCCTGTGAGAAATTGGCTTGTCCGTACATGCGGACGAAGTTGGCGGCTTTGTCGTCGTAGCAATGACGTACAACGAACATTTCCGAAAGATCATACTCTTTGCCGGTTTTGCGGAGAAGCTCATCCTCGAAAAATGAGATACCTGAAAAACACCAGCATGTTCCTGATCTGTCCTGATCTTTGACAGGTGTGGTCTTTACGAGCTTCACATCGGTGAACTTGAAGCCCATGCTGTCGGGTGTGGCGGCTTTGTTGTCTGCGGCCCAGCAAGAAGCCGTCGTCATGACAGCCATTGCTCCTAAGATAAACTTATTCATAATGATGCACTGTGTTTGTGATGCTTTTGTGTAGATTTATTGCAAAATTAGCGAAAAAATATTTAAAACTGTTCTTTTGTGGGATTTTTTATCGCTTTTTGTTCACAAACCGTGCTGTTAGATAATTGCGCACCGGCGTATCATAGAATCTCATGGCGCACCATGCCATAAATACAATGCCGAAAAAGAGGCATACGCAGACGGGCCAGACCTGATCGAAGGCGAGGCTGTTGTTCCAGACCCACGCATAGAAAAGATACATAACCGGATAATGGATGATATATATGGGATATGAGAGCTGTCCGAGAAAATTGCACGTCGAAGTAGAGAATCGGTCCGTAGTGTTGCCGCATGCTCCAAGATAAACGACGCCAGGGAAGATGAAGAATGTGCAGAACAGGTCATATAAGGCATTATTGACATTAGGTTCCGCGCCTCCGACATAGGGGCATGCCATTACCGTGCATAAAATCAGAGCGCAGATCCAGAAAGCTCCGCGTATTCTTATCTGCCGGAAACAACGTGAAATCAGAAGACCGGCCGAAAAAGAGAATGAAAGCCTGAAGAAACCTCCGAGAAATCCCCACCCGGCGGCTGACCATCCGAAGCCTATGTGGTAGGCTTCCGAAGTGTTACCAAGAGCCATCACGGCAAGTCCGACGGCGGAAAGCACTACGACTCCGAAAAGTGAACGCTTGGAAAGGCGATGAAGAATCAGTGCGTAAAGAATGCTTCCTATATATTCGAAAAAAAGCGACCAGCTCGGCCCGTTGAGTGGAAACATTTCGCCGTTGCCCCTGACATCCGCATCAATTCCCGGAATGACAGGGATGAGGAAAAGTCCGAGGAACAGAGCCAGAAGAAGAGTGGTTAAGGGGACAGGTGTCCCGTCCCATTGCACGCTACCCTGGATAAGATAGGCAACCGCACCCAGAATTACGCTCAGAATGACCATCGGATGAAGCCTGATGACGCGTCGGAGCATGAAACGGCCTGCTGTCATGCTTCCGTTTTTCCATCGGTTGTCGTAGGCATATCCCAGCACGAATCCCGAAAGTACAAAAAAGAAATCGACGGCAAGATAACCGTGGTTGATCATCTGGTCAACCGGTGATGTCGCGAATCCTTCACCGAAATGATACCATATTACAACGAATGCGGCAATCCCGCGCAGACCGTCAAGCAGTTCGTAGCGCGGTCTGGAATCGGGGAGGGGAGAGGCGTATGATTTAAGATTTGTCATTGTGATGGAATGATTGGTTTTATGACGCAAAATTACGCATAACTCCGCAGAGAGAATTTGTCCTATGTCAAATAATGGCTCTTATACGGCTTAGGGTCGGCAAAGTGACTCCGAGATATGAGGCTATGTCCGTAAGGCGCGCACGGCGGCATATTTCCGGAAACTGATCATGAAAAGCCTGATAACGTTCTTTGGCAGGAAGGGTAAGTCGCTCTTTGTGGGACTGGTGGATGCGCCGATACTCGTTCTGGTGGATGACTCTTCCCCAGTTGGCAAGGTCGATTTCTGTGTTGAACAGAGCATGAAGCGTTTCTATGCTTATGCCGTAGGTCTCGCACGGTTCGATTGTCTCAACGTTTTCTTCGCTGATTTTGCCATAATAGAATTCGTCCATGCTGAAAACTATGCCTCCTTCTATCGAAAACGATGTCGTGATTTCTTCTCCGTCCACAATCCAGAAACTTCTCGTCATTCCTTTCTCGATGAAATAGGCCATGCCGGCGGCTTTCCCTTCTTCAATTATGAGATGACGTCGGGGAAAAGTGCGTGCAACGAGATTGTCGCATAATATATCAAGCGCAGAGTCTTTTACAGACCACGCTTGGCTTATGGCATTTATGATATTTGGAATCTGAAATCTGTCCATACCGGTTGATGACGCAAAATTAATGAAAAATAACGGCAATGGCGCATTATATGGATGGTTTGTTGCAAAAACAGCTGATTTTGTGTATTTTTGTCATCCTTATTTTACGTGACTCTCGACAATCATTCTTTACGGAATAAACAGGAATTGATGTTTCCTGCAGTGATCTGTCGGGAGGAGCGTTTCCAGACGACTAATCATTATATTACTTGCAGAATATGTTTAAAATTATTGACAAGGAGCACTTTTCGGAGCATGTGGTTAAATTCGAAGTGGAAGCTCCCGAGATAGCCAGATCACGCCGACCGGGCCATTTTGTGATAGTCCGTGTCGGCGACGGTGGAGAACGGATTCCGCTGACGATAGCCGCGTCTGATTCCGTGCGCGGTACCATTACTCTCGTCGTGCAGGAGGTCGGCGTTTCAACTCGCAAGATATGCGCGCTGAATGTTGGTGATTGTTTCACGGATATAGTAGGGCCTCTCGGTCAGGCTACACATATAGGGAAAGTGGGCACCGTCGTGTGTTGCGGAGGAGGAGTCGGCGTGGCGCCTCTTCTTCCCATTGTTCGGGCCATGAAGGAAGCCGGTAACAGGGTGGTGACGATTCTTGCGGCACGTACGGCCGAACTCGTCATTCTCCGCGATCAGGTTGCCCCTTATAGCGATGAGGTCATTGTCATGACAGATGACGGATCTCTCGGACGCCGCGGTCTGGTGACGGAAGGCCTTGAAGATGTGATCAACCGGGAGAAGGTTGACCAGGTTGTAGCCATAGGCCCTGCTGTCATGATGAAATTCGTTGCGAAACTCACGAAAAAATACGATATTCCGACCATGGTTTCTCTCAATACGATCATGGTGGACGGAACAGGTATGTGCGGCGCATGTCGCGTGACGGTTGACGGCAAAACCCGATTCGTCTGCATCGACGGACCGGAGTTTGACGCCCACAAGGTTGATTTTGACGAAATGATAATGCGTTTGCGCTCTTATAATTGATAGTTGCTATGAAGAATTTGAATAACATAGAGGATATGTCACGTTCTGCCGCGTGGCGCGAAGATTTACGCAAGTCGATGTCGGCCAAAACGCGTTCAGCGATTCCACGCGTCATAATGCCGCAGCTGCCGGGCGAATATCGCGTGACGAATAACGAGGAGGTTAATCAGGGCCTTTCTGCCCGTCAGGCGGTTGTTGAAGCTTCCCGCTGCATGGATTGTCCTGATCCCCAATGTGTCACGGGATGTCCTGTCGGTATAGATATACCCGGATTTATAAAGAACATCCAGCGGGGCGAGTTTGGAAAAGCTGCCGAGGTCATACGTCGCACCTCCGCTCTCCCTGCGGTTTGTGGCCGCGTATGTCCACAGGAGAAACAGTGTGAAAGCAAATGCATCTATCATAAGATGAAAAAAGAGCCGGTTGCGATAGGTTATCTCGAACGTTTTGCCGCCGACGAGGAACTGCGTTCTTCCGAAAGACCGCAACCCGTGACTCCTGATGACTCGGCAATCATGGTCGCGGTGGCCGGAAGTGGTCCTGCCGGACTTTCTTTTGCAGGCGATATGGCCCGTAAGGGGTATGCGGTGACCGTATTTGAGGCTTTGCATGAAATCGGCGGAGTGCTTAAATATGGTATCCCGGAATTCCGTCTTCCAAACTCGATTGTGGAAGCCGAAATTGACCGTCTTCGCGGACTCGGAGTAAAATTTGTAAAAGACACGATTGTCGGCAAGACCATCAGCTATGATGATTTGAAATCTATGGGTTTCAAAGGTCTGTTTGTCGCTTCCGGAGCCGGTTTGCCGCGGTTCATGTCTATTCCCGGCGAAAATCTGATAGGCGTCATGTCAAGTAATGAGTATCTGACACGTATAAATCTTATGGGAGCCGGTCGGGAGGGAGCCGACACCCCCGTCACACGCGGTAAAACGGCTATAGTTGTTGGCGGTGGCAATACTGCCATGGATTCTGTCAGGACAGCTCGCAGGATGGGCGCTGAGCGCGCAATAATAGTTTATCGCCGAAGCGAGGCTGAAATGCCGGCTCGCATCGAGGAAGTTGCGCATGCCAGGGAAGAAGGTGTGGAATTCATGACTCTTCATAACCCGATTGAATATCTCGGAGATGAGAAAGGGCGAGTTCGCGCGGTCAGATTGCAGCGTATGGAACTCGGTGAGCCGGATGAATCGGGTCGCCGTTCTCCCGTTGCCGTTCCCGGGGCTGTCGAAGAGATCGAGACGGATATGGTGATAGTCAGTGTTGGTGTATCGCCAAATCCTTTGATACCACAATCTATCGACGGACTTGAAGTGAGCCGACGAGGCACGATTGTGGTCGATGATGCCACTATGGAGTCATCCGTGGAGAACCTTTTTGCTGGAGGCGACATTGTGCGCGGCGGAGCGACTGTGATTCTCGCTATGGGCGACGGACGACGTGCGGCAGCGGTTATGGACGCCAAATTCAAACAGGCCGACTGAGTTCGCCAAGATTCAGAGCTTGTTTCATAATAAATATTAACGACAGGGCTGTCAGTTGTCGAGGATATTTCCGTTTGCGATGAGGGAGTTATGGGGTTCCATAACGACCGAAGAGCAGACGGAAATATACCGGCAAATGACTGTTGTATGGTATCTTCTGTTATATACTTATTATCAGCCTGATATTTCATTACTTTCTTAAATGTTTTGAAGAAATATGGAGCTTGTCCATGTAGCCGTGGTTTCGTATTTCTTAGCCGCTTTTCATCCTGTTTCTAATTATATATATTCAAATAGGCTCCTTCGTCACATAACGAAAAAACAGCTCAAGCCATGCGACCCTGTCGTCAACATTTATTATGAAACAAGCTCTCAGAATTCAAAGTACAGGGCTGAGGAGTCGGACAATCGACTCCTTGGCCTTTTGTATGATGGGACGTCTGCGCCAGACCGACGCCCTCACTCGGGTGCTCTGTTGCAGGTCGGCCATGAACTGGGCGCGGAGAGTGGTGTTCACTTCCGATGAGAAAATGAACATTGTCTCTTCAAAATTGTGCTCGAAACTGCGGAAATCTATGTTCGCGGAACCTATGGCGCTCAGCCGGTCATCTATCATCATGGTTTTGCTGTGGAGCATTCCGGCTTCGAAAAGATATATCTTAATTCCTGCGCGCAGACATTCCATGATGTAGCTGTATGACGCAAGTGTCAGAGTGGACGAGTCGCTTTTCAGAGGAATCATGACGCGGACATCTACCCGCGATAATGCCGCCGCCTGAAGAGCGCTAAGCATCGCGTCGGTCGGCAAAAAATAGGGAGTCTGGATATACACCCGTTTTTTTGCATTGCCTATGGCCTTCAGCATGTAGAGGCTGACATTTGACCATTCGCTGGTCGGGCCGCAGCGCATCATCTGTAGCCCTGCGGCCTCCCCGGGCCCTTTGGGTAGCGACATGTCAACCGGTTCCTGAAGCAGCGACTGTCCCATGAACGACCAGTCAACAGCAAAGGAATATTGCACTGCTGCCACGGCAGGACCTGTTATGCGCATGTGGGTGTCGCGCCAGCATCCGAATTTCGATCCCCCGTCGATATATCTGTCGGCTACGTTCATTCCTCCCACATAGGCTACTTCCCCGTCGATAACCGCAAGTTTACGGTGGTTGCGCCAGTTTATTCTCGTTGCGAAAGGGGGGAATACCACTTTGAAAAACGGATGAATGTCTATTGCCGCCTCGCGCATGGAGCGGAAAAATTTGCGCGAAACGCCCCAGCACCCGAAATCGTCGTAAATGACTCGCACCCTGACGCCGGCTTTGGCACGTTCGATAAGAGCGTCGCGGAGCGCGCGTCCTATATGGTCGTCTTCTATGATATAATATTGCAGGTGAATGTATTCTTCGGCGGCTCTGATGTCATTGAAGAGTGCTTCGAATTTGTCACGCCCGTAGCTATATACTTCAACTCGGTTGTCGGGATAGAACGTCGCGCCGCAAAGCGAACGCCCGAGTTCTGTCAGCTGACGCATTTCCGGAGTGTAATTCTCAGGTATGACGGTGGTGACGGTTGATTCTCCCTGACGCAATTTTCGCTTGTTGCGTCGCGAAATCATGTGGGTGTTCTTTATCGATCGCCCGAAAAACAGATATAAAACCAGACCTCCTACCGGGAAAAGCAGAAGTACGGTGATCCAGGCGAGTGACTTGACCGGATTGCGGTTTTCTGACAGCACTATGCCCACGATGCTTATCACCGTGATGCCGTATGCTATGATCAGCAGCCAGTAAAGTGTTGTCGTTATCATCTTTTTCCGGATTACATGAGGCCAATTTTTGTAAAGTTAACGAAAAAAGAATGAAGCTGTAAAATTTCTGCACAAAAAAAATATCAAGGTGCAAAAAAGACGTCAGCAGAAATGTTTACTGCTGACGTCCGTTATGGGGGTCTGTTGTATATCAGTTTTATTCGCTGACTACTTCGAAAGGAATTTCTACAGAAACTTCTTTGTGGAGATTTACTGTGGCGTTGTAATTGCCGACTTCCTTGACTGTTTCAGAAACAACGATGTTCTTGCGGTCAACGTTGAAACCGAGTTTTTCGAGAGCCTCAGCGATCTGGATAGCATTGACAGAGCCGAAGATTGTGCCTGTAGAGCTTGTCTTGGCGCCTATTGTCAGAGCTACGTCCTTGAGTTGGGCGGCAAGAGCTTCAGCATCGGCTTTGATCTTGGCGAGCTTGTGGGCGCGCTGACGCTGGTTCTCGGCAAGAACTTTGAGTGCCGAGGGAGTGGCGATAACGGCTTTGCCGTAAGGGATAAGGTAGTTGCGGCCATAACCTGACTTCACTTCTACCACATCATCTTTATATCCGAGGTTGGAGATGTCCTCCTTGAGAATGATTTTCATAATGCGTTGTTTTTGCGATTAAAAGTGAGAGGAATGGATTTATTTCATCAAGTCGGTCACGTAGGGCAGAAGAGCCAGATGGCGCGCGCGCTTAACGGCCTGAGCCACGCGGCGCTGGAACTTCAGCGAAGTGCCTGTGATTCGACGGGGAAGGATTTTGCCCTGTTCGTTGAGGAATTTCTTCAGAAATTCAGGATCCTTGTAGTCGATATACTTGATGCCGCTACGTTTGAAACGGCAGTATTTTTTCTTCTTGACGTCAACTGACATGGGAGTCAGGTAGCGTATTTCTGATTGAGTCTGTGCCATTGTTTAGCCCTCCTTTACTTCGGTTTCTACTGTTTCTTTCACTGTCTCTGTTTTGCCGGCTTTGAGGCTGCGACGCTTCTCTGCATATTCGGCTGCGTACTTGTCAAGACGGAATGTCAGGAAGCGGAGCACGCGTTCGTCGCGACGGAATGCGGTCTCGAGCTTGCGGACGATTGTCGGTTCACCGTTGAATTCGATCAAGGTGTAGAATCCGGTTGATTTCTTCTGGATGGGATAGGCGAGTTTGCGAAGGCCCCACATCTCAGTGTTCACTATGGTGGCGCCATTGTCGGCAAGCACCGTGGAGAACTTTTCTACCGCTTCCTTCATCTGGGCATCAGACAAAACGGGAGTTAAAATGAAAACGGTTTCGTACTTCATGTTTTGGTTTATTGGTTTGATTTATAATTGTTTGTGCAAACCCATGGCGGTTTTGCGCTGCAAAGTTACGCATTTATTCCCTGATTTCCAAATAAATTCACTTATTCGTTGATGACCGTCTGTGGTCTCTGCGGCTTCAGTTGAGGACAATCCCCGGAAAAGACGAACGTTCCAACGGTGCGCGATAGGCCCGGGCGAATTGACGGATGTATTCGATGGTCTCCATAGGAGGCAGTTCGGGTTGCTGCGATTTCTGTCGCGGTTCAGGCGTTTGTTTCGGTTTCAGTGGGGTCGGTCTTCGCATTGAGCGTCCTTTGATGATTCTTTTCTTATAACGTCTGAAGCCATCGATTAGTGTATGGCTCGCGCAGAAAATGTTGAATATTGAGCGAAATCCTTTTTTTCGGCGCAACTACTGATTGCAATCGAAATTATTGTGCTTCCTATTGTTAATTTAATGTTAAATAGTGGACGGCGCAAAGAATTTGGGTTGTCATTTGTCAGGATCTTTTCTATATTTGCATCTGCAATCTCCCTGATTGCAGATGCATAATAAATTGATCCGTTATCTAAAATCCCCGTTGCCTATAGATTCTACTGCTACTCCAAATCAAAAACAGTCACAGTAATGCTAAATTATTCAAGGCTTGCCGACGAACAGTTGGTGGCCGCTTATGCAAAGGGCGATAATCAGTCCTTCGATATTTTGCTCAGACGCCATCAGGAGAGGGTGTTCAATTACGTCTTGTCAATTGTCAGGGATCCCGACACGGCAAACGATATCTTTCAGGAAACCTTCATAAAGGCCATTACGACCATCAAACAGGGCCGTTATATGGAAACCGGAAAGTTTGCTGCATGGATAACCCGCATCGCCCATAATTTGATAATCGATTATTATCGTCAGGAACGCAGCGGGAATATGACTTCAGCCGATGATGAAACGGCCAACGTATTGAACCGGAAGGAATTTTCCGATGAGAACATCGAGGATATTCTTGTAGATGAGCAGATCAGGGCCGATGTACGCAGGATTGTGGCCATTCTGCCTGATAACCAGCGCGAGGTTCTGGAAATGCGTTATTACCGCGATATGTCGTTCAAGGAGATAGCAGAAGCGACCCAGGTCAGTATAAACACCGCTCTGGGACGCATGCGCTATGCCATTCTCAATCTGCGTCGTATAGTAAAGGAAAACAATATATCCCTTACTTCATAGGAAGCTCTTCTTCAGACCGGAACCAGGGTGAGAGGCATAGAAAGACTATAGCGCAGAAGGCGCACATATAGGTTGCTATGACTGCGATATCGCCGATCCGCACTATACCTTCACGAAAAATATCTACAGTATATGATATGCCTAAGGCGGCAGTGATGATTCCTGCAACGCCATAGAGGGCATATTCAGCCCATGCAAGATTGCGGGCGCGTTTGCGCGGCAGCCGGTTCATCACTTTTTTTGTGAACCAGGGTGAAGGGGGCGCGTCAAATCGGCTCGCTTTGAACAGTTCGCGCAGCCGGCTGTCCTGGTTGTTGTCTGCTTTATTTCTCATAGGATTCAAGTTCTTTTGCAAGTTTGTTTTTTGCTCTCGAGAGATAGCTTTTTACTGTTCCGGAAGGGAGAGCGGTGATTTTGCATATCTCTTTTATGGGAAGATCATCGAAATAGAAAAGGGTGATTAATGTCCGTTCTGTATCCGACAGAGCCGCCAGCGCCTGCTGGATGTCATGGCGCAGTTCTGTGTGCAGACTCTCTTTTTCGCTTGAGTTTTCACGCTGACCTATGCCGTTGTCGAATCCATCCGGCAATCTCTCTTCGCGGTTGCGGCGCATATAGCTCACGAATTCATTGTATGCGATCGTGAAGAGCCATGTCCGGAAGCGGGAAAGCGCGTGGAAAAGATGGAGGCCGGAATAAGCCTTCAGGAACGTTTCCTGTGCGAGGTCATCGGCCAGCGCTGCATCGCCGAGTGTCAGTCGGAACAGGAAATTCCTGACAGCGGGGCCATGTTCGTTGACAAGCTTTTCAAATGCGCGGTCATCGCCGGCCACGCATTTGGCAATGAGCGATATTTCTTCAATTTTGCTCAGCATCACTGTTCGGTTCCGATATGTCTTTTTTCTCCCAGTCCCTGCGAGTCACGAAATAGACGGCCAGACGCGATAGCCCTATGAATGATAGTATAAGTCCGAGAGGAAGCCATATTGTGCCAAGTCCGAATATGTAGAGCAGCGTGATGCCTAATCCCCAGCCGATCCAGACGATGCCTGACTGCAGTCTGTAAAGGGGAGCGTCACTTTTGTAAAAGCCCGGAGGAAGAGGATAGTGTGCTTCAACCGCACGGCGTATGACGTCGTTCTTGTCGCGCGCTTTCTGTCGGCTTGACTGACAGATGAAGAAAACTATCAACACAAGTGTGGCCGCCGGGATAGCCGTCCCGAAGATAATGGCGATTATCGGAATGAGCAATGCTGCGCTGAACAGAGCGCTGTCATCATTATCATCATCGGTATCCTTGTCTGCCGGGGCCTCATATATGACCTTTTCCCCGAGGCTGTCGGTGTTCAGGGAGCCGATTGTGGATTGCAGGCTGTCAACCGAACGGTCCGTCTGTTCTTTAATCTCTCGGGCGACTTCGAGAGCTTTCCCGTGACGGGCCATGGCGCCCGGTGTGCAGAAGAATAATGTAAGTACCGAAATAAGAGTGAAAATTTTTAATCGAAGTTTCATATCTTTGGCTTTATTGGTTTCTGTTCTTTTGACGTTGTGGAGGGGGTGAAAAGTTGCAGCAATGACAAAAATAATAATTTGAAATGTGGCGTGCAACATGAATCAGCGCTTACTCCTTAACTGTGATGTTGCTTATGGCGCGAAAAATTAGTAACTTTGTCCCCGTTCATAATAAGAGCTTGTTAATTTGACTAATTTAAAAAGAAATGCTCCCGACGGCCACTCCCCGGAATCTTCCCGTCTGCTCTGCGGTCATCATGGCCCCCGTAATTTCCTTATCGCAGACAGAAATCTCCTCGACGACTGTCAGCCCTGTCAATAACATTTATTATTAAACAAGATCTAACTGTATAATATATGCATACTCTCAGTGAATATCTCTCCATTGTCGAGCAGGCGCTGAAGGATCTGGACTATCCCTCGGAACCTTCGGGTCTCTATGAACCTATCAGATATATTCTTGATGGAGGCGGAAAGCGCCTGCGTCCTGTCCTTGTTCTTGCTTCATGTGAGGCTTTCGGGGCTCCTGTGGAAACTTCCGTCAATCAGGCGGTAGCCATTGAAATGTTCCATAACTTCACGTTGCTTCACGATGATGTGATGGACCGCGCAGACATGCGTCGCGGACGTCCGACGGTTCATAAAAAATGGGATGAGCGGACGGCAATCCTTTCGGGAGACGCCATGCTGACCCTTTCGGGTA
Source organism: uncultured Muribaculaceae bacterium (assembly GCA_910587185.1). Taxonomy (GTDB): domain Bacteria; phylum Bacteroidota; class Bacteroidia; order Bacteroidales; family Muribaculaceae; genus Paramuribaculum. Next base: position 29,836 of record CAJULY010000013.1, read on the forward strand.
TGATTTCCGGCATAGGATGCAGTGATTCACAGCTTCGCAATGTCACGGCCCTTATGCAGCGCACGGCCATGCAGATATATGAAGGCCAGCAATATGACATGGATTTTGAGACTGACAGGGATGTCAGTGTCGATGATTACCTGAATATGATTCGCTTGAAGACAGCCGTCCTTCTCGGGTGTGCGTGCGCTCTCGGAGCTGTCATGGCAGGTGCCGATAAGAAGTCAGTCGAAGCTATGTACAGCTATGGCGAACGTCTCGGACTTGCCTTTCAATTGAGAGATGATCTCCTTGACACCTATGGCGATCCTATTGTTTTCGGTAAGGAAATAGGCGGAGATATCCTTAATGATAAGAAGACATGGTTATTGATAAATGCCATGGCCGAGGACAAATCGGGCGTTCTTGCCGAAGAGATAGTCCGTCCGTCAGAGCCGGCGGTTAAAATAGAAAGAGTCAGGGAAGTATATGACCTGCTCGGGCTGCCGCAGAGATGTCAGTCTCTGATAGATACATACGTGGATGCTGCTGTCGCTCTTCTTGACGGTGTCAGGATAACTCCTGCGGCGCGGAACTTCTTTGTGAGGCTTGCCGAACAGTCCCGCTCCAGAAATTATTGAACGACATCATGCTGATCGATACCCACACCCATCTCTATCTTCCGGATTTTGTTTCAGAGGATTGCCCCGACGGGTCTGAAAAAGCCGTTGATCGCGCTAAGGCAACCGGGGTAGGACATCTGATCTTACCGAATGTGGATTTTACCACGGTTGAACCTATGCGCAGACTGCATGATTTACGTCCGGAGATGACATCCGTCGCCATGGGTTTTCACCCCACGGAAGTAGGACCGTCGTGGCGCGAGGATCTTGCTCATATCATGGAACTGATTGCCGACGGGAGTGGTTTTGTCGCAGTAGGGGAGATCGGAATGGATCTGTACTGGGACAGAACTTACGAAGAACAGCAGATGCAGATGTTCGAAGCGCAGGTGCGACGGGCTTTCGAATTGAGACTGCCGGTGATTATCCATTGTCGAGAGGCTCTTCCACAGACACTCGAGGTCCTTCAGGGAGTAATGCGGGATTGTCCTTCGGATCTTATGCCCGGAGTAATGCATAGTTTTGGCGGTACGGAGGAAGATATAGAAGCTGTGCGCAGAGTCGGAGACTTTTATTTCGGAATCAACGGAATCGTGACATTCAAAAATTCCCGTCTGCGTGACGTCTTACCGTCGATAGGCCTTGACCGAATTCTGCTCGAGACAGATTCCCCTTATCTTGCGCCTGTGCCTCATCGCGGCAAACGCAACGAGAGTTCCTTCTTGCCTCATGTAGCTTCTTATGTCGGCGATGCTCTTGGCGTGAAGACGGAATCTGTTGCCGAAGCGACAACAAAGAATGCCTGCGATCTTTTTTCATTGAAGATCTGATCACATTTTCCCGATAAAAAATTCTTTATCAGGTGCGTCGGAAGCCGCGATCTTCTCTTTCAGTCGTGACCGGCGGTTATAGAAATTCTTTATTTTGATATCGCATAAAATGCTGACTGCTCTCGGAGAGAAACCGGCATAGAGATAGGTCATAAAGGTGAGATCGTTGCGTGTCAGTGACGGCAATTGTTTTCTCAGCCTGGAAATGATATTGTCGAGATAACGGTTAACGATGTTCTCCAACGCATTGACCGCTTCCGGACTTTTCATTTCGAGTATATGGTTCTCGATTCTGTTGTAAAGTGACAGGCGCAGTTTTTCCGAAGCGCTCCGTTCAAAATATTCGTTGCACAGCATGTTGAGGGTTGACATGCGTTCGCCGTAAAGGTCGTTGACTTTCGTCTGCAATTCACATGCGTGGCGCCGGTACTCGTCTGACAACGCCGCCATCTCTTTCATCTGGTCCTCACGTTTCCTGAGACGTCTGCTATAGATGAATATGACAATCAGCCCTATGACAGAAACACAGATAATGGAGGCGACAGTCCATTTTTTTATTCTGGATTTCTCGGATTCTGTCTCGTTCAGCAATATAGCTTCACGCGATGTGAAAATTTCAAATCTTCCGAGATCTGTCTCTACGACAAGCCTGTCAGTTGTGTCATAGTATGAAAGTGGCGGAAACTCGGCCGTGGCCTTCCATTCCGTCGTGTGACCTGCAGACTCAGCCTCATCTACCTTAAATACAAAAGGCTCTATGGTAGATAGAACCGAATCACCAGTCATGAATTCGACTTTATACAACTCAAATGGTAAGTTTACGCTTCTGATGGTGAAATCCACAGTTGTCCGGTCATGGGCCATTGCCAGTCCGTCGAAAATGAAAAACAGTTCCTGCTCCGAAGCAACCGCAGTGTCGGCCGAGATCTTTACGACTCGGTTGTCACCCCGTGCGTCGAAGCAAGAGCATAAACAGATCAGGATTATAGAAAGTTGAATGATTTTCATCCCGGTTTCTTTATGGTTTTCAGAATCCCTTGGGATGTATCATTCCGTTTTGCCGTTATTATTTCGGCTTGTGGAAGATTGGTCTATTTTGATTCCGGCACTTCCTGTCGGTATCATGTATTCTTTGCCGTTTATGGCTATTTTCACATAACAGCTGTTGAAATAGGTCAGTCTTTTGAATTTTAGAGTTATTTTTGATGTGCCGTCTTTCTCACCCTGGGATTTGACGGATTTCGCCTCATAGTTTTTTCCGTCGTTGGTAAATACAGCCTTTGACATTGATTTTACGGTTTCAGGATAGCTGAGGACAATGGTCGTACTGTTACCGAAATTGTTGAGTCTTTTGAACTTCGGTGTAGGGTCGGCTGCTGAGGCAATGAACGGAATGATGATGAGAAGGAGAAGAGTGATGATCGACTTTTTCATTTGTCTGTAGGTTTAATGGTTGGTAAATAATTTTGTTTTGCTGCAAAATTATAACGGACTTGACTTCCATCCCAAATTTTCGAGGCATTATTATGTCCTCTTTTTTGTTTGCAACTACCTGATAATCAGCATGAGGATTGGCTGCTTTTTCCTCAACGCCATCTTTGGGATAAAGAAAGCTCCGATGAAGCATCGAAATGCTGCCACCGGAGCCTGATAGGGTAGGGGAGTCAAATGACAGTTTAGCCTCCGAAATTGTCGTAGTGGATGTTTTCCGGTTCTACGCCGAGTGAGTCGAGCATTGAGGTTACGGCTTTGCTCATGGGGCCGGGGCCGCACATATAATATTCTATATCTTCCGGATTTTCGTGGTTCTTTAGGTAAGTGTCATAGATTACCTGATGCACAAAGCCCGGAGTATATTTCACTCCGGCCTTGTCGGCTGCGGGATCGGGACGGTCAAGAGCCAGATGGAAATGGAAGTTCGGGAATTCTTTCTCCAGATTCAGGAAGTCATCGAGATAGAACACTTCGTTAAGCGCGCGTGCACCGTAGAAATAATGCATTTCGCGGTCGCGGGTGTTCAGGGTCTTGGTCATGTGCATGATCTGGGCGCGTAGAGGGGCCATACCTGCACCGCCGCCTATCCACATCATTTCCTTCTTCGAGTCGAAAATGGGATGGAAGTCTCCGTAAGGACCGCTCATCAACACCTTGTCGCCTGGTTTGAGGGTAAAGATGTAGCTGGATGCGATACCGGGCATAACATCCTGAAATCCAACCTCGGGTTTCGGCTTGAAAGGAGGTGTGGCGATTCTAACGGTCAACATGAAGCGGTCGCCTTCGGCAGGATAGTTGGCCATGGAATATGCACGGACAGTCGCTTCCTCATTCTTGCATTTAAGCCCGAACAATCCGAATTTCTCCCATGCCGGCAGATATTCCGCGCCGATTGAATCCTTGTCGATATCTTTGTCATAGTCCATCGTATAGGGCGGAATCTTTATCTGGGCGTATGAACCCGGGATAAAATCCATGTGGGCCCCTTCGGGCAGAGCTACTATGAATTCCTTTATGAAGGTAGCCACATTCTTGTTGGAGACAACTGTACATTCCCATTCCTTCACGTCGAGGACAGAAGCCGGGACGGCAAGCTTCATATCCTCCTTGACCTTGACCTGACAGGCAAGACGCCAGTTGTCTTTGATCTGTTTGCGGGTGAAATGCACGGCTTCGGTGGGAAGGATGTTGCCTCCGCCTTCAAGCACCTGCACTCGGCATTGTCCGCAGCTCCCTTTTCCTCCGCAGGCTGAAGGAAGGAAAACGTCGTTGTCGGCCATCGTGGAAAGAAGCGATTTCCCTGAATCGGCTTCTACGTTGGTGTCGCCGTTGATATTTATCGTAACTTTTCCCGTGTGGACCAGATACTTCTTGGCAAGTAGCAGCACGGCCACGAGTAACAGGGTGATGATCAGGAATATGCCTACGCCCGACATGATGGTCAGCGAGGCCTGAGATAAAAGTATGAGCAGAAAAGTCATAATAGTAAACTTATAGTTTGATTCCCAGGAAACTCATGAATGCGATGCCCATGAGGGCCGTGAGGATAAATGTGATGCCGATGCCGCGCAATGGCTTGGGGATATTGGAGTACGTGGCCAGACGTTCGCGTATGGCGGCGATGGCCGTTATTGCGAGCAGCCATCCGAGACCCCATCCGCCACCGGCGCAGACGGCGGTGAATATGCTGGAAAATTCTCTCTGCTGCATGAAAAGCGAACCGCCGAGAATAGCGCAGTTAACGGCGATGAGCGGCAGGAAAATGCCGAGCGACGCATAGAGTGCCGGAGAGAATTTCTCCACGGCCATCTCCACGAGCTGCGTCATCGACGCAATCACGGCGATGAACATTATCAGCGAGAGGAAGCTCAGATCGACATCGGCATATTCCGGCCCGAGCCACGTCAGGGCGCCGGCGGAAAGCACGTAAGTGTTGAGCAGGTAGTTTATCGGCAGTGTCACCACAAGCATGAACGTGACGGCTATGCCGAGACCGAATGCGGTTTTTACGTTTTTCGATACTGCCAGAAACGAACACATGCCTAAGAAATAGGCGAAAATCATGTTATCGACAAATATCGAGCGTATGAATAGATTTAGATTTTCCATCTTTCTTGCGTTTTAATTTCTGAGTCTTCTGAAAAATCACTCTTCCTGGAGATCCTTGTTGTAAAGTCTGTGTACACAGATGATGCACGCCACGACTATGAGAGCCATAGGTGGAAGGATCATCAGGCCGTTGTTGACATATCCGTGATCATAGCACCATTGCGGCACAACCTGAAATCCGAGAAGTGTGCCGCTTCCGAGCAATTCGCGGAAAAAGCCCACGATGATCAGGATTATCGTATAGCCGATTCCGTTGCCGATTCCGTCGAGAAACGATGGCCACGGTTTGTTGGCCATGGCGAACGCTTCGAGGCGCCCCATGAGAATACAGTTCGTAATGATAAGTCCGATGAATACTGAAAGCTGCTTGCTGACATCGTAGGTATAGGCTTTGAGCAGCTGATCCACTATCGCGACGAGACCGGCTACAACCACGAGCTGAACGATGATGCGGATGTTGGTCGGGATCGTGTTGCGGATGAGTGAGATTATGACATTGGAAAATGCGAGGACGGCGATCACGGAAATACCCATGACTATTGCCGGTTCAAGCTTGACCGTGACAGCAAGCACGGAGCAGATGCCCAATACCTGAACAATCACCGGATTGTTCTTAGAGAACGGATTGAATAATACGTTTTTATTATTTATTTTTTCAGCCATGGCTTCCTTTATTTGCTAAGTTGTTCAAGAAATAACTTGTAGGGCGTCAGGCAGTTGTCAAGCATGGTTCCCACGCCTTTGCTTGTTATGGTGCCTCCCGAGATGCCGTTAACGTAATCAGCTCCTGATGCGGGGGCTATGCCGCCTTTGACAACCTCGATAGGCATGAACTTCCCGTCCTTGAAAAGATGGAGACTTGAATTGAACTGATCCGTAAACGCGGGCTTTTCGATTTCAGCTCCGAGTCCCGGAGTCTCGCCCTGATGTGCGAAATATGCCCCATAGACGGTTGATCCGTCGCTGTCTATGGCGATATATCCCCAGATCGGTCCCCAGAGGCCAGCTCCGTAGGCCGGCAGGATATATTTGATTTCTCCCCCCTGCATTTTGCAGACGAATACCGGAAGGCTGCGCTTGTCGGCGGGAAGCTTGATCTGCTCGGGCATGTTGATTGTAAAGGCATTGCCTTCAATTGTCTCGCCGGCTGAATTGACTACTTTCTGTTCCACGATGTAGCGGTTGAAGTCCTCGACTATTCCGTTCTTCTCGGGGGTGATGTGGACCGCCGCGAGAATCTGTCGCATTTTGTCGGCATCGATGTTTTCCTGCTGTTTGGGCCTGAGGGCGAGCGCTGTCGAGGCAAGCGCCGTCCCTACCACAAGCACGAGGATTATGATATAGACCGTTGTATAAACGTTGCTTTGCTTATTCATGATTCAATCTTCGTTATTCTGTTTTAGTTATTCGCCGGCGCGGAGTCTGCGCATGCGGCGCGAGATATTGGCCTGAACCACACAATAGTCGATCAGCGGTGCGAGAGCGTTCATTAGCAGCACTGCGAGCATTGCACCTTCAGGATATCCGTTGTTATAGACACGGATAATCACCGCGATGACACCCACCAGAAATCCGTATATATATTTGCCGATGCCTGTTCGGGCTGCTGTCACCGGGTCTGTGGCCATGAATACGGCTGCAAACGCGAAGCCTCCATAAACGAGCTGGTCTATCGGAAGAATATGTGATCCGGGATATATTGGAGACTGGAAGGTATATGCGATCCAGCCCATCGCGAGTCCTCCGGCGAAGACCGAGAACATGATTTTCCAGCTTGCTATTCCGGTCAGGAGGAGAAGCAGGCCGCCTATCAGTACACAGAGTGTCGATGTCTCTCCGAACGAGCCGGGATACAGTCCCAGAAAAGCGTCCCAGGTTGAAAGAATATGGCCGGCTGCGTCGGTCACGTAGTCAGCTCCGTTGGCAATCTGTCCGAGGGGGGTAGCCCCGGTAAATGCATCGCTGTAAGTAACGTGCCCTCCTATGCCGCAGATCGGATCGGCCGAAATGAATGCGCGGTCACCGCTCATCTGCGCCGGATAGCCGAAGAAAAGGACGGCGCGTGTCACCAGTGCGACATTGAAAATGTTATAGCCTGTTCCTCCAAACACCTCCTTGACAAAGATGACTGAAAAAGCTGTGGCCACGGCCATCATCCAGAGTGGGGTGGTCACGGGGCAGATAAGTGGCACCAGGATGCCGGTAACGAGAAATCCTTCCTGAATCTCTTCTCCGCGCCATTGGGCTACGATGAATTCGATTCCGAGCCCCACGGCGTAGGTCACGATTATCTTCGGAAGAATGGCAAGAAAACCATAAAGCATGATTTTCCAGAAATTCATGTCTGTGATGCCGGAGCCGAGGAAGTTCTGATAGCCGGTGTTATACATCCCGAAAAGCAGACACGGGACGAGGGCCGCCACGACTATGATCATCACGCGCTTGGAATCGAGACTGTCATGGACATGCGAGCCTGATTTTGATGTCGATCGCGGGGTGTAGAGAAATGTCTCGAACCCGTCATAGACCGACCGGAATGCGTGGAATTTGCCTTCCGGTTCGAAGTTGGGCTTTATTTTATCAAGATATTTACGTAGCATTGCAAGCTGTTTCTGATTTGTTTATTCAAGTTCTTTTCTCAGATAGTCAAGACCTTCCCTGACGATTTTCTGAAGCTCGAGTTTCGAGGGATCGATATATTCGCAGAGCGCGAAATCTTCGGGAGCCACTTCATAGATACCGAGCTTTTCCATCTGGTCTATGTCTTTTGCCAGAATTGCCTTGACAAGATATTCAGGTAGGATATCCATCGGCATGACCTTGTCATATTGTTCCGACATGATCATGGCTCGTCGTCCTCCGTGAAGTCGTGCATCGGGCGCGAATTTCTTTTTCTTCATGAAGCTTGACAGGAACGAGTGGCTGACACTCATCTTCTCCGGACTCATCGAGGCCCAGCCCATGAATTCATCGACATCGTCGCCTTCCGGAATGACTGTTACCTGACGGTAGGGATAGTGAAGGAATCCGTCGGCCGTTTCTGCAGTTCCTGTCAGGACATTGCCCGAGATAATTCGGAGATGATGGTCTGAAGTCTTTATGTCGTCTTTGACAATATCTTTGATCCGGCATCCGACGGCTGTCTTTACGGTTTTAGGCGTTTTGACGTCTGAACCCACCAGTGCGACCTCGGTGCTCCAGTCTGCCTTTCCCGATGTCAGGAGCGTTCCTATGCGTGCAGCCGTGACAATGTCGAGAGTCCAGATCGTTTCACCTTTGTTGACCGGAGCTATGTTGGCAGCCTGCACTCCGGCGTTGCCGGCGGGATGAGGCCCTTCTATTATAATATGTGTTGCCTCTTCCGGAAGCGGACATTCCTCTCCCTGACGTGTGGAAACATATACTTTTCCCGATGTCAGTCTTGCAAGGGCTCTGATTCCCTCGGCGATTTCCCGATCTTTTCTTTTGACCGAGTCTGCAAGTGTCGGTGCGAGTGGCGAAGAGTCGAACGCACTGATGAAAATATTGACAGGCGTGGTTCCGGGGCTGGGGATAATATCGTAGGGGCGTTGCCTCATCATTGCCCACAGACCCGACTTCATCAGCACTTCTGTTAAGTTTTCCTTTTTGTCGATGCCCGAAACGTCAAATGCTTTTGAATTATTCCCGGAGGGATCGGCTTCCACTATGACTCTCAGGATTTTGCGGCGCTCACCGCGCACTATTTCCTTCACTTTGCCACTGACGGGCGACACAAGTTTGATCTCTTCGCAGTTCTTGTCATGAAGCAGCTCGGAGCCGCATTCAACCTCATCTCCCTCATGAACGCTGAGTTTCGGAACAAAACCGGGAAAGTCGTCTGGAATGACAGCTACAAGCGATGCCTTGGTTTCAGTCACCGGAGAGCCGGCCGAAAGACCGCCCTTCAGGTTCATGTCAAGACCGCGACGCAGTTTTATTATCTTGCACATATCTTAATGCTTGAATTTGTAATTCATGATAATTATCAGTATGCAAAGTTATTGATAATTTTTTGAAATTTTCGCATATATTCACAAAAAGTTCCGTTAAATATATATTGAAATTTTATTCCTTTGCAAAAGCTCGTTTGAGCGTCGAAAAATAGCGAATTTTTAAAGAAAAAGTTTGGAAGTTGAGAAATTAATCAATAATTTTGCGTAGTTCTTCTTGCATTTTGGAAGAGGGTATGAGCCTTTGAAATACCATGAAAATGACATTGCGAGGCTTCTGATTACTTTAAAATGCTGATAAACATCTTAATAAATTAAATATTAACCAACTTAAATCATCAAAATTTAGTAATTATCTATTATGGAAGCTCAAAAGCCCACTCAGCAGCCTCAGGCTAAACCTGCCGTAAAGAACGCTGCAAAAACCGGTAGCAATGTTTCTGGTATCAAGAATGCCTTCTTGGTTATCATCGCTTGCTTTGTTGTAGCCGTTTGCCTCTTTATCTTCTGGTTCGGCGCTGACATTCACTTCGAAGAAGGTCATCCCAAGGATATCTGGGGAACTATCTACAAAGGCGGTTTCATCGTGCCTGTCCTCCAGACTCTTTTCTTGACCGTTATCGTTCTTTCTGTTGAACGTTACATCGCAATGAAGACTGCTAAAGGTAAAGGTAACATCACCAAATTCGTCGCTGGTGTTAAAGCTTGCCTGCAGAAAAATGACATCGCCGGCGCTAAAGCTCTCTGCGCTAAGCAGCAGGGTTCTGTAGCTGCTGTCGTTTCTGCCGCTCTCGTTCGCTACGAAGAAATGGACAAGAACACAGTTCTTACAAAAGAACAGAAAGTCGCTACTCTTCAGAAAGAAGTTGAAGAAGCTACCGCTCTCGAAATGCCTGCTCTTCAGCAGAACCTCCCCATCGTCGCTACCATGACAACCCTCGGTACTCTCGTCGGTCTTCTCGGAACTGTGATGGGTATGATCAAATCATTCCAGGCTCTTGCTCAGTCAGGTGCTCCTGATTCAACCGAACTTTCAACCGGTATCTCTGAGGCCCTTATCAACACCGCCTTCGGTATCGCAACCGGTGCGTTCGCTGTTATCTCCTACAACTTCTACACCAACAAAATCGATAACCTTACTTACGCTATCGACGAAATCGGTTTCTCGATTGTTCAGACATTCGCAGCTACCCACTAATCCCCTATTACAGTTAATAATTCAAACACCTTATTAAATAAGTAATATGGGAAAAGTAAAAATCAAAAAGAAAAGTACCCTCATCGACATGACCGCGATGAGTGACGTAACTGTTCTTTTGCTTACTTTCTTCATGTTGACTTCTACCTTCCTTCAGAAAGAGCCCGTGACCGTGCTTACACCGTCTTCTGTTTCTGAAACTAAGGTACCCACGGCCAACTTGGCTTCTATTCTCGTCAGCCCCGAGGGTAAAGTTTTCATCTCTGTTGCAGGTGAGGCCGATCCCAACGTTGCAGGCGGTGAATGGGCTACCGAGCCTATTCGCAAGGAAGTGATCAAGAATGCCGTTGCCGAATACAATAAGAACCACTCAAAGAAAGTCAACCTCACCGAAGCTGAAGTTGAGACTTTCTCTAAGATTGGTACTTTCGGCGTTCCGATGAAAGACATGAAGAAGTTCTTGAATATGTCGCAAACCGAACAGGACAAGTACATCTCTGACATGAACAACCCCGGAGTCGGTATTCCTTTGGACGACAACAAAGACCTTACCAAACCCAACGAATTCCAGATCTGGATGCGTGCCATCTATTCTGCCGGCAACGAAAACCTCCAGAGCCAGATGAAGAAGGGTGAAGGTATCGCCGTTAAGGCCGACAAGGATACCCCCTACGAAACCGTTCACAACGTGCTTGATAACCTCCAGACACTCAAGATGAACCGTTTCAGCTTGATGACTGCACTTAAAACCGAACAGGATTAATCATTATGGCACAGATAGAACAATCAGACAAGGGCGGCAAAAAGAAAAAAGGCGCCCAGAAGAAAATTCCTATCCATGTGGACTTCACGCCCATGGTGGATATGAACATGCTTTTGATTACATTCTTTATGCTTTGTACCACGATGATTAAGTCGCAGACTCTTCAGATCACCCTCCCTACTAATGAGAAGGTTGACCAGACGGAGATGAACCAAGCTAAAGAATCTGAGGCCATCACTCTCATCGTTGATACCGAGCGCGATGAAAACGGTAAAATCAAGATGGACGAGAATGGCAAACCCCTGAATATCGTTTACTACTATGAAGGTAAACCTGAAGTTACCAACGAGACTATCGACGCTGCCAGCGGTCTTCTGACCTCTAACAAACTGCAGCGTGAGGCTTTCCTCGGTAACGAAGGCAATCTCCAGCGTGGTATCCGCAAAATCCTCCATGACCGCAACACTAAGGTTCTTGAAAAGATCGAAGTCCTTAAGAAAGACTGGCGCGACAAGAAATTCTCGTCAAACAAAGATCTTAACGACAGCATCTATCAGGCTCGTGCAAAGGAGATCCGTAACGACTCTACTCTGACTCGCCCGGTTGTTGTGATCAAAGCTACACCCCAGGCATCTTGGGAAAGCCTTATCAGCGCCCTTGATGAAATGCAGATCAATCAGATTTCACGTTATCAGATTGATAACATGAATAACATTGACTCGCTCATGGTTATCGACTATGTGGCTCGCCACGGTAAGAAGAAATGATGATAGATTATATGTTTAACCGTTAAATTTGAACAGAAATGGCAAAAGATGTAGATCTTTCATCAAAAGAATGGCGCGACCTTGTCTTTGAAGGCAAAAACAAGGAGTACGGAGCCTACGTGATGCGCTCCAACTCCGTGAAACGTCATAACCGTGCTATGCTCGTCATCATTCTTATCCTTGCTGTCGTAGCTATTCTCGGTATTGTTGTCAATACTGTGATCGCTGCTGCCGAAGCCCGTCCTGAAGACGAGAACGAACAGGCTCTCGTTGAAATGGCAACTGAAGCTGAAGAGGAAGAGGAAGAAATGGAAGAGGAGCAGCAGAAATATGAAGAACCTGAACCTGAAGTTATCAAGGAAGACCTTCTCAACACTGTGAAACTTACCGAAATCGCCATCATGGAAGACGATAAGGTGACTGAGCAGATCAAGAACCAAGACGAACTTAAGGAAGACGACACCGCAGTAGGTGCTGTCAACGAGGACCGTGGTGTCGATAACATCATCGATGCTCAGGAACACAAGAACGTTGTGGTTGTTGAAGAAGTTAAACCTGAACCCCCGAAGGTTGAGAAGCCGGATGACAACAAGGTGTTCACCTCTGTAGAGCAGATGCCGGTTTACCCCGGTGGCGAAGGCGCCCTCCTTGCTGATATCCACAAGAACCTCGTTTATCCTCCTGTTGCCGCTGAAAACGGCGTTGAGGGTAAGGTTACCGTTTCATTCGTCGTTACCAAGAATGGTTCGATCGGTGAAGTTAAGGTGGCCCGTGGTAAAGACCCCGATCTCGACAAGGAAGCTCAAAGAGCTGTCCGTGCCCTGAAGAAGAAATTTACCCCCGGTAAGATGAACGGCCATGCCGTAAACGTATGGTACCACGTTCCTATCACATTCCGTCTTAACAAGTAATCTTAACTTAGACTTTATATAACCGGGCATGCAAATCGTTGCATGCCCGGTTTGTTTATTCCCTCCGGCAAAGTTAATCCCACTCCAATCCGCTCCGTCCGACCTTGTCCGCCCCGTCCGACTCTGTCTGACAGGTCCGACCCTGTCTGACCCGTCCGAAATCCATTCCTCCATCAAAAATAGAAACAGACTTCCTCTCCCTCCGATTCCTCCCTAACTTTGCGGCATGTTGACCGCGAAGAAAATAAAATGCCGTCCCCGCTCCGTCGGGCAGCGAAACTGGGCCGCTCAGTTCGAGCGTTGGCTCGGCTACCCGCTTCACCGCGATGCCCGGCGCGCCATCTCCGTTCTCGAGCGTCAGCGCGCGCAGCGCAAGCCGCAGCGCCTCTATCTCTGCGATGCCGACGCCGAAAAGGAAGCCCTCAAGCAGGCTCTGGTCAACTATGTCCGCTGGCTCGCCACGGTCGTGCGTCCCGGCGCCCCATTCTGTATCGTCGGCAAGAACCGCAAGCAGCTGAACCGTCTTCTGCCCCGCCGGTCGCGCAAAGCGTTGCCCGACCCCAAGTGGCAGCCGATACTATCCACCGCCCGTTCACCCGAATACTGCCGGGGTCTCAGCTTTCCCATGGCCCTTATTCTCGACGGCGACGCCTATCCGCGTCGCGGACGTCATCTGACCCGTGTCTGGCGTTCTGTTATTCCGTGTCTGTCAATGAGCGAAGAGTCGCTGCTGGTAGTCCACGGAACCTACCGTCCCAAGACCCGCGTCAACGTCTTCACCAACGAGATCCGGCGCCCAAGCCGACCGTGGCCGAACCTTGACCTCGCCCGGCCCCCCGATCCACCGCCCGAAGAAGAGCTGATCGAAAGGGAAGTCCTGCTCGGCATCCCTCCCGACCTCTCAATCCTAAATCAGATCTATCTCCCTGAAACAGAAGACTGCCCGTCAGTCCCGCTCTTCTAAGCGGCGCCATGACCGCCCCTCCTCCGGAAAAAGATCCCGTCCGCCCCCCCCGGAACCCGCCACCCACTTGTACGGACATCGCTTTGCGATGTAAAAGGAGTTCCCGGGAAAAAATGGCCCCTCGGACCCGTCCCCCCCGGAACCAATCATGGCAAAGAGAACATTGACATTTTGGAAAAATCTTGCGCCCCCAATTTGACTAATTTGGCCAATTGGACTAATCTCTCTCGCTTCGCGAGGTAAAAGACGCAATATTGAAATGGTCTGACCGGTCCGACTCTGTCCGACCCGTCCCGAAATCCCGAACTTACCAGTCGGCTACCTTCGGTCAAGTCTTCTCGTCAAGATAATCGCGCGAATGACCGTCAGGCGAATTTGATCTTTTTGGCGCTTTGCGACCCTTTTTCTTTGGTGTTCGCTGTTTAGTGGCTCTTGTGCTATCCTTACTGATGTCATTCAGCAGAACGATAGTGTCAGCGGTGGGCTCAGGAAGCGTTTTCTGCTGACCTTTATTGAAAATAAGGAATGCGGCGATCGCGGTCATGAGGCACAACAGCGCAATGGAACCGCGACGTTCTCCTGAGGTTACTTTTTTCATCGTTCCTGAGACTTGTCACTTCGTTTTTATTACGGAAATTACCGCAAACTTACAGAAAATATCCTATCAAAACAAGTCCTATCAGTACTGGTGCAATAAAACGGATAATGAACAATATAGGTCCGTAGAGCCTTGAGCGCATGGTGCCGTCGTTTGTCAGCTGATTCTGAAGAAGTCCTTTTGGCGCAAACCAGCCCATAAAGACGCAAAGGAAAATAGAGCCGACTGGCAGCATTATATTTGTTGCCATGTTGTCAAGGAAATCGAAAATATTGAAGCCTGCTATGCGTATGTGATTCAACGGACCCATTGACAGACTGCACACGGCGCTTAATATGAATAGCGGGAGAATCACTATGAGGCATGCTTTCCAGCGTGATGTCTTGAAGCGGTCTCTGATAAACGCCACGGAGACTTCGGCTATTGACACCGTGGAAGTCAGGGCGGCTACGGTGAGCAGAAGAAAGAACAATATTGACCACAGCTGCGTGAAACTCATCTTGCAGAATACTTCGGGAAGAGTGACGAAAACAAGGGTTGCCCCTCTGAGGCTTTCTCCCGCGAGACCGAACGACGTTACAGCGGGGAAAATAATAAGGCCCATCATGAATGCCACGAGCAAGTCGAGCAACGAGACGGTGATAGCTGTCCTTGTAAGATTGGTATTCTTGGGGTAGTAGCTGGAATAGGTGATGAGAATGCCCATTCCGAGACTCAGGGAAAAAAAGGCCTGTCCCAACGCATTGATCACCACTTCAGGTCCTATCTTGGAAAAATCGGGGCGAAGAAAGAAATCAAGACCTTGAGATGCGCCCGGAAGTGTCAGAGTAACGCCTATGAAGACCAGAAGAATGAGAAATAACAAAGGCATCATTATGTTGGAGAGGCGTTCGATACCTTTCTGGACTCCGAGCAGAAGAACTACGAGATTGATCAGGATCATCGCATAGGTATTTACAAGAGGATTTACGGGATCTGTGATGAAGGATTCCATCTTCATTGTGAAGTGGTCGGCCGCTGCAACCCCCTCTGTCGGTGTAAAGAGGCCTCCCGTCACGGACTGCATGAGATATTCGAAAGTCCATCCGGCCACTACCATGTAGAAACACAGGATAAGGTAGCTTGCGACTATTCCCAGAGCGCCGATTGTCCACCAGCCTCTGGAGGCGCCCAAATTCTTGAACACCCCAATTGCGTCACTCCTGCCCCCACGGCCAATGGAAAATTCCGCAAGCATGACCGGTATGCCCAGAATGAGAACACACAATATATAGACTGCGAGAAATGCAGCTCCTCCGTTTGACTGTACTTCGGCCGGGAAGCGCCAGATGTTGCCTAATCCTACGGCGGAGCCGACTGTAGCCGCTATAATGCCGACTTTTGATTTGAATTGAGCTTTTTTTGCCAAGACTTTTAATGTGAAATTGTACGTATTGTTTGCAAAAATACTAATAATTGTTTCAATATGAAAGCATAATTGTGTATTTTGTTTGAAAGTGTTAGTTGTGTGGGATTCTTCAATGAAAATTTGTAAATTTGCACTCATGAAATCGACACACTTTTTTTACAGATTCTGTAATTCCATTCCCGTCTGGACTGCCACCTTCGTCATTTTGGCCGTGATAGCCGTGCTCACTCTGATGCCTTCGTCCGATGTTCCGTCGGTAAGAATTCCTCACATCGACAAATTAGTCCATTTCCTGATGTTCGGTGGCCTTTCTTCAGTGATTCTGATGGATTATTCCCGCTGCAGGCGACATCTTGGCTGGAGCCAGTGGATTGTTGTCGCATCGCTCTCTGCCGCCATCGGAGGTCTGATCGAATTGCTTCAGGACTCTATGGAGATGGGACGTGGCGCTGAATGGAACGATTTTATCGCAGATACCTTGGGTGCATTTCTGCTTCCTCTCTGTTTCTTTCCTTTCCTCCGGGGGGTGGTCTCTGACTATTCTTTAAGCCTCAGGGATATTCGCGACAGTTCTGCGGTTCCGGAAAGGATTGTTGAACTGTATGTCTCTTCTTTTCCGCCCGACGAACGTCGTCCCGTGGACTCTATTCGAAAATTGATAGACGATCATGGCCCGTTTCATTTCAGTCTCATCCGTTCCGGGAGAAAAACCGTAGGCTTTATCACATGGTGGATTCTTGAGAAGGGTGTTTATGTCGAACATTTTGCCATGAGTCCGGAGCTTCGTTCGCGTGGACTCGGACGTCTCTCAATGGAACGTTTTTGTACTCTGAATAAGGCACATGGAGTTATACTTGAAGTGGAAACGCCCGGATCTAACGAGATGGCTGACAGACGTATAAAGTTTTATGAAAGATGCGGATTCCGATCCCATCCCGCGATTGAATATGTCCAGCCTCCATATACACCTTCGTCTCAACCTGTTGAACTTATGCTCATGACTTTTGGACCTATCGACGATGTCGAAGGTCTTGCTGAAGAGATCAAGCGCCGTGTCTATGGCGCCTCATGATAAAAGATAACCCGTCGGAGCACTCGGCACCGACGGGCGGAATATTTTTATCGGGAAATGCTTTTTATTGGCGTCCCGAAGTTGAAACTGAACGGTCGATCTTCATTACGAGACCCTGAAGCACTTTGCCCGGGCCAAGTTCTACGAATTCTGTGGCGCCGTCAGCGATCATGTTCTTGACAGTCTGTGTCCAGCGTACCGGAGCTGTGAGCTGTGCCACGAGATTGGCTTTGATTTCTGCAGGATCAGTGTGGGGTTTTGCATCGACATTCTGATATACGGGGCACACGGGAGCTGACACTGTCGTTTTCTCGATAGCTTCAGCGAGCTCGGCGCGTGCGGGCTCCATGCAGGGTGAGTGGAATGCGCCGCCTACTTTAAGTTTAAGCGCGCGTTTGGCTCCGGCTGCGAGAAGTTTCTCGCAGGCAGCGTCGATAGCCTCGACTTCGCCTGAAATCACAATCTGGCCGGGGCAGTTGTAGTTTGCGCAGACTACAACGCCGGGAACTTCTTCGCAGATGCTCTCAACCGTTTCGTCAGGGAGAGCGAGAACGGCAGCCATAGTCGATGGCTTCAGTTCACAGGCTTTCTGCATTGCCTGGGCGCGGGCGGAAACAAGGCGGAGACCGTCTTCAAATGTCAGCGCGCCGGCTGCCACGAGAGCGGAGAATTCGCCGAGCGAGTGGCCGGCGACCATATCGGGGTTGAACTCTTTACCGAGAGTCTTGGCCAGAATGACGGAGTGAAGGAAAATAGCAGGCTGGGTTACTTTGGTCTGCTTGAGCTCCTCGTCTGTGCCGTTGAACATTATGTCGGTGATATTAAAGCCTAAGATTTCATTGGCTTTGTCAAACATAGCGCGAGCTTCTTCATTGGTGTCGTACAGGTCCTTGCCCATTCCGACAAACTGCGCTCCCTGTCCGGGGAATACAAATGCTTTCATTATATGAATTAAAAATGTATGTTAAACGGCTGCAAAGTTACGATTTTTTTTGTATTTTTGCACTATCGGGCCTCAACTATTTGGCCATCATATACTTTTCTCCGTTCAACCGCTTAGAAAACTTATAATGCTCTCATTGATCCCACTATTCCTTGGAGGCCTGCGTGGCTCGGAAATCATAATTATTGCTCTCGTAATCCTTCTGCTCTTCGGGGGTCGAAAGATTCCTGAACTCATGCGCGGTTTAGGTAAAGGAGTCAGGAGTTTTCGTCAGGGCATGAAAGAGGTCAACGACGAAATCAATTCCGATTCCTCTGACGAGGTCTCCGCTAAGAACAGCTCTGAAAAAAGATAAACGTTTATCCCAGCATGCGTTCTCCCGAGAGACCGGATGAAACATCCGCCATGTCGTTCTGGGATCATCTCGATGTGCTGCGTGGTGTTCTGCTGCGCGCGGTGGCCTTGTTGATGGTGCTGGCGGTTGTCCTCTTTCTGATGATGCCGGAGATTTTCGACAGGTTCATTCTTGCGCCCTGTCGTCCCGATTTCCCCGTATATGGTTGGATTGACCGTATCGCCTCCGCCGATCTGCTCCGGTTAGGAGGGGAGGGTATGGACCGCGTGTCGATAGAGCTTGTCAACATAAATCTGACGTCGCAGTTCATGTTGCATTTGTCCGTCTCTTTCTGGCTTGCGTTTCTCTTGGCGATACCTGCGCTTCTGTTTCTGGTGTGGCGTTTTATTGCGCCCGGTCTCTATGAGGCTGAGCGCCGTCCGATATCTGTCGCGCTTATATCAGGAAGTCTTATGTTTTTCTGTGGAGTGGCATTCAGTTATCTTGTCGTATTTCCGATAACGCTCCGTTTTCTTGCGGGCTATCAGCTCAGTTCGCTTGTGCCCAATGTGATCTCCATAGATTCCTACATGGATACTCTGATAGGTATCTCTATGGCAATGGGTCTTGTTTTCGAGATTCCGATGGTTACCTGGGTTCTCGGACGCCTTCATATTCTGACCCGTGAGAGTGTAATGCGTTACAGGCGTCATGCCGTTGTGGCTCTTCTGGTTCTCGCCGCCGTTATCACTCCGACCGGTGATCCTTTCACTCTTTGCGTGGTGTTTGTCCCTCTTTATTTGCTTTGGGAAGTAAGCGTTCTCGTATTGCCTAAAATGGTGCTGGATAGGGCGTCAGATGAAATGTGATATACCTTTGGTTTAATAAACGATTAAAGCTTTGCTTAAAGCAGCTTCTGGTATATCACGTCGTTCAGGTATTGCCCGAATTTATATCCTATCTCCGGGAGCCGTCCCACGAGATTGAAACCTGCGGAAATGCACATTTTTTCTGATGCAGCGTTGCCTTCGGTGATGCTTGCTATCAATGCATGTGCACCGCCATCCCTGCATTTTTCAATAAGCTTTTCGAGCAGACGGCTACCTATCCCTTTGCCGAGGTGACGGTGAGAAAGATACATTGTCAGTTCCCACGAGCGTCCATAGACCGGATCGGGCATCCAGCGGTGGGCATAGCAATAACCTGTAAGTACGCCATTTTCTTCATCGACTAAAAAAGGAAACTCTGAGCCTACACCAAGGCTTTCGATTTTATGCTTCATATCCTCTTCTGTCAGGATTTTATTTGAGAAAATGACGGTGCTCGTCTTAACATAATGATTGAAGATGGCGGCCATCTCCGCCGCATCTTCAGGTCTGCCAGTTCTAATCATCCTGTTGTCGTTTTTTTGAAATGCAAAATTACAAAAAATCCGCTAACGGTGAACTTTACCTCGCAAGGTAAATGTTATATGACAAGTAAGATTCCGTCATGACACAAAATAATATATCAGACACTCCGACTGCTTCGGCTTCCCTTTCTCCAATGTCGGAGAAAATCAAGGCCGATCCCCGTTACTACTGGTTTCTGGTCATCTATCTTGTTGGCTTGAGTGCTTTGGGGTCATTTGTCAATGACATGTACACTCCTTCGCTTCCGGCGATGTGCCGGTTTTTCCATTGTTCCGTACCTACCGTGCAGATGGGACTGACCATGGGAATGATCGGCCTCGCTCTCGGTCAGTTCCTTCTGGGTCCGATAAGCGACCGTTATGGTCGTCGGCCGGTGTTGATATGTTCCACGTTGCTTTTCATTTTTGCGGCGACCGTAAGTATCTTTTCTCCGACCATACATTTTTTCGTCGCATGCCGTCTTTTCCAGGGTATAGGAGCATCCGGCGGATATTTCCTTGCGCGTACCATTCCGGCCGATGTATATCAGGGGCGTGGACTGGCAAAGCTTATGGCTCTGATTGGCGCAATCAACGGAATCGCTCCGGCTTCGGCCCCGGTCATCGGTGGAGTGACGGCCGATGCTTTTGGCTGGAAAGGCATATTTGTTGTTCTCGCAGCGTTTGCCGTTCTTCTGCTCGCTTTCTCTCCGATGATGAAGGAGTCCCTCGCCCCGTCACGCCGCTCATCCGGAAGCTGGCTCCATTCTTTTGGCGGTTATGTCTCGCTGCTCAAAGACAGGGCTTTCATGACGCATGTCTGTTTCAAGGGGACGTCTCTCGGGTTGCTCTTCGCTTATATTTCAGCTTCTCCGTTCATTCTTCAGACCCATTACGGTCTGTCGCAGACCTATTATGGACTTGTCATAGGATTCAATGCCCTTTTCGTTGCGACAGGATCGATGATTGCTCTTCGCTTCCATCCTTTGAAAAAGGCTGCGTTTATCGGAAGTCTCATCCTTGGCGGAGGAATACTTGGTCAGGCGGTCGCCCTTTATACAATCAACAGTATCTGGGTCTTTGAAGGATTCATGATCGTAATTCTGTTTGCGCTCGGGCTGATATTCTCGACAACCAACACACTGGCCATGAACGAGGGGCGCTCACAGGCTGGTGAAGCGTCCTCGGTACTCGGTATCTCGGGGTACGTTTTCGGTGCGATTGTCTCTCCGCTCGTCGGAATAGGCGATGTGTTTCACTCCACGGTCGTAGTTTTCGTTAGCCTTACGATTCTGGTCATAATATGTTCGTTCGGCTCAAAAGCTATTGCTCCGGATTTGAATAAATAGTGTTATCTTTGCACAAAAAAATGAGATGAAAAGTTCTTACATTATGTTGGTATCGGCATTAGTGCTGGCAGCCTCATGTTCTGTAAAGGTCGCAGCTGAAACCACTCCCTGTATCGAAGTATCCGGTTCTACTACTCTGAATATAGTTCCTGACCGAATGACAGTACGCATAGGAATTCAGGAATATTACCGGCACAATCCTGGAGGAGACAGTATTTTGATCAGACTTGCCGATATAGATAAAAAAGTCAGAAATGTTCTGAAACGGTCTGACGTAGCCGATTCGATGATTACGGTCAATGATTACGGAAATTATGCCAATCGTTATGAATCGAAAAAATTCCTGATGGCTAAGTCGATTGATGTCAAACTTTCAAGCTTTGCTCAACTGGAGCGAATAGTCTCGGAACTTCCCAAGGAAGGAATAACGGGCTTCAATATTTCAGCTGTGGATAATTCCGATATGGCTCGATATAACCGGGAAGGTCTGAAATCCGCGTTGGATGCGGCCCGAGCAAAGGCAGAATTTATCGCCGCCAATGAGGGGTTGACGATATGCGGCGTCCTTGAAATAATCGAAACTACTCCTGAGCGTTATTCGATGCCGGTTTTCAGCAATGTAGCTTATGACGGAGGCTCCGGAATGGACAATATGCGCCGCATTGTCAGGACCTACAGTGTGAAGGTAAAATATCTGTTCAGGTAAAAGTTTTTTCGAGAGCGATTCTTTCGCCCCAGATGAAATTTTGGACCCCATGGTTGATGTACCCTCTTTTGGAGAGGATGTGTAGCATCACGCGGTTGTTCGTCCCCGTATCTATTCTGACGGCTCCAGCCCCGTTGTCTCTGATGACTTTTTCGCAAAAATCAAACAATATAGCAGAGACATGCCGGCCGCGATAGCGGTCGGCGATGCCTGTTCTGTGAATGACCCCGTAGGGACCATGGTGATTCCATATATTTTCCAGACGCTCGTATTCGCGGTCTGAGAAGCCGATTGCTGAGTAGGCGGCAATTTCGGTTCCCTCTTCAAGGAGATAGCCTCTTCCCGATTCGATATCGGCGGCTATCACTCCTTTTGAAGGATAGCCCTCTTCCCACTGAGTGAATCCTTGTTGTCGTTGGGCTTCCCGGGCCTCATCCAGAATCTTCTTGATCCCGGGAATGTCAGAGACTGTGGCCTTGCGAAAACTCAGACGTGATGTCATTGTGCTTCCGGCGCGTCTTCGTTGACAACTATAAGGGTCAGGTCTGAAGGAGCTTCGGAATAAATTATAAGTTTGTCATAACGCTGGTTGTTTTTGTTTCCGGCCATGCCGGGGCTCGGTTCGCCATAGATGACATCATAGTCTGTACCATCCTTGGATGTCATCAGAACCTGACAGTGCTTGGAGGTTTTCAGATATTCCTTCATTGCTTGCTTACAGGCATCAATCCCCGATTTGGTGTTAGCCTCGATAACGTAAATGGATTCAAGGTTGGGTACGAGGTTGGAGAAATTGACGCCTCCCTTGTAAAGAGCATGTCTCTTGGAGTTGACCAGATACTTTGAGACGTATGTGATGTCGAGGTCGTTTCGCTTGGTCAGGGACGCGAAAGGGGATGCTGAGTATGCCGGAGCTGCTCCCAGAAGAATGATCAATGTGATCAATGCGGTTTTTAAAGATTTGCTTTTCATTTCTATTATGGTTTATTCGTTTAATGTTTCATCTATTTCCATGAAAACTTCTTCAGCGTTGGCGCAAGCGATGTCGGCTTTGCCAAGGACACGGTTTATGAGCTCAATGCTGAGTTTTGCGGCAGCACGTTCTTTCTTAGTGTACTGAGGCTGTTCAACGGTGCGTGCTTTTTTCCGTTTAGCCTTCTTTGCAACAACCTTAGCCGATGACCGGGAAGTGTTTACCTGGGTAGCGGCGAGAGTCGTCTCGGGTTCCGGTTCTTCAAGACTGACTGCATTCTCATCCGTCTCTTCTACTTCCTGAATGTCTTCAGGCACCGGCATGGTGTCGGTTAATTCGGCGATATCGGCCGGAATAGGGGTTGTGGCTGTTTCGTTGTTAATGCCGAAATAGCCTATGGTGGCAATAAGAGCTACAACAGCTGCCGATGCGCTGACTGAAAGAATCCATGGGAGTAT
Source organism: uncultured Muribaculaceae bacterium (assembly GCA_910587185.1). GTDB lineage: Bacteria > Bacteroidota > Bacteroidia > Bacteroidales > Muribaculaceae > Paramuribaculum. The sequence goes on from CAJULY010000013.1 coordinate 52,676, forward strand.
GCGTGGCTTTTTCTTCTGTCGGTTGACAGTCGCGTCAAGTAGCCGTTGCTCAAGATATCCCGGCACTTTTACCTCGCATTCGGCAGCATGTAGAGCCAGAATGATGTCGCGGTCAGCCGATAGGGAGGGGTCGGTCACCTCTGTCGAGTTGAAATAGTCAACAGCCCGGCTGATCTCTTCCGGAGTGGCGGTTCCTTCGTAGAATCGCCTGATGATTGATCTGATGTCGGTTGAATCCTGTTTCATGTTGTCAGTTATTAATGAGAAAGAGTTTTTTTACTGTTTTGCGGGCTCTGGAGAGCAGAGTGCGGACATTTTCATTGGAGTACCCGGTGATTTCCGCAATCTCCTCGTTGGAGCATTCTCCGAAAGAACTTAATTCCATGACGGTCCTCTGTCCCGAAGGAAGAGTCTCGATGATTCTCTTCACCAGCTCCAGCGATGACCGGTGTTCTATGAGGTCTGTGCGCTCGGATGCTTCCTCCGCAACGTCCGTCAGTTCCTGAGTCGGCCTGTTGGCGCGGATTGAGTCGAAAAAGCGCCGCTTTACAGCCGTGATGCAGTAGGCCGACGGGTTTTCGATGTCATCGAGAATATCTCGGGAATTCCATAGCCTGACCATTGTGTCCTGAACAAGATCGCACGCTTCATCCTCATTGCGTGTGAGGGCGAAGGCCGTTTTGAACATAACGGCGTTCTGGGCGATAATCCGTGTCTGGAATTCCTGTCGCGTCATCTGATGATTGGTCCTTTCGCTTATATGACGGAAGTGGGAGCCGTTTTGTGACACGGCAGATGGAATTTTTTATTCGTTTTCCGGATGCCAGCGTTGCGACTGCAGTTGCTCCGCCCGTTTTTCAGCAGGATTATTGCCCGGAGTCCAGAATGTCGGATGCCCGAAATTGTCGGGAAAATACTGCTGGTTTACGAAATTTCCAGGAAAGTTGTGGGGATAAAGATAGTTATGTCCGTAACCCATGTCTGACATAAGCTTGGTCGGAGCATTACGCAGGTGAAGAGGTACAGGCTGGTTCCCGGTGTTTCTGACTCGGTCGATAGCTGCGTCGATGGCCATGTAAGCCGAATTGCTCTTGGGGGAAGTGGCCAGATATATGCAGCATTCCGCGAGAGGTATGCGGCCTTCGGGCCATCCGATTTTGTGGATTGCGTCGAAAGTGGCGTTTGCCAGCAGCAGGGCGTTGGGATTGGCGAGTCCCACATCTTCCGCTGCGAATATGACCATTCTCCTCGCTATGAATTCAGGTTCCTCTCCGCCTTCGATCATACGTGCCATCCAGTAGATTGCCGCGTCAGGGTCGGATCCACGCATCGATTTTATGAAAGCCGAGATTATGTCATAGTGCATTTCGCCGTTTTTGTCGTAGGCCGCAGGATTGCGCTGGAGTGAGGATGTGACAACATCGTCGGAGATGACGATAGGTTTGCCCGGCTCGGTGGCCTGTTCGAGAATGTCGAGAATGTTGAGCAGCTTGCGTGCGTCGCCGCCTGCAAAACGGAACAGGGCGGAAGTGGAACGTATATCGACGCCATGGTCTCTGAGCACCGGATCAGAAGAGATGGCCCGCTGGAACAGTTCGTTGAGCTCAACGTCGCCCAGTGGCTTCAGCGTATAGACCTGTGCCCGCGAGAGCAACGGACGGATGACTTCGAACGACGGATTCTCCGTAGTGGCCCCGATGAGTGTCACGGTGCCGTCCTCAACGGCGGCAAGCAGACTGTCCTGTTGCGATTTGTTGAAGCGATGGATTTCGTCGATGAAAAGTATGGGGCGCTGGCTCGAGAACATGCTTCCAGCTTCCGCACGGCATTGGTCAAGCACGTTCCTGACATCCTTGACGCCTGAATTGACAGCGCTGAGAGTGTGGAACGAAGCTTTTGTCGTGTTGGCTATTATTTTGGCGAGAGTGGTCTTGCCGACTCCCGGAGGCCCCCAAAGAATAAAAGAGGCTATGTTGCCCGATTCGATCATACGGCGTATGATTGCTCCGGGGCCGACCAGATGGGTCTGCCCAACATAATCGTCTATGGTTTTAGGCCGAAGTCTCTCGGCCAATGGCTGATTCATATCGTTTAATCTCTTTTTATTTACAAAATTAAGAAAATGGCATGTAAAATCCATGTTAAGAGAATATAATATTGAAGTAAAAAAATTGGAGTGTTAACATTTTTCGTTAACTTTACACGCAGAAAAAACAAACACCATTGCGCCTTGAAAGTCTGCAGACCGTCAATCGGCTTTATTGTCCCTTCGTGCCGAACATTAACATCCCCTGAATGTTAAATTACTAAGAAGGGCTTTATTCGATGAGACGTCTTCGGTTCTTTTGATGCAGCCCGCTGATGTAGAATGATTAACAAACAAAGTTATGGAAACTGAAACTAAAAAATCAAACATGCCTCGCACAATGCGTAATATTTTCGGCATTATCATGATTGTTATCTATGTGGCAATGGGCATTCTCTTCCTCTGCGGCGCATTTCCGCAGCTTAGCGGAAACTGGGCATGGCTCCGTTGGGTAGGTGGTGTTCTGTTTATTCTTTATGGAGTGTGGCGCGCTTATCGTCAGTTCAAAGGTATTGACGAGGATGTGACCACCCGTTACGAATAAAACTCAGATTACCGGAATCATAAAAATGAATATGTCCATATCCCGAAATATCCTTGCCGAAGCTGTTGTCCTGACAGCTCTGGTGAGTTCATGCGGTTCCTCGGAAAACAAGGGCGGCCAATCGACTTCGCCTTCTTCCGGCCTGACCGAGATTGCATGTGATGCTTCATTTGAAAATATAATTTCGCAGGAAATAGACGTCTATGAGTATGTCTATCCTAAAGCCAACATAATGCCTTATTATGTTGATGAGAACGCGGCCATAGACTCTCTTCTGAACATGAGCGTGAAACTTGCCTGCACCACGCGTCCTCTGACTGAAAAGGAGATCTCCTATCTGAAGAGTCAGAAGAAACAGGTGCGTCAGAGCCAGATTGCCGTCGATGCTCTCGCTCTCATCGTGAATCCTGCGAACAGCATGGAGATTATCGATCTGCCCGATCTGCGCGACATGCTGACAGGCCGTCTCACCGACTGGGATAAGGTTGTGCCCGGTTCAAAACTCGGCAAGATAAACGTTGTGTTTGACCATCAGGGCTCTTCGACAGTCAGCTATATGCGTGATTCCCTTCTGAACGGTGCTCCGCTCGGAGCCAACTGTTTCGCGCAGAAAACTCCTACGGCGGTTTTCGAAGCTGTTGAAAAGAACAAAAACGCCATAGGTATTATAGGTGTAAGCTGGATTAACGACGATCTCGAAGGCCGCGAGCTTTCTACGGAAGAAAAGGTCAATCTGATAGAAAAGAATGATACGATCGATCAGAAATTCAAGACTGCCGTCAAGGTACTCAAGGTTCAGTCGCCAAACTCAATGACTGCATATAAACCCTATCAGTTCTATATTTTCAACGGAGAGTATCCTCTCTATAGAAAAATATACCTTATCTCTACCGGAGTCAACGGATCGCTCGCTCATGGATTCTATTCTTTTGTAACCGGATTCCAGGGACAGAAGCTTATTCAGATGACCGGAGTTTTGCCCAAAGTCGTTCATTCAACCACAATGGTAAATATCAATTGAAATAAATAGTAAACAATCATATTAAGAAATTGTAAAAATCAGCGTAAAATGAAAAAGAGATTTTTGTTTTCACTCATGGCCGGAGCTGCACTGACTGTTTCGGCTCAGGGGTATCAGGACGGTGTTGACAATTTCAATGCCGGCCGTTTTGAAGAAGCCAAGATCATTCTCGACAACACTTTCGGTGATCCTTCGACCGACAAGGCTGTTTCAAGCTACTATCTTGGCTGCATTGACATGAAGGAGGGCAATACCGCCGGTGCCAAGCAGAAATTTGATGGCGGTATCGCTTCAAATCCCAAATATCCCCTCAATTATGTAGGTCTTGGTGAACTTGCTCTCAAGGCGGGTGACAAGAAAGCTGCAGAGGATTATTTCAAGACTGCTCTTGAAATCAATAAAAAAGACACTGAGGTGATGGCATACGTTGCACGTGCTTACTGGAACGCCGATCCTGACAAATATGCCAACGATGTTCAGAAATACATCAAAAAGGCAATGAAGGACTCGAAGAATACCGAGCCGGCCGTTTATGTGCTTCAGGGCGACATGATCGGTAACGATCCCAATCTCGCTTCCGGCCAGTATGAAATGGCTATCGAGCAGTCCAAGGAAAGAGGCGAAATCAACCGCGAGGCATACGTGAAATATGCCCAGACCTATTTCCAGGTGCCCATGGGTCGCGATTATGCCATCAAACGTCTCGAAGAGTTCAATGAACGCGATCCTCAGTCAGCGCTCGCACAGCGTGAACTCGCAGAGAAATATTATGAAAACGAACAGCTCGGACGCGCATGGAAGCAGTATGAGAAGTATGTTGAAAATCCCAACCACTTCCGTCGCGACGAACAGCGTTATGCCGGTCTTCTTTATTCCGCAGAGGAGTATGAAAAATCAGTTGAATGGGCCAATAAAGTTCTCCAGCAGGATCCCACGATCTATCCCATGTATCGTATCCTTGCCCTGAACTATGAGAAACTCAACAAATGGCCGGAAGCACTTGCAGCCGCTGAAAAGCTTTTCAACTATCCCAACGCGCAGCTTGTTGCCAATGACTATAACATCTATGGCGAGGCTCTCATTCAGAACAACCGCGGTGCTGATGCCGTGAAGATCTATGAGAAGATCATCGCCGAGAATCCCAACGATGCTTCTTTCATGCCTAAACTGAGCGCCGCTTACGCTGCTGCCGGAGAAAATGCGAAGAGTGTCGAGGTTCTTGAGAACTATCTCAATGCCGGCAACGGTGACCTCAACGATCTCTATGCGATGTCAAACCGTTATGCCGCTCTGGCCCGCGAACACATGGAAGATGACGCTCTTCGTCAGGCTGATGCCGATAAGGCTGTCAAATACATCGACATGGCTCTCGGAAAAGCTCCGGGCAATCCTCAGCTGATGGGTGTCAAGGCTCGTCTTTACCTTGTACGCGCAAAGAACCAGCTGAATCCCCAGTCAACCGCAATCTATGAGGAAATGCTCAAAGGTCTCGCCGAGGATCCCACTCGTCTCGAGAAATATAACTCGGATTACAAAACTGCTTACCGCAACCTCGGAGCTTACTATGCATCACCCGATTATAAGGATAATGCTAAGGCCAAGGAATATTTCGGCAAGTATCTTGAAATGGATCCTGAAAACCAGCAGATTCGTGAAATCTACGATCAGCTTTAATAAGAATTGCTAAATGATTGTCGCTGCCGGGCTAACATACTCTCCGTATGGGACTCGGCAGCGAATTTACTTTCCATAAGATATGAAAAAACTGCTGCTGCGAACTCTGACAGGTTTCCTCTATGTTGCGTTGATAGTATGTTCCTTGCTGTGGGGCGGTGTGATCGGTTTCACTTTGCTTTGCTGTCTGTTCGCGCTGTTCGGAATGCTTGAATTCCTGCGGCTCACAAAAGGAACTCTTTCGGGACATGTAGCCTCTTCCGTAACGGATATTCTGATAGGACTGTCGCTTGTCTCAATGTTGGCGCTCTCCGATGGCGCTTTGTTTATGGCCGAGGTCTGGGTTACCGTTATCGGCATTTTGTTTGCCGTCAGGGTTATAATGCAGTTGTATCTCCACACAACCGATCCGGTCAGGGACATTGCACTCTCGGGAATGTCCGTAGTCTATGTGGCTCTTCCGTTGACGGCGGCGGTCTGGTTCTATTATCTTTTCGGGCCGCAGGTTCTGCTGCTTGTTTTCATCATGATATGGCTCAATGACACCGGCGCATTCCTTGTCGGTTCAATGATTGGGCGTCACAGACTTTTCGAGCGTCTTTCGCCTAAAAAATCATGGGAAGGTTTCTGGGGCGGACTGCTTTTCTGCGTTCTCGCCGGATGGCTTGCCAATATGTTTTTCCCCGGATATTTCGGAGGCTCGCCCTTGCTTTATGTAATACTCGGAATAGTCGTGTCGGTATTCTCGACCTGGGGCGATCTTTTCGAGTCGATGCTCAAACGCACTGTAGGAGTAAAAGACAGCGGCAATATACTTCCCGGACATGGCGGGATGCTTGACCGCATCGATTCGTTGCTCTTCGTGGTGCCTGCTGTTTCGGGCTATTTCTTTTTCATCACAAATATACTGAATTCTATCTTTTAACCATTCAACGCATTGGCAATGAACAAACAAAGATATGACCTCCGTGGGGTCTCGGCTTCGAAAGAAGATGTCCACGCTGCTATAAAGAATGTCGATAAGGGTATCTTCCCCAAGGCGTTCTGCAAAATCATTCCCGACATATTGGGCGGAGATCCAGACTATTGTAACATAATGCATGCCGACGGCGCGGGAACAAAATCATCTCTCGCCTATATGTATTGGCGTGAAACGGGAGATCTCAGCGTCTGGAAAGGTATCGCTCAGGATGCTCTGATCATGAATATCGACGATCTTCTCTGCGTGGGAGCTACAGACAATATACTCGTCAGTTCCACAATCGGAAGAAACAAGCTGCTTGTTTCTGGCGACGTGATTGCCGCGATAATCAATGGAACGGAGGAGTTGCTTGCCCGTCTGCGCGAACTGGGAGTAAATGCGGTCAGCACCGGTGGCGAAACGGCAGATGTCGGAGATCTTGTGCGGACCATTATTGTCGATAGTACTGTTACATGCCGCATGCGCCGAAGCGATGTCATAGACAATGCAAACATTTCGGGCGGCGATGTCATTGTCGGTCTATCTTCCTACGGGCAGGCTACATACGAGACCTCTTACAACGGAGGTATGGGCAGCAACGGTCTGACATCGGCGCGTCATGATGTTTTCAGCAAGGAACTTGCGCGAAAATATCCTGAAAGTTATGACGCGGCTGTTCCGGAAGAGCTTGTCTATAGCGGAGGGATGTCCCTGACACAGGCTGTGGAAGGTACCCCTCTCGATGCCGGGCGCCTTGTCTTGTCGCCGACACGCACTTATGCCCCTGTCATAAAGAAAATCCTTGACGTGATGCGCAAGGATATTCACGGAATGGTCCATTGTTCCGGAGGTGCGCAGACCAAGGTAATGCACTTTGTCGAGAACAAGCATGTAATCAAGGACAATCTTTTCCCCGTGCCCCCTCTTTTTGAACTTATACACGAACAGTCGGGGACTGACTGGCATGAAATGTACAAGGTGTTCAATATGGGTCACCGCATGGAAATCTATGTTGCCCCGCAATATGCGGAAAAAATAATCGACATTGCCTCGGAATTCAATATAGATGCCCGTGTAATAGGTCGCGTCGAGGACGCTCCCGAGAATAAGCTGACAATAATTTCCGACAAAGGGACTTTCGTCTATTGACCTTTGTTCATGAAGAGATTCCGTTATACTTATATTGTGATGGCGGCTGTTACGGCCGCCATCGCTATTATTGCCTTTTCCTGTTCGGGAGAAAATAGATCGGCTGCCGATGGAAACGGGCCGAGTGAAGATTCGTCGAGCCATCGTTTTCCGGATACCTTGCGCGTAGCAACTCTATATAGTCCGTCATCCTATTTCATATATCGCGAAACGCCGATGGGCTATGACTATGATCTCGTAAAGCGTCTTGCCGAGGATAAGAAAATGGTGCTTGACCTTCATGTGGCACCGAATCTCAATGCCATGGTCGAGATGCTTGATTCGGGTAAGGTCGATCTGATAGCCTACGAGGTGCCTGTCACAAGTGAATATAGGAATCACATTCTTCCCTGTGGCATCGAATCTATAACTCATCAGGTGTTGGTTCAGCCCAAAACCTCTGACAAATCAAAGAGGATAAATGACGTCACCCAGCTTGTTGGTCGTGAAGTATATGTGGAGGCGAATTCAAAATATCACCAGAGACTTGTGAATCTCAACAATGAGCTTGGAGGCGGCATAGAGATAAAGCCCGTTGACAGGGACACAATGATTACTGAAGAACTTATCGCGATGGTTTCGGAAGGTCAGATTCCTTTGACTGTCGTTGACAGTGACATAGCCAAAATAAACCGCACCTATTATTCCGATCTTGACATTACGCTTGAGATCAGTTTTCCACAGCGCTCTTCGTGGGGAGTCGCTCCATCAAGCAAATGGCTTGCCGATTCAATAGATGCATGGATAAGACAGGAACAGCCGTCAAAAGTACAGGCTGAACTTCTTAAACAGTATTTCGAGATGAGCAAGCAGCAGCCGGCTTACGTGATAGATTTTTCCAAAGGCCGCATGTCGCATCTGGATCCTCTATTCCGGGAATATTCCCGGTCTATAAACTGGGACTGGCGTCTTTTTTCGGCGATGGGATTCACGGAGAGCCGTTATGACAGCGCTCAGGTTTCATGGGCAGGGGCTCGCGGAGTGATGCAGATAATGCCATCGACAGCGCGCTCATTCGGGCTTGACGGCAACCGAATAGTCAACAACAGGGAAAATATTGCCGTGGCAGCCAAGATTATCAGCCATCTTGACCGTCAGTTCGCATCGTTGGTGCCGAATGCGGAGGAGAGGAAGAAATTTATTCTCGCAGCCTATAATTCAGGACCGGCGCATGTACTTGACGCAATAGCTCTTGCACGAAAGCTCGGTTATGACGATAAAGTCTGGTTCGGATCGGTGGAAAACGCCTTGATGCTTAAATCGAAGCCTGAATATTACAATGACCCGGTATGCAAATACGGTTATTTTAACGGGCGTCAGACGTATCAGTATGTCCACAGTGTGCTTGCCACTTACGATCAGGCAAGAAAAAAGATACCTATATGACAAGACCGGATTTTCATTCTTTAGAAAACAAAATAAAGCGTTGACGCATTATATAGATTGAGTGCTACTCGAACCGTTTAACTATAATTATTAATAATCCCATTTCTAATTCATCTGATTATGAAGAAAAAGTATTTCACCGTAGGAGCTGTGCTTCTTTGCGCTGGTTCACTGATGTTTTCGTCTTGTATTGGAAGTTTCGCTTTGACAAACAAGCTTCTGAACTGGAACAAGCAGGTAGGAAGTAAATTTGTGAACGAGCTCGTTTTCGTCGCTTTCTGGATACTTCCCGTTTATGAGGTGTCTGCGCTCGCTGATGTCCTTGTCATAAATTCCATCGAATTCTGGAGCGGATCTAATCCCGTAGCACAGGGACGCACGGTGATAGATGGCCAGGATGGACGCTATCTTGTCGATTGTGACGGTAAAGGCTACACGATCACAAGCGAGAACGATGGATCCAAAGTGCGCCTTGATTTTGTAAGCGATACGAAAACCTGGAATGTGACAGTTGACGGAACGACTCATGAGCTGATGACTTTCATAGACGATACTCACGTGCGCATGCCGGCTCCCAATGGAGAGACTATGGTTGTGGAACTCAACCAAGACGGTCTCTGGGCTTATCAGCAGGTTGCTTCCTCTGTCTTAACCGCTCAGCGCTGATTGACTCATGAAACAGCTCATCCTGCTCCGACATGGCCAGAGCGAGTGGAATCTTGAAAACCGTTTCACCGGCTGGACAGATGTCGATCTTTCGAACGAAGGTCGTGAAGAGGCGTGCGAGGCAGCCAAAAAAATAAAGGGTGCCGGGCTTGCACCGGAATTTTATTTCACATCCTATCTTCGCAGGGCTATTCATACACTGCAGATTGTTGCTGCAGGGTTGGAACGCGACTGGGTTCCGGTTGTAAAAGACTGGCATCTCAATGAACGCCACTATGGCGCGTTGCAGGGATTGAATAAGACTGACACGGCCAATAAATTCGGAGCGGAGCAGGTTCATGAGTGGCGAAGAGGTTTCGACGAACGTCCTCCGTTGCTGACGAAGGACGATCCGCGCTGGCCGGGCAATGATCCGCGTTACAGTGCATTGACTGAAGACGAGCTACCACTTTCAGAGTCTTTACATGACACAATAGCGCGTGTCCGCTGTTGTTGGGAAGAACGAATAGTTCCCGCTCTGCGTTGCTATGATTCTGTGATGGTAGTAGCCCATGGTAACAGCCTTAGGGCCATGATCATGATGCTGAGACATCTGACGGCGGAGGAGATTCAGACTGTCGAATTGCCCACCGGTTCGCCGCTTGTGATTGATCTTGACGAAAGAATAGGGTTCGTTTCGGAGCGTTATCTCTGATTCCTTATCCTTTTATCTATAAAAAGTCCCCTGCCTATGTTCAACATAAGCAGGGGACTCATTTATCGGGTGAGGTCAAATTGGACTATTCTACTTCGAAGCCGGCGTTTTTAAGACCGTCGCAGATGATTTTAATGTGTTCGTGATTACGGGTCTCCATTTCGATGTGGAGCTTGCAACCGTTGATGGCTGTGTTCTTGCTGTTACGTTTATGTTCCACAGAAAGGATATTGGCACCAAGTTCGCCGATCACGTTGCAGACTTTCGAGAGCTGTCCGGGCTTATCGGAGAGCAGTACGGTTATCTCGCAGTCACGACCGCTCTTTACAAGACCACGGGTGATCACGCGATTGAGGGATGTCACGTCGATATTACCGCCGGATACGAGACAAACGACTTTCTTTCCTTCGATGGGGACCTTATTGAACATTGCAGCGGCAACGGATACTGCTCCGGCACCTTCGGAAACGAGTTTTTGCTTCTCGATGAGCGCGAGAATCGCAGCCGCAACTTCGTCGTCGCTGACAGTGACAACCTCATCGACATATTTGTTGACGAGATTGAAAGTGTTTGTTCCGGGTTCCTTCACCGCGATACCGTCGGCGATAGTCGAAACGGATTTAAGACATACGCGTTTTCCCTGATTTACCGACTCGAACATCGAGGGAGCGCCTTCGGCCTGCACGCCATAGACTTTTATATTCGGATTGACTGACTTGATCGCGAATGCAACTCCGGCAATCAGACCGCCTCCGCCTATAGGTACAATGACTGCATCCACATCCGGCATCTCGTCAAGAATTTCCAGACCGATTGTGCCCTGTCCGGCAATGACCTTTATGTCATCAAACGGGTGGACAAGCGTGTAGCCGTGTTCTTTCTGGAGTTCAAGAGCTTTAGCGTAGGCATCGTCATATACACCGGGAACCATGACAACTTCAGCGCCAAGGTCCTTTGTGGCCTGGATTTTCGAAAGAGGAGCACCGGCGGGGAGACAGATTGTAGCTTTTATTCCGGCGTGAGCGGCACCGAGAGCAACGCCCTGGGCATGGTTGCCTGCTGAACAGGCTATAACGCCTCGGCTGCGTTCCTCTTCGTTAAGCTGAGAAATTTTGTAGTAGGCTCCACGCAGTTTAAAGGAGCCGGTGCGCTGCAGATTCTCCGGCTTCAGATAAATCTCGGCATTTTTGTTAAGGTTTGTCGGACCGATAAGTTTAGGATGACGGGCAACGTCTTTGAGCACTTCAGCTGCCTTGTAAACTTCATTTATTGTGATTTCTTCCATGATTGGTAAAGATTTTAATGATTGTGGCAAAATTACAAAATTATGTTTTTCGATACAATAAAAATCATAACTTTGCAAATTAAAATAAGCAGATAATTTTAATCTGCACCTTTTGAAGTTGAGATAGATTGTTTATTGGACTGACTAATCATTTTTCAAAATGTGGAAATTAGCGCTTTGTGTTTTTCTCGGAAGTGGAATCGGTGGTGTCTGCCGTTATCTGGCATCCAGATATATTGAAAAATTCATAGGTACAATCTCTGTCGTGGGAGCTGTTAAGGTTTTCCCGTGGCCTACATTGATGGTCAATATTCTCGGATGTTTCCTCATAGGTCTCATATATGGTGTTGTGGACGGGAACACTTTTCATCTTTCCGAACAGGCCAAAGCTTTCCTGACAGCCGGTTTCTGCGGCGGTTTGACAACGTTTTCAACGTTTTCCAATGAGAATTATCTTCTGTTCCAATCATCGGAATTTTTCATTCTTCTTATTTATGTGGCAGTCTCGATTCTGCTTGGCTTCCTTGCTGCTTATGGGGGGCACGCGCTGATGCGTGCGGTCTGATTTTAGGACGTTCAAAAGTTGCATGTCACGCTTTTTGTGATTAAATTCGCGTTGGATTTCATATTGATAATAGTTTATGGTGCCTTTTTCTTCTTTTTCTCTCAATATCCACGGCAGTTTGTTCGAGTGCAAGCGACCGCAGATAATGGGGATCGTTAATGTCACTCCCGATTCATTCTATTCAGCCTCGCGCACTTTTGAACCGGATCTTATCAGGAGACGTGTAGAATCCATGATTGAAGATGGCGCGGATATTATTGATATAGGCGCCTATTCGTCGCGCCCGGGAGCTGATGAAGTATCGGTAGAAGAGGAATGCGACAGACTGCGTCAGGGATTGTCGGCCGTCAGGGCTGTTGCGCCTGATATTCCCGTATCAGTCGATACTTTCCGCGCATCTGTGGCCAGAATGGCAATAGGCGAGGGGGCGGACATAATAAACGATATTTCGGGGGGCACGCTTGATCCGCTGATGTTCGATACTGTTGCGGAACTGAAAGTTCCCTACATTCTCATGCACATGCGTGGGACACCCGCCACAATGCAGACAATGTGTGATTATGAGAATGTGACGCTTGACGTAGTAAAAGAATTGAGCATGAAGCTTAACCGTCTTCAGGAACTTGGAGTCAGTGATGTCATAGTGGATCCGGGATTCGGTTTCAGCAAGACGACTGAACAGAACTATGTGCTGATGAAAGATCTGCCTCACATAATTGATGTGCTCCGACGGCCGGTACTTGTCGGCATATCTCGGAAATCAATGCTGACAAAACCTCTCCACATCACGCCGGGAGAGGCCTTGGAAGCGACTGTCGCCTGCAATACTGTCGCGCTGCTTTCCGGAGCATCGTTCCTGAGAGTCCATGATGTCAAGGCTGCCCGTCATGCTCTTTCCGTCGTAACCTTTGTTTCTCAACCCCAGACTGTCACATCCTGCCTATGATATCATTTTCGCTTCTGGACGCCCTTGACATACTGCTCGCGGCTGTTCTTATATTCTACATATACCGACTGATGAAGGAATCGGGAACACTTAATGTGTTCTTCGGTCTGCTTTCTTTCATAATTGTTTGGGTAATAGCGTCGCAGATCCTCGAAATGAAACTTATCGGTACCATTCTCGATAAGTTCATGTCCATAGGTCTGATAATCATTGTAATTCTCTTCAAGGACCAGATAAAGCGTTTCCTTGTGGAACTCGGTGACCACAAACGCTGGCGTGCGTTGCGAAGACTTTTCCATCATTCTCGCGACGGAGCTTCTTCCGATGTGACCAAAACTTTTGTTTTCCCGATAGTATATGCGTGCATGAATATGTCGAAAACCCGCACGGGAGCTCTTATCGTCATAGAGCAGTCGGTCTCGCTCGAAGCTTACGAGCGTTCCGGCGACAGAATAGACGCGGTCATAAATTCACGCTTGATTGAAAACATTTTTTTCAAAAATTCTCCGCTTCATGACGGAGCCATGATAATAGCTCATGACCGTATTCAGTCGGCAGGGTGCATTCTTCCTGTCAGCCATGACACGAACATACCCCGTTCTCTCGGTCTCCGTCACCGTTCGGCTCTCGGAATATCCCAGGCCACTGATGCTCTTGCCATTGTAGTTTCAGAAGAAACAGGCTATATATCCGTAGCGCACCGTGGAGAGCTGACAACGCGTTTGTCAACAAGTGAGCTTGAACATCGTCTTGCGCAGCTCGTTCCCGCCGACTGACGCTTTTTATCCGTTTCCCTGCGAAGGAAAAACACTGAAAAAATGGCATAACCTTTTGTAAAGCCAAATAAAATTCCTAACTTTGCACTGCTAAACAGCTAAGGAGTGGTGCTCGAGTGGCTGAAGAGGCACGCCTGGAAAGCGTGTAGTCGCCAAAAGCGGCTCCCGAGTTCGAATCTCGGTCACTCCGCTAAAAGAGGATGAGTCAACCGATTCATCCTCTTTTGTTGTGTTTACTTCCAATCAATTTTCACGGATCAGCTGCAAAAGCTTGTTGAAGTGTTAAAAAGGGATCAGCTGCAAAACCCGGTTGAATTGTTAAAAAACTACCCGAGTGTAAATTTATTTTTAGGCGCATAACTTGGAGAGCCGGAACAGGAAGAACGGAATGTCTGTAACCCCGCGGAACTGACTGCGGAAAGCCTTGACCTTTGCATTGAAAGATTCGGCGCCGGCATTTGTCGAGCGGTTGTTGAAATAGTTCAGAATGGTGTCATAATGGTTGCGGAATGTCTCGGTGACAGTACGGAACTGACCGCCGTCCATTCTGTCAACTTTCTCGTACCAGCGCGCAAGATTCAGACGGGCAACATCCTTGTCAACCCTCTGATTGAAGATGTCCGTAAGCTCCATGGCAAGATCGTAGGCTCTCTTCAGTTCGGGATAGAACTCAAAGATGATGTCGGCGCGCCATTGCTGCGACCTAACTACTGTAGATTTACTTTGGAGAATGTCCTATTTGACAAATGAGATTCCAAAATCTTGCGACGTTTTGTTTCTCTTAATTACGTAAAGTTTGAAAATTCCACGAGTGATTTTCCATACTAAACGATTTAATATGTTTATTTTTGATTTGTTTAATATGTTTATTTATCGTTATGTATGCGTCCGCTAGTTTTTTCAGCTGATTTTGGAGTGATCGCTCCCATTCTTCACTTGTCGCTTTTAGCATAGAAGGTTTACTAAGTGCAAACTGAATTATTTCATATGAGAAATTACCTGCAATAGTCTGAGTTAGTTTGAATGGTTTAATTGCATTCTTGACAAATGATGATTAAATTTGCAGAATGAAACCACTAACTAAGACCACTAATTGAGACCATCGACTGAAATGCCGACTCAAACCATCGACTGACATTGCTCTATACCATGGCCTATGCATGAGGCGCCCCCATAACAACAATATCCATAACAACAATCTCTATGTATAAGAAAGAAGTTCATGAATATGCTCAGGAAGTCAAACGAAATGTTGAGAAAGACATAAAGCGGAACCGCCGGAAACATGCTAAATTCTGGGATTACCCGGCGTGCGTTTCCATCTGTTTCGGCAAGCGCGGTCTTTATGTGAAAGGCTACTCACATTGTCCCCGGGGAACCGTCTGGCATTCCGTTATGGAACGGGAAATGAACCGTATTGGCATTATTGGCGAACCCACAAGATATTGCGACAATACATTGGGCAACTGCGCCGAGCAACATTCCGGCAACAATTATATGAAACAGGCCCATGAAACGAATCTCACGCGACTGAATTTTTCGCCTTCTGTCAGACCACGCACGGGGCAGGTTGTCAAACCCTGCAAAAACTGCAAGAAAATATTTCCCAATCTGTAATCACCCATGAAATATTCCGAATCATATATGTTTTCCAAAGACATCGATTGGTTTTTCAAGATGAAAAACCAATATTCCCATGTCGCCTCTGCCGGTGGCCGCCTTCCCGCAACCGTCAATGACAGGGAAAAGCTTAGGGAAATTCAATATCAGGTATATAATTTGCCTTATCTCTATCCTGCCCGGCAAATCCGGTTCAACGACCGTTTCATCAGGCAGTTATTGTCAGAGCAAAAC
Source organism: uncultured Muribaculaceae bacterium (assembly GCA_910587185.1). Lineage (GTDB taxonomy): Bacteria > Bacteroidota > Bacteroidia > Bacteroidales > Muribaculaceae > Paramuribaculum. Next base: position 68,322 of record CAJULY010000013.1, read on the forward strand.
AACGAAGATCCCGACGCATACGAATTTTACATAGAATCATTTGTAAATTTTGCAAGAAAAGGATTCATTTCATGCGACAGGACGGTGATTGCGGACCATACCGACGATTCATATCATATCGTTTGCGCTCCGCCGTCATTCGACAATGATATTCAATTGGCAGACATACCCGTTGTCGATAACCCCGATTTCATTTTTGACATCAATCAATTCGGCATCAGGTTTCTTGAATTGATCCGATAACTGCAATTAAAACCGATGCTTACCCAAAATCAGTCGTTTGAAAAATATCCCGACCTCAATGCTCTATAAAAGAGGCTGTGCCGTAAAAACTTCAATTACGACACAGCCCTCCAGATATTCCTTATGTAATTTATGACGGAATTTTTCTTTCGCTTAGTTTCCGATTGCATTTTTGATTGAATCGACGATGTAGCGGACATCTTCGTCGGTGACGTA
>CAJULY010000014.1 GCA_910587185.1 uncultured Muribaculaceae bacterium
CCCCGAAAGCGAGTGCAAAATTACTGCCTTTTTCTTTTTCCACCAAATATTTTCAAAAGAATTTTCAAAGAAATTTTATCACTCGAGCCGTAAACCCTGAAATTCAAAAGTTTAGTCCGTAAAGAATTTTTCGCCGAATTTGAGAGCCAAAAATCCCGGCCGGAATATTTTTTAATGTTTTAAACGGATTTCTTTGAAGATTAAGAAAAGAGGAGTTATATTTGTAAAATATTAGAAGCTTGTTTGAAATTATCTGTCGATACCCCGGCAGGTGACCGTTGTGAGATTTTTCAGAACGATGGGTCTCTATCGTGACCGAAAACGGACCGGGAAACCCTGAGGCGCTGACAAAGCCACGCGGCGTCCTGACAATAACATGAAGCAGAACATCCAAGAATAATTTAAAGCCAAAATATAATATGGAACCCAAATACAGAAGAATATTACTGAAACTTAGCGGAGAATCACTGATGGGCCGTCAGGGTTACGGCATAGATCCCGAACGTCTCAACGAATATGCACGCCAGATCACTGAAATCGTGAATCAGGGCGTAGAAGTGGGCATCGTCATTGGCGGCGGAAATATTTTCCGCGGACTACAGGGTGCCGCAAAAGGCTTCGACCGCGTCAAAGGCGACCAAATGGGGATGCTCGCTACAGTCATCAACTCACTTGCCCTGAGCTCAGCGCTTGAAGACGCCGGCCAGAAAGCCGAAGTGTTCACCGCCATCAACATGTATCCCATAGGGAAACACTACAGCAATCGCGCGGCCATCTCCGCAATGGAATCGGGCACGGTTGCCATCATGGCCGGAGGCACGGGCAACCCATTCTTCACCACCGACACCGGCGCCGCGCTTCGCGGAATCGAGATCGGAGCCGACGCCATGTTCAAGGGAACCCGCATCGACGGCGTCTATACCGCTGATCCGGAGAAGGACCCGACAGCCACCAAGTTCGACAAAATCACCTACGACGAAGTGCTTGCGCGCGGCCTGCGCGTAATGGACCTGACCGCAACGGCTCTCTGCAAGGAAAACAATCTGCCCATAGTGGTCTTCGACATGGACACCCCGGGCAACCTGGCCAAAGTCATAGCCGGCGAACCCATCGGAACACTCGTTTATTAAAATTCATAAAAACATATATCATGGACGTAAAAGATTATCTGACTCCGGCCGAAGAGAAAATGGAACTCGCGGTGGCTTATCTCGACGAGTCGCTCGCACATATCCGCGCCGGCAAAGCCAATCCGAAAATCATCGACGGCATCCGCGTTGAATATTACGGCAGCGCAGTGCCCATCTCCAACGTGGCCAACGTGTCGGTTCCCGACGCTCGCACAATCGCCATCACCCCCTGGGAAAAGGCCATGTTCAAGGAGATAGAGAAAGCCATCATCAACTCCGATCTCGGAGTGACACCAGAGAACAACGGCGAAGTCATCCGCCTCTGCATTCCGCCGCTGACCGAGGAACGCCGCAAACAGCTCGTGAAACAGTCGAAAGCCGAAGCCGAAAATGCTAAAGTTTCAGTGCGCAACGCACGCCGCGACGCCATCGACGGACTAAAAAAAGCCGTAAAGCAGGGAATGCCCGAGGACGTTTCGAAAGATGCCGAAACGACCGCACAGAAACTTCATGACAAATACATGAAGAAAATCGACGAGCTCTTCGCCGCCAAAGAAAAAGAAATTCTGACAGTGTAATCGGCTGCCAACCGATAAAAACCATCAAAGGCTTCGTCAATCCTGGCGGAGCCTTTATTTATTTACAAATCAATGGTATCGCTATGGCTGTTAGAGAGGTATTGTCGCCGAGAAATTCCATGGAGAAACAGAGTCCGGAGGGTGTGACGGCAGTGGAAGATGATAAATCAACTTCGATGCGGCTGACGGTCAGGGAGGGATCGGAGGCGGCTTTGAAAACGGCTTCTTTGGCAGTCCACAACCGCAAAAGAGCTTCGTCGGTCAGAGGAGCTGCAGCTGATTCGGCATCGGTCAGGAATTTCCGGGCTATGCGGCGGAGTTGCGGGCGGAAACGTTCGATATCGACGCCGACAGGACCTTCGTTTCTGACTGCAAGAACCGCCCGGTCGGAACAATGGCTCACGGAAATATAGGAATCGACTCCTTCGACAACGGGTGCTCCGTCAGCATCGTGAGTGTATCCGACGTCAGGGCCGAAAGCTTCATGGACCAGCTTAAGCACGGCCTCGCGCTCGGCACGGCGTTTTTCGCCGGGAGCGCTCGAAGTGATATCACATATATATGAAGTGATATCACATATATATAAGGTGACACCGAAACGTTCTATGAAGCGGGAGGAAACCATCATCAGACGGCTGACGCGGGCTGCTGGATGTCGGGCATCACTTTGACGCGCACCGAGGAGATGCGATGGTTGTTTATGTCAAGGATCAGGAAGCGGCAACGGCCATAGACAAGCGGTTCCTTTTCTTTCGGGAAGTCGCCGCGGATGGCAAGAAGCATTCCGGCGAGAGTCTCGCACTCCTGGGTCACGTCGGCGTAATCCTCCTCTTCCAGTCCGGTTATGCGGAAGAAATCGCTGAGAATAGTCTTTCCGTCGAAAATAAACGTGTCGTCGGGCAACTTCTTATAGGTCTTTTCCTCGTCGTCGTACTCGTCGTTTATGTCGCCCACAATCTCCTCGAGCACATCCTCGAGCGTGACGAGCCCCTGCGTTCCGCCGAATTCATCGACCACGATAGCCATGTGGATTCTCTTCCCTCGGAAATCCTCGAGAAGGTCATCGATCATGCGCGATTCAGGGACGAAGTAGGGCTTCCGCAAGAGTTTGCGCCAGTCGAAATCATCGGAAACTGAACCTATGTAAGGAAGGAGATCACGAGAATAAAGGACGCCTTTTATATTGTCCTGCGTGCCGCTATAGACCGGCAGACGCGAATAGCCCGACTCGAGCACCACATCCATCACCTGGCTGAACGAGGCCGAAAGCTCTATGTCGGTCATATCGACGCGGGGCGTCATGACCTCGGAGGCCGTGGTGTCGCCGAAGCGGAGAATTCCTTCAAGCATCTCCTTGTCGTCCGAAGCCTTCACGTCGGTTATCTCCAGCGCTTCCGAAAGCTCCTCCGGAGTCACGTCGTGGCTCTTCTTGACCACCATCTTGTGGACTATGCCCGAACTGCTGACAAGCAGCGCCGAGAGAGGACTGACAGCTGCCGAGAGGGCAGACAGTGGAGCGGCGGCGAAACGCACCCAGCGCATGTTGTTGGAATTGGCCATCAGCTTCGGCAGAATCTCGCCGAAGAGCAAGATTAGGAAGGTCAGTAGGACTGTCTGAAGAATGAAGCTGAGAACCGGAGGCATCCCGGAAAAAACCGGACCGAGGGCGAAGTTACAGAGCACCACAATGGTCACATTGACCAGATTGTTGGCTATCAGAATTGTCGCGAGAAGTTTTTCGGGAAAAGATATGAGTTTTTTCACTCGCTGGCCCACGGATTCCTCCTCCAGCTCCTCGAGCTGAGGTTGCGTCAGGGAAAAGAAAGCGATCTCGCTTCCGGATACGAAGGCCGACAATATGAGAGCAAGCAGAGCGCAAGCGAGCGCTATGATCTGCGAAAGACCGAAATGCGTGGCTACCGCAATGACAAAAGCCGGAACCGACAGCAATGGTTCGGCCGATGGTAAGGGATCTATGTCCAATTTTACGAGTTTTGGGTTTATACTGAGCGCGGCAGCTCCGACGATATCCACGGTGAGCCACCCGCAATAAATCAGCCACAAAGTTAACAACCTTTTCGTTAACGTCCAAATATTATGGTATTATGAATTAAAATCAGTAACTTTGCGGCTCAGAAAACTAACGGAAAAAAGATTAAACTGAACATGTCACTCGATAACATAATTTCGGAAGCGGTAGCAAAAGCCGTCAAAGAACTTTACGGAGTCGATGCCGCTCCGTCATCCATCACACCCCAGACCACACGCAAGGATTTCGAAGGAAACCTCACCATTGTCGTTTTCCCCTGGGTCAAGGCGGCGCGCAAGGCGCCTGAGGCTGTAGGCAAAGAAATAGGCGACTGGCTTGTGGAAAACGAGCCGGCAGTTGACCGCTACAATGTGGTCAAAGGTTTCCTGAACCTGGTTATTGAACCGACCTTCTGGTCGTCCGTCCTTCAGCATATTCTCGAGACAAAAGACTACGGGACCGTCAATAGCACCGAAGAGTCGCCCCTTGTCATGATCGAATACTCGTCGCCCAACACCAACAAACCACTCCATCTGGGCCACGTGCGCAACATCCTGCTCGGCGATTCGCTGTCGCGCATCCTTGGAGCATGCGGCAACCGCGTGGTCAGGACAAACATAGTCAATGACCGCGGCATCCACATCTGCAAGTCGATGCTTGCATGGCAGAAATGGGGCGACGGCGTCACCCCGGAAAAAGCCGGAAAGAAAGGCGACCATCTCATAGGCGACTTCTATGTGCTTTTCGACAAGCATTTCAAAGCCGAAGTCAAGGAACTGATGGAAAAAGGGATGAGCGAGGACGAAGCGAAAAACGCCTCTCCACTCATGGCCGAGGCCCGCGAGATGCTTCGCCGCTGGGAGGCCAGGGACCCGGAAATACGTAGCCTCTGGGAAATGATGAACTCCTGGGTATATGCAGGCTTCGACGAGACTTACGACCGCATGGGCGTAGGGTTCGACAAAATATACTACGAAAGCTCCACCTATCTCAAAGGCAAGGAAAAAGTGCTTGAAGGGCTTGAGAAAGGCCTGATGTACCGCAAGGATGACGGCTCCGTCTGGGCCGACCTGACTTCCGACGGCCTGGACCACAAACTGCTCCTGCGCTCTGACGGCACTTCCGTATATATGACTCAGGACATCGGCACCGCCCAGATGCGATTCGCCGACTATCCCATCGACCGGATGATCTATGTCGTCGGCAACGAGCAGAACTATCATTTCCAGGTGCTCTCGCTGCTTCTTGACCGTCTCGGATTCCAGTGGGGCAAAGACCTCGTCCACTTCTCCTACGGCATGGTAGAGCTCCCCGAAGGCAAAATGAAGAGCCGAGAGGGAACAGTAGTGGATGCCGACGATCTCATGGACGAGATGGTCACTACGGCCCGCACCGTCAGCAGCGAACGCGGCCAGCTCGAAGGCGCTTCCGAAGAAGAAGTCAAGGATATAACGGAAATGGTGGGTCTGGGCGCACTGAAATATTTCCTGCTGAAAGTAGATCCGCGCAAAAACATGACCTTCAACCCGAAGGAGTCCATAGACTTCAACGGAAACACCGGTCCGTTCATTCAATACACCCACGCCCGCATCCGCTCCGTGCTCCGCAAGGCAGCCGACGAAGGCTTCACCACCGGCGAATTCATCACTGTGGCTCCCGGCGAACGCGAGATAGCGCTCATTCAGCGTCTGGCCGACTATCCTTCGACCGTGGCCGAAGCCGGCAATTCACTCAGCCCCGCGCTGATCGCCAACTACGTCTATGAGCTCGCCAAGGAATACAACCAGTTCTACCACGACTGCTCCATACTCAAGGAGAGCGACGAGTCGAAACGCTCGCTCCGTCTGGCACTCTCGGAGACCACCGCACGCACCATAGCCTCGGCCATGGGACTGCTCGGCATCCGCGTTCCCGACCGCATGTAAAGAAACGCGGCACGATATTTGCATATATCCCCTAACGTAACAATCACATTCCACACATTAAAATATGGATATCAACAATTACTTCAACACTCCCTCCGGTTCATTCGACGGCACGCTTGCCGGTCAGATGAATCTCGTCATGCGCCGCGTGTATCTCAAAATGACTCTCGGCCTGATCGTGACAGCTCTTGCGGCCTATCTCGGAGCCAACTCCATGGCGCTTCTCGAATTCTTCGCCGCCCACCCCATGACAATGCTTCTGCTTTTCGTGGCCGAGATCGGTCTGGTGATAGGAATAACTTCAGGAATCAACAAACTCAGCTCTCCCATGGCGACGGCTCTTTTCTATCTCTTCGCCGTGGTCAACGGAGTGGCGCTTTTCCCGATATTCCTCGCCTACACAAGCGTTTCGATCTACAAGACATTTTTCATCACCGCCGCAGTCTTCGGCGCCATGACTGTCTATGGATTCTTCACGACCAAAGACCTCTCCCGCTGGGGCCAGTTCCTTTTCATGGCACTCCTCGGCCTCATCATCATCTCTCTTGTCAACATTTTCCTCAAGAGCACCACAATGGAATGGCTCATAAGCTTTGCCGGAGTGTTCATCTTCATCGGCCTGACCGCATGGGACACCCAGCGCATCAAGCAGATGGCCATGATGGCCCCCGTTGAAGCCGCCGGAAAGATTGCCACCATCGGCGCTCTCAATCTCTATCTTGATTTCATCAATCTCTTCCTCTATCTGCTGCGCTTCTTCGGAAACCGCAACTGATCTCTCCCCGATCCTGAAACGAACTTACCGAAAACCGCCGGAATCGTCCCGGCGGTTTTCTTTTATACCGTCATGTCAGTGATGAAAAACTTTTATGACACGAAAACTCTTATACATTATATAATATATAGGAATCAAGACACTGAAATCATCTTCCGCAATCATGAACATAGCTCCTGACATACTCCATCTCGTCGGAAACACGCCCATGGTGAGAATAAACCGGCTCAATCCCAACCCGGCCGTCAATATATACGCGAAACTCGAAGGATTCAACCCCACGGGAAGCATCAAGGACCGCATAGCAGTCAAAATGATCGAAGACGCCGAACGCGAAGGACGCCTGCGAAAAGGGATGACCATAATCGAACCTACTTCCGGCAACACCGGCATAGGGCTTGCCGTCATAGGTGTGGTCAAAGGCTATGACGTGGAGATCGTCATGTCCGATGCCGTTTCCGAAGAGCGTCGCACCATCATCCGCTCCTACGGCGCCAAAGTCACCCTGACGCCCGGCGACCAGGGAACCGACGGAGCCATCCGCCACGCCCGCCGGCTCGTGAAAGAGAATCCGGGCCGATATTTCATGCCCGACCAGTTCGGCAATGCCGCCAACTACATGGCCCATTACGAGCATACGGCCCTCGAGATATGGGCGCAGACCGAGGGGCGCATCGATTATCTCGTCTGCGCGCTCGGCACTTCCGGGACAATCATGGGCCTCTCCCGCTTCATGCGCGCACTCAAGCCCGACATAAAGGTTGTCTGCGCCCACCCCGTCAAAGGCCATTACATACAGGGGCTGAAAAACATGGAGGAAGCCATAGTCCCCGCCATATACCGTCCGGAGCTGATCGACATTCAGGAAATGATCGAAAGCGAGGAAGCGATCGAGATGGCGCGGCGGCTCATATCGGAAGAGGGCATTTTCGCGGGCATGAGTTCGGGCGCGGCCATGCTTGCCGCCGCCCGCACCGCCTCCCGGATTGAGAGCGGCAACATCGTTGTGGTCTTTCCCGACCGCGCCGAAAAATATCTCTCCACGGTCATGTTCCGTCCGTTCACAACGCCCGAAGCCCAAAAGCATGGCCGCATTGCATTTTTTTTGTAACTTTACACGCTGAAAGGCACATCTGTGTTGTTATAGAATTATGGAAACAAACTTACGATACCGCAACGAGGACGACAGATGCTACGGCGCCACCGGAATGACCGTGGCTCTCGTGGTCATGGAAGGCGAAGACCTCCTCTCTGCCGTCAACCTCGACGCTGAAAATGCCGACGGACTGATCGAATACGCCGGCGAATACTTCTTCAACGGCAATCCTGGCCTCTCCGCCAAAAGCGCGTGGAACACCATACTGAAACATTTCAACTGTTCGATGGCAGCCGCCATAGGCAATGTCATGTGTCGCCGCTACATTCTTGACCGCGAGCGCATGGATGACACGACAAAAAAATTCCTCCTAAAGCTGATGATCGAGGAAGGCCATGACACATGTGACCTTGACGACGACGAGACACGCCGCCTTTTCGACAAAAACTTTGTCTATCTGACCCGCGTCTTCACCCATCAGGGCGTCCAGAGCGTCTGCAACGATTTCGCCGATGTTCTCAAGCGCCGGCGCCGCATGAGCCGTCTCGACATTCTCGAGCAACTCCGCTCTCTGCGTATGCTCTGACCGTTTCGTCGAGCACCAGCGCCGCCTCCGGCCCCATATTGAACAGGAGATCCACGGCGCTCATTCCCGAAAGAAATCCGAATCTCGACTCCCGCACCTGATAATATGGCACAGGCCTTATTTCGGGGAGCGATTTTCTGCGGCAGTCCCTCCCGGTGAATTCCCCCGGAGCGCCGTAGGTCACCTCGGTGTCTATCTGCAGATATTTCAGCAACAGGCGGTCGAGATCCTCGATCCATTGCGTCAGCTGTCGCCCGGCGGCCGCCGCCGTAAAAAGCGGGGCGAAATCGTCGGCATAGAATTCAAAAAACGGAGTGCGCCCGTAGGCCGACTGCAACGTGACCCAGTGGCGGTGCCACCACGCGTCGTGAGCCGAGATGACAATGTCGCTCCAGCGCGCCGCCGTCATCGACACCGGCTTTTCTATAGGCACCGTCAGTCTTACCGGCCCGTGAGTATCGGCTATCTCGCAGCGGTGAGTCTCCTTACGGCGTTTGTCGAAACTCAGCGACGTGTCGATCACGGCCTTGCGGCTTGCGGCTATGGCCGCGAAATACTCCACGGAGCCGAGATAGCGCGGCGCAAGGATTATGCCGTCGAGAATCTTCGGAGCGTAGCTCATTCCTCGAATCCGGGATTGGCGTTCTTGAGGATGCGGTTCCAGCGGATGCCGCCGTTGAAAAGGCTCTTGTCCTTGTCGAAGGATATGAGCACCCTCATAGGCTTGCCGACGATATGATCTTCCGGCACGAATCCCCAGTAGCGCGAGTCGAGCGAACAGTCGCGGTTGTCGCCCATCATGAAGTAATAGTCCATCTCGAAAGTATAGCTGTCGGCCGGCTTGCCGTCGATATATACGCGCCCGTCCTTCACATAGGAATCCGTGTGATACTCATAGTTGCGGATCACGCGCTCATACATGGGCCAGTTCTCCGGCGTCAGTTTGACCCTCATTCCCTTGCGCGGAATCATAACGGGGCCGTAGTCCTGGCGCGTCCAGTTCTCCGACAGGCCGTCGGGGAAAAGGAACTCTCCCACCGGAGCCGGCTCGCGCACCAATACTTTGAGCAGTCCCGATTTTTTCAGTTCATCTACCGCTTTCGCCGTCAGCGGCAGATGATATATCGGACTGGCTGCAAGGGCCGACAGGTCGAAACCAGCCTGCGTCCAGTTCACGGCTTCAGCCGGATCAGGCTGCACAAGCGCCTGGGCCACGTCGTCGCGCGAAATTTTATAGCGTTCCCAGTCGGCGTCGGTCAGAGGCCTGACAGTCTGGAAAAGATAGTTGAACTGCACGTTCGCGGGCTGCGGCTGCTTCTTTCCGTTTATGAAAATGTCGCCGTTGACAATCTTAAGCGTTTCTCCGGGAAGCCCCACGGCACGCTTGACATAATTCTCGCGCCGATCTACCGGACGATAGACTATTTCGCCGAACTGCCCGGGATTGTTCATGACCACGTCGCGCCCGAAATATTTCACCAGAGTGTAGAAATCGGGATTCTGCATCTTGGTGGCCACGGTGTCGCCCGCAGGAAAATTGAACACCACGATGTCGCCTGTCTTGACATTGCCGAGACCCTTCAGGCGATGGTAGCGCCATTGCGGCCACTCAATGTAGCTCTTGGTGTTTATGACAGGGAAAGTATTCTGCACGAGAGGGAAATGCAGCGGCGTCATCGGCACCCTCGGACCGTAGGCCATCTTGTTGACCCACAGATAATCGCCCACGAGCAGCGATTTTTCGAGCGACGAGCTCGGAATCTCGTAGTTCTGCCCCACGAACGTGAACACCAGATAGACCAGAATCAGCGCATAGACGATCGCATCGACCCAGCTCATCACCGTCCGCGTCACCTTGCTCTTGCTTTTCTTCCACCACGTGAAAGGAATATAGCCCGTTATATAGATGTCGAAAAGGAGGGGCAACAGCAGAAGCACCCACGGATTTCCGAGCCAGATGACCCACAGAATGAAAATGAGGGTCACGATCCCGAAGCGCACCCAGCGCGTCTTCTTGGTGCGTGCCACCCTTTCGCGGAACGACAGCCGCTCCCGGCCGGTTTCAGTCTTGTTCTCTTCCATCGGTCGTCAGGATTTGATGATGTCGGTCAGTTTCTTGTCACCCACAATGCGCTCCATAAGCTCGTCCATCGTGAGGAAACCTTTTTGGGTCGCAACCCACTCGGCCGCCACTACAGCTCCCAGAGCGAAACCCTCGCGGCTTTTGGCGCGGTGCTCGATCGTTATCGTATCGACGGGCGAGTCCCAGCGGACTATGTGGGTTCCCGGCACCTCACCTTCGCGGCGATGGGCTATCAGCAGCTCGTCGGCTGCCGCCTCCGGATTTTCCGTCCATGAACTGATGCGCTCGGTGGCGCCGATTATTCCGCGCGCCAGCGAGATGGCCGTTCCGCTCGGATGGTCGAGTTTGTGGACATGATGGATCTCCTCCATTTCGGGGCGATACTGCGTGAACTTGTCCATTAGCTTCGAGAGATAGGCGTTAAGGGCGAAGAAAATGTTGACGCCGATACTGAAGTTTGAAGTCCAGAAGAAAGTGGCGCCGTCACGGTCACACATCTCCTTTATCTCCGGCATACGTTCGGTCCATCCCGTAGTTCCGGAAACCACCTTGACTCCACGCTCGAAAGCGCGCACGTAATTGTCAAAAGCCATTGCAGGCACCGTGAACTCTATGGCCACGTCGGCGCTCTTGAATTCAGGGCTGTCGAATTTGTCCTGACTGTCTATGTCAATCACCGCCACAATCTCGTGGCCGCGCTCGCGCGCTATCTTCTCTATGGCGTGGCCCATCTTGCCGTAGCCGATCAATGCTATTTTCATATTCGGTTCTATTTTATGCAAATTTATAAAATTCGCCCGATTCTGCAAAACCGCTCCCCTCCAATCACCTAATTTACTTTAGTCCAACCGGTCAAATCAATGCGGTTGAGTTAATTTCAATCGACTTTATTGATGAGCCCTTCTGGGCGCACCGTGTTTTAACTTGTGCACCACAGAGGCATCCCTACGGGACGCCGGAGAGGGAGCCATCTCTATCCGTGCACTCCGCTGCGCTCCATGCACGGTTATACTCTGTCCGCCCTAACGGGCTCCATGAAGAAAAACCACTTATACTAAATGACCAATTGATCAATAATGCTGTAGCATAAACTTGGGAAAGCCTGATAATCAAGTCCGGAGGACGTGCAATGCTTAACCGGGCATGGAGCGAAGCGGAGTGTCCGGAAAGAGTCCGCGACAAGTCTCGGCGTCCCGCAGGGATGCCTCTGTGGTCGATGCAACCGCATTGATTAGGCCAATTTGTCTAAAAAATTTGAGTCTCGGAGATAGGGTTTTATGTTAAAATCGTAAAATTCAAATGTTAAAAATGTTAATGGGGGGGGGTAATTTAAAAATTTTTATAAGACTTTTGCATCTATAAGACAAAAAAGCACTAATCGTACCATCATTTCCAGCGTGGAAGCATCCCTTAAATCATACTGTCCGCACCGATTTGATTCCTACGTTTACCTACCAACAATGCCAATAATTTTTATCCCTATTTATTAACCTAACTAAATTAACATGAAAAGAAGATTATTGTTGTTTCTTACATGTTTGTCGCTCATGGCCGGAGTTGGCTATGCGCGTACCATCACAGGTACAGTTGTTGAAGCGGCAAATGATGAACCGGTTCTCGGTGCAACCGTAAAGTGCAAGGGCCAGGAGACAATAGGTACATCAACCGACATCGACGGTAAGTTCACCCTGAACGTGCCCGACAATGTGAAGACTCTGGTTGTGTCCTACATCGGTATGGTTCCCCAGGAAGTAGCTGCCACCGACGGTGTGGTTGTCAAACTGGTCGAGAACGCGACCAAACTCGACGAAGTGATCGTCGTTGGTTACGGTACAACTACAAAACGCAAAACAACCTCTTCAGTGTCAGTCATCAAGGCCGACCAGATCGAAGCTGTTCCGGTGCCTAACATCAGCCAGGCTCTCGCCGGTCGTGCCGCAGGTCTTATCGTCACCCAGTCCGGAGGCGGTCTTGACGCAGGCTCCAACATTTCAATCCGAGGCGGCGGCACTCCCCTTTTCGTTATCGACAACATCATCAGCGAAGAGCGTGAGTTCACCAACCTCAACCCCGCCGACATCGAAAGCATGTCAGTGCTGAAGGACGCCTCAGCAACCGCTATCTACGGTGCGCGTGCCGCCAACGGTATCATCCTCGTGACAACGAAACGAGGCAAATCAGGCAAGGTGAATGTTGACTACACATTCAACTACACTTTCTCCTCGCCGGCCGACCTTCCCAAGAAAGTCGATTCCTACACCGCAGCCCTCTATCAGAACCGCGGTTATCTCTATGACGGTCTGCAGGCTCCCTGGAGCGACGAAGCTCTTCAGAAATTCCAGGACGGCAGCGATCCCCGCAACTACGCCAACACCGACTGGCAGAAAGAGACCATGCGCAGCTACGCGCCTGAAATGCGTCACCTTCTGACAATCACCGGCGGTAGCGACGTCGTAAGATCCTACACCGCCCTGAGCTACTACGATCAGGAATCAATCTATCGCACGAACTCCAACACCTACAAGCGTTACAACGCGCGCCAGAGCGTCGATGTGAACCTGAAGGAAATCGGTCTCCGCGTAAACACCTCTCTCGAGGCATACCTGACCGACCGTCGTGACCCGAGCGCAAGCTACTATTATGTTTGGTCACACATCCAGAACAAGCGCCCGATGGAAATCGCCCGCAACCCGATGGGTCAGCCCTTCGCAACTCCTGACAACCCCCTCATCGACATCTCTTCCGACGGCGGTTATGTCAAGGCTCAGAACACCAACGTGCGCGGTACGATCAACGCACAGTGGGATCTCCCCTGGGTCAAGGGTCTCCGTCTGCAGGGTATCGCCAGCTACTCTATTCTGAGCGTACGTTCCAAGAGCTGGAACAAACAGGCAACAGCCTACAACTGGGAAGGCGAACCACAGACAATCCCGATGCCCTCTCTGTCAAAGACAGCCAACTTCTATAACTTCTACAACACTCAGCTTCTCGCGAACTACAACCGCGACTTCGGCAAAAACAATGTGGAATTCACCCTCGGTATCGAGGCTTCAGGCTCAAGCTACGATCAGAATTCTCTGAGCCGCTCGCAGTATGTTCTTGACGTCGATCAGATCGGCGCAGGTCCTGTCGATACTCAGGAAAACTCTGCTGAAAACGGTGTTCAGTGGCGTCGCGCTTCAGTCGTGTTCCGCGCCCATTATGACTACGCAGCCAAATACATGGCCGAGTTCTCCCTCCGTCACGACGGTACTGACAATCTCCCGAAAGACCGCCGCTGGGGAACATTCTACTCCGGTTCACTCGGCTGGGCCGTTTCAGAGGAAAACTTCTGGAAAGAGAGCAAAATATCCGATGTTGTCAACATGTTCAAGCTCCGCAGCTCCTACGGCGAGATCGGTCTTGACAACGTGGCCCGCTACGCTTATCTGACCTCCTACGGTCTGAACAACACCGGCGCATATATCGGCGGCCAGTGGTATCAGACATTCAGCGAAGGCGCTCTTCCCTCGCCCGACCTCAGCTGGTACACCCAGCGCGACTTCAACGTCGGCTTCGACTTCGGTATGCTCAACAACGCCATCTCCGGATCTGTCGATTACTTCTACAAATCGACCAAGGGCTACCTCGCCTCTCCCTCCAACGTAGGCTACACCTCGCCTCTCGGCCTGTCGCTCCCGATGGTCAAATCAGACGGTGAGAGCCGTCGCCGCGGTGTTGACTTCACTCTGCAATACAACGGACGCATCGGCGAAGTGACCTACAACGTAGGCGGTAACTTCACCTACTATGACGAACGCTGGAACATCAACCCCAACGAAGCGGAAACCAGTCTCAAGAACCCCTACAAACGTTCCACTCAGGTCGGAGCATATACCGGCAACTACTACAAGAACCTCGGTTACTACACCGACTACGAGGATGTGCTCAACTCGCCGAAACGTAACAGTTCTGCAAACATCATGGCCGGTGACCTCAAATTCTGGGACTTCAACGGCGACGGTAAGATCGACGGAGAAGACCAGTATCGTCAGGGTTCGGGCACTTCACCCCGTGCCAACTACGGTATCAATGCCGACGTGCGCTGGCGCGGCTTCAACCTCAGCATGCTCTGGCAGGGTGCCACAAACTACAATATCTACATGGGCAGCATGCTCATGGGCGGTAACTCCAACTATCTGCCTGTCATCTACGAATATCAGACCGACATCTGGGCTCCCGACAACACCGACGCCCTCTATCCCCGTCAGCACGTTTCATCCGGTATGACCGGAGGCAACAACTTCGTCGGAACTAACTTCTGGCTCGTTGATGCTAAATATATCCGTCTGAAAAACCTCACCGTCGGCTACGACTTCAAGCACAAACTGCTCAAGACCACCAACTGGCTCAGCAAGTGCTATCTCAGCGTGACCGGTTACAACCTGCTCACTTTCAGCCCCGCCAAGAAATGGGGATTCGATCCTGAAACAGGTTCCGACAGCGGATATTCCTATCCCGTTTCCCGCGTGTGGACCATCAGTCTCAATATCGGTTTCTAATCAAATCTCGAATTCACAAATATGAAAGCTAAATATCTTTTACCTCTGTCATTACTGTTCGGCATGGCCGCTCAGAGCTGCGGTGACTTCCTTGACACCGAACCTGCTGCCATCTACAGCGAGGACCTCGTGTGGGGCAGCGCGGCAAACGTAGAAGCATTCGTCATGGGCCGATATTCAACCGTGATGAGCTACTACCGCGACAATGTCTTCACCGACCGTACATTCACAGACAATATGATCAACTGCCGTGGCGCCGCTCCCGGTGAAGTACTCGGCCTGATGGACAACACCTATGATATAGGTCTTAACGGCCGTTTCGGTGTTATCCGCGCCTGCAACATGATCATAGAGCGTTGCGCTACGAGCGAAGTGCTCAATCCTTCCGACCAGAAAAAATTCGTGGCCATGGGTAAACTCATGCGCGCCATGGTCTATTTCGATTTCGCACGCAAGACCGGTAAGTTCATCTGGGTTGACAAAGTCCTCAGCTCCGACGATCCCGACTTCAACCTCCCGCTGACAAAGAGCGTGGAAGAGAGCTACGGCTACATCCTCAAGGATATCCGCGAGGCGCTGCCTGATCTTCCCGCCGGCCGTCAGGCTTCAGGCGCCCTCGGCCAGGACTTCGGCTATGCTTTCGCATCGGAAGTTCTTCTGACCGCTGCTGCCTACACCAACGACGCTGCTTCGCTGCAGAACGGCAAGAGCCTCTATCAGGAAGCCATCGACTGTGTTGACGCGCTCTCAGGCTACTCGCTCGACCCCAACTACGGCGGCCTCTTCAACGAGAACGGCGCTCAGTCTTCGGAAATAATCCTCGCCCAGTACTGGGACAAGCAGTATTCATCCTGCGAGTCCACCGGCCAGGTGAACCTTATAGCCAACGTGCCCAACACCAAGCTTGAGGAAACCGGCTGCGGACCGCTCTGGCAGACTATGGGTGCCATCTTCGAATGCTGGCTCGAATACGCTCCTTCGCAGAACCTCGTTGATGACTATCTCGTGATCGACGAGACCGACGGCAAGGCAAAACGCTGGAACGAAACCTCGCAGTGGCTCAACAACACCAGCGTGGTCAGCGCCGCTACCGCCAAGAATATGGGTGCCGACCAGAGAGATGACGATGTTGTCAAGACAGCATACGCTGCTCAGAACGGCGCCGACATCAGCGACCTTATGTATAAAAACCGCGACGCACGCTTCGACCAGTCGATTCTCCACGACAAGTCACACTTCTACGGCGAAGACATCGCGATGTACAGCCACGGCAACATGACCCGCTGGAGCACCAACAACTACGGCGGCGACCACGTGCCTCTGACCAACTATTGCATCCGCAAGGGCATCTACACCAACATGTCGCCGCGTCCCTTCTACAACACCGCCACCGACTTCCATCAGGTGATCACCCGCTACGGCCGCGCCCTCCTCAACAAGGCCGAGGCTCAGCTCCGTCTGAACCGCGTGAACGACGCAGTGGCTACCTTCAACCAGACCCGTACGATCCACGGCAAACTTCCCGCCTCGACAGCTACAACCCTTGCCGAAGCCTGGAAAGACTATAAGATCGAACGCCATGTTGAACTCTTCTGGGAGTGTGACCGCTACTTCAGCCTTCTCCGCTGGGGTATGTATGGCGGCGAAGCCAACGACGGCAAATCGCCCCGCAGCGAAATCTCAGAACTTGCAACTCCGACAACCTTCATCGAAATCAGCCCCGCACGCGACGCTGCCTACGTCGGTTATGTACAGTTCTACAACAACCAGCGCGCATTCCCCGTTCGCCAGTATCTCTTCCCGATACCGCAGGGCCTGATCAACGCCAACAGCGCTATCACTAACGCCGACCAGAATCCCGGTTGGGAATAACGTAAATTTTGTATCAACCCGTAAATTGGAATTACGCCATGTTTAAAAATCAGATAAAACTGCTGTTAACGCTGCTCATCCTGCCGTTTCTCGCATCCTGCAGCTGGGAAGACCTTCCCGCTTACGAGGACGCCGAAATAACCGGTATGCAGTTCCGCTACCGCTGGGCGAGCTCCACTCATAAGGACCCGATCACAGGTGAACCGGTGGTGAAAGAAGTGCAGCTCAGCACCCAGACTACAATCAACGCCGAAGCCGGCACTATCGAAGCGAGAGTAACCGTGCCTGCAGCCAACGAGAATACATTCCCCGCTGACGCACGCGCAGCCTGCAGCCAGGACAAACTCTGGGCTCAGGTAACTCTTTCGACCGCTGCCCGCCTCACCCCGCTTGACGGCGCTCCCGCAATGGGAACCCCCGGCAACTGGACAACCCCTCACACCTACCGTGTGACGGCTGCTGACGGTACCACGAAAGACTGGACAATAAAGGTCATAGAATTTAATAAATGATTAGGTTTTCAAGGCTCTGTCAGATCAGCTAATATCTGACAGCCCATCAATTCAGACCGCCCCGCGGCGCGATGTCGCGGGACGGTTAATTTTAAAAACAAAGAGTAGCTTCACTGAATAAAAACTTAAAAATGAATAATCAATTATAAAGATATTATCCGGTTTAATGGAATAGATTTTGAAATTTAATAAATGATTAGGTTTTCAGAATAATTTCGGAGAGCGAACATCCGACTTTAGAATCAATCCTCACAGCCCTGCGACGTGACCTCGCGGGGCTGTTTTTTTACCCTGCAAACGCTCATACGTGCCGAAGGCGCTACCCTACATGTGTGGGGGATAAAAACGTATCCAATTGTACGGACATCGCTTTGCGATGTAGGATTTGCATATCAAAATTCCTGAAGCATTCTCCTTATACGCACCAAAGGTGCGTCCCTACATGCGGGCGGATAAAAACGTATCCAATTGTACGGACATCGCTTTGCGATGTAGGATCTGCATATCAAAATTCCTGAGATTCCTCCTTATACGCACCAAAGGTGCGTCCCTACATGCGGACGGATAAAAACGTATCCAACTGTACGGACATCGCTTTGCGATGTAGGATAGGTTTCTTAACTCAATCGCATGGATCAGTCTGATTTGTCTGAAAATTAAATTATTTGTAATTTTGCAGAAATCAACCCAAACAGAGCAAAAACATAACAACCAATGGAGTACAATCATAAGGAAATCGAGAGCCGGTGGCAGAAATACTGGAAAGACCACGGCACATATCACACGGAAATAGACACGTCGAAACCGAAGTTCTACGTTCTCGACATGTTCCCCTACCCCTCGGGCGCGGGACTCCACGTGGGTCATCCCCTCGGCTACATAGCCTCGGACATCTACTCGCGCTACAAACGCCAGTGTGGCTTCAATGTGCTTCACCCCATGGGCTACGACGCCTACGGACTTCCGGCCGAGCAATATGCCATACAGACAGGCCAGCATCCTGAAATAACAACGCGCACAAACATTGCGCGCTACCGTTCGCAGCTCGACAAAATCGGATTCTGCTATGACTGGGACCGCGAGATACGCACGTGTGATCCGGAATATTACAAATGGACCCAGTGGGCGTTCATCAAGATGTTCAACCACTATTATGACACCGCACGCCGTCGCGCCATGCCTCTCTCCGACCTGACGGCACATCTGGAGACCCACGGCACCGAAGGCCTGACAGCTGCATGCTCCGAAGAACTCTCCTTCACGGCCGACGAGTGGAAGGCTATGGACGAGAAAGCCAAGAGCGACACCCTGATGAACTACCGCATAGCTTATCTGGGCAACACGATGGTCAACTGGTGTGCGGAACTCGGCACTGTCCTCGCCAACGACGAGGTCAGCGAGGGCGTCTCGATCCGCGGAGGCTATCCGGTGGAGCAGAAAGTGATGTATCAGTGGTGTCTGCGTGTCTCGGCCTATGCCGAGCGTCTTCTCGAAGGTCTTGACACAATCGACTGGACCGAATCGCTCAAGGAGACACAGCGCAACTGGATCGGCCGCTCGGAAGGTGCGGAAATGGTTTTCCCGATTGACGGCTCCGACGTCAGCCTGCAGATTTTCACCACCCGCGCCGACACCGTTTTTGGCGTAACCTTCATGGTGCTCGCCCCCGAAAGCGAATATGTCGGTCAGGTGACAACTCCCGGGCAGAAAAAGGCCGTAGAGGAATATATCGCCGCTATCCGCCACAAAACCGAACGCGAACGAATGATCGACAAGAAAGTCAGCGGTGTATTCACCGGCTCCTACGCCATCAACCCGCTCTCGGGCAAGAAAATCCCCGTGTGGGTCAGCGACTATGTGCTCGCCGGCTACGGAACGGGAGCCATCATGGCAGTTCCGGCCCATGACTCGCGCGACTACGCTTTCGCACGCCATTTCGACCTGCCGGTAATTCCTCTGATCGAGGGCGCCGACGTCAGCGAATCGAGCTTCGACGCCAAAAGCGGCCGCATGATCAACTCCTGCGGAGAGGGTCTCGACCTCAACGGAATGGAAGTCAAGGATGCGATCGCCGCCACAAAACGTTTCATCGAGGAGAAAGGCATAGGCAAGGTGAAGGTCAACTACCGTCTGCGCGACGCGATCTTCAGCCGTCAGCGCTACTGGGGCGAACCCTTCCCGGTCTATTACAAGGACGGCATACCCCACACCATGGAAATAAGCGAGCTCCCTCTGCAGCTCCCCGAAGTTGACAAATATCTTCCCACCGAAACAGGCGAACCTCCGCTGGGACGCGCCAAGAACTGGACCAGCGCCGAGGGATATCCCATCGAACTCTGCACCATGCCCGGATTCGCCGGCTCGTCGGCCTACTATCTGCGCTACATGGATCCTCACAACAGCGAGGCCCTCGTCTCGAAGGAAGCCGACGAATACTGGCGCAACGTTGACCTCTATATAGGAGGCACCGAACATGCCACGGGACACCTCATCTACAGCCGCTTCTGGAACAAGTTCCTCTATGACCTCGGAGTGGTCTGCGAGCCCGAGCCTTTCAAGAAACTCATCAACCAGGGCATGATCCAGGGCCGGAGCAACTTCGTCTATAGAATCAAGGACACGAACACCTTCGTCAGCTACAATCTGCGCAAAGACTATGACGTGACCCCCATCCACGTCGATGTCAACATCGTCAACAACGACATTCTCGACACCGAAGCCTTCAAGGCATGGCGTCCCGACTATGCCGACGCCGAGTTCATACTGGAGGACGGCAAATATGTGTGCGGCTACGCCGTCGAAAAGATGTCAAAGTCGATGTTCAATGTCGTCAACCCCGACGACATCGTTGAACGCTACGGAGCCGACACCCTGCGTCTCTACGAGATGTTCCTCGGCCCGCTCGAGCAGAGCAAACCGTGGGACACGAACGGAATCGACGGCGTCAACCGCTTCCTGAAAAAACTCTGGGGCCTTTTCTACAAGGGCGACACCCTGCTTGTCAGCGATGCCGAACCCTCGCGCGATTCGCTCAAGTCGATCCACAAACTGATCAAGAAAGTGACCGCCGACATCGAGGCTTTCTCCTACAACACCTCGATAGCGGCATTCATGATATGCGTCAACGAACTGAGCGCGCAGAAATGCGCCTCACGGACCGTTCTGGCCGATCTGGTGACCGTTCTCGCCCCCTTCGCACCCCACATCGCCGAAGAACTCTGGCACGTTCTCGGCCACGAAACAAGCGTTTGCGACGCTCCCTGGCCGAGCTTCAACGAAGAGTACCTCAAGGAGAGCACCGTGACCTATCCCGTGTCGTTCAACGGAAAGATGCGCTTCAACATCGAAGTGGCAGCCGACACTCCCCGCGAAGAGGTTGAACGCATCGCGCTCGCCCATGAAGGAGCCGCGAAATGGACCGAAGGCAAGACGGTGAAGAAAGTCATCGTAGTGCCCGGTAAGATCGTAAACATTGTCGTGGGCTGATGAAAGAGATTGTTTTCGCCACAAACAACGCCCATAAGCTCCGCGAAATCCGCGAGATAACGGGGCCTGAATGGCGAGTGCTCTCACTTGCCGACATCGGATGCAGCGAGGATATTCCAGAGACCGCCGACACCCTTCAGGGCAACGCCGCCCTGAAGGCATGCTATATCCGCGACAAATACGGATATGACTGCTTCGCCGACGACACGGGCCTCCTTGTCGATGCTCTCAACGGAGCTCCCGGCGTCTATTCGGCCCGCTATGCCGGCCCCGGACATGACTCGGAGGCCAACATGAATCTTCTGCTCGAAAATTTGCGCGGTGTCGCCGACCGCAAGGCGCGTTTCACAACCGTCATCTGTCTCGCCACAGCCTCCGGAGAGCTGTTCTTCGAGGGTACTGTCGAAGGAGAGATTACCACGGAGCGCTCGGGAGAATCGGGATTCGGCTACGATCCGGTTTTCCGCCCCGAAGGCTTCGACCGCACGTTCGCAGAGATGACCGACGACGAGAAAAACGCCATCAGTCATCGCGGACGCGCCACACGCCGACTTCTCGATTATCTCCGCGGCCTATGACTGCACGCTTCCTCTCCCTCGCGATCATTCTGACCTTCTCGCTGCTTCAAGCGGTCATGCCTGCTGAGGCCACGGGAAGGTGGGAATTCCACGCCGCTTTCCATGCGCCTCCCCAAAAGGTCATAGACACCGGTAAAAAGGTGTTCTATCTTTCCGGCGGATCGCTCTTCTCCTATAATAAAGAGAACGGCGAGAGCTTCAGCTACACCCCGGGCAACAGTCTGAACGGAGTGACAGTGAGCGACATCTTCCTTGACAGCGCGAGAAAACGGCTGCTTGTGGCCTATACCACCGGAAACATAGACCTTATCGACAGCGACGACAACGTCATGAACCTTCCGGACATATCCGAAAGCAACCTCGCTCCGCCTCTGACCATAAATGACGCGGCTTTTGACGGCGACCGCATGTTTGCGGCCACCGCTTTCGGCCTCGTGGAATTTTCCACTTCGAAAAATGAAGTCGTGCAGTCGGGAATCTACGGCAAGCCGGTGACCGCCGTCGCCGTCAGCGGAGAACGGCTGCTGATAGCCTCCGACGGACATCTGCTGTTCAAGGAAAAGACCGGCAGATTT
Source organism: uncultured Muribaculaceae bacterium (assembly GCA_910587185.1). Taxonomy (GTDB): domain Bacteria; phylum Bacteroidota; class Bacteroidia; order Bacteroidales; family Muribaculaceae; genus Paramuribaculum. Next base: position 21,767 of record CAJULY010000014.1, read on the forward strand.
CCTTCTCTCTCATATTTCACGGAACTTTCCGCTACGGGGGAGATTGCCGACATCATCCCTCTCGACAGTGACCGCGCCATACTTCTTGTCCGCGAAGGTGACGGGACAAAAATAGTCCGCGTTTCCATCGATTATGAGACACGGACACTCACGGAGGCTGTGACGGTTTCCTCACATAACGGCCGGTTCTATCTGACAAAAGCCTCGGACGGCAATTTCCATTATATCTGCGAAAAAACGCTGTATCTCCTCGATGCCGGCGCTTTGCGCGAAACGCCGGTAACCGATCTTCCGGAAGATTTCGACGGCGCTGTCGCCGGCACGGCCACGGGCAGCTCCGAGATCTGGTCGCTGACACGCGCCGGTCTGGCCTGTCATGATTTCAGCGGTTCACGCCCGACACTTCTCACCGAACGGTTCCGTCCCGAACAGCTTTCTGTCAGGGAAGTCTGTCAGTTCTTTCCGACGGCCGACGGCCAACGGCTCTACGCGATGAACAACGGCAGCACCGCTTACCGTTTCGACCGTCCGGGCTCCGACGGATTCATCAGACCACTGACTCTTTCCGTCATAGACCTCGAGTCGAAAAAGGCGACTGATCTGACGCCCTGGCCCGTCGAGGCATTCCTTCCGCTCGCCCGCGAACGCCAGAAAATCTACGGCCGGTTCATTCTCGGACCCACGTCGGTTGCCGAAGATCCTGCCGACAGCGAGTGCTTCTACGTCTCCACTTCCACCGACGGCATCTATATTTTCCGCGGAGGAGAACTCGCAGGCCGATACAATGAGGAGAACTCCCCTCTTGAACGTATAGATGAGCGCAACATCGCCTATCACGTCAGCATTGACCGCGGAGGCAATCTGTGGCTTTCCGGCCACTCCGAAGGAAATGACCGCGGACCTGTCTTCATCCTTCCTGCCGAAAAGCGTGAATTGGCGCCTGCCAAGGTGAAAAAAAACGACTGGATCCCATTCTGCACGAAAGAGAATATTTTTCCCGGCACCCACGATGTCATCATGCTCCATTGCCGTCGGTCGGATTTTATTTTCCACCTCGACGCATACGATCATTTCACTGTGCGCGACACACGCGGAACCTACGCGGATCTGTCGGATGACGACTACCGCGTCATCCGACGTCCTCAGGACCAGGACGGCCACCTTTTCTCGCCCGAGCGCTATTCCGCTATCTGCGAGGATCGCAACGGGTCCGTGTGGATCGGGACGGATATTGGAATCATAGAGATCTCCGATCCGTCTTCGGCTCTTTCCGACATGCTGACTGTCAGAAGGCTTAAGGTCCCGCGCGGCGACGGTTCCGGTATGGCCGACTATCTGCTCGGCAACGAACTTATCTATGGCATCACTGCCGATGCGGCCAACCGAAAATGGATCGCCACAGAGAAATCGGGCCTCTACCTCGTTTCGCCTGACGGTTCAGAGATACTGCAACATTTCACTGCCGATAACTCTCCCCTTCCGTCAAACACGGTATATTGCGTTTATTCCGATCCCTCCGGTGCGGAAATCTATATCGGAACGCCCGAAGGCCTATGCACATACGAATCCGACGCCACGCCGCCACGCGACGACTATTCTGACATCACCGTCTATCCCAATCCCGTCAGGCCCGACTATACCGGCGCCGTCCATATCCGCGGACTGATGGAAGGCTCTCTCGTGAAAATAGCCGACGCCGCAGGGTCGGTCATATTTCAGGGACGCCCCGAAGGAGGCCTCCTCACCTGGGACGGTCTGGATTCCACGGGAAACAGACTGCCGACAGGAATATATTATGTATTCGTCAGCTCGCCCGACGGCCGTCACTCCGCAACGTCTAAATTCATGATCGTTAATTGAACGGCTTTTGGGCATGTTAAATTTTATTATTGACTGACAATAAGTTTTGGTTATAACCATAGGTAATATGAAAATTTATTATTAATTTTGTGCGGATAAAAAGGATTCTGCTCCAAAGGCGTGTTCTTTACCATCCGAACCAGAGACTTATAACCCAAATTTTATATTAACTTATTATGACTAAAATAGGTATTAACGGCTTCGGCCGCATCGGACGTTTCGTTTTCCGTGCCTCTACTAAAAGAGACGACATCGAAGTAGTTGCAATCAACGACCTTCTTCCCGTTGATTACATGGCTTACATGCTGAAGTATGATACAATGCACGGTCGTTTTGACGGCACTGTTGACTGCGACATGGAAAAGAGCCTTCTCATTGTAAACGGCAAGGAAATCCGTGTGACAGCTTGCAAGAATCCCGCTGAAATCGGCTGGGGCGCTGTAGGTGCTGAATATGTAGTCGAATCTACCGGTCTTTTCCTCACAAAGGAAAAAGCTCAGGCTCACATCGAAGCCGGCGCAAAATATGTCGTTATGTCCGCTCCTTCCAAGGACGATACCCCTATGTTCGTTTGCGGTGTTAACCAGGACAAATATGTTAAGGGCACTCAGTTCGTTTCTAACGCTTCTTGCACCACCAACTGCCTTGCTCCTATCACCAAAGTCCTCAACGACAAATTCGGCGTTGTTGAAGGCCTCATGACCACTGTTCACTCAACTACCGCTACTCAGAAGACTGTTGACGGTCCCTCTATGAAGGACTGGCGCGGCGGACGTGCTGCTTCCGGCAACATCATCCCCTCTTCTACAGGTGCTGCAAAGGCTGTAGGTAAAGTAATTCCCGAACTCAACGGCAAACTTACCGGTATGTCAATGCGTGTCCCCACTCTTGACGTTTCTGTAGTTGACCTCACCGTTAACCTCGCAAAACCGACTTCTTACGAAGAAATCTGCGCTGCAATGAAGGAAGCTTCTGAAGGCGAACTCAAAGGCGTGCTCGGCTATACTGAAGACGCTGTCGTTTCAAGCGACTTCCTCGGCTGCCCCCTCACCTCTATCTTCGACGCTAAGGCAGGTATCCAGCTCACTCCGACCTTCGTTAAGGTTGTCAGCTGGTATGACAATGAAATCGGTTACTCTAACAAAGTGCTCGATCTCATCGCTCACATGAAGAAAGTCAACGGCTAATTTCCTGTCCGTACTTGATAAACAAAAAGCCGCGGTGGCCTTCGGGTCGCCGCGGTTCTTTTTATGTGAGTACGGAATTTCCGGTACTGATGCGATGATAAAAGGATCAGGGGCTGCATCGTCAATTTTTCGATGCAGCCCCTGATTGTTATACGGAGGGTAATTTATCAGAACTGATGGAACACGGGGGTGAGCTTGAAGGTGAAGCTGCGATTGCCGAACGGCAGACGATATTCCTTGAGAGGCAGAGATCCCCAGCTGTCGATACAGCCGAGACCCATCTGCGTGACGTCAATGCCGAGATATGTGCGCGGCTCGGCGGGGGCGTCAACAGAGTGACGCTGATCCTTTTCGGTTCCGTCATCGAGAGCGTCCATCGAGCGGTTGAGAGCCGTAGCGTTGAATGGAGCGCCCGAGGTAATCATCAGGCCGTTGCCTGCGCGGTTGAGCTGCATCCAGCTGCGAACGTCGGTCTTGTTTCCGGTTTCCTGCGGTCGGATGTAGGGATAGAACTGCTCCTCTACATTCTGACGGTAATGTCCCAGGAATGTGCTGTGGTTGCGGTCCTGATAGTTTTCGATGGGTCCGCGGCCATAATAATCTATTACGTTGAATTCACCGGACATTGTCATATACATGCCGTATCTGAACAAATCGGGCACTTTCGAGGCTTCCGCTACACCATCGGTGTTCATTGTCTCGCTGACGATAACGGCGCCTTCATTGTTGATGGTATAGGTAAGGGTGAGTTTGCATCCCTTTATGGCCGTCAGATCATAGTCGGCCTTTACCTCCACAAGTCCGGCGGCATTGATTGAGGCGTCGAAAGCCGTGAGTTTCAGTTCCGGATTCTTCCAGACTGCATAACGGTTCTGAAGGCCGGCGCCCATGTCGTTGTCGGTCGGCGGACGCCAGAAGCGCGGTGTCAGCTCTGTACCCGGCTCAATCATCGGAGTGCCCTTTACATCATACATGTTCATCATGCCTGAACGCTTGTTGAACTCTATTCTGAAGCCGGTTCCTGTTACGATCAGAGCGTTACGCTGGCTGTTGTCGATCGCCGGTAACTCTGTAGGCGTATTCTTTGCCGTTGTGTTGGCAATTTTGATTTCCGGAGCTTTCCAGGGATTGAGCACAATCTGCTCACGGGCGACAACATGACCTACAGGCAACACACCTTCGGGCTTGCGGAGCTTGAACTCTACATTGAGGAGCCACTCGGCGCAGTCACATATCTTACCGAAATCAATCACCACTTCGCCCTTCTGCTGCTGTGCTACCGAAGGAAGACCGACAGTACCGGTACGCACCACCTTGCCGTTTTTGAGCAGACTCCACGCGAGGTCATAGGCGCTGAGGTCACGGAAAAAGTTCTCGTTATATACGCTGTAGGTTTTATCTTTACCCTCGACCGGAGTAATCCAGATATTCTGGTAATAATATTTCACCTCGTCAGCATGGGGATTGGGTACACGGTCCGGGCTGATGAGTCCGTTGTCGCAGAAATTGTTGTCGGAAGCGTCGAAACGGTTGAAATCCCCGCCATAGACATATATGGTGTTACCATCCTTATCTTTCCGGCGCAGCGACTGGTCAACGAAGTCCCAGATATATCCGCCCTGCAGTTTGGGATACTTGCGGATCATGTCCCAGTATTCCTTGAAACCGCCTTCGCTGTTACCCATTGCATGGGCATACTCACACTGAATCAAAGGACGGGGATCATCGCCTTTGGCATATTGCTCGGTATATTCGGGAGAGGCATACATCGGGCAGAAGATGTCGGTATGCTTTGCCAGTCCGGCGCGCTCATACTGCACGGGACGGCTGCTGTCGATACTCTTCACCTTGTTGTAGGCCGCTACGAAGTTTTCTCCGTCACCGGCTTCGTTGCCAAGACTCCACACTATGATTGAAGGATGGTTGAAATTGCGCTGCACATTACGCTCGTTGCGTTCGATATGGGCTTTTTTCCATGCGGGGTCTTTGGCGAGTGAACGCTCCCCGTAACCCATTCCGTGGCTCTCGAGATTGGCCTCGGCGGTAACGTAGATGCCGTATTTGTCGCAGAGATCATACCAGAGAGGATCGTCGGGATAATGACACGTGCGCACTGCATTGAGGTTATGGGCTTTCATGATGGTGATATCCTCGAGCATCCGCTCCGGCGACACCACATATCCTCCATCGGGATCAAGTTCATGGCGGTCAGCGCCCTTTATCAGCACAGGCTGACCGTTGACAAGCATATTGCCGTCGCGCATCTCTATTTTGCGGAAACCTACTTTCACAGGCACCTTCTCGCCGGAGGCGGTCGTAACCGTCAGCGTATAAAGATAAGGTGTCTCGGCGCTCCATGCTTTCACTCCGGGAACCTTCATCTCCGTCTTTCCGCTTTTTGCCGTCTTAGTCTCGGCAACCTTATTCCCTTCAGCATCCGTCAGCACGAGGTCGAGCTTCTGGTTTGAGGCAAGGTCGAGATCTATTCCCAGCACTCCGTCCTTATACCCGTTTTCCAGATCCGGAGTGACGCGGATGTCGAGAATACCGTTCTTTTCACGGGCATACAGATAGCAGTCGCGGCCAATACCGCTGAGGCGGAAGAAATCCTGATCCTCCAGATAGGTGCCGTCGCTCCAGCGGAAAACCTGCAGAGCTATTACATTGTCCTGACCCGGTTTAAGGTAAGGAGTAAGATCAAATTCGGCCTCAAGCTTGGAGTCCTCGCTGTAGCCGACATATTTTCCGTTCACCCAAAGATACATATTGGAAGTCACCGAGCCGAAATGCGCCATGATTTTCTTCCCCTTCCAGTCGGCAGGCACTTTCACCGTCCGACGGTAGCTCCCCACATGATTGCCTTTGACAGGCACTTCAGGAGGATTATTCCTGAAACTGTTGCGCCAGGGATAACCTACATTGACATACTGAGGATCTCCATATCCGTTCAGCTCCCACAGACCCGGCACCGGCATCGTGGCCCATCCGCGGTCATTAAAATCAGTACGGAAAAAATCGGTCGGCCTCTGGTCGGCATTTTCAACCCAATTGAATTTCCATGGGCCATTGAGTGTCATGAAGTTGACTGACTGCTCCTTGCCGGCAAGCAAATCATCGCCGGGAGCATAGACGAAATGTGATGTTCGCATCGGGGCACGGTTCACCGCATTGACCTGCTGGTCATGCCATTCGGTGAAAGTCTGAGCCGATACACTGCAGCTCAGAGCCACGCCCAAAGCAAAAAGAATATTTTTTTTCACGATAACAGATAAAATGTGAGTTTTGTGATTAATAATTGGTTATATGCTTCAAATTTAGTTAAAAATTGCCGATACTGCAAATTGGCGAACTCGCCCGTCGGTCAGTGCTTGCCACTGCTCAGGATGATCACCAGGTCGTCAGTCACAGATTCAAAGACCGAAATTTTTTTTCAAACGAAATTTTTTTCAAAAAAAAATTTTAGGCAAATTCGACTGATTTGTATAATTAGACAAAAAAAATATTTCATTGTAAATCAGATTAATAACTTTAATTGTAACAAGAGTGTAACGATTTTAACTGATTTTAACTTTAAAATACTTGTATCCGTGTTTTTATCCGTATTTTTGCATTGTCAACGTTTTGTAACAAGAACCTGACAAGTTAATAATCCGATTTCAACTAACCTGTAATATTTGCTGTTATGACAACCGCCGCTTTCACCACAAGACTTATGAGCCTTCAGAGCAACATGCTCAACTTCGCCTACACGCTCACCTCAAACCGCGATGACGCTTACGATCTCCTGCAGGACACTACACTGAAAGTTCTCGACAACCGCGAGAAATATGTCGAGAATACAAACTTCAAGGGGTGGGTGTTCACCATAATGCGTAATATTTTCATCAACAACTACCGCCGGGTTGTACGCTCAGCCACAGTCGTTGACCGCACAGAGGATCTCTACCACCTCAACCTCCCACAGGATTCAGGTTTCGAGACTCCCGAAGGTTCTTTCGGAGTAAACGAAATAGCTTCTGCTATCGAGGATTTCCCCGAAAAATACCGCGTTCCTTTCTCGATGCACGTGGCTGGATACAAGTACAACGAGATCGCGGAATACATGCAGCTCCCTCTCGGAACCGTAAAGAGCCGCATTTTCTTCGCCCGACAGGCTCTTCAGCAGCGTTTCGCCGACTATCGATAAGAAACGACGGGTAACACAACTGACAGCAAAACTTTATAAGATATAATTTCTTACCTCATAAATGATTGTTTCTTAATCTATTGTTGATTGCACACATAGTTTGTTTTTGATTGGTTAAAAAATGAATTGATTGTTAAAGAAAAGGAGGGCATCCGCGCGGACGCCCTCTTTTCTTCTTATTATGATAAAAACTTTCTCCAAGCTCAGTCAGCTATTTTTCGACCCCAGTAATAGACATTCCAGGTATCCTTGGCATAACCGTCGCTAAGAACCTTGAAACTGCCGGGTGTGGCGCCATTTACCTTTTTACCGTCGAAATAGACGTTCCACGTGTCTTTGGCGTAGCCGTCGGGCAGAACTTTGAAACTTCCTGAATTCGCTCCGTCAATCTTATGTCCGTAAAAATAGACATTCCAAGTGTCCCTGGCGTAACCGTCGGTCAGAAGAGTGAAACTGCCCGAATTGGCATCACCTATTTTCTTACCGTCGAAATAGACATTCCATGTGTCCTTGGCGTAGCCGTAACCGAGCACTTTAAAAGAACCGGCCGAGGCATCCTTAATCTTGACTCCGAAATAATAAACGCTCCAGGCATCCTTGGCGTAACCGTCGCGGAGAATGACAAAACTCGACGCCGACACATCCTTCATTTCCCTCCCCTCGAAGAAAACCTTGTTGCCTGCCACAAAATAAGGAGAACGATAACGATGACCACGTCTTTCAAAACGTCCGTGATTGCTGTGCTCGGGAACACATCTATCCTGGGCATAGGAAACACCCGAGAACAGACATAGACTTAGAATTAAATAAAGGAATGTTTTTTTCATGATGCTTTTTCTTCTTTTGACGCTACCTGTCATCCAAAGTTTAATACATCATAGTATAAATTCCATGATTTCTATTTCTTGGGAGGGCGGTAAGCGTCAGGCGACGCAGCGGTCGGTATGACCTGCTTCTCACCCGTTCGCGTCGATGCCGGACTGTCGGGAGCATCGGGATTCTGGAAAAAAGGATAAGGAATTCCATAGACTTTGTCTATGTCGCCGCCAGGCGAAAGATAACCGTCAATCACGGTGTCGCGGCCCGAAGGATTCTCGAAAGCATATAACTGGAAAAATCTCAGCATTGCGGCTACCTGTTCGAAAATAGTTGCCTGAATTGCCTCGTAGGGAAACCATTTCGACGTTGCGGTGAAGCAATAGATCTGGAAAGGAATGCCGGCACTTGTCTGTGCAAGCGTAGTTACGAAGCAGTCACTGTCATGGGCAACATGGGGATTGGCGTCAAGCCACATTTTCATATAGGCTCTGAACAGACCGAGATTTGTGGCGATCGTCCCGTCAACAAGTCCGTCGGGATTATTGACATCCGCCACCTTGCCGGCAGCTTTCTGTTCAAGTTTCTTATTGATGTACTCCTCCATGAAAGGAACCTTCTTTATGTTCTCAAGCATTGCGGGAGTAGCCGGCAGAATGCTGTCGGCATCTATCATGTAGCTGCGGCATATACGGCGTGTCATGCTCTGTTGCATGGTGCGGTAATTTGTAAAGCCTGAACTTATCAGATTATAGGGAGGAACCGTGGTTGTCGTCTTGTCCCAGTTCTGCACCTTGACAGCCGTAAGCGATACTTCCATCACCGTTCCGTTGGCTTCGGTTCCTTTGACCGAAATCCAGTCGCCTACGTGAAGACTGTCATTCTCCGAAAGCTGAACTCCCGCCACAAGACCGAGAATACTGTCCTTGAACACAAGCATCAGCACCGCTGCAAACGCTCCCAGTCCGGCAAGGAGTCTTGCGGGAGACTTGTCAACGATAACACATACCACAATTATGGCGGCCACTATCCATAATATTCCTTTGGCAAGCTGCGCAAGTCCCTTAAGCGGCAATTTCCGCTTATTCTCCTTCAGGTCTATATGTTGCCAGATGGCATAGACAAGAGCGGTCAAGGCAAGAGTCGTCACATAGACAACATATATGATTGTCACTTTCGTCAACACTCCTGAAAGCACGGAATGATTTGAAAGGGTGAACTGTATCAGAATGAGAAATACCAGTGCCGGGATCATTCGGCAGAGTTTATAGAAAAATCTCACATGTGCCAGCGATTCATACACATCAGAACTCCATCGCTTAGTGATGGCTCTTATTATGCGGAATACCACCCATTTGACAATATAGCCCACAACAAGCGCCACTCCGAGCACTACAGCCGCATAGAAAAAAGTAACGAGTGTCTGGTTATATTCCAGACCGAATATACTCAGAATCCAGCTTACTATTTTCATTGTAAGCGAAGCTATCTGATAGGACGCGCCGACCGTCTGGTCGCCGATAAAACGTCGTATGTCATCGCCAGGAGAACCGGATGACATTTCTATAAAAGCAAGTATCTGAACAGGATCCATGTTGAAACGAACTGAGTTTGGACTTTTGAAATCTCTCTCAGATTCTTACAACTCTTCCCTCACTTTTGTTCAATATTCCTCAGCTTATTACTTACTCTATCCGGCCGAAAGTATATCCAAGGCCGATCACAAGATTCTCCGGATTATGAAAATCATTTATCTGATATCCGATGTTTATCCACAGATGCCGCATGACTCTGGTCTTCAGATTCAGAATCTGATAGAATTTACGATTAGCTTTTGCCCCGGCTATATTGTAACCGACCCCCGCGTTGACTGAAAAGACAGGCATCACGAGCTCGGCCCGCGCCGACAGACCGCCTGTCAGACACTCTACGAAAGGCTGGCGGCGGAAACGGATATTATCGGCCGTGGCTCCCTCTTCAAGATATTTCTGAAGATTTCCGGCCTCGTCATATTTAAGATCAAGCGATATGCCCGTCCTCAGAAACCGGTTTATGCCATACATCGGAGCAAAGGAGATACCCGCTACCCCGAACCGTCCCGGCGCCGCGAGCCGCTGTCCGTCCGATAAATCCACAAGCTGTTTGTGGACCGCTCCGTAGAGAAGCAGATCATAGCTGATGGCCGGCCTGAATTCCGGTTTTTCTTTTTCAATCATCTCGGCCGACTCTTTTCGTACATCTCCGGGAGTATAGATCAACCCCAGTCTCAGGCCGAGAGTGTTCACTCCCGGATTTGGAACGGCAGTATTTCCGTTTGAAAAATGTTTCCCCTCCAACCCGAATCTCAGACCGAGGTCCCTGCTCAGCCTGTAGTCAGCCATCAGCGCGAGGGATATGAGAGCGTTTATACGCGATCCTACTATCACGTTCGCTTTCATCCCTGTGTCATAATCAAATTTCTTCCAGCCGAAAGAAGCTCCGAAATTCCATTCATAGACCATACTCAGTCTCCGAGAAAATCTTTTGACAGGCGCCCCTTGAAAAAGATAAAGGCTGACAGGAGTACCTATCTCTCCCGGGCCGAAAAAAGTTGTCACGGAAGCCCCTATGCCCTGATAGGCGCCCGGATACAGACGCCCCGCGCGGGTAGCTTCAGTGAAACTGAAAGCGTAGCCGGCGCGAAGAGAAGCCGATGTGTGAAGATTCTTTCTGTCTGCAGCGCTGGAATAACCGCTGAATCCTTTTGAAGAGAAAAGATAACCGAGACCCGCATCTGTCACGACATGGCTCTCGGTTTTCCTTATATTCAGAGAATCCGCAGCCGCCGTGCCTTCACAGATTCCTGCCGCGAGGGCTATCAGAACGGCTGCAATCCTTTTTTTCATCTCTCGAGGAAAGATATGGCGCTCTCTATATGAAACAAACCCTGTCAGGATAATTCAAGCATCCTTTCGATAGGGCGCCGTGCCTTCTCGGCAAGCTCCTTATCCACTATAATCTCCGGCTGTTCGTAGCGCAGACAGTTGTAGAGCTTTTCGAGAGTGTTGAGTTTCATGAACGAACAGTCGTTGCACCCGCATGTGGAATCCTCGGGAGGAGCCGGAATAAAAGTCTTTTCAGGACATTTACGCTCCATTTCATGAAGGATACCGCTCTCCGTGGCCACGATGAATTCCTTGACCGGACTCTCCACGGCATGCTTCAGAAGCACTGCTGTGGATCCGACCTTGTCCGCGATCATCTGCAGAGGCTTCCTGCATTCGGGATGAACGAGTATCTCCGCTTGCGGATGCTCCTTTTTAAGCTCCTTTATTTTCTCTAAAGAGAAGCGTTCATGAACATGACACGCCCCGTTCCACAGGACCATTTCGCGACCCGTGACCGAGTTTATGTATTCGCCGAGGTTACGGTCAGGTCCGAAGATTATTTTCTCGTCAGAGGGCAAGGAATCCACTATTTTGCGCGCATTGCCCGAAGTGACCATTATATCGGTCAGAGCTTTTACTTCGGCCGTGGTGTTGACATAGCTGATCACCGTATGGCCCGGATGGGCTTTTATGAATTCGGCATATTCCTCAGCCGGACAGGAATCGGCCAGCGAGCAACCGGCGGTCATGTCGGGAATGAGCACTTTCCGGTCAGGGCAGAGTATCTTGGCTGTCTCACCCATAAAATGGACTCCGCACATCACTATTATCTCCGCGTCGGTCTGAGCGGCCTTTTGTGCCAGAGCGAGAGAATCGCCTATATAGTCGGCAAGATCCTGGATTTCCCCTTTCTGATAATAATGGGCCATGATGACGGCCTTCTTTTCTTTTTTCAGTCTGGCGATCTCTTCTTTCAGATCTTTCACTTCCGCCGGCACCGGAGCGTCGATATAGCCTTTTTCCACATTCATTTCTTTTATATGATGAATTAAATTTTAAAAATTAAATTTTAAGTAAGAAGAAATATGGATGTTGAAAGCTATGATAACTTTTGATACTTTTTCTTGGAAAATTCGTTATTGAATATCCATTATCGGTTATCGAACGGTTATTGACAGCCTACTTTCTTCATGCTTAAAATGTTGCGGACTTTTTCTACAGTATGTTTAATACTTCGCAAAGTTAATAACTTTAGTTCAGAATAGGGGTAAATAAATGTGGAAAATGCTTTTAAAAAGTAAGAATATCTGACATGGACATGTTTATTGCCGTCAGCGATTTTATTCTATAAGGGATAAAATCCGGATAATGCAAGTCTCTTTTATCAAATATTATAAATCGCTTTTGAAAGGTTTTCAACATAGTTATAAACACCCTTTTCATCTCTTAAATCTTGGTTCCGTAGGCAAGATCGCCTGCATCTCCGAGACCGGGAACAATGTAGGAATGTTCGTTGATGACCGGGTCGATGGCGCCGGTCCAGAGGGTTGTTATGTCACCCGGAAAATGGTCGCCTATATAATCCACCGCTTTCTGGGAGGCGATGACTGAGGCGAGATGGATCCGCGCCGGAGTCCCTTTGTTCAGAAGGGCGCGGTAGCTGAGTTCCATAGATGTTCCCGTGGCAAGCATCGGATCGACAATCACGAGAGTCTTTCCGTTTATGTCGGGGGAAGCTATATATTCGATGAAAACATCGAAATTTTCCTTTTCCTTATATTTTCTGTAGGCTGAGACGAAAGCGTTCTCGGCTGAATCGAAATAATCGAGGAAACCCTGATGGAAAGGAATGCCGGCGCGAAAAATTGTTGCGAGGACAATGTTGTCTTCTATCACCCGGCAGTCGCATTTGTCGAGAGGTGTGTCTATGGTAACTGTCTTGTAGCGGATGCATTTGCTGATTTCGTAGGCCATTATTTGTCCGATGCGTTCGAGATTGCGGCGGAAACGGAGCATGTCATTCTGTACTTTGATGTCACGCAGCTCTGTCAGATATTGGCTGACCAGAGAAGGAGAATTGTCGAAATTGATTATTTCCATGATAGAAAGGAGTGTTGTTATTACTTTCCTACAAAGTTACAACAGACAGGCAATAAAAAAGTCTGTTCCCCTCTATTTTTATGAAAGATTTATATTCCCATTCTCAACAGCATTGATTGAACGAAGTGGGGTTGCGTGGAAGGGTCTGACTTCTGGCCATTATTTTTTCCGGCATGGAAAACAAGAGACCCGCCGGCCTGATGGCTGACGGGTCTCGATATTTGTTTCAGGATTTAAAATCTGGAAATCAGATGTGGGGTCCTGCGGCTACGAGAGCTTTGCCGAGAGGATGGTTCTCGAACTTCTTGAAGTTGTTGATGAACATTTCGGCGAGCTTGTCGGCTTTCTTAGTCCATTCAGCGGGATCTGCGTAAGTGTCGCGCGGATCGAGGATCTTCGGATCAACGCCCGGGAGTTCGGTCGGGATGGTGAAGTCGAAGATGGGGAGCTGCTTGGTGGGAGCGGTCAGGATAGCGCCGTCGAGGATAGCGTCGATAATGCCGCGGGTATCCTTGATGGAGATACGTTTGCCGGTTCCGTTCCAGCCTGTGTTGACGAGATAAGCCTTGGCACCGCTCTTCTCCATGCGCTTAACGAGTTCTTCGGCATATTTGGTGGGGTGCAGCGAAAGGAATGCTGCGCCGAAGCAAGCGGAGAATGTGGGAGTCGGTTCGGTGATGCCGCGCTCTGTTCCTGCGAGTTTCGAAGTGAAACCGGAGAGGAAGTAATATTTGGTCTGTTCGGGAGTGAGGATAGACACGGGAGGAAGCACACCGAATGCGTCGGCTGAAAGGAAGATAACATTCTTGGCAGCCGGACCCTTGCTGGGAATCTGGATGTTCTTGATGTGGTCGATCGGGTAGCTTACGCGGGTGTTTTCGGTCACGCTCTTGTCAGCGAAATCGATGTCGCCTTCAGCGCTGACGGTTACGTTCTCGAGAAGAGCGTCGCGGCAGATTGCGTTGTAGATATCGGGCTCTGATTCCTTGTCGAGGTTGATGACCTTGGCATAGCAGCCGCCTTCATAGTTAAAGACGCCGTTGTCGTCCCATCCGTGTTCGTCGTCGCCGATGAGTTTGCGTTTCGGATCGGTCGAGAGGGTTGTCTTGCCTGTTCCGGAAAGACCGAAGAAGATAGCGGTGTTGTCGCCCTGCATGTCGGTGTTGGCCGAGCAGTGCATCGAAGCGATGCCGCGGAGAGGATTGTAGTAGTTCATGATTGAGAACATACCTTTCTTCATTTCGCCGCCATACCATGTGTTGATGATGAGCTGCATGCGGTGCTTGAGGCTGAAGGCAACGCAGGTCTCGGAGTTGATGCCGAGTTCTTTCCAGTTTTCAACCTTGGCCTTGGAAGCGTTGAGCACGACGAAGTCGGGCTTGAAGTTCTCAAGCTCTTCCTTGGTGGGACGAACGAACATGTTGGTCACGAAATGTGCCTGCCATGCAACTTCCATAACGAAACGTACGGCAAGACGGGTGTCGGCGTTGGTTCCGCAGAAAGCATCGACAACATAAAGGGTCTTGTCGGAAAGCTCCTTGTCGGCGATTGCCTTGAGAGCGTCCCATGTTTTTTCAGAAATGGCCTTGTTGTCATTCTTGTATTCTTCGGTTGTCCACCAGATGGTGTCTTTCGAGACCTCGTCTTCAACGAAGAATTTATCTTTGGGCGAACGGCCGGTATAAACGCCGGTCATTACGTTTACAGCGTCGAGGTTGCTGAGCTGTGCGCGTTCGTAACCTTTGAGGTTACGGTTCATTTCATCATAGAACAATTCCTGATAGCTGGGATTGTGTATCACCTTCGCGCCGGTGATTCCGTACTGAGATAAATCAATAGTGCTCATGAGAGTTTGACTTGAAATATAATGGTTAATATGTTTATTCTACTGATGTCTGTTAGTGATAAACAAATAGGAACTGACTTTGCCTTGCTTATCAAATGCAAAGATAATAACTTTTTCTAAAATTCAATGCCCGATTAAGGAAATTTTTCCGTATTAAATATTTTTTCGCATGAGGGGGCTCCCCCATCCATTTGCAGCGACATGACGCGAGATAGTCAAGTAACTGATTGTGTTACCGATAAGTCAACACATTTTGAAAAAAAATTGTGCAGATAGGTTAATTTAAAATCAAAGGATGAATTAATATTTAAAAAACTTTAATTAAAGCTTAAATATTTTTATTCTTAGCAGATTTGCTCTATTTTTGCATACAAATCGATAATAACCCAGGTCGAAGCTTTTCATAATTTCCCACTGTCTGGAATCCGCCAATACGATTGTCCAGGGAAAAAATTGCTCACCACCGTAATAAAAGAACCGGACGGAACGAGCATTGATAATTTTGAGGACAAAGGCGCTTGGCGGTGCCTCAGGCAGCAAAATATCAATGGTAAGTTCCGTCCTCTTTTAACAAAGCAATTATCATGAGTGAAATTTCTATTGGAGCGTTAATCGAAAACGAACTTCACAGACAGGAAAGAACCACAGTGTGGTTCGCACGCAAACTCGGCTGTAACCGCACGAACGCCTACAAAATTTTCCGCCGGGAGAGCATCGACACGGAATTGCTCCTTAAAATCTCCGTGATCCTGCAGTATAACTTTTTTACATATTATACCCGCAAACTGGGATTCTGAAAAAACGAAAACAAAATGAAAAAGGCAATCATTTATACGCGCACCGGCGACAAGGGAACCACTTCGCTCGTCGGAGGACAACGCACGGATAAACACTCCGTCAGGCTCGAAGCCTACGGAACAATCGATGAACTCAATTCACATCTCGGAATATTGATTGCCTTTCCCGAAACCCGTCCTGAGGACGCAACTTTTCTTCTCTCAGTCCAGAACCGCCTTTTTGACATAGGGGGATATCTTGCCTGCGACCCCGAGGGAGAATTCATGCTTCCGTGCGGAGTCACTGAAGAAAGCCTCCGCGAACTTGAACTCCAGATTGACACCCTTGATTCCGCCCTACCCTCGATCGATCGCTTCGTATTGCCCGGCGGCACCATGGGAGCTGCCATCTGTCAGGTTGCAAGAACCGTATGCCGGCGTGCCGAACGACGCATCACCGCCCTCAACGCCGAAGCCCCCGTGGATCCCGACGTCATAGCCTACATTAACCGACTTTCTGATTATCTGTTCATTTTAGCGCGATTTAACAATATAAATTCAGGACACCCTGAAATATTTTGGCAAAAGAGTTGTTAAGTTCAATAAA
This sequence comes from uncultured Muribaculaceae bacterium, assembly GCA_910587185.1. Lineage (GTDB taxonomy): Bacteria > Bacteroidota > Bacteroidia > Bacteroidales > Muribaculaceae > Paramuribaculum. The sequence goes on from CAJULY010000014.1 coordinate 38,012, forward strand.
ATGTGTACTTTTGCGGCACTTTTTTATCTATGAAGCCAGCGATTACCGTCGGCCTTGATCATGAACTAACAATAAAAAAATAAACGCACTATGTATTGGACACTTGAACTCGCATCCAAACTAGAGGATGCCCCTTGGCCAGCTACCCGTGAAGAACTCATCGACTACGCAATGCGTTCCGGCGCACCCATGGAAGTGATAGAAAACCTTCAGGAAATGGAAGACGAAGGCGAAACCTACGAATGTATCGAAGACATCTGGCCCGACTACCCCTCCAAAGAAGACTTCTTCTTCAACGAAGACGAGTATTGACTTGGATTTCCTTTTAAATTTATAATTTTCAAAAAATGACACAGCTCACAATCAATATTGAAGACAAATCTATTCTTCCACATCTCAAAAAGATTCTCAATGCAATCGAAGGTGTGAGCATTGTCAAATCTTCAACAAAAAAGAAATGTGGTCTGGAAGAAGCTCTTGATGACGTCAAAGCCGGAAGAGTCCACCATGCCAAAAATGTAGATGAAATGTTTCAGCATATTCTTGGAATATGACCTATAGTATTATCTATTCCAATAAGTTTAAAAAGTCTCTTAAGAAATGCTTTAAGAGAGGTTTGGATATCGAAAAACTTAGGGAGGTTTTGAGAATTCTTGAACAAGGAAAAACTCTTCCCTCTGAATATAAAGCTCATAAACTTTCCGGCAAATTTCAAGGATATTGGGAATGCCACATTCAACCCTATTGGCTTCTTGTCTGGGAGCAAAGGAATGAAGAGTTGATACTTCTTTTGATAGATACTGGATCTCATTCAGATTTATTCGATTGAACCTTATTAAAAGTCATAAATCAACATAATCCACCTCGATTAGAGGTGGATTTATTTTTAATTCCATACCACCGGAACATAAAGCCAAGGTTGACGGCGACTTTCTCACAACAATAGCCGAGCAGCCAAACGAGATTCTGAAATGCGCGATGTATCTGTCCCTTGTCTATCTCGATGGCGCAACCCAATACGTTAGTTTCGCGAGTCGGAACTTAGCGAACGTCGGTCATAGACCGGTGCGCGGTCGGCTAAGTCGAAAGTTACCGCCCGCAATTCGCCCAGTCATGTGGCGGCGGAGGCGCCTCATCAGACCTCCCGTGGGGACGCAATCCGGATGAAGACGACCGCCGCTTCGCCTACCGCTGCATGATGCAGGCCCACAAGATGATAAAATCCGCTATAATCAAATGGAATATGCACAATTGAGATCAAAAAAATTATCATAAATACTTTGTAACACTTAATTTTAGTATTATCTTTGCGATTGCAGACCGCACGAAGCCCCGGTCGCGGAGACGAGGGCGGGAAGCAGTTATCGCCTTGGCGGTTCTTGCTGCGCAAGCGGCAAGCCGATAAGCCTTGGCAAAGACATAATGAAAAGCGTTTATCCGCGCTGATTCTTGACGTTCAGAAATTCTCGCAAAATTTCGTATTACAGTCAAGGATTGAGCAACGATGGATGCCCGTGGATATGTAATTATCTTGCATTCGGCACGATATTTCGTGAGAAATATAGCCGAACGCATTGATTGCATATACAAGCGTAGGGCTTCTTCGTTGCCGTCCAACTGTAATAGGGCAATGCGAGAAGCCTCTGAACGTAGGACGGTAACAGATACAGATTCCTACGCTTTTCTCGTATAAACCAATCTAATGCCAATGGGGAATCGTGGCGAAGAAACAAAACAATGAAACAGCAGATGAAACATCATGAAAATCTCAGAGCTTCTCTGATAGTTTTGATGTGCTTCCTTTCCATGTCGATGGTGAACGTATGTTTGGCAGGAAACAATAGCAACCTAAGCAACACAAGCGAAAATAGTAGCGAAAACGATTATCCTTCCACCGGATATGTGGCGTGCGTGCAAAATGGGAAAGATGTTTTTCTTTCTCCGTCAAAATGGAATCAACTGACTCCTGCAGCTCGAAGTAAATATGAAGTTCGCGGAATGGTGTTAAAAACCGAAAATATGATTTTTGTAATCTCTCCGCAAGATGGAATTTCCCCCGGAGATATCAGTAATGTTAGAAAAGATTGGCTCTCTAAAGTGCCGTCTGTTTACGAAGCAATTCAGATATGTCAGAATATCGGTAGCGTTCAATCCAATCTCAAGACGCTTAAGGGATTTACTCCGTTAACAGGGCGTTACTGGATTCATCTTGACAACAAGCATCCAAGGTCGCAGAATGCCGAGTTTTTTTGTTTTGATGCCACAGGAGAACAGGGAGCCGCAGCCCCGGGCACTTTAGAATCTCGGGGAATAAAAATCAGAGACATCCTTCCGCTTTATAAATATCCCTATGAAGGCTTTGATATCCGAAGTCTGGAGAGCTCGCCTCAACAAATCAATCTTGGACTGGAAATAAAATTGCCTGACGGATTCATGTATATGCCTTATACATGGTGGAGCTTGGTTCCGGAAGAGATTCAGAACAATGTTGAAGTAACAGGAATCCTTTTGAATAATGGCAACCCATTCGTCATTGATGTCCGAGATATTGGGTATGGCGATTCATATTTGATTGGAGCAAAAAAGGCGTATCAATATAAAGCCTCGATGCCTACCAAAGAACAGGGAGACGCTATTGCCAATAGCATCAGTTCCATTGACGATGCCATGATGGATGTTAAAGGCGAGACTATGGGAGGCGGTGTTACGCGATCCTATTTCACAAATGATTTCATAATGTCGGCAAATGAACAGCAAAATGTGGAGACTTACACTTACAGCTATGGGGGAGGCAACATCGAATTCCTGGAGAATGATGGAAAGGTAGAATTTATTTCTCCTGACCTCGGTAAAGATAATAATGCGCATGTCCGCCGGGTGTGGTTGCCACATGCCACACAAAAATAAGATTTCGTTATTAAGACTCAGTTCCTTGTCTGATGTTTTTAACGCCATCTATGGAAAAGAGTCTTAATCATAAAAGAAACTAAAACTTAAAAGATATGTATAAGTATATTTTTATATTAACGCTGGCAATAATATCTTGTGTTGTTGTGTCCTGTAATCAATCTCCGGAAGAGAAGGTAGCTGAAAAGATTGAAAAAGGAGAGCAACTTACAAGAGAGGATTACGACATCATGTACGGATATTATATTGACTTTATCAAATCTGTTATGGAAGATGTCAAGAATGAAGATGCTGATGGTGCTATCTCAAAAATAATGGAGGAGCAAAAATCAGACATCATCACAACTTTTGATAAAGAAATTGGTACAAGAAATGTAGAGATCATTACGACCTCAATAATATTCGGAATACCAGTCAATCCGTCTGACTTTTATCCCGAAAATATAAAAGCAGACCGGTCTTCATCAAAGTCGAAAGAAGCTTCGACAGTTGAGACGCCGGATACTGCGGTATTTGTCATGGAACAGGCCCCGGAAGAACCAATGTCAGAGACTCCTAACCCTTATGAAATTCTAGAGGGTACAATAGGCCCTTATCCCATCAAAATGTGGTATCACTTATGTGATGAATTTTTTGATGATGAAGCAGGACATTCGGAAGTAACAGGCAAGTATACATATATTGAAAACGGCACAACTTTGGAATTTAATGGCTTTGAACATGGCCAGAATGGGACGATCATATTAGAGGAAAAAACAAAAAGAGGAACGTCTTCCGGAAAATTCGAGTTAAGCAGATCCGTTGAAGGCGACAAAATAACCGGGACTTTTACAAATCTTCAGAACGGTAAGCGTTACGAGGTGAAACTGAAAAGCCGTTAAAGGTATATAACTATCAAACTGTAAACATCCCATAAACCACCTTACTATATAGGTGGTTTATGGGATGTTTACAGTTTCTTCGACTCAGAATAATGGTTCTGGATGATGGACATTTCCTCAGCCTTACTGATTTACATGCTTATATAATATTGTTTTCTTGGGTAAATGGATAGTTTTTCTTGGCCACATCAAATTTTACACCGTCAGACACCGCGGTATTCTTGGCTGAATTCCACGAGTATAGTATAAGTGGCTGAGCTACAGATATGATTGTATTTTTTTCAACGAAGACGAATATTGATATAAAATCCGCTCGATTTTAAGACACAAGAAGCTTATACACAAGAGATTGGCAATCAAATAAATAAACTTGCCAATCGCTTTTTATTGCCTTTTGTATATTAGGTGTTTGTAATAAATACTTATAATATTCGCATTTGTTTGTCAAAAAAACATCATTTTCCAAGGTTTGTGAGTTGTAGGAGGTAGCTCTCTCAAGACTGTGTAATGGCATAATTGTGATAGCATTTGTCGAACTATGAAAATATTCGAAAGTTTTTCATAGTTTTAGATGACTTTATCTATCGTGCTGTCAAAATCCGAACCTTTGATATATCCGCTTTTCTGCTTATTAAGTTTGATTTCAGCCAAAAGGTCTAATTTAACTAACTCCGAAAGGTCTTTTTTTGCCGTTGGCTGTGAAATTAACATTCTGCCGGCAATATCTTTGGCTGTAACTATCAGGTCAGCATCTTTTATAAACATGTGCAGAATAGAGGCCTGACGCTTTGAAATGCCACCAATTTTTAGTAATTGCACTTCATTTTTTTTCTGAGCAGTCTTACGTTCGATATATGCTTTGAGTTCGTCGAAAGCTTTTTCCAATGCATTTAGATGATATATAATAAAGTAGCCGATATCATTACCATCTGCTTCTGACTGAAGAAATGATTTCTCGTATGAAGCCTTTGACTTATATATGATTCTTGAAATCGAAAGGTATTCGGTCAACCAATAACCTTCTCTCAGAAGATACCAATAGAAAATTGCTCTGGCCGTACGACCATTACCGTCAACAAATGGATGGAGAAACGAAATAAAATAATGCAGGATAGCTCCTTTGATTATCGGGTGGATGAAAACTGTATGTTCATTGGAATTGGCAAATTGACAGAACCAAGCAATAGCAGCCGGTATCTCTGTGAATGATGGCGGCGTATGAACAATCTCATTGGTAACGGAGTTTGCTACGACTACATTATCGTTCTGTCGGAATCGCCCTGCATCTTCCGGATTATCCATCGTGTTGTAAGTCATTAATGAATGTATGTGAAGAAGAAATTCAGGGGTCATCACTTGGCCAAGATTCTCAGAGAGGAAATTGATGGTTTGGTAATTGTTGTAAATCATCCATTGTGACTTGTCCTTTGGTGCAATCTTATTTCTGAGCATTTCCTTTGCCACCTTTCGGGTTGTTGAAGCTCCTTCCATTTGGCTTGATGAAATGGCTTCGTCAATCACAGAGTTCATCAAATATATTTTACGACTATCACGCGGGATTAGAGTCTCACTCCCCCATGATCCGCCAAACTGCATGTCGAAATTATGACATAATCTGGCCATAGAGTTTGTCATGCTGAAATGAATCTGGTAATTGTGATTCACCGTGACTTGGTTACTCAAACGTAATTGTTTGAGTGCGGCCCAAACGTCTTCCGGAGTATCAAAACCCTTGAGTTTCTTGTATTTTACCTTGTTCCAGTATGGGTATTCTTCTTGAAATTTACGAATCCTCTCCAAAGATTCAGGAGCAAGAATTTCTGAAACTGATTTTGTGGCAGCGATATATTTCGGCGGTTGTTCTATCATACTATCATATTATCGGTGTCAGCAAAATTAGCAAAACTATAAAAATTTTGCAAATATTTTTATAGTTTTTGATAATGGATATTTTTGATGGCGCAACCAGGTTCGCCCAGTCATGCGGCGGTGGAGGCGGCAACACATCGCTCCCGTGGGGACGAAATCCGAATGAAGATGACCGCCGCTTCGCCTACCGATGCATGATGCAGGCCCACAAGATGCTAAAACCGTCTCAGCCGAAATGAAGTATGGGTGGAAGAAGAAAAAAATTAGTAATAGTCTGATAGCAGTAGTATCAAAATAATTTTGTAATTTTGCAAATGTAAGTCTTTGGCTTGCACGACATTTTGAATAACAAGAAGCGTTATGCTTATCTTGTAGTTTGAGAACCTGAGAAATTCATAAACTGAGCAAGGACAAGCATAGTGGTTCTCACGCGTATAGCGTGGGCTACTATTGTTGCATCTGCTCACAGGTTTTCTCAGGACCTTCAAACTACGACGTGGCATAGTTGGCTCACGTTTTCTTTATGGTTATACCCGTCTTATGAGCCAAAAGATAACAAATTACGCAGATATCCAATGACTGAACAAAACCAATTAAACCGAGAAAAATTGGCATACTCAGATGATGTCTATAATAAAAAACGGGTTTCTCAATATGATAATATTAAAAACAATCCCCTATTTATAATATGGCTATGACCATCTAAATATACAAAATTACTCACGATGAAATTCCGGAGGAAAAACAACAAGGATTAATTGAGGAGTTCAATGACCATCTGCTTAGTTTTCACGAAGAAATGAAAATTATTTCCGCCAAGGCTTCAACGTTATACCGAATCTGAAATTTGTTTAGAAAATCGATATGGGAAGTTGTCTTCAAACATTTTTTGATACTGTTACATGGTATGGCAGTCCGTTTGTCAAGAATTATTTAACTGATCATAAAGAAGATTTATTGTCTCAGTGTCATAAAGATATATGGACTCAGAAAAGTGTCGGGTTCAAAAAGGATGCACATTTGAGTATTCTTCAGAACGACTATCAATATCTTCTCGCTTATATCATTTATAGGTTCGCAGATTTAGGGGTATATGAGTTCGTTAAAAAATTGTATAAGGACAGCATTGCTGATATTCCCGAAGCAATAGCACTGTTAAAAATCTGGGAATTAACAGAAGTAAAACATAGGGAATGTTTTACAAATTTCGGTGTCAGTTGTTGGATTTTACCTGAAGATGCTAAACGAGAATTAAAGGACATTTATAATAAATACCCTGATAATACCAGTGGTTTTGTCGCAAAATGCCTGCTTCATGAAAGTTATATTAATGAACAGGAAATGTTTGGGCGTTCTTCGGATGAAGCAGCTAAAGACCTTGGATATGATAATGCCTTTGAGTTTTATTTGATGTTAAATGAGGTTAATTCTGTTAATGCATATAAAGATGCGGAGAGCAATTTGATGTGTTCAAAAGAAGTCGTAGATGATGTTACCCGTGCATGGAACGAATTAGATGCAGAATTCATCATAAAACATCTATCACCTGATTTTAGATATGATTCACAATGGGTGTTTAATTACATGTTGTATGATGAGTATGTAAGGTATCTAAGAAAGAAATTCCAGACGATTAAAAATAACAATTCCATTATTAAGGCAGAAACTATTAGAGGCACGGAACAGGGTGGTTGGATGACAAAGATTGTTCAAATCAATGGTCTGGATGAAAATGTATGTTTTTACCGAATCAAAATAAAAGATCACCAAATCATCAAGGGAGATCTATGCGGGTTCTAATTTCAATATTTACGAATAGCTATTCTATTGCAATTCATCGTCTTTTATAGCGAAGTTTGCTTGTCTAGTTTTTGTAAAATCAAAATAACTGTCTGATAAGCAATTTATTCGCATATTTTCAACGAAGACGAGTATCAAGCAGAATTTTTAACGTAAATGCCTAAAAAACAATGGTCAAGCAAAATATAATTTGTTTGGCCATTGGTGTTTTATGGCTTCAGACGGCGAAATATGTTTGAATAATAGGGAGATTTTGGGGCTTTTGTTTGTATATAATTCATTCTCAATATTACATTTTCTAATGGAAGACGAATATCATCTGGTTTAATATTTATTAATCTTGATGTCCTGTATTTTTGCACATATTAAATCGTATCTTTACGTAATAATTATTATACCATGATGAAGCATCAAACTATATCTATACGCAACGACAACGGAACGGAAGTCTTGGCGCAGGCTCCTTTGATAATATCAGCAAGTAGGGCTACCGACATTCCGGCATTTTATGCCGACTGGTTTTTCCGACGGCTTGACGAGGGATATATCAGATGGCGAAATCCTTTCTCGGGGCAGGATAGCTATGTATCGTTCAAGAATTCCCGCTTCATCGTTTTTTGGTCAAAGAATCCTAAACTGCTGTTACCATATTTGTCGGTACTTAAAGAACGGGGGATAGGCTGCTATATACAATTTACCCTTAATGATTACGAGGCTGAAGGGCTGGAACCAAATATACCTCCTTTGGAGCAGAGGATAGAAACCTTCCGTAGCCTCGTTGATGGTCTCGGCATTGGAGCGGTCGTATGGCGTTTTGACCCGCTTATTTTTACTGACAAAATAAATATAGATACTTTGCTTGAAAAAATCGCTCATATCGCCGATGCTCTGGATGGTTATGCAGAAAACCTCGTTTTTAGTTTTGCAGACATTGCGTCGTATAAAAAAGTATCTCGCAATCTTCATCAGAGCGGCATAGATTACCGTGAATGGGATGAAGAGTCTATGCGCGAATTTGCATCGCGACTATCGACGTGGAACCGTGATAATTGGAATTTCAGACTGACGACATGTGCCGAACGCATTGATCTTTCGGAATATGGCATCGAACATAACCGCTGCATCGACCCGGAACTGATAAGCCGTCTTTCTCCCGAGGATATCGTTTTGCAAAACTTTCTTTATAACGCCAAGACAGATAACGGACAGCGAAAGGCATGCGGCTGCATTCTTTCAAAAGACATCGGCGCATACAACACCTGTCCGCATGGCTGCCTCTACTGCTATGCCAATACCTCCCCGGCCTCGGCAGGTGCAAATTACAAGAAATTTCTCGCCAATCCACTTACTGATATCATAATTTAATCTATGAACTATATACCAAACACTCGGAAATCTGCACAAACCTTTGTCAGCGTTTTACAAAAGGCAAAGGATTGGTTTGCCTTGCTTTCAAAAACAGAGCAGCAGAACCTTATTGAAGATTTGGAGCGTGGGACGGCTCATCTCACCAATACTTGTCAACTTAACGCTTACATCGCCAAGTATGGTGAAATTCATCAGGCCAAATTACTCCAAGCTTTTGAAAAAATTCCATCTAAAGTTTGGCACGAAGATGGCATCACTGTAATTGATTATGGTTGCGGTCAAGGTATTGCCGAAATGGTTCTTTCAGATTATATGGCTTCGAAGTATATTGACAATAACTATATCAAAGATTTTATCCTTATTGAACCTTCGAGGCAGAATTTACAACGTTGTGTCAAATATGTAAATGCATTCTTTAATGAGTCAACAGCATCAGCCGTTTGTAAAAAGGACAGTCAAATAAAGGATGACGATCTCAATCCAAAATCTTCAACGGTTATACATATTTTTTCAAATGTAATAGACTTGGATGATTTTGATGGCGATGGTATCTTATCCTTGTTAAATGAGGATAAATCCCATAACAACATAATCGTATGTGTGAGTCCCTATTATCAGGAGGCGACGCGGGGTAAGAGGATAAAAGAATTTGGCGAAAAACTTCATGGCTATACATTGATATACAAATTAGAGAAGCATACCGATGATTGGGATAAACCATATAGTTGCCAGATATACATTTTTGTCAGTTCGTATTATTGACATTTCGCGTTCAATATGTTTGTGTGAGAATATTCCTGACTGGCGTTTTAAGGTATCAAATGGCGAAATATGTTTGTGTTTAGGTCAAGAAATAATAGTTAAATAACTGGAATACAGTATTAGAACTGCTATTCCCTGACTTTTGGGATCGTTGTTGCTTCAAAGCGATTATCCATGGGGAGGTTTTAAGATTCTAAATCGTCAAACTGGTTTGATATCCTCTATTAGCGATGTGTTGTCTGGCCAGAAATTTTTTGGTTCTAAATAGAATTTACTGAATATTGAAAGATGTTTATATTTGGTATATGCCTAAATATAAATGAGTTGTAATGTGATTTATCGCAATTTGCGATAAATTGCGATAAGCCTTTATCTGATTTTATTCACCTTCTCTTCGAAATTCGAAGAACCGATATAACCTTTTGTCCTGCCGTTCAAGCTGATTTCACACAGGTAACCTTTTTCGGTCAGGTTTCATTAGATAATTTGATATAGTTATGTTTATCAATTGACATTAAGGGTGTATTTAATCGCGGTTTTGTGGTTTCATTATTAATACCCTCAAGTTTATTTCCCGGTTTAAGATTTAGAAAGCATGCTGTCGGGTGAAGGGGCGATGTTGCGGCGGTGGTTACGGATGATTTTTGTAATTTTGCAGCCGGAATAAATCAGCTGAAAATAATAAGCCACAAGATGGAAATGAATAAGGCTAAAGGCCACCTCGCTATGTTGGGGGCCAACGTGATGTGGGGACTTATGTCGCCGGTTGCCAAGATGGTTTTTGCAGCCGGCGTTGTGGCCCCGATGATTATGGTTGATTTCAGAGTGGCGGGTGCTGCCGCTCTTTTCTGGTTCACCTCACTGTTTCTGCCTCGCGAGCATGTGCCGTTGCGCGATATCCTTCGGCTCGCGGGAGCCGGAATGCTCGGCGTCCTTTTCAACCAGGGATTTTTCATAGTGGGAGTGAGTCTGACCTCGCCGGGAGAAGCTTCGCTTGTCACCACAACGATGCCGATGTGGGTGATGTTGCTTGCGTGGCTCATTCTCCGTGAGCCCATCACTTCGAAAAAGGCGGGAGGCATAGTGCTCGGAGCCGCCGGAGCCATTATACTGATTGCCGGCAGCGGGGGTCAGGTGCGTGGTTCCAATCCGGCGTTAGGCGACGTTATAGTACTATTTGCGCAGCTGAGTTATGCACTTTATCTGACGTTGTATCGCAATTTCATCCGTAAGTACAGTCTGGTGACGTTGATGAAATGGATGTTTCTGTCGGCCACAATTGTGGGGCTGCCGGCAAGCATACATTGGATCGGGGCAACCGACTGGAGAGCTATATCCCCGCTGGAGTGGGGCGGCATAGCCTATGTGGTGTTATGCGGAACCTTCCTTGCCTATATCTGCATAATGATTGGCCAGAAGCGGTTGCGGCCCACGTTGGTGGGCATGTATAACTACGTGCAGCCCATAGTGGCAACAATCACAGGCGTGTGTCTCGGCCTTGACGTGTTCACCCCGCTCAAGGCCCTTGCCATAGTGCTGATATTCTCCGGCGTCTGGCTCGTCACAATAAGCAAAGCCAAAACTCAGGACTGACCCCTCCCGCTCCGATTCTCATCCGAGGAATTATAGCTGACGATCTTAAAGTTTGTGAATATCAAAACGATTTCAGGTTGAATGCTTTTGATTAAGGTTTCGGATAAACCCACAAGCTCACCACAAGCACATAAGTGCAGATTTGTATTTATGCGGAGATAGTTTTATCTTTGTTGAGAAAACCGAACAGACAAAAAGCGCGAGCAGAGATGACACCGGAAGAACAAAAGGCTCTGAACTTGAGCCTCTGGAAGGAATGGACGCATAAGGCGTCGGCCGTGAACTGCTGCAAATTCTGCAGCGCCATCGTGGACGGTGACACATCCGCCCAATTCCTGCGTTATGTCCAGGGTTTTCCGGTATCGTCGGAAATCATGAGCCTGATTGACCGTATAGTTGACGGGGATTATGTTCCGCCGGGACTTGACTGCACGCTTCAAGGCATACCTCAGAGGCATCACCTCATGTATAAGATCGAGCCTCTCGATCATCCGTCGGGGAATGCCCGATATGAGTTCCTTGTCGAATATGACCGCATGGAGCCGCACGTGGGTATTTATTTCGGCTGTAAGTGCATTACGCTCGGCGATGCCGACCATCGCGAGATGATCGAACTGTACATGCAGGAATGGAACCGGATCCGACATCATATATGCACGGTGTTGAACAACAGTTTTCCGACCAAGGAGTTTCGTCATCGGTTCCGTGTCACCAACAATGGCGAGAACCGCACCTTCTGGCCGTCGTGGATCGGTCTGTATGATGACGAGGACATGGATTTCGCGCTGACCGTGCTCCGAATCTTCCGAAAGGCCTACGAGCAGTATTTCGACGGTACGCTTAAGGAATGCCGCCGCCTCGCCCCTATATCCTACCGCCATGTGGAGACAGCATTCACCGAGACTGCCTTCACGAATCTGAATGAAGCGTTCGGCAAGGCTTACGGTCCGGACAATATAGAGGCGGCCAAAATCATGTTCAGCAGATTCATACTCGTTGCCTCCGAACTCGGCATTCTGACACCTGATCCATCATACGATTACGCATGGCGCTATGTCGGAAATCCGGAAATGCGGCTGGGCGGAAGCAATATAGAGTTCTCGACATTGATCCATCTGCTCACGCAGGAGATAGGAATCCGGCTCGGAATCAGAAATCCGAAAGAGGAGGTCAAGACTCCCTGGGAGCATATCTACAAGGTCTTCCTTGACGCTCACGGAGTTGCCTATAAGCGAGGGACGCGCACGCAGTGGCAGAACGCTTTGGCTGATACCGAGACATCGTGCCTGAATGCGGTTAAGAGATGCCTTGACCTGTAATTATAAGGTTTCGGAGTTACTTCCCATAAAAATATACGTATATTGTCGGTATTGCGCCGGAGATGTTATTTTGCGGCTGTAATTAATACAACTGCAATATGGATAAATCAGAAATGCCGGCGGTGGTCGTGAGAAACGATGTAGCTTCCATGAATGGAGGCCCCGCTAAGTGCGTCAGAGAGATTGATGAGTATCTTGCCAAGACTTTTGACATGATGATTCAGATAGACGAAACCTATGGGAAAATGGCAGCATTCTTCACAGATCATGCCAATCAGGTGCTGGGTAATCGGGATTATGAAGAGCTGTCGAAAGATGAGCAGTCGTTGGCCAATGTTTACATGCTGGCGGCGCTGGCTGTTAGTGGAGCGTGCGCCGTGGTCAAGGGCGTCACGGAGACGATGGCGCTGGAAAAAGTGAAGCGGCTTCACCGCAAGGTTGCCGAGGCTAAGTATGAATCGTTGGGCAGAATGATAGACCGTGCCCAACGCAACCACGACGAAGCCGCCGGGGTGCTGGCACGTCACAACAACAATCAGTTTCAATCAGTTGAGGTCAGAGATAACTTCAAGGACATTGCCGACATGCTTGAGGCTGAGCTATGTCAGTACCGCGATGTGCGGTTCCGGCTCGACATGCTTCTGTGGCTTAAGGAGGAATACGAGGCATGGCTCGACGACCGGCTTTATTCCGACGCCCCGATGCCAACGATGGGACAGGCATCCGTGGCTGCGATATATATTCTCAACAAGCAGGAGATCCCCTATAGCAGGGAAAAGCGTGAGAATGACCTGAAAGACTTTGGTCATAAGCTTGCCGACAATATGCAATTGTCGGGTACAGTCAATGGCAAGCAGTTCTTCAACTCATTTGAGTTGTTGGCAATGATCGACTCTCAGCTGAGCGCTGTGCTCGAACATGGCTATATGGACAAGGACCCGTTTGTCAATGCTATATCCGGGCCCGCGGAAGATGAAGAAGATCAAGATATAGACCTTGACAAATTATCGTGCAAACGTCTTTATGCCACGCTCTATGTCAACTCCGGCAACGGCACGGTGGCGGAAGGAATACTGTCGCAAAATCCGGTAGTCGGCGATTCGGTGGACTCCCTGCAATCGTTCGAGGCAATGAACAGCGAGTATGAAAAAGGATTAGGCCGGATTACTGTCAGCGGCGTTCTTTTGCTGGCGGCTGCGGTGATGCCTATATGGCAGTTCGACATGGCATGGTATTGGCTCCTTGCTCTGAGCGTGCTGGCGGTGATATTGGTGGTGAAATTCTTCCCGCACCGGGCCATACATCGCATGCAGGACAGGCTGATCAACAAGTTCGATATGATGTCGAGCAATTACAGATATTACATGGCGAACATGGGAGGTTTGATAGAACCGAAATCAAATGTAAAGGAGATGGCCAAGTCCCGCAACAGATTCTGGGCCGGACTCATCATAGGCGGCATCATAGGCTTGTTCTTTACTCCGATAGGCGCGATAATCGGTGCGGTCCTCGGAGCCATCATTGGCAGCGGTTTGTCGGACGATGACGACACACATGGCGAGGGATGGCAGAACATCAGGATCTGCAACCCCGTCAAGCAATGGATCACCATCGTCATAGCAGCCCTCCTCGTACTTTTCGAAATTTATGTTATTTTTTTCATATAGATTATGGCACTTTATAGAATCACGACCCGCAAGTCGCTCAACGGCGGGATGAGGGGCTCGATCGATGCCGGCATGAGCGTTGAGATGTCCTCATTCGTACCCGTAATGGTTCTCGGGCCATTCGCCGAGAAAATCAACCAGTTGTTTATCAACAAGTATGGAGTTGACCTCAGGCAGATCAATGCTCTCAACTCCGTGTACCTGAGTGTGACTAAAATCAGCTGAATATGGAAACCCTGAACACAGAAATAGCGAAATGCGAGGAGCTCGACCGCAGGTGCGAGCGGAAGTCGGCATCGATGGAGAACATGATTGCGCAGATCACGCCGCAGTTTCTGATGGCGCACGGCCGTGACCTTGTGCAGGGCTGCAAGGATCTGATGGCTCTGTCGATACAGAGCAGCACTTATCTCGCTCAACTCAGCATGAAGTATGGGCATGATCTGGAGAAATTTGACAGGATGCTGCAGGGAGCGGAGCGACGCTTAGACCGTCAGTTAGAGATGCTGTCGGAAATGAGGCGCACGCTCATCTCGCTATCCTCCTCCTCGATAGATTCCGCCATGCTCCGGCAGCAGCAGATCCTCCTTGACAGCATAGCCCAGGCGCAGGACTCCTTCAACCACGAAATCGATCGTCTCTACGATCTTTAAGCTACATTGCGCCCTTGAGTTTATCCCGCTCTGCCACCGGAGAGGATAAAGAACCACAACCGTGGATGCAGATGCCTAAAGGCCCTGATGTCCGAAAAAACAGCAATCAGATAAAGTAAAAATTGGCTGTCTTCGGAAAAAGTGCTATATTTGCGCGTATGACAGCGGAAAGAGAGCCGCTTACATAAAAAGAACGTATGCTCGTCTCGCGTAATGAAAACGTAGGAAATTTTCAAAACGGATGCACAGGAGAGCGATACGGTCTCGCGCATAGCGTGGGCTGTTATTGTTGCACCTGCATCCATGGTTTTCCTACGACCTTCATTACAGGACAGCATTCCGGCTCACGTTTCTTACTATAAAAATCACTTGTCGCTTAAGCGATAGAACAAATAGATGATATTGCCCTATGCAAAGTTATAAAAACATCGCATATTTGTTGGGATGCTATATGGTTGTGGCTGATCGAGAAATAAATGATCTTGAAGTTAAAATTCTAGATAACTACAAATCTGAGGATCTCTCGGATGAACTTGTATCACAAAGACGACTAATATATTCCGACGATGAAGAAAAACCGGCTCTATCTTCTTTGATAACCACTCTTAAACTTTCAAACCTTACCAGACAACAGAGGGAAGAAATTATTCAGTTATTAGCGGACGTGGCCTTTGGTGATGATTATATGGCTTCATCAGAAAAAGACCTTTTGCTGAATGTTGCGAAGACTCTTAATATTGATGCCACTGTAATTATACGAGAGGCTGAATCATTGTCAAAAGAACGTTTGAAATCAATACGTCTAAGTAAAACGAAACGAGTAATCGGGAAAGTAGAAAATTATGCCTACGGATTATTTTCTAAGCAAAAGAATAATGCGATTGATCTATTATTAGGAAGTTTAGGCTATTCCACTTCTATTGAGGATATTACGGATAAGGCACTGGTAGATCTTGAAAGAGTTACCAATATTGTTGATGGAATCAATACATCGCTTGTTATGGCGCGTCAGTCACTAAGTAATCTAAAATTTGGACATCTAAATTCGTCCAAGGAAATTGTGAATGTGGCAAATATTGTAACCAATATTAAAGATCATTTTGACGGACTTATTAATATTTCTCTCAAAGAGAACCATGATGTGCTCGAAAAGAAAAGTAGAAATATTAGATATTTCACAATTGCGTTTATGGGTAGAACGAAAGCCGGTAAGAGTACCTTACACAAAGTCATCACACAGCAAGAGGATGATGACATCGGAGTCGGCAAATTACGTACTACACGATATAACAGAAGTTGGTATTGGAATAAGTTAAGGATTGTTGACACCCCCGGCATCGGAGCCCCGGGAGGAGCAACCGATACAGAAATCGCCAAGTCTGTTATAGATGAGGCCGATATCATATGTTATGTAGTCACTAGCGATTCTATCCAAGAAACAGAATTTGATTTCTTTGAGACAATCAAAGAGAGAAATAAACCACTTTATATTATACTCAATGTAAAGAGCAACTTAACCCAGTCTATTAGACTCAAAAGATTCCTTGAGAATCCGACTGCATGGAAAGACAGTATTGGCCCACAATCTATTCAAGGTCACTTGGACAGAATACACGAACGGCTTGATGGCAAATACAATATGGATGCGGTACAAATAATCCCAATCCATTTATTGGCTGCGCAACTAGGTTTTTCTTCAGCACCCTCAAATAGCGAGGCAAAAAAGCTACAAGAAGGGTCGAATATTTTTGCCTTTACACGTTCCGTAATAGCCACAGTACATGAAACTGGTGGAATTAAAAAAAGCTTAAGTGTTGTAGATGGTACGGCATATCAAATACATAGCATTACATCATCCCTCTGCTCTGACTTATCTCAGTTAAAGACAGGACATAATTTGCTTAAGGGAAAACTTAGTAAATTTAATACTTTGATGAAGGCTGAAAGGAATAAGCTTATTTCAGATATAAAAAATGTTTTTTCAGGAGCGCAATCTGAATTGCGGAATCGCGCTGCGGCTTTTGCAAATGAAAACTATGATAGACGAGATGCGAGTAACTTATGGACAAATGATTATACGGTAAAATCAATTCATGCTCGAATGGATGCAAGACTGCATCAACGTATGCAAGATTTTAACGAGAAGATACAATCTCAAATAGAAGAAATCGCCGATGATATTAAGTTAATGGGTTCATTCAATGTAGAGTATAATGTGTCGGGCGAAAGCATTACTAATACTAAATTGGGAGCAGGAATTGTTGGTGCCATAATAACTGGCGCAGCCGGTTTTGCAATAGCAAATATTTGGAATCCTGCTGGTTGGGTTGTAGGCCTTGGCACTATTGTTGTCGGAGCAATCTGTTCTTTTTTTACAAGTTTATTTACTTCTAAGCAAGAGAAAATTGGTAAGGCAACGGAGAAAATGCGTACTCAGCTGTACTCAGCTATTGATAATAATATCAATGATAACAAACAAAAATATCTGAATAATTTAACGAAATCTTTAGATAGAGTTTCATCTACAATATCTGCACTTCTTATAACATATATTGAAGGTACTGAACAAATTATCAAGAATGTTAAAACAACCATACAAGAATGTGAGAATGGAGAATTCGTAATAAACTCTCTCGTCGGCTTTAGAATATTGGAATTCATCGGTAAACGAATGATTAAAGATAATGAAATTAATACTATTCCAAATGAAACATTAATAAACAAATTCCCAGTAGATCGGGATTGGATTAATCAGTCCTTGACCTATAAATATAACATCAAGTTAAGCAAAAAGGATAAGGAAAAAATTCTTCACGCCACACAAATGACAATTTCTAATCAGTAATAAAATTCTAATCAATAACATATGGCGCAAATTAATTATGCTGCATATAAAGAGATACTTGAGGCTTTGAAAAAGAAAACTCGCGATCTCTTGGCCAACACTAAAAATCAAGATTTGATGTCAAAGCTTGATGCAGAACTTGAATCCGCAACGGAAAGGAAAAATTTAAGTATTGCATTCGTGGGCCAGTACAACGCTGGCAAGTCAACGATTATATCTGCAATGACAGGCAAAAAAGACATAAAAATAGAGGCTAACGTAGCTACAGATAAAGTGTCGAAATATAACTGGCATGATATCGATCTGATGGATACACCCGGAATACTTGCCGGTAAGGTTGAATATCATGATGAACTGACCAAGAAAGCGCTTAAAGAGAGTGATCTTATTTTTTATGTCTTGACAAGCCAATTATTTGATGATGTTGTGTTCAATAATTTTATTGATATGGCATTCAACCAACACCTCGCAGATAAAATGTTCATTGTTATTAATAAAATGGGCATGGAATCAGGGGAATATGATCAATTAGTTGAAAATTATATCCTTTCCCTAAAGAAAACTTTTTCGGAAAGAGGATACAGTATGGAAGAATTCCCGATTGCATTCATTGATGCCAATGATTATATCGAGGGAATTGAGGAACAAGATGCCGAATTCGTAGAGTTGAGTCATTTTGAAGGATTTATCAATATGCTGAATGCTTTTGTAGAACAGAAAGGTTTGATAAAAAAACAATTTGACACTCCAGTTCGGATTCTTCAGAGCTATCTTAAAAATATAGAGGTCTCCGCTGTGGATAAGACATTGAGTGATTTCTATAACCAATATGAGAGAAAGCTCACAAATAGTCAGAGAGAGATTAAGCGAGATGTTGAACAGGTGCTGGATTCGTTTGATTCCTCTGCTATGACGGAAGTAATTTCGTTGTCGAATGAAATTGGATCAATTGAAGAAGCTGAATGGATTCGCAAACAAACTGTTTTGAATAACAGTTTAAAATCCATGATATCTAGGGCTTCTGATAATATCGAAGCCTCAATTAACCAAGGATATGAAAGTCTGCTCGATGAGATCAACGAATTCGGTGACAAAGATACTTTAGTAAAGTATTCCCAAAGCATAGATAGAAAGTTAAACTCTCCATCAATTAGTATAGAGGAAAAGAAAAGTCTAACTATACAAAAGAAAAGCTTAGACCTTTTGCGCCAAGGTGGTAACAAGGTCGCAAGTATGGCTCCTGGAGTGGATAAACTGTTTGGAGGCATAAGTGGTGCTTCCGGTTCATCTCTCCATGAGATAGTTTTGAATGTAGGGCATTTCTTCGGAAAATCATTTAAACCTTGGGAAGCTGTGAGATGGGCTAGTAATATTGCCAAAGTTGCTAAATTTGGCATTCCGGTAATCTCAATGGGAATTGACATTTGGATGCAATGTAGAGAGGATAATAAAGAAAACGAGAGATTGCAGCAAATCAAAAATTCCAAAAGTCAGTTTATTACTGGATATCAAAGCGAAATCAACCAAGTTAAATCCCAGTTTGAACAATATCTAACAAGCATTCTCGAGAATTTCACAAACAAGAGAAACGAGATAAACAAATCAAAGGAGGAACTGATCAAAGTTTCAAACCGTAATAAACAAATTGAAAGTTCTATCAAGGAACTTGAAGGAGAATATGTGGATTTCATTGAAATTATCAATGGAGAAGAAACTCTCCATAAATTGTAGTGAACATAGTCAACCGTATATGAGATTCTGCTTACTCTATCTTTTCCATTCGGAGCCGGCACCATCTCAAACGTGAGAATCAATATATAAGCTATAGATAACTAAATATAAGCTATAGATAACTAATAACCGACAAAGATTTCCTATGATTATTGATGGTGAAGAACTAAGGATGGTTTGCAAGAATTGCGGACATCGTTTTAAGCATGTTATCGGATATGGACCTGTTTGTCCCTCTTTTTCATTGCGAAAACGAATGCTAAAGGAAAATCCACCTGTATGCCCGAATTGTAAAAGCAAGAATGTTAAACAGAGATCTTTTTGGGATTTGTTTGGCTGAAACGAGGGTTAATTTCGAAGGTTCAGTTATCGTTAAAGTATTAACTAACGGATATTATGGGTATTTTTAATACTTTGTTAGATATGTTGGACGGGAAAGGAATCTCTACAACTATCGGCCAAAACTGCAATATTTCCGACTCGGATGTGCCGTCGGGGTCGGGCGGTATTAATCGCGAAGGATACACTTACGGGCAGTTGCGCAGGCAGCCAATTATTCCTGAGGTAATGCGTGGAATCAGTAATCCGGTTGTGCGGCGCTGGGCTGAGGATTGCAACGCAAGGAATCGCGCCGGTTTCGTGATGCGGAAAGTCAGCGGTGAATACTCGTTCGACGGGCTGCATGTGGGACCGAAGGTGAAACTGCCATCGAAGTCACAGCTTATTGCAGAACTTGGGCCTAATCCGTCGGCCGGTGCAATCAGAGATGTTTCTTATACGCTTCTGCGTGAAGAAATAGCCCGTCAGACGGGGTTGTCTGTAAGTCAGGCCGCTTCAGCCATTGGCAATATGCTCGATTGCGTTCCCCACGAGGATATTTCAGGATATGTCTATATGGTGCCGAACTGGGTCCACAAATGGTTTCGCCATCGCGGGTATGTTAGCTCCATCCTCGGTCATGAGTGAAGCTCATTTCATCTTGTGATATTAGCTGCTGAATGAACAAGATGAATGAACGATCACCATTGACTGAACCTTAACCCAATTTTAAAGCACATAGGCGATTGGCAAGCAAAAATAAACTTGTCAATCGCTTTCATATTCTTTGATCGCAAAATAAACGTGAATTTGTGCGAGGAATGTTTGGATATTGGCGGAAAGATCGTTTACTTAGCGGAAAAATCAGAATGTTATGGCAAAGAAAAGGAAAATTGACGATTCGGGAGATAAAATACGTTTTCAGGTAATGATGCAGGCGTTGTTGCTGGGAATCACACCTGAGGATCTGAAAGAGTTCTATGATATTGTCAAAAAATCTACAGGCAATGATATGGGCGGTCTCTTTGATATGCCCGCTGAAGAACCGACGAGAGCATCGGCGTTTCCGCCAATGAGCGGCCGGAGTCGTGTTCACTCCAATTCCAAGGGGCTGAAGGATGCCGCTGAAAAGACATTGAAGCTGCGTGTGCAGATGCGCGATGTTTCGAAGCCGCCTATGTGGCGCGAACTCAAAGTGCCGGCCGATTTCACTTTTTTTCAGCTCCATAAGGCAATCCAGGCCGTATGCGGCTTTGAAGACGCTCATCTCTGGCAATTCCAGTACCGGCCCTACGATCCGGATCTGCAGATAGGGGTGCCGGCCGACCGCAAGAATCCTTTTGGAATGGGTCTGGAAGAGTGGACTCATGATGCACGAAAGACAGGCATCACGGCTTTTCTTGCGGAAAAAGGTCAGAAACTCGTGTATGTTTATGATTTTGGCGATGACTGGATATTCAATGTCAGCGTAGTCGATGTTACTCCGCGCGATGGCGAAATGGCTGAATGTATCCGCTGGAAAAGTGACTTGCAGCCCATGGAGGATTGCGGAGGCGTCTGGAGCTATCTTGACATGCGTTCGGCTTGGGAACAACGTGACTCCCTGACCAAGCGTCAGAAAAATGAGTTGGCCGATTCGCAGGGATTTGAATCGTTTGACGAGCTGATGGACGTTGTCAGTGACTACTTGTTCGATCCCGAAGCGGTCAATGAACGACTTGCAGAAATATGATTTAATGGCACGATACATTTGACGAGAATAGCGGTTGATAGTGTCAGTTTTATAGATATGGAAGATAATAATCAGATTATCATATACCGAAGCGAGGACGGAGAAACTCGCATCGATGTGAAGTTTACCGGGGAGACCGTATGGCTCTCTCAGCAGCAGCTTTGCGAACTTTATAATACGAGTAAGGCTAATGTTAGTGAACATATTAAACATATTTTCGAGGATGGCGAGCTTGAGGAGGAATCAGTTGTTCGGAAATTCCGAACAACTGCCGCTGATGGGAAATCTTACAATGTGACTTATTACAATCTTGACATGATTATCTCGTTGGGATATAGGATTCGTTCAGTTATTGCTACACATTTCCGCAGATGGGCAACAGAGAGACTGAAGGAGTATATCATCAAGGGGTTCACAATGGATGACGAGCGGCTGAAAGGTAACGGAGGTGGTGCTTACTGGCGCGAATTGCTTGACCGTATCCGCGACATCCGTTCATCGGAAAAAGTAATGTACCGTCAGGTGCTCGATCTGTATGCCACTGCTGTTGACTATGATCCTCGTTCGGAGGTCTCGGTTGAGTTTTTTAAGATTGTGCAGAATAAGCTTCATTTCGCCGCTCATGGCAATACAGCGGCAGAGGTAATTTTTAAACGAGCCAATGCTGAGGCTCCTATGATGGGCTTGACATCGTTTAAGGGAGATCATCCCACACTCCGCGATGCTAAGATTGCCAAGAATTATCTGAATGAGGACGAACTGAAAATTTTGAATAACCTTGTTTCCGGATATTTTGATTTCGCAGAGATTCAAGCTATGAAACGTCGTCCTATGTATATGAACGACTATGTTCAGCAGCTTGACACTATTCTCTCCTCAACCGGCGAGGCGCTTCTCACTGATTCCGGTTCAGTCAGTCATCAACAGGCGATGGACAAAGCTCGCGAAGAATATCGTAAGTTTCAGGTTCGCGAACTTTCTCCGGTAGAACAAGCCTATCTTGAAACAATCAAAGTCTTAAACAGTAAGGCGAAAAATAGAGGAAAGATCAAACAATAGATTTATTAAAAAAATCTGTTGTGATTCATGCATTTTGTATGAGAAAGGAGTCAAATAAACTACAAGAGTAAAGGCGAAAAGATATAAACAAAATTGAAGTATTAGAATTGCTCTATCTATAGTTTTTTATTATTTTTGTGAAAGGTTCATCAGTAAATAATAATCAATCATAATTCTCTGCCTGATATATGACTTGGAAAGATGCTATCATTTATGTTTTGCAAAACAATAGATTGAACGATTCTTATCGTCCTATGCATTATAGAGATATAACAGATCTCATAATAGACCAAAAACTTAGAGATTCTTATGGGAAAACTCCGGCCGATACCGTCAATGCCCAGTTGACTACAAACAAAAATCTGTTCGAATCATTGGGTGAAGGCATTTATCGGCTAACTGAGAAGGGAGAAAGCTTTGCCGATTTTGGAAAACAAGCCCAGAAGAATGGAACGGTAAATAAAGAGGAAAACACGCCATTGTCTGAAATCAAGATTTCCAAGACACTGATAAAAACTTATGGAATGTTCTGGATGAGAGATGGCGTTAACTGGAATCATAATCCAAAACTTCTGGGTGTGCAATCGACTGGTGCTACCGCTGTTGATCTAAGTGAGATGCGTGGAATATATATGCTCTATGATGGCCGTGAAGTGATTTACGTAGGCCAAGCGGTTGATCAGCCGATATTAAAACGGCTCGTTCAACATACAAAAAACAGATTGGCTACGCGTTGGAACCGTTTTTCATGGTTTGGAATAGATGGAGTCTGTGCTTCAGGCAAGATTGAAAAAATTGATAATTTGATCAATACAGATATTTATAGTCTTGCTAACGCTCTTGAAGGAATTCTAATAGAGGGTTTGGAACCCCGTCAGAATCGTCGCCAAGGAGATGACTGGGGGTTCGAGTATTATCAAGAAATAGACAAAGAGATTGCGAAAAGTAAATTCATCTCAGAAATCCATAAACTTATATAACATTAGCCGACAGGTAGAATTTTAAGCAGTTTATAGAAATATAAGCTATTTAATTTGATTATAAATGGCTGATATGGTTCGTGATATCCATTATTTATCGGGAGACTGAAGTGATCTGACTTTTATTTCGGGGAAAAGGCGCGAGAGCTGAAGGCTGTCGAGGGTGACGGAGCACGCGCCATTGTCGATTTGCATTTTGACCATGGGCGACGACGTGATCTCTCCGTTAACGCTAACGGCTATTCTTTTGCCTATATTGCTGCCGGTGATTCCGGCATATTTCTTCACATCGGTGAAAGTGAATGGCATTGTGACGGTTTCTTCGCCGGGATAACGGACAAGTTCCGTGACATGCACTTTTTCGCGGAGCAAAGCAGCGGATTGCGTGTCGGTCGCGCTTGTCTCTTCGGGAAACAGGGCGATTGTAAAGTATTTATCAATGCTAATCCTGACCGGTGCTTCGGAGCGCCCGGAGCAATTGGTTGTCAGCAGAATAATGAAAATGGGGAGCAGATATTTTATTGTCATAGCTGTAAAATTATATCAGGTTTAATGATTGAGCCGGTCCAGGTAGCGGATGTTTTTCCTATACCACAGATACTCGAGAGTGAAAGCGCCGACTGTAAGAACCCACACGAAGAACATGCGCCAGCTGTTAGCGAACAATGGTGTGACTGACAGCCATAGCAGTAGTGGAATTACTGCTATCGTGGTTACAAGTTCGATGTTTCTGTAGAATTTCTTTATCCGGATGACCGACGTTATAATTTCTGAATTTGTATCTTCCCAAAGATTGATTTTTCTGACGAAAAGATACATTCTTCCGATTGCCAGCGCTCCGAGAAGGATCATAGCACAGAACGCTATGAGCCACCAGCCCGGTAGTTTCATCGGCGACCACAGTCGCGAAGTTGACATGAGTATCAGGCAGATGACTGTAAAGATTCCGTCGAAAAGAAAACGGCTTGACAGTCTTGATTTCACGTCTCTGCGGTGTCTGATAGCCCTGTCGGTTATTTTCCCGTCCGGTTGCTGCCCTATTTTGGGATTTACTGATTGCCAGGCGGATTTCAACTCTTCAAGTTCCATAATCAAACCTCCTTTCTTGATGACAGTTTTTCTTTGATTCTATGCAGACGCGATGCGACCGTGTTCCGTGGAATGCCCATGTTGTTCGCTATCTCGTCGTAGGTCAGTTCGTCAAGCCACATCAGAATCAAAGCCTTCTCCATGGGATTCAGTCCTGAAATCATCTCATGCAGCCATTCGAGCTTCTCGCGGTATTCGTGCGTGGAATCCGACTGTAAACCGAATGCTCCTATCTCTTCCAGTGAAAGAGTCCTGAATTTCGGCGTCAGGCGCCTGAGAGAGAACAGACATGTGTTTATCGCCACCTTATAGACCCAGGTTGATTCCGACGATTGTCCTCGGAAATGTCTGTAGGCTTTGAACAAAGAAATCAGGACCTCCTGCCGCAGATCTTCGAAAGGCAACTCTTTGGATGCATAGAAGAAGCATGCACTGAAAATGATTCTTTCGTGTCGTCTCGCCATAGCGGTAAATGCCTGATTATATTCTTTGTCTCGATCCATCGGCTTCATTTTACAAAGTTAGTTGCAAACTTTTCCCGATAGTTCCATTATTTGATAAAAATATTCCGGGAAAAATACTGATGAAGAAACTTTCTTTCATAAACGCTTATCTTTCAGAAATAAATGATAACTTTGCGCATGGAAAAGAATGAAAATAACGAAGTCGTCTTCTATGAGCCGGATGAAACCCTGAAATTGGATGTACGTCTTGAAAATGATACCGTCTGGTTGACGCAATCCCAGATGTCAGAACTCTTTTTGAGAGACCGTTCAGTCATCACAAAGCACATCAATAATATTTTTAAAGAGAAAGAACTTGAAGAAAATAGTAATGTGCATTTTTTGCACATTGCTTCTTCTGATAAACCTGTCAAATTTTTCAGCCTTGATGTAATAATATCCGTAGGGTACCGGGTGAAGTCTGTCAGAGGTACTCAGTTTCGGCAGTGGGCCAATAAAGTTTTGAAGGATTATCTACTTCGGGGATATGCCATTAACCAGAGATTGATTGAACTGAGCGACCGGCTGGATAGACGGCTTTTGGAGCAGGATGGAAAAATAGCTGCAATTCGTAAAGATGTGGATTTCTTTGTTCGCAGTTCCATTCAGCCCAAGGAGGGAATTTTCTTTGACGGGCAGATTTTTGACGCATACGCCTTTGTCGCCGGACTGATCCGGAAGGCAAATAAACGGATAGTTGTCATTGACAGCTATGTTGACGATTCGGTGCTTGTTCAGCTGTCAAAACGTAAGCCGGGTGTCAAGGTTGATATTTACAACGGAAAGATTTCTCAGCAGCTCCGACAGGACGTCGCGCGGCACAATGCCCAGTATCCGGGCGTAACCTTACACTCTTATAAGAAAGCCCACGACCGCTTCCTGATAATCGACGAGGAAGTCTATCATATCGGCCACTCGCTGAAAGACCTCGGCAAGAAACTGTTCGCCTTCTCAAAGATGGAAGTCATGACCGGCTCACAGCTTATTTCACAGCTCAGATGAATGAGAAGAAAAAGAACATGCCGTATTGCTTGCCGATTTAACGCTTAAAAGAAGCAACAGGTAACGATATGATAAGGAGTTTTTTAATTTGTTTGCTGCTGATAATCAAGTTTTCACAAATATCATATAACTTTGCGCATGGACCCGACTAAAGAAAACGAAATAATAATTTATCAACCGGATGAAAACCTCGCTCTTGATGTAAGGGTTGAAGGAGAGACCGTGTGGCTTACGCAGGCTCAGATGGTTGAATTATTCCTGACTTCGAAACAGAATATAAGCCTTCATATTAATAATATTTTCAAAGAGGGCGAATTAGATTCTGAATCAGTTGTCAAGGATTACTTGACAACTGCAACTGACGGCAAGAAATATCGAACAAAATACTACAATCTTGATGTCATCATATCTGTAGGCTATAGAGTCAAGTCGTTAAGAGGTACTCAATTTCGCCAATGGGCCAACAAGGTTCTGAAAGAATATCTTCTCCGTGGTTATGCGTTAAATCAACGGCTGATGCAGCTTGAAGACCGCATTGACCGCCATTTTTCAGAATATGATAGACATCTTTCAGAGCTTGATGAGAAAGTGGATTTCTTTGTGCGCAGTTCCATTCAACCCAAGGAAGGAATCTTCTTTGACGGGCAGATTTTTGACGCATACGCCTTTATCGCCGGACTGATCCGGAAGGCAAAAAAACGGATAGTTGTCATTGACAGCTATGTTGACGATTCGGTGCTTGTTCAGCTGTCAAAACGTAAGCCGGGTGTCAAGGTTGATATTTACAACGGAAAGATTTCTCAGCAGCTCCGACAGGACGTCGCGCGGCACAATGCCCAGTATCCGGGCGTAACCTTACACTCTTATAAGAAAGCTCACGACCGCTTCCTGATAATTGATGAGGAAGTCTATCATATTGGCCACTCGCTCAAAGACCTCGGCAAGAAACTGTTCGCCTTCTCAAAGATGGAAGTCATGACCGGCTCACAGCTTATTTCACAGCTCAGATGAATGAAAAGAAGAAGAACATGCCGTATTGCTTGCCGATTTAACGCTTAAAAAAAGCAACAGGTAACGATATGATATAAGGAGTTTTTTAATTTGTTTGCTCCTGATAGTCAAGTTTTCACAAATATCATATAACTTTG
>CAJULY010000015.1 GCA_910587185.1 uncultured Muribaculaceae bacterium
TTACATGTATCTACGCGATGCCCAACAGGCGCCTATTTGTGGGTAAAGGGTAGCGCCTTCGGCGCGTATAAGGAGTGTATTTTCCTGATTTTGGTTGACTGTCGGAAGAGCCTAACCCTGTCCAAAGTTGACTCGGTTAATATTATTCCTTTCGGGGGTTGTCTGTTCAGAAACTATCCCTGAGAGGGGTTGACTGGAGGCCTAGGCCGGAAGGAAACCCCTCTCAGGAAGCAAAGGTAAACTTTTTTTGGTGATTACCCTCATGCCCGATCGTTTTTTATGGCCTCTTCGCGATAGCTCTTCCACCATTTGCGTATCTCGCCATTGCATCTGGAGGCCTCTTCGGGAGTCATCATATCTACGCTCATATGTGGCCTGCGGGTATTGTAGAAGTCTATGGCCACTGTCAAGGCTTCGCGTACTTCTTTCAGACAGGTAAAGCGAAGGCCCTTAAGAAGCTCATTCTTTACCGTCGAATTGATTCTCTCCGCCAACGCATTTTCTTTGGGGTCGCCGTTCTCGGTCATGCTGATTCTGATATGCCGGTTCTTTAAAATGTCAGTGTAGTCCTTTGACGCGTATTGGACGCCTCTGTCACTGTGGTGGATGAGATCCCGTATCGTCTCTTCGTCGACATTCTCCAGCCGTTTTAATGCAGTCTGGAGCGCCTCTGTCGAATGGTACGTCTCAAGGCTGTCCCCGATCGACCAGCCTATAATCTCGTGGCTGTAGGCATCGGTGATCATAGTCAGGTAGCAGAAAACATATCGGTCTTCTGCAAGCCATATCGGGATGTAAGTTATGTCACTTACCCATAGCTCATTGATAGCTTTCGGGATGAAGCCATAGACCAGATTAGGATACAGCGGAAGGCCATGGGTCGAGTCTGTCGTTCTTGGCTTGCGCACCTTATTACGCACTTTCAGATGATGTCGGTACACAATATCTTCGAACCAGTCTCGTCCGACATGCTCCTTCTCCGGGAACTCCCGCTTATACATATACCACAGTTTGGTGCCTCCTATTCCAGGATCCATCTTCCTGACCTGATGGATATACTCCAGGGCGAATGATTCTTTGGCAGCCCTTCTGGCGGCCGCATCGCCTCTCTGCTTGTGATAGGCCTGCTTACTGACACCAAGCAGTCTGCACAGCTGCGCGATTGGATAATCACGACCATACCGTGCATGCAGGTTTGTTACTGCTTGGTGCCAGCTTTTTTTCTTATCTGGATGTCGAACTTCTTTTCGGCGACATTAATAATTTCCTCATACAGATCCGCCCGCATACGGGCTTCCTTCAGTGCCTTTTCCAGACGAAGCAGTCGCTCCTGCAACGTCTCATTTCCTCCCTCTACTACTTCTGCTGACGGCTCTGAATTATTTTCCGGCGGATGAACACCGCAGATTCTGTTCTTTTGTTTTGTTTGGCTTTTCTTAATCGCAGGCAATTTTTCTCCTGCAAATATACTCAACCATCGCTGAACGGCACTCTTTGCCACACCGGTTTTTTCTGCAATCTCTCGGATTGAGGCACCCTGCTTCCGCAAAGCGACTACCGCTTCATAGTGTTCTCTTGTTGGTTTTAGACTCATAAATATTGAATTTATGAGTCAACTTTTTCTAGGGAAAGACAGAGAATGCCTCAGGAATTTGGATGTCAAATCATCCGTCCACATGTGGGACGCGCCTTTGGCGCGTATAAGGAGAATGCCGCATGAAGATGGTTTTCATATTATACATCGCAAAGCGATGTCCGTACAAGCGAATACGTTTTTATCCCCCGCATGTGGGACGCCGCCTTTGGCGCGTATAAGGAGAAAGCCTCAGGAAGATGGTCTTCATATTATACATCGCGAAGCGATGTCCGTACAAGTGAATACGTTTTTATCCCCCGCATGTGGGACGCGCCTTTGGCGCGTATAAGGAGAAATCACAGGAAGTTGGTCTTCAAATTATGCATCGCAAAGCGATGTCCGTACAATTGGATACGTTTTTTATCCCCCGCATGTAGGGACGCGCCTTTGGCGCGTATAAGGAGAATGCCGCATGAAGATGGTTTTCATATTATACATCGCAAAGCGATGTCCGTACAAGGGAATACGTTTGGATCCGTCCACACTTCGGCGCGTATAAGGAGAAAGCCTCAGGAAGTTGGTCTTCAAATCATACATCGCAAAGCGATGTCCGTACAAATGAATACGTTTTTTGTGATTATGATTGCCATAAAAATAGGAATCGGTGTGGGTCTCTCGATAAAAATGTGTAATTTTGCGTTCTGAAATGAAATTTTACCGCTACATATTGCCCGTTTTGGTGTCGGTCGTGATGATGACCGCGCTCGGAGGGTGCATACCGAGTTTCACACTCAACGGAGCGCCTATAGACTACAATGTCTATAAGACGATCCGTGTCTCCAATTTCCCCATACGCGCGGCTCTGGTCTATCCGCCTCTGGAACAGACTTTCGAGAACGAGCTCCTCAACTATATCACACGCAACACGCGTCTGCAGACCGTTGACGGCAACTCGGATCTGGTGATGGAGGGGGAGATAACGCAGTATTACCTCACTCCTCAGGCCGTGACGGAGGATGCTTACGCCTCGAAGACGCGTCTGACCATAGGGGTGCGTGTCAAATATACCGACAACAAGGCCGAGAACAAGGATATAGACCAGACGTTCACGGCCTATCGCGACTTCGACAGCTCGCAGATGCTCACCGACGTGCAGGATCAGCTCTGTCAGGAGATAAGCAAGGAGATTGTTCAACTGATTTTCAACGCCACTCTGGGCAACTGGTGATTTCCGCTGTGATGAACGAGTATGAAAAGCTTAAGGAATCGTTGAGCGCCGACAAGGCTCTCGATGCGGCAACGGCCGAGACGCTGCTGGAGAAGTATCCGTTTCTGTCGATTGCGGCCTCGCGCGCTCTGCTGAATCCGGATCTGACTCCGGAGCAGAAGGCTCGGTTTCAGGGCGCCGTAGCGCTGAACGCACCCGATACCGACACGCTCGTCCGTCTCATTGACCGCGACGGAGCGGAGTTCGCCGGATTCTATCCCGAGGATGACCGCGAGGAAACGCCGACCACCGAAAACGCCATAGACACATTCCTCGACACTTACGGCCACGGCATAGACCCGAAGGAGGAGGCGTTGCTCGAACGCCTGATATTCAATCCTGTCCCTGCGGACTATTCCGAACTGCTCGTCGAAGAGGAGACAGACGCCGGGGCGCAGGAAACGCCGCCCTATGAGAAATCGGAGCAGGACACGCTTCTCGATGCGTTTCTCGACTCGCAGGGCGTGGGTCCCGCAAGCCGCAAAGAGGAACATGAAGAGAACGTCGCCCCCCCGAAAAGCCACTATCACGCGAAGCCCGATCCGGAAGCGCCGCTTAGCGAGAGTCTGGCAAAAATATTCATAAAACGGGGCCGTTATGACAAGGCATACGAAATAATAAAGCAATTAAGTTTGAATTTTCCCGAAAAAAGTGTTTACTTTGCAGACCAATTGCGTTTTTTGCGGAAATTGATGATAAATCAGAAATACGATAAAACAAAAAAATAACATTACAACACCGATATGTCAGTATTATTCATTGTGCTTACCCTGCTGGTAGCCATTCTGTTAATTGGCGTAGTACTTATCCAGAAGTCAAAAGGCGGCGGTCTTTCATCGACTTTCGCCGGTTCGAACCAGATCATGGGCGTGCGCCGCACCAACAATTTCATTGAGAAAGTGACCTGGACTCTCGCAGGCGCCATCGCGCTGCTCTCAGTCCTCTGCACCTACACGATGCCCGACGCCATCACCTCGCAGAGCCGCGTGAAGGGCACCGCTACCGAGCAGACCACCGGCGGCAACTACGACACTCCGGCTCCCGCCACCCAGACTCCGGCCCCTGCAGCAAAGCCCGCAGCCACAACTCCGGCTCCCGCGCCTGCCGCTCCGGCCAAATAAATCAAGGGAAAGCAACGCAAAGAAAGAATAACCCCTATAAGGCCGCAATCTGTAATGTCGGATTGTGGCCTTGAGTGCATAGAAGCAAATGGCAACATACGACGACACTCTTTTTATCATTCCCGCGCGCGGAGGCAGTAAGGGCATTCCCCGGAAAAATATCAAACTTCTCGGGGGCAAGCCGTTGATAGCCTATACGATAGACGTGGCGCGACAGCTGGCCGACGACAGCCGCATAATTTTATCGACCGACAGCGAGGAGATAGCTCAGACGGCGCGCGGATGCGCACTGCCGGTGGAGTACTTGCGTCCTGCCGAACTCGCTACGGATCAGGCCGGAAGCCGCGAAGTCATGCTCGACGCAATGGACTGGGCCGACAGGCAGGGTATCCGTTACAGCCGCGTCTGTCTGCTGCAGCCAACTTCGCCGTTGCGCACCCGCGAGGACGTGGAGCGCTGTCTGGCGCGATACACGCCCGATCTCGACATGGTGGTCAGCACGGTAGAGGCTTCGACAAACCCCTATTACAACTGCTTCGAGACGGATCCCGCGACAGGTTTCCTGCATATCTCCAAGGGCGACGGGCTGCTCGTCAGACGTCAGGACGCCCCGGCGGCCTGGGAATACAGCGGCGCGGTCTATGTCATCAACCCGGAGTCGCTGCGGGCCATGCCGATGGGATCGTTCAGGCGCAGGGTCGGAGTGGAGATGGCGCGGGACCGCGCCATTGATCTCGACACACCTCTCGACTGGGCGGTGGCTGAAACAGTCATATCGATGATGAAAAAAGAAAAATGACAATGGAGAAACATCTCATATCGCTCAATGCTCCACTGGTGGATGCCGTTAGGGCTTTGAACTCGCTCTCGGGAAAGGCGATGACGCTTTTCGCAATCGACGGCGAAGGCCGCGTGGCAGGATCGCTGACCGACGGCGACGTGCGCCGCGCCATTCTCGGCGGACTCGGACTCGACGGCGAGGTAAGCCGCGCTGTGAACCGCGATTTCAAGCGGCTCCACAGCGACAGTATAGATCTCGAACGGCTGCGGGCTTTCCGTCAGGCCGGCGTCAGACTTGTCCCGGTGCTCGACGGCGAAAGCCACATTGTGGAAATCATAGACACAGCCACGACGCGCACACGGCTTCCTCTGCGGGCCGTCCTGATGGCCGGCGGAAAGGGCGAACGGCTGCGTCCGCTGACGCTCACCACTCCCAAGCCGCTGCTCGAAATCGGCGGCAAGGCGATAATAGACTACAACATAGAGGCGCTCGCCCGTTGCGGCATCACGGATATCTCGGTGACGGTCAATTATATGGCCGAGAAGCTCGAGGAGCATTTCTCGGAGGAGAGAGGCGGCGTCAGGGTCAAGTGCGTGCGTGAGGACCGTCCCCTCGGAACAATCGGATCGGCGTCGCTGATCGAGTTTCCGGAAGAGGGCGACACTCTGGTGATGAATTCCGACCTGCTGACAACCGTCTCGTTCGAGGACCTGTATCTCCACCACCGAAACGCGGGCGCGGACATAACGATTGCCGCCGTGCCATACAATGTCTCAGTGCCTTACGCCATACTGACAACCGACGGCGGGCGCGTGACGAGTCTGGAGGAGAAGCCTTCGTATGCCTACTATGCCAACGCGGGCATCTACATCATCTCCAACCGGCTTCTGCGCGGACTGCCTAAGGAGCAGCGCACCGACGCCACGGATCTGATAGAGGAGGCTATAGCCTCGGGGCTGCATGTCAGCTATTTCCCTATCTCGGGAACATGGATCGACATTGGCTCTCCGACTGATTTCGCGCATGCTCGGGAACTGATGCGCCATCATCTCGAATCAGACTGAAAGAGAGCTGAAAGAACCTGCGGGCGAGTCAGGACGTTTATCATACATACCTCTAAAATCAAAAATTCATGGCAGATTCCAATTTCATAGATTACGTCAAGATACATTGCCGCTCAGGCAAAGGAGGCGCGGGCTCGCGTCACTTCTATCGTGCTAAATATGTGCCGAAAGGCGGTCCCGACGGAGGCGACGGCGGTCGAGGAGGCCACATAATCCTGCGTGGCGACGCCCAGATGTGGACGCTTCTTCCGCTAAAATACAACCGCCATCTTTTCGCCGGCAACGGGCAGAGCGGCTCGGGCGGCCGCAGTTCAGGCAAGGACGGCGATGACGTGATTGTCAACGTGCCTTGCGGAACGGTGGTGTTCGACGCGGAGACGGGCGAGTTCCTTGCCGAAGTCAACCGCCCGGGCGAGGAGATAAAGCTTATACGCGGGGGCCGCGGAGGTCTGGGAAACTGGCACTTCAAAAGCGCCACGAACCGCACTCCGCGCTATGCACAGCCGGGAGAACCGGCGATAGAACGCACCGTGATCCTGGAACTGAAACTGCTTGCCGACGTGGGTCTCGTAGGATTCCCCAACGCCGGCAAATCGACTCTGCTCTCCTCCATCTCCGCGGCGCGCCCGAAGATCGCCGACTATCCGTTCACAACTATGGAGCCGCAGCTCGGAATCGTCAGCTACCGCGACAACCGTTCGTTTGTGATGGCCGACATACCCGGAATCATCGAGGGAGCGAGCGAAGGCAAGGGTCTCGGTCTCAGATTTCTGCGCCATATAGAGCGTAACGCCGTGCTGCTTTTCATGGTGCCTGCCGATGCCGACGATGTCACGAAACAATATGAGATTCTGCTGCGCGAGCTCGAGCGCTTCAATCCGCAGCTGATGGACAAACACCGGATTCTGGCCGTGTCGAAGAGCGACATGCTCGACGACGAACTGCGCGAGGAGATCGAGGCCACGCTGCCGAAAGATATTCCCCATGTGTTCATTTCCGCCGTCACCGGTCAGGGACTTGACAAACTGAAAGATGTGCTCTGGGAGGCGGTCACCGATGTCGATAACCAGATAGCCACCCCTTCGATCACGCACCGTCCGCTCGACGGGCAGCACCGTGTGCGCGAAGAGGACGAATTCATCTTCGACACTCCCGACATTCCCGATGAGGAGGATTACGAAGAGGACTGGGATGAGACTGACGGCGACGGGGGCTGGGACGATGACGATTTCGACCCGAATTTCGATCCCGACAAATTTGTGCCCGATGCCGAAGATTAAGCTGCTTGCCGAGGCGGAGAGTTTCATCGCATTCTCAACCGAACGCGGTCCGGCGGCTACGGCTGGCGATCCCTACTCGGGTTTCAATGCCTGCCACTACACGGGCGACAGCGGGGAGCATGTCGCCGGGTGCCGCACGGAGCTGGCAGACCTGCTCGGCATATCGGCTGAACGGCTCGTGATTCCGCGGCAGACCCATTCCGACCGGGTGGCGGTCATCGATTCCGTGCCGGTCAGAGGGGAACCGGTCGAAGGGATCGACGCGCTGGTCACGAAAATGCATGATGTCGCGCTCTGCATCAATACGGCCGACTGCGTGCCAGTGCTTCTGCACGACAGCGAGGCCGGTGTTGCCGCGGCCGCTCACTGCGGCTGGCGGGGAACGGTCAACGATCTGCTGCCCAAGACGCTGGCGGCAATGGAAAGGCTCGGGGCGCATCCGAAGAATATCCGGGCGTATATGGGGCCGTCGATATGCAGGGACTGTTTCGAGGTTGGCGAGGATGTCGCCTCGGTTTTCCGCGAGGCTTTTCCGGAAGAGGAAGGAATTGTCATTGACGGAGCCGGGAAGCCGCATGTAGATCTCGGACGCGCCATAGCCTGCAGGCTGATGCACGGAGGGGTCAGAAAGGAAAATATAACGAAGCCGGCCGAGTGTTCGCGCTGCAATCCGCAGCGGTTTTTCTCGGCCCGCGCGCTCGGCATAGAGTCGGGTCGCACACTTTCGGTCGTAATGATTAGGGGAGCGGGTGGCGCGGAAAGGCGTCGATGAAGCTCGAGGGAGTGGAGTTGTAGATGGTGACACCGCGCGAATCGGCGTAGCGGCGGATTGTGAAATAGGAGCGGAAAGCCACGTAGAAACTATACATTATCTCGTGCAGACGGATGTTTTTATAGACGGATGCCACACGGGTATGCTCCGCCTCGTTGTCCTCGTAGAAATGGGGCTGCACGCTGATGACCACGTTCTCGTCGCTCACTTCGAGGGTTTTCGACCATGAATGGTCGGCGCCGACGATATATATGGTCTTGAAGCCGAGAGCTATGCCGGTCATTATGGCCGGAATCAGGACGTTGCGGGGTCTCGGCATTCCGGCGCCTGTGCGGAACACGATGTTTTCAAGCCACGCGAAACCTTCGACACCAACGGGATTGAAACGGCGCACGGTCACGTTGGCGCCCGTCTTGACGGGAATCCGGACTTTTGCCGGAACGAAAAGAGTCAGAGGCCACGTGACGGCCGACGAGAAATTGTCCCAGAGACGCCGGACATTGGCGTTGGTGAGGTCGTTGAAAAAGACTGGGTCGGCGAGAATGTAGAATTCGGGACGCAACTCCAGGAATTCAGGCGCGTTTATGGCGAAATTCACCGCAAGAAGGGGATGTGAGGCGAGAGCTTCGGCATTGTCGCGCATCGTGTCGGCGAGCGACGGGCCGTTGCCCATCACTATCAGCGACTCCCCGGGGGCTGCCACAGGCTTTATGTCGCAGCGGCGCGACTGAATGGCTATTTTCGCCAGGCTTTTGAGCGAGGAGGCCGATTTCTCAAAGAAGCCGGATATGTTTTTTCCGATACTCATTTCTGAAACTGTCTGTGGTTGAGGACATGATCGAGAACCGTGGCGGAGAGTGACGCCATGATGCGTTCGGCCTCGGGCTGTGGTCCGGCGAAGTCTTTGACGAGAATGACGATGGTGTAGGTGGTGCCGTCGGGGAGGGTGACATAACCGCCGTCGTTGACGGCTGTCACTTCGCCGCGCTCGTTAGTGTAGCCCGAACCGGTGCGGTGGCCGAATGTGGCTCCTTTGACGGCGAGCAACGGCGCGGAGATGCGGTCGAGGCCGGTGTTGCATTCAAGCATTCTCCGGCGGATGAAATCCTGCTTGGCGGGGGAGATGATGCTGTCGGTGAACACTTTCTCAACGAGACGCGCGTAGGCCAGCGGCGACGAGCAGTTGTCGTAGCTTTTCGCGTGTTCACGCTGCATCTCGGCCTCGGTGTGGAGGAGCTTTATGTCGGTGTCAGGAAGAAGGGCGGTGATGAAACGTTGTGTCTCTTCAACGCTGACGATGCTGTCGAAGAGGAGATTGCTTGCGTTGTTGTCGCTCGGAATGAGAATGTATCTTACCAGATCGCCGACGGTCATTGACCAGCTGTCGGCGGTATAGTCCTTGAGCATCGGACTCCAGGTGTCGGGATTGAGGTCTGCACGGCTGATTGTCATGACTGAGTCGAAATCTTGTCCGCGGAGATCGAGGGTCTTGCCCGTGGCGAGAGCTTCGGGGAGCTTGAACATGCTCATGAGGGGATAGTCGGCAGAGTTGTTGACTGTCAGGGTGTCGCCGTTGTCGAAAATTACGGCGATACCTATTTGACCGGGAGCCTCTGCGATTATGGCCGCGAGAGAATCGCGCAGGGAGTCGCGTGAGTCGGTAGTGGCGGAGGAGGATCCTGCGCCGCTGCATCCGGCGAGGAAAGAGAGCGCCGTAAGGAGCAAAGTTGAAAGAAATATTGAATGTTTCATAGGACAAGTTCGTTAAAAAGGGAGTGGAAAGTGGCGTCGAGATCGTCGGTCAGTCCCGGATGCGGCCTCGATGACTGGATGCATGCGCTTTTCTCGGCAGTCAGCCACCGGAAGCGTTCCTCCACGGGGTAGTCGGCGATCGGGCCGGCCGAGGGAGCTCCCTCGGCTATGTTCTCGAAAGCTGCGAGCTGACGGCGCAGAGCCTCGAAGTCGAGATCGGAGCTGAATGCCGCGCATCTTGCGGGGTCAAGGTGAAGCCTGAGGCGTAGCCAGCGGCGTCGCTTGCACATCATCGCAAGGCCTATATTGATGAATTCACCGCGCTCAACCCGGGGGACATAGCGCAGGACGGCATACTCATATAATTGCATTTCTTCCATCGATGGCCTGTTTTAAGAAAATTTCCGAATTGTGGAGCCGCGTCACGAGAAAGTCGCGATAGACGCGGCGGAGCTCGTCGGGACTGCCCGGCGCGCCTTCCCATTGCAGCCAGTCGTCGGGAATCATGGCCACGATGCTTTCTATGACTGCGGGCGTTATCTTTTCACGGGCCGCGGCATCGGCCTCATTCAGGCGCGAGGCCTTGTGGAGCAGCGCGTGGTCCTTTATGTAGGGAAACGGGGTGAGGGCGGCTTTCTCCCATGGCGACCATGAGTGGTGGAAGTAGAGCGATGCGCCGTGGTCGATCAGCCATGTCTCGGTCCCGTGCCAGACAAGCATGTTGGTGTTTTTCACCGTGCGGTCAACGTTGGTCAGGAACGCGTCGAGCCAGACTATGAGCGACGCCGTCATCGGATCGACGGGATTGACATAGGGGTCGAGCGTCAGTGCTCCCGAAAGGAAGTGAAGCCCGAGGTTGAGGCCGCGGCTCGCTTTCAGAAGATCCTGCACTTCCTCGTCGGGTTCAGTGATGCCGAAGCGTTCGTCGATGTCGAGAAACACCAGTTCCGGCACCCGCAGTCCGAGCCGGCGCGCGATCTCGCCCCCTATAAGCTCGGCGATCAGTGCTTTCGTGCCATGGCCGGCGCCCCGGAATTTCACCACGTATTTGAATCCGTCGTCGGCTTCGGCAAGGGCGGGCAGGGAGCCTCCTTCGCGCAGAGGGGTGATGTAGCGCGTCACGTTCTGGCGGCGCAAAGGTTCGGTCTCGGGAGAGTTCATGCAGGTTCGGCGATGAGGGTTGCGGAGGTGGCGTCGATTACTTTTACACGGGCAATGTCACCGACTTTGAAGGATGCGCGGGGGAAGACGGCCGTCATGTTCTGCTGGGTGCGGCCCACCATCTGTTCGCGCGATTTTCGGGCCACACCTTCAACCAGGACCTCCACCTCGCGGCCTATCATGCGCCTGTGGGCTTCGAGCGACAGTTCGTTCTGGAGGGCTATCATGCGGTTGAGTCGTTCGATCTTGACCTCTTCGGGAACATTGTCGGGGAGATTGCGCGAGGCGACTGTCCCGGGACGCTCGGAATACTTGAACATGAAAGCCGAATCGAATCCCACTTCACGCATAAGGTCGAGAGTCTGCTGAAAATCCTCCTCGGTCTCGTCGTGGAATCCGGTGAACATGTCGGTGGTTATTCCGCAATCGGGAATAATGCGGCGTATGGCCGCTACGCGGTCGAGATACCAGCCGCGGGTGTAGTGGCGGTTCATGGCCTTGAGCACCTTGTCGCTTCCGCTCTGGACGGGGAGATGGATGTGGTTGCAGATGTTGGGATATCGGGCTATTGTCTCGAGAATATCGTCGGACATGTCCTTGGGATGGGAGGTGGTGAAGCGTATGCGCATGTCGGGCGCGGCTTCGGCCACGGCCGCGAGCAGACCGGCGAAGGTTACGGGCGCCGATCCGTCGGCAGGCTTGAAGTTGTAGGAGTTGACGTTCTGCCCCAGAAGGGTCACTTCGCGGTATCCTTTGGCGCGGAGGTCGGCAAGTTCGGCCAGAATGGAGCCGAGTTCGCGGGAGCGTTCGCGACCGCGGGTGTAAGGCACTATGCAGTAGCTGCAGAAATTGTTGCAGCCGCGCATGATCGAGATGAATCCTCCGACGAGATTTCCGGGCAGGCGCACGGGAAGTATGTCGCGGTAGGTCTCCGTGGTGCTCAGCGTGACGTTGATGGCTTTCTCGCCCGCTTCGGCCGCAGCGAAGAGCGCGGGGAGGTCAAGATAGCTGTCAGGGCCGGCCACAAGGTTGACTCCGTGGTTTTCGATGAGGTCTTCGCGCACGCGTTCGGCCATGCATCCGATGACTCCTATTATCAGTCGCCTCGGGGCGCGTTTGCGTCTCAGCGACTGGAGAAACTGAAGTCGCGAGATTATTTTCTGTTCGGCGTTGTCGCGTATGGAGCAAGTGTTGAGAAGTATGGCGTCGGCCTCGTCAAGAGAGTCGGTCAGGGAGTATCCTGCGGTCTCCATCACGGCGACCACCACTTCCGAGTCGGCCACATTCATCTGGCATCCGTATGTCTCGATGAAAAGTCGCCGCGTCATATCGGGCGTCCGGCGCCCTGTTTTCTGATTATTAGCGTTCAAATTTATTTGTATATTGAAAGATAAATGTCTAATTTTGCACAAAATTAGTAAAAATACGCCATTTGCCGACATTCCGGTTCTAAAAAACATAGTGGCGGCAAAATCAAAACCTTGAAATAACTCCAGAACAAAGACATGTCATTTCCCATTCTCACCCCGAAAGAGGCCGCCGCAATGATCAAAAACGGCGATGTTCTCGGTCTGTCAGGCTTCACAGCCGCCGGTTCGCCCAAAGTGATAACCGAAGCTCTCGCGGCCCGCGCCGAGAAAGAGCATGAAGCAGGCCGTCCATTCAAAGTCGATATTTTCACCGGCGCATCGACCAACCGCTGGGCCGACGGCGCTCTTGCGCGCGCCAACGCCATAGGTCGCCGCACCCCCTATCAGAATACTCCCGATCTGCGACTGCGCATCAACTCCCACGACGCCCACTATTTCGACCTCCATCTTTCGGAGCTCGCCCAGAAATTCCGCTATGGGTTCTACGGCGAGATGGACTGGGCCATCCTCGAAGTGGCCGAGGTGTTTGACAACGGTGAGGTCGTGCTCGGAACGGGCGTGGGCAACGTCCCCACCTACGTGCAGCATGCCAAACATGTCTTTCTGGAACTGAACGAGAAGCTTCCGCGCGAAATGTACGGACTTCACGACATATACATGCCTCTCGATCCTCCCAACCGCCGCGAGATCCCCGTGTTCAAGCCGAGTGACCGCGTAGGCAGCCCGGTTGTGAAGATAGATCCGGCGAAGATCGCGGGCGTTGTCTATAGCGATCGCTACGACGGCATCAAGGGCTTCACCGAACTCGACGACAGCACGCTGCAGATCGGCGCAAACGTCTGCGGATTCCTTATCAGCGAGATGAAAGCGGGCCGCATACCGAAGACATTCCTGCCGCTTCAGTCGGGTGTGGGCAATGTGGCCAACGCTGTGCTCTACGGACTTGCCGCAGCCAAGGAGATTCCCCGCTTCGAAATGTACACCGAGGTTATTCAGGACGCTGTCATCGAGCTGATGAAGATGGACCGCTGCAAGTTCGGCTCCACCTGCGCGCTGACCGTATCTGACAAGACCGAAAGCGAGATTCTCCATAATCTGGATTTCTTCCGCGAACGCCTTGTGCTCCGACCCTCGGAAATCTCCAACAGCCCCGAAGTCATCCGCCGACTCGGCGTTATCGCGATGAACACCGCCCTCGAGGCCGACATCTTCGGCTGCATCAACTCGACCCACGTTCTCGGCACCCGCATGATGAACGGTATCGGCGGTTCGGGCGACTTCACCCGCAACGGCTATATCTCGATTTTCTCCTGCCCGTCGATCACGAAGGGCGGCAAGATCTCGAATATCGTCCCGATGTGTTCCCACATCGACCACACCGAACACTCGGTAGATGTCATCATCACCGAACAGGGTGTTGCCGACCTGCGCGGTCTGGATGCTGTTCAGCGTGCCGAAAGCATCATAGCCAACTGCGCACATCCTTCCTATCGTCCTCTGCTGCAGGAGTATCTGAAGCTTGGAAAGTCAGGCAACATCCCTCACTCGCTGGAAGCTTCGCTCGCATTCCACACCTCTTTCAAGGCGACAGGCGACATGCACGACGTCGAT
Source organism: uncultured Muribaculaceae bacterium (assembly GCA_910587185.1). Classification (GTDB taxonomy): domain Bacteria; phylum Bacteroidota; class Bacteroidia; order Bacteroidales; family Muribaculaceae; genus Paramuribaculum. Next base: position 13,756 of record CAJULY010000015.1, read on the forward strand.
TGGTCGCGCTACGGATTCTAAAACAATAACCTGAGATAAATGAAGAGCCCGGCGTTGAGCCGGGCTTTTTTTGCTTTCGGCGGTTGGACGAATAATCGGGAAAACGTATCCAAATGTACGGACATCGCTTTGCGATGTAAAAGGAGTGTTTCAGTTGGAGGTTCTTCTCGGAGGCACGTCCTGACGGGCTCTGATTGCGAAAATATGACATAGGTTTCTTAACTCAACCGCATTGATTAGACGAATTAGTCAGGGTGAATTGGGTGGAGCTGAGGGTGGGGAAAAGGAAAGCCCGGAGGCGGGAGGCCTTCGGGCTTTTATATCGGTTGGAAAGCTGTCGATTACTGAGCGGCTTTCTGGAAGTTGATACCGGCTTCGAGTTTGGTTGTGCCATTGATTACGGCCGGGAGAGATGCCATAGCATTTTTAACCAAGTCACCCATGCCTGCCATATTCTGATCGACTATAGCTTTAAGAGCTTCCAGAACTTCCTGATTCTGACAAACCGGTATTATAGCCTGAAGAAGAGGTTTAAGCACCTCTGTGCCAAGGAAGACCGAGAGATCATCTCCAGCGTGAGTATATTGAAGCGGAGCACCGTTTTGTACCATGTTAAGAAGAGTAGGTGCGAGAGCGTCTATTATAGACTGGAATTGTCCCAGATCAAGATTGCCATCTGCTCTGGATTTTGACCCTTCGGACATTACGGCCATTATTATAGCCTGAGGATTAAGGAAAACAAGTACTTCACCATCGGATTTGACAACATACTGGGCCAAATTCACGGGGGAGGTGACAGCAGGATTTGTGGAAAGCGCTTTTGGAACGTACTCAGCTACGATGTTCCCGTCGGGCTGGAATGTAACGCTTTTGAGCGCTTTATTCAGCATTTGTGGAATGGTCAGCTGGGTGTCTTCGCTCGGAATAATAGGCATAATAGAGAGGAGATGTCCTACGAGCATTGTTGGGATTTGAGAGCCGCTTCCCATATCGATTGGAGCATCGGAGATCCATTCAAATTTTATCGGATTTGAAATGGGCATCCCGTAATTAGGAGAATTCCAGTCATCCTCCATCGCAAATGGAACGGGATTCCATGTGCCTGCGATGGCGGTGTTCTTGAGGGTTGCTTCAGTTATGTTGAGAGCCATTTTTGAAGCAGTGGCTGTGCCGGAATATTTGAAAGTAAGATAGTCGGTTTCGCCCTGGCCGCTGAAAGAACCGTCAGACCCGATGGTTATCGTAAGGTCAGTGGAAACGCTTCCGGGGAAAACACCGGGTGTTGGGATGGTTTTCAGTTTCGAGAGGTCGAGGGGGAGCGATGCGCTGACGGTCTCGAGCATGTCCGTAAGATCGAGAGTCGCGCCGGAAAGTGTAATGACGGCTTTGTCATATTCGTTTTCGGCAGGAGCGTACTTAACGATTTTACCCATCATGGGAGCGCCGTTGTAGGTGAGTTCGAGCATGTGGTCAACATCGGAATCGGTGTAGGTGATTTCTGACAGGATCAGGCCTGAATTCATCACGATGTCCTTGAACTCAACGGTAACGGCTGCTTCGGTGAAGGTCACGCGATAGGTATAGGTGCAATAGGTCGATGTTCCCTGACCTTCGTAGGAGGCACCGGTTGCGGTAATCTCAGGAGCGAATGTAAGGGTAACGTCAGCGCAACCGGGAAGAATGTATCCGGGAGCGATGGCCGGTACGTCGGAAGCAGCTTCGGCTTTTCCTGCGGCTGTGCCGAAAATGTTGAGTGTCACTGTTTTGTGGTCGGCGCCGAGAGAATAGATGCACTGGGCGTCAGAAAGATTGTTGCCGTTGCTGATTATTGTAACGGCTTTGCCCTGAAGAGTTTCGGGCAGCTGGAAGTAGGGATCGTCATCGTCGCTACAAGCAGTGAACGTAACGACCATTGCTACGCTCAGAAGGAGATAATGGAAAAATTTCTTCATAAATAAATGGGTTAGTCAAAAATGGGATAAAAATTTTGGAATTATTTTCATCAAAAACATTGCGAAGTTAGGTGGATTTTGCATAAAAGGCTTTTTTGTTTTAGTTAAAAAACATTAACATATTACATTTTTGCTGATAAATGATAGAAAAATGGCGAAAATGGATTAATTTTGGCGTTTAATCCGGCGGAAGAGCCGCAATATGTTACGAAATTCAAGCAAAATATTATGATTATCAGAAAAATTGTACAGGCTCTGACGGTCTGCGCGCTTTTTGCTGCGATGTCATCGTGTATCAAGGACGAGCCACTGAATTCGGAATGTGACATTCTGGAAGTGACAGTCCCGGGCGATGTGCTGAACCGCGAACCTGTCATCAGCAACAACAAGGTCACACTTGTAGTCAAAAACGGGGTCGATGTCAGAAGTCTGGCTCCGGAATTCAAGCTCAGCGAGGGCGCGACGATAGATCCGCCGGGAGGAACGGTCAGAAATTTCACCAATCCCCAGAGCTACACTACGACATCGCAGGACGGCGAATGGCACAAGACATATATAATAGAGGTGCAGCACAACAACAGCGCCATCAGTCTGGAATATGATTTCGAAAACGTGCGCCACATCAAGGCTCTGGGCGGAATGTGCACCTACGACGAATTCTATGAGCTGGGCGTGACGGGCCAGGACGCTCTGGTGTGGGCATCGGCCAACTCCGCCTTCGCCCTGACACTTCAGGGTTCGACTCCAAACACGTTCCCGACATATCAGGGCGACGATGGCGTCGAGGGGGGCAAGTGCGTGGTGCTTGTCACCAGAAGCACGGGCTCTTTCGGCCAGCGCGTCAAGAAGCCTCTTGCCGCGGGCAATCTTTTCTTCGGCACATTCGACGGCACCAACGCCCTGACCAATCCGCTCGGAGCCACTCACTTCGGCATTCCGTTCGGACAGGTGCCGGTGCAGTTCAACGGCTACTACAAGTACAAGTCAGGCGATACCTACGGTGAGGCCAATTCCGACGGAGTCCTTGTTCCGGTCGAAGGCAAGAGAGATATGTTCAACCTTTACGCCGTGCTTTACGAGACGTCGGCCGGCCATGAATGGCTTGACGGTTCGAACGTGCTGTCGCAGGACAATCCCATGATCATCTGCACGGCCGAGATACCCGACCGCCAGGAGTGCAGCCAGTGGCGTCCGTTCTCCGTTCCGTTCAAATATCGCGCGGGCAAGAGCATCGATCCGGTCAAGCTCCACGAAGGCAAATACAACATAGCGATAGTCATGAGCTCGAGCCAGGACGGCGACTATTTCTGCGGCGCCATAGGGAGCACGCTTCAGGTTGACGAGCTTTCGATCACCTGCGAAGAATGAACTGATTTAAACTTATTTCAAAATGTTAATTCAGAACTGACGGAAACCTTCGGCTTTACCCTTTCGGCATGATTCCGGCCGCTTTCTTCCCTTTTTTCAATCACAATGGAACCCCATTGCTCTTTCAAAAAGGTCGAAATCATCTCGGAATCATACTCGAAATGTTAATTTGCAATAAGTTTAAATCAGTTCAATGAACCGAATCAAAGACCATTTCAAAAAGACAACCGCAATGAGAGATCTGAAAAAATATATGGTCTGCGCGCTTGGAGCTTTTCTGTGCTTTCAGGCCAGCGCGGCAGAGGAGAAAACCGACGAGGAGCGCGAGGCGTTTTTCAAGGGGTGGGAATATGAGGTCAACGCGGGCCTTAACATAGGAGGCTCGTCGCCAATACCTCTTCCGGCCGAGATAAGGAAGATCAATTCGTTTGACCCGCGCCTGAACCTGCAACTGGGAGGAAACGCGACAAAGTGGTTCACCCCCGACAAGAAATGGGGCGTCAGCGTCGGTCTGCGTTTCGAGACCAAAGGTATGCAGACGAAGGCCACGGTGAAGAACTACGGCATGGAGATCTATGACGACGGCAAGAAGCTGAAAGGCCGCTGGACGGGCCGGGTGCAGACAAAATATCACACCCAGCAGCTTGCGATTCCGATTCTGGCGATGCTTCGTGTGCACCGTCGCACGACGATCAATCTCGGCCCTTACGTGGCCTGGGCGTTTCAGAACGATTTCAACGGCTTCGTGTCGGAAGGTTATCTTCGCGAGGGCGACCCGACGGGCGACAAATATGTGTTCGAGGGCGACTCGCGAGCCACATACGACTTCGGCGACGAGCTGCGCCACTTCCAGTGGGGCATGCAGGGTGGCGTCAGCTGGATGGCCTACAAGCATCTGTCCGTCAACGCCAATCTCGTTTTCGGCTGTAACAACATATTCAAGTCATCGTTCAAGACGATAAGCTTCAACATGTATCCGATCTATCTCAACGTTGGATTCGGCTACAAGTTCTGAAAGCGACAGAAGCGTGACTCCGCGGGATGAAGCAGACGTTTCACCTGATAGTGTTGCGCACGGTGCGCCACAATGAGCGCCATGACATACTGACGGCCTACACTCTTGAAGGAGGCAGGATGGCGTTTGCGGTCAACGCGGGCCGCGGACGGAGCGCGTCGAGGGCCCGGGCGCTGCTGATGCCGCTGTCGCTTGTGGAGTGTGAGGCTGATGTCAAGGCGGGACGCGAGGTGCACACCCTCATGCAGCCGCGCTCGCTCGTGGCGCTCCACGGCATAAGCTGCAGCCCGGTGAAAGCTACCGTAGCGCTGTTTCTGGCGGAAGTGCTGGAGATAGTGTTTCGCGACGGTCCGGCTGACCGAGCGGTCTGGCGGTATGTGGCTGAAAGCATCACGCTGTTTGACGCGCTCGAGGCGGGACGGACGGCAAATTTCCACGCCGTGTTTCTTTTCGGCCTGGCAAGAGTGCTGGGCATAGCGCCGGATACGGGCGGTTACAGGGCGGGTATGGTGTTTGACATGGCGGAGGGAGTGTTCAGGCAGACGGCTCCGCTCCACGGACATTATCTGACGGCTGCCGACTCGGCGGCGGTGGTTACCCTCTCGCGACTGACTTATGGCACCATGCACCGCTGGCGCATAAGCCGCCAGGAGAGGCGGAGGATTCTGGAAGAGCTCCTGCGCTACTATACGCTCCACTACGCGGCCATGGGCAATCTGAAGAGTCTTGACGTTGTCAGGACGATATTTTGAACCAACACATGATTTAAACTTGTTTCAAAAATCCTCGAAATGTTAATTTGCAATAAGTTTAAATCAGTTCTATCATCGAACAATGGATTCTATGAATGACAGAAAATTGAAAATAGTATTTTTCGGCACTCCCGAGTTTGCGGTTGCCTCGATGGAGGCGATACTGAGCGAGGGCCATGAGATAGCCGCCGTGGTCACGGCACCTGACAAGCCGGCCGGCCGCGGAAAACATATAATGACGTCGGCGGTCAAGGATGCGGCGCTGCGCCACGGGCTGCCGGTGCTTCAGCCGGAGAAGCTGAAGGCGCCGGAATTCATCGAGGCGCTCCGTGGGCTGGGGGCTGACCTGTTTGTCGTTATCGCTTTCAGGATGCTTCCGGAGGCTGTGTGGACAATGCCGCCGCTGGGGACGTTCAACCTCCACGCGTCGTTGCTGCCGCGCTATCGCGGCGCCGCTCCCATCAACAGGGCGGTCATGAACGGCGACAGGGAGACAGGCGTCACCACGTTCTTCCTCAAGCACGAGATAGACACGGGCGATGTCATACAGCAGGAGCGGATAGAGATCGGCGAGGATGACGACGCGGGCACCGTACATGACCGGCTCATGGAACTGGGCGCGCGACTGACTGCCGAGACTGTCAATAATATCGCCGCCGGCACTGTGACTACGCGCCCCCAGAGCGACTTCGGCGACGTGGAGCCGAGCGCGGCGCCGAAGATATTCAAGGATACATGTCGCATAGACTGGACACGCGACGCCGCCGCGGTCAGGAACCACATACGCGGCCTGTCGCCCTATCCGACGGCGTGGACCACGCTCACGGCCGACGGCACGGAAGTGGGGACGATGAAGATTTTCGCCACACGGACAACCGGGGTGAAGGCTTCGGAGCCGGGCCGCGTGACCGTTTCGCCTGACCGAAAGAGACTGACGGTGGATTGCGGCGACGAACAACTTGAGATAACGAGCCTGCAGGCGCAGGGAAAACGACGCATGACCGCCGAGGAGTATCTTCGCGGCTGCAGATATGAAAAAATAGAAATGAAATGAAGAAAACCTTTATTCTAATAGCGCTCTTGCTGGGCGCTTCGGTCTGTCACGCACAGGCCCCGGAGGAGGAAACAGTCGTTGTGATCGAGGCAGGCGAGGCTGAGGAGTGCTCGCTCCCGGCCGACAGCGCGGAGCGTCCGCTCTACCGCTGGATGGTCGAGGGCAATGCCGCCACATCGAGCCGCCACACTCCGTTCTGGCTCATGAACAACCGCATGGGCCTTTCGTCGCTCGAAAAGAACAACGGCTACATGAGAGCGGGATTTTTCCGCGAGATGCAGCATGACCGCCGTTTTTCGTGGGGCTTCGGCGCTGACATAGCGGTGCCCTACAACTACACGTCGCGCTTCGTCATCCAGCAGCTCTACGGCGAGATACGCTACCGGTCGCTGGAACTGACCATAGGGTCGAAGGAGCGCTATATCGGAGTGGTGAACGAGGAGCTGGGTTCGGGTGACATGACCTTCTCTCAGAACGCCCGTCCGGTGCCACAGGTGTTCCTGTCGATGCCGAAATATGAATGGGTGCCCTGGACGAAGCAGATGCTGGCGGTCAAAGGCTTTTTCTCGATGGGAATGCTGTCGGACTGGCGCTGGCAGCGCGACTACGTCGGGCCAAATGGTAAATGGTCGGAGCATGTTTTGTATCACACCAAAGGTCTCTTCCTGCGCTGGGGTAACCGGGAGAAATTTCCGCTTACGTTAGAGGGCGGTCTGGAAATGGGAACTCTCTTCGGCGGAAAGGCGCACAACGGAGACAACGTAATCAATATGCCGACCGGTCTCAAGGACATTATCAAGGCTATTCTCGGCATGAGCGGCGGTGACTCCGACGATCCGAACCAGGCCGGCGAGATCTCGAACTGTTACGGCGACCATGTCGGCGAGTGGTCTCTGGCCGCGACATGGGCTCCAAAGGAAACGGACTGGAGCGTGCGCGCCTATTATCAGCATTTCTTCGAGGACCATTCGCAGCTTTTCTTCGATTATGCGTGGAAAGACATGCTTCTTGGAGTGGAGTTCACTCTGCCTAAGAACCGTTTCGTGGATCAGTTCGTCTATGAGTATCTCAACACCAAGGACCAGAGCGGTGCGGTCTATTGGGACCACACGCCGGATCTGCCGGAGCAGGTGAGCGGCGCTGACAATTATTACAACCATTATATCTACAACGGGTGGCAGCACTGGGGCATGGGCCTCGGGAATCCGCTCCTGATTTCTCCGATCTACAACAGCGACGGCTCCATCGGTTTCAGACACAACCGCGTCAAGGGCCATCATTTCGGGCTTAGCGGCAGTCCGACCGACGAACTGCGTTACCGCATCCTCATGTCTATGACGCGTTCGTGGGGCACCTACGGGGCACCTTTGCCTAACGTGGAGTGCAATTTCAACGCAATGGTAGAGATGACCTACAGTCCGCGCCGTCTGGCCGGATGGGATTTCCGTCTCGGTCTGGGTGCCGACGGTGGCAAGATGCTCGGAAAAACATTAGGCGCAATGCTGACAATACGTAAAACAGGATGGTTATGAAAAAAATAGCAAGAATACTCTCATTAGTGATACTTCTGGCCGTGGCAGGGAGCTGCCGCGAGCTTCCCCTGATAGGCGATCTAGCCGGTCAGTGGCAGATCACGAAAATCGTTTATCCCGACGGGCGCGTGGTCGAGTCGCCTCAGCGCTACTATTGTTTCTACCGTCATACGGCGCAGCTCCGTCCGGGTGGCGGGGCCGCGATCACAGCCAACATGACCTACGACAATCCGAGCCTGACGCTCCAGTTCCCCACCACTCAGCCGAGGAATCTCGAGGCGTGGGGCATAGTGGTTCCGGAAAACACGCCGACGGGGACAATCGAGTGGATACAGAAATATCATATCGACCATCTTTCGAGCGAAAGACTGGTGATGACCACGGAGCAGGGCGTCGAGATAACCTGCAGAAAGTTCTGATCGCGGGATGAAGGGACGGATATTACGCTTCATGGCTGTTGTCGCGGCGCTGATCGCCGCGTCAGCGGTCAGCGAGGCGCAAAACAGAGTAGTCGTCAGCAAAAGCGACTTCAGGCTGTATGTCCTTGACAGCCGCGACAGCGTGGTCTATATGACCGACGTCTGTCTCGGGATGAACCGCGGCAACAAGACGCGTCGCGGTGACCATAAGACGCCGGAAGGGAAATTCAGCATAGTCAGCATAGAGAATTCAACCCGCTGGAAGGATTTCGACCATGTTTATCGCGCGAGCTACGGCCCGTGGTTCATGCGTCTGAAAGTTCCGGGTTTCCGGTCGATCGGCATCCACGGGACCAACGAGCCTGAATCGATAGGCACGCGTGCGAGTCAGGGATGCGTGCGGTTGCGCAACGAAGAGATCGTCAGGCTGAAAGAGCTGGTCAGAGTGGGAACTCCGGTGGAGATTCTGCCTGAGGGAGTGGGGTTCAGCAAAAAGTGATTTCAGACGGGCCGAGAGAGAATGCGCCAGTTGCGCGGATAGAGATTGTTGGCCCGGGAGCCGAGGTTTTTTACGAAACCGAGGGGAAGGCCGGCAAAAGTGAGCAGGACGAGACCGCGTGGCGCTGACTCCGGAAGGGTTATCGCTTCACGGCGCAGATATTCAACGGCGGTTGTCAGACCGATCTCGACGCGCGGAAATGCATCGGGATTCAAGGCCGCGCTCAGCGCAAGCTGCTGCGAGGGAATTATGTCGCGACCTTTCATTTCGCCGATTTCGAGCAGCGGCGCGTATGGCTCGGGGCCTAAAACAGCTGTCACCCGGCCTTCAGGGTGGGCCTCTATCGTGCAATCAAAATCCGGTAAAATCCAGTTCTTTATTTCGGAGGGAATCTTCTGAGCCTGTTTCTTTCGGACCGGTTCCTTGCGGCGGTTCTTACCGCGATGAGGCTGCGCAGTGATTTCCGCGTCGAGAGGTTTGCGGACGGCGGCCATGAAAAGCCCTTCGCCTCTGACAAGTCCGGGTATGAACCGGCAGGCGGGCAGCTCGGGATCAAGCGACGGCGCTATGTTCCAGTCATCTCCGACAGGAATTTCGACAGGTTCGGCGCCATAGCAGTCGCGCAAATGCGCTATTATATCCTCGTTTTCCTCACGGTTGAAGGTGCAGGTGCTATAGATGAACCAACCGCCCGGGCGCAGAGCGGGCCACAGATTGGCTATTATTTCGCGCTGGCGCGCGGCACATTGTTTTACGAGTGCGGGCGACCACTGTGCCACGGCTTCGGCGTCCTTGCGCATCATTCCTTCGCCCGAGCAGGGGACATCGGCGGCGATAATGTCGAAAAACGCGGGTGTGTCACGGAAGCGGGCTGTGTCGCCACGGGTGACGCATACGGCCGGATAGCCCCATTTTGCAAGGTTCTCGCGCAGAATGGCGGCGCGTTCGGGCACATATTCGTTGGCCACGACGAGCGATCCGTCGGGGAGCGCGTCGATCATCGCGGTGGTTTTTCCTCCAGGAGCGGCGCATGCGTCAAGGACTTTCAGGGGAGTGTCGGTGTCCTTTGTGAGATGCCTGACGAGATGGGCTATGAACATCGAGGATGCGTCCTGCACATAGTAGGCACCCTGATGGAGAAGGGGATCGAAAGTGAACGCGGGGCGTTCGGGAAGATAAATGCCTTCCGGACACCATGGAACGCGATGCATGTCGGCCGGAAATTCCTTTCCGGGCTTGCGGCGGTTGAGACGCACGGAAATCTCAGGGCTTCCCGTCATGGCCTTTTCAAGAGTGTCGGCCCAGGAAGCCCCGGTCTGTCGTATGGCGTCGATGCAAGCTGAGGGAAGCGCCATCAGATGGATAGGCGCCGCAGTGTCTCGAGGAGACCCTGGTTGATCGGCTTGTCGTTCTTTATCGCTTTGGTGAAGGGGACATAGACGATGTTGTCGTTCTGTATGCCTATCATGACGTTTCGCTGGTCGTCGAGAAGAGCGTCGATTGCGGCAGCGCCCATGCGCGACGCGAGGATGCGGTCGTGGGCCGTAGGCGAACCACCGCGCTGGAGGTGTCCGAGAATTGAGACGCGCACGTCATAGCCGGGATATTCGTCCTTGACGCGCTGGGCCATTCCCATGGCGCCGCCTGTGACGGGGCTTTCGGCCACGAGGACAATCGATGAGTTCTTCGATTTGCGGAAGCCGTTCTGGATAAGTTCGGCCAACTGGTCAACCTTTGTCGAGATCTCGGGGATGATGGCGGCTTCGGCGCCGGAGGCTATGGCGCCGTTGAGTGCGAGGAATCCGGCGTCGCGTCCCATGACTTCGATGAAGAAGAGGCGTTCGTGGGAAGTCGCGGTGTCGCGGATCTTATCGACACACTCCATGATTGTGTTCAGGGCTGTGTCGTAGCCGATTGTGGAGTCGGTGCCGTAGAGGTCGTTGTCAATGGTTCCGGGGAGCCCTATGATTGGGAGGTTGAACTCGTTGGCGAAAATGCGCGCGCCGGTCAGTGAACCGTCGCCGCCTATTACCACGAGGGCATCGATCTCATGGCGCCGCAGATTGTCGTAAGCGAGCTGACGTCCTTCGGGAGTCTGGAACTCGGGACAGCGTGCAGTCTTGAGTATCGTTCCGCCCATCTGGATGATGTTGGATACGTTCTGTGTCTTGAACTCTGTTATTTCATCGGAGATAAGACCGCGATATCCGCGGTAGATGCCTTTGACACGGAATCCGCTGTATATGGCCGAGCGGGTTACGGCGCGGATGGCTGCATTCATGCCGGGGGCGTCGCCTCCGGAGGTCAGAATGCCGATACATTTTATTTCTGCCATGAGTTATATTTTTAGAGGTTGTTTAATAACAAATGTGAAGCCGGAGTGGATGGATTTTTGAGATAATCTGTTCATAATCTGAAGGAACAGTGCTGTGGCACTGTGACTGAAGATTAGGGACAGGGGAGCCAAAAAGGCATCCATGCGACTTATAGTAACACAATTTTTCTTTTTTATACATTTAAATTTCGGTTTTGCGGTTGTTTAAAATGCTTCTTCGCATCCATTCTCCCGGGCGTCTTTCGTGCTGAATTTCAGTCATAATGCTACAGCATTACTCCTTCAATTCATTCCGAAATCCATCGCGGGAGAGTGGACTCCAGCTTTCACATTTGTTTTTAAACAACCTCTGAGAGTTGATTGAAAATCAGACATTGTTTTTCAACAGATGCCGATATGCAAAGATAGAAATTATTTCTGACAATGAAAAATTGTGAGTATCTTTGCACCCGTAATCAAAAAAATATGCCATCGACAACTGACGACATAATAAGAATCGATGTCGGAGCGGTGATACGCGAGCGTCTGCCGCGTCATTACCGCTACATTCCGCGTTGGCTCATAGGTCTTCTCGAGCGTATGATCTGCCAGGACAAGCTCAACGAGATGCTCGAAGTCAACCACGGACTGAAAGACGCCGATTTCTGCCGCGGCGTCCTTGACCATCTGGAGGTCACCTACGAGGTCACCGGCGCCGGCAATCTGCCGGCCGACGGGAGGGCCATATTCGTGTGCAACCATCCGCTTGGTGGCCTCGACGGAATGATGCTCATCGACATGCTGACGCGCCGCTACGGCGAAGGGGTCAAGTTTCTTGTCAACGATCTCCTCATGGCTATAGAACCGCTCAAAGGCGTTTTTGTTCCGGTCAACAAGCACGGGCGCCAGTCGCGCGAGGCCAAAAACGCCATAGACGAGGCCCTTGCGGGCGACGCGCCGGTGATCATATTTCCGGCGGGACTGTGCTCGCGCAAGGGGAAAAAAGGGATAGTGACGGATCTGAAATGGCACAAAATGTTTGTGAACAAGGCCATCAGCAGCCGTCGCGATGTAATTCCACTCCATTTTAGCGGGCATAATTCAAAGTTTTTTTATAATTTTGCAAATCTGAGGACGCTCCTTCATATCCCGATCAATCTGGAGATGCTGCGCCTGCCGGCTGAGGTTTTCCGCAGCCGTGGCCGCAGATTCACCATAGAGGCAGGCCGCCCCATAGCGTGGCAGAGCCTCCGTGGGGGCGCCGACGCGGAGCGTCAGGCGCTTGACATCCGCCGGATAGCCTACGGGTTGCCAGCGGGAGCGTCGCGCCGCATATTAACGAATTGACCTTACATGAATCAGAATATCATATATGCAGTTGACGTCAGGCTCCTGAAAGAGGAGCTCACGGCTGACCGTATGTTGCGTGTCAGCAACAAGGGCGGCAACGAGATCTATGTCGTGGATGCCCGAACCGCTCCCAACGTGATGCGCGAGATAGGGCGTCTGCGCGAGATAGCGTTCCGCGCCGGGGGCGGAGGCACAGGAAAGGAGTGTGACATCGACGAATATGACCTGATGGAGCCTCCTTGCCGCCAGATGGTAGTCTGGAATCCGGAGCGCGAGGAGATCACCGGGGGCTACCGGTTCATCACGGGACGCGACATAATGTTCCGCGCTGACGGAACCCCGCGAATAGCCACGGCCCACATGTTTCGCTTCTCCGACCGTTTCATAAACGACTACCTTCCATACACCGTGGAGCTTGGCCGCTCCTTTGTCAGGCTCGAATACCAGACCACGCGCCATGGCAACCGCGCCATCTATGCCCTCGACAATCTCTGGGACGGCCTCGGGGCGCTGACGGTGATCCATCCGGAGATAAAGTATTTCTTCGGGAAGGTGACGATGTATCCCGACTATTCGCGCCGCTGCCGCGACATGATACTCTATTTCCTCCACCGTCATTTCCCTGACAATGACCGCCTTGTCGAGCCGATCACTCCTCTTCCGACCGACATGGACACTGAAGAGCTCGGCCGCATATTCACGGGCCGGGATTTCATGGAGGATTACCGGACGCTCAACCACGAGGTGAGGGCCCAGGGCTACAACATTCCTCCGCTTGTCAACGCCTACATGGGGCTTTCGCCAACGATGCGCGTTTTCGGCACGGCGATCAACGACGAGTTCGGCAACGTGGAGGAGACGGGAATCCTGATAGCCTTCTCGGAAATATTCGAAGAAAAGAAAAAACGCCATATAGAAACCTACAGACCGTAATTTACCTCTCCGCCCGATGAACACAAGCGAAAACATACCCTCTGCCTCACCTTACCGCCGCGGCGCCGACCGCGGATATATTCTCGGGCTCTGGTTCACAGCCATCTTCCTGTCGTGGATATTCTCCGCGCAGGTTCCGCTACTGTCGCTCGTCGCCGTCGCTCTGATAGCGGGCACACCGTTTCTGATCTATAAGTTTCTGCGAAAGTCGTGTCTCGCCGATCCGGGCGTGCAGGTGTCGGCTTTGTGGGTTGAGGGCATCAGCATGGTTTTCTGCGGCTCGCTGATCTGCGCGGTTGCCGTGATAGTGTATTTCAAATGGATAGATCCCGGCTATATGGCGCGTCAGCTGCAGACACTGGTCGATGTGTATGCCTCGACAGGCGACGAATCGCTTGCGGAGGCCGCGCGGCTGTCAAAGGCTATCCTTGACAACAACGCCGTTCCTCCGGCATCGACGTGGACGCTCGCCATGTGGCTTTTCACCGTGTCGAGCGGATCGCTGCTTTCGGGGCTCATGGCGGTGCTGGTGAAAGCGCGCGGACTGAGATCAAGAATAATGAACAAATGAGAATAAGCAATAAAAATGGATATATCTGTTGTAGTACCCTTATATAACGAAGCCGAGTCACTGCCTGAACTCGAGCAGTGGATTGCGCGCGTCATGGACGAGCACGGTTTCAGTTACGAGATACTTTTCATCAACGACGGCAGCACGGACGAGTCGTGGGAGGTGATACGCAAGCTTTCGGAGCGCAACCCCAACGTGAAAGGCGTCTGCTTCCGCCGCAACTACGGCAAATCGCCGGCGCTGAACACAGGTTTCGCCCGCACGAAGGGCGATGTCGTAATCACCATGGACGCCGACCTTCAGGACAGTCCCGACGAGATTCCCGAACTTTACCGCATGATCAAGGAGGAGGGTTACGATCTTGTCAGCGGCTGGAAGCAGAAACGCTATGATCCGCTGTCGAAGACGATCCCCACGAAGCTGTTCAACGCAACGGCGCGCAAGGTTTCGGGCATACACAATCTGCATGACTTCAATTGCGGGCTGAAAGCCTACAGGGGAAAAGTTGTGAAGCGCATAGAGGTCTATGGCGACATGCACCGCTACATCCCGTATCTCGCGAAGAACGCCGGCTTCAACCGCATAGGGGAGAAGGTGGTTCACCATCAGGCCCGCAAATACGGCAAATCGAAGTTCGGCCTCGACCGTTTCGTCAACGGATATCTCGATCTGGCCACTCTCTGGTTCACGAACAAATTCGGCGTCAAGCCGATGCATTTCTTCGGCCTTCTCGGAAGCCTGATGTTCGTTCTGGGTTTCATTTCGATCATCGTTGTCGGAGCTATGAAGCTCTACAACATGTATTCCGGCAACGAATACATACTCGTGACCGAGTCGCCCTATTTCTATCTTGCGCTCGCCACGATGATCCTCGGCACGCAGCTGTTCCTGACCGGATTCCTCGGCGAGCTGATAGTGCGCAACTCTCCGCGCCGCAACGATTACGAGATTGAGGAGGAGATCAGAATAGCCGGATCGGAGGCAAAAAAATGAAACGTAAAGGATTGGCCGGGATGAAAGCTCTTGCAGCCGTTGTGGCGGCTGTCACGGCGCTGTGGATCGGCTACGGGTGCAACACCTCGGGGTGCACGGAGAATCAGAGCGCTCTGCCGCTGGCGGGATTCTGTTCGTCGGAAACAGGCGCAGCCATCTCCGTGAGCAACATGGAAGTGCGCGGTCTCGGCGCCCCTGACGATTCGGTGCTCTACGCCGCTGAATCCTCGGGCCGCTCGGAGGTTTATCTGCCGTTCCGCTCTACGCAGAACAACACGACTTATCTGTTCACGTATCACGCCGACTCGGTCACTACGGTCACCGACCGGATCGCTTTCACCTACGACGCCGAACCTCGGTTCGTTTCCGAGGAGTGCGGCGCCATGTTCTTCTACCGCATAACAAAGGTGGATTATACCACCAACCTGATAGATTCGGTCGTTGTCACCGATTCGCTGATCAACAACCTGAACATCAAACGCATACTCATATATTTCCGAACAGGCCAGAATCCCGATGAAAACGACTGAACGCATAAAGATCTGTCTGACGGTTGTCTGTCTGGCGCTGGTCATGGCCATGCAGCCCTACGCGCAACGGCGCGTGACACCCGTCGAGCCTACGCCGGGCACCAAAGGCACCCCCGTGAAGAAACCGGAAAAGACGCCCTACGAAGACCGCGGACGCCTGAAAGAGCAGAAGGATGCCAAGGGAAATGTCATATTCATCGATACGGTCACGGGGCAGGAGTGGGTTGACACCACTCTGGTCAACGAGAAGACCAAGATGATGTTTCCGCTTGTCTATGCGGTTAACGCCGGCGTCAATCTCTGGGACCCTGTCATGAGATGTTTCGGCCAGAAGTACGGTCTGGGTTCGGTGTGGGGCGAGTTCAACATGCACAACCGCTATTTCGCCGCGCTTGAACTCGGAGTGGGTTCGGCGAAAATCACTCCCGAGGAGAGCAATTTCACTTTCCGCACGCCGGTGTCGCCCTTTTTCAAAATAGGACTGAGCTACAACGTGTTCTATAATTCCGATCCGCGTTACAAGTTTTTGGTCGGTGTGCGATACGGCTTCTCCCCGTTTTCCTACCGCGTCACGGACATTTCGCTCAACGACGGTTACTGGGGGACGGACGAGAAATTCGAGATTCCCAAGCAGAACGCCACGGTCGGCTATCTTGAACTGCTTGCGGGAGTGCGTGTGAATATATTCGGAAATTTCTCCGTGGGGTGGGACGTGAGGTATCACAGTATTCTCCACGAAAGCAAGGCGCAGTATGGCGAACCTATGTATATTCCCGGCTTCGGGAAGCGCGGGGCTGCTCTTTCGGGGAGCATAACTGTAAGTTACACTCTGGAACTGAACCCTCCCACGTCGCCGGTGGTTAATAATAAAACAGACAAAAAACAAAAAACCACCCAGAAGAAATGAAAAGAATAGTCATTATCGGAGCATCGTCGGGGCTCGGAGAGCGCGTGGCGCTTGATTTCGCGCGTTACGGATTTCATGTGGGCATAGCCGCCCGCCGCGAGGACCGGCTGAAGAGAATAAAGGATGAGTATCCCGACAGGATCCACTATAAGGTCATCGATGTCACAGAACAGGATGCAGTTGGCCGTTTCAACGAACTGATCGAGGACATAGGAGGGATGGACATACTTCTGTATGCCTCCGGCACAGGATTTCAGGATCCGGAGCTTACGGACGAGAAGATAGAGACGACTCTCGCGGTGAATGTCACGGGATTCGCCAGAATAGTCGCGGCCGCTTACCGCTATTTCCGCTCCACAGCCAACCTTCATCCCGGCCAGATAGCCGCAATCACTTCCGTTGCCGGAACACGCGGCATAGGGATAGCGGCGTCCTACAGCTCATCAAAACGTTTCCAGCAGCAGTTTCTGGACTCGCTCGAGCAGCTTGCCTATACGCAGCAGGTCAACGTCAGGTTCACCGACATACGGCCCGGATTCGTGCGCACCGATCTGCTGAAAGAGGACAAGGATTACCCGATGATAATGAGCGTGGATTACGCGGCTCCTCTCATAGAGCACGCCATTCTGACGCGCCGACGCCGCGCTGTGATCGACAGCCGCTGGCTGATCGTCAACACGCTGTGGCGCATGGTGCCGCGGTGTCTGTGGAAGCGGGTCAATCTGGTGAGCCTCAGTAACTGAACCCCTGAACTGCAATTGACGAAACCAATCATCACTAAAGAGCATGACAATCATAGAAACAGGAAAGCCGGTGGCATTGTGCAGCGATCATGCCGGCTACGAAATGAAAAAAGAAATTATCGCATATCTCGCTTCGAAGGGCATAGCCACGGAGGATTTCGGGACTGACAGCGAAGCATCGTGTGATTATCCGGACTACGCCCATCCCTGCGCGCTGGCCGTAGAGTCGGGCAAGGACTATCCGGGGATAGCGATGTGCGGGTCGGGCAACGGGATAGCGATGACTCTGAACAAGCATCAGGGCATCCGCGCCGCCATCTGCTGGACGCCTGAACTTGCGCGCCTTGCGCGCGCCCACAACAACGCCAACGTGCTTGTCATGCCTGCACGTTTCATAAGCGTGGAGGCGGCCAAGGAGATCGTGGACGCGTTCCTGTCCACTCCTTTCGAGGGGGGACGCCATATCCGCCGCATAGAGAAGATTCCCGTGTCAGGGCTCTGACTGATAGCGGGTGGAGGTGCCGACGAGACGTGAGTTGATGAAATCGGCAAACGTCTGCTTGTAGCTTTCGGAGACGGGAATATAGACATTCCCGAAAACAATGCGGTTGCGTTCGATGACCGTTATCCGTCGCTTGTTGACAATGAACGAGCGATGGACGCGCATGAACTGGTCGGCCGGCAGCGACTGTTCGAGAGTCTTGATGTTCATGAGAGTCATCACGGTCGAGCCTGCGGTGCAGATTTTCACATAGTCCTTGACGCCTTCGATGTAGAGAATGTCGTCGATGACTATCTGGACGAGCTTATATTCGCTTTTGACGATTATAGTGTCGCGGCGCGGAGCGTTTGCGGCCGGTTCGGGCTGCATGATCTGCAGGGCTCTTACGGCGGCTTTGTGGAATTCCTCGTAGCTTATGGGCTTCAGAAGATAATCGAGGGCGTTGACCTTGAAGCTGTCGATGGCGTATTTGTCGTAGGCCGTGGTGAAGATGATGCGTGTGGAAGAGGGAATTATGCGGGCGAATTCCAGACCGTTGATCTGAGGCATGTTGATGTCGAGAAAAACGAGGTCTATGCCTCCTTCGAGAATGGTCTTCACGGCATCCTGGGCGGATGCGAAAGTTCCGGCGCTCTCGAGAAACGGAGTGCGCTGAATGTAGGCTTCGATAAGTTGCGAGGCAAGGGGTTCGTCGTCAATGACGCAGCATCGTAAGGTTTTCATAGGGATATGTCGGGGTTAGGCGACATTACGGGGGGTGTCGAAATGTCGATCGTTAGTGTGACGTTATAAGAACCGGCAGCCATTTCCACGTCGAGGGAGTGGCGTCCGGGATATTGCAGTTCAAGGCGTCGCCGCAGATTCGCGAGGCCGATTCCGCCGTTTTCGGCGGGAGAGAGCGCCGGGTCGTAGGGATTGGCGGTGCGGAGGGTTACTGTTCCGCCGGCAGCTGTCAGGTGAATGAGCAGCGGACCGGTGGCCGATGAGCGCGTTCCGTGTTTGAAGGCGTTTTCCAGTATGTTGATGAAAAGGACGGGTGCTATGGGGTTGTTCTCGCAGTCACCGGCGTTGAAACGGATGTCGGTGATGAAGGAGGGCGACAGACGCAGACGCATCAGCTCGACGTAGCTTTCAAGAAACCGGATTTCATCGCCGAGAATCACGGACCCCTGGTTTTCGTAGAGCATGTAGCGGAGCATCTTGCTCAGGCGGTGGATGGCGTCTTTGGCTTTTACGGGGTCGATGTCGGTCAGCACATATATGCTGTTGAGGGTGTTGAATAGAAAGTGGGGGTTGAGCTGCGCCTTGAGGTGCTGCAGCTCGGCTTCGCGCTCACGTGCCAGCGATTCGCGGCGGCTTTTTTCCATAGCGCGCAGTTTTCGCGCGATTTTCAGCGAGAGGGCGAGCCCGAGGGTCAGAATGGTCACGACGGCGTCGCGCATGATGAAACTTGCGCTGAGCCCGTAGTGGCGTTTAGGAGCGTGAATGCCTGCGATGGCTCCGGGATGCGAGGAGCCTTTGAACGCGGGCCGCATGTATTCCCAGAAAAAGTACATGGCCAATGTGGCTCCGATAAGTATGAGGAGATCCTGGATGATGAATTTGACCACATCGGAGCGGCGTCCCGATGTGGGGTCGGTTGTCAGGCAGTAGCTGATGTAGAATGCGCTGACCCAGATTATGGATTTGAAATATGGCGCAAAACTGAACGTGGCCGAGACGTTGCGGCGCGAAAGCGAGGCGAGGACCTCAGGCACCACAAAGAGAAGCGAGATGCAGACGAGATGAATGCAGAATGTCAGTATTTTGCCCGACATCCGCTTGGTTGGTACAAACCGGCATTTTGAGTTGTTGACCATGGTTGCAAATTTCATATAAATTTATGGAATATGCAAAAGGATTAGACGTAAAGGAGGGAAAGAATGGCCCAAAAGGCGGTTTTAACATGAAATCGGGCCTAAGAGGAGGGCTGCCGTTTTTAAATGTTAAGGAATTAACAGATGGAACCGTTTGTTGGCGAGGCGGGAGAGGGGGAATGTGGCGATGAGTTCAGCAGCCCGGGCGGCGGAGCCGGGACGGCTGTAGGGATTGGGGGTGACGGCTGCCTTCCGGCGTGTGGCGGGGAGGAGGGCCGTAGCGATGGCCTGACGGATGGAGGCAGCGTCGGCGGGGCAGTCGATGACTGACTCGGAGGCAAGACGTCCTTTCTGACGGTCGCCTATATTTACGGTCGGGATGCCCATAGAGGGAACTTCGATGATTCCGCTGGAGGAGTTGCCGACAGCTGCACCGATATACCGCAGGAGGGAGAGGTAGTTGACGGCTCCGAGCGAGGGCCGGGCAACCGTGCGTCCGGGGCGAGAGGCTGTGTAGGAACGGATCATGTCGATTACCACCGCGCCGTCGGCATCGTTGTTGGGATAGGTGAATACAACGGATGATTCGGGAAAAGAGTCAAGAGCATCGAGAAGGGCGCCGAACTGGGAGGCTGCGGAGCCTTCGGAGGCAGTGGCGGGGTGGAAGGTGACCACGAGTGACCGGCGGTCAAGAGGGATTCCCAGGAGCTTTTCGAGATCTTCTTTCGGGAGCGGTTCGAGCGCGAGGGCGTTTTCCACTCCAATGGCACCTATGTTGAAGACCGTTCCGGGGTCTTCGCCCATCTGGATGACGCGGCGGCTGTGGAGGTCGGCCGAAGTCAGATGGAGGGATGAGAGTTTTGTTATGGCGTGGCGGATAGAGTCGTCGATGGCCCCTTCGGAAACTTCGCCGCCGTGGAGGTGGACGATGGGAACGCGCATGATGGTCGCGGCGGAGGCGACGGCAAGCATTTCGTAGCGGTCGCCGAGAATCACTATTATGTCGGGCAGCAGACGCTCGAACGCACCGGCCATTCCTTCGAGGCAGCGGGCAGTGGCGCGTGCGGTGTCGGGCTTGGAATCGGAGTCGGCTTCCATGGGGACTTCGGCGCTGACGGAGAATCCTTCGGCGCGGATGAGGTCGATCGTGTGACCGTAACGCTCGAGGAGGTGCATGTTCGTGGCCACGATCTGCAGCTCTACATCGGGACGCTGCGAGAGAAGGCGAGCCACGGGACTGAGCAGACCCCATTCGGCTCGGGTTCCGGTAACGATACAGACTTTGCGTTTTGCCTCAGACATAGGATAAACTTGGACTAATTGGGCTAATTGGACTAATTGGTTGTCGGTTCTTTGTGGAGGAGACGGAGGAGTTCGCCGATCCAGAGAACAAGTGAGGTAGAGAGGATTATCGTGATCCAGTCGGAGAGCCGAAGGGGCTCGACGCTGAAGAAATCGCCTCCGAATGTCACAATAAGAATCTGACCGACAAAAATGATGAGGGCAATGAGGCAGAATCCTCCGCATCCTTTGAAGTGGAGGGCCGAGCGGCCGGTTTCGAAGGCACGCGCATTGAACATGTTCCAGAACTGGAGGAAGACGAATGTGGTGAAGAAGAGCGAGATCTCATAGGATGAAAGGCCGTTGGCTGAGGTGATTCCTGTGTGGAGCATGTCGGCGAGGGAATGAATGTCGGCGTGCTCGAGGTAGTAGAGGAACGCGAGCATGATGAAGAAGAAGAGGATGCCGGTGGCGATTATGGATCGCCACATTGTCCGGTTTATGATAAATGCTGACCGGGAGCGGGGCTTGTCGCGCATGACTGAGGCGGAGGGGGGAAGGGAGGCGAGAGCCATTGCGGCGAATGTGTCCATGATGAGGTTGACCCAGAGCATCTGGGTGACTGTCAGAGGCGACTGCATTCCCATGAAAGCTCCGAAGAGGACAATGAGACAAGCCACGACGTTGACAGTCAGCTGGAAGAGGATGAAGCGCTGGATGTTGCGGTAGAGCGATCGGCCCCACATTACGGACTGGGCGATGGAGGAGAAGGAGTTGTCGATGATGGTGATGTCTGAGGCTTCCTTGGCCACGGACGTTCCGTCGCCCATCGAGAGGCCGACGTGGGCTGTCTTCAGGGCCGGGGCATCGTTGGTTCCGTCGCCGGTTACGGCCACGACCTCGCCGTCGGTCTGCAGCGCTTCGACAAGGCGTTTCTTGTCCATTGGGCGTGCGCGTGCAATGATTTTCAGGTCTTCAACCCTACGTGCGAGCTCGTTGTCGGACATCTCGGCAACTTCGGGACCTGTGGCTATGTTCCGGTCAGAGTCGGTAGCGTCGTTCCAGAGGCCTATCTGGCGCCCGATCTCTTTTGCAGTGCCGGGAGTGTCGCCGGTCACGATCTTGATCTTTATGCCGGCGTCGGTCACCCGTGCCACAGCGTCGGGGACATCGGGGCGGACAGGATCGGAGATCGCGGCAATGCCGAGGAAAGTCATGTCGCCGCAGGTGACGCGCCCGTTTTCAATTGGGTCTTCGCCATCGGAAAGTTCCTTGTAGGCAAATCCGAGAGTGCGCATCGCCTGGTTCTGGTAGCCGAGCAGCAGAGCGTCCAGCTCCTTGCGCGTAACGCCGGGAGTATTGGCGCAAAGTCCGAACACGATTTCGGGCGCTCCTTTGACATAAAGCACGGTGCGTCCGGAAGCGGAGCGGACAACCGTGGCCATGTATTTGCGCTCGGTCGAGAACGGAAGCTCGTCAATGCGCGTCACGCTGTCGCGGCAGCTTTTATAGTCGATGCCTTTATTGTGGAGCCAGAGCAGGAGGGCGCCTTCAGTAGGGTTGCCGAGAACTGAGGGCTCTTTCCCGGAGAGGTCGAGGAGTGCGGTTGAGTTGACGGCTATGCCTTCGGCAATTATCTCGGCGGGAGGATTGCCGAAAAAGTCGGTGCGATATACCTGCATGCGGTTGCATGTCAGGGTTCCGGTCTTGTCGGTGCAGATTACGGTGGTGGCGCCCATAGTCTCGCAGGCGTGCATCTTGCGGACAAGGTTGTTGGTGCGGAGCATTCGGCGCATGGAGTAGGCGAGTGACAGGGTGACAGCCATGGGAAGTCCTTCGGGCACGGCCACTACGATCAGGGTCACGGCAATCATAAGGGTCTGGAGTGCGAAGGCAAGTAAAGAGAGCCAGTCGAAATCCGGGACATTTATGAAGTACATGGAGAGGCGCCCGATAACGATAAGTGCGGCGACAGTGTAGGAGGCGCGGCTGACGAGTTTGCCGAGGCGGTCGAGCTGCTCGTCGAGAGGCGTGCGTACGCTGTCGTCGATCTGTGAGGCTACGAATACTTTTCCGTTTTCGGTGCGGTCGCCGACAGCAGAGACACGCATGACTCCGTGTCCTTCCATAATTTTTGTGCCTCGCATGGCAGCATCGGACGGGAATGTTGCGTCTTTGTCGAAATGGGCCGGATCGGTGGTCTTGTGGCATATCGGCTCGCCGGTCAGGGTGGATTCATCGATGTTTAGCGACACTGCCTCGAGCAGCTTGCCGTCGGCGGGAACTTCCTCGCCGGTGTTGAGGATGACGATATCGTCCTTCACAACATCTTTTTTCGGAATCTGAACCGGATTCCCGTTGCGGATGACCTGCACGGGTTCGTCATCGTTGACCTGATTGAGTATGGCGAACTCGCGGTCGGCTTTCAGTTCGAAGAGGAAAGCGAGTCCGGTGGCCAGAAGTATGGCAATGAGTATGCCTACCGGTTCGAAGAACACGGCCGGCCCTTCATGGAGTCCCCAGTATTCATAACATGAGATGCATATCGAAAGGAAGCCGGCCACCAGAAGAATCACGATCAAGGGGTCCTTGAATTTCTTAAGAAACTGTCGCCAGAGCGGTTCCTTCTCAGGAGGCGTCAGGATATTGGTGCCGTATTTTTCTCTGTTTTCAAGAACCTGAGCGTCGGTCAGGCCGGAGTATTCAATATGTTTGTCAGACATTCGGAATAAAAATTTTGCTAATTTGCCCTGCAAAGATAACAAATAAAGCAGAGCGTCGGGAGCCGGGATCTAATAAATTCACAAAAATTTAATATCGCAGAGGGGGATGATTGGAGGGATTGGGCAAAAGAAGGATCAGTCGGCGTATTTGATTCGGAATTTGTCAAGGAGTCTTTTGAAGTAGTCCTGAGCTGAAAGGCAAGTGTCCAAAAGGTAGCCTTTTATTCCGGGCCAGTTACGCAAGCCATTATAGTAGAACATTTTCAATTCATCAGTAATTATGAACGGCACATAGCCGTTTCTCAAACATTCGCGGAACATAATCAACCGGCCTACTCGTCCGTTGCCGTCCTGAAAAGGATGTATCGCTTCAAAACGCTGGTGAAAATCTATGATATTTTCCAATGACGGATGTCTGTCGGCATTATATTCTTTAAGAAGGGCTTCCATCTCATGATGGACATTTTCCGGTTCCGCAGTATCGCAACCTCCAACTTCGTTAGGCAATTTTTTATAGTCACCGACTCTGAACCAGACCTTCCGTTCATCGGATGTTCCGGATTTCAGCAGATAATGAAGGTGTTTGATATATGCTTCGGTAAGTTTGCCGTCAGTCTTATCGATGATATAGTCAATGGCGCGGAAATGGTTTGTTGTCTCGATGATGTCATCGATGTTAACCGCATTGTCAGTGATTCCTATTGTGTTTGTCTCAAATATATATCGGGTCTGGTCATGGGTCAGACGACTGCCCTCTATATGGTTCGAGTTGTATGTCAGATCAATCTGGATGCGATGATATATGCCGCCTTTTACCTTACCCGCTTTCTGTTCTTTTAAAATCGAAAGCAGCGGAGAGATTCTGCGAGCTTTTTTACGCTGTGGAAGTTCGGCATCGGCAGGGATGTTCCATGTCTTGCCAACGAGACAGGCACCTTCTATTTTCCCTTGCGCGCAGTAGTTTCGGGCCGTGCGCTCCGAAACTCCATGACTCTGCGCCCACTCTTTGACAGATGTATAGTCCATATTACAGTTATCGGCAAGATTATTGGTTGAAATCTATTGCAAAGATATGGAAACTTGCCGATATCGGCAAATTGTGGGCGGGAAGAGAGTGTGACGGATGGATATTTCCGGGTATGCAAAAGGCGAGATTTTGCCGTCTCGCCCTTTGCATTATGTCAGATGTGTCTTTAGTCAACAGCTACGTTTTGCATGACTGTGGCTGTAAAAGTAGCACCCTGTTGGATTTTCGGCATGGATCCTTTCATGAAACCGCTGAAGAGTCCGATGGGGAAGAATAGAACAGACAAAACGATCACACCGCCGAGTTTGCTGCCCCCTTTCTCGCATGTGCTCAGGCTGAGAGGCACTTGCTTGTTGTCAATTGTATTTGTGTAGGCATTCGTGAAACAGACTTTTCCGGCTTTACCCCAAGAACCGTTCGGCGCAATGCTGTAATCAATATTGGCAGGAGTACCGGCTTTAATGATCACCTGAGACCCGTCAGAAGAATATACATCCGTCTCAACCTTTGCGGTGATTGTCCCTGATTCCGTTTTGTCGGCTCCGTTGAAGTTTTCATTAAGACGAAGCACCATCTGAGTGCCGCTTTCAAGCAGATTCTTTTGTCCTTTTAATGATTGAGACATGGATTGAAGCGGCGCGAACATCAGTGCCGCGATAAGTACGCATGACATGATACGTTCCCAGAGATCTTTACTTTTCATAGTTTTGTAGTGATTTTATTGGTTTTGTTTATCATGATGAGGCAAATATAGTAAAACTTGTTGTCTCAGGCAAGTTTATAATGGAAAGTAGGACAAATTATCCGAATCAATGCGGTTGGAGAAGTCGGGGGAAGGGGAGAAGGCTATCTTTTGAGACCTTTGCCGAATAGCTCGGAATGGGAGCCTAACCGCAGCAGATCGATATCATTTGTTGTCCGGTCAATCCAGATGAGAAGGAAGTCGCCTTGAATATGGCATTCCATACATCCTGCATAGTCATTTGTGAGCAAATGAGGACGATAGATTTCGGGTATGGGTAATTCGTTCTCCAATAACCGGAGAACCTCGAGAAGTGCTTCCGCTTTTTTCGGATTGTTGCGGATCCTTTTTAAATCCTTCTTATATTGTGTCGAAGGACGAAGCTTTTTCATAATCCCATGGATTTGAACATGGCTTCGACAGATGTCGTATCGACAGGAGGTACGTTATGGAGTTTTCCGCTTTTTGCTTCTTCTATCGCGGACTTGGTTACTTCATTGGGTTCATTGTAAGCAACATCAAGGAGCACACATTCAACGAAGTTATTGAGGCTGCGGTGTTCGCGCTTGGCCATCTCTTTAAGACGTTCTATCAGGTCAACATTGAGACGGAACATCGTAGCTTTTTTCTTAATTGCTGTTTCCATAGTGCTATCATTTTGTTTGCAAATATAAAACAAATATATAGCAATAACAAATCCGGCGCCGATAAAGTTGGGGGAAGGGAGAAGGCTCTTCAATGCGGTTGAGTTAAGCTGAAAAGGCTTGATGGACAAGCCCCCGGGCGCACTGTGTCCTAACCGGGCATGAAGCGTAGCGGAGTGCCCGGACAAAGACGGCCCAATACTCTCGACGTCCCCGGATGGATGCCTCAGTGGTTGACGCAATGTCCTGTACCACAGAATCGTCCCTCCGCGACTCAATTACTATATATCATTGTCTCTCCGACCACTCCGCTTCGCTCCATGGCCGGTTACTTTCAGCACGCCCTGACGGGCTCCGATGGGAAAATATGACATAGGTTTCTAAACCCGACCGCATTGATCAGGCTCTTACCGCAGTATTATAATATAACTCTCATATATGCAATTCATTGAATTCTGGCTTTATAAGAAACAAATAATGAACAGAAAAGAATTTTATTTGTAAGAGTGATTTTGCGCTGGTTCTGAAAGGGAGGTGTTTGCTAAACCTCGACTTGGCTTTAATCTAACTTGCCTGAAGTGCTGGAATAAAAACTTTGAGAAAATATGATACCTAATTTTTACATTTATGTAAAACATTTTTTGTAACTTTGCGTTGTAATTACAAACGCAAAAATCATGAGCGAAGTCGAACTCCTCTTAGTCAACAGCAGCGACAGCTGCACTATGTACACAATTCAGTTCCTATCTGACGATATGAGCGAATTTGAAAAATTCATTGCCAAGTTCAGGGAGGACGCGGAACTGAATCCTGATTTTCAGGCAATAATGAGATTTGTTGAACAGATTCTCTCCAATGGTGCTTTTGAACGGTACTTCCGCAGAGAGGGCAAGATGAACGACTCAGTTGTTGCACTGCCGGTTTTGAAATCAAAACTTCGCCTGTATTGTCTTCGGCTTACCGACAAAATTCTCGTCCTCGGTAACGGCGACGTGAAGAACAGCCGGACATACGAAGAAAACGACACATTGCAGGGATATGTAATGGACTTGCAGAAATTCGAGCGTCTGCTCAAACAGGAAGTGCGTTCCGGTAATGTGGAGATAACCGAAAAGGAGATTATAACCGATAAAACCTTTGACTTATGAGAACCGCCAACATTTCATTACAGGAAATTTTCAATGAGATTCCTCGGGAGAAGCGGGAGGAAACACGACTTTCTTTTGCCATCTCTAACAGACTTGACGCTCTCATGCGTGAAAGGGGCTTGAATAAAAAGCAGTTTGCCGAAGCCCTTGGTAAACGACCCAATGAGATAACACGATGGCTGAGCGGGGAGCATAACTTCACTATCTCGACTCTCGCCATGCTTTCCTCGTTTTTCGGACAGCCGATTATTACAGTCGGTTGATATTCTGTTTTGCGATGGCATAATCATTTATAATATATCCTCACAGTTCAATGCATTTGAAAAAAGAATGAGATTGCATAATTTTCATAAAGCTTATACGGTAGTTATAGCTATATTTTTATCGTTAGCTGCATGTAAAAGCAACAATCATATTTCGGACTATTGCAATGAAATAAAAAGGGCAGAGGATTTAATCTCACATGATAAAAAAGATGATGCGCTTACTTTGCTATTTGAACTTGAAAACAATCTTGACGAAACGATTCCCGACACTTTGAAATATAAAGTATTGTCACGAATCGGGAGCATTTATTATTCTGACTTCAAAAAGGATAAAGCTGACGATTATTTTAAGAAAGCATTGGCTGTTGCACGTAAATGTGGCAAGAATTATGAAAGCATGGCACTATGGAATAGATGTCTGACCATATCCGACAATGATTCCATTTTGATATATCTTAAAGATTGTCAGAATATCAGCCATGCCTCCGGGTCAAGATATACGGAAGGTATGTCGGGAATTAATCTCGCGAGTGCATACATCCAAACCCAAAATTTGGATAAGGCCCGTGAGATACTTGACACAATGGAGTATGTGGTTGGTAATGACAGCGTGCTTAAAAATGAACTGGCAAATGTCAGATTGAATTATCTTATCAGCACAAAGAATTTCGACAAGGCTAAAGAAATACTTGATGAGCAGAATGTAAGAGACTTGAATTTATATGGCAGACTATCCCGATATCAGAATTTGTACGCCATTGAAATTGGTAAAGGACGGTATGAGTCTGCTATTGAATATCGTGATTCCATTGATGAAATAAAGAACAAGGTTGACTCTATCAGTCTTGATGAAAAGCTGTCAAAAACAGAGCTGGAGTTTACATCCAAACTTGATGATGAGAGGAGGAATAGGGATATTGCCATCATAATCAGCTTGTTTGTTATTATTATATTATCAGCATTTCTTTTTGCAGGTGTCAAACGCAGGCTTATGATGAAGAAGCAGATTGAGTTGAACGAGCAAATATTAAAACTGAATCTTAGAATAGCTCAGCTTACAGGATCTCATAATGAAAGCGACACACCTGTCAACGAAGGGAATGCCGATGTTCAGCCCGAGATTATTGAAAAGTTGAGACTGAATAAAGAACTGTTTATAAACCAGCCGATATATGGTCGATTGAAGCAGTTGAACCTAAAGCGAGATTCAGAGACGATCGACAAGGCAATGGCGAGAGAGGTCCTGGATGGAGTGATCGGGCAATTTGCTGATGTATGCACCAACCTACGACAGCTTTATAGCGGCATGACCTATGACGATGTGTTGTATTGTGCGGCAATCTATGTCGGGTTCTCGAAAGAATTGGCATCCGTGGCTTTCGGATCAAGTGAGGATGCACTTCGCCGACGTAAGAGCCGAATCAAACAAAAGCTTCCGACGGCTGTTTTTGAGGCCGTTTTTGGGACAAAAGCGTGACATTCAGCTTGTGTCACATTATTGTCCGACTTGATATATAGACGGTTATGACTGGCTGCTCTAACTTTGCAGCAGAAACTAAAACCGTTTATATATGGAAAGAATCATCCTTATCATCACTCTCCTGATTGCTGTATCCACTGGCATACAAGCACAGGATTCTCTCGATTCCCTTATGAATAGGGATCTCGATGAAGTAGTCGTGACGGCACAAAGAAAGTACACCAAATCGACAGCCCGTGGGTTGAAAGTGTCAATGTCCGGGAATCCTCTCTCAAAGATTGGCAGTGCGACAGATGCCATTATGCAGATGCCGCTTATCGACGGTTCTGCAGGTTTCATCTCTGTTCTCGGCAAAGGGACTCCAGTGATATACATCAATGGCCGAAAAATGATGAACTCATCCGAGCTTAGCAACTTGAAGTCTTCTGATCTCGCTTCCGTTGAAATCGTCACGAATCCTTCTGCCGAATATGGTTCTGATGTGTCAGCCGTAATCCTCATTAAGACAAAGCAACCGCTCGCCGGATTATATATTTCAGGTAAAGGGAGGGTTCAGGCATCAGAAGAATGGTCGGAATCAGCAGGGGCCAGTCTGCAATATCACAATGAGAACGGACTGACTGTCTTTGGAGATATTTCCTATGCTTGGGATGGCTTTAAGCAAAAGCGTCATTATGCTGAATTATTCGGCGAAGTTTCAAACGTAGATAAATTCTTTACAACTCTCTCAGATGAGACAGCAAAAAAACGCAGTCAGTCGCTGACGGTTGATGGTGGCTTAAACTATGACTTCGGTAAAAACTCCGTAGGACTGAAGTATATATTCAGCCGCACACCCAAAAGTAGGTTTGGCAGTGTGGGTTATACTTCAACCGATGCGCTGTCAATAAACGGCATTACATCGGCGACCTCGCTTAATGCTCAGTCTTTCGATCATTATATCAATGCTTTCGGCGATTTCAAACTACCGTTAAGTATCGGCCTGCGTATGGATTTGGATTATATGTCCGGAAATAATGTATCCTGTTGGGATGCATTAGAAAATGAGACCGAAAGGAATATAATGAACAATAATAGGTCACGACATGATTATTTTGGTTCCAAGCTAAGAATTAATAGAAACTTCGGCAATATTGAGGTTGAGGCCGGGGCGGAATATGCCCATACAAAAAACGACCAATACTTTACCAGTCAAGGGCTATCAAATACGTTCCTGACATCGGCATCGGATATAGTACGTCAGAATCTGCAAGCATATTATGTGTCATTTGATTATGACATCAGTCCCAAATGGAACATTTACGGAGGCATCCGGTATGAAACCACAGATTCTCGTTATGAGAAAGATGACATCCATGATAATAATCTTTCAAGAAGATACCATGATATTCTTCCCAATTTAGGAATCCAGTTCAAATCTCCGGTGAATCTAACGATGTACTACCGGGCTAAAGTCAGCCGTCCTTCTTATTCTTTGCTTGACAACAACTTTGCCTACGTCACACCGACTCTTTGGGAAACAGGCAATCCGGAATTGGTTGCTTCAAGGACTCACAATGTGGGTATTTCATTATACTTCAGGAATTTTGTCTTTCTGGGAACATACATACGTTCCGAAAAACCAATCGGCAGTATATATCAATACGATGCCGGCCTTAAAGCAAATATCAGAACCAATGTCAATCTACCGGACTATGATACATGGCAGTTGGTTGCATCACAAGGATTCAACGTCAGGTTCTGGCATCCTACCGTTCAGGGCGTACTATTGCTCCAAAATCTGAAATACGGAAATCCGATGCGGAAATACGACAAGCCTTTCTATCAGCTATCGCTGAATAACAGATTCGATTTACCGGCAGGTATCTATGCTTATCTCTCGGCATTCTATCTTGGAACCGGCAATACATCCACCACATATTCTCGCGGAACATGGCAAATGGCGTTGACTCTCAGCAAGAGTTATCGAAATTGGACTTTTACATTGTCGGCCAACGATATCTTTGGAACATGGAAACAGAGATTTGATACTTATTCTAATTCCGTAGAATATAAATCAGACATAAAAGGAGCCTCGCAATATGTCTCTCTCTCAGTACGATATTCCATCAACGCGGCAAAAGGAAAGTATAAAGGCAAAGCCGTGCGAGAAGATGAAATGAATCGACTGTGATAAAAATAAATGGTCTGAAAGAGATGAAGCCGGGGTATGGGGAATCACAGGGAGAGGATGCGGCGGAGGCGGGAGGGGGAAATGGAGCGTCGGCGGCCGTAGTCGTCGAGCTGTTCGTGGGATATTCTACCGACGGTGAAGTAGCGGGCTTCGGGGCGCGCGATCATCAGTCCGGAGACGCTTGCCGATGGGGACATGGCGCCGTTATCTGTGAGGGTTATGCCGGCTTCGCCGAGACCAATCGTTTCGTCAAGAATGCGGTTCATGAGCTGGTCCGGGATGGATGGGAATCCGACGGCAGGGCGTATTCCGACATAGCGGCCCTGCATGATTTCCCTGACGGAGAGGGCTTCATCGGCGGCATAACCCCAGTAGTTTCGGCGAACGAGGGAGTGGAGCAGTTCGGCTCCGGCCTCGGCTATGCGGTCGCAGAGGGTCGAGAGAAGCATGGACCGGTATTGGTCGCCTTTGAGAGACTCGCGCAGTTCATCGAGGCCGAATGCCCCGTTGACGGCGAAAACGCCAACGAAGTCGGTGCGCCCTGTGGCGGCAGGCATGACGAAGTCGGCGAGAGAGAGCGTGGCTCCGTCGATAAGACGTTGGGAGCGGAGCATGGGCCAGCGACGGCCGGCAATGACGAGGTCGTCACCATCGGAAACAGCTTCGGCTATGCGGAAGCGGGCTTTGCAGAAGCCGGGCCATTCGGTTGCGAGCGAATTGAAAAGCTCCTCCGCATCGGAAAGCAGTTTTGATGCTTCAGCCGCTGCTTCGTCGGACGAGAGGTCCCACGCATGAAGGAGCGCGCGGCGGTTGATAAAGGGTCGGAGGAGTTCGGGATCGAGGATCAAGGTGACAGCTTCAGTTCCGGCAGCCGGGGCGAGGGGGAAATAGTTCTCCCAGTCGAGGCGCAGACGCTTGGCAGAGGCTTCGCTGAAAGGCAGGAGCGACGCGGGCTCGTGCTGAAGGCGGAGAGCGGAGTATTCTTTGTTAAGAGAGTCAATGAATTCCTCGCGGGTCGCCGGGTTGAGATAGCGGGCCGCAAGAAGAGGGTTTCGCGAGGCATCGGCGGCATAGATCACGGGGGCATGGGAAAGAGGGGCAAGCTTGAGGGCCGTGTGCAGTTCGGAAGTTGTGGCGCCTCCGACCATGACGGGGATGTCAAGCCCTTCGCGGGCGAGCATCTCAATGACGGTGGCCATTTCCGAGAGTGATGGCGTGATCAGCCCGGAGAGACAGATGAAGTCAGGGCGGTGGGCGCGAGCCGCTTCGACGATTGTTTCCGGCTCAACCATCACTCCGAGGTCAATAACCTCGAAGTTGTTGCATGAGAGCACGATTGCCGCGATGTTTTTTCCTATGTCGTGGACATCGCCGCGCACTGTGGCGAAGATTATTTTCCCCGCAGAGGCCGCGCTGTCTGCCGCGCCAGAAAGAGCCGGCATCAGGAGCTCGACGGCTTTCTTCATAGTGCGGGCCGACTTCACCACCTGGGGAAGAAACATCTTTCCGTCGCCGAAGAGAGTGCCGACGTGTCTCATACCGTCCATCAGCGGGCCGTTTATGACCGCCGCGCCGTCGGGCATCGAGGAGAGCGCCTCCTCTATGTCGGACGCAAGGAACTCGGCGGAGCCGGAGACTATTGCCTCGGCAAGACGTGTGGCTACCGGAACGAGCGCGCGGTCGGCCTGAGGCTTTTTCTCCGGAGCAGCCGACGGCGTCATGCCGCCGGCGAAAGCGAGTAGCCTCTCGACGGCGAGGCCGGAGTCAGTGCGACACAGCAGAACGTCGTCGATCAGAGATCTCAGCTCCGGATCGATGGATTCCACGGGGGTAATGGCGGCGGGATTCAGTATCGCCATATCCATTCCGGCAGCCGCGGCATGGTGGAGAAAGACCGAGTGTATGGCCTCGCGCAACGTATTGTTGCCGCGGAATGCGAAAGAAAGGTTGCTGACACCTCCGCTCACCTTCGCATGCGGAAGATTGTTTCTGATCCAGCGGACCGATTCGATGAAATCAATGGCGTAGCGGTCGTGAGCCTCGATGCCGGTGGCCACGGTCAGCACATTGGGGTCGAAAATGATGTCGGAGGGAGGAATTGCGGCCTTATCGACGAGCAGGCGGTAGGCACGCTCACAGATTTCGATGCGCCGGCGGAGAGTGTCGGCCTGTCCTTTCTCGTCGAACGCCATCACGACCATAGCGGCTCCGTAACGGTGTATCTCCCGGGCTTTGGCGAGGAATTTTTCCTCGCCTTCCTTCAGGGATATCGAGTTGACGATGGATTTGCCCTGGACGACTTCGAGCGCCGCGCGGACAGTGGCCCAGTCTGACGAGTCGATCATTACGGGCACGGCAGCAATCTCCGGCTCGGAGGCGATCAGGTTGAGGAAGCGCGTCATTTCGGCCGGGGCGTCGAGCATCGGGTCGTCCATGTTTATATCGATGATATTGGCGCCGTCGCGGACCTGACGCAGAGCTATGGCGAGGGCTTCATCATAATTCTTCTCCTTGATTAGCCGGAGGAAGCGGCGCGAACCGGCCACGTTGCAGCGTTCGCCGACATTTATGAAGGTAGAGCCGGGGCATATTTCGAGGGCCTCCAGTCCGGAGAGCCGCAGGGAGGAAGGCGACGGCGCGACAGGAGTATGGGGGCGCGCGCCGTCCACGATCGCAGGAAAAAGTCGTATATGGGCCGGGGTGGTTCCGCAACATCCGCCCACGATGTTGACGAGTCCCTCGCTGACGAACCGGCTAATGGCGGCTGCCATACGTTCAGGCGATTCGGCATAACAGCCGGAAGCGTCGGGGAGCCCCGCATTGGGATGGGCGCTCACGGGGAAAGGGGATATTGCGGCAAGCTGCCGCAGAACCGGAAGCATTTCCTCGGGGCCGAACGAGCAGTTGAGCCCCAGACTCATCAGAGGCGCATGGGCCACGGATGCCACGAAAGCCTCCAGCGTCTGTCCGGAGAATGTGCGGGCGCCTTTTTCGGTGACGGTCACGGAGAGCATGATCCCGAAATCGGTTCCAAGCTCCGCGCGGACGTCTTCGGCGGCGTGGAGGGCGGCTTTGGCATTGAGAGTGTCGAATACGGTCTCTATCAGGATTATGTCGGCCCCGTTGGAGACAAGTGCGGCGATCTGTTGGCGATAGGTTCCGCGCAGCATGTCGTAGGTTACATCGCGCCGTGCGGGGTCGCTGACATCGGGGCTCATCGAAGCGGTCTTGTTTGTGGGACCCACAGAGCCGGCGACATATACCTGCCTGTCGGGGTGGAGCTTCATGAAGCTGTCGGCCGCCTCGCGGGCTATTGCCGCCGCGGCTGAGTTTATTTCGGTCACGCGGTCGGCCATTCCGTAGTCGGCCAGCGAGAAGCTGTTGGCATTGAACGAGTTTGTGGAAATAATGTCGGCACCCGCCTCAAGATAGGCTGTGTGAATGGCGCGTATTTCGTCGGGATGGGTCAGGCACATCACGTCGTTACACCCGACATGGCGAATCATGGTTCCCATGGCGCCGTCGAGAATCAGAATCCGGTCCTTAGGTATCTCAGTCATATCTCTGCGGGTTCAATATATCCTTATGCAAATCTCGCGTACATTGGCGGCGGCCGACATGGTGTAGAAGTGGATTCCTTTCACGCCGTGGGCCATCAGATCGCGGCATTGTGTCACGGCCCACTCTATGCCGAGGCCGCGGACCTCGTCGTCGGTCTTGCACCGCCGGATTTCAGACGCGAGTTCTTCGGGTATGTCGCATCGGAAGGTGCGGGGAAGCATGCTCAGATGGGAGATTCTGGCAAGGGGCTTTATTCCCGGAATTATAGGGACGGTTATACCTTCGCGTCGGCAACGCTCCACGAAGTCAAAGAACTTCGAGTTGTCGAAAAACATCTGCGTCACGAAATATTTCGCGCCGAGCTCCATTTTCCGTTTCATGTAGCGGATGTCGGAGTCCATGTTGGGGGCTTCCTCATGTTTTTCGGGATAGCATGCCATGCCGTAGGAGAAAGGAGTCTCGATCCCTTCGAGGGGAGTGTCGTCGAGCGAGAACCCGGCGTTGAACTTGTTGACCTGTTCCTGGAGGCCTGTGGCGTGTTCGTGGTAGAGCCCCGGACGGTCATCGCCCACGATTTCCGACTTGATATCGCCCCGGAGGAGCAGGAGATTGGTGATGCCGAGAAAGTTCAGGTCTATGAGGGCATATTCGGTCTCTTCCTTCGTGAAGCCGCGGCAGATGATGTGGGGGACGGTCGTTATGCCGTAGCGGTGCTGTATCATGGCGGCAATGGCTACCGTCCCGGGACGTCGGCGCAGGCTGACTCTTTTCAGCGATCCGTCGGGCTGTTCGCGGAGCACGTATTCGCTGTGGTGGGATGTTATGTTGATATGGCTCGGGTTGAATTCGCGCAAAGTGTCAACGATGCGGAATACCTTATAGATGCTGTTGCCTTTCAGGGGCGGAAGAATCTCGAAAGAGAATAGTGGCGAAGATGCGTTATTGAAAGATTCGGCTACGTTCATCCTATGTGCAATTGTGACTTGGTTCTCTGAGTGCAAATATAACCAAAAAAATCAAAAGGAAGGCGATTTTTTGAATAGAGTAGGAAATTCAGTAATTTTGCAAAGAGTTAGCGAAGGGGCCTGTGAGCCTGCTGTTAAAACAACTTTCAGACCAATCATGAAACACCCTCTTAGACTGACAGCGTGTCTGTTGCTTGCCGCGTGCTTTTTGCCGTTCGTTTCGCATGGCGAGGAGAAATATGAACTTAAGTACGGTGCGCAGCGGACAGAGAAGAGAGATGACGAGGCCATGCGCCGTTTCCGTGACCACCGTGTGGGTGCTTTTATCCACTGGGGGCTCTATTCGATGGCCGGAGGCGAATGGAAGGGAAAAATCTATCCCGGCGCCGCGGAGTGGCTGAAGGCATGGGCAAAGGTGCCGTCCGACGAATGGCTCGCGCAGATGGACCGGTGGAATCCTACGGGATTCGACGCCCGGGAATGGGCGCGGATGATGAAAGCGGCCGGGTTCCGTTACGTTAAAATCACCACCAAGCATCATGAGGGTTTCTGTCTGTGGCCGAGCGCCACGACGCCCTACACCGTGGCAAACACTCCCTGTGGCAGAGATCTGCTTGGCGAACTGGTGAAGGCTTTCAACGACGAGGGCCTCGACGTGCATTTCTATTTCTCGGTGATGGACTGGAGCAATCCCGACTACCGCACGCAACTGAACTGCCGCGAGGACAGCACGGCTTTCGAACGGTTCAAACGCTTCACGGAGGCGCAGCTGCGAGAACTGGCCACGCGTTATCCGTCGGTAAAGGATTTCTGGTTTGACGGGACGTGGGACGCATCGGTGAAAGGCAACGGGGCATGGACGCTGCAGCTGGAAAATATGCTCAAGGATCTCGTGCCGGGCGTGACGGTCAACAGCCGTCTGCGCGCCGACGAACGTGGAAGCCGCCATTTCGACAGCAACGGACGCCTGATGGGCGATTATGAATCGGGCTACGAGCGGCGGCTGCCCGATCCGGTCAGGGACCTGCAGGTGACCCTCCGGGACTGGGAGGCATGCATGACAGTTCCCGAGAATCAGTGGGGCTATCACAAAGACTGGTCGCTGAGCTATGTGAAACCGCCGGTCGAAGTGCTCCGGAGGGTTGTCCATGCCGTGTCGATGGGCGGCAACATGGCCGTTAACTTCGGGCCTGACGGCACAGGCCGTTTCCGGCAGGAGGAGAAAGAGCTTGCGGACTGGCTGGGAAACTGGATGCGCCATAACGGGGAGGCGATCTATGGCTGCGGCTATGCCGGCTTTGAGAAGGCAGACTGGGGCTATTATACGCGTAAGGGCGACACGGTCTATATGATAGTGTTCAATCAGCCTTTCGGCGCCCGGCTACGGGTGAAAACTCCGGCTGGAACCGCTGTCAGGGGCGCGTCGCTCATTGACGGAACCCCTGTCGGATTCATGGAGACAGCCCGCGACGAATATAACGTCAACACGGTCGAATCATCGGAGCCGTATGTTATCAGGCTCACCGTTGACGCCGGTAGCGCGGAAGGAAAATACCGTGATGCCCTGACCTGAAAAAATCATTCATAACCGAAATAAAAAAAATCATGTCGATAAGAACAATACTGTTGGTAGCGTCGCTGGCGCTTGCGGCCGCGGTGCAGGGCCGCGAGGTGAAAAATTTCAACAATGACTGGGAATTCAGACGCGGCCCGTTCCCGGAAGAACCCCACACGGGGGCGACGTGGTGGAACGGAAAGTGGGAGAAGGTCAACGTTCCCCACACATGGAACGCCATCGACATGCAGACGCGCGTAAATGACTTCTATGAGGGGCCGGCCTATTATCGCAAGAAATTCCGCATGGCGGCCGCCGACAGCGGGAAACGCTGCTTCCTGCGATTCGAGGGCGTGGGCGCCTGTGCCGACGTCTATGTCAACAACCGTCTTGTCGGTTCGCACAAAGGGGCTTACTCGGCGTTTGCGTTAGAGATAACCGGGGCGGTTGACTATGACGGAGAGAATATAGTGGTGGTCAGGGCGGA
Source organism: uncultured Muribaculaceae bacterium (assembly GCA_910587185.1). GTDB lineage: Bacteria > Bacteroidota > Bacteroidia > Bacteroidales > Muribaculaceae > Paramuribaculum. Next base: position 51,098 of record CAJULY010000015.1, read on the forward strand.
CAATAAGTCGCGTCCCGACGTTATTCCCGTCAATCATCAGCTTTTCGGGGTTTATGGAGGCATCTATCGGCCCGTGTGGCTGGTGACTACAGAGGGAGTAGGCATCAAGGTGACCGATCATGGTTCGCCGGGGGTGTATGTCAGTCAGAGCAATGTCAGCGACAAACGGGCAGATGTGCGCGTCAGGGTCAAGATCGACAACGGGACGGCCGCCCCTGCTCCGATCGTTGTGGAGACCGTCATAAAGGATGGCGCCGGCAGGAAGGTCAAAAGCGACCGGCGGCAGATGGACCTTACGCCGCAGGGCACACAGACGTTCACCACGGATTTCGTCATCGAGAAGCCGCATCTGTGGCAGGGAATCTATGATCCTTATCTCTACAGCGTCACCACGCGCCTTGTCAGCGGCGGCCGCGTCATCGACGAGGTAGTGCAGCCGCTGGGCCTGCGCCGCTTCGAGGCGATTGCCGGAAAAGGTTTTTTCCTGAACGGAAAGAAGTATCCGATGTATGGCGTCACTCGCCATCAGGACTGGTGGCAGAAGGGAAGCGCCCTGACTGACCGGGAGCATGACGCCGATCTCAACGCGATAATGGACGTGGGGGCCACGACGGTTCGTTTCGCCCATTATCAGCAGTCGGACCGCATCTATTCTCGCTGCGATTCGCTCGGGCTTGTGGTGTGGGCCGAGATACCTTTTGTCAACCGCGTCACCGGACGGGAATGGGAGAACGCCCACAGCCAGTTGCGCGAACTCATAAGGCAGAACTACAATCATCCGTGTATATATATCTGGGGACTTCACAACGAAGTCTATTCGCCGACCGACTACACTTCGGCACTGACGGCGTCGCTCCATGATCTGGCAAAGACGGAGGATCCCGACCGCATGACTGCCTCGGTCAACGGCTACGGGATTGCTCTTCATCCGGTCAACCAGAATGCCGACATACAGGGCATGAACCGTTATTTCGGATGGTATGAAAAGAAAATAAAGGATATCGACGCATGGATCGAGGGGCTTGAGCGGGATTATCCGTGGCAACGGCTTATGCTGACGGAATATGGCGCAGACGGCAATCCCGATCATCAGACCGAGCTTCTCGGAGAGTCGCTCAACTGGGGACGGCCCTATTATCCGGAAACATTTCAGACGAAGACCCACGAATATCAGTGGAGCGTCATAGCGAAACATCCCTATATCATAGCATCATATCTCTGGAACATGTTTGACTTCGCATGCCCGATGTGGAGCCGCGGAGGAGTGGCAAGCCGTAATCTGAAGGGGCTCGTGAGCTTTGACAGACGCGAGAAGAAGGACTCCTATTTCTGGTATAAGGCCAACTGGAGCCGGCAGCCGGTGCTCTATGTGACGCAGCGCCGCAATGCCGACCGCGAACGCCGCGAGACCTCCATAACGGTTTATTGCAACCGCGGCGTGCCGGAGGTCGCACTGAACGGCCGACCGCTGCCCCGTCCGCGACAGGGTTACACGGAGGTTCACTGGATATTTGACAGCGTAGTCCTTGACGACGGCGACAACATTATCAGCGCCCGGACAACCGGGGAAGGAGAGGTGTTGAGCGACACTGTCAGATGGATTTACAACGGAGAAAAAGACCGGAGTCCTGAGAAATATGAGAACAGGAAGACGCATTCGGGCTTCTGAATCGAAAAAGAGAGATTTTTCTCGTGCAAAGTGTAACCCAAATGGAGACATAAGTGACTATAATACAGGAAAAAGCAATAAAAAAACGATGAAACCAATAAATTTTGATAAAAACTTTTGTTTTGTGACAAAATAGTCATTACATTTGCAAGGAATAAATACAATATTCGATAAGGTAGTATAATTTAGAACATCCCTGTATACACTTTACAACATGTTATCCGTAGGCTATGTCGCGAGACACGGCCTGCGTTTATTTTTGGGGTTAGCCAAATTGGGCTAATTGGTCAAATTGGACGGGGGTTAAAATAAAAAAATTGATGGAGAAGCCCGTAGGGCGTGTTGTGTTATAACCGTGCATGGAGCGAAGCGGAGTGCACGGACAAAGACTGCCCTATACCCTCGGCGTCCCGGAGGGATGCCTCAGTGGCTGATGCAAAGTTCTGTACCACAGAATCGTCCCTCCGCGACTCAATTATTATATATCATGCCTTTCCGGTCACTCCGCTTCGCTCCATAACCGGTTACTTTCAGTACGCCCTGACGGGCTCCGATGGGAAAACATAACATAGATTTCTTAACTCAACCGAATTGATTGGGCGAATTGGACTGGGATTATGTAAAGATTCCCGGTTATAATCGGTAAATTCTACAGAAATTGCAGAAATATCCAAGTATAACCGTGATTTTGTGCATTATTTGTTTGTTTTTCGGATTATAGTTTGTTATATTTGCAAAAAATATAACTATGGAATTAATTCCCCGACCACAATACATAGAAAAGATAGCCACACTGATCAACCATGGGATGATGCTCATACTCGTCGGTCAGCGTCGCGTTGGGAAAAGCAAAGTCCTCGAACTATTCAAGGATTGGCTCAGTCATAATCGTCCGGAGGCAAACGTTGTGTATATCAATAAGGAATATCAGGAATTCCGTGACATTGCAACGGCGACGCAGTTGTATGACTATGCCGTCGCCCGACTGCCAAAGGATGGTGATAATTATCTCCTTATCGATGAGGTTCAGGATATAGAGAATTATGAGAACGCGCTGCGAAGTCTTCATGCTGAAGACCGATGTCAAGTGATTGCTACGGGAAGCAATGCGTATATATTTTCGAGTGAACTTGGCACCCGTCTTTCAGGAAGATATGTGGAGATAAAAGTTTATAATCTTTCCTACCTTGAATTTCTGCGGTTTCACAATATTGAAGACAGCGACGAGGCCATTATGAGTTATCTTAAAATTGGGGGACTTCCCGGTTTGCTCGCTTTTAACCGGGAAGACCAATCGCAAATAACCGACTATCTTGAAGGTGTCTGCAATACGGTCATTGTCAAGGACATCGTCAGCAGAGAAAATGTCCGTAATGTCACCCAGCTTGAAAATGTAATACGTTTTGTCGCTGACAACATTGGCAAACCGATATCGGTTACAAATATTGCCAAATACATGACATCCAAAGGTGAAAAGATCAGTAATGAGACCGTATCAAATTACCTGAAGTATCTCCGTGACGCATTTCTTGCTATTCCAATCAAGCGGTTCAATATACATGGCAAGATGCTTCTTGAGCCGAACAATAAGCATTATTTCTCTGACCATGGTATTCGCAATTATCTTTGCGGATATAATATCCGCGAAAGTATAGAGAAAATCATGGAAAATGTTGTGTGGAATCATCTTCGCCGTCAAGGTTTCAAGGTAACAGTCGGCATTCTCCGCGTTGGAGAGATAGACTTCGTAGCCACAAAAGCAGAAAAGCGGATTTATGTTCAAGTAACATATCTGCTCGCCTCCGAGGATACTGTCAGGCGGGAATTCGGTAATCTTGCCGCAATAAAAGACAATTATCCGAAATATGTTGTCTCTATGGATCCTGTCGGCGGAGGATTCAGCGAATATCCCGGAATCGAACATGTCAGGCTCAGGGAATTCCTTAAAATGAGTCTATAAGATTTGCACAGCAGCGGATTGATCAGGGACGGTGGGGGGAGAGGATGCGTTCGCCGAGATATTTGGCGAATTCTTTTTTGAGGGCGTTGAGCTCGAGGTTGCGCTGCATGAGCGAACGGAGGGTGGCGCTGTCGGAGGGCGCTGTCGAATATATGCGTGCGATCTCTTTGTTTATGCGTGCGATCTCACATTCGATCAGAGCGCATTTCAGATTATATACGGCGAGTGGCACGAGTTCGGGAAGGCGTTCGCGTTCGGTCGAGACATGGGAGTATTTGGTGTAGATCTTGCTGAGGCTGTGGCGTGAGGTGACGAGGGCTGTTGCGGTGCGTCGCACTTCGTCGCTGCTGCATGAGAGGAGCTGCCGCTGGAGATAGAGTTCGGCGAAGCTGTCAAGGGCCGCGTTGAATTCATTTTCGGCTGCTTCTTCAAGCTCTTTTTCGCGGGTCTGTATTGAGGCGAGATCTCCGGCTGTCCGGCGGATATGTTCGTAGCCCTCTTCCATTCTCCGCCGGCGCACTTCGGAAAGCCTTAACCGTTCACCTTCGCATGCCTGAGTCCAGCTGTCGCCGGCCAGGGCGAGACATTCGTCAAGGAGGCGGGCGAATACAGGGTCGGAAAAGGAGATTTCATCTATCCGCAGTTCTTCCATGACGTATTCGAGCACGTTCATGGGTCGGGTGTCGCCCCGTTCATCGGCGACATCGCAGAGATAGCAGAGGCCGTAGCGCACAATGTATCTGACGAGTTCCCTCTCGTAGGGGACGAGGAATCCGGCCTCGGCCGCTATGACGGGTTTCGGGGCGGCAGGTTCGGGTGCTGGCGTCACGGCTTCGGCCGGGATGGCTACGGCGTCCTGCGCCGGATCGGCGGGGAGTCCGGCTTTGGCGCGGTTGCGTTCGCGCTGCTCTTCGCGGGCGCGTTTCTCGGCCGCTTCGGCGGCGTATTTAGCAACCTGGAGGGTCAGTATTTTCTCGTCAATGGCCATGGAGCGGGCACATTCGGCGATATAGACGGTGCGGGTTATGGGGTCGGGGATGACGGAAATGGAGCGTACGATGCTCTGGATGGCGTGGGCTTTGGCGATGGGATCGTTGGAGGCATCCTTCATCAGGATTGATGTCTTGAAGGATATGAAATCCTGCTCATTGTCGGCGAGATAGCGCTCCACTTCCTCCGATGTGTGCGACTGGGCGAAAGAGTCGGGGTCCTCTCCCTCGGGCAGGAGCATGACCTTTATGTTGAGGCCCTCGGCCAGGAGCAGGTCTATGCCGCGCAGGGATGCCTTGATGCCGGCCGGGTCGCTGTCGTAGATGACGGTTACGTTTTCGGTGAACCGGTGGATTAGGCGTATCTGCCCTTCGGTCAAAGAGGTTCCGGAGGAGGCGACGACATTCTCGACGCCGCTCTGGTGCATGGAGATGACATCCATGTAGCCTTCGACGAGAATACACTTGTCGTTACGGACAATCGACTGCTTGGCCTGATAGAGACCGTAGAGTTCGAAGCTCTTGCGATAGATGACGGACTCGGGAGAGTTGACATATTTGGCGACATCCTTGTCTTTGCGCAGGGTTCGTCCGCCGAAAGCGAGTACTTTGCCCGAGAGGGAGAAGACGGGATAAATGACACGTCCTCGGAAACGGTCGCCGACGGTGCCGCGCTCGGTCTTGTAGCATAGACCTGTGGCGATGAGGAACTTTTCGGAGAACCCTTTGGCTTTGGCGTGGCGGAAAAGATCGTCGCGGCTGTCGGGACTGTACCCGAGGTGGAAGCGCTTGATCATCGCGTCGTTGATTCCGCGCTCGCGGAAGTAGGCGAGTCCAACGGAACGGCCTTCGTCGGTGGCCGTCAGGTTGTGCTCGAAATGCTTCATGGCGAATTCGTTGACCGCGAGAAGGCTTTCGCGCTCCGATTCCCTTTCGCGCTCTTCGGCGTCCATTTCCCGCTCCTTGATCTCGATGTTGTATTTTTTCGCGAGATAGCGCAGTGCGTCGCTGTAGGACATCTGCTCGAGTTCCATCAGGAAACCCACGGGACTGCCTCCCTTGCCGCAACTGAAACATTTGCAGATGCCTTTGGAAGGAGAGACAGAGAAGGAGGGAGTGCGCTCGTTGTGGAACGGGCACAACCCTATGTAGTTGGCTCCGCGGCGTTTGAGGCTCACAAAGTCGCTGACAACGTCCAGTATTTCGGCCGTGTCCAGAATCTTTTGTACGGTTTCAGAGTCAATTCTTCTCATGAGGATGACAAAATTACAAAATTAGCGTGTTAAAACAGCCAAAACGCCTTATTTTTTTAAGAGGCGTTGTTATGTTGCAAACTTGGGCGGGAATGATTATATTTGCAGATAATTTACCGCTACATCGCGGACGACCATGGAAAATAACATTTGTAAATCAATCAATCGAAAATCATGAATATAAACAAAACAAAACTTTGTACGGCCATCGGTCTGGCAGCCATGGGCTGTCTGCCGGGATGGGCCGCGACCGAGGTGACGCGCCTGAATCCGTCGGCTGTTGAGGTCAGGTTTGACGGCGACTCCACTTCGATGCTGGTCGATTTCTACGGACCTAACATCTTCCGTCTGTTTCAGGATCCATCAGGCGGCATAGCGCGTGATCCGCAGGCCGATCCTCCGGCCAAGATACTGGTCGGCGCACCCCGCAGGAGCGTAGGAGAAATCGTGGTGAAAAAGGAGGCCGAAGGTCCTTCAGTGACTACGTCGCGCGTCAAGCTGCAGTTCAAGAATGACAGCCGGCTCTTCACAGTGACCGATCTGGCAACCGGAAAAGAGACCGTCAGAATGCTCGCGCCGGTCGATTATAACGGGAAGCGCACGGCGGTGAAGCTTGCCGGCAGGCCGGGAGAATATTTCTATGGCGGTGGCGTTCAGAACGGACGTTTCTCCCACAAAGGCAAATCCATCGATATCGTGAACACCAATTCATGGACCGACGGGGGAGTTGCGTCGCCGACGCCTTTCTACTGGTCAACGGACGGTTACGGAGTGATGTGGCACACGTTTGCTCCAGGCGCCTACGATTTCGGCGCCACCGAATCTGGAGCAGTGAAGCTGACGCACGAGACCCCGTATCTCGACGTGTTCATGATGGTTGACGAGCAGCCGGTAGCTCTTCTCAATGACTTCTATCAGCTGACGGGCAATCCGGTGCTTCTGCCGAAGTTCGGCTTCTACGAGGGCCATCTCAACGCCTATAACCGCGACTATTGGACGGTTGACAGCACCAAGACGGGCATTCTTTTCGAAGACGGAAAATATTACAAGGAGAGCCAGAAAAACAATGGCGGCATCCGCGAGAGTCTCAACGGCGAAAAACCGGGCAACTATCAGTTCAGCGCCCGCGCCGTCATAGACCGCTACAACCGACATGACATGCCTCTGGGCTGGGTTCTTCCCAACGACGGTTACGGCGCCGGCTACGGCCAGACCTCGACGCTTGACGGCAATGTGCAGAACCTGAAGGATTTCGGCGACTACGCCCGCGAAAAAGGCGTGGAGATAGGACTCTGGACGCAGAGTGACCTTCACCCGAAGGCCGGCATCGAACCTCTGCTGCAGCGCGACATAGTCAAGGAGGTGCGCGACGCGGGTGTCCGCGTGCTCAAGACCGACGTAGCATGGGTCGGAGCGGGCTACTCGTTCGGACTCAACGGAGTGGCCGACGTAGGGGAGATCATGCCTTACTACGGCAATGACGCACGTCCCTTCATCATATCTCTCGACGGCTGGGCCGGAACGCAGCGCTACGCCACAATCTGGTCTGGCGACCAGACCGGCGGCGAATGGGAGTACATCCGTTTCCACATCCCCACTTATATAGGCTCGGGCCTTTCTGGTCAGCCAAACATCTGCTCCGACATGGACGGAATTTTCGGAGGCCAGAACATTCCGGTCAACATCCGCGATTTCCAGTGGAAGACTTTCACGCCGATGCAGCTCAACATGGACGGCTGGGGCCGCAACCCGAAATATCCTATGGCGCTCGGCAAGGACGCCGAACGGATCAACCGCGCCTATCTGAAGCTGAAATCGGAGCTGTTGCCCTACGCTTACACCTATGCCCGCGAGGCCGTTGACGGCAAGCCGCTGATGCGCGCCATGTTCGTTGACTATCCCAACGACTTCACCCACGGAACCGCCACCCGCTATCAGTTCCTTTACGGGCCGGATCTTCTCGTGGCGCCCATCTATCAGGCCACGCGCTCCGACGCGGCCGGCAATGACGTGCGCAACAACATCTATCTGCCCGAAGGCCGGTGGTTCGATTATTTCTCGGGCCGCGAATATAACAGCGACGGCGCCAAGGTCGTCAACAATTACGGGGCTCCTCTATGGAAGCTGCCGGTGCTCGTGAAAGCCGGCGCGATAATCCCTATGGTCAATCCCAACAACAATCCCTCGCAGATCAACCGCAATCTGCGCATATATGAATTCTGGCCTGAAGGAAGCAGCGAGATGACGGAATATGACGATGACGGCACCACTATGGGGTGGCAGCGCGGCGAGTCGGCAACTACCCGCGTGACCTCCTCCGTCAACGCGAAAGGCGTCCTTTCAATCGAGATCGCCCCGACAAAGGGCACCTTCCCCGGTATGACAGCCGAGAAGGCCACGGAACTCCGCATCAACGCCACGGCCAAGCCCAAGAGCGTGACGGCCACTGTAGGCGGAAAGAAAGTGAAACTTACCGAGGCCGCATCGCTGAAAGAGTTCCAAGAGGGCTCCAACGTGTGGTTCTTCAACGAAAGCGCAAACCGTCTGCGCGATCTCGGCGTTGAGGAAGCCGAGGGTTCTCTGCCCCAGATTCTGGTCAGCATAGCGCGCACCGATGTTTCGGCCAACGCCATAGGCGTGGAGGTCAAGGGCTTCGAGCTTAATCCTCAGGTAGCCGAGCCGGCAATGACCGCCATCACCGCACCCTCGGCTCCGGAAGCCGCTCTCGCCGATGGCGACGTGCAGCCCTATTCGCTGACTGTCCGCTGGAAACCGATCAACGACGCTTCATCGGTTGAGATCCTTCATGACGGAATCCTTTACACGAATCTCGGCACCGCCGAGGGCGAAAACTCGTTCCTTTTCGATGAACTTACTCCCGAGACAAGCTATGATTTCAAACTCCGCGCCGTCAATTCCGCAGGAACTTCCGACTGGACGGACCTGACCGTAAAGACAGCCGACAATCCTCTTGAATTCGCCATAAGCGGCATAACGGCCACCAACACGGCAGCCGATCAGCCGGGCTTTGACATAGAACGTCTCTTCGACTTTGCCGAACGCGGCGACATCTGGCATACGAGCTATCGCGGAGGTGCTATTCCGTTTGACATGACCATAGACCTCGGCTCGTTCAACACTCTGGACCGCATGGAATATCTGCCGCGTCAGAACGCCGGCAACGGAACCCTGCTCGAAGGCACTGTGGCCTTCAGCGAGAACGGCAAGGACTGGAGCGAACCGGTTGCGTTCAAGTGGGCCCGGAACGGCGACACGAAGACCTTCAAGTTCGAAGGAAGCCCGCTGGCACGCTTCATCAGACTGCATGTCGATAAGGCCGTCGGCAACTACGGGTCGGGCCGTGAACTCTACGTGTTCCGTCAGCCCGGATCGCCGGTGTTCATCCCGGGCGATGTCAACAAGGACAACAAGATCGACGAGAATGACCTGACGAGCTACACCAACTACACCGGTCTGCGCCGTGGTGACAGCGACTTCGATTATGTCAGCATGGGCGATGTCAACCGCAACGGTCTGATCGACGCTTACGACATATCCACCGTCACCACCCGTCTCGGGGGCGGAATTGAGAATGCCTCGGCAACCGACAGTATCTCAGGTACGCTCAACGTCGCTGCAGACAAGGCCATGTATAACGCGGGCGATGTTGCTACGCTCACCGTCAGCAGCGACGCAGCTCTCAAAGGTCTTAACGGCTTCAGCTTCGCGCTTGTCTATGATCCGGAGAAATTCGAATATATCGGAGCCGAGCCTCAGGCGGCAGTGTCAGGCATGGAGAATCTGACCTACGACCGTCTGCACACGTCAGGCGTCAAATCGCTTTATCCCACGTTTGTCACTATAGGCGACAAACCGGCTGTCAACGGAGCACACGAGCTTGTGAAACTGAAATTCAAAGCCCGCAAGCGGGGTAAAATCCCCGTTGCGCCGACCGACATGATCCTCGTGGATAAGGCTCTGCGCACCCGCTGAAAAGATTGACATACTGCATGAAACGCCCTCCGCTTTGACCGCGGAGGGCGTTTTTGTTAATCAGAAGGTTGGACGAATCAGGAAAATTTGACAGTGCGGTCATTTATCGCACTGCCAAAAACTGTTGGCCGATGGCATGAAGACCGTTGACGATCCTTTCGCGCTGGGCCATGCGTGGAATTTTAACGGAATTGGCGTAGTGGCTCAGGAGTTTGGGATTGATGCCGGTAAATCGGCTGATGACCGCCATGGTGGTGAATTTTTCCGCTTGGCGTAACAGCGCTGAAACGGCAAGCGAGTAATCGAATTCATAGTCGCCGTCGGCAAGCCATTGAGGTAAAGGTTCTCCATCGGCGATCATATCGGCTGCCTGCTGCTTGACAGCCGCTTCGAAATCAGACTTGACCCCTTCAAGGGTCTTGTTGGTGCAGAGGACGGCACCGAACTCAGGACATCCCCATCCGCAGCAATAGTTTTTATCCACCCATGAAATTTCTACTTTTATCTTTTCCATAATAAAGCGATTTTTACTTTTGAAGCGGGAGCTTAACGCCACCCGGCCTGTTTAAAAATACTGTTTAAAATGAACTGACTCAGATTGTCACTCAGCGAGCCGTTCACTGTCACTCTGCCTTTCTTGGTCGGATGCTTGAACTGGCGATGGCTGCCTTTTGTGGTGACTCTCACCCAACCGTCGGCCTCAAGCATTTCACTTCCTTAGTTTTTCTATTATTTATTCTATCTCACTACAAATCATTCGTTAGATCGATACTGATTGAACTAAATCAGTACTGTATAGATAATTGAAGGAAAATAGATGCAACCGTTTTGCTAATATTTAACGGCCGTTGATGATTTTTAAATGCCTTAATTTCCCCAAATCCCCACGTTGCTAATCAGATTCGAGCCGAAGAAATTTGTTCATCCGGGATATACAGCGTTTTTTCTGGTCGAGATTGGGATGTACATACAGGTTGAGTGTTGTCGCAACATTCGAGTGGCCGAGTATTACACTTACGGTCTTATAGTCGCATCCGCTTTCAATACATCTGGTTGCGAATGTATGGCGCAGTCCGTGGAACACGATTGACGGGATTTCAAGCCGTTTAAGAGTCCGGCTGAAAGTCTCTCGGTATGTGCGAGGCTCTTTCGCTTTGAAGCCTTCGCCTACCACATACTTTTCTACTCTCTGCTGTTTTTTTACCACATTCAAGGCTTTGAAAAGAAGCGGAGATATGGGGATTTCCCGATTTGAATTCCGGGTCTTGGGGGTGGAGACATATTGTTCTGTTGCCATCAGGTCGCAATTATAGATCCGTCCTGCAGTACCCGCTACTGTAATAATACGGCGTGCCATATCCACATCCTTCCATTGAAGGGCACACACTTCGCCTATGCGCAAGCCACAGCACAGGGCAATCATTATCCCTATATTCTGTAGTGTCGGGGCGGATGCAATCGCGTTAAGCAGTTTTTTGTGGTCGGGCAATGACAGCACGGGTAAAACGCGTGCGGATGTATCCGAGGGATATTCGATATCCCAGGAAGGCATCTCAAACATTCCTCTCTTTGCCCCGAAACGTCCGACGGACTTAAGCACGGCGATAATGTCATGAACAGTTTTCTTGCTCAGCCCTGCCTCAAGCTTGCCAAGTGCAAATTGCTGCACTTCTGCCTCTGATATGGATACGGAATCGGCAAAAACGGGCATGAGGTGAGTCTTTAGAATAAGAGCATAGGCGCAGTATGTCGAGTGTTTGACTACGCTGCGCCTGTTTTCTTTCCATAGTTCCGCTATTTCGCGGAAAGTAGATGTGTTGTGCATACTTTGTGATTTTTATGATTCACAAGATATGCGCTGTCTTATTTCAACGGTTGCCTTTAGCTCGGTTGTGGTGCTTACAGAGCATCTGACAGTTTGAGATGTCGGTCGCGCCCCCTTTGCTCCATGCCGTGACATGGTCGGCATCCATTTCGTTCAACTTCCATATCTTGTTTGTGTTGGCGTCATGGCCTATGGCACAGAAAGGGCAGTTGGACTTGCCGGCGGCTTTCGCCTGTTCGGTCTGGCGGGTATATACGGCTCGCTTTGTCGCTTCGTCAAAGATGCGGATATCAAGAAGCTTCGTGTCGTTTTCTCCTCCTAGAAGAAATTCAAACACGCCGCGCCGGTTCTTCACATACGGATCGGCATACAGCTCCGCTACCCGCTGTTTCATATGAGCCGGATTATATGGCTGTGTATGATATTTCTCGTAAAGTTCGCCCCACGGAAGTCCGCGCATCTCATTTTCAACGAGAGGAAACACTGTCCTTATCCAGTCTATGATGGAATTGAAATAATTGACAAGTTCCGTGATGTCAGAGCTGAAACGGTTTTCGCGCATATATTCCTCGGTTTTTCTGTGGCTTACCCATTCAAGTGCTGTGGCGAGAAAGTCCTGACGGTTTGCAGCTCCGTTGATATATGCGCTCCATTTTTGCACTTTCGATGACTGAGAATTACTGAACTCTGCCTTTGCCGCAGTGACAAAAGGTCCTGAATATACCGCGTTGAGTAATTCCTGATCATTGAGTGGGACTCCGGCGATATTAATAGTGCGAAACCATTCCTTTATTTCTTGTTCGGTTCCTTCACATTCATATATAAGCAGTTTTGCATTAATGAATTTTTCACGCAACTCTTTAGGTAGGCTTTCAAGACTTTGAGGTAAACCGTGATTATCTTTCCAACTAAGTTTTCCAGCCCCATTGTAGAAGCGTCCAAGAGATGTAATGCGCTGTTGGCCGTCAAGTACTTCAAAACGACCATCGGCAGTTTTGACGAAATAAATCACTCCGAGCGGATAACCTTTAAGCACAGAGTCAATCACCGCTACATCGCGTTTGCCATCGGCATAGATATAGTTGCGTTGATACTCCGGCTGAATTGTAAGGCGTCCGCCCATGCCGAAAAGTCCTTTGGCTTCATACTCGTTATAGACAAATCCGTCGCATATATCTGCGACTGTCCATTCTGTATGTAGTTTTGTTTCCATGTTCTTTTTAGTAGTTTAGTTGAAATATTAGGG
>CAJULY010000016.1 GCA_910587185.1 uncultured Muribaculaceae bacterium
TAAATATCCAAGTTTTTGACTGAATTTTTGCTAAATCTCATGCGCTAGCCCTGACCCGGGCAGAACTTCTGTTGCATACGCAGAAGTTTTTGTCTATCTTTGTGGATTATGAAACGTTTAGCCCTCATCACATTATCTCTCGCCGCCCTCTGCGCCGCCGCTAAGAACTTTGTAGCCGAATCGCCCGACTATGTGGCGAAAAGCACCCACACAATCAATCCCGCAAGAATTGAACGTCGTGGCGACACCACCGCCGTGACGTTCGACGTGCGATTCAACCCCAACTGGTGGATCAAAATCGATACGACCGCAGTCCTTGTCGATCCCGCAACCGGGCATAAATACCGGCCATCGAGGGTTGAAGGCCTGCGTTTCGGGGAACAGTTCGTCATGCCTGCCTCCGGGCGTCACCGCTTCACGCTCTTCTACGCCGGTTTGCCCTCAAAGCTCAAGGAAGTGGATTTCATTGACGGAAACTGGAAATTATTCGGTCTGCGTCTCGACGGCAAAAAAGCCGACAAGCCCGAACCTATCGACCGCAAGACATGGAAAGAAAAGCACAGCGTCCCCTATCCCGGCGCTCCTGAAAAAGTATTCACTAAAGGCGATATGACCGTCAGCGGCCGTATCAGCGGCTTCAGTCCGCGCCTCGGAATCGAATCCATGCTCTTCTACCTTCCCGACCCTCTCCGGGGCAATGTACCCGTCTCCGCAAAAATCGCTCCCGACGGTTCATTCTCCTTCACCCATCCGATCGAAATGGCCTCGGCCGACGTCTTTTTCTCGTTCGACCGAAATAAATACAACAGTATCTATGTCGAACCGGGACGCAATCTCGAGATTCTGATAGACTGGCCCCGATCGCTCGAGTCGGACAATCCGGCGGAATACATGACGTTCGGAGGCGAACTCGGACGCATAAACAACGAGCTGGCCGCTGCCCCGCGCATAATCACAGGCTTCGACCAAACGCTTGGCGATAACGCCGTTCCGACGGTGGCGAGAGAAAAAATCCTCTCCAATATGACTCAGACGCGCGAACTCCTGCGCCGTTATGCCGACAGCGCCGCCATCCATCCCCATTCGCGCCATCTGCTTGACATTAACCACAGATTGAATTATGCCGCCGACCTTCTGATATATGAAAGCAGCCGGCGAATCAACACCTACTTCAATAAAGAGGCGCCATCGCTGAAAGAGCCCCTGACGGTGGATTTTTTCGAGGCAGTAAAACCGATCCTGGCCGACGACCCCTGGATTGCCGCCGGCGACAATGCCCTGCCTGTCGCCAATGAGCTCGCTTTCACCCGCCTGCCGGAGGTTTTAGGAGTAGAAGATGAATCGCTGTTCGTCATAACCGAAACTCCGGGTACGCTTTATGCCGACTCCGTAGGAGCCGTTCTCTCTCCCGAAGGGGAGAAAGCCCGCAAATGGATCGGCGAACATCTCGGCGACTCGATATGGGTCCCCGATTCCAAGATACAGGAATTTCTCGATATAGAAAACGCGGTTGTGCATGCGCTCCATAAAAGCCCTTATTCCGAAGATTTTGACCGCTACCTGGACCATGCGCTGAAAGAACACCCGTCGCCTGACTTCACCGATACAGACAGACTCCATAACTCCCGTCGCCGCGGTGAAACATTGTGTCGCTTCGCCGGCGTGGAATCGCCTACGGCTCTGATGCAGATGGCGAACGCAGGATATATGACGAATTTCGGTCATTTCAGTTTCAATCTCAGCTCGCCTGAAAAAGCCGGACGGATGATTGAGGACGCCCGCGCTGTCGGAGCCGTCACCGATCCGGATCTGATAGAGCGCTTGCAGACCTATTTCGCAACCGGTTTCGAGAAGCTGAAAGGCTACGACCTGCCCGACACGGAAGGGGGACGCCTGATGAAAAGCATCATCGAGCCACTTAAAGGCAAATTCGTGCTCGTCGATTTCTGGGCCACGACCTGCGGGCCGTGCCGCGGCGCCATAGAGGACTCCGCCGAGCTGCGCAAACGCAATCTCGGGAATCCGAATTTCGAGATAATCTATGTAACCTCCGAAGGCGCCTCGCCAAAAGGAGATTACGACAGCTACGCGGCAGCCAACCTGCAGGGCCACACTTCGCTGCGTCTTACCGAGAACGAACATGACAAGCTGGCCGACCTCTTCAGCATCAACGGCATTCCCCGCTACGTGCTTTTCGGCCCGAAAGGCCAGGTCCTCGACGACAACTTCGCCTTCCACAACCTCAGCGAGCTCATGAAAGCCTACGGCACCGACCTGATCCGCTAATCCCCAATTAGTCCGATTAGTCCAATCAATGCGGTTGAGTTAAGGACAATCAAGTTTACTCTTTCCTCGGAGCCCGAAGGGCGCGCTGAAAGTAACCGTGTATGGAGCGAAGCGGAGTGCACGGACAGAGGCGTCATACCCTAACAGGCGTCCTGCAGGGATGCCTCAATGGTGTAAAAGATTATCCGATTTTATCCGTTTGATTTATTATCCTTATATTTGACAGGCAATTATCCTTAAATCTCAAGCCATGAGCCATACTTTTGACATACAGCATTTTGTTTTCGGGACAAAACACCGGCAACCTACCATCAATTATCTGAATCGCGAGGCTCTCTACCGCTTTATATGGGCGGCGCTGACCAAACGCGGATGTCGTCTTTACAGAGTCAACGGAATCGAAGACCATATCCATCTGGTGGTGGATGTCAATGCCTCATACAGCAAATCCCGGCTGATGCAGGACATAAAATCGACAAGCAGTTTCTGGATGAAGCGCTGCGGCCTTTTCAATGGATTCCGGAGTTGGTGCGACGGTTTTTTCTCGGAGTCAAAAGACCGCAACTCGCTCGATACCATCATAAATTATGTGAAGAACCAGGAATTGCATCATAAAGGAGAGACATTTGTGGCAGAACTGAAACGCTTTTACCACTCTCACGGGCTGGAGTGGAATGACGCTGAGCTTTTCTGACAGTTCCACCACTGAGGCATCCCTCCGGGACGCCGATTCCAACCACCTCTTCTTTCCGTGCACTCCGCTTCGCTCCATACACGGTTACTTTCAGCGCGCCCTTCGGGCTCCGAGAGAACAACAAACCCTGATTCCCTCAATTACATTGATTGGACTAATTGGGCGTACCGCCTGCCGGGGGGAGAGAAAGTCGAATTTTAGCGGCTGATGTTTCCCGCGATTATATTTTTTTGTTAACTTTGCAGGAAATGACAGATTTCAGAGAGGACATATCTGCGGCCATCGACTGCCTTCGCAAGGGCGGAGTGATTCTTTATCCCACAGACACGGTGTGGGGCATAGGATGCGACGCCACCAACGAGGAGGCCGTCCGCAGGATATTCAAGATAAAACAGCGGGCGGAAGCCAAAGCGATGATATCGCTCGTCGATTCCGAGGCAATGCTCGAAAGATACACCGATAACGTTCCCGAGGTTGCATGGCAGCTTCTCGAAGAGGCCGTCGATCCGCTGACGATAGTATTCGACCATCCGGTCAGCCTGGCGCCGTCGCTTCTCGCGCCCGACGGAAGCGCCGCCTTCCGGATCACATCGGAAGCCTACAGCCGCGAACTCTGCCGGCGGCTGCGCCATCCGCTGGTCAGCACGTCGGCCAACATCAGCGGCGCCCCGACTCCACGCTTCTTCGCCGAAATCTCTCCGCAAGTCATTGACGCAATGGACTACGTGGCCACGTATCGCCGCGACGACACCACCCCTCGCAAATCATCGTCTGTCATCAAAATAAGCGACGATTCCTCCTTCACTATCCTGAGGATGTGAACCGTTACACCTCAAACCGATTCAATTATAAACCAATCACAGGACAGATGTCAGAACACCATCATCAGATAACGCCTGCCGCCGGCCCTTTCAGCAACGCCATGATCAAATTCGCGTTATGGCGTGAGAAACATATCAAGGAAAAGTCCTTCGTCGTGTTTCTGGCCCTGATCGTCGGCATAGCCGGCGGATTCGCCGCCCTTCTCCTGAAAACGCTGATCTATCTGATTGCCCACGCGCTGACGGCCCGGATAGCCGTCAACGAAGGCTCGATACTTTTCATCATTTATCCCGCGGTCGGCGTGCTGATCACGCTACTTTATGTCCGTTTCGTGGTGCGCGACAATATCTCCCACGGAGTTACCCGCGTGCTCTACGCCATATCCCAGAACAAGAGCCGCCTCAAGCGCCACAACACCTATACGTCGCTTCTGGCAAGCTCCGTCACCATAGGATTCGGAGGATCAGTCGGAGCGGAAGGCCCTATAGTGTTCACCGGTGCTGCAATAGGTTCGCAGATAGGCCAGTGGTTCCGCATGTCGCCGCGCGTGCTCATGATTCTGGTCGGGTGCGGAGCCGCCGCCGGTATAGCCGGAATCTTCAAGGCGCCGATAGCCGGAATGCTTTTCACGCTCGAAGTGCTGATGATAGACCTTACAACCGTCTCGGTCATGCCTCTTCTGGTGGCTTCGATTTCGGGCGCCGTAGTGGCTTACGTGTTCACCGGCTACGAAGCCGAGTTCTATTTCGTCCAGACCGAAAGCTTCCTGACCTCCCGCATCCCCTATACGATTCTGCTCGGAATCTTCTGCGGACTCGTTTCGCTCTATTTCACCCGGGTCATGAACATGATGGAAAATTCCTTCAGGAAAATCACCAATCTGTGGAGCCGCTATATAGCCGGCGCGGTCATCCTCTCGGGCCTCGTGTTCCTCTTCCCGCCGCTCTACGGCGAAGGCTACGACTCGATCATCTCGCTGCTTTCGGGCAACACCGAGGGCATTTTCGACGGCTCGATCTTCTACAGTGAACGCTACTCGATCCTGTTCGTCATCCTCTTCCTGCTGGCGCTGACAGTCACCAAAGCCTTCGCCACCTCGGCCACGAACGGAGCTGGTGGTGTCGGCGGAACTTTCGCGCCGTCACTGTTCGTGGGATGCATGGCGGGATTCCTCTTCGCCTACACACTCAACAATCTTTTCGGGCTCGACCTTTCGGTCAAGAATTTCGCCCTCATGGGAATGGCCGGAGTGATGGCCGGAGTGATGCACGCGCCGCTGATGGGAATCTTCCTCACGGCCGAACTAACCGGCGGCTACACTCTTTTCCTGCCGCTGCTGATCGTATCGGCCCTCTCCTACCTGACCATCAAGATATTCGAGCCCTACAGTATCTACGCCATGCGTCTGGCCCAGAGAGGCGAGCTTCTCACCCACCACAAGGACAAGGCCGTGCTGACACTGCTGAAAATCGACAACGTCATAGAAACAGACTTCCTGCCCGTCAGTCCGGAGATGGACCTCCGAAACATGGTCAGCGTCATCTCCCGCTCGAGCCGCAACCTCTTTCCGGTTCTCGACAAGGATGACAAACTGCTCGGAGTGGTGACTCTCGACGAGATACGCAACATAATGTTCCGCACCGATCTCTACCGGCGCATCAAGGTCGAGACCTTCATGAGCACCCCTCCCGCCGAGATCGACGTCCACTCCTCGATGGAACAGGTAATGAAGATATTCGACCGCACGGGCGCCTGGAACCTCCCCGTGGTCGATGACGGCAAATATGTGGGCTTTGTCTCCAAATCGAAAATTTTCAATTCCTACCGCCGCGTGCTGCGGCACTATTCCGAAGACTGACGCCATGAAGGAGAAAACATATATTTTTGAGATGGAAATGCGCGTGCGCGACTATGAGGTCGATTGTCAGGGCATTGTCAACAACGCAATTTACCTCCACTACATGGAGCACACTCGCCATGAGTTCTGCCGCCGCGCCGGATGCTCCTTTCCCGAGATGCACGCGCAGGGCATCGATCCGGTGCTTCGCTCCGTGAATATCGAGTATCGCCGCTCCCTCGGCCTCGGACAGGATTTCGTCAGCTGCATAAACATGCGCCGCGAGGGTGCCAGATTCATTTTCGAGCAGGACATCTACGCTCTACCCGGACGCCGGCTCGCCGCCACGGCCGAAGTGACGGTTGTCTGCACCGAGAACGGGCGCCTCAGCCGCGGCGACATACTCGCGGAGGCCTTCGCAGCATATCTCTGATCCCATATTCCTCCCCCCTCACCGCTTTAAATCCGAACCCACCATGACACCTGACCAGGACATAAACGTTTACCGGACGGCCTTCGCGTCGCTGAAAGGAATCAATCCGGTTCTCGCACGCGAATTTCTTCAGCGCACGGGGTCGGAGCAGAACTTTTTCAGCGCCACCGAGCGTCAGCTGAGTGCGGTCATGGGCTTCAGCAACCGCATTTTCGATGACCGCTACCGTGGCGAACTGCTTGAGAAAGCGCGCCGGGAAACCGGTTTCATCTCCGCCTCAGGAATCAGAGCGCTCTATTTCACGGACGCGGATTATCCGCAACGTCTCAACGACGTGGAGGATGCTCCCCTGATGCTCTATGCGCTCGGCAGCGCCGACCTGAACTGCGGCCTGATGGTTTCGGTCGTCGGCACCCGTCATGCAACGCCCTACGGTCTTGACTTCGTAGGCCGTCTGGTAGCAGACCTGAAGGAGAAATGCGCCGAGAATGTGACGGTCATCTCCGGTCTGGCATTCGGCATAGACGCCGCAGCCCACTGCGCCGCGCTCAAACAGGGCCTCCCCACCATAGGGGTCCTCGCCCACGGGCTCAACATGATATATCCTTCGCAACACCGCGCCATGGCTGCGGAAATGGTCAGGAACAATGGGCTGCTGATAACGGAATACCGCAGCGACGCTCCGGTCCACAAAGGCAATTTCATTGCACGCAACCGCATAGTGGCATCACTCTGCGACGCTCTCGTCGTAGCCGAATCGGCCCGCAAAGGGGGCGCGCTCATAACTGCCCGGCTTGCCTCGGGCTACAACCGCGATGTCTTCGCTCTGCCCGGACGCACTTCCGACCGCTATTCACAGGGATGTAACCGGCTTATCGCCTGCCACACGGCCGCTCTCATCCAGAATGCCGACGATCTCATAGACGCGATGGGATGGCCGCGCCGTAAAAACGGCCCCGAACAGCCGACACTTTTCCGGGAACTTTCTCCGGAGGAACAGACCGTCATGGAATGTCTGACCTCGCGCGGCGAAGCTCACCTGACCACTCTGACAATGGCCCTCGGAGCGCCTGTCTCAAAAGTGATGGGGCTCCTGATCGACATGGAGTTCAAGGGGCTTGTGACAGCCTATCCGGGAGGCAATTACCGCCTCGCTTAGACTCAACCATAGCCGACATTCTTTTGTTCTATACTTGAAACATCCTCCACCGATTCACTCACCCTCCATAACCCAAAGCCCATGAAACCGAAAATCATAGCTCCCAGCGAATTCATTATCAACCCCGACGGCTCCGTCTTTCACCTGCATCTTCTTCCCGAGCAACTGACCGACCGCATTATCCTCGTCGGAGATCCCGCGCGCGTCAACATGGTAGCGGAATTTTTCGACACCCGCGATTTCGACGTTGCCAGCCGTGAGTTCCACACAATCGGCGGCACATATCAGGGCAAACCGATCATGTGTCTCAGCCACGGAATAGGGCCTGACAACATCGACATAGTAATGAACGAGCTCGATGCTCTGGCCAACATCGATTTTTCAACCCGCGAAGTGAAGCCCGAACACCGCACTCTGCATCTTGTCCGCATAGGAACTTCAGGCGCCCTGCAGCCCGATCTGCGGCTCGGCACTCCTGTGATCGCCGAGAAAGCCATAGGCTTCGACGGTGTCCTCAACTATTATGCGGGACGCAACGAGGTGGCCGACCTCGAATTCGAACATGCGATGTGTGACGCCGTAGGCTGGAATCCCCTTTGGGCAAAGCCCTACGTGGTCAACGCCGACGAGCATCTGGTCGATCTCATCGGCCGCGACGACATGGTGCGCGGAAACACTATATCGGCTGTCGGCTTCTACGGGCCGCAGGGCCGCGAGCTTCGTCTGCCTCTTGCAAATCCCGATCTTAACCGGCGCATAGAGGAATTCAGATTCGGCGAACGGCGCATAACCAATTACGAAATGGAATCGGCCCCGCTGCAGGGACTTTCGCGTCTGCTGGGCCACAAGGCGATGACTGTCTGCTCGATAATCGCCAACCGCATGAATCACGATGCGACCCCTAACTACAAGACCGCCATCCGCGATCTGATAGGCACTGTGCTCGACCGCATCTGAGGCCCTCTTCCCGAAAGGTTAAGAGCCGTAGTGTCGGGCGCTTCGGGAACTACAGACGGAACCTCTTCCGGGACATCTTCGTCAACATGAGGCTCCGCAGGCTCCTCGGGCGCGGCTGTCACCGTATCGGTATTCTCGGGTTCAGCTTCTGCAGGCGCTTCCTTCACCGGAGTCACATCTTCAATTTCATCTTCGGAGATAAATGTCGCGACAGTATCCGCAACGGGTATCGTCGGCGTGGAGCTGACTTTGACCGTATCGGTCGGCTCCTCCGGTTCTTCAGCCTTGTTTCGGCCCCGGTGAATCACGACTATAAGGGTGATGATCGCTGTCCATGTGAGAATCACGCCAAGAAGATAGGGCCATTTACGGCGCCGGGGCGTCGCTTCGCGAGGGGTTTCCCCGTCCACGGGTTCTTCATCGTTATGCGGATTGGTATTCAGATCGTTCATATCTGTAAGAGAGGGTTGGGAATTCAATCGAAATAATCAACACTGTCCGGTTCGGTTTCAGGCATGGCGACTTCGGACGGCGTTGTGCTCAGGCTGTCATGTGACTGCGTAAAATCCTGTTCCGGCGACGTTTCAGCCGTTTCTTCTTCGCTATCAGGCGACGGCGCGGGCTCTGCGAGTGTGTCGGCGACAACGGGTGTGTATCTTTCCGGAAAATAGCGCTCGGCCCGGTCCCTTACAGGACTTCGTTCCGTCGAAGTGCGCGTAACGGCATTTTTTCTGTTCCATGTCCCGACAAGAAAAAGCGTCAGGACTCCAAGGGCCAGAATCAGAATCACGATGACGATTTTAAGTTCGGCGGAACTCTTTTGCTTTACATTGGGAACATCGAGATCGGGCTTCGGAACATAATTGCGTCCTTGCGGTCCCGACGGTTTGACCGGCGGCACATATTCCGTGTCGAGCGACCGGGTCTCCGCGTCAGAAGTCCGAGGCAACACGGGGGCGGAATCACGGACCTGCCGGAGCAACGCGATGAGCTCATCCTCGCTTATCGTGCGACCTCGCGGATCGGCCACCAGACAGCTCCTGACGATCGTCTGCCACGGATAGGGCAGAGTCGCCGTCTTCTCCGGCAGCTTGCCGGAGGTAACCTGTCGGACTATCTCGGCCCTCCCCATCAGCGATTTCGGGGCGTGTTCTCCCGAAGTGAACGGCATTTCGCCTGAAGCGACAAGATAGGCTATGACTCCGAAACTCCATGTGTCCGACGCCGATGTCATGCCCGAGCCGCTCAACTGTTCGGGCGACGCGTAACTGACGGTAGCCGCGGCGGTAACAGTCTCCTCGACCACAGTTTCATCGGGATCGGACTGCCGGCTGATTCCGAAATCCGTTATTTTCGGCACTATACGGCCGTCGGGGCGTTTCGCTATGAGAATATTGGCAGGTTTCAGATCGCGATGGACAACATTGCGTGAATGCAGGAATTTCAGTCCCTCCAGAATCTGCGTGAGAATATCGGCCATGACCTCGGGCGAGGTCTCCTGAGTGTCGATCAAATCCGCAAGCGAACCTCCCGGATAGTAGCTGAGAACGGCGACGTCAACGGCGCCTGTCGGCTCTTCGAACGTGTAGCAGGCCTCATAACGGGCAATATTGGGATGAGGAGGGAGCCCGCACACAAGCTCTGCCTCGCGGCGCAGCCGGGTGCCCTCGCCGGTGACCGGCGCTATTTTCAAAGCCACCCAGCAGTCGAGCACCATATCGTAGGCCTTATAGACCGTCCCGAAACTGCCGTTGCCCAGACGATCGTTCTCCCGGTCAAAACTGTAGCGCGATAAAAATTCCTGATAGGTCATGATTCAGAGAGATGACTGATATGATATTACCGGAACACGATCCGTAGTTCGGTGTTCCCCATTCTGACGATATCGCCGTCGTGAAGCGGCGCTTCCTCGGCCGGCAAGAGGCTCCTTCCGTTGAGATAGGTTCCGTTCGCGCTTCCGGCATCGCTGAGAGCGGCCTCCACGCTTCCGTCGCCCCGGCGCTGGGCGGTGACACGGCAATGGACCTTGCTCATAAAACCGTCGGTCACGGCTATCTGCACCGTCGCCGTGCTCCTGGCCGAGCGGCGCCCTATTGTCGAAACCCCTTCGGGAACAGGATATGATGAGGAGGCGCCTTGCGCCCCGCCGTCAAATTCCAGACTCAGCAGCGCGTCAGACTCTGGTCCTCCGTCGCCGACGGGCGACTCGCAACGCGGGCACCGAGAGGGGCGTCCGCTCTCAGTCACCACTTCCAGTCCGCACGAGGGGCAAATCTCAATTTTTTTCATTGTTTCGGGGCCTTGACAGGGTGTTCCATAAGAAATATCCTCTTAAAAGCATCCCCGCCCAAATATGACTTGGACGGGGATGACGTCATTATGCAAAGTTATGATTCTTTATGCGGGGATGAATCTCCGCGTGGCTTGAGACATATCTCTGTCAGCGTCCATCAATCCTCATTGAGGTTGACACGCTTGAACTCAACCACCGTCAGACCCTTCTGGGTCTTTTCGAGATACTGGCCGATTGTGAGCTCGCCATCTTTGATGAATTCCTGCTCCATCAGACAGTTCTCCTTGAAGAACTTGTTGAGACGGCCCTGAGCGATGTTCTTGATCATCTGCTCGGGAAGGTTGGCTGCCTTGGCTTCGCCGACTTCCTTGATCATGGCGCGTGCCCTGTCGGCCTCTTCCTGAGTGAGCCAGCCTTTTGCCATGTTGGATTCGATATGAGCTTCGGAGTCAACGAGGTTGGGGTTGATGCCTGCTTTCTTGAGGGCTACCTCAACAGCACGCTTAACCTGCTCCTCTTTGGTCTTCTCGACAGCCACGTTGTATTCAGAATCCTTCACTGCCTGGGGAACGCTGTCGCGGTCAACGGCAACGGGATTCATTGATGCGACCTGCATTGCCACATCACGGCCAACCTGATAGTCAACGCCTTCGACATTGAAACCTACTATAGTAGCGAGTTTGTTGCCGAGGTGGTTATAGGAAGTGGTGGTAGGAGCTTCGATGTACTCGTAAGCGCCGAGTTCCATCTTCTCACCGGTCTTGCCGCTTTCCTCAACGATAAGGTCGGCGATGGTCTGACCGTTGACAACGATGGCTTTGAGTTCGTCCATCGACTTCACTTTGTTGGCCATGGCTGCGGCGAGGATCTCTTTTGTCACTTCGACGAAACCGGCGTTCTTGGCAACGAAGTCCGTTTCACACTTGAGGGCAACGACTGCTGCGAAGTTGCCTTCATTGGCTGCGAGAACGCAGCCTTCCGAAGCCTGACGGTCCTCGCGCTTGGCGGCTACTGCCTGACCTTTCTTGCGGAGGATCTCAACGGCGGCTTCGATATCGCCGTTAGTCTCGGCGAGAGCTTTTTTGCAGTCCATCAGGCCGGCGCTTGTGAGGTGGCGCAGCTTGGTAATTTCTGCCATTGTTACTGCCATATCTGTTATTTATGATATTGGAAGATTAAACGATTTTTTAACGGATCCGGCAGAGAGACGCACCTTGGCGCTCTCTCCGGATATTTTTTTGCGCTGTCTGAATTATTCAGCGGCGGGAGCTTCGGCTGCTTCCTCCTTTTCAGGAGCTTCAGCGGCTTCAGCGGGAGCCTCGGCAGACTTGCGGCTTACGCGGCGGCGTTCGCGGCGGGGAGCTGCTTCGCCTTCTGCTTCCTTGGCATCAACCTTCTCGATCTTGCGTTCCTCGAGACCTTCGTTCATTGCGGAGCAAACGGTGTCAAGGATAAGCTCGATGGATTTTGAAGCGTCATCGTTAGCGGGGATGACGAAATCCACGTTGTTGGGATCAGAGTTGGTGTCAACGATACCGAACACGGGGATTCCGAGACGGTTGGCTTCAGCAACGGCGATGCGTTCCTTGAGAACGTCAACGACGAAGAGAGCCGAAGGAAGACGGTTGAGGTCGGCGATTGAACCGAGAGTCTTCTCGAGTTTCGCACGCTGACGGGTTATCTGGAGTTTCTCACGCTTCGAAAGGTTGTCGAATGTGCCGTCCTTTGTCATTTTGTCAATGGCGGTCATTTTCTTCACAGCCTTGCGGATGGTGGGGAAGTTGGTGAGCATACCGCCCGGCCAGCGTTCGATGACGTATGGCATGTTTACGCTCTGGGCCTTGTCGGCGATAACTTGTTTGGCCTGTTTTTTGGTTGCTACGAAAAGCACTTTCTTGCCTGATTTGGCAATGCTTTTCAGAGCTGCGGCAGCCTCGTCGAGCTTGGCTGCGGTTTTATAGAGATCGATGATGTGGATACCGTTGCGCTCCATGAAGATATAAGGAGCCATTGCAGGATTCCATTTTCTTTTAAGGTGACCGAAATGGCAACCTGCTTCGAGTAACTGGTCAAATGTGGGTGTTGACATTTTGTTGATTTGTTGTTTACGTTCTTGAAAATTTTACAATCCGGCGGTAGGGAACGTGTCCATCCGGAGGATTTAGATACTAAACACTTATGGCGATTAACGCTTGGAGAACTGGAAGCGCTTGCGTGCCTTGGGCTGACCGGGTTTCTTACGCTCTACAGAACGCGGGTCGCGGGTCATGAAGCCATGGGCGCGGAGCGTTGACTTGTCATCGGGGTTGATCTTGACGAGAGCGCGGGCGATAGCCAGGCGAAGAGCTTCGGCCTGTCCTTTGTAGCCGCCGCCGTCAAGGTTGACCTTGATGTCATATTTTTCTGTGACGTCAAGCACGCTCAGAGGCTGCTTGACGATAAACTGAAGTATCGAAGAGGGGAAATAGACTTCCAGAGGGCGCTTGTTGATGACGATGTTACCGTTACCCTCGCTAACTATTACGCGTGCCACGGCGGCCTTGCGGCGGCCTACTGCATTAACTTTTTCCATGCTTCAGCTTATTTAAAGTTGTTGATGTCAATTACTTTGGGGTTCTGAGCCTCGTGGGGATGAGAAGGTCCGTTATAGACGTGCATATTCTCTATCAGACGACGGCCGAGACGGTTTTTGGGAAGCATACCCTTCATCACCTTAATATAAAGGGGATTGTAACCGGGTTTGAGATGCTTGTTGAACGACTTCTTGAGGAGAACCTCGGGAGTGGTCGAACGCTGTCCGCCGGGATAGCCGGTGTAAGAGAGATATTCGCGGTCTGTCATCTTTTTGCCGGTGAGAACACATTTTTCGGCGTTGATGATGATGACGTTGTCACCGCACTCCTCGTTGGGAGAGTAGGTAGGTTTGTTTTTGCCGCGCAGAATTTTGGCGACTTTGGCGCAAAGGCGACCGAGAACCTGGTCGGTGGCATCGATTACCACCCATTCTTTCTCAACCTGCGCAGGGTTAAGGGTTGGAGTTTTGTAGCTTAAAGTATCCACTTTTTAAATGTTTAATTAATAAGTAATTAAATACGACCGTCACCGCAAAAATGCCCGGCCAAAAGCATGCTCTTGGCGCCGGTCAGGTTTGATTTTGGATATAATCGGACTGCAAAGGTAGTGATTATCTTTCACTTATCCAAGCACAGCCCGATTATTTTACTCAAACTTTATCGAATGTCGGACCCGGTCGGACCCGTCAGACTTGTCAGACTTAGTCGGACTTAGTCGGACCTGGTCAGACAGGTCGAACCGAAGAATCGTATAATAATTGTGTTTTTTGAAAGAAAAGCCGTAACTTTGTACTCACAATAAATTATCACGCACTTTCAAGGCATACATCATGAATCCCAACAGCCTCGTTTCAATCGACGACATCTCCCGGGAGGAGATTATCGACCTCATTGAACGCGCGCGGTTCTTTGAAGAGCACCCCAACCATAAAGTCCTCGACGGCAAGGTTGTGGCGACTCTTTTTTTTGAGCCCTCCACACGTACACGCCTCAGCTTCGAGACCGCCGTCAACCGTCTGGGCGGCCGTATAATCGGCTTCTCCGATGCCTCCACCACAAGCTCATCGAAGGGTGAGACTCTCAAGGACACGATCAAGATGGTGAGCAACTACGTTGATCTCATCATCATGCGCCACTATCTCGAAGGCGCGGCCCGTTACGCCACCGAGGTGACCGACACCCCGATCATAAACGCCGGCGACGGAGCCAACCAGCATCCCTCGCAGACAATGCTCGACCTCTACTCCATCTACAAGACCCAGGGGACGCTCGAGAATCTGACAATTACAATGGTAGGCGACCTGAAATACGGCCGCACTGTCCACTCCCTGCTGATGGCTTTGCGCTATTTCAACCCGACGTTCCGATTCATAGCATGCAAAGAGCTTCGCATGCCGAAGGAATACCGGGATTTCTGCGATGCAAACGGAATCAGATATACCGAAACCACGGAGTTTGACGCTGACTCAATAGCGGACACCGACATTCTCTACATGACCCGCGTGCAGCGCGAGCGCTTCTCCGACATCATGGAATATGAACGCGTCAAGAACCTCTACACTCTGCGCAACGACATGCTCGCCGAGACCAAACCCAACCTGCGAGTGCTCCATCCGCTGCCCCGCGTCAACGAAATAGACCAGGATGTCGATGACAATCCGAAAGCCTACTATTTCGACCAGGCGCGCAACGGACTTTTCGCCCGTCAGGCTATTATATGCAAGGCATTAGGAATCGATATTTACAAGGAGGCCCGATCATGACCCAAAACAAGAAAGAACTCGCAGTAGCCGCCCTTCGCGCCGGCACTGTCATTGACCGCGTACCCTGCGACGCACTTTTCAAAGCCGTACGCATTCTCGGAATCGAGAAGATGAAGAACCATGTCACCATCGGAAACAACCTTTTCTCCCACCGCCTCGGAACCAAAGGCATCATCAAGGTGGCAGATGTCGAATTTCCCGAAGATGTCCTCAACCGCATAGCTCTGATCGCCCCGAACGCCAAGATCAACATAATCCGCGACTACGAGGTGGCTGAAAAGCGCCTGGTATCGCTCCCCGACGAGATTGTGGGCATTGTGCGCTGCGGCAATCCGAAATGTATCACCAACAACGAGCCTATGCGCACCCGCTTCTCCGTGATCGACCGCGAGGACGTGACAATACGCTGCCACTACTGCGGCCACACCGTGAAAGCCGGCGACGCCCAGATCGACTGAACTGAAGCAACGGATATCGCATGAAACAGCAATGGAAAGCCGGGACAATGATCTATCCGCTGCCGGCGGTGCTGGTCAGCTGCGGCGACGATGAAACGAACAACCTGCTGACTGTGGCATGGACAGGAACGGTTTGCACCGATCCGGCCATGTGTTATATCTCGGTGCGTCCCGAGCGCTACTCCTACGGCCTCATCCGGCGCAACATGGAGTTCACTATCAATCTGACGACCGAATCGATGACGAGGGCCACCGACTGGTGCGGAGTGCGCTCCGGCCGCGATTACGACAAATGGGCCGAAACCGGCCTCACCCGCGAGACGGGGCTGATGGTCAGATGTCCTTCCGTGGCCGAGTCGCCCGTCAGCATCGAGTGTCGCGTCAAGCAGATAATCCCGCTCGGAAGCCACGACATGTTTCTCGCCGATGTCCTCTGCGTCCGCGCCGATGAAAGCCTCATCGATCAGCAGACCGGAGTGTTCCGGCTGGAAGAGGCCGGGCTGGTCAACTACAGCCACGGCCATTACTTCAGGCAGGGCGAGCAGATCGGACGCTTCGGCTTCTCGGTCATGAAAAAGAAAAAGAAATAAAAACCTATCAGATAACTATCACAAGTCCAAAACGTCCTAAACAGACAACTAACGATTATGCAACACGACGAACAGATTTTCCAGCTCATAGAAAAAGAGTATCAGCGTCAGAAAAAAGGAATAGAACTCATCGCTTCCGAAAACTTCGTAAGCCCCGACGTCATGCACGCAATGGGTTCTTGCCTGACTAACAAATATGCCGAAGGTTATCCGGCCCACCGCTACTATGGCGGCTGCCAGGTTGTTGATGAAGTAGAGCAGCTCGCAATCGACCGTGTCTGCAAGCTCTTCGGAGCCGAATATGCCAACGTGCAGCCCCACTCGGGCGCACAGGCCAACATGTCGGTCTTCATGGCATGCCTGAATCCGGGCGACAAATTCCTCGGTCTCAATCTGGCCCACGGAGGCCATCTCACCCACGGAAGCCCCGTGAATTTCTCGGGAATCGTGTTCAATGCGCTCGAATACAACGTCGATGCCGAAACAGGCCGTATCGACTACGAACAGATGGAAGAAGTGGCGCGCCGCGAACGTCCACGCCTCATAATCGGCGGCGCCAGCGCTTACTCTCGTGACTGGGACTATGCCCGCATGCGCCGTCTGGCCGATGAGATCGGAGCGATATTCATGGTTGACATGGCACACCCGGCCGGTCTTATTGCAGCCGGACTTCTTGACAACCCTGTGAAATATGCCCACATCGTGACCTCCACCACCCACAAGACTCTGCGCGGCCCC
The DNA here is from genome assembly GCA_910587185.1 of uncultured Muribaculaceae bacterium. GTDB lineage: Bacteria > Bacteroidota > Bacteroidia > Bacteroidales > Muribaculaceae > Paramuribaculum. The sequence continues at coordinate 16,604 of CAJULY010000016.1, forward strand.
CGCGGAGGAATCATCCTGATGGGCAAAGACTTCCCCAATCCTTTCGGCAAGAAGACACCCAAAGGCGAAGTGCGCATGATGTCCTCGCTGCTCAATTCGGCAGTGTTCCCCGGCGTTCAGGGCGGCCCGCTCGAACATATCATCGCCGCGAAGGCCGTCGCTTTCCATGAAGCGCTTCAGCCTCAGTTCCGCGACTATCAGATCCAGGTGCGCAAAAACGCAGCCGTCATGGCTAAAGCCATGATCGAGCGCGGCTACAAGATAATCTCCGACGGAACCGACAACCACTGTCTGCTCGTGGATCTCCGCACCAAATTCCCCGAACTCACCGGTAAGGTTGCGGAACGGGTACTCGTCGAGGCCGACATAACCGCCAACAAGAACATGGTTCCCTTTGACAGCCGCTCTCCGTTCCAGACCTCCGGTATCCGTCTCGGAACTCCTGCCATCACCACCCGCGGCGCCAAGGAAGACCTCATGGAGGAGATCGTGGATATGATCGACACCGTGCTCTCCTCTCCCGAAGACCCCAAAGTCATCGAAGCGGTACGAGCCAAGGTCAACGCCACGATGGAAGCTTATCCCATGTTCGCCTATTGAGCTGTAACCAATTCATTTTTCCGATCATCCACCATGAACCGACAAATCATCAAAAGCCTGACATTCGGAGCGGCCGGCGCCATGACATGCGCCGGCGCTTACGCCCAGACAGCGCAGCAGAAAGCGCGCCCGAATGTCATAGTCATTCTTGCAGACGACCTCGGATATGGCGATCTCGCCTGCTATGGCGCCAAAAACGTCAGGACGCCTAATGTCGATGCTCTTGCCTCGTCAGGAGTACGCTTCACCAACTGTCACGCCACAGCCGCCACAAGCACGCCCTCGCGCTACTCCCTGCTGACGGGCCAGTATGCCTGGCGCAAACCGGGCACAGGCGTAGCTGCAGGGAACGCCGGCATGATCATCCGGCCCGAACAGTTCACTATGGCCGACGTGTTCAAAAGCGCCGGATACGCCACAGCCGCCATTGGCAAATGGCACCTCGGGCTCGGCGACAAGACCGGGCAGCAGGACTGGAACGCGCCCCTGCCGGCAGCTCTCGGTGACCTCGGCTTCGACTATTCGTATATCATGGCGGCGACGGCCGACCGCGTGCCTTGCGTGTTCATCGAAAACGGCCAGGTGGCCAATTATGATCCTTCGGCACCGATCTTCGTCGATTATCAGAAGAATTTCCCGGGCGAACCTACCGGAAAGGACAACCCCGAACTGCTCTACAACCAGAAACCGAGCCATGGTCACGACATGGCCATCGTCAACGGCATATCACGCATTGGCTACATGAAAGGAGGCGGCAAAGCTCTCTGGAAAGACGAAAACATCGCCGACTCCATAGCATCGCACGCCATCGGCTTCATACGCCGGCATGCCGACGAGCCGTTCTTCATGTATTTCTGCACGAACGACGTGCATGTCCCGCGCTTCCCCCATCAGCGCTTCCGCGGCGCCACAAACATGGGAGTGCGCGGCGACGCGATTGCCCAGTTCGACTGGACGGTCGGCGCGCTTGTCGCGGAGCTCGAACGGCTTGGCATTGCCGACAACACGCTTATCGTCCTGACAAGCGACAACGGGCCGGTTGTTGACGACGGATATGACGACCGCGCCGAAGAGCTTCTGAACGGCCACTCGCCCACGGGAGGTCTTCGCGGAGGCAAGTACAGCGCCTTCGAAGGAGGCACACGTGTTCCCTTTATCGTCCGCTATCCCGGCAAGACGAAAAAAGGGCAGCTTGACAAGGCTCTTTTCTCCCACATCGACATCCTCGCTTCTTTCGCCGAGCTTCTCGGAGTCAGAATCCCCGCCGGCGCGGCTCCTGACAGCTATCCCCGCTACAAGGCCCTCATTGGCGCCGACACCCAGTCGCGTCCCTGGGTTCTCGAGGAAGCTTTCAACACTCTGGCCCTGCGCACTCCCGACTGGAAATACATCTATCCCGTGAAGGGGCCGGCAATCGTGCCCTGGGGAACGGAAATAGAGACCGGTCTCAACGAGACGCCCCAGCTCTACAATGTCGCAGACCTGAAGGAACGCAAGAACGTTGCGGCAGAGCATCCCGACGTCGTGAAACGCATGAACGACATCATCTCCGCTATCCGCGCCGAGAACAATGCCGAGCTGCGTAGCCTCGACGCTCTCCCCTGACCCCCACGACCCACAGATATCACCTGCCCGGCAACGCCTTTTTCAGGCATTGCCGGGTTTTCTTTCTGATTCTCGGAAATAATTACTATCTTTGTTTACGAATCTGAAATCACAAATAAAATCATATAAGCCAATGAAGAAACACTTCTCGGCCATAGCTCTGCTCATGGCTTCCGCGGCGACGCTGAACGCATTGCCGCCGCTTGCAGGTTTCAACTACGGAAAGTCCACCGCGCCTGACGGAACCGAGTGGGAAAACTGCGAGAATCTCAGTTACAACAAGGAACAGCCGCGGGCCTATTACTTCTCCTTCGCGTCTGTTGACAACGCCAAAAAGGTTCTTCCGGAGCATTCCCGCTACTACATGAGCCTCGACGGCACCTGGAAATTCCATTGGGTAAATCATCCCGACAAACGCCCCGTTGACTTTTTCCTCCCCTCGTTCGACGTTTCCGGATGGGACGACATAAAAATCCCCGGATGCTGGAACGTGCAGGGCCTCGGCAAAGACGGTTCGCAGAAATACGGAAAGCCGATCTATGTCAATCAGCCCGTGCCTTTCATGCACAAAGTCGCTGTCGATGACTGGCGCGGCGGAGTGATGCGCACTCCTCCCGAAAACTGGACCACCTACAACGACCGAAACGAAGTCGGCGACTACCGCCGCACTTTCCAGGTTCCCGCCGACTGGAAGGGACGTGAAATCTATATTAATTTCGACGGCGTCGATTCGTTCTTCTATCTGTGGATCAACGGTAAATACGTGGGATTCAGCAAAAACTCGCGAAACACCGCCTCGTTCAACATAACCGACAAGCTCGACCCCAAAGGCCCGAACGTGGTTGCCGTCGAGGTCTATCGCTACAGCGACGGATCTTTCCTCGAAAGTCAGGACATGTTCCGTCTGCCCGGCATTTTCCGCAGCACATATCTGACCTCTACCCCGCAGGTACAGGTCAGCGACCTCGCTGTGCGCACGACCATTCCGGCCGACGCCAATCCGCTCGGCAGTGTCACCGGAACAGTAACCGTCAATGCCGAAGTCCGCAACCTGAGCAAGAAGGCTTCAAAAGACATGACACTGAAATATGAGGTGTTCCCCGTCAAGCTTTACAGCGACGACACCGAAGCCGCTGCCATAGAACCCGTCTCCACCAACAGTTTCAGCCTCAACGCAGGCGCCGAGACCGGAGTGGTGACCGAATTCGTCATTCCGCAGGCTCGCCTCTGGAACGCCGAGACCCCAAACCGCTACGTGCTCGTGGCAAGTCTGCTCGACAAGAAAGGAAAGGCTATCGAAACTGTCAGCACATATTTCGGAGTGCGCCATGTGGAAATCCGCGACACTCCCGCCGACAAGGATGAGTTCGGACTGGCCGGCCGCTACTTCTATGTCAACAACCGCCCCGTCAAGCTCAAGGGAGTCAACCGCCACGAAAACAATCTCGCAACGGGCCATACCGTCAGCCACGAGCAGATGGAACGCGAGGCCATGCTCATGAAGCAGGCCAACATCAACCATGTCCGCAACTGCCATTACAACGACGATCCCTACTGGTACATGGTCTGCGACAAATACGGCATATATCTCGAGGACGAGGCCAACATCGAGAGCCACGAATACTACTATGGCAAAGCCTCGCTCTCCCACCCCAAAGAATGGAAAAACGCCCACGTGGCCCGCAACATGGAGATGGTCCGCGCCCATGTCAACCATCCGTCCATCGTCATCTGGAGTCTTGGAAACGAAGCCGGACCGGGCCAGAACTTCGTCGATGCCTACAACGCCATCAAGGCTTTCGACACCACACGCCCCGTGCAGTATGAACGCAACAACGGAATCGTCGATATGGGCTCAAACCAGTATCCCTCGATTCCCTGGGTACAGGATGCAGTTAAAGGCAAGATGGATATCAAATATCCCTTCCACATCAGCGAATACGCCCACTCTATGGGCAACGCCCTCGGAAACTTCGTGGACTACTGGAACGCCATGGAATCGACCAACTTCTTCTGCGGCGGCGCCATCTGGGACTGGGTCGATCAGGCTCTCTGGAACCACACCCCCGACGGAACACGCTACATGGGCTACGGAGGCGACTTCGGCGACACCCCCAACGACGGCATGTTCTGCATGAACGGAATCCTTTTCCCGGACTTCACTCCGAAGCCTCAGTATGCCGAAGTAAAGAAAGTGCATCAGAATGTCGGCATAAAGCCCGTTGACATGACCAAAGGCCAGATCGAAGTGTTCAACAAAAACTACTTCACCGATCTCGGCGACTATGACATCCGCTGGAGCCTCACCCGCAACGGCGTGGAAGTAGCCAAAGGCAACGACGTCAACCGTCCCCGCATGGCAGTTGGTCCCCGCGAGTCGCAGAACTGGACAATCCCCTACGACTATGCTTCGCTCGATTCTCTTGGCGAATATTTCGTGACAGTGCAGTTCGTTCTGAACAATGACAAGCCCTGGGCCAAGGCCGGCTACGTCCAGATGGAGGAGCAGCTCCCCGTCAGATCCGCAGCCCTCGCTCCGGCCATAGCTGCCACAGCAGCTTCCGTCCACAAGCCTGTCCTTGAGAAAGGCAAGGAGACTGACGTTGTCAAGGGCAACGGCTGGGAAGTTTCCTTCGACAATGCCACCGGAACAATCAGCTCGCTCTCCTACAGCGGCAAGCAATACATCACTCCGGGCAACGGTCCTGCGCTCAACGCCTACCGTGCTCCGGTCGATAACGACGTGTGGGTATGGCAGTCATGGTATGCAAACGGCCTCCACAACCTGCGCCACAAAGTCATAGACCGTTCGGCCTTCACTCGTGCTGACGGAGCTGTTGTCCTCCAGTACACCGTCGAGTCACAGGCTCCATGCACCTCCACTATCTCCGGTCGTCCCCGGGGCAAATGGACAATCACCGACGGCCGCGCCTTCGGTCCCGACGACTTCAAGTTCACCACCAACCAGATCTGGACCGTCTATCCCGACGGCTCCATCGAGCTCGAGGCAGCCATCAACTCCAACAATCCTTCGCTTATCCTGCCGCGTCTCGGCTATGAAATGCGTCTGCCGGGCAATCTTGACAGCTATACATACTACGGCCGCGGCCCCGTCAACAACTTCAACGACCGCAAGACCGCCCAGAACATAGGCGTCTATAAATCGAAAGTGGCCGACCAGTTCGTGAACTTCCCCAAGCCCCAGAGCATGGGCAACCGCGAAGAGATACGCTGGAACGCCGTGACCGACGCAACAGGCAACGGCCTCCTCTTCATCCCGACCGAAGGCACCATGTCGGCCTCCGCTCTCCCCTGGACCGACATGGAAATGACCATGGCCGCCCACCCCTACGAACTCCCGAAGAGCGACCGCACCGTTCTGCATCTTGACACGAAAGTTCTCGGTCTCGGCGGCGCAAGCTGCGGCCAGGGTGGTCCGCTCCGTCCCGACCGCGTGCTCGGCAACGCTCATACCTTCGGATTCATCATGCGTCCTGTAGCCGCCGGCGACAATCTGCAGAAAGAAGCGTCCGTTTCGGCTTCAGGCGTGCGTCCGCTGAGCCTTACGCGCAGCCGCACGGGTGAAGTCACCGTAACTTCCTCCAATCCCGACGCCAAGATAATGTACCGCATGGTTCAGCCGGGCAAAAAAGCCGCGAAGAAACAGAAAGCCGTGGCCTATACCGCTCCCGTCAACATGCGTGACGGCGGCACGATCGAAGTGTGGGACGCCGCTACTCCCGAACTGACAACAACCGTGGAATATCCCCGCATTGAGAATCTGCCCGTAGAGGTCATCTTCGCCTCCAGCCAGGAGCCCGGAGAGGAAGCCTCGCGTCTCGTCGATGGCGACCCGACAACAAACTGGCACACCACCTACGGCGTGACCGTAGCCCTATATCCCCACTGGGTTGACTTCGACTGCGGAGAGATGAAGACCATCAAAGGCTTCACTTATCTTCCCCGTCAGGATGGCGACAACGGCGACATCAAGGACTGGAAAGCCGAGACAAGCATCGACGGCAAGAACTGGACTCCGGCCGACAACGGCACATTTGCCCGCGACAAGAAGGAGAAACGCGTCCTCTTCAAGACTCCGGTAAAAGCACGCTATCTCCGCTTCACCGGTCTCTCGAGCCAGAACGGAGCCGACTTCGCCTCCGGCGCCGAATTCTCCGTCCTCGCCGACTGATCCCCCTACCTCTGTAAGAGACACTGAAACGGCTGAGCCAGATGGCTCAGCCGTTTCTATTTCCTGTAAATCAGTGATCCTTAGAATTTAGAGGTTGTTTAAAAACAAATGTGAAAGCCGGAGTCCATTCTCCGGAGGTGGATTTCGGAATGAATTGAAGGAGTAATGCTGTAGCATTATGACTGAAATTCAGCACGAAAGACGCCCGGGAGAATGGATGCGAAGAAGCATTTTAAACAACCGCAAAACCGAAATTTAAATGTATAAAAAAGAAAAATTGTGTTACTATAAGTCGCATGGATGCCTTTTTGGCTCCCCTGTCCCTAATCTTCAGTCACAGTGCCACAGCACTGCTCCTTCAGATTATGAACAGGTTAGCTCAAAAATCCATCCACTCCGGCTTCACATTTGTTATTAAACAACCTCTTAATTATCGGGACGATATTTAGGCTCCGATTCTTATATACTACTTCTTCTTCCATGGAACTGGTCACGATCAACAGATTGCTGCAATGAATTTCTTCCGCAGCCTCAACATCACCCGAAATAAGGGTAAATGAACTGTCCGAAAACCTCTAAACAAGCAAAGTTTCCGGACAGTGATTATTCTCAAGATTATACTGATTGGACTGATCAATGCGGTTGAGTCAAAGAAACCTATGTTATGTTTTCCCATCGGAGCCCGTCAGGGCGTGCTGAAAGTAACCGGCCATGGAGCGAAGCGGAGTGGTCGGATAGGCATGATAGATAATAATTGAGTCGCGGAGGGACGATTCTGTGGTACAGGACATTACCTCAACCACTGAGGCATCCCTCCGGGACGCCGAGACTTGGTGCAGACTCTTTCCGGTCACTCCGCTACGCTCCATAACCGGTTAAAACACGGTGCGCCCTGAAGGGCTCATCAATAAAGCCTGTTGTCCTTAACTCAACCGTATCGATTGGACTTATCAGCCTAATAATTAAACCAATAAGGAATCAGTGGTCGGCGTAGGGGCGCGGGGTGATGTCGAGCTTCACGGGGCGGATCATGTTTTCCGGAGCGAGAATGGTGTCAAGCTCTTCCTTCGAAAGGATTCCGTGTTCGAGCACGAGGTCATAGACGCTGCGGCCCGTCTCGAGCGCTTCTTTGGCTATGCGGGTAGAGTTCTTGTAACCGATGATGGGGTTAAGCGCGGTAACGACTCCTATGCTGTCGTGAACATAGTTGCGGCAACGCTCGGGATTGGCGGTGATACCATCGACACAGCGGGTGCGCAGAGTGTCGAAACCGTTGACCATAAGATCGACCGACTCGAAATCACACTGTGCCATGACGGGTTCCATGGCGTTCAGCTCCATCTGGGCTGCCTCGCCGGCCATGGTCACGCAAAGCTCGTTGCCAATGACCTTGAAGCAAACCTGGGTCATGACCTCGGGAATGACGGGGTTGACCTTGCCGGGCATGATGGAGGAGCCGGGCTGCATTGCCGGCAGATTGATTTCGCCGAGACCGCAACGCGGACCGCTTGCAAGCAGACGCAGGTCATTGCAGATCTTGTTCATCTTGACCCCGACGCGCTTGAGAGCCGAAGCATAGCCCACGAGGCATGAGGTGTCGGAGGTGGCGCCTACCAGATGGCCGGCAAGTTTCATGTTCCATCCGGTGATCTCAGAGAGAGCGGCCACGCATTTCTCGGCATATCCCGGTTCGGCGCAGATGCCTGTGCCTATGGCCGTAGCGCCCATGCTGATGGTCAGAAAATCCTCTGCCGCTTCGTTGAGGTGCTTTATCTCGTCGCGGAGAATTGCAGCGAAGCCTCCGAAAGTCTGGCCGAGCGTCATCGGCACGGCGTCCTCGAGCTGTGTGCGACCCATCTTCACAATGTCCTTGAACTCCTCGGCTTTTTTCTCGAACGAGCTGATAAGAGTCTCGAAATGGCGCAGGAAACGCAGATGGGCGAAATACATTCCGATATGTATTGCCGTGGGATAGGCGTCGTTGGTCGATTGCGAACGGTTCACGTGGTCGTTGGGCGAACAGTATTTATATTCGCCGTGTTTGTGACCCATGATTTCGAGGGCGCGGTTAGCTATCACCTCGTTGGCGTTCATGTTGGTGGTGGTTCCGGCGCCTCCCTGAATCATATCAACCGGGAACTGATCGTGATATTTGCCATCGATGATTTCCTGACATGCCTGTTCGATGGCCTCGGCCTGCTCTTTTGTCAGAAGTCCGAGACTGTAGTTGGCGCGTGCGGCACCCATCTTGGTTATGGCAAGGCCTTTAATGAACTCTGGATATTGGTCGAGATGCAGATGGCTGATCTCGAAATTTTCGATTCCGCGCAAAGTCTGCACTCCGTAGAGCAGATTGTCGGGAATCTCACGCGGGCCGATAAGGTCGGACTCAACGCGGAATCCGGGTTTACAGTTTGTTTCCATTAATCTATGAATTTTGTATTTTTATGGTATAGGATTACAAAATTACAAAACTTTTTTCAAAAGTTTGTTGTATTTTTGTCAGACCGCATGTTATTTATGCTAAAAGAAATCTAATGTTAATACAGCTACTGTTTGTTCTTGCCGCGATTGTTGTCGGCGCACGCCTCGGGGGAATCGGGCTCGGGGTGATGGGAGGTGTCGGCATGGCCGTCCTGGTGTTTTTCTTCGGACTCGAACCCACGTCGCCTCCGATCGACGTCATGCTCATGATCGCCGCGGTCATCTCGGCCGCTTCGGCCATGCAGGCGGCCGGAGGTCTGGATTATCTCGTCAGGCTCGCCGAAAAGCTCCTGCGGAAAAATCCGTCGCAGATAACCATCGTCAGCCCGCTGGTCACCTACGCTTTCACTTTCCTTGCCGGAACGGGACATGTCGCCTACTCCGTGATGCCCGTCATCTCTGAGGTTGCCCGCGAGACCAAAGTCCGCCCCGAGCGGCCCCTCGGTATAGCCGTCATCGCCTCGCAGCAGGCCATTACCGCCAGCCCGATCTCTGCAGCCACCGTGGCGCTGCTCGGGATGCTTGCCGGATTCGACATAACGCTCTTCGACATACTAAAAATTTCCATTCCGGCAACCCTCGTCGGCGTTCTCGCCGGTGCGCTGCTCTCGAAGCGCGTCGGCAAGGAGCTCACTGACGATCCCGAATATCAGCGCCGTGTCAAGGAAGGGCTCATCAAGGAAAACAGCCTGCAGTTCAACAAAATCAAAAGCATAGCCAAAGCGCGCCTCTCCGTCATCCTCTTCCTGATTGCCACCGCCGCAATAGTAGTTTTCGGTTCGGTCCCCTCGCTGCGCCCGGCGTTTGAAGGAACGCCGATCAACATGCCCGCGCTCATAGAGATCATCATGCTCACGACCTGTGCCATAATTCTCCTGCTGACACGAACCGACGGCATAGCGCCCACGCGCGGAAGCGTGTTTATCGCCGGCATGCAGGCCGTCATAGCCATCTTCGGTATAGCCTGGATGGGCGACACCTTCATCAACGGCAATATCGCCGAGCTGACCGGATCGATAAAGGGTATCGTCACCGAGATGCCCTGGCTCTTCGCCCTCGCGCTCTTCATCATGTCGATTCTGCTCTACAGCCAGGCAGCCACCGTGCGCGCCATCATGCCCCTCGGAATCGCCCTCGGAATCAGCCCAATGATGCTCATAGCCCTCTTTCCGGCCGTCAACGGCTATTTCGTCATCCCGAACTATCCCACGATCGTGGCCGCGATTAATTTCGACACCACCGGCACCACGCGCATAGGCCGCTGGATCCTCAACCACTCCTTCATGATGCCCGGCCTCGTCGCCACCGCCGTCGCCATCGCCACCGGCCTCCTCCTCATCACCCTCTACTGACTCCCTTCTCCGCAATCAGTTCATTTGTCCCAACAGAGCGGTTGAGTTTAGATAAAAGTCCTGATGGACAAGTCCGAAGGACGCACAATGCCGTAACCGGGTATGGAGCGCAGCGGAGTGCACGGACAAATATGGCCCTCTACTCTCGGCGTCCCGGAGGGATGCCTCAGTGGTAGAGGCAATGTCCTGTACCACAGAATCGTCCCTCCGCGACTCAGTTTTTTTCTTTGTCGCTCCCCCTCTCCACTTATTACACAAAAAACAAAAACCGGAAAGCTAAAAGCTATCCGGTCCTTATATGCGATGAGTTACTAAGTGTCAGATGATACCGTATTTCTTGAATACTTTTTCTATTTTTTCGAGAGCGTAGGCAACCTGTTCGCGGGTGTGGGTGGCCATGAGGCTGAAGCGGATCAGGGTGTCCTGCGGGGCTACTGCGGGCGAAACAACCGGGTTCACGAAGATGCCCTCCTCGAGCAGGTCGTGGGTCACGGCAAATGTCTTGTAGTTGTCGCGGATGAAGAGCGGGATGATAGGAGTCGAGGTGTTGCCGATCTCCACACCCATCCGGCGGAAGCCGTCGAGGGCGAAGTTGGTGACATCCCAGAGCGCCTGCTGATGTTCGGGTTCCTGCTCGAGAATATCGATTGCCTTCAGCGCAGCGGCTGTCGAGGCCGGAGTGATGCTGGCGGTGAAGATATAGGAGCGCGAGTGGTGGCGCAGGAAGTTGGTGATGGTCTTGTCGGTGGCGATGAATCCGCCGAGCGATGCGAGCGACTTGGAGAATGTTCCCATGATCAGATCGACATCGTCGGCCACGCCCTGCTCGAAGCAGACACCGCGTCCGCCCTCTCCGAAGACACCTACGCCGTGGGCCTCATCGACCATGACGGCGGCATTGTACTGCTTGGCGAGTTCGGTTATTCTCTTGACGTTGGCCACATCGCCCTCCATGGAGAAGACACTGTCGGTCACGATGAGTTTCACCTTGTCGGGGTCGCACTTCTGAAGCTGCTTCTCGAGCGAAGCCATGTCATTGTGCTTGTATTTGAGCGACTGGGAGAAAGAGAGACGTCGTCCCTCGATGATCGAGGCGTGGTCCTGCTCGTCCCAGAGGATATAGTCCTCACGGCCTGTCAGGGTGGAAACAACGCCGAGATTGACTCCGAAACCGGTCGAATAGATCATCGCGTCCTCCTTGCCCATGTATTCGGCAATTCTGGCCTCGAGTTTCTTGTGGAGATCGAGGGTGCCGTTAAGGAAAGGGGAGCCGGCGCAACCTGTGCCGTATTTACGGGTAGCTTCGATTGCAGCTTCATGGATGCGCGGGTCATTGACAAGACCTGAGTAGCAGTTTGAACCGAACATGAGAACTTTCTTGCCGTTCATTCTCACCTCGGAATCCTGTTCGCTCTCTATGGCGCGGAAATAGGGATAGACTCCCGCTGCCTTGACCTTCTGCGGTTCCTGATAAGCTGAAAGCTTCGTCTGGAGTAACTTCATAATTGATATGTAGCTCTAAAAAATTTTGTTATCGTAGTCTTTCATTCCTGCAACCTCCTTTACGGCAAGGACTTAGCCCGTCAGGGAAAGTAACATGAAGAATCATTGAACTGTCTGCGGGCCGAAAGCCTGCAAACGCTTCCGATTTTACAGGCTGCAAAAATAATCAATTTTTCTCAGAAATTGGTTATATTAAGTAATTTATTTGCACATTTTTTTTACAATGTGCAACCAAATAATCTATTTTTAATTTTACATTCCTGAGGGTATTTCGCAAAATAGCCATCGAGCCGAAAGATATTACTTAGCTTAAAATCCGGACATTTCTCAGCTATGTGAACATATCGAGTCTATCAATATGGTTATGTTAAGGGGAAAAGCCTGATGGACAAGTCCGGAGGACGTGCAATAATTAACCGGTTATGGAGCGAAGCGGAGTGACCGGACAAAGACTGCCCTATACCCTCGGCGTCCCGGAGGGATGCGTCAGTGGTCGGTGCAATGTACTGTACCACAAAATCGTCCCTCCGCGACCCAATTATTATATATCATTGTCTATCCGACCACTCCGCTTCGCTCCATGTGGGGTTAGGACACAGCACGCCCTTCAGGTTCCGATGGGAAAATATGACATTGGTTTCTTAACTCAACCGCATTGATTGGGCCTATATCGCCAAAGCCCAAAATTTTCCTTAGGAGTTCAGCTTCATTTCCATGGCGAGCTCGAAAATTCCGACCGGGGTGTGGGCTATGTGGTCGGCGAAGTGCTCCGTCAGCTCATAGACGGGACGGAAGCCCCATGTGACACCCACCGAGGTGACGCCGGCGCGATGAGCCGTCTCCATATCCACTCCCGAATCGCCCACATAGAGTACCTCCCGCTTCGGGGTAGGGCATTTCGAAAGTATCTCGAACACGATCGAGGGATCGGGCTTCACGGGCACACCCTCCTTCTGCCCCTCTATGGCGGCCCATTCGACCGACGGGAAGAAATGATGGATCAGGCGCTCCACCGCCAGCTGATATTTGTTTGAGGCCACGGCGACGGAAATCTCGTTCTCGCGCAGATTGTGAAGAAGTTCCTCTATGCCCGGATAGGGCCGGGTGAACTCGGTCATGTTCGCGTCGTAATAGGCCCGGAAGTTCTTCATCATGATCTCGGCAGTCTCAGGCGTGCGCGCGTCTTCGGGCAACACGCGCTCCAGAAGTTTGCGCACGCCGTTGCCCACGAAGTAGGGGTAGGCCTCCGGAGCATGGGTTGGATAGCCGGTCTTTTCCAGCGCGTAATTGGTTGCGGCCGCGAGGTCGGCGATTGTGTTGAGAAGTGTCCCGTCAAGGTCGAAAATAACAATCATGGCAGTGGTGTATGAGGATATTTTAAAAAGGATAGCCGACAGCGAAGTGGAATGCCGTGTCGCGTTTCCATCGCGGATGGATCAGCGGCCAGCGCTCCTGGTTGGTGGCCGGGTTATAGGCCTTCACTCCGAGATCGAAGCGAAGAATGAAATAGGTGAAATCCATTCTCAGCCCGAGGCCGTAGGCCCAGGCGATCTGTTTCCAGAAAGTTGACAGGCGGAACATGCCCCCGGGCTGGTTTTCGTAGTTGTGGATGGTCCAGATGTTGCCTGCGTCGATAAAGGCTGCCCCTTCGAAAACCCAGAAGAGTTTTGCACGATACTCCATCGAGAGGTCAAGACGTATGTCGCCGCACTGGTTGATTAAATCGGTCACGGAGTTGCGCGAGTCAAACGAGCCGGGGCCGAGGGTGCGCACGCTCCAGCCGCGGACTCCGTTGGCGCCTCCGGCATAGAAACGCTTCTCGAACGGGAGTACGCGTGAATTGCCGTAAGGCACCCCAATGCCGGTGCCGGCATGAAACGCCAGCGCGTGGCGCGTGTTGAGGTTTATGAGATAGGAATAGTCGAACTCCGCCTTGGCATATTGCGCGTACTGGATTCCGAACACCTTATATACTCCGTCGTCGCGGTGCTGACCGTCGATCGACGAAAGGGCATAGAGCAGATTGCCCGCCGTCTCCAGCGATGCCCTCAGGCTATAGACGCGCCTCTGGAAACTGTTGCGGCCCGGGGTCGGATTCAGGATGCGCCGGTTGGTGCGGTGATAGGTGTAGCCCGTGCGCATGATGAAGTGGTCCTCGTAGCTGTAACGCAGCAGAGGGTTGTCGGGAGCTATCTGGTTTATGAAATCTATGGTGCTTTCGGGAAGATAGACATAATTGACGTCGAGGAGGTCAAACGTGCGGCGCACGCGATTGTCGCGGGTGCTCCACTTGTATTTCCACGCCGCCCCGGCAATTATGCGGGTATATTCCGGGCGTTCCTGATAGTTGAACGACAGGGCCAGCTCGGTCGAGGCTTTCTGACGGAGCTTGAAATCGCGCGAGAGGAACGGGAACATGAATTTGGGAAAAGTGATTCCGACCTCGCCGGCATATTCCGTGTAGCGGTCATTAATCAGATCCGAGAGGTTACCCGAAAGGCTCTCGTAGTTGACGCGGAATTTTGTGGTCAGCAGGTTGCTGCGGTTGCCGAGATTGCGGTGCTGATAGTTAAGCCCTACGCCGAATCCGAGATCGCCCTCTGAATTTGTGCCCTCAAGCTCGAAGCTGACATTCTGTTTCTTGTTTCGGGTCAGATATATATAGGCGTCGAGACGTCGGCGGCCGTCTATTTCAGGAAGCGGCTGCAGCTCTATGTTGATGCTTTTGAGGATTCCGAGCTGGGCGAGAGCCTCGTAGGTGCGGTCAACCGCACTCGCCCTGTAGCCGCGGCCCGGAAAAAGGAAACATTTCTCGCTCAGTGTCGATGGATTGATGTAGCGGTCACCGTCGGGGTACAGTACCGTGATGTCATGATAGTTCACCGTGTCACACTGCGGGCCGAGTTCGCCTGTGCGCGCGGCAGCCGCCGACGGGCCGTCGGCCACGAAGATCACGCGGTTTATGACATATCGTTCATGAGCCGGAATGGCGGCGGTGTCCGTGTCGGCCGTAACGGGATGGTCGAGACGCGGAGGATTGACCACCATTGTCAGATCCACATCGTAGGAATTTTCGGCCGTGTCCGCGATGAACGTTATGTAATCTTTGGTAAAGGCGTAATATCCCTTGTTGCGCAGACGGCCGGCTATCAGCGAACGCTCCGAGTCGAGAATATTCCGGTCGAGCAACTGGCCCGGGCCGAGAACAAACTGGGCGGAATCGGCCATCAGCAGCCGGCGCACGGTAGTGTCGGGGATATCATAGGAAATGGATGAAATGCGATGGGGTTTCCCGAGAGTTATTTTGTAATCGACCTTCATTTTGCGGCGGTCGCGGTCGGCTACCGTATCGACCTCCACCGTGGCCGCCATGTAGCCCTTGTTGATCATGGCGAGCTGCAGCTGCCGCTGCGATGCCGCTGTCAGCTCCGGGCTGAATATGACGGGAGGCTGCCCTATTCGCCGCAGCCAACGGTTGTACCATTTCGTGGTGTCCTTGCCCGAAAGATTGTAGGTGCCGAGCTGAAAGCGGGCAAAACCGAGCACCTTGTGGTTGGGCGTCTGGCGCAGATAGTTGAAATACTCGGCCGTCTCCGCCTTGGCCGAATCGGTTATGTTTATATCTACGGCGTCAAGCAGCATGTTTCCCTGAGGAACATGTCGCGTCGAGCTGCACCCCCATGCGGCCATGAGGAGCACCAAGGCTGTCGCTATATTAAGAACTCCGCGCTTCATTTCGCTTTTGTGCTGCAAAGTTAATGCCCGTGGGCGGAAAAAAGAAAAAAATTAGGCGTTTTTTTAAGATTTTGGCGGGAGAAAGGATGGGCGATTCACAAAATTTAAGTAACTTTGTCGAATAAAATCGCGCAAAGCACCATCCTTTTGATTCTTAGATAGTTGTATTATAACCAATAATTTATATATTCAATGGATTTTTCCTGGCTAATCAATCTCATAGGCCCCGGCAACGAATCGCTGGCAAGCACACTGGTGCTTTACTCGTTCGTCATCGCCGCCGGTGTCTATCTGGGCAAGCTGAAAGTAGCAGGTGTTTCGCTTGGCGTCACTTTCGTGCTTTTTGTGGGCATTCTGATGGGTCACTTCGGCTACATCGTCAATGCCGAAGTGCTTAAATTCATTCGTGAGTTCGGTCTGATACTCTTCATTTTCTCCATCGGTCTGCAAGTGGGCCCCGGTTTCTTCTCGTCGTTCAAGAAGGGCGGAGTGCTTCTCAACGGGCTGGCGGTTCTGGGGATAGTTCTGAACGTCGCCATCGTCATCGCCATCTTCTACATAGAGAACGCTCCTATGGAGGCGCTTGTCGGAATCATGTCGGGTGCCGTCACCAACACCCCCGGTCTTGCAGCGGCGCAGCAGACTGCCGGCTCTCCCGAGGCCATCAACACAATGGCTATGGGTTATGCCGCCGCCTATCCTCTCGGCGTCTGCGGCATCATCGGCGCGATGTTCCTCATCAAAGGCGTCTTCCGTGTCAAGGTTGACGATGAAGTCAAGGCTATCGAGGACGAATTCGCCAACACCCACGCCGCTCCGTTCATGGAGACAATCGAAGTGACAAACCCCCTGATCGAAGGCAAGACAATGCGCGAGCTCCACGACATCATCAAATGTGACTTTGTCGTTTCGCGTCTGCTCTCGGCCTCCGACGGCGAAATCAAGATACCGACCTCGGCAACCGAGGTACACGCCGGTGACAAGCTCTATCTCATCATTTCCCAGGAAGACGCTCCCCGCTTCGAATCGGTCGTAGGTCCGAAGGTTGAAATGGAATGGGAAGATGTCACCCCGAGCAAAGTGGTTTCGCGCCGAATACTGATCACCAAGACCCAGTACAACGGCGTAGCTCTCGGCTCTCTGCGCCTCCATCAGGCCTATCAGCTCAACTGCACCCGCGTCAACCGTGCAGGCATCGATCTTCTCGCGTCACCGAGCCTTCGCCTCCAGATGGGCGACCGCGTCACGGTTGTCGGCGACATCAACGACATCAACCGTCTCGCCTATCGTCTCGGCAACTCGATGAAACGCCTCAACGAACCGAATCTGATCACGATCTTCGTAGGAATCATGTTCGGTATCATTCTCGGCTCGTTCAACATTGGATTCGGCATGAAACTCGGACTCGCCGGCGGACCGCTCGTCGTGGCGATCCTCCTGAGCCGTTTCGGCTACAAGTTCAAGCTCGTGACCTACACTTCTTCCTCCGCATCGCTGCTCATGCGCGAGCTCGGCATCTGTCTCTTCCTCGCCTCGGTGGGAATCAGCTCAGGCGCGGGATTCGCCGAGACCGTGTTCAACTCAACCGGTATGTGGTGGGTAATCTGGGGCTTCATCATAACCTTCATTCCTCTGGTTATCGTGGGCTGCATTGCGCGCGGAGTTTATAAGATCAACTTCCTCTCCATCATGGGTCTCTTCTCGGGCGGCTATACCGATCCCCCGGCCCTCGCCTACGCCGGCGGCTCGACCGGAAGCGACGCGCCTGCAGTCGCCTACTCTACGGTCTATCCTCTGACCATGTTCCTCCGAGTGGTGGCAGCGCAGGGTCTTGTACTCGCGTTCCTCTCCTGACAAAGGAATTTTCTAAATCACTGAATAAAGAAGCCCCGCGATCGATGAAAATCGCGGGGCTTGCTTATTCAGCAGACTTAGCTAATTTAGCTATTCAACTACTCAGGCACATAGATTATATCTCCGTTTTCAAGCTCATAGGCGGTACCCACGCGCTTGCCTCTGGTGTCGGAAGATGAAGACCGGTCTTCCGAAGGCGTGTAGCGGTTGATCTTCTCCCCCTCTTTGGTTATGATCTCCATGTTTTCCTTCCCGGGATTCTTCACCATCGTGAAATCATCCTGTGAGAACATCTCTGTCATGTTGTAGCGGCTCACGAGCGCCACCATCAGCGCCACGGCGAAAACCATGGCGACATCGAAAAGATTGCTGACCACGCTCATGGGGTCGGAATCCTCGCTTCGGCGAAGCAGTGAACGGCGGCGTCTCATGATTTCCTGCAATCAGACTGTTTGACAACATCGGCCAGATACTCCAGCAACGAAAGGCTCTTCACGGCCCAGCGCTCCTTGATCTGCTGGGTCAGGAAACCGATGGCGCTGACCACGAGCCCCACTACCGTCGTGGCGAAGGCCACCTGCATGTTATAGGCCATAGAAGCGATGTCGCCGGTAGAAAGCCCCACAAGCGCCGGCCCCATAGGGATCAGCGTTCCCATAAGGCCGAGGATCGGACCCATTTTTGTCAGAATCCTGGAAGTCGCGATGTTTTTGTCGGCAGCAAGTTCATATTCCGACAAAGCCAGCTCGGCACGCGACCCATCGCAGCCATCTGACAGAATCTTGCCGGCGTAGGATTCAAAAAGAGAACCCGGCGCCGGTTTGAACTCCGCCTCGAAAGCGGGTAGATTCTCAGGCGTCAGGCCGGAGATCCGGCCGTAAAGTTCGCGCGAAAGCTTTTTTTCCTGCAGATACTGCCCGAAAAAGCCTCCGATCAGAATGAGAGAACGGAGAAAGAAAAAGATGAGGAGAACGATGACCGGCACAAGCAGACCGGTGGAAATCCAGTAGAGAATATTAGATATGACGTTCATTTTTATTTGGATGTTTGTTTTTTCAACATAGAACTGATTTAACCTTATTTCAAATTAACATTTCGAGTATGATTCCGAGATGATTTCGACCTTTTTGAAAGAGCAATGGGGTTCCATTGTGATTGAAAAAAGGGAAGAAAGCGGCCGGAATCCTGCCGAAAGGATAAAGCCGAAGGTTTCCGTCAGTTCTGAATTAACATTTTAAATCAGCTCTTATATTTACGCAACATGAAACCTGCGGCGGCACATCCCGCCAGCAGACAGATGACAGCCAGAAGAGCAGTCCATTCCACCCGGTTGGTTCCGGTGGCGGCCGTGCGCCCGTTGACCGTGGCCACAATGCCGAGCAACAGAATGATCAGACTGACGAGAAACATGACCTCGAGCCTCAGGTCGGTCTCCGGAAGAAGGGCACGGAGGCCCCGGGCGAGCGCCGGCAAAGCGACAAGCAGCCCGAGACCTGCGCTCCAGCCCACAAGACTGAAATCCACCCCGGGAAGACTAAATATCAGTTCAGTCAGCGCCGCCGATAGAACCGGGAATATCATCAGTCCCGGAATCCAGAGAGCGGCGTAATAAGCGATCAGCTCTTTTTTGGTCAGCGGTCCCGAAAGTCTCTTCGCGGCGAGGAAACAGAACCATATCTGAAAGGCGACATCGAGTGTGAGCCACACCGAGGTGTCGAGCATGATGTCAGGCTGACCGAGCCAGGCTTCTATCCGCGTCCGCGACTGACTGCTGGCGAAATCGGTCATCAGTATGACCGACGCTGCCGCCAGAAAACTGAGGACGAACACTCCGGCGTTGCCGTGACAGGTCAATTTCAGAAGAAACACGAGTCCTGTCAGACACATGATGATTATGACAACCGTTTCCATCAGCGTCCGTTTTTGCGGCGACGACGAATGAGAATCACAAGTCCGGCGAGCGCGGCCACGACAACGCATGCCACAATGATGCCGTTTATGCGGTTGGTGATGCGTTGGGAATCGTTCAGTTCCTCATGCTTCATGACCATTCCGTCATTGTCGGCAGAGACCGTCTCGGCTCTGACCTCCGCAACCGCCGAATTGTATTTTCCGGCAACCGAAGGGGATACTTTGGAGGCGATGAACTCGCGGAGCTTGGCGTTGTCGCAGACAAAACCGCTGCATGCCGCGCCGAATTCATCTACCATCTCGGTGTGGAGCTCGGCAAGCGCGGCCACCTGTTCGGACGAGGCTTTCCAGAGCCCCTTGCGGGCACTCTCGAGCATCACGGCCGTCATCTCCTGCATGGCCGCCGGATTCTTTGACTTGAAATAATCCTTCATTCCGAGATTATGGCTGTCGGCCACGTATGTATCATAAATGTCGTTCCAGAGTCCATTGTCGATGGCATCGGGCTTCATCACGTTCCAGCCGTAGGTGTTGGTGACAGCCTCGGCTATCGCGGCCGCATCGCCGCCTCCGCCCTTCATCTTCTCTCTGATATATGTGGGATTGAGTATCGTCGTGCGGCTCTCCACGCCAATCGCCTCCTTGACCTCCTGCATGCGGACGTTGTTGCGGTTGCGATAGTCGCTGAGATAGGCGTCGGGGTCTTTGCCCGTCACATTGCGCACGGCCAGATCCATTCCGCCCATGAACTCATAGACGTGGTCGAGGCTGAGAGCGCCCCAGGTGTTGCTCTGGCGCGGCTGCACGACGGCATCCGTGTTGGTGAGAGCGGCCTCGAACACGAACTCGCGCATCTGCTCCCAGTTCTCCTCGCTGCCATAGTCTGCGCCCATGTTGTTGAGATAGGCCGCTGCTATCTCGCTCTCGTTCTCCCAGCGGTCACCGGCCTCCACCATGCCCTGGATTCCGGTGCCGTAGTTTCCGTTGACTCCGCCAAAGACTCTCGAGGTCGAAAGCTCACGGGCTTCTTTGGGCGACACGCCTCTGGCCACGAGATGCTTCTCCGAGGCAACCACACCGTCGGCCACATAATTGGGATATCTGTCATCTTTAGCCTCAGCCGCCATCCTGACTGCGCGGCCTATGAGGAAAAGCCGCGACGCCGCAAGATCGCGGAGCTGCCCTGAAGTCTGAACGACGACGTCGATTCTCGGGCGGCCGAGCTCCTCCGAGGGGATGAGCCGCAGATCGGTGACGCGGCCAAACGGATCGCGCACAGGCTCTACGCCGAGCATGTAGAGAACCTGGGCTATAGTCGCTCCCTCGGTCTCGATGAACTCGCTGCTCCAGAGAGTATAGCTGACCTTGCGGGGCACGGAATCGCCGTGCGCCTTACGATACATGGCTATGGTCCCTTCGGCCAGACTCTTTCCTTTCTCCCACGCCACTGCCGACGGAGTCTCCTCGGCGTTGACCGCGAACATGTTGCGGCCCGTCGGGAGAATACGCGGATTCAACACGGGATCGCCCCCTGAAGTGGGAGCTATGAAACCGCCTCCGAGAGCGTTGACAACCGAGAGCAGTTCCTCTTCCGGACTCTGCATGAGGGCCGTCCGGTATCTGTCCACGTTCATCAGAGCCTGCTCGACTTCGCTGACAGCCGTAGCGAATTCCAGCTGCTCTGCCGTCAGCGACGGCTTCTTCGTCATCGGCGTTCCTTTTCCGCCTCCATGGGGATCTCCTCCCCCGACGACATTTTTACGGGCCATGGCAGCCTTCATCTTCTCTATGGCGGCATCGTCAGCACCCATTTTGCGGGCCATGGCGATAGCCTTTTCCGGCGTCATGCCCGGAAGCATTCCATGGTGTTTTTTCGTTGCGGGTCGTTCGGAGACTCTAAGGGGTTTCTGCTTTGGTGAAGGCATCATGGCACCCATGACCATCATTCTCGACAGCATGTCTTTTGACCCTTCCACTGCCTTCATTATGTTTCTGGCACTGTCGAGATCGTTGGGGGAAATGCCGGCAATACGGCAGATCGCCGCATCGTCGATAACCGCTCCCGAGGCAACAAACCCCTTCGCCTGCTCGCGCCAGCGGCGCAGATCGCCGCCGCGGAGCTTCCGCAGGCTGTAGGCTATGGGATCGACAGTCATTGCCTCCACAGTCGAGCGGATATGTTCCGGCGCGTACGGCACGCCCATCACATATAACGCTCCGGTTATCTTCTCGTTGGCGAGTTCCTCGGCGAAACTCTCTACACGGAGGATATCGTCGGGGGCGAAAGGTCTTACGCTGTCGATACGCAACTCGCGGTGTATGCCCAGCTCCACGGTGTATTTCTTCACGAGAGCCGCGCTTCTGACGGAGTCGGCTTTCGTCGCGGCCCGGTTGTATTCGCTGATGGCGTCCGAAAGATTCTTATAGACTCCTCGCACATTGCTCTCCATGAACGGAGGCGTCAGATAGTTGATGATGCCTGCGTAACTGCGGCGTTTGGCCATCATCGCCTCCCCGACGTTGGAGGTGGAATAGACATAGAAATGAGGCATTGTGCCGACAAGACGGTCCGGCCAGTCGCGGCTGCCGATCGCGGCCTGTTTGCGTGGCGTGAACTCCAGCGATCCGTGGGCGCCGAAATGAAGCAGTGCGTCCGCGCCAAAACCGTAACGGGCCCAGAGATAGGCGGCCACGTAATTGTGGGGCGGTGCTGCGTCGGTTCCGTGGACAATCTTGAAATCATCGTCGCCGAGGCCGGCGGCAGTCTGCGGAATCAGAACGATGTTGCCGAACCGCAGGCGCGCGAGCGCGAGATTGCCCTTGTCGTCTTTCAGGCCATGCCCCGGAAATTCGCCATCGACGGCATCCGTCTCCGCCCTCATTTCCTTGGAAAACGCCATGGCGCACCATTTGTCATAATCGGCTCGCCCTATGATCTGAGGATTGTTTTTCCTGACGAATCCTTCCTGCGCTCCTTTGGCATACTCATTGAACACGCGTCCGTTCTCGGCTATCATTTTCTCAAGCGACGCAGCGTCAGCAGGAAGATTATCTACCGTGTATCCCTCCGCCTTAAGTCGCGTCAGAAGATTGAACAGCGAAGGAGCCACCTCCATACCCTCGGCGACCAGAGCGCTCTGACCCGGACCCTTGAAATAGAATATGGCCACTTTTTTCTCCTTGTTCGGCTTGCTTTGCAAGGAAATATAGTTGTCTATCGTCTCCACGAATTCCTCCAGACGGCCGGGAATCGCTTCGACGTAAGGCAGTCCGTCCTCGCCCGTAAAATGGGCGAACAGAGTGAATGGCCGGATGGCGCCGTCAATCTCCGGAGTCACGATGCTCTGTGAGAGAAATCCGCCGTTCATCCCCTGTTTGTCGGCCATCCACTCCTCGTAGGGGCAGTTGGCGTTCACCGGCGAAAAAAGCGGTATGTTCTTGGCACGAAGCCATTCGACGACGTTGTCTCCCATGCGGCCGTGGGCCATGTTGACAAGAGCCGAGGCATTCACCGAATCGGCATGTCCCTCGGCTATGAAGGACTGGATTACACTGACTGGATAAACCATCTTGCCGCTTCGCTCAAGACTTGCCACAAGACTGTCAGGCACCCCCATCTGCCCCGTCAGGATGACACGCGGAGCGCCTTCGCGCCATTTGCCCTTGGCCCTGAGCCAGCGCTCATACTCCCTGACGGAAGAGAATCCGTTTTCCGCATCGACCGAGGGATAATAGATCAGAGGAGTTGTCGAGACCGTCGGGTCGCCCGGCACGGGAGCCGACAGTTTTTTCCCGTCTATGAACCGGCGGACATAGAGGAGCATGTTTCTGTAGTTCTGTCGTCCGCCGGTCAGATATTGCTTTAGAAATTCATTGTCGATAGAATCGACCGACACTATGTGGTTCCGGGGATTGGTGGCGGCCGTGGTAAGGACGGGCGTCCCGTTTTCGGCCGCCTTGACGAGCAGCTGACGCTGCTCGTCGGTGATCCTGAGCCCCATGCCGTTGACAAACACCATGTCATATTTCCCGGCCTTGTCAAGATCCTCCACCGGAAGTTCGCGGATTTTAATGAACGAATTGTCATTGGCCCGTGAGATCTGGCCGAGAGTTATCGCCTGATAGTTGACAAACGCTATGCGCGTCGGCGAGAGATAGCTTTTCCACAGCATGATGCCGGCGACGATGATTATCGCGCCGACAACAGCCGTTATTATGATATTTTTCCTTCTCATTTAAAGAAATCGTTTATGTCGAGTGAGACTCCGACCGACCATGTGCGGCCCGTCGTCGGAGCCGAGTTCCAATAATAGACTTTCGGTTTGTAACCGAAGAGATTATCCACAATGAAATTGATGTTTATTCCTTTCCAGACCCTTTGCTGAATCGTCAGTTTCCAGAGCGAATAGGCGCTGTCGGTCTTATAGTCGCTGACAGGCTTCGACAGATAGCGTCCTGAAATTCCGGCATAGAGACGATAGACGCTGCATATCTGACGTTCGTAATCGAGGCGCCAGGTGGCTGAATGGGGTCGCGGCTGGGTGAACTGGGAGTCAACCGAGCGCCCTGCCGTGTGGAGATAGTTGTAGCTGCCCGATACTCCCAGACCTGAATTTGTCCGGTAGCGCAGATTGACATCCACGCCAAGCACTTTAACTCCGTCCTCGTTGCAATAGATTGCACCCTCTTCCTGGGTGGCGGTCCCGGGAAAGTCGCGGGTGGTTATGCGGCTGTCATAATAATTGTAATAGCCGGAGAGGGTCAGGCTGTAGGAACCGCCCATGAATCCGCGGCCTGTCCGGTCGTTGCGTTCGAGAGCCAGATTGAAATTGTGGCTGCGCTCGGGTTTCAGGTCCGGATTGCCGTAGATCATCTGGATGCCGGCCATGTCGAAACACATATACATCTCTTTGAGAGTGGGCGCGCGGAAGCCGCCCGAATAGGAGGCGCGGATGGAGAACGGTTTCAGACGGAACATCGTGGCCAGACGCGAGGTAACCGCGTTGTTGTCCGACTCGGAGAAATAATCGTCACGGACTGAGGCGATGACGTTGAGCCACGACAGCGGATTGTAGTCGAACTGCACGAACGCGTCGAAAGAAGTCTGCGAATGTGACTCGTTGTCGGTGAACTGATAGGTGGAAAGATAATCGTTCATGTAGTCTGCGCCAACTGTCAGTCCGTTGCGGCCGCGGTTAACAGTGTACATGGCGTGGACTATATGCTGACGGTTGCTGTAGTCATGGTCATGTGTCCTGACATCGTTGACGAAACGCGACTTGTCGTAGCGGTCATAACTGTAGGAAAGTTCAAGATTCCGGTTCCCGTCGATCTGCCAGACTCCTCTGAGGCCTCCCGAGTAATCGTGGTAATGATCATCGTAGTTAGCATGGTCGCTGACTCGCGCGAAATATCCTCCGCGGGCTATCAGCCGCAGATTGTCCGACACACGGAACACGAGTCTTTCCTTGAGGTTCAGAGTGGTCCCTCCGAAAATATCATGTATTTTCGATTCGGTGTCGAATGCGTCGGTCAGTCTTATGGTCTTGACGGTGGAATACTGCACGGAGGTGTTGGAATTCCATTTGCGGGAATTGAAATTCAGGTCACCCCCGGCGCGCCATTCGTTGCCTGCGTTCCTGTAGCGGGAATTCAGATTGAGATTCCAGGGATCGGTGCTCTCCCGCGATATGATATTCACCACTCCGCCCACGGCGTTGGCTCCGTAGAGAGCCGAAGAGGCCCCCTTGACGATCTCTACCTTCCCGGCATTCCCGAGATTCAGGCGGTTATAATCTACATTGTCCATAGTCTCTCCGGCAAGGCGCTCCCCGTCAACAAGAAACAGGATGGCGCTTCCGCCGAAGCCGCTCATGTTGAGGGATGTCTCCTGGCTCATCGCATATCCGAACTCGAGTCCCGGCAGCTCTTCGGTCAGAAGATCCTGGATATTCGTCGCGTCGGTCCTCGCTATCTCATCGGCGGAAATGACACGTGTGACCACCGGCACATCCTTGAGCGCTTTCGGCGTGCGAGTCGCCGTGACGACGATCTCGTTCAGGAAAGTGTGGTCAGGATTTAGCCTGACTGTATTCTCCTTGATGGACCTGTCGGCTTTCACAACCGCTGATTCTGCGACGAAACCTATGTATGAGACAGAGATTCTGGCACTTGATTTGCCCGCTAACTCGAATCTGAAAACTCCGGCATCGTCGGTCAGCACGGCGTCAGTCTTGTCGGCAATCCTGATGACAGCGCCGGCGAGCGCACTTCCGGCCTCGTCAACAACCTTGCCGGCGAAATTACCGGCAAGGGCTGCGATATGAGCCAGAAGAGCCATGACGGCCAACAGTGTGCGGTTCAGTCCTGCTGACATCTGCATCACTTCTTGGAAGCGGTGAAAGAACAGATCATAGGCATAGGCATCGCCCCATATTGGAGATTGAATTTCACAGTGATGGTGTTTGCGGCGAAATTGCCCTGAAGAGTGCCCGAATAGGCCTTGCCGTCGGAAGTAGTGCCGCTGAACTGTGTCGGAGCAAGGGTATATGTTACGTCGGTACCCGACACTTTCACTCCTGTGATGCTGATTTCAGGAACACGCATCGGAGGGTTGCCGAACGAGGAAAGCGTCACGGACACTGTGGCGTCATCTGTGGCTTTCACCACGACTCCCATGTTTTCAAACACTGATTCCTGCCCCATTACCGAGCATGTCATGTCGCCCTGATAGGAAGCTTCGATGCTCTTTGCGGCAGGAGTTGCCGGTTCGTCATCTTTACTGTCGGAGCATGCTGTCATTGAAGCTGTCAGTCCGAGTCCGAGCACGAGACTCGCGAAAATTGTTTTGATCTTTTTCATGTTTTGAAAGGGTTAAAGTTATTTATTGTTATGTTTCTTGTTTTTAAAGCGGTTATGAAGTATCAGTCCCGAAACCAGAACCATTATCGAAAGCAAGCCTGAGAGAAATATGAACATCCCTGACACCGGCCCGAGAAGAGAGGAATACATGCGGCCTACATGCAGCTCGAGCGCGAAATTCCAGAGCGACATCGGCTGCTTTTCAAGTATTTCGGGCATAGGCGGCAATCCGTCCGCGATGGTTAAGGATGATTCCCGAAAGGCAGAACACCGACAGCAACAGAGCCATCACCGCTCCCACCCATTTGTGGATTCCTTTCCAGATCGATTTATGAGGTTTTCCTGTCATTTGCACTGATTTTTTTCAGATGCAAAATTAGAAAGCCCCGACACCCTCCGCAATACCGTAAAAAAATGAAATTTTCCCTCCCTTCCTACCTGATTCCCGTTATGTATTCCCCTCTCTTCTACCATGATTTCGTTATTTTAGGGTATTGGCTTGCACAATCCGTCTGCTTAACTTTGCATGGGCTAATACACTCATGAGTAACGACATGCTCCCTGCACAAAAAAATAGCCGGACTCCATGACTGGGCATGGAATCCGGCGGATATATCGGTTTGCCGACTGAAGAAGTCAGAGCTTGTCGATGTCGCTCTTCAGATGCTGAAACTCATTGATCTTCTCGACGAGCTGATGAGCCTGATGAAGACCCACCCCACGCCAAACGGCCTCGCCTTCCACAAAAACAATCAGCGTCGGGATGGACTGCACGCGGTAGCGGGCGGCTATCTCTGTGTTCTTGTCAACATCGATCTTTATGATATTTGCCTTGTCGCCCACTGTTTTCTTGACATCCTCCAGTATAGGCGCCTGCATTTTGCATGGTCCGCACCATGTTGCAAAAAAATCGACCAGAGTCGGTTTCTTGTCTTTGATAATATCGTTGAATTCGCTCATGATATATGTGTTTATAAATATTAATAATTATATTTCTTCCATTAATGTCAACAATGAAACGATGAGTAAAGTTGCAGATTTCGATGTAAAAAATTAATTTTGCATAACCAAACGCATTGAACAATACACTTACACCTATGGCCTCGATAGACCTCAGCGGAATGGGTGTCGCGCTTGTGACGCCTTTCCGCCCCGACAAAACAATAGATTACGATTCTCTCGCACGCCTGCTTGATTATCAAATAGAAAGCGGCGTGGCTTACATGGTGGTCCTCGGAACCACTTCGGAAAATCCGGCCCTCGAGCCCTCGGAACGCATTGAACTGAGCGACTTCATCGTGCGCCATGTTGACGGACGGGTGCCGCTGGTGCGCGGCGTCGGAGGCAACAACACGGCAGCCGTCGTGCGCGAACTCCGCTCCCTCGACCTCTCTCCGTTCTCAGCCATCCTTTCCGTCGTCCCCTTCTACAACAAACCTTCTCAGGAAGGCATATACCGCCACTATGAAGCAATAGCCGAAGCCTCGCCCAAACCTATTGTCCTCTACAACGTTCCCGGACGTACGGGCGTCAACATGACCGCGCAGACCACGCTTCGGCTCGCCGACGCCTTCCCCAACATCGTAGCCATCAAGGAAGCCTCAGGCAACATGCAGCAGGTCGATGACATCATTCACCACAAGCGCCCCGATTTTCAGGTTATCTCCGGCGACGACGCGATAACGTTTCCTCTCATCACCCTCGGAGCCGTCGGGGTCATATCGGTCATCGGCAACGCTTTCCCGCGAGAGTTCTCCCACATGGTCAGCCTCGCGCTCAAAGGCGAATATGACCGTGCTCGCGAAATTCACTACCGTTTCAACGATCTTTTCCGTCTTCTATTCGTTGACGGCAATCCAGCCGGCGTGAAGTGCGTGCTTCACGACATGAGCATGATTGACAACGAATTACGCCTACCACTCGTCCCCACTCGTCTCACTACCGACGAACAGATACGCCAGTTCCTTCAGTCGCTCTCATGAGAAAACATTTGGCAATGTGACTGAAAACACGTAACTTTGCATACGGAAACTCTTTGGCGCCCCGGCGCCTCATGCAACTCCGATGGTCCGGTAGCTCAGCTGGATAGAGCATCTGCCTTCTAAGCAGACGGTCCCGCGTTCGAATCGCGGCCGGATCACAAAAGGGCCACCCGAAGGTGACCCTTTTGCTTTTCCCACCCTCAGCATAATCTGGCTGAACTATTGGTGAGGCGAAGGCGTTAGAATGACAAAGAGATTTCGACTATGTTTTTAATGTTTGCCTACCTCATCGGGGCACTCGCTCTTTCTTTCCTTTGCTCGGTTCTCGAAGCGGTGCTCCTGTCAACGCCCATGTCTTTCATCACTATGAAGGAAAATGAAGGGGCCAAAAGCGCTCCGAGGCTGAAAAAATACAAATCAAACATCGACAAACCGATTGCGGCCATCCTGTCGCTCAACACTATTGCCCACACCATCGGCGCGGCCGGAGTTGGTGCCGAGGCCGTCAAGGTGTTCGGCGAGGCCAGTTTCGGCATCATTTCCGCCATACTGACCCTGCTCATCCTCGTCCTCTCAGAAATTATCCCCAAGACCATCGGCGCGTCCTACTGGCGACGCCTCTCCCTGCCTTCAACTTCCGTGATCCACGCACTCGTGCTCGTCACCTATCCGCTCGTCTGGCTCTCGGAATATATCACGCGAATATTTTCCTCCAACGAGGAAGCCGTCTCGGTCAGCCGCGAGGAAGTGTCGGCCATGGTCGCCGTCGCCTCCGAGGAAGGAGTGCTCGAAAACAAAGAAAGCCGCATAATCCAGAACACTATCAAACTCACCAATGTCCGCGCCGAGGAGGTCATGACACCGAATCTTGTGGTTGTGCGTGTTCCCGAGTCCATGACCGTCAAAGAATTTTTCGACCATGGCGAGCTGCGATTCTCGCGAATTCCGGTCTATGACGACGACAAAGACTACGTCACGGGCTACGTCCTCAAATCAGCGATTCTCGAAGCGCTTGTCAAAGACGATTTCAACCGGCGTCTGTCGGAGATACGGCGTCCCATCCTGACTTTCGGTGAAGACGACAATCTTCTCGACATCTGGGAGCGCCTTCTCGAAAAGAAGGAACATATCTCCGTCGTGTGCGACAGATACGGCTGTCTGCGCGGAATAGTGACTATGGAGGACATCATCGAGACCATGCTCGGCGAAGAGATCGTCGATGAGGCCGACACCGATGCCGACCTCCAGCAGGTGGCCCTCGAAAAATACCGCAGCATGCGCTCCGCCTCACCCACCCCCGCCTGAATCCACCCCGCCTCCCTACAGTTGGATTCGCCCTTTGAATCCAACCAGGGAACCGTTAACATGTAGGGACGTGCCTTTTGGCTCGTATAATGAGCTATGCATTACCAGTCGTCGGGGTCATCATGAAATGGATCCGGATGATCGTATAGGTCATTCCATAGATCGGAGTTGTCAAGATACTCCATTTCGTCCAGACGGTCCTGTAGATCGTCAATCTCCGCCTGCAGATCGTCATATAGCTCCGAGTCCTCGTCACATTCGTACAGCTTGTCTTCCAGAAGGTCCAACCGATCCTGCAACTTATCCTCACGCTCATGCACCGCTGCAACGTCGCACCACGAACTGTTCGATGCAGCTGCGCCATAGTTCGCGTTTCCACGCCGTTTCTTGCCGAATATCAGATCAAACAGCGCCATAGCGCCCAGAAAATTCCACAGTGACATAGCCTTCGATTATTTTCGTGATAACGAACTTTTAATCCAGTAGAAAAGAGCATACAGAGCCCCACACAGCCCCAGACTGAGCAGATACATCTGGATAAAACCCGGACAAGTGCAGACAACGATGAAAACGATGAGCAAAGCCCACAAAACAAGCCCCAACATAAAGCAACCGATTTAACGATTTAAGAAGCCACCATTGACTTCCACCCGCAAAGTTAACCCCGATATGAGCAAAATTCCCGCCCATCCCCGCTAAAACATTCTAAAAACACGAATAATCACCATGCCCTGACTTGTGCCTTTCCGACATTCTCCAAACATCGCATACACACAATTGTGGTGACGAGCCTTCGGCATTTATAATATACCCTCGGAAGTTATCGGCTATGAACGGGATTTGGCCGGGAGGGGATTCTTTTGTAATTTTGCAGCCGCATTTCATATCGCATCTCTTTATGAGAGGGACAGTAAGGAAAATATCGCTGCTGATGACGGTGGTTTTCGCAATCTTCGTTTGCGGAAACACTCTTTTCATCCACACCCACAGCGAAAACGGCCAGACTGTCACCCACTCCCACCCCTATCTTCCCGGACAGGCCCATCATCATTCGGCCAACGCCTTCCAGTGCATCGGGGGCGCCAATGCGGCGACATTCTCAATGTTGCCATCCGCCGTGATGAGCTGCGGCGATTTCGTACCCAGATTTATGGGACAGATCGCCCTGCTGTCAGAGAAAAGCTCCGGTGTATTTGAAAACGAGTCGCTTACCACTCGCGGACCGCCTGCAGCCCGCGTCTGACTCTCTGCCTCGCTTTATCCAAAACGCTCATTTTTCATCTACACTTTTTCCGCATGATCAGAAAAATATTTCTGTCGGCGCTGATGCTCGTGTGCGCATCGGCCGCCGCCACTGCCGCTTCCCGCCCGTCGCAGGAACCGGCTAATCCCTCCGACGCCAACATAACAGGCCACGTCATCGACAAGGCCGACGGCGAGCATATTCCCTTCTGCCCCGTCAAGCTCGCCGGCACCTCCATAACCGCACTTACTGATGCGTCGGGCCACTATCAGTTCCGCGACCTGAAGCCGGGAACCTACACTCTCGAAGTGGCCTTCATAGGCTATCAGGCCGTGCGCCGCGAAGTCACCGTCAAGGCCGGGACCACGACCGAAGTCAATTTCGAAGTGGCGCCCGACGCCCTGATGCTCGACCAGGTCGTTGTCACCGGCAGCAAGAGCGAGACCAAGCGCCGCAACAGTCCGGCGCTCGTCAGCATCGCCACATCGAAGCTCCTCTCCTGCGTCAGCGCCAACTCCCTAGCCGACGGGCTCAGCTTCCAGCCCGGAGTGCGCGTCGAAAACGACTGCCAGAACTGCGGATTCACCCAGGTGCGCATCAACGGTCTCGACGGCCACTACTCGCAGATTCTCATGAACTCGCGCCCAGTTTTCTCGGCGCTGACCGGAGTCTATGGTCTCGAGCAGATTCCGGCCAACATGATAGACCGCGTCGAGATCATGCGTGGCGGCGGCTCGGCCCTCTTCGGGTCATCGGCCATTGGAGGAACCGTCAACATAATAACACGCGACCCGTCGGTCAACTACGCCGAGGTTGCCCACCAGCTGACGTCGATCGGCATCACAGGCTCACTCGACAACAACACCACGCTGAACGCCTCCGTGGTCAACGGCAACAACCGCATGGGCCTCTTCATCTACGGTCAGAACCGCAACCGCGACGGGTATGACCATGACGGCGACGGATTCACGGAAATAGCCCAGCTCAAGACCCAGA
This sequence comes from uncultured Muribaculaceae bacterium, assembly GCA_910587185.1. GTDB lineage: Bacteria > Bacteroidota > Bacteroidia > Bacteroidales > Muribaculaceae > Paramuribaculum. The sequence goes on from CAJULY010000016.1 coordinate 48,227, forward strand.
CCGTCGGCGTCCGTTCCTTCATCAAGCCTTCCGACCTCACCCGCCTGACGATGGAATATCACGGCACCCATGAATTCCGCCGCGGCGGCGATCAGCTCGATCTTCCGGCCCATCAGGCCATGGTGGCCGAACAGGTCGATCACAACATCCACGGAGGCGAAGCCTCGTTCGATCTCTGGTCGGCGGGGCGTTATGACCATCTCAACATCTTTTCCGCTCTCCAGAACACAAAGCGCAAAAGCTACTACGGCAGCGAGATGGACCCCAACGCCTACGGCAACACCCATGACCTCGTCGTGTCGGCCGGTGCCCAGTGGACCCACCGTTTCGACCGTCTCTGGTTCATGCCTGCGGAACTGATAGGCGGACTCGAATACAACTACAATTATCTCCATGACCAGACGGTGAGCTACAATCACGATGTCACCCAGAAAATCAGCATCTACAGCGCCTACGTTCAGAACGAGTGGCGCGACGACCGCTGGGGATTCCTCTTCGGCTGCCGCATCGACAAGAATTCCATCATCCGCAACCCGATTCTCTCGCCCCGTCTCAACTTCCGCTTCAATCCATCATCGTCGCTCAACTTCCGCCTCTCCTACTCAACCGGCTTCCGCTCGCCTCAGGCCTACGCCGAGGATTTCCACGTGGCAGTCGTCGGCGGTGAACGCGTGGTGACAGTGCTTGCCCCCGACCTCACCCATGAGAAAAGCCACAGCATCAGCGGATCGGCCGACATGTATTTCAACATAGGCAGCGTCCAGACCAACTTCATGGCCGAAGCCTTCTACACATCGCTCAACGATGTCTTCGCCCTGCGCAAGCTCGACGAGCCCGATGCCGAAGGAAACACCGTCCTCGAACGCTACAACGGCTCCGGAGCCACCGTCTGGGGCTTCAACTTCGAAGCCAAGGCCGTCATCTCCTCGCGCCTCGACCTGCAGGCCGGCCTGACCTGGCAGAAAAGCCGCTACAAGGAACCCGAATACTGGAGCGAGGACCCTGCCGTCGCCCCGGTGCGCCGCATGTTCCGCACCCCCGACCTCTACGGCTACCTAACCTGCAACTATGCCTTCGCCCGCCGATGGAACGCCACCCTGAGCGGCACCTATTCCGGATCGATGCTCGTCCAGCACCTGACCGGCTCCGGAACAGACACCGACGTGGCCGAGACAACCCCCGACTTCTTCGACCTCAATTTCAAGCTGACCCGCGAGTTCCGCATCATGCACAGCGCATCGATCGACGTCAGCCTGGGAATCAACAACATCTTCAACAGCTACCAGCGCCGGTTTGACCAGGGCTATCTGCGCGACTCGGGCTATATCTTCGGCCCCATGCTCCCCCGCAGCCTCTCAGCTTCAGTCCGGTTCCATATCTGATTCCACTGAAGCGAATTTCGCGGCAAAAAGCATTGTCATCTGAAACATTTTCTTTAAATTTGCAACTGAAACAAACCAAGCTCTTTCCCGGAGCGGCAAAACAGACCTCAAACATGACACTGAAATCATCATCCGCTGTTATTTCCGACTTCATGCCCGCAACAGGTATGATGGAGATGATGATGTGCATGCGCTGCCGCTGAAGCCGGGGGTGAGTTTTCCTTTACTTGCAAACCAATCGATTTAAATAAACCGCCGGCTTCTTTCAAGGGAAGCCGGTTTTTCTTTTTGACACTGAAACATTCTATTTAATATGGACTTCAAGAAACTACGCTTTCAGACCCGCCAGATCCACGCCGGACTGAATCCCGCCGACCCGACCGGCGCTCGTGGCGCCGCCATCTACCCGACAGCCGCCTATCGTTTCAAGAACTGCGACTATGCCGCAAACCTGTTCGAGCTCTCCGAGCCGGGCAATATCTACACGCGCCTGCAGAACCCCACATCATCGGCCTACGAGGAACGCGTCGCCGCTCTCTACGGCGGCGTCGGAGCCCTCGCCACATCATCCGGCATGTCGGCCATCCTCATAACAGTCACCGCTCTCGCAAAAAAAGGCGACAACATCGTGGCCTCCCCATTCCTCTACGGAGGCACATACAACCTCTACCGCAACACCTTCCGCAATCTCGGAATCGACATACGCATAGCTCCCACTGACAATCCGGCCGATTTCGCCGCACTCATCGACGGGAACACCAAGGCGATCTACGCCGAGAGCATGGGCAACCCGACATGCGCCGTCTCCGACATAGAGGCCCTTGCCGCAATTGCCCGCGAAGCCGGAGTTCCGCTGGTCATCGACAACACTTTCGGAGCCGGTGGCTATCTCTGCAATCCCTTCGAGTGGGGCGCCGACATTGTGGTCGATTCCGCCACAAAATGGATCAACGGCCACGGAACAGCCATGGGCGGAATCATCGTTGACGGTGGCACCTTCGACTGGTCCAACGGTAAGTTCCCCGCAATCGACGGCCCCTCTGAAGGCTACCACGGCCTGAATCTGCGCAAGGCCTTCGGCAACGCCGCCTTCATAGTCAAATGCCGCGTTGACGGCATGCGCGACTTCGGAGCATGCCCCTCGCCATTCGACACCTATCTGATGATGATAGGATTGGAGACCCTCTCGCTCCGCGTCCGCCATCAGGCCGAAAGCACACGCCGCCTCGCCGAGGCGCTGCGCGACGATCCGCGCGTCAAGAGCGTCAGCTACGTAGGCTTCGAAGGCCACCCCTACCATGAGCTGACTCAGAAATATTTCCGCCACGGGGGCAGCTGCGTGTTCACCGTCGAGCTGCAGGGCTCGCTTGAATCGACCGTCAGATTCGTAGAATCGCTCAATCTCGCGGCCCACATGACCATGATCGGCGACTCGATCACTGTCGTCACCCATCCCGCCTCCACCACCCACAAACAGCTCTCCGCCGCCGACCTCAAGGCTGCCGGCGTCACCCCCACGCTGCTGCGTATCTCCGTAGGGCTGGAAGATGTGGAAGACATAATCGACGATTTCCGTCAGGCCCTCGACAAAGCCGGTATATGATCCAGACCTACAGTCATGACAGGCCTTTCCGGCTGGAATCGGGCGTCGAGCTGCCCAGTCTCGAAATAGCCTACAACACCTACGGCACGATGAACTCCGACCGTAGCAATGTCGTCTGGGTCTGCCACGCTCTGACCGCCAACAGCGACGTGGCCGACTGGTGGCCCCACACCGTCGAGACCGGCTGCTTCCTCGACCCGGCGAAATGGTTCGTGGTATGCGCGAATATCCTCGGCTCCCACTACGGCACCACCGGCCCCCTCTCCGTCAATCCCGCCACGGGCACACCCTACTACGGCGACTTCCCCGACTTCACCATCCGTGACATGGTCGCCGTCCACCGTGTGCTCGCCGACGCTCTCGGAATCGGGCGCATACATGCGCTCGTCGGCAGCTCCGTGGGCGGTTTCCAGGCCGTCGAATGGGCTGTTGACGAGCCGGAGCGCTTCGACAAGCTCGTGCTGATAGCCACGGCTCCCGTCGCCACGCCCTGGGCCATCGCCATCGACGAAACCCAGCGCATGGCCATAGAAGCCGATCCCACCTACGGCGAACGCCGCCCCGACGCCGCCATGGCCGGACTCGCCGCCGCCCGCGCCATCGGGCTCCTCACCTACCGCGGAGGCGAAGGCTACAACCTGACCCAGCGCGAATCCGAGCCCGGGAAGCTGCTTCCCCGCGCCGCACACCGCCCCTGTTCTTACCAGCAATATCAGGGACTGAAGCTATGCCGCCGCTACAACGCCTATTCCTACGTGAAAATCCTCGATGCGTTCGACACCCACGACGTAGGCCGCTCGCGCGGAGGTCTCGAAAAAGCCCTCTCCCGGATTTCAGCGCAGACCATGACTGTCGGAATCACCACCGACATGATTTTCCCTCCCGCTGAGATGAGGCGCCTCGCGGCCGCCATACCAGGAGCCGCATACGAGGAACTGGCCTCGGACTTCGGCCACGACGGATTTCTCGTCGAACATCAAAGACTTAACGATATTCTCACCAAATTTCTATGAATACCATCAAGATAGGCCTTTTCGGACTCGGTGTCGTCGGCCAGGGCATCTACCGCGTAATAGGCCGCGCGACCAACGCCCATGCCGAAATCAAACGTATCTGCGTCCGCAACATCGACAAGCCCCGCGATCTCGTGATCGATCCGGCTCTGCTGACCGACAATGCCGATGACATTCTGCTCGATCCTGAAATAAATCTCGTGGTGGAAGTGGTCGATGACGCCGAAGCCTCCTACCGCATAGTGACCGGCGCCCTCCGCCGCGGAATTCCCGTCGTTTCCGGCAACAAAGCCATGATTGCGCGCCATCTCCCCGAACTGATCGAGATGCAGCGCCGATATGACACCGCCCTGCTCTACGACGCTTCTTCCTGCGGCTCCATCCCAGTCATCCGCAACCTCGAGGAGTATTATGACAACGACCTGCTGCTCGAAGTGAAAGGCATCCTCAACGGATCGTCGAACTACATCCTCTCGCGCGTCTTCGACCACGACGAGGACTATGCCGACGCCCTGCGCCGCGCCCAGAAACTCGGATTCGCCGAGAGCGACCCGTCGTTTGACATCGAAGGCTACGACTCCCTCTTCAAGCTCATCATAATCACCGTCCACGCCCTCGGAGTCTATGTGGCCCCCGAACAGGTCTTCACCTACGGAATCTCCTCCATATCCGACTTCGACATACGCTATGCCCGCGAGAAGCGGATGAAAATCAAGCTTGTGGCCCAGGTGGTCAAAGTAGCCGACGACCGCTTCACCATGTTCGTCATGCCTGAGTTCGTAAGTCCGTCGAAATATATCTACAGCGTCGATGACGAATATAACGGCGTCGTAATACGCGGCGAGTGCTACGACCGCCAGTTCATGTTCGGCAAAGGCGCCGGCAGCCTCCCTACGGCCTCCTCCATCCTCAGCGATGTCATGGCCCGGCGACACGGCTACCGCTACGAATACAAGAAGATGGACTACCTCAACCTCCCCTCCTACACCACCGACGTCATGCTGAAAATCTATCTCCGCTACCCCGACGAGCAGTTCCTCAGCGCCATCCCCTTCGCTTCCGTCTCGGAGAAATTTGTATCCGGCACTGCCTCCTACGTCATGGGCGAGATTCTGCTCTCCGACCTCATCGCCCACCGCGAACTCCTGCGCGCCCCCGGCGTATTCGTCGCCAACATCCCCCGCTTCTTCCTCAACCTCGACGACTGACCTTAACCCATACGACACAATGAGGGGGCCGGGCTGACATTTTTGTCGCTCCGGCCCCCTCGTTTAGGATTTCGATCAGTCATCATGATGGTGACGATGACCGTGTCTGTAATATTTCATGTAGTTCTTGTAAGACTCCTTGCGATACTTCTCGTCGAGTTTCCGCTGTTTCTTGTAATATTTCTTGATGGCCTTCTTGCCGTGACGGTGATGAGGCGGAGGTGCGGGTCTGTAATAACGGTGTCCTCTCGGGAAGAACCTGTAGGGATTGGAATAAGAGTTCACCGACATGGATACGCCCTCGGTGCCAATCGAGAATGAGAAACCGGTATCGGCCTTTACTGTGGCGGATGTCACTCCCAGCAACAATGCAACGCCAATCGTAATCAGTCTTTTCATAACCTTGGGTGTTTAAACGGGTTTGACTTAATCTTTTTCAGGAACGGTGCTTTTTCCGTCCTTGTACTTAAAAGACAATCGGGAAAGCCAAAGGTTTGAACATGATTTCCAAAAAAGACCTAAATTCGACTTTCTGACCATCCGAATCCCCTTTTCGGGCACTTAGAGCTTGTTTAATAATAAATGTTGGCGACAGGGTCGCATGGCTTGAGCTGGGTTTCGTTATGTGACGAAGGAATGTATTGGATATACATGACTGAGGAACAGGACGAAAAGCGGCCAAGAAATGCGAAACCGGTACAACAGATACAAACTCCATTTTTCTCCAGAACATTTAAGAGATCAACGAAATTTCAGACTAATTATAAATATATTGGCAGAATATCCCTACTGTCGTTGATATTTATTATGAAACAAGCTCTTAATGGAGCATCAGCGAGATGTGGGTACGCTCCGAGGGGAAGCCGACAATGTCGCCGGTCGCCGGCGAACTGAACACAATCCGCGTCAGCACATCGACCGTCACATCCAGATCCGGCTTGCGGCGGCAATCGTCGTTGATCCGGCACTTCCCATCCTCCAGCTCATAGGTGTGGCTGTTGTCCTCAAGTAAAGGGTCATAGACTCTGATGACGGCCTTGTAGCCCGGATTGGCGTCGGCTATCAGTGACAGACACATCTCAACGTTGACAAGCCGCCCCATGCCGCGCGAATGAAGGCGACGCCCCGTGTTGTCGCGCGCCGGGGCGAGCACCGTGAACTGGCGGTCGGGGAAACGCTTGCGCAACTCGCGCATGGCCCCGGTGCGTGCGTCCTCGTCGATGCCGAGAAGCTCGTTGACCTGCACGAAGCGCTCGCAGTCGAAAGCCCATGCCATTCCCGCGACGGGCGTATCCTCGCGACCGACGGCCACAAACGTGCCGCCGCGCCGGAACTTCAGGTCATCGATGACGTTCAGAAAATCGCGTTTGGTGTGAAGCACTCCTCCCGGACGCATCTCCTCGTAGCGGCGAAACGAATCATAGACCTCGGGAGCATACGGATCGTCAATTGGAAAATATTTCTGTTGTGTCGGGAACGGATGGAACGAGGTGAAACATTGTCGGTCGGCAAGATAGACATCCGAGAAACCGAACCGTTCGAAGAAGAAATAGAGCCAGTCGTGGGCCGGAATCAGAGCCGCCATCATGGCGCCGCGCTCACGCGCCGTGTCAAGGGCGCGGAGCATCAGGCGCGACATATAGCCTCGTCCCCTTGCACGCCTGGCCGTCGTCGCTCCGCAGAGATAACATAGCCGGGCATGACGCCCCTCGATAAGCATCTCATAGTCGGTGAGCTGCAGGCTGCTGACCGTGCGCCCCTCGTCGTCGGTCATCTCCAGAGCGTTATCGTCGCGATAGACCTGCGTGAAATACATGTCGGCATACTCCGGCGAATCGCCGAAACACTCCAGCCACAGCCGCTTGATATTTTCCTTCTTTGACATACTGATTCCTCTTTCCCCTAATAACACCCCGCCGCCCTCCGTTGTTCCCTTTTTCTTCTATGCAAAACATCCCCGCGGAACCGTTTCCGCGAGGATGCTGTCTGTTTCAACCGGTTACAGGAAGTTATTCCGTGTAGCCGTCTTTCTTGGCTCGCTCTTCCATCTTCTTTATACGGGCCGGCAGCTCGGGATGTGACGAAAAAAGCTGATTGACTTTGCTGTTTTTCTGTTCTCCCTGAAGCTGTTGGAGTTTTCGGAAAGACTTGGCCATCGCTATGGGATTCTTACCGTGTGACTTGAGGAACTCGTAGCCGTAGGCATCGGCCTCGTTCTCCTGCTTCTTCGAGTAGGTTGCCGAGGCAAGAGCCTCGCTCAGCGAACCGAGCTGTGTGTCGGTCAGAGCGGCGACTTTCGACGATGAGGAGGCTGCAGCGTCCTTGAGTGCCGACGTCAGCAGCGACTGCTTGAAAGCCTTTTTCGAATCATGATGCGCCACATGGCCCACTTCGTGACCTATGACACCGAGAAGCTCGTCGTCATCCATTATGTCCATCAGCGACGAGAACACGCGAACGCTTCCGTCGGCGCAGGCGAACGCGTTGACGTCGATCACATTATACACTTTGAAATTCAATGGAATTCCCTCTACCGAGGTCAGCCCTTCGGTAAGTTTCTTAAGACGCTTCACGTAAGGATCCGTATCGGGCAACACAGGATTGTGCTTGTCCATCCAGTCGATATATTCCTTGACGTAGGCGCTCATCTGCTCGTCGGTGAGAGTGACTGCCTGTGCTACTTTGCCGAGGCCTTTGGCTGCTTTGCCGAGATTGAACTGAGCCTCGCAGACGCCGCCCGTGACAAATATGAGAGCGGCGGCAATGATGAATTTTCTTAACATAGCTGAAATTGTATTTAATGGTTTAATCTTTTTTTAAAGGAATGGAATCTATGACATCGAAGCCGAAGCAGCCGCGCCTGAGCCCCACCTCCGAGTGGCGCCCGCTCCGGGTTCTGACATAACGGTCTGTGGCGACACGGATCTTCTTCGTGTGGCCGCCCGGAAGAATCAGATCAACGTAATATCTGTGTTCCTCTCCCTGATAGACGCGGCGACGACCCACCGTGCGGTATCGGCTCCCCGTCTCCGAGTGTTTCGCCACCACAACCTCGGTCATGCGCATCTCGCTGTTCTTTGCAGTCATCGAGTTTATGCCGAGCATGAGAACCATGCCTAAAGGTATCATGAACGCGAAGTAGAGAAGCGTGTCAAGCACCATCACAAACAGGCTCGGCTTGCAGGGGCGGCATCGCATCACCAGGCTGACCGCCGGAGGCAGACACACTGCGCCGAACGCGAAACCCATTCCCGCCGGAAGCCACGGATTGACAACAGTGTCCGACAGGAGCGCCATCGCTATCCCCCAGAGCAGTCCGGCACCGATCGCGCCTCCGTAATAAAACAGATTTTTCCTTACTTTTCTCCGGTTCATTGCAAGAACATTTTCCGTCTGCAAAATTACTCAATTCCCCCCACTCCTCCAACATATATATCGATTAGTCGGATTTGATCGACAACCGTTGCTGAATCCCTCCCGCTTGTAGAAACATCTTTAACACGTATGAACTGATTGCACGAACACAGAAAAGATTCAAATATTTCACATCTATGTGAAATAAATGTCGTATATTTGCGTTTTAATTAAAAGGACTATAGGTATGAGCGAGGTAGAACTGGTTTTAGTCAACGACACAGACAAGTGTACCATTTACACTATTCAGTTCTCGGAAGAATCCGAGACTGAATACGAACGTTTTTATTCCAAATTCATTGAAGATGCACAATTGAATAAGGACTTATTGCGCATAGTACAAATTTTAGATAAGATTGCCGATGAGGGAGCGTTAGAACGTTTCTTCCGTCCCGAGGGCAAGATGCGTGATTCTGTGGTGGCTCTTCCTGTGCTTAGTTCAAAACTCCGTCTATACTGTCTGCGTCTCTCCGACAGGATTCTTATTCTCGGCAACGGAGGTGTCAAAAACTCGCGGACTTATGAAGAGGATGATTCGTTGCGTGGATATGTTCTGACTTTACAGAAATTTGAAGAACTGTTGAAAGAGGGCCAACGCGACGGAACCGTAACAGTAACATCAAGGACAATCGAAACTGACAAAACATTTAAGCTATGAAGGATATTAGAAACAGATACCGGGAAATGGTTGGTCAGGTGCCACCTGAAATAAAGGAAGAAATTAACCTGTCTTTCGCTATATCCAATAAAATCGATGCACTTATGCAGGAGCGCGGACTTTCAAAAAAGCAGTTTGCCGATCAGATAGGTAAACGTCCGAGCGAGATAACCCGATGGCTGAGCGGACAGCATAATTTCACAGTCTCGACTCTTGCCATGCTGTCGGCATTTTTCGGCAAATCCATAATCTCCGTCTAATCATGGCCAATGAATCCCTGTCGGCGGCCAAAGCCGCCAAGAATGATGAATTCTACACTCAATATTACGATATTGAGCGTGAGATAAACGCCTATCTCGAATTTGACCCTGATGTGTTCCGTGGAAAAACAGTCCTCCTACCCTGCGATGACCCGGAATGGAGCAACTTTACCCTCTATTTCGCACAGCACTTTCAGACACTGGGCCTGAAGAAACTGATTTCCACGTCGTATGCTCCGGAAAGCAAGAAGTACAAGACTCCTTATCAGCCATCCCTTTTTGAGCAGGATGCGCCACAGTTTGACCCGAACAAAACTTCTGTTCGTGGAAAAATATTTGTGCTCGACCATGACATTGACGGCGACGGACGCATAGATTTCCATGATCTTGAATGGCGTTATCTTGACGGTGACGGAGATTTTCGCAGCGATGAAGTCACGCGTCTGCGTGATGAAGCCGACATCATTGTCACCAATCCACCATTTTCCCTATTCCGCGAATTCCTCGCTTGGATAGTAGAAGCAGATAAGAAATTTGTTATTATTGGCAACATGAATGCCTTAACTTATCGAGAGGTGTTTCCTCTCATCAAGGATAATAAAATTTGGCTTGGGAATGGATTCCATAACGGCAATGCCTATTTTCGCCCTGTAGGAGAACGAGAGTACGCTTCCGGAGTAAAGGATGATTCAACAGGTTTGGTCAAGTTCCGAAATTGCTGTTGGTTCACCAACTTAGACCACGGTCGTCGCCATCAGCCTCTATCGCTTATGACAATGGAAGAGAATATCATGTATTCCAAACATAAGGATATTCGTGGAAAAGGATATGCTCATTATGACAATTATGATGCAATAGAAGTCCCATATACGGATGCAATTCCATCCGACTACGATGGGGCAATGGGAGTACCTATCACCTTTCTCGACAAATATTGCCCTGACCAATTTGAAATATTAGGGCAGACACAAGGAGATTCCGGCAAAGAGTTGGGTCTGCGCCCGTATCCTCGTGAATTGAAAGAACTAAATCCAAGTCTCCGCGATGGGCAACTCTATTATCTTGAAAATGGAATGCCTCAGAAACCATATGCTCGGGTTTTGATAAAACGAATAAAGTAAGATGATTGAAATATTAGGGATAACTGACAGAGGAAATGAATGGAATCTTAAAACAAAAGAATACACCATTAAAGATACGCCCAAATATGCAGACTTAAATCGAAGAGGAGCGATTATTCTTGATGGTGAATTATATTCAACATACGCACGGCTGCTTATTAAACGTATTTCTTAGTCGCCGGATAATCACTCGTGCATAAACTTGAGTATAATATCTCCCTTCAACTATATAATATGTCTCATTTTCAGGTATTTCATTATGCCTCAAAACAGCCCCGTCATTAAGTTTGGTAACTCTATACTCTTTTCCGTTACTGCTAACTTGAATTTGCTCTGGATAAACTTTATTTGCTCCTCCAAACCAAGTTTTTGTTATCCCTAATATTTCAAATTGGTCAGGGCAATATTTGTCGAGAAAGGTGATAG
>CAJULY010000017.1 GCA_910587185.1 uncultured Muribaculaceae bacterium
GCGTCCGACTTACACCCCGAAATTCGATGTCTTCAAATTTTTGTCATGTACTTAAAAATATTTGTTATCTTTGCACTCGGTTTTCGAGGTTTTGACAACAAACCGCATGAAACATGTTGAAATGAATAGAAACATTATGGAAAATGAATTGAATATCGACTGGTCCTCTCTTCCTTTCGGCTACATGCCGACTGACTATAACGTCAGATGCTACTACCGCGACGGCAAGTGGGGCGAGATAGAGGTTTCCACATCAGAAACGATTGATCTCCACATAGCTGCGACCTCACTCCACTACGGACAGGAGATTTTTGAAGGTCTTAAAGCTTTCCGCGGGAAAGACGGCAAAGTCAGAGTGTTCAGAATGGAAGAGAATGCGAAACGCATCGCCAATTCGGCGCGTGGTCTTTGCATGGTTCCGGTCCCGGAGAAGCTTTTCTGCGAGATGGTGGAAAAAGTTATCCGTCTCAATGCTCGTTTCATACCGCCCTACGGCAGCGGGGCCTCACTCTACATCAGACCGCTTGAAATAGGCATAACCCCCAGTGTCGGGGTTCGTTCCGCCACGGAATATTGCTTCATCATACTTGTCACACCTGTAGGCCCATACTTCAAGACGGGATTCAAGCCGACCAACATCTGCATCATGCGCCAGTATGACCGCGTGGCTCCCCAGGGAACAGGACGTTTCAAGACCGGCGGCAACTATTCTGCCGGAATGAAATCCAACGAGCATGCCCACGAACTCGGATATTCCTCGGTACTCTTCCTCGACCCGAAAGAGAAGAAATATCTCGATGAATGCGGCCCTGCCAATTTCTTCGCCATCAAAAACGGCGTATATATCACTCCGGCCTCCGATTCGATACTTCCTTCGGTCACCAACAACAGCATCATGCAGCTCTGCCGCGACATGGGAATTGAGGTACAGGCCCGTCACATCACCGTCGATGAGCTCGCTCACGTCCAGGAAGCCGGTGCGTGCGGAACAGCCGCCGTCATTTCGCCCATCAACGAGATCGACGACCTTGACACCGGAGTGAAATACAAGGTTGCGACCGACGGCCAGCCCGGTCCAGTCAGCACCGAACTCTATCACAAGCTACGCGCCATACAGCTCGGCGAAGAGGAAGACACCCACGGCTGGAACACCATCATCGAAGGAATCTGATTCTTCTCTTCCGTAAAAATGACTACCGATTACAAGAAAATAATCGATCTATATTATCCCGCAGACACACCCCTGCGGGATATTTATTTGCGACACTGCCGCCAGGTTGCAGACGAGGCTCTGGAAATAGCCCGGCGCAAACATCTTCCTCTTGACCCACTCATGATCGAAGGCGCCGCTATGACCCACGACATAGGCATCTTCACGACTGACGCTCCGGGAATAGAATGTCACGGGACCGAACCCTACATAGCACACGGCATCATAGGCGCCTCACTACTTCGAAAAGAAGGCGCTCCTGAAGAATGGGCGCGTGTGGCTGAACGTCATACCGGCTCCGGACTGACCTCCGGCGAGATAACCGCACAGGGCCTCCCCCTCCCCGTCGCCGACTATCTGCCCGAAACCCTACTCGAACGCCTCATCTGCTACGCCGACAAATTCTACTCCAAAAGCGGCACCATGAAACGAAAGGATCTGCAGAAAGTCCGCGCTTCCATGGCCCGCTTCGGCGAGGAATCCCTCCGACGGTTCGACGCACTCCACTCGGAATTCGCCTGAACTCGTCCGCTTCCCCAGCGTGACGACATAACAGTCTAAAGTTCAGTCGCGACATCAAAGCAGGGACATGCCTTGCAAGCGAACTCCCGGTGACCGTGGACTGTAGCACCCGGGTAACGCTCCTGCAGCCGCTTCACGAGTTCCCTGAGGGCCTTGCGCTGGGCCGGGGTACGCGTGTCGGCCGGCCTCCCCTCTTCGTCGAGACCTCCCACATAACACACACCGATGGAATGGGCGTTGAACCCTTTGCAATGAGCCCCCGCTACCGACTCGTTTCGCCCGTGAACAACCGTCCCGTCCAAATAAACCACATAGTGATAACCGATCCCGCGAAATCCGCGCGCCCTGTGCCAGCGGTCGATATCGTCTGCTTTCACATCGCGTCGCGCCGGCGTGGCCGTACAATGAATTATAATCTGATTTATCGTTCTCATAACGGAAGCAAAATTAATGCCTCCGTCACTGCTTCACGCGCCTGTTTCTATTTTCGAGCGGTGCCTACCTCGGTTTCGGGAAATCCGCCTGTGGCATGCTTCTCGTAGCCTGACGAGGAGGCAGTCACCAGAAGCGCCTCAGTGTGGGGCAGACTTTCGATCATACGCATGGCATCGGCCAGCGGCATTGCCATGCAGGCGGTTGCGAGGGCGTCGGCCATCATTGCGTCGGGAGCTATCACCGTGGCGCTCAGCGTTGTTGACCGGGCCGGGCGACCGGTAGATGGCGAAATCGTGTGCCATGTCTTCCCGGAGGAAGTCTTTTTAAAATTACGGTAGTTGCCTGATGTCGCCACCCCGCAATCCGTCACCGCAATCACCGACAGACGCTTGTGGACCACGGAGGTATCGTTCTCCACCGGCGCGTCGATCATTATGCGCCATTTCTCTCCCTGCGGGTTCTTTCCGCTGACGGCCACTTCGCCGCCAATCTCCACAAGATAATCGGAACATCCGTTGCGGCGAAGCATCTCCCCTATCAGGTCACAGGCATAGCCTTTCGTTATCGATGAGAAATCAAACTCAGTGGAGGGATCAAGTTTTTTTATCCGGTCTCCGTCAAGCACACACCGTCCGATTCCGACGAGACGCAAGGCGCTGTCTATCTGTTCCTGTCGCGGCTCCACAGCGACTTTCTTGTAACCGAAGCCCCATAGATTGACAAGCGGCGCCACCGTCGGGTCGTAACAGCCTCCGCTCATTCGGTTGACCTGTTGCGAAGCGATGAATATGCGCCGGAACAGAGAGTCGGTCACGGCAGTTTCATTACGGTTAATGCGGCTCACGAGCGAACTGTCGGCGAAAGGCGAAAGAGACATTTCGACGCGACGCATCACCTCGATTATCGAGTCGTCGAGCACCCGGGAACTGCGGTATGTTATGTGATAGGAAGTGGCCCAGACGGAGCCTTCACAACTGTTATATACCTTCGGACCGTTACAGGACACGAAACCGACGATCACACCTGACAAAACAAATATTGCGGATAGTATTTTTTTCACTGTCATAATTCAAGGATTCAAAGCAGACATTCCCGGAGATATTCCCTCGCCCGGGTCCAGGGGAGATAGAGAGTCGAAGAACCGTCAATGAGCGTGACCGGAACTTCGTTGAGATCGATCCTGAGATAATAGGCCCCTGAGGGAGCGCGGAAGAGAATCATCTGAAGATTGGCGGCCATAGGGACTATGTCGAAGTCTTTCCAGTGGTCAGCTACGGTTTCGGGATAATTGGTCAGATAAAAACAGCCCGGCAACCGCATCAGCGCAAGCAGAGGCATCAGAGTTTCGGCATGGCCGAAACGGAGCATCACTTTGGCTACAGCCTTGTCGCCGGCGATGAAACCGTCGGTCGTAGCGATGAGGTCCTGAAGGAGCGGCGCCGCGATCTTGGCCGGTATATCGTTCAGAACGGAGGCCGAATGCTCGAGATAATGACGCATATTTGAGATGCTCCACAAAGCGTTTTGCTCCCGCGGAGTCAGGAAATCGGTTATTTCCGCTTTCATGCTCATGGCCGACAGTCCGGAAAGCACCGCATATTCAGCCAGAGCCACATCGCGTCTGTCAGCCTTCGCCGACGCATAATCGAATTCTTCGCCCAGAACCCTCGGCAACTGCGAGTAAGGACATGTCCTGGCTATGAAATCGTCAAGCATAGACTTCAGCGACTGATCTTTTCTGAATTCCAGATAAAGCGGACTGGAATCGAAAAACCTGACCAGGGGTGAAAAACGGCGCCCGCTGGCCATGTTCAGTTCCACTTTATTATCCATCCTTGCCAGCTGATGGGTGAATTCGTCCATGCTCATGATGCATCTCGGAGCATAGGAGGAAATCGCGTTTACGGTTGATTCACGGAAGAGTTCGGGATAGGCCGCCATCATGCGCGAGGCTATGCCGCGCTGCTCGGCCATGCCGAGAGAATCGAGTGCGCCCCACCGGCCGTTTACCCTTCCGATCACCTTTTGGGTGAGCTTCAGAAGCCGTGAGCCTGCAGGAGTCAGCGTTTTCTGCGCCTGAGCGCTTTTGAGCGCCGACAGAAGTATGTTGCATTGTTTCGGAGAAGCCGGGAAACGCGCGCCGTGGCGACCGACATGATTTATCATCACCGGCGTGAGCGAATCGGGATAAGAGGCTGTATGCGCGGGCACGGGATAGGGCCTGGCACTGCCGCAGCAATAGGCCCACGGATAATCGGTAGCCCCTTCAGCGCTGAAGGATAGGACGAATGTCAGCCCTATCAACGCGATTCTGAATATTTTTCCAGCCATAAAGCAGTTTTTGAAGTGTTTTTGTTACATTTGTAACATAATAACATCCAAATTTACTGATTTAGTTCAATAAAACCAAAAATATGTCGCACAACAACATCGCCATCATGATAAAGGAAGGGCGGCTCGCAGAAGCGGCCGCCGAACTCGACGCTCTCATAACGTCGGACTGCGCCGACGCAGAAGCATGGTATCTCAGGGGTAAGCTATGGTGGAAGACGGGAAACAGATCCGAAGCCATGACCTGTTATTCTCGCTCACTGGCTCTCGACAGCGAGAGTCCGGCAAAATACGCGCTAACCCAGGCGAAGGATATAGCGGATTTCTTCAACCCCGACCTGCTGAACCCTTAGAGCCGGCTCTTGGATTATTTGTCGAGCGACTCGAATTTCGAGTGCTGGCTCTTGAATTCGGGAACCAGAGCTTTCATCGAGGCGACTATTGTCATGTCATCGGCCGTAAGCGCCAGCTCTACCATGCTTGCGATGCATTCGCTGACTTCTCCGTAGTCATATTCGCGCACCTTGGCGATCTTGATTTTACGGTTGAATGTGGGGAGGGTGATTTCCTTATCGTTAAGAACTTCCTCATAGAGCTTCTCACCGTCACGCAGACCGGAATATTTGATCTCGATATTCTTGGCCCCGCTCATTTTGATCATTCGGCGCGCAAGGTCGGCTATACGGACCGGCTTACCCATATCAAACACGAAAATCTCACCGCCTTTACCCATCGTACCGGCCTCAAGCACAAGCTTGCACGCCTCGGGAATAAGCATGAAGAAGCGGATTATGTCGGGATGGGTTACAGTGACAGGTCCGCCGGCCTTGATCTGACGTTCAAACAGAGGTATTACGGAGCCGTTGGATCCGAGCACATTGCCGAAACGGGTTGTTATGAACGCCGTTTCGCCCTTTATCTTGCCGTCCTTTATGGCTTTGTCGAGCGCCTGGACATAAATCTCGCATATACGCTTGGAACAGCCCATGACGTTAGTCGGATTAACGGCTTTGTCAGTGGAAACCATGACGAACTTGCGGGTGCCGTATTTCACGGCAAGGTCAGCGATGACACGGGTTCCATAGACATTGTTACGGATGCTTTCGTAGGGATTGTCCTCCATCATGGGGACATGCTTGTAGGCTGCGGCATGGAACACGTATTCCGGCTTGAACTGGCTGAAGAGTTCCTCCATGCGGCTTTCGTTAGCAATGTCGCTCACAATTGTGGCTGCAGGGATATCGGGCCATTCGCGCGCCATCATGAGGCGGATGTCGTGGAGAGGCGTCTCCGCCTGATCGATCAGCAGGAGTTCACCGGGGCCGAAGGAGGCAACCTGGCGCACCATTTCAGAACCAATGCTTCCGGCAGCACCGGTGATCATTATGCGTTTGCCCTGAAGCTGATCGGCAACGGCGGTCATATCGATTTCGATTTTGTCGCGAGGCAGAAGATCCTCCACGTTGACCTCTTTCAGCTGGGTGTAGTTGATCTCGCTCTTTCCGTCCCATTCCTGGGCCGAAGGGAACATCATGATTCTTATACCGCCCTCTATGAGATGATTGACCATAGTTTCGTTACGGCGGAAAGCATCGCTTTTCAACGGCGAAACGAGAAGAGTGGCTGCATGGCTCTTTTTCATCTCTTCAACAAGATGCTCGTCATTGGGATATACCTTCACGTCCATCAGACGTTTGCCGATCATGTCGGTTCCGTCGGAAATGAATCCCGAGATAACGTAAGGAGAAGAGGCGGAAGAGTTTATATTCTTTGCGATCGCCACGCCACCGTTGCGCACACCGTAGATAAACACGGGCTGATTGCGGGTGTAATGTGTGGTAGTATCATAAAGAGTCTTCACCCATATCCTGACAGCCCACATGAGCGCGAGAGCGATTATGGCTGAGAAGCCCATGTCGGAAAAACGCATAGGCATAAGCCATTCAAGGCTGTTGAAACCCAGCAGACGCTGGCAAATCACATCCACAGCACATCCGAAAAGGACGGCAAATGCGATTCTGCGGAGATCCACAAAAGATGAGAAGCGTATGATGCCGGAATACGTGCGGAAAATTCTGAATCCCACGATATAGGGAATCAGATAGAAGAGACATGTGCGCGCTACAGCCGTAAAATTGCTCAGAGTAAAGAAAAACCCGTGGTTGAGCCCATATACAAGCAGCATAGAGGCCAGAATGAAACAACTGTCAAGCAACAGAATGCTCCAGTAAGGGAGCGACTGACGAGAAAAATAGCGTGTCGCAGCGCTTTGAATTATTGGCATGACTAATAATACTATATATTAACCGCAAATATAAACATAAAGAAACTTAAAAACAAGTCCATTTTAGTCAAGAACCGCCAATAGGGGGGGGGTAAAATGTTGATTTTCAATAGATTAGATAGCAACACTTTATAATGAAGCCATTGACAGATCCGATAGATCATATCGACAACTCCCCGCGAGTTCGCGGAGGTAGCCGACTTGCTTCAGACGGTGCAGGTCAGTGCCGAAACAGGTGTACATCCCTTTTTTCAGCAACTGCTTGGATTTGGCCTGAGCCGTCTTGCCGTAAAATCCGGTGAGAGAAAGTATGTTCAACTGGAGCCTGACATCGTTGGCGACGTGGCGCTGATAGTCCTCAGGCCCCATATAGACATATCGTTCGGGATGGGCGAGAAGAGGGAAAAAGCCTTTCTTTTTTATTTTTGAGAAAATATCGTCGAGTCCTGCGGGTGGAGTGAAATATGAGGTTTCGACGAGAATATGATCGCCGCGTTCGCCTATGGGGAGAAGCACATCGTTCTCATATCGGGCCAGGAAAAGCTGATCAAGCATGTTCTCTGCCGCCAGATTCAGCTTTATAGGGCCCTTGTAAGCATCGCAGAGTTCCTTGAACCGGGCTTTGAGAGCTTCCGGTTCATTGGGAACGTCCTCCATTATATGCGGAGTAAGCCACAGATTTCTGAATCCGAGTTTCTCATATTCGTCGAGGATTGCGAGAGAATCATCCATTGTCCTCACCCCGTCATCAACCCCGGGAAGGATATGGGAATGATAGTCTGTCGCGCCCTCGAAAGGAGAGACGGCAGGTTTGCTCCTGAATATATCGAATATAGACATCTGGACAGGTAATTATTTATCCACGTTATAGTGCTTGTAATCGCCGTAACCGTAGCCGTAGCCGTAACCATAGCCGTACTTGTGGCCATAGCTGGAGGTGCCGGAAAGAGTGCCGTTAAGCACGAGACCCATATTCTTGAATTTTTTCTCGGAATACAGACGGTCGATTTCGGGAACCATGACACGCTCGAGAAGACCGGCACGGACAACGAAGATCGTTCGATCGACAAGCGTCTCGATGATCTGGGCGTCAGCCATCATCTCGATCGGCGGACAGTCGATGATCACATAATCATATTCTGTTCTCAGCTTGGCCAGAAGATCGGCGAACGTATTGCTTTCAAGGAGTTCCGCAGGGTTGGGCGGGATAGTTCCTACAGGAAGTACCGACAGCTTCTTGATATCGTCACTGTGGACTATGACAGAATCGACGTTATCGACACCTCCGATGAGATAGTTGGCAAGACCCTTGGAGGGAGAGCCTACATATTGCGATGTCGAGCAATGGCGCATGTCGCCGTCTATCACAAGGACTTTTTTGTTTCTGATAGCGAGAGCCGCACCGAGGTTCATGGCAATGAAGCTCTTTCCGGAACCCGGATTGAAAGATGTGATCATTATCATACTGCAGTTGCCGTCGGCTTTGGCAAGGAATCCGAGATTGGTACGCAACACGCGGAAAGCCTCGTTGACCATGTCGCGGCTGCCGGGACGAACAGAGATCTTGTTCTTGATGACTTCGCCCTTCTTGGCCTTGACCATAGGGATCTCGCCGATGAACGGCACTGCCAGACCTTCGAGGTCCTTGCGGCCGCGGATCTTAGTGTCGGTGAGGACGCGGAGGTATGTAACTCCGAAGGGGATCACGAGTCCGAGAATAAACGCGATCGCAAGCACGTGGAGCTTTACGGGCGATGTCGGGGTGTCAAGACCACCGGGACGGGTGATGACCTGAGTATTATAGGTTGTAAACGCCTGTGTCAATTCGTTTTCCTCACGTTTCTGCAGGAGGAAGAGATAGAGTCCCTCTTTTACTTTCTGCTGACGCTCCATGGAAAGAAGCGAAATTGCCTGAGTGGGGCTCGATGCGATCTGAGCGGTAGCCATGCTCTTGCTGCCCTGAAGATTGCGGATCTGAGTGTCAAGAGAGGTGATCTCATTGTCGATGGCGGCAATAAGGGCGGTGCGCAGACCAGCGATCTGTGCGTCAAGATCCATCACTACGGGATGAGCGTCGGAAGAGTTGGATGCAAGCTGGTTGCGTTCGAGCATTTTGGTGTTATATTCGCCGATGCTTGTCTCGATAGCCACATTGCCTATTCCGGAGTTGACGGGAAGAACGTGGTTCTTGTTCGACTCGCTGGAAAGGTAATTACGCATGTAGCGCGTCATCTGGAGCTTGCTGTTGAGCTGCAGAAGCTGCTCGTCAGCCTGTTTGCTCTGCTCCATATACATTCTGGCTGTCTCGCTCACGTCAGGAATGAGGTGTTCGCTCTGATATGAGGAGATGTCCTTATCCACATGTCCGAGTTCGGTCTCGATGACGCCGAGACGCTCGTTGATGAACTTCGATGTGCTGACAGTCGAGAGGTTGCGGTTCTCGAGCCACTTTTCGTTATAGACGCTTATGACGGCGTTGATTATGTCTTCCGCACGTTGGGTAGAGGGGTCGCTGACAGAAATGTTAATCGTGTTTCCCTTGTCATTCTTGTGATCGATGTTCATTTCTTTGGAGAAAGCTGCCACAGCGACCTTCATGGGCATTCTGTCAAAATGAATATCGTATGCTTTTCCTGGAACGTAGTAGGGAGTAGCTTTCACCTCAATTGCGCCGGCGGAAGTCTTGACAGTTCCTCCGAGACGGGCTTTGGATGCGCCGATAATGCGCTGATCCTTTTTATCGACCATGACATCGGATATTTCAAACGTTCCGTCCTTATTCACCTCAATGTCGAAAGAGGCGCCTTCGTTTTCAGTGAGTGCGAGCATAGTCACGCTGACCGGAAGCGTCGGACCGTAAAGTATTTCCGAGCGGAAATCGCCGGGTTCGGTATATGTTTTGTTGAGTGAAAGACGCTTGACGACTTCCTCCATCACGTCGGGCGACTGGAGTTTGTTGACTTCATCGACAATATTGTTGTGGGTCTGCAGAAGGCCCATGTCGGCAAAGGCATCCAGACCTGCGGAAGCAGATTTTCTCTGCGTCTCGTCCTTGATCACGACCGCAGCCGTGCGGGTATATACCGGAGTTGCGCGGGCAAGATAAAGTAACGCAAGGCCTATGCAGACTGCCAGAGACAGCAATATCCATGGCCAGCGTTTGAGAGTCAGAGTTATGACTTCGGTAATTTTAACCTGCTCTACAGCTGACTGCCGTTCAGTTTTTTCAGCGTATTCCGATTCCATTATTTGTTGCTTATCTTATGATCAATGCTGTTACTGTTGTCAGAAGCGATGCCACGGAAATCCAGAACGAAGGCGAAAGCACGGTGTTACCGGTCGATGTGGCCTGACGTTTCTTCGTGTCGTTGGGATCTATGTAGATGACATCATTCTGCTGCACATAATATGCCGGCGACTGCATGAGCTGGTCGGTCTTGGTGAGGTCGAGACGGTAGGCTACGTTCTGTCCGTTGTCTTCACGGACAACGAGCACGTTCGTGCGCACGCCGGTGATGTTCAGGTCGCCTGCCTTGCTTATGGCCTGAAGGATGGTCATGTTGTCGCGGTCTATTTCATATTCGCCTGGACGGGCCACGTCACCAAGCACGGCGACTTTGGCATTCTGGAAGTTGACCGATACCACGGGGCTCTTCAGCTGCTCGCGTTCCACAAGCTGCTTTTCTATCATAGAGGCGACTTCGGTCCTGGTCATTCCCGCGACATGCAACTTTCCCAAGACGGGGAAGTTGATGAAACCATCGGGAGATACGGTGTAGTCCGCGGTCTGATAACTCGAGTTTCCGCCCTGACCTATGCGGCCCTGATAGATCGGAAGGTTGAACACTTCAGCGAGCTTCGGGTCCTTGGCATTCACAATGATCGAGATGCGGTCATCGGGTTCGATGGTGATACGACGCTCCGGACGGACAGCCTGTGACTGGCCGTTTTCCATCCCCTGAAGATAAGTGACATCCTTGGGAGTAGAACAAGAGCTGAGAAGCAAAGCGACACCTGACAATATCGCCATCAGACTTTTGGTTATATTCATACTAAAGATTTAACAAATTTTAATTCAGTTCTTCTATATAAAACAAACAAATGTGTACTGCACTGTTTACACAAAATCTGAAAGACATGCGGGGGAACCCGCTGTGTCATTCAGGCTCAAATCAATTGCTCTGCTCATAAGGCTATTTCCACGTTCTTGCAAAACGCTTCACACCTTAATATAACCATTCAGCCAACACCCGATCAATACGCTCATCAACAGCTATTTGCATGCCGCAGCTGTTGGAGCGGCGATTATCAACCTTGAATTTCTGGCCATCACTGGAACATCAGAGGAATTATTTGCGAACCGAATGCCTATATGCAATAGGCGCTGGTTGGACAAAATCCGGTTGCAAAGATAATGTTTTAAATAAACATACGCAACATTGTTACATTTTAATGGATATTTTCACAAATATTCCCCCAAAATATCCAACCGGCTATAAAAAAGGCCGTTTAAAACGGCCTTTTCAATATCATGTCGCGTCTATGGTTCACTGCACCGGAACGTAAGGTGCGTTCTGCTTCATCGAAGGGTCGAAAAGAGAATTGAGGATACGGGCCAGGCGAAGGCCACCGCGCAGAAGCTGCTGCTCCACCGTCGGAGTCCAGTCGGCCACCTCGTTGTAGCTGATTTTGCTTCCTGCAGGCATTTCGCGGTAGATGACCGTAGCTATGTTGAGTGTTTCCTTGGCCCAGTCGTCGAAAGAACCGTCGGCCACTGCCGAAACATCCTCTTCAGGCAGAATGTCAAGAATCTCGGCCCACTCGCTGTAGCTCCATTTATGTCCGCCTTCCAGAATGCTTGAATCCCAGACAGAATGCAGATTGGTGTCACGGCCGAAAAACTTGACGCCGACACGGTTTGCCCCCAGATCGGTAGCATGGCCCATGTGCATCGGCTGATGGAGGTCGCCGGTGATGTGCACGAGTATCTTTAGAGCCAGAGCCGCATCCTCTTTGTTGACGGAGGGATCAGACAGTTTCTCGATCTGCGCGCGCATTGCCGTCACGACATCGCCCGACGGATTGGCCGGGGCTTCCTCATAGCGTACTCCTTCGTCAACATTCTTGTAATGCCAGGTCTTGGTATAGGCATATTCCGGAGTGTGACTCGCGTTGTCAAGCCAGTTGGCCCAATAGATGATAGACCGCCCGTCGAGAATGGAATCGATGGCCGACTTGGCGGTCGGGGTCAGATGGCGCTCGGCTATTTTCGCAATCGCATCGTGTCCCTTCTGTCCCCAGGCATAAGCCATGGCGACACACACTGTTAAAAAGACAGAAACAAAATAGAAACGTTTCATTGAAATGATGATATAATGAACTGTTTTAAACTTATTTCAAAATGTTAATTCAGAACTGACGGAAACCTTCGGCTATACCATTTGCAATAAGTTTAAATCAGTTCAATATTGAATTCGACCTACAAATTTAAAAATAAGCTGCCAAAAGAGCCAACCGATTGCAGGATTGTAAAAATATTGTTATAATTTTGTAGCGCTGATTCAATAACTTTGCCAAATCAGAACATATTAAAATATAGAAAAGATGCAGAAAGTACGCCCGAAGAAAGCCCTTGGCCAACATTTCCTGACCGATCTGTCGATAGCCCGACGCATTGCGGCAACGCTTGACGATTACCGCGGACTGCCGGTCATTGAAGTAGGTCCGGGAATGGGTGTGCTGACCCGATTTCTTCTCGAAGAGGGCCACGACGTAAAGGTTGCCGAGATCGACACTGAAAGCATAGCCTACCTGCGCCGCGAATTTCCGGTCCTCGACCGGGAAGGCCGGATACTCGAAGGCGATTTCCTGCAGATGGATCTTGACGAGACCGAACCGGGCACGGGGCCTTTCTGCGTGATAGGGAACTACCCCTACAACATCTCCTCGCAGATTTTTTTCCATGTTCTGAACTACAAAGACCGCATCGTGTGCTGCTCCGGAATGTTGCAGCGCGAAGTGGCCGAACGTCTCGCCGCTCGACCGGGAACAAAAGCGCGCGGAATCCTGAGCGTGCTGCTTCAGACGTGGTATGACGTGGAATATCTTTTCACAGTAAGTGAAAACGTGTTCAATCCGCCTCCTAAAGTGAAAAGCGGCGTAATCAGAATGACACGCAACGATGTGACCGCTCTGGGATGTGACGAAAAGCTTTTCCGCACTGTCGTTAAGACCTCCTTCGGCCAGCGGCGCAAAACCCTGCGCAATTCCATACGGGGACTTATCCCCGCCGGCGCTCCGATGCCCGACAGCGACCTGATGGCGCTCCGTCCCGAACAGCTTTCTGTCGGGGACTTCATAGAACTTACAAACCTCATCACAAGACTGCGCGAAGAATGAAAGAATTCACCGACGAATATATCCAGAATCTGCGTTCGATCATCGCCGCCGGCGATGAGGAAAGCGCACGCCGCGAACTTGCCGACCTACACCCGGCCGACATAGCCGAACTGTATCAGGACCTCGATCTGGAGGAAGCGGAATTCCTCTACAAGCTGCTCGACGAGGAAACGGCCGCCGACGTGGTCATGGAACTCGACGAGGAAGACCGCCGGAAGCTCCTCTCCAACATGGACGCGGAGGACATCGCCAAGCAGTTCATCGACCACCTCGACGTGGACGACGCCGTTGACCTCATCCAGGAACTCGACGAGGAGGACCGCGACGAGATCCTTTCGCACATCGACGACGTCGAACAGGCCGGTGACATCATCGACCTTCTGAAATATGACGAGGACACCGCCGGCGGTCTGATGGGCACGGAGATGATCGTCGTGAACGAAAACTGGAGCATGCCGGAGTGCATCAAGGAGATGCGTATGCAGGCTTCGGACATGGACGAGATATATAATGTGTATGTGGTCGATGACGACAACAAGCTCCGGGGCATACTCCCGCTGAAGAAGCTTATTACTGATCCTTCAGTGTCGAAGGTCAAGCGCGTGATGGAGGAAGACCCTGTTTCCGTGAAAGCCGACACGCCGATCGACGAGGTGGCGCTCGATTTCGAGAAGTATGACCTTGTGGCAATGCCGGTTGTCGATTCCATAGGACGTTTGCTCGGGCGCATAACCTTCGACGACGTCATGGACCAGGTCCGCGAATCGCAGGAACGAGACTATCAGCTCGCATCAGGTATCTCGAGCGACGTCGATGCCGACGACTCCGTGTTCGCCCAGACAAAGGCACGCATTCCATGGCTTCTGATCGGAATCCTTTCTGGTATTCTCGCATCGCTCATCCTCACCGGCTTCGAGGACCAGCTGGCGGCCGTCACAGCGCTGGCGCTCTTCATTCCGGTTATCGGCGGCACGGGAGGAAATGTCGGCGTCCAGGCATCGGCCATCGTCGTGCAGGGTCTTGCCAACGGTTCGCTTGATGTCAGGGAATTCACGCGTCAGATATGGAAAGAGGTGGTCATAGGTCTGCTTAACGCCACTGTGCTGACCGCCGTCATATTCGTCTATAACCTGATCATGCTTCCCGGAGAATTCGCTGTCACTATAAGCGTGGCCACGTCGCTGTTCTGCGTCGTCATGTTCGCATCGATTCTGGGCACTCTTGTTCCGATGACGCTCGAGAAGCTGCATATAAACCCGGCCCTCGCCACCGGACCCTTCATTCAGATCAGCAACGACCTCGTCGGTATTATAATATATGTGGAGATCGCCACATTCTTCCTCAGGATTCTCAGTTGAAAAATTTAACAAAAAAAATTCTGACATAGCTATTGGCGTTTCGCGCAAAAATTGTAATTTTGCGCCATCAAAAAATTAACGTCGCGGAAGAGACAGACATCCTGCAACAATGGAAGAAATCTTGTTCACAAAGATGCATGGTCTTGGCAATGATTACATTTATATCTATTGCCCCGCTGAAACTCCCTCTGACATCGCCGACCTCTCCCGGGAAATGAGCCTGCAGCATTTCGCTGTGGGTTCCGACGGTATTATCCTCATTCTTCCTTCGGAAAAGGCCGATTTCATGATGCGCATCTTCAATGCCGACGGCTCGGAGGCCCGCATGTGTGGCAACGGCATCCGTTGCGTGGGGAAATATGTCCGTGACCGCGGGCTGACCGACAAGACCTCCCTTGACATAGACACGCTCTCGGGCATAAAACATCTGGAGCTTCATCTCGGCGACGACGGAAAGGTCGATACAGTCTCGGTCGATATGGGCCGGGCGGCGACCGTAGCCGATGTGCTTCCCTCCGAAGAAATGATCGACGCGGAAATCGCGACATCCAAAGGGCCCCTCAGACTGACGGCCGTCTCCATGGGAAATCCCCACGGCGTGGTCTTTGTTGATTCGCCGGACACGACCGATGTGCACGGTCTCGGGCGCGAACTCGAAATGAATCCCGTCTGGCCGGAACGCGCCAACATCGAATTCGCTGTCGTCACGTCGCCCCATGACATAACCATGCGCGTCTGGGAACGCGGCTCGGGCGAAACGATGGCCTGCGGCACCGGTGCCTGCGCCACTGCCTTCGCCGCCATACTGACAGGCCGCTGCTCCTCGCCGGTCACGGTGAGACTTCTCGGCGGCTCTCTCGACATAGCCGTTGGGTCCTCCGGCGAAGTCACCATGACGGGCCCCGCAACAACAGTCTTCGAAGGGCGCTACTTCCGCCCCGACAAGCGAACCCGATAAAAATTCTGAACGATATGATAAAAGTCAACGACAATTTCACGCTTCTCTCTCCCTCCTACCTCTTTTCGGATATAGCAAAGAAAGTGTCGGACTACCGCCGTGAGCATCCCGATGCCGACATAATCAGGATGGGCATTGGCGATGTGACACGTCCCGTCTGTCCAGCCGCAGTCGAAGCCTTGCGCCGCGCTGCCTCCGACGAGAGCCATGCCGATACTTTCCACGGCTACGGACCTGAACAAGGCTATGAATTTCTCCGCAAAGCCATCGCCGTCCACGATTATCTGGAAAGAGGCATCGATATCTCGCCCGACGAGATTTTCATCAGCGACGGAGCCAAAAGCGACACCGGTAACATCGGCGACATCCTTTCGCCTGACTGCCGCGTAGCCGTGACCGATCCCGTATATCCCGTCTATGTCGATACGAACGTGATGGCCGGCCGCGCTGGCACTCCCCTGCCCGACGGCCGATGGAGCCGCCTCGAATATCTGCCGTGCACGGCTGAAAACGGCTTCTGTCCGCCCCTGCCCGTCACCGACCCCGACGTCATCTATCTCTGTTTCCCCAACAATCCGACCGGAACCGCGCTCACCCGCGCCCAGCTCCGCCCTTGGGTCGAATATGCCCTGAGCCATAACGCCCTGCTGCTTTTCGACGCCGCCTACGAGGCCTACGTCAGCGAGCCCGACATTCCGCGCTCGATCTATGAGATTCCCGGCGCCGAAAAGTGTGCCATAGAATTCCGCAGTTTCTCGAAGACTGCCGGATTCACAGGCCTGCGCTGCGGCTACACCATAGTGCCGCGCGCCCTGAACGGAACCGACAGCAAAGGCCACACCGTCAGCCTCCACCATCTCTGGCTGCGGCGCCAGTCAACCAAGTTCAACGGCGCCAGCTACGTGATTCAGCGCGCCGCCGAAGCCCTCTACACTCCCGAGGGCCGGCGCCAGGTCCGCGAGACCATAGCCTATTACATGGAGAACGCCCGCATGCTGCGCGAAGGTCTTGCCTCGATCGGGCTGCAGGCGTTTGGAGGAATCAACTCGCCATATATATGGGTGCGCACCCCCGGAGGCCTCTCGTCGTGGGAATTCTTCGAGCAGCTTCTCCACAAATGCAACGTGGTGGGCACTCCCGGTTCTGGCTTCGGCCCCTCGGGCGAAGGCTATCTGCGCCTGACCGCGTTCTCCACCCACGAGGCTACGGCCGCGGCCATTGCACGGCTCGGTCAGCTCTGAGACACATAGTATCAAACAATATACAAAAAACCATCCCCCCCATCCAATCAACGTATGTCACAGTTAAGATTCAAAGTGGTCGATGAAGCTTTCAACCGCAAGGCCGACCCCGTCAGCATTCCCGCTGAACGCCCGCAGGAATATTACGGCAAATACGTGTTCAACCGTCAGAGAATGTTTGAATACCTGCCGGCCGACACCTTCAAGGCCCTCATCAACGCAATCGACAACAAGGAGGCTCTGTCGCGCGAAGTGGCCGAATCGGTTGCCCAGGGAATGAAACAGTGGGCCATCGACATGGGCGCACGCCACTACACCCACTGGTTCCAGCCGCTGACCGAAACAACCGCCGAGAAACATGACGGATTCATCGAGCACGACGGCAAAGGCGGCGTCATAGAGGAATTCAACGGCAAGCTCCTCGTCCAGCAGGAGCCTGACGCCTCGAGCTTCCCCAACGGCGGCATACGAAACACATTCGAGGCCCGCGGATATTCCGCCTGGGACATATCCTCCCCGGCATTCATCATGGGCAACACACTTTGTATCCCCACGATTTTCATCTCCTATACCGGCGAGTCGCTCGACTACAAGACCCCTCTGCTGCGCGCGCTCAACAGCGTTGACCGTGCCGCGACGGCCGTGGCGCGCTACTTCGATCCCGAGGTGCGCCATGTCAAGTCATATCTCGGATGGGAACAGGAATATTTTCTGGTCGATGAGTCGCTCTACAGCGCACGTCCCGACCTGATGATGACCGGACGCACCCTCATGGGCCACGAATCGGCCAAGAACCAGCAGCTTGAGGACCACTACTTCGGAGCCATCCCGTCGCGCGTCGAAGCTTTCATGCTCGACCTCGAGATCGAATGTCACCGCCTCGGCATTCCCGCCAAGACGCGCCACAACGAGGTTGCCCCCAATCAGTTCGAACTTGCCCCCATCTTCGAGGAAACCAACCTCGCCAACGACCACAACCTCCTGCTGATGAGCCTCATCACCGAGGTTGCCAACCGCCATCATTTCCGCGTCCTCCTCCATGAGAAGCCGTTTGCAGGAATCAACGGCTCGGGCAAACACAACAACTGGAGCCTCGGAACTGACCGCGGTGTCCTTCTCTTCGCCCCCGGCAAGACACCCAAACAGAACCTGCAGTTCATCACCTTCGTGGTCAACGTGATGGCTGCCGTCCACCGCCACAACGGCCTGCTCAAGGCTTCCATCGCATCCGCCACTAACGCCCACCGTCTCGGCGCCAACGAAGCTCCCCCCGCAATCATCTCCATATTCACCGGTTCGCAGCTCTCCGACATTCTCGAGCGCATCGAATCGACCTCCAACAGCGAACTCTCCGATCTCAACAACCGCGAGGGTCTGCGGCTGAACGTCTCGCAGATTCCCGAAATCATGCTTGACAACACCGACCGCAACCGCACCTCGCCATTCGCCTTCACCGGCAACCGCTTCGAGTTCCGCGCCGTCGGATCGTCGGCCAACTGCGCCTCCGCGATGATTGCCCTCAACTCCGCCGTGGCCGAACAGCTCATCGACTTCAAAAACAAAGTTGACGCCCGCATGGAATCGGGCGAATCGCTCCGCGACGCCCTTCTCGAAGAGATCCGCGAGCTGATCCGCGTCTCAAAACCGATCCACTTCGACGGCAACGGATATTCCGACGAATGGAAAGCCGAAGCCGCGCGCCGCGGCCTCGACTGCGAGACCTCCGTCCCCGTCATCTACGACGCCTACCTCCGCCCCGAATCGATCAGGATGTTCCGCGACGCCGGAGTGTTCTCCGAAGTCGAGCTCAAAGCACGCAACGAGGTGAAGTGGGAGATGTACACGAAGAAAGTCCAGATCGAGGCCCGCGTGCTCGGCGACCTTGCCATCAACCACGTCATGCCCGTGGCCATACGCTACCAGTCGGTGCTTCTCGACAACGTCTCGAAAATCAAAGCCATCTTCCCCGCCGACAAGGCAGCCGTCATGTCCTCGACCGAGATGGAGACGATAGAGGAAATCTCACGCCACTGCCGCGCGATCAAGGAAGAGGTCGAAGCGATGGTTGACGCGCGCCGCGTGGCCAACCGCATTGCCAGCGAACGCGAAAAAGCCATCGCCTACCACGACAACGTCGTGCCTCGCATGGACACCATCCGCGACCACATCGACCGCCTCGAACTCATGGTTGACAACGAGATGTGGCCTCTCCCCAAATATCGCGAACTCCTCTTCATCCGATAGGCCCACGCCCTTCCCCCCTGACACACAGTTTATCCAATAGGTTTACACATATCCTTAACCTCCGCGCCGGTCCCGCCCCTCTGCAGGTCCGGCGCACTCT
Organism: uncultured Muribaculaceae bacterium; assembly: GCA_910587185.1. Lineage (GTDB taxonomy): Bacteria > Bacteroidota > Bacteroidia > Bacteroidales > Muribaculaceae > Paramuribaculum. The sequence continues at coordinate 19,083 of CAJULY010000017.1, forward strand.
TTCCCTCCCCCGATAAAATCCTCCGACCCCTCCGACCGGTCAGACCTTGTCTGACTTGTTTGACCGCGCCGGAGCTCTCTATCATCGAATTTGTGTTGTTTTTTTGAATCAAATCATCGAATTTGTGCGTTTTTTACTTGATTCAATCATCGAATTTATGTATTTTTGCAGAATATCAACAGCTTACCCTGCGATGAAAAGAAAAGCATATAAAAAACTCCTCGAATGGAAAAATTCCGCCACCCGCAAGCCGCTTCTTCTTCTGGGCGCACGCCAAGTCGGAAAAACATGGCTCATGCGTGAATTCGGGGCAAATGAATATGAGAATGTAGCTTATATCAATTGTGACAACGAGCCCCTGACAAAAGAACTTTTCATAAACGACTATGATATTGCTCGGCTGATTCTTGGATTTCAGGCGATAACCGGACAGAGAATAGAACGTGGAAAAACGCTCATAATACTTGATGAAATACAGGAGACTCCGCGAGCCCTTCACAGTCTGAAATATTTCTGTGAAAATGCCCCGGAATACCACGTTATGGCAGCCGGATCTCTGTTGGGAGTGACCCTGTCGCATGCCGAATCGTTTCCGGTCGGCAAAGTGGATTTGCTACATATCTATCCCATGGACTTTGATGAATTTCTCAGCGCCATGGGACAAAATGCCTTTTGTGAAATAATGGCGCGTAAAGACTATGCCTTGATTGAAGCATTCTCCACAAAACTTAAAGAATATCTTTTTCAGTACTATTTTGTGGGAGGTATGCCCGAAGTGGTTAAAGCTTTTGCCGATAAAAACGATCTCAACGAAACCAGATCGCTTCAAAGCGCCATCCTTGACGCATATCGGCGCGACATATCCAAACACACCTCCAAAACAGAATCGGTCAGAATCGGACAGGTTTTGGCCTCGCTGCCTTCTCAGCTTGCCAGAGAAAACAAACGGTTCATCTATGGAGCAGCCAAAAGAGGAGCACGGGCCGCGGATTTCGAGATGGCAATACAGTGGCTTGCGGATGCCGGGCTCATTTATAAAGCCATCCGCGTAAATAAAGTGGCCGTTCCCCTTAGATTTTATGAGGACATCACCTCGTTCAAACTGTTTTTTATCGATGTCGGATTGTTGTGTTGCATGGCCGATGTACCTGCAACCATAATTCTGGGGGGCAATGACAGTCTGACCGAGTATAAGGGAATGCTGACGGAAGAATATGTTGCCCAGCAACTGTCAGCTGTCGGAATGAATTTATATTATTGGAGCAACGATCGTACTCCGGCCGAACTTGATTTTATAATTCAGTCGGGAGAAGAAGTATATCCCATCGAAGTAAAAGCCTCTACCAATGTACGCGGAAAATCCCTCACTCGTTTTCTGAATGAAAATCCTGATAGGAAAGGGCTTCGCTTCTCTCTGCTTGGATATAAGGAGCAGGACAGGCTCACAAATATTCCCCTCTTCATGATTGATTCATTGGCTGAGTTCCTTTGACCGCTCAATAGCTCTCCGACCCGGTCAGACCTTGTCTGACTTGTCTGACCGCGCCGCGCCTGCACTGCCGCGCCGATAGGCGATGCGCGCACGGCTCATCTGCTCGCGCACGCCCCCGCGCTCTACAAACATCTCCTGCTGCCGCTCCAGCATCCGCTTGAGCAGGTAGATGGCCTGGTTTATGAGCGTGATGGCAAGATTGCATATCTCCTCCTGATTCAGCCGCGGAACAATGTCGCGATACGTGGCGCTGAAACTCTCCCCGCTGCAGAAACTTCTGAGCCGCTCCATGCGCGGATGATCCATTCCCCATTGCTCCATGTTTCTGACGCGCAGATAATCCTCATAGTCAATCAGCAGCTCTTCCAGACTCGCCTTGGCCACGTTTGTCAGCTTCAGCTCCGTTTCGGTCGAAGTCATCGAAGCCTTGCTACCCTCCGCGATATTCTGTTTGCCCGACCGCGCCGCCTGAACCATCTGGTCGATGGTCCGGTCCGACATCTTCAGATAGCGCGACGTGAAATAAAAGGTTATGTCATAGATTATCTCGGTTGTTTTATAAACCCTCAGCTTCCGGTAACCCCCTCTCGGCTGAAGAAACGGCTCTGCAGTCATAACCTCTTGATTTTTAGTTTTGATAATTTGGTCAAATATACGAAAAACTCCCGACATTCCAAAAACGCCGCCCCTCCCCGCCAACTTTTTCATCGCCTCCGATTCCTCCGACCGGTCAGACTCAGTCCGACTTGTCAGACCCCTCTTCAAGAATAGCGGCGCGGAAAATCCATAACGGAAATCCCCGCGCCACGATTTTACCAAACTTTATTTCGTCAATTTGAGGAAGCCGATTCGTCAAGTACGAGCTTTATAGGCAATGCATCACCTCCATGTGTTTTGTTATAATCAGCTATAGTCTGCCCGCGCTTCAATGTTACTTCATTATCTGTGTACTGAGGCTGAAAACCAACCCTGACACCGAAATTCTGGAAGTTCATGTCAAAATAGTTGCAGTCCCAAGAAGCCGAATTATCTACAACCTTATTAAACCAATACAATGCGCCCGGCGAAGCAGCCGTATTATAAGGAATGGGACGGTATTGGTCACGAGGATTACTCATATCAAAAGGTTGTTCCACTCGCGAATATCTCAGGACACCGAACCTTTTATAATTCGTTGCAGTATTATTGAATTCACCATCCATTGTACGTCGGCCTACACCTCTGGCTCCGACCGGGAAAAAGACCTGATTGGCATTCAATGGGTTATAAACAATCACACCACGCATACCTCGTGATGAACCCCCTCCGAGTTTATTGTCCTTACCGTCATTATCAAAATCTTCGAATCCATACGCTTCATCAACGGTGAGCGCGGTGGTAATCGCATCGTCGCCGTACATCACACCGATACCGAAATCGCATTTCGAACGAAGACTTTCATACTCCTGCAGGGTCGGAACACGGTAATAGCGTGTGGTGCCAAGAACGTTTATCTTAAAGCGACCCCATCTGAAAGTTTCCTGAGGAGTAGTGTCTCCGAAAGAATTCTTTCCCCACACATTGTCGTATGATGTATTTGTTGTAAACGGGTATCCTTCAATCTCTTTCCAAGCGAGTTTGGAACCAGTTGCCATTTCGAACTGGCCGTCAACTCCAGGTTCTACGCCTACCCCATAGGTCAGGTTGTTTCTTATGAGAACGCCATTATAATTTCCACGACGGAACAGAGTACCCAATGAAAGCGGATTGGCCGTCAGTTCTGCCTCAAGATAATTCTTATCATTCTCATTCCATTCGGTACCAAAAGCGGGAAGGGGCTCTTTAGATTTATACAAGGCATAACTGCTCCATCTCACACCATCGCCGGCAACGTTAAGAGGATAGTTATATCCCTGCCGCACAAAAATGGAGTGATAACAGGTGAAACCATGATACTCGACCTCCACAATGGCACAACGTGACAACATTGAATTTCCTGTGGTACCATTGAATTTTACAGTGAACTCAATAGGAGTACCGGTGTTTCCGATTATAGCATTTCCTTCAGTTCGATTTCCACCATCAAGCGTTACGAGGCCCGAAGGATCTGTTTTCACATAAGCCTTCCATTCTCCTTCCGAATCAAACGTTTTAAACTCGTTATCCGAAGCGCCTTCACGTCTCACAAGCTTCACATAAAAATCCTGAGTGTCATCCCATTTACGCCAAATGGCCTTTGGATTCACAATTCGGCGCACCTGAAAGACCGGACGGAACTTTTCAATTTCAGTTTTCTTACCATCTCTCTCAGGATATGTCGCTTTGATTCTAACTATAGCCTTGCGCTGATATGTATCATAGGGATTGTTTCCTGTAAACCCGGAACCGCCAAGCATTGACTTGGGACGTGTCCACATGGGGAAATGCACGGTAATGGAACCGTCCGGAGCTTTTGTAATTTTACAGACATTGTTACCCGAACCGACAGTTTTCTCAGTCTGTCCCCCAGTAAAAGTTAAGTCCGCCTTAGTAAAGGAACGAGTGTTCTGTTTTTGAGTATAAAAATATGTCTTCAGTTTAGCGTAACTATTAGCGAAATCATCATTAGGATACAATGTAGCTTCCAGCTGGTCCGGGACATTTAATGCAAGAAAACCTGCCCATATAGGAGTCACATAGCGAGGAGCACCTTTCGCAATCTGAGCCTCCGTGAAGCTTGTCTGTGCTGTTCCATCTTTGTTATACGGTCTTTGAAGACCATAGTAATATCCTTGCGTTTGAACATTTCCTGAATAAGAGAGCGCATTAGTCACATTTTCCTTTCCTTCATTATAGTACAATTTACTATTCCATTTGAAGTCCATCACACCGGTTCCTACTTCAGCCGGAGGGACATTGCCGGGAGAATTCGGATCGTATGGGCCCCAATTATTCTCAACGATTTCCACTTCCAAAGACTGAACGTCGCCGAGGATACGGATAGGGAAGATGGCTTTATGGTTATACATATATGAAATGTAGTAGGTCGGATCAGTGAAAATTGTACGGGGAGGTTCAATATAGGCGATGTGCCAGTCGGGCTGATTGGCCCAGCCTTTGAAGCCGAGAGTCAGTTTGTAGTGGTGGTTGCGGATTGCATTGTAGTTGTAGTCCACATCCTGCCCGAGCATGAAACGGTAGATGATTTTACCATGCGACACGTTTTCAGGATTTTCCGAAACATAATATGCTTCAACCTCTATATATGTGCCGTAGGGTATATTGTCTTTATAGTCATCTTCACCGGGTTTAGGCATATAGCCTACCTTGTCCCAGTCCTGATGTTTGCAATATTCTTTCTGGCCGGGATAATTGCCTTGAATGTTTTCATAGAAATAGAGCGCCTTGTCATACTCGGAATGTTCAGTGACCACTCCGGTTTCAGGATCTTTTGAAACCGCCCCGTGCAGACCGTTTCCTTTATTTATCTGAAGCCATTTCAGATAATCCTCACCCGGGTCAGTTTCTGTCAAGCCGTCTGTATTATAATAAATCACGTCTCCCTCGGTTATCAGGGAATCCTGACCGCCTTTTTCTGTCCAGACCCAATTATCCTCACCAATCCTGCAATATTTCGGAATGTCCTTGATTCTCACATCCTTTACATAGATGAAGACCCCGTTATGGAGTCCTGAACCGTCAAACACCACTGTAACCTTCGAAGCCGCCCTCTTAATCCAGGCATGGATCTCCATCTGTTTCTTGTTCACCACAACCGGATAAGCGTCAAAACCGTCGCTCTCACCGGTTTCTGAGAAATAGCCGAACATCTGATCATTGGCTGCTATGTTTTTCTCATTCCATTCGACAGTGTATTTTTTCAGATCCTTTACATTTTCGAAATCTATCTTGGCCTGCTTTTTATCGAAAGGAATGTTGGCGGTCACATAGATATTATATTTACCGAAAGGAATTCCCTTCAGGGTGAATGTGGCCCGCGAGGTTGTTTCCTCGGCTTTCTCTCCGGCATCGGAAGGCATGTCCGTATTGGCGCCCTCCGTATCTTTTCGCATCGTTTTCAGATCAATGAGATCAGCACCGTTGTAAATGTCGAAAAGATGACCGTCTTCTTTATAGACGAAGACTGTGATGTTGTCGATATCATTCAAAGCGTCGCCGGCGGCTGCACGACCACCTTGACCAGTGTCAACCTTGGTTCCCACGAGCGGATGGAAATTGACCGTAGCGGAGAGCACGGCTTCTCCCTCGCCGATCTCATAGTCGCCGAGAGGGAAATCGTCGGTACATGAACTGACTGACAGAAAAAATATCAGAGACAGAAATATATATAGTGTTTTCTTCATATCAAGAAAATATCATTCGGATTTCAGGATTTTATCAAAAATCATTTTCCGGATCGTCCGGGTCTATGACGAGCCATGGCGGCACTTCGCCCGGTTCAGCGGGAGGACGAGGTAGAAGTTCGTCAAAGCCGAATGTCGGATTCAGTTTGACGGAAGTGTAAGGAACCACATCGACCGTGCATTTCAGTTCGCTGGGGGTGAGCAGAATGTTGACCAAGACGTGGGTGTTTCGGGGAAGAGAGGGCAGATTGGGAAGTTTCTGAGAGAGAGGAAGAGTGGTTTCCTGCTGAGAAATTTTGTCAAAGACGGTCAGTGAGCAGTGAAATTCCTGGCCCGGAGTCTCAGGCAGATAAATCAATGGGGCATACATGAAAGTCTTGCCTTTTTCAAGAGCGTCAACATCCATCGGTGTGTCAGGAGTGAATGTAAACGACGCAGGTTGAGGAGAATCCGAAGGGACGCTGAAAGAGGTGATATAGCGTCCGTTGTATTCATAATTGCTCGGCTCGCCTTTGACGGGATCATAGACGGCCCGCGGCATCAGATACTGTTGGAATCCGATGCGGTCAATTGTAAAAGATCTTATTTCGTGGTTTTCGAGGCTGTAGTTCTCTCCGTCGGTGATATCGTCGCTTTTGGTGATAGTGAATGAAAATTTAGTGACTGCGCGGGTTATGAAGAGATCGGCTGTCTGGTAACGGTTATCGCCTTCGGCATTGAGTTCATCTACAGTCACGTTCCACGACTCCGTCATCGGCACGGAGAGCCGGCCTGTCTCAGTGTCATCTTCTCTATTTTCCCAATTATAAAGCGCGTTGTCACCGGTTCGAACCATCAGCAGACTGTTCACGGCGTCCATATCCATCGTGGCGCCGGCTGTAGCATTGTTCAGTAAATCGATTGTTTCGGAAGCCAACGTCGATTCGTTTCCGAAGAGCAGAATGCGTTTTTGTCCCGGCTTGGTCTTGAAGGTCAGATTGTCGTTGATGATCGAGCCGTCGGAATCAACGGTAACCATTCGGTTTGATTCTACTTTGTTGTCTGAGGCATTGAGAATTATGACGCGCAAAGTGTGAAGTTTCTCACATTCAAGCTCCGGCAGTTTGAAGTATGTGAGATCGCCTTCGGCGCGTGAACGAGATTCAGATGCCGGTTCCGTCACGCTTATCTCAAGAGTGAGATATACGTCCGAAGGGTTGTCGGCAGGAAGTACCGAAGCGTCGGACGAGCATGACGCCAGAAGCGGCAATGTCGCGGCGAAAATGATCAGATTAACGTATAGTGCCTTTAATGACATGGTTATAGGCCTTCGATGTTGTTGATACGGACAACCCATCCGTTGATGACTATCGAGGTGGTGATCCAGTTGCCCTCGTTGAGGAAGAGGATCAGGTTCCAGCGGCTTTCGCGGTCAAGGAATTCCTGAGGAGCCATGTCGGCGAATTCCTGGCTGCGGAGCAGCTGCAGATATGTTATCAGCGGAATGGAGAGAACTTCGTGGCCGTCGGAGCGGCGCTTTATAGTCAGGCGCGCATCGGAGCGGGCCATCAGGCGCGATGTGCTGAACTCGGCGAATGCAAGCACCGAGCGGTCGCCGCCGGGAACTTCGCCGCCGTTGACCTGTCCCTGGGTCCAGGGCAGATAAGTGAACGTGCCGTTAGCCACCGGAAGGTTCTGCCAGTCGAGAAGAGTGTTGTCGTCAGTGATTTCAAACGTGTAGTCGCGGTCATTGACCGGAGTTCCGTTGACGTTCTGGAGAAGAATGCGGATGTTGTTGGTGTCCTTCATCATGGGGAGCGTGTATTCCTGATAGGCCATCGCCGCTTCCTTGACCTCCACGTCGAGCGCTCCATAAAACAGATGATGGAGCTGCTTGCCGGTGGGGCTATTGAGGATGTCGTCGTTCATTGCCACCTGCAGCAATTGCATGGGGTCGGCTTCGGAGGGCCCGTTCATGAAATGGAACGAAGCCTGATCGCAAGCCATTCCTCCGTAGGCGAGCAACCGGTATTTGCCTTCGGGCAGATCCACGTCCATGCGCCAGTTTTCGTCGGAGAGAAGCTGCGGGTCGGTCACGGTGCGGGTCTCCACGTAGCGTCCCTGCTCGTCATAGACCAGAAGCGTCAGGCAATGTACCTGCGAGGGGAAAGCGTTGGCGAACTCCATGTTGTAGTCATAGATGAAACGGAGACGCAACCCTTCGGGACACGGGTCGAGATCATCGTAAATGACACCGCTACACGATGAGAGGCCGGCCAGCCCCGGCGCTATCGCGAGGATAGCGCCGAGAAGCCGGTTTCTGATATTTCGGTTGAAAATTTTCATTGAAATGATTTGGAGTTGAATCATTCCAGACTCTCCCTCAGGTGGGGGAAGAGGCTGATTAGAATTCTATGTTGTTGACGCGGACAACCCAGGGAAGAACCTGACAGGTGACAGTGATGTAGATGTCGGAGGATTCGTCGGGGGTGTCGGGTTTCGGTTTGTCAGGGTCGTTTTCGGGAATGCGGGGATGTCCGAGCTGCTTGATGCCGGTGACGGCGAGCTTATAAACATTGTTGCGGACAACAGCAAATTCCATCGGGCCCATAATACCGGCCTGACCGTTGTCATTGTGACGGTTCCAGTAATAATAGTAGCAATAATATCCGGGACCATCAACATCATCATTGCTGCTCTGATAGATTGTGAAACCTGCACCGGTGACGGCTGCACGCATGTTTTTGAAAGTTGTCTCATTTTTGTTGGAATTCCAAACATTCCATTTGGTATTTGCGCTGTTTACGTCACACTCGGCATCGGTGCCGTCCTCATAGTCGGTGTTGCCCCATTTAAAAGAGCCGATCTTACCGTTACCAAACACTGCGAGATACAGAGAATTTGAGCGATTAACGGTGAGTTGGCCATTTTCATCTTTTTTGGGTATTCCGTTCTCCATCAAGACAGAAGCCTCGATAGCGGCTTGACGTACTTGAGGCCAAGTGAAATAAAGAGTTCCGTTGTAGGAATAAAGAATAGGATCGGTATCAGGATTACCGGTGATCGCACCATTGACATTATTGAGAGCATTGTAAAGCTCCTCGTTGCCGGTTTGGAGCGCCGTAGTTCCAATCATCTTGCCTTTGAACACAACGCCTGTAGAGATACCGTTCTGCTGGTTGCTCGGAGTAGCGGGAATGACATTCTCCGAAGCATAACGCCAGATCATATATTCTTTATTCTTCCACTCGTCTGACTCCCTATCTTTGAAGTAATTATTAATAACAATTGTATTCCACTTGGATCCGTCCATATATCCATTGTTCTGGAAGAACGGATTATGATAATATGTATCGAATGCAAAGCTGTAGGATACCGTGCCATCATCAGCAACAGATCGGCCGAAATTGTTTCCAAGCGCGGTAGTGAATGCATCAGCATTCGGACCAACGACATAGTTAGAGGGAGTTTCGTTACCGCAAATAGCCGCATTAGCATCCAGACCATTAGCAGAAACACGACGGAGATCATAGAATGACTTAGACACATTCACCATTGACATTTTGGTAAGCTGTACCTGAATGAGGGTTTGCTTTGCTGAGTTGAGCACTACATTATAGGTATAATCGCCAAGGGTCGAACCATCCTTGAAGTCGAAACGAGCGGCAGCACGTTCTACTTTGACAGCACCTCGGGGATTCTGCTGATTTGCAGCGGAGTTGTCAACTTCGAGCGCGGTTCCGCCATTGTTCATGCCTGAGAGGTCAAAAGCCGTAGCCTCGGTTTTATAATTATCCCATGCAGCGATAGTTGCAGGCAGCTGTCGAGGAGCCAACGAAGCATTCGCCATAAGGAAGTGATCTTTCTGGCTAATTTCCCTGACATCCTCCGAAACAGTTGTGACATCCTTAAGCCAATCGGTATCACCGAGGCCAAGAGTCGGAAATTTAGCCTGCATTGCAGCGGTAGGATTACAAAATACGAACACGTTCACAACGCGGTTTGTAGTCTGTTCATAGTATGTATTGAGGCGCGTCTTGTCAATTTTGGCAACTGTCTTATAGGCGTTTGCAGAGGTAATGGGAGTCAGTTTGTCGGAAGTTACGGTTCCTGCAGTGATGAATCCATTGTCAACGGGATTGGCAAATACAATGATGACATCATTGACATTGTTTTCGTAGTCCTTGCCTACTTCGTTGCCGTCGGTGCTCTGGCCGGGAGACACTGTTTCACTGCGTGAACCGCCGGTGCCCGGCATCTGGATGGTCAGGCCCATATAGACGCCTTCACCTTCCTGAGAACCGCCGTTGGGATCGTCACCAACGAAAGGCTCATCAGAGCTACAAGCTGTCAGCATCAGTGCCGACGCGAGAGCAAAAATACTCTTTCTGATTAATTTCATGTGTTGATTTGTTTAATGTTTATTTATACTTGTTATATCTCTCAATTTTCAATCAATTCTATTTTGCCGTCAGCAAAGCGCTTCATTTCGGCCATCTCGTCAAGAGCCGCCTTAGCCTTGTCGCAGCCGAGGGTCGCGGCTTTGCGGAAATAGCTTTCGGCAAGGGCGTAGTCCTTTTGGAGCGCTGCAAGCACGCCCAGTGAATACTCGACATCGGCGCCGGCGCCGGCTTTCGACAGATAGCGGGCCGCACGGGCATACTCTCCGCGGCGCATGGCGGAGTTGGCCGCGTTGAGATTGGCTACCTTATTGTCGGGATACATGCGGACGGCCGTCTCGAAGACCTCGTTGTATTCCTCGCTGCCTTCCTCCATGCTCTGGGCGGCGCGGTAGAATTCCTCGGGCGAGAGTTTCTGCGGTGCTGTGCGGAGCACTGCGAGAATCTCCTCGAGCGAGGTGTATTTGCGGACATTGTAGTTGATCACGTAGTCGGAGTGGCGCAGCGAAGGATAGACGGTGCGGAGAAGGAAGTCATAGTCGGCGGGATAGGTCGCCTTGAGCTTCGCGTCCTTGGCATCGGGTTCGAGCGGCGAGTCGATGATAGCCAGGATCGCAGTGCGGTTGGCGAGCGAAGAGCCTTCGACATATTTTTTCAGCCCGGGCCAGTCTTCGGGAAGGAAGTCGGTGCGGATGAATCCCGGAGCGAAATGATAGAGGTTCTCCACATATTGCTTCAGCGTTGCCGTTCGGCCCTTGGCCAGACGGACGTTGTTGTCGTAGGGACCTTCGGGCGAGGCGAAACCTTTGATGAATATGGAGGTGATGGTTATGTCCTTGTCGCCGCGCACGGAGTCGATGGTGCCGGTGATTTTGCGCAGTTCGGCGGGGTTGGTCATATAGTCGGGGTAAAGCTCTGTCCGGTTCACGGGGAAGTTGACGAAAGCCGAGCCTTCGAGCTTGAATTCCTTGACGCCGCTGTCGAGAGGGGTGACGTAGGAGAAAACGGGCTCGTAGGTCACACGACGCACACGGGCCACGGGGTCGGAATACTCGGAGAGGACGGCGGAGCAGCATCCGCACTGACGCGAGTTGAGTTTCAGAGTGGCGTCAGTCATCCACGGTTTCCGGGCCACGGAACCGCTGTAGGTGACGACGGCGTTCTTGCCGGCGCGGACCATTTCGGCGCCGTCGAGATCATCGTTGCGCAGGTGGGCGTAGTAGAGGTTGCGGCCGGAAATGACCACGGGCTCGAGCTCCACTGAGTCGGCACCGTTGGCGGCGACGAGGGTCGGGGTTATCCAGAATTCGCGGTCCTTCGAGGCTTTCAGACGCGAGGCGTCGAGGGTCATTGCGACCGTCATCCGCTCGCCGGCGGGTGAAAGCTCTATTGCCGTTACGGGCAACGATCGGTTTATGATGCGCTGGGCGCAGAGGTCAGAGGCCGCAACGGAGAGCAGGCACAGGGCGACATATATTTTCTTCATGACGGAATGCGGTTAAAAGAGATAGACGATGTTGATGGCGGCTTTTGTAGGGCCTACGTAGTTGTGAGATTTGTCACTCTCGATTTTGTCGCCGCAATGGGTACAGGGATAGCGGTCGAAGCGGGTGTAGGAGTAACCGAATCCTATCTCCCCTTCGAGATTCCAGTGCTTTCCGAGAATCCAGGCATAGCCGTAGCTGACTCCCCCTCCTGCAAACCAGCCCTGATAACGGCTATCGCGGAGCTTCGAGAAGTCTGTGCCGAGAAATTTGATGTCGTTGTGGAGGCCGCCGATGTTGTATTGGCCGCCGTGGAGATGGAATCCCACAAAGTGGCCGGCGAAACGGTTGCAGAACCAGTAACGCGCGCCGGGCTGCACCATCCAGTGTTTCCAGCGGCGCTGATGGCTTAACGTCCAGGCGTTGAAACTTGCGGGAACGTCGAGAGTCCATTTCGGCGCGAGACCGATCTCCACTCCTGCATTGACATTGAGCAGAGCATCACCGGCCAGATTGTTTTTTAGTGCCACTTTCTGCCCCATTGCGGCAGACGCCATCGACAGAGCGAGGCATAGCATCAGATATTTGACGGTGTTCATCTTGATGTGGAAAGATGAGAGAAACAAACCTGATAGCGAGCCACTAAGGCACACTACGGTTTACGACAACTCATCTGTGTGGATATAATTACAAAATGGTTAATAAATCTTCAAAAGCGCATGCTTCATCCGGAGAGCGATTTGCCTGTGTTTTTTCATAACTCGTACTCCCAATGGATACGCGATGCAAAAATAGTATTTAGGAACCTTAATTTTTACCCCCCCCCATTTAATTTTTGTTAATTTTACGTTAATAAAACAAAACAAGAATCTCATTGGTCGATTTTTTACATTTTTATAGCAAAAACTTGCAAAATCTTTTCGAGGGAAAAATTTGTTTAAAATTACGTGATGCACGAAGCCTCACCTAAGAACTGATTTAAACTTATTTCAAAATGTTAATTCAGAACTGACGATCAGTTCAACGAATATCAATTTTTTATGCGCCCGTTTTCAACATTCCTCTTTCTCTCCGCCATGTTCCTCTCTTACGGCGCCCAGAACGCCGCCGCGACCGTTCCCGCGGCCGCCGATGTGGCCGATTCCATTCCCGGCAGGTGGCAGTATATCAGCGAAAACATGCAGACGCTTCCTGTCGATGACTCCGCGACAAGAAAGTCTCAGGCAACTTTTTCATCTTCCGCTGGTTCAACAAAGGTTTCGCGGCCACACTTGCGGCATATATGAAGATTGTAGGCGCATTCCTGCGGCGTCCGCTGGTGGCGATAGCATGTTATTTCATCATCTGTGCCATCGCCTTCTGGGGCTTCCTGAAAATGCCGTCATCCTACATTCCGGAAGAGGATATGGGATATTTCATGGGATCCGTGCAGCTCCCGACGGGCGCATCTCTCGACCGCACCCAGAAAGTGCTCGACCAGGTGACTGAAAGACTGGAAAAGATACCGGAGGTCGAAGATGTGATCTCCATAGCCGGGTTCTCGTTTCTCGGAGGAGGGTCCAGCAGCAACTTAGGGGCGCTCAACGTGATCCTCAAGCCATGGAGCGAACGCAAAGGGAAGGGAGAGGATGTTGAATCCGTCATAAAACGCATGGAGGAATCATGCGCGGACATTCAGGAAGCCATTATTTTCGGGATGAATCCACCATCCATTCCCGGTCTCGGACTTGCCTCCGGAGTCGAAATGCAGCTTCTCGACATAAACAATCTCGGCGCATCGCAGATGAAGCAGGCACTCGCGGCGGTAACAGCAGCCGCTGAAAAGGATCCGCGCATCGCATCGGTGACCTCATTGTATCAAGGCACCGTCCCGCAATACAAGCTCAACATAGACCGTGAGAAAGCCAAGCTGGAAGGATTGACGCTTGCCGACATCTATTCGACGCTGGCCTCATACACGGGCAGCGATTATGTCAATGAATTCAACGATTTCGGCCGCGCCTACGAGGTGCTTATGGCCGACGACGAGTCTTCCCGCGCCCGCATCGGCGACATAATGAGGCTTTCGGTGCGCAATGCCGACGGCGACCTCGTTCCCTTCGCCTCGTTCATGACGGTAGAACCCGTCATGGGAGAGCCGACGGTCAATCGCTACAACATGTACCGGACAGCATCGCTGACGGCGACGCCGACCCACGGAACAAGTTCGGGCATCGCCATCAAAGCGATGGAGGAGATTGTCAAGGAAGAGCTCGGACAACAATACTCCTACGCATGGACAGGCGAGGCTTATCAGGAAACACGCGGAGGAACCACGATCTCGGCCGTCATGCTGTTTGCCGTCATCATCACCCTTCTCGTCCTTGCGGCCCAGTATGAAAGCCTCACCGACCCGATAGCTGTGGTCATCTCGATGCCCACGGCCATTCTCGGAACCGTCATAGGCTGTCTTATCATGGGCCAGAGCATCAGCATCTACACCCAGATTGGCATAATACTTCTCCTGGGTCTGTCGGCCAAAAACGCCATCCTCATCGTTGAATACGCCATGGATTTCCGCAAGCAGGGCAACAACATACGGCAGGCGGCTCTCGATGCGGGACAGATCCGTTTCCGCCCCATCATGATGACCGCGTTTGCCTTCGTGTTCGGAGTGATGCCTATGCTGTTCGCCACGGGCGCCGGCGCGGCAAGCCGAATAGCTCTCGGCTCGGCAGTTGTGTTCGGCATGGCCGTGAACGCTATAGTCGGCACTCTCTTCGTCCCGAACTTCTGGGAACTTCTCGAACGTTTCCGCGAGAAATATCTCGCCCGCATCTTCTCCGCCGATCCTTCGTCAGTGAAAAAGGTCACGACATCCGCCGCTACCCCCACCTCTGACAAAGAGCCTCAGGAGCCTGCAAACAACGACAACTCTTAACCGGACTGAAAAGTATTATTAGAGAGCCGCGAAGATGACAGTGCGGCTCTCTTATTTTATTTCATCTGCTCTCTGATGTAGCGGACCATTTCGTCGGGGTTCTCGCAACCGAGCACATATTTGTCGCCGTTTTTCAGCCTGATGAGAAAACAATCGGAAGCTTTGCCGTAAAAGGCATAGTAGCGGCCAATGTCTCCTTCCTTGAAAATGCCCCAGTAGCCCATGAATCCGCCTGAGCCTAATATCCTGAGGGAACCCATTGTCGGCTGAAACAGTTCTGCGCTTTCAATATTGCGGACAAGGATTTTCTTTTTCTTCAACAGGCTGCCAAGAATTACATAATCCCTGTCGGCTCTAATGTAAGCGACACCGAAGAGCAAACCGCAAATGATCAACAGAACATAGATCGAGAGCACTGTGAAAAAGACCGGTTTTTCATTGACCGATACAATGCAACAGATGAACAGCGCTGCGAAAACCGCGGTAGTCAATCCCGTCACATATCGGCTATATCTGATTTTTGATTTCATATCTTAGATTATTTACGAGTGTCCGGCGCCTGCCAGAACCACTTTTCATCAGTGGTGTTATAAGCCGGATTCCTATAGGTGACGCCCTTTGGCGTCAAGGCTATGTGGGATCCCTGTTCATGATTGCTTTCGCCTTCGGGCTCTGCCTGATTGAAAGTGTTCGTTTCAAGAATATACAGATTTTTCGCCATGTAATAATCGAGATAATTTTCACTCGTCTTAGTTACTCGATTATTCCAGTTGGCGTCTTTGTTCAGAACAACCGGCAAACCTTTACGCAGTCTGTCACGCACTTCGCCGGGATGGAGCAGAAGCCCGTTGTCATCGGTGACATAAGCCGCAAATGTCGGATCGACCCATATCCATTTGCCTAACGACTCACTCCACGCCACGCAGATCACATGACAATCCTGATCCGTGTCCCATGCTTTGGGCTGACACGTGATGTATCTTGCAGGAATACCTTCAGCAAGCAGCGCTTCGGTCAGACAGATGGCGAGGGCACGGCAATTATAGCCGCAGCTGTCGCGACGTGCGCTGTCAAATGTGTTTCTCAGATTCTTGGGGCCGGGAGCGAGACCGTGTCCGCCATCATGGGGAATGCTGTTATGGACCCAGTAGAGCAGATTTTTGATGCGGCTTATATCATCGCCATTGCCCGCGATGCTGTCAAGATTGAAGCGTTCGCGCGACAGCGTGAGAAGAGTGTCCGTAGGGTGAGCATACCGGAATTTCAGTGTCATCGAAGGTTCCGCGACACCATATTCAGGCGCTTCCTTCAGGATTTCAAGTTCGGATTTGACATCATCGCCAAGATTCCACGCATAATCCATCGCGCTTTTCAACCGGTCGGCTTCCGGACTGCCGAGTGCTGACAAGACCGGCTGAAGCACTTTTGCAGCCTGATACTCACACTTTCTCAACCCGTCGGGATTCTTCGCTGTCAGCACTTCCGACTGCCATCTCGCAATCCGTTCCATGTCCGCCAGAAGCCTAAGATTGCCTTTCAGCTGATCGATTGTGGCGGCGTGCGTCAGGCTGTCATTATAAACATTTAAAAAAGCTCCGTTACATGTAATGCCATTTAATTTAGGACATTTAGAACTTTCGGTGACTTCGACGCCTAAATCGACCACGACACTTTCAAAAACGACGCTTTCAAGATTCGGCAGATCATATAGGAATCCAGGGCCTCCTGTTGAAGAGATCGGACCTTTGAAGATAATTTTTTTAAGATTCTGACACCGGGAGATAAAAGTACCGTCGAAATGACCTATCATCCCGTCGAACACCACCTCCTCAAGCGCAGGCATTCCTCTGAGCAATCCTCCCGGAAGATAATCCACATTCCCGAAGGTCACTTTTTTCAATTTCGGGAATTTATATTCGCCCAGGCGTCCGAACATACCGACGTCTGGGATGACAATTTCTTCAGCGTCGCTCGAATAGACGAGGCTGTCGGGAAACAGCACATGACCGTCGCGAAACGGGTCCTTGACATAGCCCGGCGATTTTATAACAATGTTTTCGGCTATTGAAAAAATGTTGGCCGAAAGCAGTAGAAATGCGAAAATGAGATTTATCCGTTTCATAATGAAATCTTATCTTTCTATGGCGACTTAATAATCCTCCGGCAAAACTACGAAAAAATCTCCTTAAATCACCATCAAGACCAAAATATCCGCTCCACGCCTCTCCTTATTCGTTCAAGATTGGTCGAATTGGACGAATTGGGATTGCGGGAAAGGACGGGTCGGACATTTCGGACGGGTCGGACCGGGAGAGCGCGGGGGGTTCCAGAATGTCAATGTTCTCTTTGCCATGATTGCGGCAACAAGTTGCCGGGAGGGGCGGTCATGGCGCCGCTTAGAAGAGCGGGACTGCGGGGCAGTCTTCCGGTGCAGGGAGATAGATCTGATTAAGAATTGAGAGATCGGGAGGAATGCCGAGCAGGACTTCCATTTCGATCAGTTCCTCTTCGGGAGGCGGATCGGGCGGCTGGGCGAGGTCGAGGTTGGGCCACGGGCGCGAGGGGCGACGGATCTCGTTGGTGAAGACGTTGACACGGGTCTTGGGACGGTAGGTTCCGTGGACTACCAGCAGCGACTCTTCGCTCATTGACAGACACGGAATAACAGAGCGCCAGACGCGGGTCAGATGACGTCCACGACGGGGATAGGCGTCGCCGTCGAGAATAAGGGCCATAGGAAAGTTGAGACCCCGACAGTATTCGGGTGAACGGGCGGTGGATAGTATCGGCTGCCACTTGGGGTCGGGCAACGCTTTGCGCGACTGACGCGGCAGAAGACGGTTCAGCTGTTTTCGGTTCTTGCCGACGATACAGAAGGGGGCGCCGGGACGCACGACCGTGGCGAGCCAGCGGAGATAGTTGACCAGAGCCTGCTTGAGGGCTTCCTTTTCGGCGTCGGCATCGCAGAGATAGAGGCGCTGCGGCTTGCGCTGGGCGCGCTGACGCTCAAGGAGGGAGATGGCGCGCCGGGCGTCGCGGTGAAGCGGGTAGCCGAGCCAACGCTCGAACTGAGCGGCCCAGTTGCGCTGCCCGACGGAGCGGGGACGGCATTTTATTTTCTTCGCGGTCAACATGCCGCAAAGTTAGGAAGGATTGGGAGTGAGAGGAAGTCTGTTTCTATTTTTGAGGGAGGACAGTTTTTTTCCGGAGACTCCTTTTACATCGCAAAGCGATGTCCCTACAGATGAGGGGAATACAGACGGGTCGGACGGGGTGGAGGGAGAGGATGGGGAGGTCAGAACCATTTGATGTGTTTGAGCCAGAGGAGCACTCCGACTGTCAGACAGAGGGAGATCAGGATTATGAGGGGAAAGGCGTAGGGAAATCCGTCGAAGCCTACGTTGACATTCATTCCGTAGAAGCTGGCTATAAGCGTGGGGACCATGAGGCTTATGGAAAGAGCTGTCATGCGCTTCATGACTCCGTTGAGATTATTGGAAATAATAGATCCGAGCGCATCCATGGTGCTTTCGAGAATCTCGGTATAGATGGCAACGGTGGATATTGCCTGTTTTATCTCGATATCGACGTCATCAAGAAGTTCCGGATCATATTCTCCCGCGAAAAGATGCTCGAGACGTTCAAGCATCATCTCGTTGCCGTGGAGCGATGTGTTGAAATAGACAAGCGTTTTCTGAAGGCGTGTCAGCCTCATCAATTCTTCGTTTCTGACGCTTGAAGCCATGTTGCGTTCGGCGGCGCTTACATCATTGTTGATATTCTGGAGGTATTTCAGATACCATGTCGCGGACCGATAGATTATGTGGAGTATGAAATTGGATCGGTTGGTTATTTCGAGATGGCGCTGCCGGCTGAAGGTCACGAAATCGTTTATGACATCGTTTTCGGAATAACAGAGAGTTATTATCAGGTCATCGTGACAGATCACCCCTATGGGCACCGTCTCGTAGGGTACGTCCTTCTGATTGCTACGGGTTGGTATGCGGAGTATTATTATGCTCCAGTCACCCTCGCGGTCAACACGCGGCCTCTCGTCGGGGTCACCGATATAATCGAGAAAAACCGGGGGCATTCCGAAATCATCGACAAGAATATGCATTTCGGTTTCGTCAGGACAACAGACATTCAGCCATCCCTCGCTGTGGGGCGACGGCGTCTCTACAAATCCGTTTTCACTGCTGGAGTAATGTTGCATGTCTCTCTCTTTGTAACTGACAGTTGCGGCTTTCAGTAAAAACCTCGGCGGCCACATAAATGTTCAAAACCGAGCGGAAGTATTTTTTGTTTTATCAAAATTTGGTAATTTTGCAGTGATCTAACAAAAACGGAACCGCAGAATGACAACATCCCATAAAATCCGCTTCGCATGCATAGCCTTGCTATGGCTCGCACTCTGCTACATGGTTGCGACCGGACAGGGGCTTCCGTTCATGAAGGTATTTGTCATAGTGGCTTCCGGTATAGTGGTTTTTGTTCCTCTTTATAAAAAGTACATGAAGAAATGACAACAACCCTGTCCGCATCACCCAACGATTCACAGCAGCCCCTTGACAGCGGGAAATATCCGGTATTGTCCCGGATCGGTTCGCCTGCCGATCTGCGCACGATGTCCATAGAGGAGCTTCAGACGCTCTGCAGTGACATCCGGCGGTTCCTCATCAGCGAGCTCAGCCATAATCCGGGTCATTTCGGCTCATCGATGGGAGCGGTTGAACTTACCGTCGCACTTCACTACGTTTTCAACACCCCCTACGACCGCATAGTGTGGGACGTGGGACATCAGGCCTACGGACACAAACTGCTCACGGGGCGAGCCTCGCGTTTCCATACCAACCGCACTCTCGGAGGCCTCAGCGGATTTCCCACCCCGGCCGAAAGCGAATATGACACCTTCTCAGCGGGTCATGCCTCCAACTCCATTTCCGCGGCTCTCGGCATGGCAGTGGCCTCGGCTCTGAAAAACGAGACACCGGCACGTCAGGTTGTAGCGGTCATCGGCGACGCGTCGATTTCGGGAGGTCTGGCGTTCGAGGGGCTGAACAATGCGGCCAACGCGAAGTCAAACGTCCTGATCATTCTCAACGACAATGACATGTCGATCGATCACAACGTAGGGTCGCTGAATTCCTATCTGGCCCATATCAACACATCCAAGGGCTACAACGCCCTACGCTACAAGACCTATAACTTCATGAGAAGCGCCCATCTCATCTCGGAGAAAAACCGAGGCCGCATCCTGCGCTTCAACAACTCTCTGAAGTCACTGATCACCAAAGAGCAGAATATTTTCGAGGGGCTGGATATCCGTTATTTCGGGCCCTTCGACGGCCATGACCTGCCGCGGATCATCCGCGTGCTCAACGACATCAAAGAGATGGACGGCCCGCGCATACTGCATCTGCGGACAAAAAAAGGCCACGGCTTCATACCCGCTGAAGCGGATCCCGCCGCATGGCACGCACCCGGACGATTCGATCCGGCAACGGGAAAACGCAGCGAGGATACAGCCCCGAAAGACTGTCCTCCAAAATATCAGGAGGTTTTCGGCGAGACACTCGTGGAACTCGCCCGCAACAACGAAAAGATAGTCGGCATCACTGCCGCCATGCCGTCAGGCACCTCGATTTCAAAGCTCCGCCAGGCTTTCCCCGAGAGGACATTCGACGTCGGGATATCGGAAGGCCATGCGGTGACTTTCGCTGGAGGGCTCGCAAAAGACGGCATGATCCCTTACGTGGCAATATACTCTTCGTTTCTCCAGCGTGCCTACGACCACATCATCCATGACGTGGCTCTGATGGAACTGCCGGTTGTCTTCGCCATTGACCGCGCCGGGCTCGTGGGCGAAGACGGCGCCACCCATCACGGACTGTTTGATCTCTCCTATCTGTCGGACATCCCGGGCATGACCATAGCCTCTCCGCGCGACGCCGTCAATCTGCGACATCTGCTCTACACCTCACAGCTTCCGGGACGCAAAGGCCCTATGGCCATCCGCTATCCCCGCGGAGCCTCCTCGTCGGCCGACTGGCGCAAACCCATGAAAGAACTTCCTGCCGGCCGCGGCGAAAAGCTCTCGGAGGGGAGCGACGTAGCCGTCCTTTCACTCGGCCCTATAGCTTCGGAGGCAGCCAAAGCCGTCGAAATGGCCCGGGAAAAAGGGATTTCGGCCGCCCACTACGACATGATCTATCTCAATCCCATAGACGAGACCATTCTCAGGGAAATAGCAGAAAAGAAGATGCCGGTGGTCACGGTAGAGGACGCGTCGGTAAAAGGCGGACTGGGAACAGCCGTCACCGAATGGTTCGCAAATCAAGGCTTTCCGCTGCACATAAAGAAGATAGGCGTTGCGGAGCGACATTTCGTAACCCACGGCACGGTAAAAGAACTTTATGAGCTATGCTCCATGAACGCTCCGGCGATTCTTGAAGCTATAGTAAACGTAAAAACCAGCTTTCAGAAATGAAAATCGTAATAGCAGGAGCAGGCGAAGTAGGATCGCATCTGGCGCGTCTTCTCTCCCGCGAAAATCAGGATATCATCATTATCGACGATGACGAGGACCGGATAGAACAACTCGATTCTTCCTGCAATCTTCTGGCCTACGTGGGACTTCCCACCTCAATTTCCACCCTGCGCGATGCCATAGGCTCATCCTGCGACCTGTTCATAGCAGTCACCCCGCAGGAAAACACCAACATCATAGCCTGCACGCTTGCCAAGAACATAGGCGCCAAACGCACGGTAGCACGCATAGACAATTTCGAGTACATGAAACCGGAAAACTCCAGGCTTTTCGTGGAGCACGGCATCGACGCCATGATCTATCCCGAATATCTTGCAGCGATGGAGATTCTGAAATCACTCGGGAGGAACTGGGTGCGCAACTGGCTGGAACTGCATGACGGCGAACTCATAGTGCTCGGAATAAAAATCAGGGAGAATGCACGCATCGCCGGTCAAAGCCTGCGGCAGATCTCGAGCGAGAACCACTATTATCACGTATCGGCCATCAAACGCAATCAGGAAACGATCATACCCCGAGGCGATGACCGGGTGCGCCCGAACGACATCGTCTATTTCACCACGACCCGCGAGCATATCGAAGGCCTGAGACAATTGTGCGGAAAAACCAAGACCGACATTCACAAGGTGCTCATAATGGGAGGCTCCAGAATAGCGGTCAGACTCATCAACATGGCAGGCGACAAGTATAAGTTCAGGATCATAGAGATGGACCGCAACCGCTGCGAACAGTTAGCGGAAAGATGTCCGGAAGCGCGGATCACCCACGGCGACGCCCGCAACGTGGAGCTGCTGATGGAAGAGGGGATCACTGAAATGGACGCATTCGTGGCTCTGACAGATTCCTCGGAGACCAATATCCTGACGTCGCTCACAGCGAAGGAATACGGCGTCAGAAAGACCATAGCCGAAGTCGAGAACATCCAGTTCATCTCGCAAGCTGAGAATCTCAATATCGGGACTATCATCAACAAGAAACTGCTCGCCTCGGGCAAGATCTTCCAAATGCTTCTCGACGCCGACGTCGAGTCGTCGAAATTCATGGCACTCGCAGATGCCGACGTAGCCGAAATCGAAGTCAAAGCGGGCGCCAAAGTTACCCGCGACGCCGTCAAATCGCTGAGCCTTCCACATGACATGACCATAGCCGGACTGATACGCAACGGCCACGGCATGCTCGTGAGCGGTAATACCCGGATACAGGCCGGCGACCAGGTCCTGGTGTTCTGTCTCGCCAATACGATCCACAAGATCGAACGACTGTTCAACTGATTCACCCCACATGACTTCCGCGAAAATGACACATAGAATGCGTCAGCTCAATTATCCGATGCTTCTCAGAGTGTTGGGCTGGCTCCTGCTGATTGAAAGCATGTTCCTCCTGCTGCCGGTCATCACCGCCATGATCTATGACGAAGAGGATCTGAGAGGATTCCTGTTCACGGCCGTCACCACACTCGTCATAGGACTGGGACTGACGACATTTCTCCATCCGCGGCGTCAGGAGATGGGCCGTCAGGAAGGATTCCTGCTGACAGCGTCGGTCTGGGTGGTGTTCTCTCTTTTCGGAATGCTTCCGTTTATACTCAGTTCCAACCCCCTGAGTGTCAGCGACGCCTTTTTCGAGGCAATGTCAGGCTTCACCACGACGGGGTGTTCGGTTCTTCTTTCCGTGGAAGGAATGTCACATTCTATCACTATCTGGCGCGCGCTGATGCAGTGGATCGGCGGCATGGGAATCATCATGTTCACTCTGGCTGTTCTTCCGATGCTCAACTACTCGGGGGGCATGCAGATGTTCAACGCGGAGGTGACAGGCATCATCCACGAGAAACTGCGTCCGCGCATAAGCTCGACAGCCAAGGTGCTTTGGGGCATCTACGTGGGGCTCTCGGTTTTGCTCATCGTGTTGCTGTGGATAGGGCCGATGGATCTGTTCGACAGTATCTGCCATGCTTTCTCTGCCATTTCGACAGGAGGGTTCTCCACCCGCGACAACAGCCTCGCTTACTACAATTCAGATTACATCAATATCGTAGTGCTCGTGTTCATGTTTCTTGGCGGAACGAGCTTCGCGCTGATGTATAAGATCGCTACCGGCGATCCGAAGGCTCTCTGGCGCAACGACGTGTTCAAAGCCTATCTGATCATCATAGCTCTTTTCTATCTGATGTTTCTCTTCACTCTGGTGAAGAACGGCCAGAGCGACGACTGGCGCACGCTGACCATCTACCCGCTGTTCCAGATAGTCTCGACGATCACCTCAACCGGTCTGTCGGTATGCGATTTCGAATCATGGGGACCGTTCATACTCGCCCTTATCTTCGTCCTGATGTTCACGGGTGCCTGCGCCGGCTCCACTTCAGGGGGCGCTAAGATTGACCGCATGCTCTTCCTGATAAAAAACACCCACAACGAACTTTACCGCTGCGTTCATCCCAATGCCGTCACCAATGTGCGGGTCAACGGAAAAGCGGTGCCTCCGACCCTCGTTTCAAAGGTGATCGCGTTTATATGCATCTACATAATGATAATCGCTGTCGGAGGCATCATACTGACGGCCCTCGGAATGCCTCTGATCGATTCGTTTTTCTCGGCCTTCTCCTGCGTGAGCAACACGGGATTCGGCGCCGGCATGACGGGACAGGGGGCGGGGTTTGAGATTGTCCCCGACGCAGGCAAATGGATTCTTTCAACCCTGATGCTGATAGGACGTCTGGAGCTTTTTACCGTGCTGGTGCTTTTCACCCCCGACTTCTGGATCAAATAATTGCGGGATGTCACTCGCCGGCCACCATGCCCCCCGAAGGGTTGATGAGAGCCAGACGGTCAGTGGCGCGCGTCACGGCTGTATATAGCCAGCGGTAAAACTCCAGCGATTCGTAGGCTTCGGGCGGAACATAACCCACATCGACAAATACATTTTTCCACTGACCGCCCTGAGCCTTATGACATGTCACGGCATAGCCGTATTTCACCTGCAGGGCGTTGACATAAGGATCGCTCCGCAGGATTCTCATTCTGGTTCTGACGGGGGTAGATGGAGTGAACAAGTCGGGATCGTTGAGAGCCGACATGTAAAGAGACTGATACCGCTCCGGCTCAAGCGAGGCGGTGTCGCTCACAAGGGTGTCGAGCAGAATCTTGCAGTCGAAGGAGAGATCGCGGTCGGGGAGCCTCAGATTGACGTCGGCAAACCTGAATCCGTATTTTTCCTCAGTTCCGTAAATGGCATCGACGATAGCCGTGTCGCCGTTGGCCACAAAATCAAGGCCCTTGACCCGGGCGCTCCAGAGATAGTTGTTCTTAGCCACGAGGAGCAGTTCTTCGCGGCTCAGTTCCTCTTCGCGGTAAAGGATATTGGCGCGTATGGCGAGATTGAAACGCGTCGCCTGACGATTGGAACGGGTGACGACGAGGGTTTCCGTGATTCCGTTTTCGGTGAAACTTGCCGAAATCTCATCCTCGAGCTCCTCACCGCTCACACTGACGACATCGGGGAAGCGGTCGATCACGAGCTCAGGTTCGGGAAGAGGCGTCAGAAGCATGTTTTTCCGCAGTTTTGTCGCGTTATAGAGTATTCCGGACCGTCTGCGCTGCCTGACAACCTTTGTCATGACCGCTTTGGTGACCCGCAGGCCGAAACTTTTCAGGACCGCGACGCTCATGGCCGGGCTTTCACGGCAGCCTACGGGGGGCAACTGTGCAGTGTCACCGAGAAGAATCATCCGGCATCCCTCGCCGGAATAGACGTAATGGATCAGGTCTTCGAGCAGGTTTCTCGACATCGGATCGCCGCTTCCGTTCCCTATCATCGAGGCCTCGTCAACGATGAAGACGGCTCCTGTCAGAGGATTGTCGGCCACATCGGCGCTGAAATCATTCATTATTCCTTCAGTGCCGCGGTAGATGCGCCTGTGGATGGTGGAAGCCTGAAAACCGGCGAAACGACCGAATACCTTAGCTGCACGCCCCGTTGGAGCGAGAAGAACTACGGGCACTTCGGCCTCGCGCAGCGCCCTGACGAGCGCACCGGTCAGCGATGTCTTCCCTGTGCCGGCATATCCGTTGAGAAGGAACACGGAATATCCCGGCGACACCGGCGAACAAAACCGTGCAAGAGCGGCGATCAGGCTGATCTGCTGATCGGTCGGATCATAGGGAAGGTTAAGAAAAATACGCTCGGCGAACTCGTTTATATCCATCACACGTTTTTTCTACCACTCGAACCCTATAGTTGCGCCAAAAGAGCTGAGAGTCACGTCGCTGTAGGACCGGTACCAGTAATCCTGCGTCATCAGCTGATAGCTGAGACCGATGTTCACGGCCTGCGACCCTGAATCGTTGAGCGGTATTCTCATTCCTATCGAGGGTTTGAAATAGAAAGTCTGGTCGGAATTAAGGAAACCGTCGCCAATCTCAAGATAATCGTCGCTCAGGAGGAAAGAGGCTCCGAGTCTCAGATCGATAAAGAAAGAGGTGTCGTTGCGGGGGCCGATATTGAACCTGAAATCGGAATAGAGGGGAAGCATCCAGCCTGTCCGTGAGCGACCTTTGTTGGAATCCCAGTCACCGGGATACTGCCAGGGATCATAATTGTCGTTGCGGTTGGTCATGATCGTCTGGACGCCTATCCCGGCGCCCATGTAGAACCAGGGCGTGAACTGGAATCCCTGGGTCGTGGTCACTTCGATGAAGTCGGCCTGACGCGGCCCGACACCTTTGGTATAGGAGGCATCAAGAAACCCTTTATAGTTCATGCTCCCCGACAATGCCGGACTGATAAGCTGAGGGATCTGATTGGCAAGCTCATAATATTGCGCACTCATTGTGCCGGCGCCAATAAAAGCTGTGAGCATCAAAGCCAGAAAACGTAATCTTTTCATTTCCATTTATTTTTTATTGAGGTTATGAGGTCGTTTTGCGTTCGCGGCCACGCTGTCGGCCACGGCCACAAGACGTTCGAGATCTGACGGAGTAAACGAAATGTCGAACGAATCGCTGCGGTCAGAACCGACATATCTGTTACGGTAGCCGAGGCGTGCGCCGGCAATCTCAAGCAGCGACTTGCGGGTCAAAGAATCGGCGAGCTGATCGCGAAGCGACTGCACGACAGCAGCGTTGACCGAGTCACGGTTTTCTTTCATCAGGAAAAAATCAAGTTTCTCGACATCGATCTCCGTTCGGAAGGTGACATACCGGTCAAGCACCGACATGCTCAGCATCGTCACACCGTCCTCCAGCTCGTAGGGACAGAAACGGTTGTCATATATGACGCGGTTGTGCACCTTCACCTCGTCGCGCTCTCTGTCAGAAGGGGGCTCGGGAGCCAGAGAACGCATCTCGTCGCGGCTCACGGTAAAGCCGAGCGGAGCACTCCCCTCACCTGCGGGCAGAGACACACGCAGAGCCACGGGCACCTTCGTGCCGAGCGACAATAACTCGCGGAGAGGCCCGGACGCGGCCATCAGCCTGACGATGAACAGACGCTGAGGACCGGAGGCAGCCAATGCCGCCGAATCGACGTAATCGCCGTCAGGGTCCATATAGACATAAAGCATCGAATCCCCTCTTGCCAACACTATGGAATCGACCGATCCGTCAGGACCAAGCGAGACGGGAAAGCGCACCTTTTCCAGCGCCGAGCCAAGCAGACTAAGGGTATCCGAGCTTTCCTTACTTCCGTCGCCGCCCTTTCCGCAGCCGAAAAAGAAAACCGTCGCCGATATCGCGATTAAGAACAATAACTTCTTCATAAACAAAAACCTGCTCCTTAATTAACAACACAACAGGGTCATGAGATTTATTCAATAGGCGTTTTTTTCGCCTGCAAGAGCGTTGAACACTGTGCGCGCCATGATCTTCAGATCCAGGAGGAAAGTCCAGTGCTCGATATACCAGACGTCGTGGCGCACACGTTCGCTCATCTGCCACAATTTCTCCGTGCGGCCCCGGAAACCGTTTATCTGCGCCCATCCGGTAATGCCCGGCTTAATGTAGTGGCGCACCATATATGAATCGATCATCTCGGAATAGAGGCGTGTCTGCGAAAGCATGTGGGGCCGGGGGCCGACCACCGACATGTTTCCGAGCCACACGTTGAGAAACTGCGGCAGCTCGTCGAGCGACGTACGCCTCAAGAAATCGCCGGTCCTGGTCTTGCGGGGATCGTTTTCCGTGGCCTGCGAGATATCAGCCTCATCGTTGACGCGCATTGTACGAAATTTGTAGCAGGTGAAAGCTTTTCCTTTATATCCAGTGCGTTTCTGGGAGAAAAACACGGGTCCGGGTGAAGTCAGCTTTATCGCTACGGCTATCGGGAGAAAAAGAAGAGGGGAAAACAGGAGGACAGCAGAGGATACAGCCAGATCGAACGCTCGCTTTATCAGACGGTTATGAAAGCGGCCCAACGGCTGCGGCCTTACCGACATCACAGTCATGGCTCCTATTGAATAGAGATCGAACGCACGGCTCATCGGCGCGGCTATATGGGGCACCACATAACATTGAATCACGTTATCCTGCGCAGCCTTGAACGTTGCCGAAATATCGTCGTTCCGACTCTCGGGCAACGCGCAAAAAACCTCGTCAACACCTTTCTCGGCTATGAAATCTCTGAGCTGGGAGATCAGGCCGTGATATAATCCGTCATCTTCCTCCTGCGCCGCGGTGCTGTCGAAAAAGCCGAGCACACGGAAACCGTAGCCGGCATCGGAGACAAGTTCGCGATACAGGCGGCGCCCTACCGGATTGTCGCCGGCAATCACCACCTTAGTATAATTGATGCCTCTTCGCCTGTAGTACTTCACAATTATTCTTGACACCGTCCACCATATAGGGAACATGACGAACATAAGGCCATAGAACAGAAGAAACGACTGCAGAGGAATGACGATCCTGAGAAAAAACAGGCATGACAGGAACAGAGTGGCATGGAGCACGACGGCCTTCAGAGAACTGCCAAAAACGTGTTCCATGGCCACAGTGCGGTCCGTCTGGATATTTTTCAGCCAGAGGACCACCGGCATATAAGCCATATTCGCCAAAAGCCACATCAGACGGGGCATTCCCCCGTCGGATGTGGGTATAATGGTTACGGTCAGCCCCAACGCGGCATTAAGCATGACGAAATCAGCACCGGCAAGTATCCACCGGATATATTTACCGTAGCGTCTGCGCCGGCTAAGCCCCGTCATTTCTCAGGGATTTTATGCGAGTTTGCCGTCGATGAGCTGTATTTTTTCTTCCAGTTCTTTCAGCGAATTCTTGAGGCGCTCGATGTTTCGCTCGATTTCACCGAGCATTGAAGCGCCTGAGCGGGAACGCGCGGACAGGAACGAGAGATTGTTTTCGTATGTGGCAAGTTCCGACTTGCGGCTTTCATAGGCACGCATCATGCGGTCACGTTCGCGAAGAAGTTTCGCGCGATCCGATGAGATGGCATCGATCGATGACTGGAACGAATCCATTCGCTGACGCTTTTCGTGAACGTCATATTTGTCAAAGAGCTGACGGACAACCTCACGATAAGTGTCATGGAGCTTGTCTTTCTCCTTGAAAGGCACATGACCGGTCTCCTGCCAGCGCGCACGCAGCGCGTTGATTTTTTCTATTGCTTCGGCACGGTCAATCGCGGCATCGGGTGCGTTGAGGGCCGTCAGTTCGGCCACGATTGATTTCTTGACCTTGAGATTGGCCTGTTCGGTTCGGCGCACGTCGGTGGTTGCATGCTTCTTATTATCGAAGAATGTGTTGCATGCGGTCATGAAACGCTGCCATATCTGATCGCTGTGTTTTTTGGGAACAGCGCCTATGCTGCGCCATTTTTTCTGAAGTTCGACGAGTTCATCGGAGGTCTTTCTCCACTCTGTGCTGGCTGCGAGAGCCTCGGCCTGCTCACAGAGTTTTGTCTTGGCTGCAAGATTTTCGGCAAGATTGTTTTTCATTGTCTTGAAAAACTCGCCCTTGGCAGCGAAGAAAGCGTCGCAAGTGGCACGGAAACGACTGAAAAGCTGATTGTTGGCCTTCCGCGAAGCATATCCGAGAGTTTTCCATTCTTTCTGGGCCTCCATAATGGTTTCGGTAGCCTTGTTCCAGGCCGAATATGATGTCAGCGTGTCGGGCGTGATCGCTTCTATTCGCTCGCAGAGGGCGGTTTTTGCTGCCTCATTGGCTTGTTCGCGCTGTTTGCGCTCCTCGAAGAAAGCCTGATAGCGTTTGTTTATTTCAGCGGAAGCATCCTTGAACTCCTGCCATATTTCCTCACGGATCTCTTTTGCCACGGGACCCGTTTCGCGCCATTTTTCGTGAAGTTCCTGAAGCCGACGGAAAGCTATGACCACATCCTCTTCGGTGGTAAGCGCCTTGGCCTCGTCGATAAGCAGCTGTTTTTCCGAGAGATTTTTCTTGAAATCATAGTCACGCAGCTCCTTATTGACTTTCCACTGGTCATAGAAATGCTCAACCGCCTCCTGGAATGACTTCCAGATCTGGGTGGTGTTCTGCTGGGGAACCTCCCCGATTTCCTTGAACTCAACCTGAAGTTCCTTTGCACGGGGATAATGGCGATTGACATTATCGGTGTCATCAGCCATGCTCATCAACTCGCTTATGATGGCGTTCTTGCGTTCGAGATTTCTCAACTGCTCGGCTTCGACGCGTTCGCGATAAAGCGCTTTTACTTCTTTCACCTTGGCCATGAGGTCCTTGAATTCAGGCTCTTCTGCAACCGGGACAGGATTGAATGCCTCAGGATCGTTACCCGCCGCGATAAATTCATCGCGCTGCACGGCCATAGACTCATTGACAAGGGAATAGAACTGCTGCTTTAGGCGGCCGATTTCATCAGTCGTGATTATCTCGCCGTCGCTTGCGGCAAGTTCACGCAGACGATTCATCACATCGTCCATTCTCACAGGCTCTTCCTGTGTTGCGGATGTTTCTTCTAATGTTTCGGACTCCACAGGGGCCACGGAAGGCGCCTCGGGAGCAAGGGTCGGGTCAACAACCTGATTTTCAGGAACGCTGACTTTTTCAAGGGATTCCATTGTCAATAGTATTTAGTGATAATTACCGATAATGAGAAGCCTCAGACCGTTTCCGGTCTATGGCTAATCGGTTTCAAAAATACGCATAATTTTGTAAATGACAAACTTCTAACCGATTTTTTACCCTTTCAGCACTTTTTTCCATGGTTCCCCCAATGGGCCACACAGTCAAAACATGCAATAATTTCAGAAAAAAAGAAATCGGCTGTCTCACGACAGCCGATGAATCTTTAACCTTAAATCTAATACCATGAAAAAAACACAGTGCAATATAGTAATTATACCTTTAAAACATTATCGACACGGATTGGTTTGGGCCGAATAGTTAATTAACATATTTTAACCCGAGTTATTTTACCGCGTTTCGTATCTTTGCGTACCGTTAACCATAGGAAAAAACCGCTTCGCCGCCCCGGCAGAAGCATGAAATATAATATGAACGAAAGAATACTTGTCATTGACGACGAAGAAGCGCTCTGTGAGATCCTCAAATTCAATCTGGAAAAAGCAGGCTACAATGTGGATTGCGCCTACAGCGCCGAAGAGGCCCTCGACATGGACCTTACCCAATATCAGCTGATGATTGTCGATATCATGATGGAGACACTCAGCGGCTTCGATTTTGCCAAACGCGTCAGAAGCAATCCCGAAACAGAATTCACTCCCATCATTTTCTGTTCGGCCCTCAACGGAGAGGACGACACTGTCATGGGGCTCAACATAGGCGCCGACGACTACATCACCAAGCCGTTTGTCATAGGCGAAGTGCTTGCACGCGTGCGCTCCGTTCTGCGCCGCAGCAACATCACGGCTCAGGCACCTTCAAGAAAAGAAGCAGAACAGAAATCGGACGTTACGTTCAACGGCCTGCGGATCGACTGCAACGAAAAACTCGGATATCTCGACGGCAACCAGCTGAATCTGACACGCACGGAATATGACATACTTCTGTTTTTCCTCACCCACCGCAACCGCATCTATTCGCGCGAGGAACTGATCGAAAAGATCTGGGACAGAAATGTAGTGGTCACAATACGCACAATCGACACCAACATAGCCCGGCTAAGAAAGAAAATAGGCGAATACGGAAACAATATCGTCACAAGACTCGGTTTCGGCTATGGGTTTAAAGAATAAAAACAGCATCCGCTGGCGAATCTTTCTGCCGATAGTCCTCGCCATGTGGGTTATTATCGGTATTCTGATCGTGTTTCAGTATCAACACGAGACTGAATACCGCAAAAGCTACATCAAACAGCAGCTGAACTTCATCAACTCGCGCATCATTGCGGCCTACGAGCAGAACGATGACATAAAACCTTTTCTTAACTTCATCAGCAATTATCTCGACAACTCGGTCTTCGATCAGCTCAAAATCAGCGCCTACGATGCAAACGACCAGCTGCTCTACGCCATAGGGCGCCCTTTCAAAACTCCGGGAGAGGCTACGGACGCAATCTCCGATGCCAACGGCTACATCAGGACAAATGCCGAAAACAAGGTATATTTCTACAAGGTCACCAAGAGCGACGACGGAAACCTGATCATACACACGGCCATGCCGTGGACCGCCTCGATCTCCGACGCCTTGCGGGTCGATAACACGCTTCTGCTGACAATTTTCATATTTGCGTTAGTTGCCGTCACGATTCTGGCTTATTTCTCGACAAGCTTTATCGTGAACAACATCAAGATTTTGCGCGAATTCGCACGCAACGCAAACAATCCCGACTTCAAGATTGACGAGAGTCGCCTCGGCCACGACGAACTGGGTGACATATCCCGCGACATCCTGAAACTCTATCAGGGCCGAGTGGAAGCCAACAAACGCAGCGAGCGCGAACACGCCGTGGCCATCCACGCCATCGAGGAAAAAGGACGCATGCAGCACCAGCTCACCAACAACATAAACCATGAGCTGAAAACCCCGGTCGGAGTGATACGCGGCTACCTCGAGACGGTTCTCACGTCGGAAGAGATGGACCAGGAGACGCAGCGGTATTTCCTTCAGCGCGCTCTTGACAACGTGGAGCGCCTCTGCACGCTTCTCAACGATGTATCGACCATGACACGCCTCGAGAACGGCTCGGGGAAAATAAGCTTTACGGAGATCAACATGCACGACCTCGTCTATACGATCCACAACGATCTGAATCAGGCCGGCGCGCTCAACAATATGGAGTTCGACCTCAGCATGCCGCTGGAATGCACCGTCTATGCCAACGCCAACCTGCTGACGAGCGCCATATCCAATCTTTTCAAAAACGCCGCCATACATTCGCGAGGCACCCGCATCGGCATGTCGCTCGTGTCCGAATCTGAAAAGTTCTACACCTTCTCTTTCTGGGACAACGGCCAGGGTGTCAGCGAGGAACACATTCCTCATCTTTTCGAGCGGTTCTACCGCGTCGATGCCGGACGTTCGCGTAAATCAGGTGGAACGGGTCTCGGACTTCCGATCGTCAAAAACACCATCGATTCGCTCGGAGGCGCCATCTCTGTCTATAACCGCAGCAAAGGCGGTCTGGAATTCCTCTTCACCCTGAAGAAAGCCAACTGAACTTCCATTCATTAAATAATTACAACATCTCAGGTCATGAAAGCCAAAAGTCTGCTATTTGCGGCATTAGTCGCCTTAGGTTTGCCGCAGATGGTTTCATCGCAACAGAAATGCAATGTAGAAGGGACCGTCATCAACCGGCCGAAAAGCAAGTATGCACTCATGATTGAATCGGGCCGCGATTTCCGAATCACCGGATTCAAAGGCGACACCATCAAAAACGGAAAGTTCTCCTTCACGATTCCCGCCGATACCGTCAGACAATATGAGATCATGTTTGACGACGAAATGTCCAACGGCGCATGGAGAACCCGAAAATTTTTTGCTGAACCGGGTACGGTGAAACTCGTTTATCATGGCGAAAATGAGGAAAACAAGGATCACGTGGAGGCTACCACGCCTGCCAACATGCAGCTCATAGCCATGCAGCGCCTCATGGCTGAGAAATACCGGCCGCAACTCGAGCCTCTCTATGCCGCGATGGATTCCATTTATGACCATAATCTCGCCTACTCCGACGAAGCGGCCTCTCTCTATAGAAAAATAAGAAACACGTCCGACCGCCACGAGCGTGACTCGCTTTTCGAAATATGGAACAAATTGCGTAAAACGCTCGGCGACATGTTCTACTCCGACGCACACAATGACATAGACGCCAAAACGAAACGGATTCTGCAGAATTATTATAAGGAGCAGACCGCTTTCATCAAAGCCAATCCGGGCATCTATGGCCTGACGGTCCTCAAAGACAATCTCCTGTATGCATCAGATCTGAAAGACCCCGGAGAACAGATAAGCATTTTCGACGAAGTCTATGCCAACAATCCCGAACTCGCCACTCACCCCTACACCGAGGAGATACGGGTGCTGACTGACGGAAAAGCTATTGTTCCCGGCAAGCGCTATCCCAACCTGAAATTCAAGCGTACCGACGGCTCATCGGAAGAGGTTCTCTCACTGCTTGGGGGCAAGCCCGCTGTGATAGACCTGTGGGCATCGTGGTGCGGACCGTGCCGAAGACACTCCATGGAACTCATTCCTCTTTATGAGAAATACCGTGGCGACGGATTCAAAGTCATAGCCGTGGCCCGCGAGAGCGGCAACACGGAAGAGATGGAAGCGGCCATGAAAGCCGACGGTTACCCCTGGGAATCGTTCGTCGATCTCAACGACCGTGACTCCATCTGGCGCCGCAACGGAGCGGGCAATGCCGGCGGACGCATAATCCTCGTGGACGGACGCGGAATAATCAAGGCTGTAGATCCTTCGGCTGAAGAAATCGAAGGCTTTCTCAAGGAAGAATTCAAACATTGAGAACCCGATTCAATCATATTTAGCAAATAAAAGTTAAAAACGAGCCTTGGCGCACTTCCGTAACAGTATTGTAATACCAAAGTAACCCAAACGTTACATCTTCAACGTATTTTTGCAATGCAAACAGGAAACATTCTCGTTTAGATAATAAACAAAAATATACAACACTTCTATACCAATCAACATTTGCAACAATAGTAATTAAGAAACAATCATCATCCAGTTCACGCAGGCGTCGAAGAGATAGCTTGCGTGATATTTTTTATGGACAGCGACCCGATTCTCATGAAGGAACAATCTAATGGTTCTGAAAAGTCAGGCGCAAGGATTAAAAAAACTTACATACCAAACCAATCGTGCCCCGAGGGCGTAATTGAATTTATGATTATAACTGAAACCGACTCACTATATAGAATATGAATAAAATATATCACGCCATATTACTCGCCTCAGTGCTGATCCCGGCCCCGACCGCCGAAATACTCGCTTCCCATCCCACTCCCCTCGCCGCGGTCAGAAACCCCAAAGTGCCGAAAAAGATGAGTTTTGCGGGCCAGGAGATAGATCTTGACCGCATAGACATGTTCGAGCGTTTCGACCGGGAACTGACCTCGATGGCCTATACCCATGGCAATACGCTTCTCACCATCAAGCGTGCCAACCGCTACTTCCCCGCGATGGCTCCGATTCTAAAAGAAGAGGGGTTGCCTCAGGACCTGCTTTATCTCGCCTGCATAGAGAGCAACCTCAACCCGCGTGCGCTCTCGGGAGCCAAGGCTGCGGGATTCTGGCAGTTCATGCCGGCTACCGGACGGGACTACGGACTGGAAGTGAACGAATATGTGGATGAGCGCTATGACCTTGAGAAATCCACCCGCGCTGCCTGCCGCTATCTGAAAAACGCCTATAAGAAATACGGCAACTGGGAATCGGCGGCGGCTTCCTACAACGGCGGTCCCGGCAGAATCTCATCGGAGCTGTCGTCGCAGCAGGCCGAATCGGCTTTCGACCTCTGGCTTGTCGATGAGACCACGCGCTATATGTTCCGCCTTCTCGCCATGAAGAAGATCATGGAACATCCGGCCGACTACGGCTATATCATCTCAGCCGACCAGCTTTATCAGCCGCTGGAATACAAGGTCATCGAAGTGTCCGGACCGGTTGCAGACTGGGCCACATGGGCGAAAGAGAACGGAACAGACTACCGCACCGTCCGCGAACACAATCCCTGGATCAGGGCCCGTTCGCTGCCCAACAAGACAGGTAAAACATACCTTGTGAAAATCCCGACGGAGAAATCGCTCCGCCGTTCAACCATAAAGACCAAAACCTATAACAAGAACTGGGTTAACAGATGAGCCGAAAAAAAACAGGAACATCACTTGACGTCTATGGCGCGCGGGTTCATAACCTGAAGAATATTGACGTCACCATTCCCCATAACGCGCTTGCCGTCATTACCGGACTCTCGGGGTCGGGCAAGTCGTCACTGGCGTTCGACACGATCTATGCCGAAGGTCAGCGACGTTATATCGAGACATTCTCGGCCTATGCGCGCAACATGCTCGGGAATATGGAGCGCCCGGACGTTGACAAAATAACCGGCCTGAGTCCGGTCATAGCCATAGAGCAGAAAACGATCAACCGCAATCCGCGAAGCACCATAGGGACGACGACTGAAATCTACGATTTCCTGCGCCTTCTCTATGCCCGCATCGGCCATGCCGTCAGCTATCTCTCGGGGGAACCGATGGTAAAATTCACCGAGGAGAAAATACTCAGGCTGATACTCGAACGGTTCGCCGGCCACAGGATCTACGTTCTGGCTCCCCTGGTGAAAAACCGCAAGGGACACTACAGGGAGCTATTCGAAACAATAAGAAAAAAAGGATATCTGACGGTCAGAGTCGATGGACACCTGAAAGAGATCACGCCCGGAATGAAACTCGACCGCTACAAGAACCACTCGATAGAGGCAGTGATAGACCGCCTGAAGGTAAACCCGAAGGATGAGACACGACTGAGAGACACCATTGCCGAGGCTTTGCGTCAGGGCGAGAAGCAGCTTATGGTCTATGACGTGGATAACGACGAGGCGTTCCAGTTCTCGCAACAACTGATGGACCCGACGACCGGTCTTTCCTATCGCGAACCCGCGCCCCATAACTTCTCGTTCAACTCGCCTCAGGGCTATTGTCCGCGATGCAAGGGGCTGGGATATGTCTCGCTGGTTGACAGGGCGAAGATTTTTCCGGATGAAAACAAGTCGATCCACGAGGGAGGCATCGCTCCTTTGGGACGTTTTCGCGACTCGATGATTTTCCATCAGATAGACGCGATATGCAAGAAATACGGCTGCACACTGAAGACTCCCATCAAGGATATCCCGCAGGAGGCGATCGACGACATCATCAACGGAACCGACGAACGGCTCCGCCTCGACAACGAGACTCTTTCGGCGCGATATTCTTTTGCCTATGAAGGGCTCGCCAAATATCTGGAAATGCAGCTTGAGGAAGATGCGGGAGCCGCCGCGAAAAAGTGGGGCGGCCAGTTTTTCAGCAGGGCCGTCTGTCCGGAATGCGGAGGGAAAAGGCTGAACAAGGAAGCGCTGCACTTTTTCATCGACGGACATGACATAGCGTCTCTTGCAGCCATGGACATCAACCGGCTTCACGAATGGAGCCTCACGGTCGAAGAACGTCTTGAACCGAAAGAAAGGACGATCGCTGCCGAGATATTGAAGGAGATTCGTTCAAGACTCGGATTTCTCGTGGATGTGGGACTCGAGTACCTGTCGCTCGACAGAGCTTCGGCCACACTCAGCGGAGGCGAGAGTCAGCGAATACGTCTGGCCACCCAGATAGGATCGGAACTCGTCAACGTGCTCTATATCCTCGACGAGCCGAGCATCGGCCTACATCAGCGCGACAACCACCGCCTGATCACATCTCTGAAGAAACTGCGCGACGCCCGCAACTCCATCATAGTGGTCGAGCATGACAAGGAAATCATGCTCGAGGCCGACTACGTTGTTGACATTGGCCCCATGGCGGGAAGAAAGGGAGGAAACGTGGTCTTTCAGGGAACGCCTGCGGAGATGATGAAAGCGGGAACGCTGACCGCCGACTATCTTTCAGGCAGAAAACAGATAGAGATTCCCGCCGAAAGACGCAAGGGAAACGGAAAGACTCTGAGCCTGCGCGGCGCCACAGGCCATAATCTGAAGGATGTGGACGTCGATATACCTCTGGGCACGCTCACCGTCATTGCCGGGGTTAGCGGCTCGGGCAAATCGACGCTCATAAACCACACGCTGCAGCCTATTCTCTCGCAACATTTCTACCGTTCGCAGAAAGAGCCTCTTCCCTACGGAGCCATCGAGGGGATCGAGAATATCGACAAGGTCGTGACGGTCGATCAGACGCCGCTCGGAAGGTCGCCGAGGTCGAATCCGGCGACCTATACCGGAGTATTCTCGGACATACGCAATCTTTTCGTCAATCTGCCGGAAGC
Organism: uncultured Muribaculaceae bacterium; assembly: GCA_910587185.1. GTDB lineage: Bacteria > Bacteroidota > Bacteroidia > Bacteroidales > Muribaculaceae > Paramuribaculum. The sequence goes on from CAJULY010000017.1 coordinate 56,666, forward strand.
GAAGATACGCGGGTATAAGCCGGGGCGGTTCTCCTTCAACGTCAAAGGAGGCCGCTGCGAAACATGCGCAGGCAACGGCTATCGCACCATTGAGATGAACTTTCTCCCCGACGTGCTCGTGCCGTGCGAGACATGCGGGGGCAAGCGCTATAACCGCGAGACCCTCGAAGTTCGCTACAAAGGAAAATCCATTGCCGATGTCCTTGACATGACCATCAACCAGGCTGTGGAATTTTTCGCCGGAATCCCCAACATCCTGAAGAAAATAAAGGTGCTTCAGGAAATCGGACTCGGATACATAAAACTCGGGCAGCCGTCGAGCACCCTGTCGGGAGGAGAGAACCAACGCGTGAAACTCGCAACGGAACTTGCCAAACGCGACACGGGAAAGACGCTTTTCATTCTCGACGAGCCTACAACAGGTCTGCATTTCGAGGACATAAGGGTGTTGCTGAAGGTCTTCAACCGTCTTGTTGACAAGGGCAACACAGTGCTTGTCATCGAGCATAATCTGGACGTTATAAAATCGGCAGACTACCTCATTGACATGGGACCGGAAGGTGGCCAAAACGGCGGCAGAATAATCGCCCAGGGAACGCCTGAAGAAGTTGCCCGGACCTCATCGCCGACTTCATCGTTTCTGCGGGAGGAACTCCCGAAAAAGAATTGAGAGCCATAAACAGAGGCATGTTGCGTTTTTTTAAGTAATTTTGCAGTCAGAAACAATTACTTATAACCAATCATGCGCATTCTGTCAAAACTCGCCCTCACGGGGGCGGTCTTTTTCGCTTTTTCACAACCGATGGTTGCTTCCGCAGCCGATTCAATATCCTATATCCCGCAGATCCACGGGACACTGCGTCCACGTCTTGAAGTATCGACCGAAGACAACGCCTATCGCTTCCAGCTGCGAAATGCCCGCGTCAGCCTCACCGGCATGATAGCCCCGCAGATCGACTATTTCATGCAGGCCGATTTCTGCGACCGCGGATCGGTGAAATTCCTCGACGGTTGGATCAGGATGAAAATTGCGAACGGTCTCAAACTCCAGGCAGGTCAGTTCAGGATGCCCTTCGGAGTGGATGCGTTCCGCGCGCCTCACAACTACATCTTCGGCAACCGCTCGTTCATGGGTAAACAGATGTTCAATTATCGCGCCGTCGGAGCGAAACTATCCTACACCCTACCCTCACGCCCTTTGACAATCGAGGCCGGTGCCTTCAACCCGAAAACCATTCAGGACCACACACCGTGGAACACCACGGTTGCATATTCCGCCAAAGCGACCTACCGCGTGCAGAACGTCACCTTCGCCACCGGGTACGCCTCGATTTCGCCCGACTCCGTCAGACTCAACGCTCTGGACGGCGCCATAACCTGGGCCTCCGGCCGCTGGACAGCAGAAGCGGAATACATGCACATGCACTATTGCAACCGAGACCGAAAAGGGAGCCACGCCTATAACGCATGGATAGACTACCGTATGCCCGTCCGCGCCGGCATCTTCAACCGACTTTCATTTCAGGGACGTTTCGACGGCCTGACAGCCTTTTCCAACGGAAAAAGAACGAAAGAAGGTCTTCTGACCGTCAACGAGCAGCCACGCAACCGCGTGACAGTCGGTTCAACGCTGACAAGCCAGCCGGTAAAAAACATCTATATGGATCTACGACTCGATTATGAGAAATATTTCTATCACAGCGGATTCAAGCCTTCGACCGATAATGCCGACAAAATACTGCTTGAACTTGTTCTTCGCTTCTGACCCACAAAACCGCATGGCCAATCCTGTGAGGCCGAATTTCAATTTAGTGTATAAACACCTGCATATTAGTGGCATATATCCATTCTGCAAAGTCATCAGGCTGTCAACAGGACTTTAAATTCTTAAAATATGAGAATTTTTCGCACAACTTTTAACCGAAAAACTTGCGTAGTTCAAAAAAACTCCCTACCTTTGCATCGCTTTTGAAAAACAAAGCACCTCAAAAACGGAGATTCGCTAGCTCAGCTGGTAGAGCACAACACTTTTAATGTTGGGGTCCTGG
>CAJULY010000018.1 GCA_910587185.1 uncultured Muribaculaceae bacterium
ATAAATATCCAAGTTTTTGACTGAATTTTTGCTAAATCTCATGCGCTAGCCCTGTGTATTTCTTGGAGGGCAGTTTGATCAGGAATACTTTATAGAAGTTAGCCGGAAGTAGCCGGAACAGAGCATCCACGGCAAGAATGTCCTGTTGGTCGAAATTGCTGAAAAAGATTATATTTCTGACTCTGTCAGGGAAATCATTCCCACAGATTTCAGGGATAGTGAATACCGGGAAACGGCATGTGTCAAGGACTTCTGCAGTCACACTTCCAACCAGTTCGCGAGCTTTGGAATTAGACTCTCTGGTTCCCATAACAATCAGCAAAGGCCGTTTGTCTCGGGCATATTGATTTATGATTTCTTCCGGGATACCTTCGCGGATCTCATGAGTGAATTTCGCCGGAGAGATTTCGCCTGTCTTTATTTTTGAAACAAGATTCTGCTCAAGTTCCGACATGTTTTTTTCAGCCTCAGCCATAGCCATGTCTGTTGCTTTATCGTGGGCGGAATCGTTGTCAAAAGTAAGAGCATCGCTAAGTTGCGACCGTCGGCTATAAATAGGATCGACGAATGAGTTCAGAAGAGTGATGGTGGCATTGTGCGCATTGGCAAGCCTGAAGGCGGCCATGCACGCTTGCATGGTACGTTCTGAAAAATCTACAGGGACAAGAATATTGGGCTGAATATTATCTGATGCTGATTCGGATGCGTCAAATATTTCTTTGTTCTCGATAATTCTTAGTGCAACCGGCAGATCAGTCTCGCGGATGCGCACTCTGACGCCGGCCGCGATTTCAGGATTGGATAGATTGACGTTCTGAAGTGTGACCTTTAAGCCTTCCTTTTCCAACAAATTCTTCAGGGAACAGGCATAATGCATGGTATGTATGGCAACTGTAATCAGAGGGGCGTCGGTCATCACTAACAGCTGTTTTATGTTTTGGCAAAATCAGAGAAAAAAGGAGAGAGAAGAATGAGAATTCTTTAAGGCTGTTGCCGTTAATCCTTGTCCTGAGCTTTGAGGATCTCGACAGCCATGTCGTAGATTGTGGTATCATCGAGAACGACGATACCTCCATCAGGTCCCGGTTCGATATGAACACCTACATTTTTTCCGAATTCATAGTTGCTGCCGCCAAAATAATTTCTAACGGTCTGAACTGTTATATTAAGTTTGTCAGCAATCTGGTGAGTTGCACCATCGGGCAAACTGTCTTTAATCCGGCGAAGCTCGTTGAAAGTGATTGTTTTTGCCATAATAATATATTTTTATAAGTTAAGGAATTTCATTATTAACGTTTCGGATATAAATATAGATTGATTTTTTCAAATGGCAAAATTTTAACCCGCTTTTTTGAAAAAATCAGATTATTTCTACATCCGCCGAATTGATCCAGGCTCGATGGTCATTGTCAAAAGCTACATCATACCACATCGTTTTCAATGAATCCGTGGGAGATGCTATCGAATCGAGTATAGTCACACGTGCTCCTTCATGAAGTAACATCGCTTCCTCTGTACGATTTTGAGGATGACGTGGAGATGTACTGAGAATAGAAGACGGAACAGATACAACTCCCTTGTTTTTCGCCGTCATCATGTTACGCGCATTGAAAGCAAAAACAATTGAAAAAATGAACAGAATACAGATAATCCCGCCTCCAAAAAAGCCGGTCTTTCTCAGCCGCACATTTCCACTGAAAAGATATAATGCCGTTGCTGCGACAATCAGACAGAAAAGGATAAGAGAGAACCAACCCCAAGCATTGGCTGACATTAACGAGGTTATATCTGAAAACGTACGCGAAATGAAAGAACCTTCATAACCTTTTATGTCAACTAACTTGGAATTGACAAAATCAAGATTAGCTTTCGCTGAGGAGTTAGACGGATCGAGCCGCAGAGATCTTTCATAGGCAATGACGGCTTTCGCCATCTTCCCAAGACGATAATAACAGTTGCCGAGATTATAATATAATGTCGCAGAGCTACCTGATTCTTTAAGTTCCTTCTCATATAAGGACGTTGCCAATGAAAAATCGCCGGCAGTGTAGGCGGAATCAGCGCTCTGATCCAGAGGACTTGCCGAAATGACATTTCCTATGGAGAACCCAAAGAATAATATTATGGCTGAAATAAGTCTTCTCATATTAATCTAATCAGTTATTGCAAGGGATTCTTTTTACCGTTTTTACCTTTCTTTATAGCCTCAAGGCTATTGATTGAAGCGGAGGCTTCTTCATAGATAGTTTCAAGTTGTTCCTGTGATGCAGCAGGGGCATATCTTGCCATTTCGCAATCATCAAGAACTTTGATGATCCTATTGGAAAGTTCTTCATCCGCTCCGTATGCAGTCAGTTCTGAAGAAATGTTTTCACGTGAAAGCTGCGATACCGGAATACCGAGTTTGTCACTCAGATACCCCCAGACAGCCTTCAAGACTTCTTCGTGGAAGCGGTCGCTTTTCTTAGCGATCATGAATTCCTCAGCAAGCTTGAGGCGTTTTTTCGCAATCTTGTTTGCTTTGGCAAGTTTCATGCCTCGAATGTCGGCTGCAAGCGCTACTTTCCGTCCGTAAATCTTTATTGCCGCGAGCAGTCCTGCGATAAGCAATACATATATCGCCCAGTACCACCATTTTTCAATAAGAGGAGTATGTATAAGCTTCAGATTTTTATCGCCGGTAACTATATGAAGAATGTCCTTGTTTTTTATCGTAACATCTTTCTTCTCAACAGACGCGACACCCTGATTGACCGTGATCGGATAAGCAGGAGTCTCAAGAGTGACATATTTACCGGTAGCAGGATTGAAATATACGAATTTATCAGATCCTATCGTGAATTTACCGACTGTTTGAGGAACAAACGTATATTCAACAGCCATTTTTCCTGTAACATTCGAGCCTACCACCTTTGTGTCGTAGCTGGACTTAGGAGAATACAGCTCGAACTCCGAGGGAAAATCTATCTGCGGTTCTTTGACATATTTTATGTTTCCGGTGCCGGTGATGGTGTAAATGAGAGTCGCGGGATCATTTGTCCTGAAATTGTTGCCTACAAGACGACTTGAAATATCGAATTGTCCAACCGCACCGGAAAAACCTTCAGGCTGAGGGGTGGGAAGCGGCTTGATATCAATTGAAGCTGTGTTGGATGTGACCTGTATCTTGCGCTCTTTGGGAGTTGAAAGGTTAAGGAATCCAAGATTGGTGTTGGTATATTGAACGACGTTTATGTCGTAATTTCCTGAATTAATTGTCAGACGGCCTGATTTTTGAGGAAAGATAATGCATTTTTTCAATAATGCCACGAGATAACGCTGACCGTTATATACCTCGACCTGATTCAATGAACTCTGGAAATTAACTTCTTCTATAAGAAATCCGTCAAAACTTGGTTGTTTTGTCGGGAAGAATTGAGAAATACCGAATTTGGTATATAACTTTATAGTACATTCTATGGCCTCCTGTTCGTATGCGGTAGGCTTCGACAGGATAATTCTTACAAAGACATCATTTTTAGAAACGGACCTGTCAGCAGACTGAGTTTCAATATCGTCAATGGTCACAGGACGGTTTGATGAAGTTGCCGACTGATCATCTCTACCAGTGTTTCCCGGAGAATCGACTATTACGATTTTGCGCGCTTGTGTTTTCAGTGTTTTTCCGCCTGCCTGAATGCTTGCTGACGGTATGGTAAACTCACCGATATTGTCCGCCCGATAAAAATAGGTATAGTCTGTTGCGAAAGAGGATGAACTGTGATTGTTCGTGACCTGATAGCTCTGTCGGGTGGTGACTGATGGACCAAACAACAGCTTGCAACCGTTGATCTGGGCAACACGCGGCTCACCTCCCTGAGCATTTGAAAGTCGATAGGTTACGGCGAATTTCTCACCTTTATATACTCTTGCCGGTGCTTGCACAGTAAAATTCTGAGCTGTCGCACTTAAACAAAATCCAATGGCAAGAATTATAATCAAAACAGACTTCTGAAATACTTCTTTCATATATTTCGGCAGATTTATTGCAGTTTAACTGAATTGAATGATGTATGTGACTACCAGGGATGTGTTACCTGTCTGCGTCTGGCGTTATCGGCCTTCTGCTTCCTGGCTTCAACTTTTTTGCGAGTGGCCGCCTCTGCATTTTCCATGGCCTTCAGAATCTTTTTAGCGTTTTCGTCGCTTATCCCGCCATTCTGTGGTTTTGGCTGCTGATTCTTTTGATCTTTTTTCTGATCCTTTGGCTGATCAGGTTGCTGTTTGTCCTTGTTATCGTCTTTCTTGTCCTTATTCTGATCCTGATTCTTATTCTGTTGATTCTGATCTTTATTTTGATCCTTATTCTGCTGGTCTTTATTCTTATCCTGATTCTTGTTTTGCTCTTCAAGTTTTTTCTGTGCAAGTCTTAGATTTTCGCGTGCTTTGTCATTGTCAGGATTCTTTCTCAGAGCATTTTTATAGTGATCGATCGCACCCTGATAATTCTGCTGGTTAAAGGCAAGATTACCGAGATCGTATGCTGCCTTTTCAACAATCTGCATATTTTGAGCATTAGCTTCAAGATCAGTCAGAAGCTGCATGGCATCGGAAAGTGGAGTGTTACCATTGTTTGCGTCAGTCGAGCCGGCTTGCCTGATCAGTGCGGATGCAAGATTGAAACGGGCAACCTCGGAATTGGGAGAGAACGACAGAGCCTTCTTATACATAGTCTCAGCTTCGGCATACCGTTTCTGACGATACAATGCATTGCCTTGAGATACGAAATTTCGCTCCTGCTTGTTATCGGCGCCATTTACGGCAACCGGAAAAAGCATTGCGAGAACTATGGTCAGGTATAATATGCGGTTCATTGTTTTCAGTTTTTCGTGAAGAAGTTGATGTTGCGCAACCATTTAATTTTACTGTATGGCAGAAATATGTCAACAAGCAACAGAGCAAGAGCCAGTATGATTGCTATAGGATAAAGCTCCAACGAATTATCAGGCATCCCAAAACGAGTATATTCAGTTTTAGAGAGCTTGTCAAGTTGCTCCTCAAGCTGGGTGACTGCCTGGTTGCTTGAGCCGTCAATATATTCTCCGTGGCCGGCTTTCGCAATATCCTGTGCTACTTTCGGGTTAAATGCTGTCAAGACTTGTTCTCCATTGTCGTAGGTAAAATATTCTCCCGGATGCTCCGGCAGAGGAATAGGCATGCCTTTCTCAGAACCTATTCCGATAACGTCAACTTGAATTCCGGCTTTTGCGGCTTGGGAAGCGGCAGCTTTAGCATCGTCTTCGAAATTTTCAGCATCGGTGATTACGACTATCGCTTTTTGAAATTTACTTTCAGGATTAAAGGAATTCATAGCCATTTGAATGGCCGCTCCTATCGCGGTACCCTGAGTCGGAACCATATCGGTAGTTATGCTGTTAAGATACATCTTTGCCGAAAGGTAATCACTGGTAATAGGCAACTGCGTATATGCATCTCCCGCAAATACAATCAGGCCAATCTTGTCATTGACCATTGCATTTACCATTTTCTCAAGAATAAACTTTGCACGCTGCAAACGAGAAACACCGTTAGGGTCATCGGTCGATGAAGCGAGCATTGAATTTGAAACATCAAGACAAACCATCACCTCGATGCCGGCTGTGGTCTCTTTGGCCGTTTTATCGTTGTCGCCTTCTGTCTTGAGGACAAAAGGCCGAGACAATGCTATTACAAGGAAGACCAGTGCAGTCAATTCCATGACTATTTTGACGGCAGGCATATATCGTGACCTTTCGGGCATCAGATGAGCTATTACCGCCGGATTCCCAAATTTTTTGAGACGCCGGGCAGCCAGCAGCCGGCCAAGAAAATATATCAATCCGATTGCCGGAACCAGCAAAAGGAGATAAAGCAATTCAGGATTTGCAAAATTAATCATAACTTAAAGTTAAAATGATATGGATTTGCTCATTGTCAAGGTATGGGTTTCAACCATGCATTACGTATGACAAGCTCAAGAATCAACAATCCGCATGCAAGAATGGCCCATGGGAGATAATCATCTTCAGTATGGGAAAAATTCTGGACGTCTATTCTGGATTTTTCAAGCTGATCTATTTCACTGAATATGTCGGAAAGCACGCTGTTGTCAGTAGCGCGGAAATATTTTCCGCCGGTATTTGAGGCAATACTCTGTAACGTCTGCTCATCGATAACAACAGGCAGGTTCGTATAAGTGATACGGCCTGACATATCCTGAGTCGGGTAGGGAGCATTGCCGTTTCGGCCAACTCCTATCGTATATACCTTAATGCCAAGTTTCTTTGCGATTTCCGAGGCTGTGACAGGAGCGACGTTACCGGTGTTGTTTGATCCGTCAGTCAGAAGAATTATGCTTTTTGATTTCGCTTTCCCGTCCTTAATGCGGTTTATGGCTGTTGCGAGACCATCGCCAATCGCCGTGCCGTCTTCGAGCATACCAATGCCCATCTCATTTATATAGTTGGCAAGGAGCGACCGGTCGGTGGTCATCGGTAAAGCAGTGAAAGATTCACCTGCAAAAATGACCAAACCCATGTTGTCCGACTCTCGACCCGACACAAAACTTGCAGCCACTTTTTTCGCAGCTTCGAATCGGTTGGGAGAAAAGTCTTTAGCAAGCATACTGGTTGAGAGATCGACAGCAAGCACAATATCAGTGCCTTCCGTATTAGTCTTGCTCCATTTGTCACGTATCTGAGGGCGAGCAAGAATGACAATGAGAGCTGCTATAGCGAGGACTCTCAAGCCGAAGAGAGCATGAAGCAAATATTCCTTGTAGCTGCGTTTTGCTTTTAAAAAGGACGCTGTGGTCGAAAGGCCTATTGCAGGATACTTCTGCCTATGATTATACACATACCATACGATGAGAGGTATGAGGAGAATCAGGAACCACAGATATGAAGGATGTGCGAAAAGCATAATTATTTCTTAGGGTTTTCTTTTTTGGAAGTATCGCTGTCAGAGACCGGGACTTCTATGGGACGAGTGTTCTCGACAAATCTGACGGCCGAATCCATAGCCAGTTTGTTGTCCTCGGGAAGAGGCCTTACCTTTGCAAATTTCACGAAGTCGGCTATTTCAAGAATCTGCTGCATCATCTGTTCGGAACTACGCGTCTCTTCATTGCTACGGAGGGCATTCACTATCTGAGTGGATGTCATCTCAAGAGCATTTATGCCAAAACGACCGGCCAGATAGACACGTAAAATATCAGTGAGACGGGTGTAGAATTGTTTCTCTTCGCCTTTTTCGCAAAGTTTCTCTTCATTCAGTTTTGAAAGATTCCGCATTGCGAGTTCAAAAGGAGGTACAGGTTTTTTCTTGGGCAGCAAAGGTATTTTCCCTTTTCGGAGCCATTTGAAATAAACGAACAGACTGCCTCCGATCACAATAATCGCCAAAAGAATCCAGAGTCCGTAATCGGTTGCCCAGTCGGGAAGATAGTCAAATATCTTCCTCTTTACATCAGAAACATCGGCATAGTCGTGAATAGCGACAAGTGTGTCAACAGGAACAGGAAGGACTTTCAACACCGGATTGTTGGTAGCTATTGTTTCTCCGGGCTGGATGAAGAAAACCGGAGGAACAGCATACATGCCGGAATCAAACGATTGAATAATTATATCCTGCTTGAGTTCTTTACGGCCCGAGCCAAGATCGGAAACCATGGGGGTGCCCATATCGATTATTTCGATATCGCGCCACATGGTGTCTATCACATTCAGCGCTCCTTCCGGTTTGAGATTTCCGACGACCTCAATGTGAAGTGCGGTCTGTTTGCCCATCAGAATGAAGGCCGAATCAAGTTTTGCGGTAGCCTTTATTCCGGCGGCATTAATATAATTGAAGCCGACGAACAGAAGAAGGCATGCTAATATATTTCGTATCTTCATAACAATCTATCGTGCGCCTCTACGCTGGAACAATTTCATCAGAGCGGATACATAATCCTCGTTAGTCGCAATGGACGCAAGGTCAACTCTGCAGCGGCTCAGGGTGTCGGTCATGACTTGCTGGCGGTCATACCACCATTTGTTATACGCTTTTCTGACTGAGCCCGAGGAAGAATTCAGCCAGCGTATATAACCTGTTTCAAGGTCGCGTACCTGAATAAGTCCGACATCAGGCAACTGTTCGTCACGTTTGTCATAAACCTGAATCCCGATAACATCGTGTTTGTTAGAGGCAATTGACAGAGCGGTATAGTAATCATGACTGTCAATGAAATCAGAAATCAGGAATGTAGTACATCTTTTTTTCTGCGCATCACTGAAATAACGAAGTACCATCGAAATATCAGTACCTGCGTTTTCAGGTTGGAAATCGAGAAGCTGACTGATAATGAAAAGAATATGTTTCCTTCCTTTTTTGGGGGGAATGAATTTTTCTATTTTATCGGAAAAGAAAATCACACCAATCTTGTCGTTGTTCTGAATTGCTGAAAAAGCGATGGTAGCGGCAATCTCGGCTATCATCTGTCTCTTCTCCTCTCCGACAGCTCCAAAAAGGCGGCTTCGGGAAACATCGACAAGAAGCATCACGGTCAGTTCACGTTCTTCTTCATATACTTTCACGTAAGGCCTGTTATGACGGGCAGTAACATTCCAGTCAATGTCACGTATGTCATCGCCATATTGGTATTCGCGAACTTCCGCAAACATCATTCCACGGCCTTTAAAGGCTGTGTGATATTCACCCGCGAAGATGTTTTGTGACAAACCACGGGTCTTGATTTCAATTTTCCTGACTTTTTTAAGAAGTTCGTTAGCTTCCATAACAATCAGACACCCCTTTATCAGGGAACTTCAACTTTATCAAGAATGTCAGAGATGATTTCGTCTGCAGTGATATTGTTAGCTTCCGCCTCATAGGACAGACCTATGCGGTGACGAAGCACATCGTGACAGACGGCGCGCACATCTTCAGGAATGACATATCCTCTCTGGCGAAGGAATGCATACGCTCTTGCTGCACGTGCAAGTCCTATCGAAGCACGAGGAGACGCTCCGAAAGAAATTATGCTTCCGAGTTCCTTCAGACCGTAATCAGCCGGATTTCTTGTTGCGAAGACTATATCAACGATATACTGTTCAATTTTTTCATCAAGATAGATATTCTTGACAATTGATTGAGCTTCGATAATCTCTTTAGGATCAAGGAGAGCAGTTATCTTACGCTGAACCGGCGAAATGTTCTGACGGATAATGAGTTTTTCTTCGGATTTGGAAGGATAGCCGATCACAACCTTAAGAAGGAAACGGTCAACCTGCGCTTCGGGGAGGGGGTAAGTACCTTCCTGCTCGATAGGGTTTTGAGTGGCCATCACGAGGAACGGCTCGTCCAGGCGGAAAGTAGTGTCGCCAATCGTGACCTGACGTTCCTGCATCGCTTCGAGAAGTGCGCTCTGGACCTTGGCCGGGGCGCGGTTTATCTCATCCGCCAAAACGAAATTGGCGAAAATAGGACCGCGCTTGATCTGGAACTGTTCGTTCTTTATGCTATAGACCATCGTTCCGATTACATCAGCCGGAAGAAGGTCGGGAGTAAACTGAATACGGCTGAATTTTGCATTGATGACTTCGGCAAGAGTCTTGATGGCCAACGTCTTGGCCAAGCCGGGTACACCTTCCAGGAGAACATGTCCGTTGGCAAGGAGAGCAATGAGAAGTGAATCCACAAGATGTTTCTGACCGACAATGGCCTGATTCATCCCTTGTGTGATAAGATTCACGAAGTTGTTTTTACTGGCTACGAGTTCGTTAAGTTCCCGTATGTTAACAGTATCGCTCATAATCTTTGAGTTGAAAGTGGTATTTATTTTTGTTTATCTGTAACAATATAAAGATGGAAACCAGAAAATCTGATTTCCACCACAAAATTACTTATAATAACACCTTTTATTATAAATATAGATGTTAATTTTTTTTATATAAAGTTTATGCTGTTAAAGAATTAAAGAATTTTAATCACGATGCTTTATTGGAGGTAATGTCATTTTTCAAGCTCGCTAAAATCAGAATGGGAATACATTTTCTACCTGTATATCCAGTATCTTGACAATGTAAGCGAGAAACGAAATTACTCCCGCGGCAAATCCAAGCAGAAGTCCCAGAATGAGACCTAACCAGAACCGAGACTTTGATTTTCTGACAACGACATACTCCATCTCTTCCTCCGGGATCTCATCATTGGAAGTCGGTTCCGGCTTGAGATCGACGATGGCATCAGGGAGCTCGATTTCTTCCGCAGCGATCTCGGAATCCAACTCTTCCAAAGACACAGTCTCCAAGATTTCTTCGCCGGATGTTTCAGGCAGATCAACCCCGGAAGATGGATCTTCCGGAATTTGTTCATCCTCGGGTTCGGTAATTTCCTGGGAGTCGGGCAGATCCGTTGATTCAACTGATTCTGCGACTTCCACACCGCATTCGTGTATTGTCGCCGTTTCACTCTGACTTTCGTCCGGTCCTTCAGTATCCCGGCATTCAAGAAATACGGATGGAGATTCAACTGATTCAGTAACTTCTGTCAGTTCAGGTTCTATAATGGATTCCGTTTCTTCATGGATGTCAGCTTCAGATAATTCCTTTTCGGTTACCCCGTCATGCAGCTCAACAGGCGAGAACATGGCGAAAGCTTCGTTTATCCGACCTGCGAAATCTTCATCAGGGATAAAAGATATCGGCTCGTCTATTTCTCCGGATTTGGCAAAAATCCCCAATCCGGGAATTGCGACTTCATTTCCACGGGATACTTCCTCTTCAACAATAGAAAAAAGATCCTTTATGAACTGAAGACAGACAGCGTTATCAGAATTTGTCGATATCGCTGTCAGTTCTGCGATTCGGTTCAATGGAATTCTCGAGTTCATCCAATAAGCTTTTTTCTGAGTAGGACACTTGATTTAAACCGGATATTAACGGCAGGCGGTATCAGAAAGCGTTTCCCGCTCTCGATATCAGTCCTGACAGTCTCTTCAGTCTTGACAGGCGTGAATGTCCCAAATCCGGGAATAGCGACGGAGTCACCCTCGATATTGCAGTTTTTCAAAACTTCGACGAAACCATCGAGAAGTGTCTCTATTTCTGCTTTAGGATGCCCTGTCGCTTCAGCCAGTCTGTCTGTAATCTCTGTACGGGCCATTATTATGCTTTAATAGTTACGTGCAAAAAGTACACGCTGCTTTGAAGGACGGCCGGTAACCATACATACACCCGGAGTCTTGTCGCCGTCAAGAGGGATACAGCGGATAGTGGCCTTGGTCTCCTCCTTGATGCGTTCTTCGGTTTCCGGAGTTCCATCCCAATGGGCAAGAATGAAACCGCCCTTTTCTATTTCGGTCTTGAATTCGTCGTATGTCTCTACAGTACGAGTCATCTCTTCGCGGTGCTTGAGAGCTTTGTTGTAAATGTTCTGCTGGATTTCTTCCAAAAGATTCTTGATGTAATCTTCAATACCCTCTAAAGGATGGACAGATTTCTCGAGAGTATCGCGTCTCATAAGCTCTACTGTTCCGTTTTCAAGATCTCGCGCACCGATGGCGAGTCGGACAGGTACACCTTTCAGTTCATAATCGGCGAATTTGAAGCCCGGACGGCGATTTTCGGCATTGTCATATTTTACACTGATGCCATACTCACGCAGTTTGTTTATGACTGGTTCCACTGCTTTGTTTACCGCCTCAAGCTGCTCTGCGTTCTTATAGATAGGAATTATTACGACCTGAATAGGTGCAAGGTGAGGGGGAAGTACAAGGCCGTTGTCATCGGAATGGGTCATTATGAGCGCGCCCATTAGTCGTGTAGAAACGCCCCATGAGGTAGCCCACACATATTCCGGTTTGTTTTCCTTGTTTATGAACGTGACATCGAAAGCTTTCGCGAAATTTTGTCCGAGGAAATGCGACGTGCCGCTCTGCAGCGCTTTACCATCCTGCATCATCGCTTCGATTGTATAGGTTTCCAAAGCGCCGGCAAATCTTTCGTTGGCGCTCTTGACCCCCTTAATTACGGGGACGGCCATATATTTCTCAGCGAAATCACTATATACATTCAGCATTCTGACCGCCTCTTCCAGCGCTTCTTCACGTGTTTCATGGGCTGTATGTCCTTCTTGCCAAAGGAATTCGGCTGTACGAAGGAACATGCGGGTACGCATTTCCCATCTCATCACATTTGCCCACTGGTTTACGAGAATGGGAAGATCACGATAGGAATTAATCCAGTTGCGGTAGGTGTTCCATATAATGGTTTCAGATGTAGGACGTATGATAAGTTCCTCTTCCAGTTTTGCATCGGGATCCACAACCACACCTGATCCGTCAGGCGCGTTTTTGAGTCGGTGATGTGTCACGACTGCACACTCTTTTGCGAAACCTTCCACATGTTCCGCCTCACGGCTTAAGAAAGATTTAGGAATCAGAAGCGGGAAATAAGCGTTCTGATGTCCGGTTTCCTTAAACATACGGTCAAGTTGCTGCTGCATCTTTTCCCATATCGCATATCCATAAGGTTTGATAACCATGCAGCCTCTGACAGCAGATTGTTCCGCCAGATCCGCCTTTACAACTAAGTCGTTATACCACTGCGAGTAATTGTCGGCTCGCTTTGTTAATTCTTTCAGTTCTTTTGCCATTGCTATGAGATGGAAAAAATGATAGATTTTTTGATTTGCAAATTTAGTAAAAATCCCTCGGCTAATTGCTTTTTGCAGCCGTTTCTATCAGGCGCGGACCGGGAATGAAATAAAATTCGACCCGTCGGTTCTTACGACGGTTTTCGCGTGAGGGCTGTGAGGTACCCGGCAGAGGCCGAGATGCGCCCCATGTATCAGGAATTATTATTATCTCTTCGGGGATGCGGCCTTCGTCTATTTTGTCCAGCAACCAGTCATATATGCTGTTCATGCGTGCGTCGGTTAGGGCATATCTATAGGAATCCGTGCCTGTATCATCGCAACTGACTGCATACACGACTTTATACATATATGGGTCCTTCATCAGGGGTAGCAATGCCTGCAATGATCTGTCGGCATAGCGCGAAAGAAGAGTATCGTTAGGATTGAAAAGCTCCTCGGAGGGATATGTGACGAGGATGACTTCACCTTTGCGCGTAAGCTCTACCTTGACTGAACCCGAAACTTGTCCCGGAAGTGAACGCTGAAATTCTTCGGCATTTTTTTTGACATAATCGGAAACGGATTTCTTCAGATTATCGGGAACCGCTGGTGAGGCGAGATTCCCCTCAAAGTCCATATCCATGAATGTTTCTTCCAGATAATCGGGATAAGGATCCGCTTCTGTCTGCGCGTGAGCCGCAAGACAGAAAACAAACAACATAAGAGTTATCGAGAGTGACCGCTTCATGAATATCAATCGTTGTCGAGAGAATCCTCGTAATCAAGTTCGGCATTCACTATGGCTTCAAGATGCTCCGGATTTATTTTGCAGCCTTTGTCTTTTTTCAACATGCGCTTACAATAATCCACAAGTTCAGCCTGCAAATCCAGATCCTCCTCTTCATCGTCGGCTGTGTCTATGTCAAGGAGGCCGTTCATCTCATAATAATCCCATATCATATCCACTATATTCAGCAGATCATCATCGGAATATGTGTGAGCAGCCTCTTCCGGGAGTGATTCACGGATTCTTTTTGTAACCTCGGTTTCGTCGAATTCTTTCATATCACACTTATTATTTATAAGTCAAACAGTCCTTCGGGAAGACTCATCTGAATATTTCGTTGTTCAGGATCTATATGCTCGATCAGCTCATCGGCAACCGGTATCAATTGCGTCTTTCCGTCAGGAAGAGTCAGTTTAAAAAGTATATTATCAGTTGAATCATCATAGTCGCTTATCTCTCCTAATACCTTTCCTGAAGCGTCACAAAGAGTGAATCCTATGAAATCCGACAGATACCCGCCGTTTTCATCGAGCGACGATTCGATCTCGACATCATTTCTCATGGCGAAATAATCTTTTCCGCACAGCTCTTTTGCCGCTGTCTCGTGGTCAATGTCATCAAGCTTGAGTATGACATTCTCCGTTGATTTCGGCCTGACTCCGGCAATGAAAAAGGGGACATATATTCCGTCTATCTCAATCACTATGCACGTGAGCTGATCGAGATCTATGTCATAGTCAAGCGTTGCCGTTATCTCGCCTTTTATTCCATGCGGTTTGACAAGCTGCCCTATTCTGATTATCGAATCCGGCGTAATCATCTCACTTCTTCTTTTTCTTCTTTCCTGTTGCTTTCGGCGGCTCGATATACTGTTTAAGCTTCATTTCCTCCGGAGAGAAATTTATCGCTCCATGAGATAAAACGCGCAGATCGTTGAATATTCTGGCATCGTCAACACCCTCCGGATTGAAATTCATCATGAGTTTCTTCATGTGGTTGGCTATGAGAAAAACCAGATCATCGCGCTCCTGCGACGGTTCCATTTCAGAAGCCCTCATGATCATCTCCTCGATATTTCTGCCGTAATGACGGAAACGGAACTGATTGTTGTCGTAGGGAACAGGGTCCGGAAGAGAATAGAGGTTATCCTCGGTTATCACTTCACACGGAAAATCGATGTCA
Source organism: uncultured Muribaculaceae bacterium (assembly GCA_910587185.1). Classification (GTDB taxonomy): domain Bacteria; phylum Bacteroidota; class Bacteroidia; order Bacteroidales; family Muribaculaceae; genus Paramuribaculum. The sequence continues at coordinate 14,606 of CAJULY010000018.1, forward strand.
AGTTGGAAATCCGACATAATCATCAGATGATCCCACAGTTTATGGTCAGATTCTTCTCCGGAACGTAATTCCGGAAACATATTGGCCATGGCGTCTATTATCGAATATGCACAGACAGTGCGTTCCTCCCGATCAGGAATGGTCAGACAATAATCGACCATGCTCTGAATATTTCTTCCGTATTCCGGAAGACGAAGCGGACGCATCTGGGTATTGTATGTCAACATAATTGAAAATTCTTATTTAGAGAATTCAAAGTTACATTAAATTTTCGTATCACACAAAACCTAAACTAAAAAACGGGGGAAAAAGATCGCGTGGAAGTTGATTTCTTTCCACCTCTGGGTTTCATGTCAAAACGATATATGAGAGAAAACATCACGTAACGTGGCAGACAGTTACGCCAGGTTTCGGTGCGTCCCTGAGCGTTTACGGATGTATAGACATGTTTTGCAGAGGCGAGTATGTCCATGGCGCTGAGCTTCAGAACCAGACCGTTTTTCTTAAATGATTTGGTAAGTGTTGCGTTCCAAACGTATTCGCTCGTATTCATCTCCTTGCTTGCGAGGCCTCGGCGGAAATAAGGATTGAACTGCGTATTGAAGTCAAGCATCCATGGCAGTTTAAGCATCAGACGCAAGAATGGATTGTAACTGTACCATGTGCGGTTATTGAATGATTCCTGCTCAGCTGTCTGTTTATCAATGGTCATTGAAAGGCCTGTACTTATCGTTGATCCGCTTTTAAAGGAATAACTATAGGTCAGACGTGGGGAATATCCCTGACTGAAAACGGAATTTCTGGAAAAATCAGAATTAAGGGAGATATAATCCGCAGAATTTGCCAGACGTATTGTCATGCTTGCATTTAATGCGGATTGTTTACGTTTCCCAAGATTGATATTATAACCGACGCCGTTTGTCCACTGCCAATTTCCTGAAATATTTTCGGGCTTGTGAATGGTCACGCCTGTCTCAGGATTGTATCGTTGTGACTGCGCTACCTGATCGGTGACAACATTCCAGTTGGAATAAAGATATAAAGTTGACGGACGCTCTCCGCGGCTGAACCGGTTTAAAGAGAAATAAAGGCTATGGGTCAATGCGTTTGAAAGACCGTCGGGATTCCCCAGATAGATATTAAGGGGATCGGATGTGTTACGATTGTCAACAAGATAGGACAATGCAGGAGCAAAGGGATTTATTGAATAAGAAAGATAAGCTCCTATATTCCTGATTTTGTTCGACGAATTGAAGTTCAGATGGAATGACGGCTTAAGAAAATTGGTATGCCGGTCAAGATGTTGATCGGTAATCTCGGGCTTGGTAAAATCATAACTTTCCATGGAATGGACGTATTGCAGAACGAATCCCATACTTAAGGAAGGATTCAAGGTCGAATCGCCCGGAGCTGTGGGTTCAAAACCGAAATTCACCGATGCCTCCGATTTAAAATCGTTTTTCCGGTTCGCGGTATAAGGCGAATTCTCGAAATCTTGCAAAAGATTCTCGGGGCGCACGAGAGAGGGGGGCGTAAGCTCTGCGGGCAATTCGGAAGAGGAATAGAGACTTACATCCGTGTTACTGTAGCTATGTTCATATCCCAGATTTAATCCATATTCGAAATTTCTCGTCTTTTTTTCACCGAATTTGCGTGAGGATCTTCCGTAGGCAACCTTGAAGGACAAACTTCTATTGTTGGAGGAGGAGGTTGAGAAATTGTCTTTTTTTACAGGAATACTTCCCCCCGCTTGATTGCTTCCGTAGTTTTGGTCAAGAAGAGTATGGGTATCAAACGTGTTTCTGTCGATTTGTCCTCTTCCTTCGATTCCCAACCGGCCTTTCCATGTCTTCGGGGCAAGGAAAGCAATTACTCCGAGGTTTCCTGTCAGTGATTGCGGATCGGAAACCGACATTGTCTGTAGTCTGGTAAGCATATCTTTTGAATAGTCAGAAAGAGAACGACTGGGGAAGAGCGCATCAAGTGCTTGTCCTCGATAGGATTCTTCCGGCTCGGAACTGAAAGTAGCCTGTCGGGTAAAAGAACGATTATTGTTTTTATTCCAAGAAAAAGAGGGAGAAATTTGCATGTAAATGTTGTCACCTTTAATATACAGAGTGTTAGAGGTTCTCAACGTATGTCCCTTGCTCCGGTTGCGCAGATCATTTCGGGTATATAAGTCTCCCGACTGAAAGAATCTTGTTCCGGCTGTGATCTGATAAGCATTGTTATCTATATGCTGATAATTGACATTTCCGGAAAGTTCGATGCGCTTGTCATCCTTATAACTATAATCGACTCCTCCCATTCCGACCTTCATAATTCCGTTTTCGGACGCGCGTTCCCACCATTGTCCGTTATTGCCGGCTTGTGACTGGTTGCCGGTATTATTGATGTTCCCGTAAGTGGCGATTCTGAGTTTGTTGGTATAGCCCATTCCAAACAGACGTCCTATATATCGGCCGTCTGTGCCATATCCGGCCTCTATATTGGCGAGCCAGCCGGTTTCATACTCTTTCTTGAGCTGCACATCCATAACAAGATTTTCCTTTGACTCGTCTTTTGAGAGTGTGGCATCGGAATGAGTCAGGTATGCATCCTTCGCAGCTTTATCATATACTTTCAGATTCTTGACAGTATAGCTCGGCAGATTCTGAAGTGCTACCTTTGGATCACCTTTGAAAAAATCTTTACCGTTTATGAGCAGTTCATTGATTTTTCGGCCGTTGACTTCAATGACTCCGTCTTCCGACAACGTGGCGCCCGGCAATTGCCTCACAAGTTCATCAAGCATAGAGCCTTCTGACAATTTGAAGGCGGCAGCATCATAAACTAACGTATCGCCTTTCATCACAAGTTTCAACCGCGTGGAGGTAACGGTTACATTTCCGAGTTCCACATGGCGTTCCTTTTCCATGAACAGCCCGCGGAGATATTTTACTTCTTCGCTGACAGATGAAATCTTGAATTCATGTATAAGAGGATCATAACCTTCCTTATACAGTGTCAGAGTGTAATTTCCCATACCGGAATTGACCATCGCTCTGATATTGCCACCCGATGACATCTTTTTCTCATCATTGCCTATAAGCAACTTGAAGTCAACTTTAATACTGTCATCTTTCACAAGACTTACCTCGACACTGTCCAGAGGTTTATAATCCTGCGTATATACGTATCCTCGCAAAAGGAACCTCTCGAGATCTTTAGCGCCTGAGGAAGAAGCACATGACAAAGAGATTAAGAGAAGCGCCATTCGGAAAAGGAATGATTTCATTAAAAATGGATGAAAGGATAAAAAAGTAAAAGAGCATGGGAAATTTTAGGTTTCCCATGCATTTGTTTTTTCTAAAATGTCACAGAATTTACATGTTCATTCCGCCATCAACCTGAATCACCTGACCGGTGACATAGCTTGACAAATCGGAAGCGAGGAATGTGGCGACGTTTGCAATATCCTCTACCTGGCCGCCGCGACGCAAGGGTATTTTCTGAACCCATTCCGCACGGATATTGTCGGGTAGGGCAGCAGTCATGGCGGTTTCGATAAAGCCCGGAGCGATTGCGTTGGCGCGGATTCCGCGTGAACCGACTTCCTGAGCGATGCTCTTGGCGAGCGCTATAAGGCCGGCCTTAGAGGCTGCATAGTTTGCCTGACCGGCATTGCCATGGACTCCGACGACCGAAGCCATGTTTATGATGCTTCCTGAACGCTGACGCATCATTATCGGAAGAACCGCATGAATGAAGTTGAATGCGCTTTTGAGATTGACAGCTATAACGGCATCCCATTGCTGCTCTGACATACGCATCATGAGGCCGTCTTTGGTGATTCCGGCGTTGTTGACAAGTATGTCGATTCTTCCGAAATCTTCTTTTACCTTATTCACCACTTCTTCAGTTTCAGCAAAATTGGCGGCATTGGAGGCATAACCTTTGGCTTTGACCCCATAGGATGCTATTTCCTCTTCAGTCTGTTTTCCGTTTTCGTCTATTACGAGATCAGTGAAAGCTATGTTCGCTCCTTCCTGAGCGAATTTGATAGCCAATGCTTTGCCGATTCCTCTTGCAGCGCCTGTGATAAGAGCGGTTTTTCCTTCGAGTAATTTCATTTTTCTAACATTTATGTTGGTTATCGTTATGGCAGGCTTTTACGCCTTCCACTAAAAAATCTATAATCTGCTCCGGATGATCCTGAGGGATGCCGGACATTTCATTTTCAGAGTCCTCCGGTTGAGTGTAGTAATAGGAAGAGCTGATAACGCACGAAATAATTGCCGGCAGTCGCTCAGCCTGGCATCGGTCGAACATACCAGAATCCACGCCCTGACGTATAAGCTCGTTGAAAAGAGCGCGTTCCTTGTCAAGAGCGAGGCGGAATATCTTCGTTACCCTTTTATGGTCACGCAACAACAGGCGTCTGTAACCTTCTGCGCGGGGCGCCGACTGTGAAATGATTTTGAAAAGTTCAAGGAGATAGCTCCGCAGCTTTTCGATCGGTGTCATTTCCTGTCGGTCAACGATAGAGCGCAGACGATCGACAATCTGATTGCTTTGCTGCTCTATTACAGCATTATATATCTCGCGCTTGTTCTTGAAGTATGTGTAAATAGTACGGCGTCCTTTTTCAGAGGCCGCTGCGATATCATTCATCGTGGTGTTTTCAACACCTTTATAGGCGAATAATTGCCGAGCTACTTCAATTAATTTTTCTCGTGTCCTACTTACCATTTATATATGTTTGATGGTAATAACAGCGCGAAATTACTCAATTTTTTCCTAATTCTGTTAATTGTCATTGTTTTTTTGCATTCTCTGTCCGAAAATATGTAAATTCGTGGAATAAAACGAGAATACCACGCCCACAGATGCAATATAAATTATACAACATACTGCTATTTCTGCTGTTGCCTGTTATGGCAGCAGCTCAGACCGACAATCCTTATGTTTCGAGTCTCCCGTCTATTCCCGCAAAAGATGTCGGCATATATATCGAAGATATTCGAACCGGCGATGTTATTCTGGATGTCAACGGCGAAAAGCTGTTCACACCAGCTTCGGTCACCAAGATTGTAACCTCGAGTACGGCCATGAACAAAACCGGCCTGACCTCACGTTTTATAACAACAGTGGAGGCTGAAGGAAACATAGACAATGGAATCCTGAACGGCAATCTGATTATAAATGTGTGCGGCGATCCCACTGTCGAGTCGCGCCATTTTCCTCAGAACCGCGGATTTGCGGAAAAGATTGCGCTTGCGGTTGAAAAATCCGGAATTAAAACAATCACGGGAACCGTCATTGCAAGATATTCTCCCGAGTATGAACAACCGACTCCCGCAGGATGGATGGATGAAGATCTGATTCATCCCTACGGCACCGAATATCATGCTGCAAATTATGCCGACAACATTGTCTCCCTTTCCATGCCTTCCGGGAAAACCAGTCCCGAGACTCCGGCTCTAATAGCGAGAAAAACCGGTAAGACCCGCAGACAAAGAGGTTCAAAGGTCATAGAAGCAAACGGTTCGATGACAGTTGCGAATCCCGTTCCTGAATCCACAATGTGTCAGGCCGTGATAAACGCGTTGACAAAACACGGCATAGAGACATCTGGCCGATCCGAGACAAAAAACGCTAAGAAAAAACTGCAGATATATTCCCATAAGTCTCCGACTATGCTTGAGATAATCACAAGCCTTATGTATCGCAGTGACAATCTTATGGCCGAAGGTATGCTGAGAGCGACTGCCCCCGGACGAAGCCGTTCGGATGCATTGTCTAACGAATTGAAGTTCTGGGAAGATAAAGGTATCGATATAACAGGCATCTCTCTTGAAGACGGCAGCGGATTGAGCAGAAACAATCGCATGACGCCATATTTTCTCGCGGAGATACTCGATTGGATGCGGCTGAATAAAAACAGTAATAACCAATATGTAAACATATTTCCGGTTGCCGGCCGGTCCGGAACCATGAGAAATTTCCTGAAAGGGACCAAACTTGAAGGGAAGCTTGTGGCCAAGACAGGTAGCATGCGTAACGTTCAGTGCTACGCCGGGTTCAAATTGGATGACAATGGACAACCGACACATCTCGTTGTTGTCATGCTTAATAATTTTTCCGACAGAGCACGACTAAAAAAAGCCCTCGAACAGCTTCTATTGGAAAAACTTTCGTAAATTTGCCCCGATTTAACATAAACTCAACCCACTCATGAATACCGACACATATAATCTTCTTAATATCTGTCTTGAAATCGAAGGTCTCCTTTGCCTGGTTGAACGTCGTGGAGAGACAATTCCTAAAAATGTCTCGGACCTGCTTCTTGCAAAAACCGAGGCTTTACGAAACGGAATGATACGATTCACTTCAGTTCCCGCACCGGCATGTAAAAATGAAGGAATCAATATACCGCCTACGGTTGCAACTGCTGAGACCGTAACCGAAGCAGCGGCAAGCGAACAGATTGCAGATGCCGTAGAACTTGAAGAAAAAGAAGACGCTTGTCCGGACAATACTGAGACAGCCTCCGATGAAAATGAAAAGGAAAGCAGTCCTAAAACCGAAGAGGTGCCCGCAAAAGAAGAGACGACAGTAGCGACAATGAATGATGTCGCACCGCTTGAGCTGACCGTCAACGACAAGTTCAGATTCCGTAGGGAATTATTTTCCAACAGCGACGTCGATCTGGCCGACGCACTTCAGGTTGCTTCGCAAATGTCAACTCCGGAAGAAATAGAGGATTATTTCTATAACGATTTGTGCTTTAATCCGGAAGATGAAGTGGTAAAAGACTTCATGAGAATTGTGACCAAACGTTTCCAGTAAAACTATTTATTCACCTTAAAAATGGGTGGAAAATTAATAATCGTACCCACTCCTGTAGGGAATCTGGAGGATATGACCCCCAGGGCGATAAGCGTGCTTTCATCCTGCGATCTGATTCTCGCTGAAGATACGCGAACCAGCGGAGTCCTTTTAAAACACTTCGACATAAGGACACCGATGTCGAGTCATCATAAATTCAACGAACATTCCTCGATAGCCCATGTCATTGACCGGTTGAAAGAAGGACAGACGATATGTCTCATATCCGATGCCGGTACTCCCGGTATATCGGACCCCGGATTTCTCCTTTCAAGAGAATGCAGGCGCGAAGGGATCGAAGTCGAGACATTGCCCGGTGCTACTGCTTTTGTTCCGGCTCTCGTAAACTCCGGCCTTCCTATAGACCGATTCTGTTTCGAGGGATTCCTTCCCCAGAAAAAGGGCAGGGCAACCCGGATAAGCGAAATTGCAGAAGAATCAAGAACCATTGTCATCTATGAATCTCCTTTACGTCTGGTAAAGACATTGGAACAGCTTTCGGCGGCATGTGGACCGGAACGCGAGGCTTCTGTGTCCAGAGAAATATCCAAAATTCATGAAACTACCGTGCGAGGAACGCTTGCCGAACTTACTTCATATTTCAGACTAAACATTCCAAAAGGAGAAATCGTTATTATTTTACGCGGGAAAGACGCAGAGACTCAGACGCGCGTACATAAGAATAAATATAAGGAATAATTCACTTCTAAACTTGATAAAATGAAACAATTACCCATCATTTCAGCGGCTTTGACCACGTTGCTCACTGTTTCATGCGGACAAAAAGCTGAAGAAAACAATCAGGCTCAGATGCTTGACACCACTGATGTCGTGACAATGAGCCGTGAGGAACTTGAAGCGACATTGATGACCCAGGATACGTTGCTTAACCTTGTCAATGACATATCGGCCGATATGATACAGCTGAAGAATATTGAAATGATTGTTTCCTCTCCTTCGGGTCTTAATGGAGAGACAACCTCTCAGCGTCGGCAGATCCTAAATGACATGCAGGCTGTAAAACAGACTTTGGCCGAACGCCGTCAGCGTCTTGCCCAGCTTGAGGAGAAACTTAAGAAAAACAGTCAGCAGAACACCATGCTTCTCAAGACAATCGAGAACATGAAGGCGCAGATCGAACAGAATGAAATGACGATTCAGACCCTTAACAAACAGTTGGCAGAAGCTAATATAAAGATTCAGGATCTCAATGTCGCTGTCGATTCGCTCAACACATCTGTTGCGGAAGAGAAAGCGGGAAAAGAGAAAGCTCAGGCTGAAGCGTCCAATCTGACCACGGAACTTAATACATGTTATTATGCCATAGGATCAAAGAAAGAGCTCGAAGCGCATAATATAATACAGACCGGCTTCCTGCGTAAGACTAAGATCATGCAGGGCGATTATCAGATGAATTATTTCACAGCAATCGATAAGCGCACTGCTTCGAGAATACCTCTCTATAACAAAAAAGCTAAAGTCCTGACAAATCAGCCTAAAGACAGCTACAAGATTGTAGAGGACGAAAAAGGAATGAAAGTGCTCGAAATCACTAATCCCTCACGTTTCTGGGCTGCCACAAACTATCTGATCATTCAGACTAATTAGCCAGATAACTTATAAAAAATTAATGGAATCCGGGAGTTCGTATTGAACGCCCGGATTTCTTTATCTCTTATTTTTTTTAATACATCTAACGCTTATATTGTTTATCATTGGAGTATTTATATAAAAAGAGCTGCGCATCTTTTGGGATACGCAGCTCTCGGTTTATTCAGGTTAGATATTAACGGATGGGGTGGTACTGAACGAATGCTTCCATTGCTTCGTAGGAAGCAAGTCCAAGGCTTTCGTAAAGCTGTGCGGTCGCACGGTTTCTGTCTTCAGCTCGCTGCCAGAAAAGACGGTCGTCATCGCCGAGGAACGGAGCGTTCTCCATCTGCGACTGATGCTTGAGGATAGAGTTACGTTTGAAGCGAAGTTCCTCCGGAGAGATGGGCACTGCCATTTCGATATGGTCGATTTCCCATTCAGCCCATGCTCCACGATACATCCAGATTCTGCAATCTTTCATCCACTCTTCGTCCTTCATGTCATCGATAGCTGCGAAAACAGCGTCAGTGCAGACACGGTGGGTTCCGTGGGGGTCAGCGAGGTCGCCGGCAACAAATATCTCATGCGGTTTCACATCCTCGATGAGCTTCTTGACGATCTTGATATCGGCTTCTGAAAGATCACCTTTCTTGATGGTACCTGTTTCATAGAACGGCAGATTCAGGAAGTGTACGTTTTCCGGCTTAACACCGATATATTTGCATGCGATGCGAGCTTCACCACGACGGATCATCGTCTTGAGGAAACGGATGTCGGGAAGATCGACTTCGCCAGATGCCTTGACATTGATAAAGTCATGTATCTCCTTGCTCTTGCTGCGATATTCCTCAGTATCGAATCCGAACTTATCGGCGATCTGGTCCATCAGCATCACGTAACGGATCATATCTTCGTCACCGACGGCAATGTTGCCTGAGGTCTCGTATGCCACATGTACATCATGCTTCTGATCAACGAGGCGTTTCAGCGTGCCACCCATTGAAATTACGTCATCGTCGGGATGCGGGCTGAATACAATCACGCGCTTGGGATAAGGATTGGCGCGTTCGGGACGATATGTGTCATCAGCATTGGGTTTACCTCCGGGCCAACCGGTAATAGTGTGCTGGAGATCATTGAATATCTTTATATTCACGTTATATGCTGAGCCATAGAGAGCGAGAAGTTCACCGAGACCGAAGTCATTGTAATCCTTGTCAGTGAGCTTGAGAATCGGCTTACCGGTCATCTGGCAGAGCCATACGATAGCGCGACGGATAAGTTTGTCATTCCATTCACAGGAAGTAACAAGCCATGGCTGGCTGATGCGGGTGAGGTCTTCTGCGGCAGGAAGATCAACGACAACTTTTGCATTGGGATGACCCTGAAGGAAAGAAGCCGGTACAGAAGCATCGACAGCACCTTCGACAGTTTTCTTGACAATGGCTGCGTTGGTCTCACCCCAAGTCATAGTGACTATGCGACGAGAAGCGAGAAGATTGCCGATACCGAGAGTAATGGCAGTTGTGGGCACGGTGTCGCATTTATAGTCGCTTGCGATCTTGTGACGGGTTTCATTGCCAAGGAGGACGAGACGGCAGAGGCTTGTGACCGGACTACCGGGTTCGTTGAAAGCAAGAGAACCGGCGGCGCCTATCTCGCAAACGCAGAAATCGATTCCGCCCTGGGCGGCGATAGTACGTTCGTAGTTCTTGCAGCATTCATACATATCTTCTTTGGTCACGGCAGGATCAAAGGTATAGATATTTTCAGGTGCAATGTCAATGTGATCCAGTAAAATCTCCTTGAGAAGATTCATTGTACACGGACCGTTAGGTATCAGAGGAAAAAACTCACTGATAGAGAACACCTTTACTTTTTTGAAGCTTACCTCGCCTTCTTTATAGAGGCGGATAAGTTCAGCATAGACGCTATGGGTGTTCATGCCTGCTCCGAGAGCGAGTACGCACGAACCTTTTTCAGCGACATTTCGCTTGATGTACTTGACAATGTTTTCTGCAATATACTTGCTACCCTCGTTAACTGTTTCGAAGATACGTGTATAGACTTTCTCCTCACGTGTAAGAGCAGCCAATTCGACTTCACCTTGCGGGTCATAATAACGACGCGGAACAAGGTCTAACTTGATTTGAGAACTTAGATTGGTCTTCATAATGGTTTTTAGATTTCGTAGCCACAAAAATACGAAACTTCCTTTTCTTTGCAAAATTATTTTTAAGTTAATGTGGAAGTTCTTAATATTTTTGTAAATTTGCATTTGTAGAAATAATTTTAAATCTAAATACAATCATTCCTAATTATGAGACTAATTATTGAACCTGACTACGAAAACGTGTCAAAATGGGCTGCCGCATACGTGGCTGCGAGAATCAACGAAGCTAATCCGACTGAAGAAAAACCTTTTGTACTCGGTTGTCCCACCGGCAGCTCTCCTCTGGGAATGTATCGTGAGCTTATTAAACTCAACAAAGAGGGTAAAGTCAGCTTCAAGAACGTTGTGACCTTCAATATGGACGAATATTGCGGTATTCCCCGTGACCATGAACAGAGCTACTATACTTTCATGTGGACAAACTTTTTCAATCAGATCGATATAAAGCCGGAAAATGTAAATATTCTCAACGGCAATGCTGAAAATCCGACTGAAGAATGCGCCCGCTATGAGGCTAAAATCCAGAGCTACGGAGGCATAGATCTTTTCTTAGGCGGTGTAGGTCCTGACGGACATATCGCTTTCAACGAACCCGGATCGGCCCTTACTTCAAAGACAAGAATGAAGACTTTGACAAAGGATACCATCATTGCCAATTCACGATTCTTTGACAACAATGTCGATCTCGTTCCGAAAACAGCCCTTACCGTCGGTGTCGGTACTATCATGGCTGCGAAAAGTGTTCTTCTTATTGTGAACGGTCACAACAAGGCCCGTGCTTTGAAACACGGTGTAGAAGGCGGTATCAGCCAGATGTGGACAATTTCCGCTCTTCAGATGCATCCGAAAGCTATCATTGTGGCTGACGATGCTGCCTGCGAGGAACTGAAAGTCGGCACTTACCGTTACTTCAAGGATATCGAAAGCGCAAATCTCGCGCCTGAAAGCCAGCTTTAAAACAATGCTGATATAAGAAACGCCGGAATGGTTCTCATTCCGGCGTTCTTGTTACCTATACTTGACAATCATTGCAATTCAATCGATTGACCGGGTTCACTTAAAAAATGGACCTCAGCCCCGTTGACCGCATAGGCTGAATAGTCGGAAGATTCTTTGCCATGCATGCTCCCGATGTGAATCGGGAAGAAATTCGCGACTTTAATTTCTTTTAGGAACTGAAGGGTATGTTGTGCCAGATGGCTTTCAGTATTTATGTCGGCAGGGAAAAAGGCTATAAAAATCTCTGAAACTTCCGAAGCGACACGATTAACAGCCGTACCTACCTTGCAGTCATTGTCACCCTTTTTTTCTTTGATTTTTTCCACCGTTGCAGGATCATCCATGGCTCCTGCATGAAATATTTTCTTACCGTTTTTGTCCGTAACGAGAAATGCCACGCCTTTACCCGCTGTTCCGTAGGCTTTAACCTTCAATGACCCCGGAAGGTCCTCAATAATGTCCCCTTTGCTCATTCCGGCAACATCAAGCGTTGACGGAACATTCTGGGGATATACATCATTGCTCATCACATATACGCGCTTGTGATTCTGGGCAATCTCGTAAATGCTTTTGTTAAGATGGCTTCCGACATGGGAGGTGACGAAAAAGACAATCGGTTTTTCAGGATTATGTTTTGACACATGGTCAAGAGTATGAGAAGGATCGCTGTAGTAATCAAAGACCATAATAACATCGTCATTCACTACGATGAACCCGTTGCGATCCAGATATGAAACTTTATACATGACTTTATATTATAAATTAGTTTTCCAATATCTCTATTGTAAGACCGTCGTAGGCCAAAATCACATTTTGTGGCAAATCCGGAGCTATTTCCGAATATAATCCGATTGCGTGTGAGGCATGCGTAAGATATGCCTTGCGCGGTTTTACTAATTCTATAACGTCCATAGCCTCCCTGAGGTTCAGATGGGAAGGATGAGATTCATGACGCAATGCATTTATGACAAGAGTGTCGATTCCTTTAAGCTTCTCGATTGTTTCCTGCGGCATAATCTTACAGTCGGTCACATACCCGAGATTACCTATCCTGAAACCGAGAATGTTTAGCTTAGGAGTATGTCGTATGTGCAATGGTATTATTTCTTTTTCAACTCCTGAAATGAGAAAGGGTATGTTTTCTTTAATGATATTGATCTCAATCCTCGGGGACCCCGGATAGCGATCAGGGCCGAAAGCGTATGGCATAAGCTCCATTATTCTCAAAGCCACATCATTTCTGCAATATATAGGAAATGGGATACCGGATTTGCAATAAGGCCTCAAATCGTCAATTCCGCCCAGATGATCATAATGGACATGCGTCACCAGAAGAGCATCCAGAGAAGGGGAGCCGGCACGCAATATCTGCTGACGGAAATCAGGGCCACAATCAATCAGAATGTTTTTGCCACCTATCCCTACGATTACCGACGCCCTCAATCGGTTGTCGCGCGGATCGCCTGAAGTGCAGACCTTGCATGAACATCCTATCTGCGGGACGCCCGTCGAAGTTCCTGTACCTAAAAAAGTAAGTCTCATTTATCGCGGTTATTGCCTGAATGAACGCAATATGCTATCCTCGAATATAAGGAATATCCCGTTCTCATAGCTCCATATTTCTCTTACTGCGCTGTATCCGAACTGTTCAGTCACATTCTTGGGTGAGCCAAGCGCCAGACGGCACTCATCTTTTGTCATTCCGTCCGCGACCCGTCCGCTCATGATATTGCTCCAGACGGCATCGGTGATGGTTGGATATGAATCTCTCGGATTCTTCAAGGAAAACAAAGAATCAAAACGTCTCAGTGACTTCAGGTCATTTCCGACTGAAAGGAAAAGACGAAATGATTTTCCGGAGTCATCTTTCAGACATAATATCGCGGAATAAAATGAATTGCCGGGCAATACGTCAGTCACTGTAACAGGAATAAACTTTCGCCCTGTAAAAAATTTGTTATCATTGTCATACCATGAGGAAGTTATTATATAATAAGTATTCCCGACAAGGCGCGACCTGACGGAATCTATGACATCCATTTCTACAAGAAATGGGATTCTGAGTTCCTTGGACTTTTCCACCGAAGCCAAAGACTGGGTTGTCCGATAGACAAGTCTTTCTCCCGAGGCTCCGCTGAAAATAAGTTCTATCACTCTGTTTCCGGCAATATCCGTAACTTCCCTATATGATTCAAATTTCACCACACTCCCCGCAGGCTCATAATCTGTCAAATAAGGATCGGGAACCAATATCGTCTTGAATTTTGAATCCGATACAAAAAAACGCTTACCGTTTTTCCATTGAGAAAACGGTTGCGGCGCAATATCCTGAAGATACTGTGACTCGGGCTTTACGGGTATATTTTCCCGCTTGACATCTTTAGCGGTGATTTTCGGAGTGCTCTCTATACCCGTAAAACAGGAAGCAAGTGTGACCGAAATAATTACGGCCACACTTGACGGAAGAATATTGTAAAATCTGAATCTCACTTTTTGGAAGGGTCTATACCCATATTGTAAAAGATGAATGAAAAGCAATCGGCATTCTCATCTATTACCTTGCTCATCGGTTTTCCCGCACCATGACCTGCTTTCGAATCTATCCTGATAAGTTTCGGAGCATTTCCGGTATTAGCCTCCTGAAGAGCGGCAGCATATTTGAATGAGTGGGCCGGAACGACGCGATCGTCATGATCAGCTGTTGTGACGAGTATGGCCGGATATTTTGTGCCGTCGTTTTTTATGGTGTGAAGAGGTGAATATCCCAAAAGATACTCAGCCATTTCTTTTGAATCCGCACTGGTCCCGTAGTCCGAGGCCCAGTTCCAGCCAATGGTGAAAAGATGATAACGCATCATATCCATTACTCCAACCTTCGGAATTGCTACACGGAACAAATCGGGGCGCAGATTGACTGTGGCACCTACAAGCAGGCCGCCGTTACTGCCGCCCTCTATCGCGATATATTCGGGTGATGTCCACTTTTCCTTTATGAGGTATTCGGCAGCACTGATAAAGTCATTGAAGACGTTCATTTTTTCCTGTTTTGTACCTGCCTTATGCCATGCCTCTCCATATTCGCCGCCTCCGCGCAGATTGGCCACAGCATATATGCCGCCGTTTTCAAGCCACAACAGACGATTTGCCGAAAATGAGGGTGGAAGAGATACATTGAAGCCTCCGTAACCATATAAAAGAACGGGATTCTTACCGTCGCGTTTAGTCCCTTTTTTGTAGGTAAGGAACATAGGGATCTTAGTACCGTCAGAAGATGTATAGAACACCTGTTCAGTCGTGTAATCGCTCAGATTGATTCCTGATATTTCTGCTTGGTCTATAAATGTGCTGACCCCGTTTTTGGCATCATAGCTATATATGGCCGAAGGATAGACGTAGGAATTGAACGAGTAGAAAATATCCGGATATTTATGAGAGGAACTTGCATGAACAGTGCCAAAGGTCGGGAGCTTGATTTCCCGGATTTCTTTTCCGTTTATATCATAAAGAAACAGATGGTCCGCAGCATCAATCTGATATGTAAGCAGCAGTCTGTCGCCTGCGAACTGAGCGCCCGAAAGCACACTCTTCTTCTCGGGAACAATTTCTATCCAATTCTCTTTCGACGGTTTGTTCAGATCGACGGCAACCAGTCGGTAATTAGGGGCTCCTTCTGAAGTAATCATGTAGGCTTTGCCGTCGGCAACGCCCAGAATAGACATCTCGTAATTCTGAGAAGGCTCAATAATCTCCCATGGGCCGTCTGTCAGAAGATTCTTGACCTTCAGAGAGGATCCAAAACCTTGCCCTCCGCCATATACGAAGAGGTAATCCTCGCTTTCAGGCACGTAGGCTGTATGGAAATACAAAGGATGCGCCGGATCATCATAAACGAGGATATCTTCATTCTGAGGTGTACCGAGCTTATGGTAATAAATCTGATGGTTTTCGTTGGCATTGGAAAACTCCTTGCCTTTTTCAGGGCGAGGATAAGCACTATAATAGAATCCATCGCCTTTCCAGTCAACTCCGGTAAATTTTGCCCACTCTATATGATCAGAAAGTGTTTTTTTTGTTTCAGTGTCAATAACATAAATTTCAGTCCAGTCTGACCCGCTGCGGGAAATGGTATAAGCCGTATATTTTCCGTCATTGCTCTGAAAAACGCCTGTCAATGCAACCGTACCATCTTCAGAAAGCGCATTCGGATCAAGAAAAACTTCCGGAGTGTCGCCAAGTGTTTCCACTCTGTAAAGAACGGACTGGTTCTTTAATCCGTCATTTTCATAATAGTAATAACGACCGTCATTCTCGCGGGAAGGTAATCCGGTCTTCTTATAATTGTTAAGTTCAGTCAGTCGTTGACGCAATTTATTGCGAAAGGGTATTTTTGCAAGATACTCATCCGTGACTTTGTTTTCTTGCTTCACCCATTCGAGAGTTGCTGCTGAAGTGTCATTTTCAAGCGGACGGAATTTATCGAGTACTTCGCGTCCGAAATAATTATCGACTGTGTTTGATACAGGTGCTTTTGGATACTGCAACTTCTGAGAGTTGGCAGAAAAAAAAGATAATGCAGCTGAAGTGCACATGACAATTGCGGTTAATCTCATTCCAAAATATTATTTTCTGATGAATATTTCTTACAAATATATAAAATATTGCGCAATTATCTAATGAATATGTAATTAAAATATACAAATGAGATGACAGAAATCAAGTTGAATTGATTTTAAAACAATTTAACTAATATTTTATGCGAAAAATTTTGTTTGTTTAGAAAATCAGACTAATTTTGCACTCACAAAACGCAACAATGCGGGGTGGAGCAGTGGTAGCTCGTTGGGCTCATAACCCAAAGGTCGTAGGTTCGAGTCCTGCCCCCGCTACTAAAGAAGAGGTCATCATCTAATTGACGATCTCTTTCTTTTTTACCATTAACCGCGACTTTTTATCTAAATACATGAAATTTATTTCATAAAATTGCGTCTGATGAATCAGATAGATTAATTTTATAAAAGTTGCGTAAACTCATGGACAAACTTCTCAGAAAAATTCTTACGGTTATTGCAGTTACCGTATTGCCCTTAATGCAAGCTAATGCCTTGACCGGCGCCTGGAGAGGCGAACTTGCTTTCGGACAAATGAAACTCCCTCTTGTCTTTAATTTTTCAGAGACAGGAGGTGGGTCTTTGCTATGCACACTCGATTCTCCCTCTCAAGGAGCCAAAGGGATTCCGATATCCGTAACATTTTACTCTGCTGATTCTCTATCCTTAAGCTGCTCCGCGATAGGAGCTACTTACACCGGTCGAATCAAACCGAACTTAATAGATGGCATATTTCAACAGAAAGGATTTTCATTTCCGTTAAAACTTTCGCCTGATTCTCCGATTAAGGAACGACGGCCTCAGACTCCACGGCCACCCTTTCCATATAGCATCATAGACACTACCTTTGCAGCGCCTGACGGAGCTATAATGAGCGCGACACTTACTGTCCCGATGACGGAGGACAGCAAAAAGATACCGGCGGTTGTTATGGTTACCGGCAGCGGTCCGCAGAATCGCGACGAGGAATATTGCGACCATAAACCGTTTGCCGTCATTGCCGACTTTCTTGCCCGCAACGGCATTGCATCTCTGCGTTACGATGACCGTGGAACAGGCAGATCCGGAGGGAATTACCTTACTGCCACAACCTATACAATCAAGGACGACGCGGTAAGCGGCGTTGACTTCCTGCGTTCCATTCCCTGTATCGGCAAAGTAGGTGTGCTCGGCCATTCTGAGGGAGGCACTATATCATTTTTGATCGGTGCTGAAGATAAGGCGGACTTCATCGTTTCATTGGCGGGAATGGCTATCTCCGGCAAAGAGACACTGATGAGGCAGAACAGTCACAGCCTCGACAAAATGACTTTATCAGACACAGACAAAGCCAATAGCCTGAAACTGATCGAACTCGTATTTGACACAATTATCGGTCAAGTACAGCGAGGCGTCGTGGCGACCTTAGACATAGACGAGCTTTCCATTGACAATAACCTACAGGTGCCTCAGCAAATTCTTCAGTCGTTAAAGATGACTCAGAGCACACGAGCCCCCTGGTTTGATGCTTTCCTCGTGTTAGATCCGCGCGAATTTCTTGGGAAAGTGACATGTCCCGCACTGGCAATAAACGGAGAAAAGGACAAGCAAGTATATCCCGACAATCTGACTGTGATAAAAGAGTATGTTCCACAAGCGAAAACGATTCTGATACCTGAGCTCAACCACCTCATGCAACATGCGGTTACAGGTGAAATGACCGAATATGACGGAATCCGCGAAACAATCTCTCCCGATGTGCTTGATATCATAGTTCAGTTCATCAAAAAGCAGCCCTAAAAAGATATAGAACCGGATTTGGCGATTTATCGCCAAATCCAATACCGCCATAATAAAAGCCGGAGCGTAATTTCGAGGTCATTTACGCTCCGGCCTGTTTTTTCGGTCAGTGACAGTCGATCATTTCAACTTGCCTTTGACGCCACCTTTGACACCTCCGCCCATCGCGAAGATGTTTTGGTCATAGCTGATGGTTTTCTTTGACTGTTCACGTTTGCGTTTCAATGCAAGTTTGACCAACGTATCCATAAGCTTGTCAAACGGAAGCCCCGTTGCCTCCCAAAGATAGAAGGAAAGAGACCCGGGAATCGTGTTGATTTCATTGACATAGATATTGCCGTTATCTGCATCTATTATTACATCTACTCGGCTCACCCCATGACAGGAAAGGACGCGGAAAGTCTCGCCGGCAAGAAAACGGATGCGGTCGCTCACTTCGACAGGAAGATCGGCGGGTATTCTTTTCTGCGAGGCCTGCATGCCCTTTGCTCCTTTCGTGCCACCCATGTATTTATCCTCGTATGAAAGAATCTCGCCGCTTTTAATCGGTTCCTCACATACTGAAGTCTTATAATCATCGCAATCGCCGAGCACCGAACAATTGACCTCATGCAAATTTTCTATCATGTGCTCCACGATTATGCGGGTGCTATAGCGCTCCGCATCGTTTATGCGATCTATCAGCTGCGTTCTGTCTTTCGCACGGCCTATACCGACACTTGATCCGAGATTAGCGGGTTTTACGATCACCGGATAGCCCAGTTCTTTCTCGATATTGGCTATCAGAGCGTCCTTCTGCGCAAACCATTGCTTGTCGGTAAACCAGACATAATCAACCACCGGCACATCGCAAGCCTGAAGAATCATCTTCATGGTTATCTTGTCCATGCCGTTGGCTGACGCAAGCACATTGCATCCGGCATAGGGAATTGCTATAGCGTCAAGGATACCTTCGAATGTACCATCCTCGCCATAAGCTCCGTGGAGTACCGGGATAGCGACATCGAGCGTAGTATATACGTTTGATCCGAAAAGTTTCTTTTTACGTGTATAAAGATTATAGTCATCACGCACAGGCTCCATATATACCTCCGTACATTTTTCAAGCAGAGAGGGAATATCCCGATAATTGGAGACATCAAACAGAGCTTCGCCCGTGTACCAATGCCCCTGTTTGGTGATATAGACCGGGGTCACGTCATAAACCGAACGATCTATCGCACTCATTGCCTGTGAGGCAGAAATCACCGAAATCTCATGTTCGGTCGAACAGCCGCCAAAAAAAACGCCTATATTAGTTTTCATATTTAAGTAACTCTAAAAATCAGTTGTATTTAATTCTTATTTGAATGTATCAGGTAAATCATTTTCATAAAGAACCGTGTCGCCGGACTTGGCGATTTCTGTCAGAACGCGTTGGGCCTCTGCGAAGGAGTCGGCTTTGACCAGACGCAGGTTAGGGGATTGCACGGTTTCTATACCCTCGACTATAGCCTCGCGGTTGTATTCGCCGACAATAATCGCGACATCAACGGACTCAGCTATCTTTTTCCCGAAATCGCGATTCAGTTCATATTGCTTTTCGCCGAGTTCAATCATGCCGGGTGTTATCACGATCCTTTTGCCCGACGTCATTGAAGCCAGGACATCAAGAGCCATCGCCGAACCTGTCGGGTTGGAATTGTAAGCATCGTCTATGATGGTCAGTCCGCCCGGCGTACGTTTCATATTCAATCTATGTTCCACCTGCTCTATTTTCTCGACAGCATAACGGATCTTCTCTTCAGGAACTTCCAGATACATGGCAACTATAACAGCGGCTATAAGATTGGAGACATTGCATTCCCCGACAAGTTTCGTGTGCAGTCTAAGTTGCCGTTCTCCGCCGACAACCGTAAATGTGGTTCCTGTCGGATCAAGAACAATATCCTTTGCCGTAAAATCAGCGTTGCGGGTATTGGTGATTCCATAGCGAACACAATTCACATTATCGACTTTTCGATTAGCGATATAAGGAAAATCATCATTAATAACGGCGAGCCCGTCGGCTGGAAGTGCGTCAACGAGTTCAAATTTGGTTTTCTGGACATTCTCGATCGACTTGAATGATTCAAGGTGCTGCGGGCCGACAGCTGTCACTATTCCTATAGAGGGGTGGACAAGCTGACATATCTCTTCAACATCATGAGGCTGTTTGGCTCCCATCTCGCAGATGAACACCTCATTATAGGGCTTCATCTTTTCTCTGACAGTCCGTATTACGCCCAGTGTCGTGTTAAAACTGCCGGGCGTCATCAAAACGTCATAATGTTCAGAAAGGATTCTTTCAAGATAATGTTTGGTGCTCGTCTTTCCGTAGCTGCCTGTAACTCCGATAACGGTCAGTGACGGCATCCCTGCAAGAATGTCCGCGGCCTCATTATAATATCGGCGGTTTATCATCTTTTCAACCGGAGAAAGTAATCCTACGGAAATGACCGTTACCACATGAGAGCAACAGTAGAGGAAAAGCGCTCCTGCCGCACAATATAGATAGAGATTCGACGCGTCGCTGTAGGCAAGAGTAAATCCGGTAACGATTCCTTCGACAATCAGTGAGAGAAGAATCATCACGAAATAGATTCTTCGGGCGCGTTTAGTCCAGACAAGTGGTTTCTTATATTTTCTTGACAACAGATAAATGGCATTGCCCGACACAAACAGACCGATCAAAACCATACACCATAGCTGTGAAGTAAAGGCGACGAGAACCAGAAAAGCCACGCAAAATCCTATAAGACGCTGATAGGAGGTCGTATCGCCGGATGACTTTAACCATCGTAAATAGCGGTCAACGC
Source organism: uncultured Muribaculaceae bacterium (assembly GCA_910587185.1). Lineage (GTDB taxonomy): Bacteria > Bacteroidota > Bacteroidia > Bacteroidales > Muribaculaceae > Paramuribaculum. The sequence goes on from CAJULY010000018.1 coordinate 35,464, forward strand.
GATAGGAATTCTGTTGCATCATCATCAGATCGCGTGCATACTCGGCGACGAGATTGATTGTGACACAAATAAGAACAAGAATATAGGCCGCAAGAATCAAAGGAGTTATCATTTAGCTGTATTATATCTTAATTACATAGAATAGAAAGTCAAGAAGCAAGGAAACTTCGCAAAACAGCGGCGAACTGCACCGGATTGTCAAGGAAACTATAATGACCGCATCCGGGAAAACTTACAAGCCCGGCATCCGGAATACGGCGTTCCATAACTTTTGCATCGCGTAGGGGTGTCGCGGTATCGTTTTCACCCCAAATGAGAAGAGTGGGAGCTTTGATCGAAGGCATTACGTCACACAGATCCTCGTTCACGACTTTGCTGAGAATCTGACGCATACGCGGAGTTGCCTGAGCATAATCGGACGATGCGTTCTTGCGCCTTCTGGCTTCTATAAACTCTTCCGCCTTGTTTTTGCCTAAAAATAGCCGCGCCAGGCGTTTCCCGAGCTTAAAACTATAGACCTTATAATAATATCGAAGAGAGCGATGCGGTTTTACACCGGCAGCATCTACAAGAATTAATTTATTCACCGGGTTGCGCGATGCATAGAGTATGCCGACACGTCCGCCGAAAGAATGCCCTATTAGCACCGGCGCTTCAAGTTGCAGCCGCGACACCATCTTTTCAACAAGATTGGTATAGGCTTCGACGCCCCACACCGAATCGGGCTCCGGACTTTCCCCGAACCCGGGAAAATCCACACTATAAACAGTGCAGTAATTTTCGGCTACTGAAGCTATGGATGCGACAGTCGAATGGTCACATCCCCAGCCATGCATGAGAATAAGTGGCTTGCCTGAACCTTGACAGGTGTAGTGAAGTTCAACACCGTCTATTTCAATAACATTGGTCATTCTAATTCAGAACCTGTTTTGTAAACTGCCACAAAGTTACTTAAAAAATTGAGAAAAAGAGTATGATTTCTTATCTTTACATCAAAATTATGGCCGTCGCGGGCGGCAGTTCAAAGAATAACCACATCAAAGAAAATGGAAATTGCACTGATAATACTTTCAATTGCTTGCGTAATGCTGGCTTTATTCGCATACGGAAGAGAGAAAAAAATAACAATTCTGCAGGAGAAGAGCGCAAATGATGAAAAGGAGTTCATCAGACTGCGTGAGGAAGCTGCCTCAATGAGAGCGAAAATAGAATACTCTGAGCGGCTTAATATCCAGACCCAACGTCTTCATGATGAAAACGTCAAACAAAATCTTTCGACTCAAGAAGCCATTCTCAAACAGACGGAAAACCGGTTTCGTGTACTTGCCAATGAAATTCTGAAGAACCAGGCCACCGAAATGCAGACGCGTAATGCAGCAGATATCGGACATTTGCTCAATCCTTTGAAAGACGACATAGAAAGGTTCCGGCGCGATGTGACAAATTTTTACAGCAAGGAATCTGCTGAACGGTTTTCTCTGCAGGAAAAAATCAAAGATCTTATCGAGGCAAACCAGACCATAGGGAAAGAGGCCCGCGAACTATCCACGGCGCTGCGTGGAAATTCCAAAATTCAAGGGGACTGGGGCGAGTTGATTCTGGAGCAGATCCTTGAGAATTCCGGTCTTCGCAAAGGTGAGGAATTCGAGGTTCAGATGCAGCGCGACGAGGAAGGCAATGCGCTTCAGGATGAAAGCGGCCACGGACTGAGACCCGATGTGGTTGTCAGATATCCAGGAGACAAAGTCATGGTCATAGACTCTAAAGTTTCACTGACCGCTTTCGTGGATTATGTCAACGCAGATACTCAGGAAGACCGCGAGCGCTACGGCAAGCTTCATCTTACAAGCGTTATGAAACATATTTCGGAACTCAGCGAGAAGAAATATCAGGACTATGTCGGGAAAGAGAAACTTGATTTCGTCATGATGTTTGTCCCAAACGAGGGTGCATACTCCGCCGCGCTTACCCTCGATCCTGGATTATGGCAGAAAGCCTACGACAAGAGGGTGCTTATAGTGTCTCCGACCCAACTTGTAGCTTCTTTGAAAATTGTGGCCCAGCTTTGGCGTCATGACAGGCAGACCCGTAATGCCATAGACATCGCTGAACGTTCAGGAGCTATGTACGACAAATTTGTCGGATTCGTGCAGGACATGGAAAAAATAGAGAAATCCATCAATGCAACCCAGACTGCCTACACCTCCGCCATGAAAAAACTCCGAGACGGCACCGGCTCCCTGATAACCCGAGCGGAAAAGCTCAGGGAACTCGGAGTAAAAGCATCCAAACGGCTGCCTAAGGGAGATGAATGAGACCGTAAAACCTTTCATCGCAAAGCATAATCCCTGAGCATTTCCTGAATCTTGTGTCTTGCGTAAAAAATCCGGCTTTTTATGGTTCCTACAGGTAGATTCATTCGTTTTGCTATCTCATTGTAATGATAGCCGGCAAGTGACATAGAGAACGGTATTCTGTAGCCCATCGGGAAGGAATCGATCGCTCTCTGTACTTCTATGACAGTATATGAATTCTCCGGACTCGGATAGGTTCTTTCATCGGGAGCATTCAACTGATAGGAATCCTCTGAATTGTCAAGTGACACACAGCTTCTCATCGAGCGCCTGTAATTGTTAATGAAGATATTCCTCATTATCGTAAACACCCATCCCCTGAAATTGGTGTTATCCTGATATTTGTCCTCGTTATCCAGCGCCTTCAGGGTAGTATCCTGAAGAAGATCGCTGGCATCGTCTCGGTTTGACGTCAGGACAAAAGCGAAGTTATACAGATGGTCCTGCATGCCGAGCAACTGTTGCCTGAATTTATTGTGTAGCATAGTAGTTAGTTCTTTAACGGATAAAGGAGATTTGTTTCATATCTGTGTAACCCCGTTTCAAGTATTTAGGTTCCGTTTTTTTGCAAGATTATACGGTTTTTAATATCACGGAATGAATTATTTATTGTTTTTTATGTAAAATTCAATTTATTAATTAAGTTAACGCATTAATTCTATAAAAAGTAATGCGGGAGCGGAAAAAAGTGATTAATTTTGCATTATGGAACAAAAGGACAAACAGGGCTTGCTTGACTGCCGTTATTTGCGCATGGCTAAGATATGGGCCGAAAATTCCTATTGCCGGCGACGCAAAGTAGGCGCTATTCTTGTAAAGGGACAGATGATAATTTCCGACGGATTCAATGGAACTCCGGCAGGATTTGAAAATGTGTGCGAGGATGATTCAGGGCTGACAAAACCCTACGTACTGCATGCCGAAGCCAATGCGATAACCAAGGTCGCACGCAGCAACAACTCATCGGAGGGATCCACGCTTTATGTGACTGCATCGCCATGCCTCGAATGTTCCAAACTGATCATTCAGGCCGGAATCAAGAGAGTGGTATTCAACGAGCTTTACCGGATGACGGACGGAATCGATCTTCTTTGCCGAGCCGGAATCGAGTGTGTCCACATTCCTGATATCTGACCGGTTTGATGGGGAAAAGAACCAACATTTGAATTGAACGATAAAAAACATCCTTAAAATGAATAAAACATTCAGTCGCATCACGTCAGTTTGGATGCCGCTTATCATGGCCATCATGCTTGCACTCGGCATTTGGATCGGCGCAACTTTTTTCGGATCGAAACGGAGTTACGGGCCGGTATATGACAAGATCGCAGCCATCATGGAGCTTGTAAGGAACGAATATGTTGACGAGATATCCACAGACAGCATCCTCGAGGCCTCCATTCCTGAAATAATTGCGAAACTCGATCCTCATTCGAGTTATATAAAAGCGGAGGACCTTCAGGCAGTCAATGAAGATCTGGACGGTTCATTCAGCGGAATAGGCATTTCATTCAATATGCTGACCGATACCATAACGGTTCTCGAAATTATTTCCGGAGGCCCCTCGGAAAAAGCCGGACTGCTTGCCGGAGACCGAATCATATCCATCAACGACACTACTGTCGCGGGACAGAAATGGACCAACGAGCGCGTCATCAAGACTCTCCGAGGCACAAAAGGCTCAAAAGTAAAGCTCGGCATATCCCGTGACAATTCCCCAAAAATGTTGACCTATGAAGTCACACGCGGCGATATACCCGTCACATCCATCGATGCTGCTTACATGACCGATCCGAAGACCGGCTACATAAAAGTGAACAAATTCGCCCGAAACACATTTTCGGAATTTTTGAATTCCATCGTTGAACTGCGTGGCAAAGGAGCCAAAGGTTTCATCATAGATCTTCGCGGCAACGGAGGCGGATTCATGGAGCCTGCAGTCATGATGGCCAACGAGTTCCTCCCCGAAGGCAGTTCTATTGTCGCTACCCATGGCCGGCTTGATGAAATGGAAGGGGAGATAACAGCCGACGGCACCGGAGCTTTTCAGGAGGCGGAACTTATCGTCCTGCTCGACGAATTCTCCGCCAGCGCCAGCGAGATCTTCGCAGGCGCCATACAGGACAACGACCGCGGGCTCATATTGGGGCGCCGATCGTTTGGAAAAGGTCTTGTCCAGCGTCAGATCGATCTTCCAGACGCAAGCGCACTGCGCCTGACTACCGCACGCTATTACACCCCCTCGGGACGATGCATACAGAAGCCCTATACCCTCGGCAGCAACACTGCCTACAGTATGGAAATCATCGACCGCTTCCGACATGGAGAGGATTTCAATCCCGACAGCATAAAATTCGATTCATCGCAGACATATACGACGCTGGGAGGACGAACCGTCTATGGAGGCGGTGGAATCATGCCTGATATATATGTGCCGACCGACACCACCGGCATCTCAAGCTACTATATCGATGTGCTCAACGCCGGCCTCCTTCAGAAATATGCGTTCAAATATGCCGATTCTCACCGCCGTGAGCATCAAAATGCCAAAAATGTTAATTCCTTATTGGCCATGCTTCCTTCCGACGAAGCTATTATTCAGGACTTTGCATTCTATGCGCGCGACAATGGCGCGATTGCTCCACGATGGTATTATATAAACATTTCCAGAGACTTGATTGTTAGTCAGATTAAAGCGCTGATTGCTCGGGACGTGCTCGGGACCTCCGGCTATTACGAAGTCATTAACCGTTACGACAATGCTGTCAAGCAGGCCCTGAAACAGTTCAGCAGTCACACGACGAAATTTCCCGTGACGATTGACAAATTCAGTAAAAAATAATCACCGGTCTGAAACAGTTGAGTTTATGAATAAAGATGATATCAGGCGAAGGGTCAGAGCCCGCAAGCGTCTTCTGACTGAAGATGAGCGCCGCGAAGCGGCTGAAAAAGTATTCTCTCGGCTCGAGAAACTCGCAGCTTTTGCTTTGAGCGATAATATTCTCATCTACAATTCGCTTCCCGACGAGCTCTCCACGCGCTCGTTTCTTGACAAATGGAGCGCGGGCAAACGATTCTTTCTCCCTCGCGTCAACGGACTTGATCTTGAGCTTTTACCTTTCGAAAGCACCCGCATGCAGATGGGTGCGTTCCGCATCGAGGAACCGACAGGCGACGATGTCACTGATCCGGGGTGCATGGAGATGATCATTGTGCCCGCGGTAGCCTACGACCGTTCGGGCAACAGGGTAGGGCGCGGCAAAGGCTATTATGACAGGCTGCTTGCCAGGACAAGCGCATTCACCGTCGGTGTCGCCTACGACTTCCAGCTCGTCGATGAAATCGACACTGACGAATTCGACATTCCGGTCGATATGGTGATTACGGAGACCCACACCGTCGTCAGGCGTCGTTGATCTCCACCTCTCAGAATTTCCATCTGACAGCAAGCATCCCTTCTCGCGGACGCAACATATAGGTGGTGACATAACTGTCATCACCTACATATTTTGATATGACGTATGATTTCCTGTCTGTCAGATTCCTCATTTTCAATTCGATCTCCCATTTGGCCGCCATCCAGCGCATGCTGCAGTCAAGAAACAGGTCGGTTTTCCGTTTGTCATCGCCTATAGATATATCCGCCAGCGAACCTCCGAGACTAATCTGAAGATTCTTGATTGGGAAAAGGCTGATCTGATATTTTCCCGTTATGTTAGACAAATGTGTCGGTTCTCCGATTCCCCGTATGGCCTGACGCGACAGCTCATACTCGCCCCCCAGATCTACAGTCAGCACATCCTTCACGAGGATACTCGACAAGGAAGGATGGAGGATGCAGACCGAATTGTTCAGACGGATTTCCGAGCCGTTTCTGACGCTGCGAGTGCGCATGTCTATATAATTGGCGGATAATAGAAACGTGGTGCCGATTCCACTGACAAATTTCGACAGGTTCAACGCCGCATTCAGATTCTTCGCAGAGTTCTTGCGGTCAACCACACTTCCTGAAGTCTGAGATGAACTGACCTCCGAAGAACGCATGACATTGCTGCTTGTCCGGCTGAACATCACCTGAAGATTCCCGTTGAAACCATAGAGCGGATTGCGATAGGAAGCGGAATACACTGCCGATGCCATCTTCCGCAGCCCAAGCACACCGTTGCCGCCGACTGACACCGTCCGGTATGATGTATGGACCGGCACAGTCATAAAATCCATTATATCGCCAGGAGTTGTGTTATATGATAGCCGCAATGAATTCTGCAGCTTGAAGCGCGTCGTATATCGCATAGTGACGGAAGCCCCCGGATAAAGACGGTGGAAAGAGAAGTGTTTCCGGTCCAGTCCGTAACGGAAGCCCATGTCATAGAGCGTTAGCGGAACATCGATCCTTACCGATCCGTAGCCTCCCTTCCATTGAATGTATGGAACCAGACGCGTCTCCATGGTGTAGCCTGAGGTGACATCTGTTCTCTCCGAGACTGACGGACGGCTTCTGTCCGTAGCCTCTATCCTGTCATAATCGGCTTTCAACAACATGTCGGCTCCCGTCATCCATTTCTCTGAAAAAATTTTGGTAAAAGAGGTTGAGTGCGTGGAGCGGAAAGAGAATCCTCCGACGCTTTGGTCGGCCATCAGAGTGTCGGCCAAAGTATTGAATGCATGTATGGAATTGACGGGTAGATTTGAGAACGAAATGTCTGATTTTATGTCCCACACCCGGCTCCCTTTTCGCAGAGTAAGATCCATCCGGTTGCGGAGTCCGTAGGAATCGGTGCCGAGCTTTTGTAACACCCGTGAATTCCCGCTGAGACTATATGAGTTGTCGGTGAATTCTCCTGAAAATCCTATCTGTTCCCTAAGATAAAGGTTATTGGCATTTGTCTCGATTTTTGCGGTTGCATACAGATTATTTGATCTCATCACTGAAGCGTTCTCCTCGATGATTCTGAGAGGACCGTTCTCCAGTCCGAAATATTCCGTCACGTTCCGGCTGCCGTAGCGGTTGCGGTCCTGAAGATAGGAGACATTGAAGGTCAACGTAGTCACCTTGCTTTTCTTGACAAGCGCATTGGCCGAAGTCATCAGCGAATTGTTGTGCAGATAACGTCCGGTTGCAACGGGAGGAGAACCGAAAAGGTGTCGGTTGAAAAACCGGGCTGCAAGAGCGGCCGGAGCCATGTTTTGATGTGAGCGCGAGACTTCCGTAGAATATGTGTCGCCGTAATTGCCTGCTTTCAGCGTTCCCATCAGCTGAAGTTCAGGCGAGACAAGGAACCCGAATCCCTCTCCGAGGCCGAGCGCCCTGCGGCCTCCATATCCGGCCCCCGCTTTAAGATTGCCTACAGGCCTGAGCATGCTCTTTTTCTTCAATTTCAGATTGAGTGCGGCCCGCTCGCTGAATTCTATTCCTTCGAGCACCTTTTTAGGCTGATGATTCTCATAGACATTCACACTTGCCACATCCTCCGGCGAAATGTTTCTTGTAGCCAGTCGGTAATTTCCCGTCAGCATATCCGCGCCCTCTATATAGAATTTGTTGATCGGTTCGCCGTTATATTTTATTTTCCCCTCTTCATCCACCGTAATGCCCGGCAGACGGCTGATGACCGCCTCGATCGACCGGTCACCACGTGATGAGAATGCCGCAACATCAAATATCAGCGTATCGCCCTGAGCTCGTATAGCCGGCGCTTTTACAGTTATTGCCTTCAGGGTAGTGGGTGCCGGCGAGAGCCTGACATGCAGTCGCGTTCCTACCGATGCCTGCAGTGTTTCCGTTCTGTATCCTACCGCCGATACCTTCACGGTCACATTGCTGTAATCGCCCGGCAAAGTCAGCCTGAATTCTCCTCCCGGTGATGCCGCTCCATAGACAAGCATGGATTTCGAAGCTGGTGAGGCATACACCTTGACCATAGCCCCGGGAACGGTCTCGCCGACGGAATCTGTGACGAAACCGGTCAGAGTCACTCCGCCCCACGCCGTCAGCGCGTGCGCGATCAGAAAAACCAGCAGGCAGACTGTATGTCGGAGCACGTTCATTCCAGCTCGAGCGGATTGTATAACAGACGGCGGTTTGGCAGAGGCAACGGATTGCCATCCTTATCTACGGGATTGCTGAGCATTCCCATCTGCACAAATATGGCGGCGGCATTCTTTGCGTAATCCTCATGTTCTACGAGATCACGTTCGCGGGTTGTCCGGAAATAATTTATCGGCTCCTTGAGATATTTGCATATCTGACATTTGTTATCTACAATCTCTTCGGCAACAAATTTATGGGCGCCGGAAATGTCCTCAGCCTTGAGGATCATGCCGGGCAGACCGTGAAACTTCCATGGACCGTAGGGCATCGGCAGTTCTTCGGAGAACCATACCTTCCAGTGACGTCCGCGGAAAGAACATTCGGCTGTCTTGCACGGATAACCAATTACAGTATCTGAGATTTCATCATTCACTCTCCATTCAAATTCGGGCAACGCCTCCTCATAATAATAGGATGTCGCACTATAAAAATCCCTGTTATACAGACTTTTCTGTTTTAGATCGATGACAAGATATCGGATGTGAGGCTTAAACTGAGAGTGGGTCATGCGCCATCTGTTTTTGACTTTTTCAGTGACGGGAGTTCTCTCACTCATTGGTATATTGTTCCATGCTGAATCGGCCAAAACCGAACCCCAAGACATATATTTTATGTGGCTGTCTCCGATGAGTACAACATCCTTAAACGATCTTGTCTTTTTCAGGATGGTATCCGTAACTTCATAATTGAACACCACATCAATATATGAGGTATCGACAGGTGTCATATCAGGATCCTTCCCATAAACGTATGAAAATTTGGCATGTCCGTTCAATGCCATTGCGATCAACAGAATAAACAATAGTATATGTTTCATAAATTTGCGGATAATGTCGGTTATTCGGTAAAGATAATAAATCTATTTCTAAATCAAAAATGTGATGATACAGACATAAGTCCTTCGGAGCGCGTTCATTCCAGCTCAAGCGGATTGTATAACAGCCGGCGGTTTGGCAGAGGCAACGGATTGCCATCCTTATCTACGGGATTGCTGAGCATTCCCATCTGCACAAATATGGCGGCGGCATTCTTTGCGTAATCCTCATGTTCTACGAGATCACGTTCGCGGGTTGTCCGGAAATAATTTATCGGCTCCTTGAGATATTTGCATATCTGACATTTGTTATCTACAATCTCTTCGGCAACAAATTTATGGGCGCCGGAAATGTCCTCAGCCTTGAGGATCATGCCGGGCAGACCGTGAAACTTCCATGGACCGTAGGGCATCGGCAGATCTTCAGAAAACCAGACCTTCCAGTGACGTCCGCGGAAAAAGCATTCGGCTGTTTTGCACGGATAACCTATTATAGTATCTGAGATTTCATCATTCACTCTCCATTCAAATTCAGGCAATGGTTCCTCATAATAATAGGATGTTGCACTATAGAATTTTTTGTCATATAGACTCTTATTATTGATATCTATAATTATATAATCACTGTTTGTTTTAAATTTAGATGATACCTGAAACCATCTTTTCTTTACCGCTTCAGTCTCCGGCATTCGCTCACTCAATGGAATGCTGCTCCATGCTGAATCGGCTAATATCACACCCCAAGACATATATTTTATATGGCTGTCTCCGATAAGTACAACATTCTGAAGAGATCGCGATTTTTTCAGTATCGTATCCGTAACTTCATAATTGAAAACTACATCTATGTATGATGTATCGACAGGTGTCATATCAGGATCCTTCCCATAAACATAGGAAAATTTGGCATAGCCATTAAATGCCATTGCGCTCAACAGAATAAACAATAGTAAATGTTTCATATCTTTGCGGATAATGTCGGTTCATTTTCCGCAAAGATAATCATTTTATTTCTTTAGCCAAATACGGGATCATTATTCAGCATGCTGAATCACAAATGTTTTCACTCACATGGCGCGAAAAAGCGGAGTGTCAGGATTGCCAGACGAAATTGGACGGTCCTGCGGCAAGTTCGAAATGGAGGCGGACGATGCCGAGATCGATTCGGGTATAGCCGACAAGCGAAAACTGACGGGAGGCGCTGACAATTCCACGCCCCGTTTCGGCATCGGTTCCAAGCCAGTCGAAACGGAATTTCTGCTGGTTGACGGCGGTAGGAGCCAGAAGGGCAGCTTTCACTCCGCGGAGGAACCAGTCGGGCATAGACGGAGTGTAGTTGCTGACCTGTGTAACGGTTTTACGTTTATGATCAACTCCCTGTGTCTCACCATATCCAAGCGCTATGTAAGCGAGAATCTTCTCATCTTTTTCCAAAGAGAAAGTACCGTCAATTTTTCTGTAACTGAGACCGGCCCAACACGTATTTAGCCCGAGGGTCTGCGCAAGCAGAACAAGTTCTTCGCCATGATAACCGGCGCGTTCTTCGAAGTCATGACCGCGACGCCCTGCGACAACGATATAGTTTTCCACACCGCTGAACTTTCCGTAAGCAAACAATCCGGTAAAAGCCTTTGGCTCTCCCGTAACAAGCTGGAAATGGAAGGCGCCTCCGGCGTTTATTTCCGAGATCTTCTTCTGCAACGCATCGACCTGTTCCGGTGAAAGAGGTTCTTTTCTGTAACGGCGCACGGAATGGCGCTGACGAATGGCTTCCTGAAGTGTCATTATGGTTATTTTTGAACAAAGATATGAAATTTCGGATAGTGAACAATGGCTATTGCCGATTGTTTCCCCTATAAATAAGATTATTTAAACGACACGAACTATGACACACAAAAAGAGTAAAAAGGGAAATGATGTATCGCTTGACGAAATGAAAGATATCAGAGTTGCGGAAGAGGACACCAGCACTACCGACGGAGGCGCTTGCGACATACGGCGCCCTACGGACTGCGACTGACCGGCGAACACAAAACTGAAAAGCAATGCGTAATATACTTTCACGTTATCTTTCAAGCCTCCACGTGCCTCACACGGCGGCAGGATGCAGGGCGGTGTATCAGGGCAACCCTTACAAAAATTCCATGTACGGGCTGGCCGAGATGCTGCATGAGTACGGAATCCCGACCAAAGCCCTGAGATTTGAAAAGGATGAGTCGGAGCATACTCCGATTCCCGTGCCGTCACTGGCCGTCTATGACAAGGAATTCGTCATAATTGAAAATGTCTCCGACGGGATGGTGACATATCTTGCCGGCTCGAAGAGACTCAGAATCAAATATCAGGACTTTCTCAAAGGCTGGGATGGTGTTGCACTCAAGGGAACACCCGATGCTTCATCGGGCGAAACGGGTTACCGTCATAACCATTTCATTGAGAGAGCGGCGAAGGCAAAGGGGATCCTGGCAGTCATCGCACTCGCTGTGGTTGTCATTTCCATTGTGAATTCCGGCTCTTTCGAGCTCGGATGGTGGGGCATAGCGGCACTGCTGATAAATCTTGCCGGAATCTATGTGTCCTATCTGCTGATATTGAAACAGCTGCACATAGAAAACCCGGTCGCCGAACATCTCTGTGGCCTGATAAAATCAAGTCGCTGCGACAGCCCGAAACTGACGGAGGCTTCCACAATACTCGGCATGGTCACGCTTAGCGAGATCGGCGCGGGATTCTTCATAGTCAACACTCTTGTTCTCCTGTTGTTTCCCGCGCTCATGTCAAGTATGGCTCTGCTGAGCACGGTCGGACTGCTGTTCAGTTTCTGGAGCGTCTGGTATCAGAAAACGCAGGCCAGAACATGGTGCACGCTGTGTCTGATTGTTCTGACCCTGATGTGGGCGCAGGCTGCCATATATCTCTTGGGAGGAGTTTATCGCCGGGGCGATCTGTTATCGATAAATATAATTCCTATGTTCGCATTCTACGCCGTAGCGATCTTTGCGATCAGCTATATCATGGAGGAAATAGGACGTGCGATAAAAGAACATGCTTCATGCGAGGAATATAACGAATTGCGACTGCTTCCCGACGTCATGCGGTTACTTATAAGAAAATCTCCCGAGCTTGACAAAACTCCGGAGCTGCAGTCGTCCATGGTCTTCGGCAAAGAGAAGGGGGGACACCCGAAAATAACTGTGTTCTCAAATCCCTACTGCTCCCACTGCGCAAATCTCCATAAGGAGCTCAACAGATTCCTCGCTTCACACCCCGACGCCTCCATCCGTTATACAATGACATATTTCTCACCGGGCAAAAGCATCATAAACCGCTATATCATCGCCGCGTTCCTGAAGGAAGGACCGGAAAAGACATGGCAAGTGCTGACTGAGTGGTATGGCCGTGGAATGGATCAGGGCGAATCGTTCTTCAGCGATATGGGTCTTGACCCGAACGCAGACGAAGTGCTGAAGGAATTCGCCAAACAGGACAAATGGAGAGAAGCCACCGGGCTGACAGCCACACCTGTCATCATTGTCGATGGTCACAAACTTCCCCACGGATACACGGCTTCAGATCTGGAATATCTCTCGGATTGAGAGAATAAACATAAAATACAGGAATCCCGATCGGTCTGACGGCCAATCGGGATTCCTGTTTCATGGACTTTCATCAGGCCTTCAATTGCAGCCCGTCGTGAAACGCATTTCCTACACGCCGGCCAAGGGCTATGTATCCGTTATGGATAGGATCGAAAGTTATCAGGTCCATTTTTTCTATCTGAGGCTTGCCGTCATCACCGAGATATTTCTCATCACAGACTATGTTGACTATTTCAGCTACCAGATAATATCCCGTTGCTGACTCGTGGATCTTTTCCTTGACGCGGCACTCCATCGTCATAGGGAAGCAACCGAAGACGGGTGCGTTCACATGCTCTCCTTTTGCGGATTTCCAGCCGGTGCGTTCAACCTTGTCCGTCTGTTTCCTGGCGCTGACCAATCCGACATAATCCGAAGCCACAAGGGTTTCCTCAGTCGCAAACGCTACGGTGAATTCTCCACAGCGGTTGAGATTGTCTGTTGTCGCATGCGAACCCAGAGATATGAAGATCTCCTCATAATCCCACTGGCCACCCCAGGCGGCATTCATTGCATTCGGAGTACCGTCGGCATTATACGTGCCTATGATCAGTACCGGCTGGGGCAGAACCCAGGCCTTTGGCTTGAAATTTTTCATAAACATGTTATTTTAAAAATCGTTTCTGTTTTGTTGTTTCCAAAATCACGGCTTACATTTTCCAACGGGCGCTTCGGTAAGCGTTATTTTCACAATTGCGGTCATATTCAGACTGCGTCCCACAGCTTCGTCGAAATGATCCATATACCGGGGCAGGAACCGTTCACAAATCAAACGTAAGGCCTCCGTTTTCTCGTTATCGTCATCTACAATCTCCGCCCGACCTACAGCAACCGCCGAATGATAATATTCCGTGAAGTTGTTTTTTTCTTCCTCATATTTCGGAGTGCATTTGCTTACGGCCGAAAGGCTGACAACAGGATTGTTTTTCAGGCACTCGAGCTTTTCTCCCTCATGAGCGCAGTGGAAGTAGAACACACTGTCATCCCTGCGCACGAGCGACAATGGCAGACCATAGGGAGTTCCGTCGGGCCTGACCATGCTGACTGTGACATAGGGAGCTTTATCGAAAACTTCTAACGCCCATTTTCCGTCTCGCTGACGTTGGGCTTTTCTCATTGGTCTCATTCTGTAAGTAAATTTACTTCTAAGGTTTGGCAAGCGATTATCTGATAACAAAATTACGGAATTAAAATTTAAGAACAGTGCTATCGACTGATTTTTAATGAAAAGAAACAGAGGCGCTCTCACGAGTACCCCTGCATCCATTCATCACATTATGCTTAAAGTATTTATTCTGTTGCTCGTATGACTCAAAATCATTGATAACGGTTGCCTACAATTTCCCAGTCAACAATATCCCAGAGCTTGTTTAAAGCTTCAGCACGTCTGTTCTGGTAATCAAGATAATAGGCATGTTCCCAGACATCGAATGTCAGGATCGGTGTAAGACCGTCGGTAAGCGGATTGCCGGCGTTTGATTTCTGGGTTATGAAAAGCTTGCCGTCCTGATCTCTCGAAAGCCACACCCAGCCGCTGCCGAAAAGCTTGACTCCGGCATCAACGAATTCTTTTTTGAAATTGTCGAATGATCCGAAATCCCTGTCTATGGCCTTGCGGAGTTCTCCTTCCGGTTCGGTGGGACCGTCGGGAGAGAAGGTGAAGAAATAAAATATATGGTTCCATGCCTGAGAGGCGTTGTTGAAGATGGGGCCTTCAGACTCCCGTATTATATCCTCTATGTCCATGTCCGCATACTCGGTTCCTTCAATAAGTTTATTAAGATTCTCGATATATGCTTTTTCATGACGCCCGTAATGATAATCGACCGTTTCCTGAGAGATAGCCGGTGCGAGAGCGTCGGGTGCGTAAGGGAGTTTTGGTTGGGTGAATACTTCAGTCTTCATAATTATGTCAGGTTTGTTTGTTGGACACTATTATATCATATCGTTATATCACATAAACACAGGACAAGGATGTAAAGTTCACCCTTGTCAAGGAGTTTACTTCCCTCTGTACTGTGGAAGAAGCGGAACAGGGAATTTTGAGAAAAGAGTCTGGACTGCCTCGTTGATTCCGCTGAGATTACGGAACTGGCTCATGCTTCCGTTTTCAAGCACGGTCGCGACTGAAGCAGAGAACAGGGGTATTTTCTGCTGGATGTTCACCATATCCATGGTTAGAACTCCTTCCTTGTATATTCCGGTTATGACTTGTGCGTTAGGGTTGTATGCGGGCCAATAATACTGTCTGGGATACATAAAGAACGGATAATATCCGGGGACAGGACCGGGGCCGGGCCAAGGATAATAGTTATCGATCAGGGGTTCAGTCTGTATTTCACGATGGGTAGTGATACCTATGTTGATAAGCAACGGTGAATCGGGGCTTTCCGTGTAGCCGCGTTCATCCATCTGTTCCCTTATGGCGGCGGCAATGTTATAGTAAGTCACGTAAGTCATTCCGGGCACCATTTTTCCCTCGTCGGGAGTTATGATACGAAATGTGGAATAAGCTCTCAGATCGGCGCCATTGTAGGTCTCACTATTGACAAGCGTGTATGGACTGCACCCTGTCAATAATAGAATTAAAGCCAGTAAAGGAAATAATTTTTTCATAATTACAAAGAAATAGTCGAGTTTTATTCAGGGCTAGCGCATGAGATTTAGCAAAAATTCAGTCAAAAACTTGGATATTT
>CAJULY010000019.1 GCA_910587185.1 uncultured Muribaculaceae bacterium
TAAATATCCAAGTTTTTGACTGAATTTTTGCTAAATCTCATGCGCTAGCCCTGGGAGGCGGAGGAGTGGAGTTGCATTTTTGGGAAATATATGCTATCTTTGTGGATTAAATGGCGTGGTGGGCCGTATGTTATGGTATCGCTAAGCCGGTGTAATAAAGTTGAAAAGTATGTTCAAGAATAACAAGACTGATAATAAGCCGGATAGCCCGGTGTATATCTCTTTGGACGAACCGGACGCATCCGGCCCTAAACCCAAACGTAGGAAGCGGAAAATAGGTGTTGTAGGCGCGCTGTGGATAGCTTTCGGCATATTTGTCACAGTCATTTTTCTATTGTTTGTACTTGCCTATAACGGCATCATCGGATATATGCCGGATATCGAGGAACTCAAGAATCCTACCGATAAGTATGCGTCGATCATATATACTGCCGACGGCAAGGAGATGGGACGCTATTTTCAAGGAAGCGGCAATCGCGTGAGCGCTGATTTTGACGAGATTTCAGATCATGTCGTCAACGCTTTGATCGCTACCGAGGATTCCCGATTCATGGAACATTCCGGCATAGACATGAGAGCTTTGATGCGAGTGGGAGTGAAGACTCTTCTGATGCAGGACCGCAGCGCCGGCGGTGGATCCACTCTGACACAGCAGCTTGCCAAGCAGCTTTACTCGAGGCAGACATCAAATATGCTCACCCGTGCGATGCAGAAACCGATCGAATGGATGATTGCGGTGAAGCTCGAACGTTTCTATTCCAAGGAAGAGATAATCAAGATGTATCTCAACCAGTTCGATTTCCTCTATAATGCTGTCGGAATCCGTTCGGCCGCACAGGTCTATTTTGGTAAAGAACCGAAAGATCTGACTATTGAAGAGGCGGCACTTCTGGTCGGGATGGTGAAGAATCCCTCGATCTATAATCCTATCCGTCATCCGGAAAAAGCCCGTGATCGCAGAAATGTTGTTTTCGAGCAGATGTTCAAGGCCGGAATGATTTCAAAATCAGAGATGGAATCGCTCAAGGAGCTGCCTGTTAAAGTGGATTTCCACAGCGTTGACCACAAGGACGGCATAGCGCCCTATGTACGTGAGCAGATCCGATATATGATGCGTGCTAAAAAACCGGAGCGCAAGAACTATCGCGGATGGGAAATGGCAAAATACTATTCCGATTCGATAGAGTGGATTCGCAATCCTCTCTACGGCTGGATAGAGAAAAATCCCAAACCTGATGGCTCGAAATATGATATTTATAATGACGGCCTGAAAATCTACACATCCATTGATTCCCGCATGCAGGAACATGCTGAAGCTGCTGTAAGCGAGCATCTCGGCAAGACTCTTCAGCCGGCATTTGACCGGGAAAAGCGGGGAACATGGGGCGCTCCCTATTCGGCGAACCGGACTGAAATATCTGAAGTCCGCATAAAGCACCTCATAAACCAGGCTATGAAACAGACTGACCGCTGGCGTGCCCTTCAGAAGTCCGGCCTCAGCGATGCAGAAATAAGAAAGAGCTTTGACGAGCCTACGGAGATGAAGGTTTTCTCATATTCCGGAGTTATTGACACAGTAATGACGCCGCTGGATTCGATTCTCTATCATAAGAAATTCCTTCGCACCGGATTCATGGCAATGGATCCCGTAACCGGACATATTCTCGCTTATGTGGGAGGCCCTGATTTCCGCTTTTTCCAGTATGACATGGTTTCTCAAGGACGCAGACAGGTTGGCTCTTCGATCAAACCTTTTCTCTACTCTCTTGCCATGGAAGAGGGCTTCACTCCCTGCGACCAGATCCTCAATGCTCCCCCTCAGCTCTATTCCAACGGCAAATTATGGGTGATTCGCTCCGGAAGTTCTCGCGCTGGCGAGATGGTTGACCTGAAATGGGCGCTTACAACGTCAAATAACTGGATTTCTGCGCGTCTGATCGATCAGCTTTCTCCGGGATCACTTGTGCGTACACTGAGAAATTTCGGAGTAAGTTCGCCGCTTGACCCCAACTATACGCTCGCTCTCGGAGCTGCCGAAATCTCTGTCAAGGAAATGGTTGGAGCCTATTCCGCGTTCGCCAACAAGGGAATGAGAGTCGATCCTATTCTTGTGACTGCGATAGCTGATAATAAAGGAAATATCATTTCAGAATTCGTGCCGAAACACACTGAGGTGCTCTCGGAAAACGGCTACTACAGGATGTTATCGATGCTTCAGAGCGTGGTCGATCATGGAACTGGACGCCGTCTGCGTGGCGCACCATGGAACATTTCGGCTGAGATGGGCGGCAAAACAGGAACGACTAATTTCAATGCCGACGGCTGGTTCATGGGATTTACGCCGGAGATAGTGGCCGGAGCGTGGGTCGGTGGCGAGGAACGGTTCATCCATTTCCTCAACGGAAATCTGGGACAGGGTGCGTCGATGGCGCTTCCTATATGGGGTAATTTCATGAAGAGAATCTATGCCGATCCTTCTCTCCATTATTCCCAGTCTGCCAAATTCATGTTCCCCGTGAATTTCGATATGTGCAACAATGATTTCGTTCCGAGTCTTGGGCCCGGCGATGAAACTGAAAGCACAGAAACGGAAGAGACTCAGGATGAGACTGAAATGGTGCCTGATTCTGAATTTTTCGATTGATTACGCCATTTACCGCAATAAATTTACAGATAAAACTTAAAATACCATATATAACCCATGAAGTTCAACGTTTCAAGCAAGACCCTTTACACCTTCGCATCTTCTGTAAGCAAAATAATCAGCTCGCGAAATGCGATGCAGATTCTTAATAATTTCCTGTTCGAGCTTGACGGAGACGTCCTGACTGTCACTGCCTCTGACATGGAGAATTCTCTGGTTGGCCGTATCAGCGTCACCCAGGCCGAAGGATCAGGATCTTTCTGTCTTGATGCCCGCAGAATAGTAGAATTGCTGAAAGAGCTCCCGGATCAGGGTGTTACCTTTGAGATAAACGATCATAATCTGGAGGTCGTTATAAATTACACTAACGGTCACTACAATACCGTCGCCATCTCCGGCCTTGAATATCCGGAACACCGCAGGGCGTCAGATAATGAAACAGTTACTTTCGACTGTGCTTGCGAGCGAATGATAAAAGGTATCGAGAATACTCTGTTTGCCGTAAGTACCGAAGAAATTCGTCCGCAGATGATGGGTATTCTCTGGGACGTAAAACCTGATGAAATAGTCTTCGTGGCGACCGATACCCGTAAACTTGTCAAATATGTCGATATGGCAATCACTCCCGGACAGGAATGTTCATTTATCCTTCCCGTGAAAGGTGCGCAGGTCATAAAGAATGTTTTTGCCAAGGAAGAGGATGTCAGAATTACGGTCACTCCCGTCTCGGTTATTTTCGAAAGTGCCACTTTCACTTTTGACTGCCGTCTCATAAAAGGAAATTTCCCCGATTATAACCGCGTCATACCCGTAAACAATCCCTACGTTTTCACAACGGACCGTCTGTCGTTTCTCAATGCCGTAAGACGTGTCGCCGTGTTTGGCGACGGCGGAGGCGGTCTCGTGAAGTTCAATTTCGACACCGAAGAAGTGTTGTTAAGGGCTTCCGACAACAGTCTCGGAACCTCAGGAGAGGAACATGTGGCATGCAATTACGAGGGGCAGCCTCTACGAATGGGTTTCGGCAGCCAGTATCTGGTTGAAATCCTCTCCACTTTCTCCTCTTCAGACATCATAATCCGTCTTGCCGATCCTTCGCGGCCTGCTCTTTTCCTTCCCGGGGAGACTGATCCCGACATCGAACTCCAGATGATCCTGATGCCGATGAATATAGGCGAGTGACAAGAAATCCCCTGTTGACAATATGCAGCTCAGACTACAACGACCGATAATATTTTTTGATCTCGAGACCACGGGCACTAACATAACGCATGACCGTATTGTGGAGATCTCTATTATAAAGGTTCTTCCTTCAGGAGAAGAGCAGGAACGCACCCGACGCATAAATCCTGAAATGCCTATCCCGGCAGAGGCTACGGCAATCCATCATATAACCGATGCTGATGTCGCCAACGAACCGACTTTCCGGCAATTGGCCAAGAGTCTTGCGGAGATTTTCGCGGATTGCGATATTGCCGGTTTTAATTCCAACCGGTTCGATATTCCATTGCTTCTCGAAGAGTTTCACCGGGCCGGAATAGTATTGGATCTTTCGAAGACACGTTTTGTCGATGTGCAGACTATATATCACAAAATGGAGCCGCGAAATCTGTCTGCTGCATACAAATATTACTGCGGACAGGATCTTGAAGCCGCTCATTCGGCTAATGCCGATACCCGTGCGACGCTTGAAGTCCTGAAAGCTCAGCTTGACAAATATCCTGAACTGACTAATGACGTGAAGGCTCTTTCCGAATTTTCTTGTCATAACCGGAATGTCGATTTCGCCGGACGTCTGATTTATAACGATGCGAACAAAGAAGTCATAAATTTCGGAAAATACAAAGGTCAGCTTGCGGAAGATGTCCTTCGCCGCGATCCGGGATATTACAGTTGGGTGCAGCAGGGCGATTTTCAGCAGAACACGAAAGATGCTTTCGCGACAATCAGATTGAGAATCGATGCCGCCAGAAGAACCAAGTGAGCAAGAATATGCTGAAAGGGAAGCACATAATCGTAGGAATAACGGGAGGAATCGCCGCCTTTAAGATAGCGACTCTCGTCAGGCTGTTGATAAAACGAGGAGCTGAAGTGCAGGTCGTGATGACTCCTAATGCCAAGGAATTCATAACTCCGGTAACTTTGTCGGCCCTTACGGGAAAACCGGTGGTAAGTGAATTTTTCACCGCAAATACCGGAGAATGGCACTCGCATGTTGATCTCGGTCTGTGGGCCGATGCTTTGGTAATAGCGCCGGCTACTGCATCAACTATCGGGAAAATGGCAAACGGCATAGCAGACAATATGCTCGTTACAACATATCTCTCGGCTAAAGCTCCCGTCTTCATAGCTCCCGCTATGGATCTCGATATGATGGCTCATCCTTCGACTGTGAGAAATATAGATTTGCTCAGGTCTTACGGTAACCATATCATTGAACCGGCCGAAGGTGAACTTGCGAGTCATCTTATTGGTAAGGGAAGAATGGAGGAGCCCGAAAACATTGTCAAGGTTTTGGATGAATTCTTTTCCTCCTCGCGACCGCTTTCCGGGAAAAAAATCCTTGTGACAGCCGGCCCTACATACGAACGTATAGATCCCGTAAGATTCATAGGCAATTTCTCTACCGGAAAGATGGGGTATGCTCTTGCCGACGCTGCGGCTCGTGCCGGAGCTGAAGTGACGGTCATAAGCGGCCCGGTATCGGTCAGCCCTTCAGAGCGGTCTGTAAAAGTCATAGGAGTTGAATCGGCATGCCAGATGGCGAAAGAGTGTGAAAGACTTTTCCCGGAGACTGATATCGCCATCATGTGCGCGGCTGTGGCTGACTATGCACCGGCTGAGTTTCATGAGACAAAAATGAAACGCGAGTCCAGGGACACTGTCACTTTGGAGCTTAAACGTAATCCTGACATAGCGGCGACTCTCGGTTCCATGAAAAAAATGAATCAGAAACTGGTCGGTTTCGCCTTGGAAACTGATCATGAGGATGAAAACGCTCTGAAAAAACTGCATTCCAAGAATCTCGATATGATAGTGCTCAATTCGCTTGCAGTTCCCGGCGCGGGATTCGCCACGGACACAAATAAAGTCACTGTGTTCAAAGCCGATTCATCGAAAATCGAATTGCCTCTGATGTCAAAAAAAGATACAGCTGAAAATATTATCAGACTGCTTTCATGAAAACCGTATTCTCCCTTCTTGCTCTTTTCTTCCTGAGTTTCTGTGCCTTTACGGTCCGGAGTCAGGAGCTTAATTGCAAGGTGGAGATCAATACACAGAAAATTCAAGGCAGAGAGCAGGATTTGGATGCATTGAGGGAATCCATAAACGAATATATGAATTCGACACGGTTCACGTCCTATCAGTTCTCACAGAATGAAAAAATCGAGTGCCGTCTGTTCCTGACAGTGAATGACTTCGGTAGTGATTTCGTGAAGGGTGAATTTCAGATCCAATCCACACGTCCGGTCTATAACAGTTCCTATTCGAGTACTCTTCTTAACATAAAGGATAATGATGTGGAATTTGAATACAGACTGAATGACCGGCTTGTTTTTTCAGAAAATACGATTGAAAGCAATCTGACGGCACTTCTTGATTTTTATGCTTATCTCATATTGGCCGTGGATCTTGATTCCTTTTCTCCGGAAGGAGGGGAATACTGCTACGAAAGACTGCAGAATATAGTCCAGATGATGCAGGCAAGCGGAGATGCCGGATGGAAGTCATACTCCGATAACCGCAACAGGGCCGCGGTGCTTGCGTCATTCACTGATCCTAACACAAAAATGATACGTCAGCTGATATATGAGTATCATCGCAAAGGGCTTGACGAGATGGCGCTTGTTCCTGACAAAGGGAGAATGGCCATCACCGGATCGCTCGATTATCTTGAAAAGATCCGCGAAAAAGCGCCTATGTCTGTTGCCCTTACTATCTGGCATGACTCTAAACTTGACGAACTGATAAACGTTTATTCCAAGGGGACTCAGTCCGAACGAACCGGCGTCCATGATTTGTTGTCCCGGCTATACCCGACCGACAGCAGGCGTCTGCAGGCAATTCTCGACCCTCCTCCCACTCGATAATATTAAATCCTGTATCATGCTCAATTCGCTACACATATCAAATTACGCTCTGATTGACAATATCGACATCCGGTTTCATGCCGGATTGAATATCATTACGGGCGAGACCGGGGGTGGAAAGTCAATCATACTTGGAGCTCTTTCTCTTCTTCTTGGAGAAAGGGCGGATTTGCGTTCGATAGGAAACAGTGAGCGTAAATCGGTGATAGAGGCGGAATTCGACATAAAAGATAACGTTGGACTGAGAAATTATTGTCGGGAAAACGACATAGAGGCTGATGATGATGTCATGATCATGCGCAGGGAGATTTCTCCGACGGGACGTTCAAGATCGTTTATAAATGACACGCCTGTGAGACTTGAGGATATGAAGGAAGTTGGCTTAAGACTTGTGGATATCCATTCACAGCATCAGAATCAATTGCTTTCAAGTCCCGATTTTCAACTGAGAATAATCGATTCGCTGGCCGACAACGGAAAGTCACTGAATGAATTTTCAGAATTATACAGTTCCTATAAAACTGCGCTCCACAAACTTAAAGCCACCAAAAGCGCCATAGCCAAAGATAGGGAAAATGCGGATTTCATGCAGTTCCAGCTTCAAAGACTTGACGAACTTGACCTGCAGCCGGGAGAAGCTGACACTCTTGAGGCAGAACGCGAACAGATCGCGGAAGCGGCCGATGCAAGAGAACGGTTCGACGAGGTTCTGATAGCACTGTCAGCCGGAGAGACAAACGCTCTGTCGCTCCTGAGCGATGCGACAGGTGCATTGGAGAATATACTCGTGCATCTCCCGGTAGAGGCGGAGGTTAAGGAACGCCTTGACAACATGATGACTGAGCTGGCTGACATAGCCGATACCATCGAAGAGGCGGCGTCGGCTTTTCCCGCGGATCTCTCTTCCGATCTTGAGGCTATAGAAAGACGTCTGAGACGCATTGAAGATGTCAAGGACCGACAGGGTGTAGCTTCGGCCGATGAACTCATTCAGGTGCGAACAAGATTGCAGAGCCGCCTGCAACGGCTTGAAGACTCTGAAAGCATATTGAAGGAACTGGAGCAGGAGGCGAGAAAGGCAAAGAAACTTGCGGTAGAACAGGCGGCAAGGATCACAGCTGCAAGGAAACGGGCTGCGGAAGAATTCGCAGCCGTACTCAGAGAAACCGCAATGCCTTTAGGCATGAAAAATCTGGTCTGTGAGATAGCCGTCGAACCGTCGGATATGTCTGCGACAGGTGCTGATAATATCGAATTTCGTTTTGCATTCAATAAGAATCAGGTGCCGGTTGCTGTCGGATCAGTTGCTTCAGGTGGAGAAATTTCCCGCATGATGCTTTCGATAAAATCGATCATAGCCCACCGGATGTCACTCCCTACCATTATTTTTGATGAGGTGGATACAGGCGTGTCGGGTGATGTGGCTGACCGGATGGGAAGAATGATGCGGGATATAGGCGAAAATATTCAGGTTATAACTATTACGCATCTGCCTCAGGTCGCCGCAAAGGGTGAGCATCATTTCAAGGTGTTCAAGCATGATACTGATACTTCTACCGTAACACATATAAAGGAACTCTCGCGAGCAGAACGCACCGATGAGCTGGCTTTGATGTTGTCCGGGGATTCCACGAATCCGGCATCACGTGCGGCGGCTGAAGAACTACTCGCATCATCAATACGTTAAATATAAAACTGACTCAAACCAATAAATCAAGTATGCAGCCATCTGACTATATATTCGGCATCCGTGCAGTTATGGAAGCGGTTAACGCCGGTCGTGACATTGATCGCGTCTATATTCGTAAAGGTCTTTCAGGACCCCTCGCTCAGGAGCTTACGGAGCTTCTGCGTGCAAACAGAATACTGACACGTTATGTTCCCGCCGAGAAACTGGATAAAATCACCCGCAAGAATCATCAGGGGGTAATCGCTATATTGTCTGCCGTACCCTATCATCAGCTTGGAAATCTCGTCCCGCAGCTCTTTGAAGATGGAGTAATGCCATTTATAGTTATTCTTGACGGAGTGACTGATGTGAGAAACTTCGGGGCTATAGCGAGAACATGCGAATGTGCGGGTGCCGACGCCATCGTAATTCCTGATCACGGCAGCGTTTCTGTTGGTGGCGACGCTGTTAAAACATCTGCGGGAGCGTTGCTGCATCTTCCCGTGTGCAGGGAGCATTCCGTTGTCGGCGCGGTGAAATACCTGAAAAATTCCGGATTCAAGGTTGTCGCAGTCTCGGAAAAAGCCGATATAAATTATACTACCGCTTCCTATACCGAACCGACGGCTTTGGTTATGGGGGCCGAAGATTCGGGGATCAGTGACGAGGTTATCCGGGAATGTGACACTTTTGTCTCCATACCTATGTTCGGTTCAATCAGTTCGCTGAATGTGTCTGTGGCTGCGGGCATACTCATTTATGAAGTCGTCAGGCAGCGGCTTGAAGCCGATATGGAAGTAATCTGACACTAACTTGCTTTCATAAGCGATGGAAGTTCCGGTCAACACACAAGGTAAAATCCATGACAAGCGGCGTCCTCTGAGAATGATGCTGCGCCTGAGTGTGGTAGTGCTTTCTGTCGTCCTTCTTTATTCGATATCCTACGATATTCTCCACAGTGTGTCGTTCATCGCTGATGAACGATATCTCGGATTGCAATTCTGGATATGTGTCTTCTTTATATTTGAGGCTATATTGGAATGGGCCATTTCTCCCGATCGAAAACGGGCGTTGCTGCCTATGATCGCGCTTGTGATTGTCTGTGTCCCTTATACTTCGATAATACATCATTTTCAATGGCACGTTTCCCCGGTAATCTATTATATACTCAGAGTACTCCCGATCGTCAGGCTGGCGGCTGTTTTCGCCGTTCTGTGGGGAGTAATGGAAAAAAACTGGGTGACCGGAATGTTTGTCACATATATTGTTATTCTGGTCATCCTTCTCTATGTATTATCGCTGATGTTCTATGTCGAGGAACATTCAGTCAATAAAATGGTATATGACTACTGGCAATCACTGTGGTATTCTGTCATGCAGATGAATACCTGCGGATCCAACATCAGTCCGGTCACATCCACAGGTAAGGTCATAGGCATAGTTCTGTCAGTCGCAGGACTGATAATGTTTCCCGTTTTCACGGTGTTCTTCACTCGGGCCTTCGAGAAGACGCGAGCTTCTTCACGTCCTGATTGAATTCATCGGCGTCAAGCAGCCGTTCAAGAGTCAGGTGCATGCGGTAGCGCCAATAATGGTGTGAATCGGCCGGAACGTTTATCTGCTCTTCCCGAGGATCCTGACGTCGGAGATTTTTGTCGATAGAGAGCCAGTCCTGTAAAGGAAGAATGCACAGCATGGAAGGCGCGTCAAGAGTCATTTCAAGTATTTCACGACATATCCATGGCTCAGCAAATCCGGGCGCTTTACCTTCGTGGTGAAGCATTTCATTGTAAAATTTCTGAGCGCGGTTGTGGTCTTCTTCCCACCACTGGCGAATTCCCGGCATATCATGTGTCGAGGTCGAGCATACGGAAAGATAGGGATATTTCTTAGGATCTGCAAATCTGACATACGGTTCCTTCGGCATTCTTTGAATCTCAAGGGAAAGAATCATCAGCTCTTTCATCACATCGGGAACACACGCCGGAATCATACCGAGATCCTCGGCACAACACAGCATTCCCGTCGAGTCGATAAGCGCCGGCAATTTCTCCATGGCGCTTTCCTTCCAGAACTCGTTGTGACGGTGATAGAAGAAATCCTCATACAATTCGTCGAACCTTGCTTTCTGTTCCTCTGACAGCGTTTTATATACAAAAGTTTTTTTTGCGTCGATACGAGGATGATAAAATTGTTTTTTTACGGGGTCCTCGATGAAAAGCACTTCGTCAATAAGGTCCATCAGCCCCGAACAGAGCCTTCTGTTGTGTTCCGTATCCTCAAATGAGCCGAAATGCCATGCTATGTCTCTCTGATCCGCGAGCGAGGGGATAAGAGAATAAAGGCCGAAACGGGTTCTGACGAGATATTTTGCCTTCACTTCATCTGCAAGATCTCCGAAAATGGAGACGATGACTTCATCCGTGATATAGGGAGCGGTATATAGAGGCGACGAGAAGAAGAATCCGTATCGGTCAAGCATCTCTTCCGGACTAAGTGGAAGTGCAGGGGAGAAAGTGCCGAGCAATCCGTGGAGCTGTGTGTTCGGTATCTGCCATATACGGAAAAATCCAAGCAGATGGTCGATTCTGTAGGCCGAGAAGTATTCGGCCATTTTGCGAAGCCGGTTTTTCCACCACGTATAACCGTCGCGTTTCATAACGTCCCATCTGTAAGTTGGGAAGCCCCAGTTTTGTCCAAGTGTGGCGAAGTCATCCGGGGGTGCGCCGGCTGAGCAGTCAAGATTGAAAAGTTCAGGGTGGAGCCACGCGTCCACGCTGCATCGCGATATACCGATAGGTATGTCTCCTTTGAGGACCACTCCTCGGGAAGCGGCATAATCGCGGACTTCACGTAACTGTTTGTCAAGATGAAACTGAACGAATCTGTAATAATCTATGTCGTGACGGTTCTGGCTGATGAATCTTGCTATGCGTTCTTCGTCATATACGGCGAATTCTTCCCAGGCATTCATGTCGGCTGTTGAATATCGGTCGCGTAACACGCTCCATGCCGCATAGGGATTAAGCCAATAGTCGTTGTTTTCCGCAAATTTCCTGAATGCTTCCGACGTCATTTCCGCTTTTCCCTGACGCTCATAGACAAGGTGCAGATACTGGCTTTTAGCCTTGTTGACGCGCTCATAGTCAAGAGCGGAGAGTTCGTTCAGCTGACGGCGCAGAGTATCGAATTCTGCCTGCTTGGCAGGATCATCTATCGGACCGACTTCATCCAGACGTATATACATGGGATGAAGGGCAAAAGTGGAATTGGTGGTATAAGGATAGGAGTCTGTCCAGCTCTTCGACATCGTTGTGTCATTTACAGGGAGCAGCTGAATAAACTGCTGGCCGGTTTTGACCGCCCAGTCAACCATCTGTTTCAGATCAAGAAATTCTCCAACACCGAAATCCTTTTCGGATCTGAGAGAGAATACCGGAATGGCTGTGCCGGTTCCATGCCACAACGGCAACGGGTTCTCAAAGAAAAGTCCTGATTCAATTATAGAGCCGTTGTGAACCGGGGCATTGACTCGGCATGAACGGTTTTCATGTTCTTCCCAACCCAGAGGGGCTTTGTCAGATTTTCTCAGAACGAGAAACTTATATTCGAAAAATTCCGGCAATGATGACAACGGAATCTGCGCGGTCCAGACCGGAAACGACGCCGAATTCATTACGAATGCCGCAGATGGATTCCAGTTGCCTAATATTTCACAGCTTCCGGCTATCGCTACAACTTCATCTGGTTCGATCATCGGGGCGTCCACCCTGATTTCAAGGGTTGACTGATGGGTCGAGGAAAGATACTCGTCCTCATGTCTGCGGAATATGGCTTTTGTGAAAGCAGATGAGAAAAACGGTTTGTTTGAGGGAGTATCCTGCCATCTGTCAATGATAATGCAATCGGTCAGATGCGCGTCAAGGCGTAAGGTTCTGGGCGCTCCCCATTCCCGACGTATATTGCCATTCTCATTCCTGACTTCATAACGGTATTCAAATACAGCCTGAGCCGGTGAAATTTCGATGACTGCGGTAGGAATGCCGTTTTCATCCTGACGCATCATCTTTCCGTCTGCAATGGAAGGAATTGATCCTACAATGTAGATCGATTCCCCCCAGCAGGTATGGTAGTCTATTTTGAATATAAGTTTCATGGTGTGTGGTTTTCGAGTGTTGTCCCTTATCCGCAACGTGAAGTGCCGCAGGA
Organism: uncultured Muribaculaceae bacterium; assembly: GCA_910587185.1. Lineage (GTDB taxonomy): Bacteria > Bacteroidota > Bacteroidia > Bacteroidales > Muribaculaceae > Paramuribaculum. Next base: position 12,614 of record CAJULY010000019.1, read on the forward strand.
TGTGCAGATAAGACATCCTTCCTGATAGACAAGCGTTTCTTGACCGCAGTTGGGGCATTTCTGGCCGCTGGCTTTTGTGCCGTCAGGCAGATACTTTTTCAAGGCGCGTTCAACACCCATTTTCCAGGTGTTTATCGACTGACTGTCAAGTTCCAGTCCGCTGACAAGCTTGAGTACCTGATCAATAGGCATGCCGTAACGCAACACACCCGAAATCAGTTTAGCGTAATTCCAGTATTCAGGGTTGAATTTGTCGGAAAGCCCTTCTATTGTAGTCTTATATCCGCGCTTGTTTATAAACTGGAAGTCGTAGCGTTTGTTCCCTTTGTCATCGATAGCCTTTATTATTTTTCCTTTGGTTACGGATTTCGGGCAGAAGATACCGTCTTCGTCATCCGCAAGACCCGTGAATATCTCGTAGGGACGTCCGTTAAGCAGTCCCACGAAAGCGATCCATTTTTCTTTGTTGTTCTGGAATCGGACAACATCGGCATCGAGCTCTATCGGGCGTTTGTCAACTATCGGATGCCCGTAGGCGGGAGTCTGGGGCTGCGTTTTCTTCTTTTTCTCTACGGAGATAAGCACTCCCGAACGGGAGCCGTCGCGATATACCGTGCAGCCTTTACAACCTGACCGCCACGCTTCGACATATAATTTGCCGACAACCTCTTCGGTTATGTCGTTCGGTAGATTTATCGTTACTGAAATCGAATGGTCAACCCATTTCTGTACCGCACCCTGCATGCGCACCTTTTCGAGCCAGTCAATGTCGTTGGCTGTAGCCTTGTAATAGGGTGAACGGGCAACAAGTCTGTCAACCTCTTCCTGCGTAAGGTTATTTTTGACTTCGATTCCGTTGACCTGCATCCAGGTGATGAATTTAGGATGATAGACAACATATTCTTCGAAGGCGTCCCCGGAATCATCAACATAATCCACTCTGACGGCAGTGTCGCTTGGGTTGACTTTACGGCGACGTTTATATACCGGCATGAAGACCGGCTCTATGCCGCTTGAAGTGCGTGTCATGAGAGATGTAGTTCCTGTCGGAGCGATAGTAAGGCAGGCGATGTTGCGTCGGCCGTATTTCTTCATATCCTCGTATAGTCCCGGATCAGCCTCGCGGAGACGGTTGATATAGGGATTTTCGGCTTCTCTTGCGGCATCGAATATTTCGAATGCTCCGCGTTCACGAGCCATTTCTATTGATGAACGGTAAGCGGCCAAAGCGAGTGCGCGATGAACGCTGACAGACATTTCGGTCGCTTCGGGAGTGCCGTAGCGGAATCCGAGAGCGGCGAGCATATCGCCTTCACCTGTAGTGCCTACGCCTGTGCGTCGTCCTTTAAGAGTTTTAGCCTTGATTTTTTCCCAGAGATGTTTTTCGGTCTGTTTGACTTCTGCTGTTTCAGGGTCACTTTCGATTTTCTTGAGGATGAGATCTATTTTCTCCATTTCGAGATCAATGATGTCATCCATCATTCTCTGGGCTCTTTTTACGTGCTCGTGGAAAAGTTCGAAATCGAATTCGGCTTTGTCGGTAAACGGATTCTTGACGTAGGAATATAGATTTATCGCAAGCAGACGGCAACTGTCGTAGGGACAAAGTGGAATCTCGCCGCAAGGGTTGGTGGATATTGTCCGGAATCCGAGATCGGCATAACAGTCAGGTACGGATTCACGGGTGATAGTGTCCCAGAACAAGACTCCCGGTTCAGCCGATTTCCAGGCATTGTGAACAATCTTGTTCCAGAGCTTTGATGCGTCGATATCTTTATATGATGTCGGATTGTCGGAATCAACAGGGAATTTCTGACGGTAGGGGACACCGTCAACTGCCGCCTGCATGAACTCATCGTCGATGCGGACCGAAACGTTTGCTCCGGTGATTTTACCTTCAGTCATTTTGGCATCGATGAAAGCTTCAGAATCAGGATGTTTTATGCTGACTGTGAGCATGAGAGCTCCGCGTCGGCCGTCCTGAGCCACTTCTCGTGTCGAATTGGAGTATCGTTCCATGAAAGGGACGAGACCGGTTGACGTAAGGGCCGAATTTTTTACCGGAGTGCCTTTGGGGCGTATATGGGACAGGTCATGGCCTACCCCTCCGCGGCGTTTCATAAGCTGAACCTGTTCTTCGTCTATTTTTATCACTCCACCGTAAGAGTCAGGCGTTCCGTCAACCCCAATGACGAAGCAGTTGCTAAGAGAGGAAACCTGAAGATTGTTGCCTATTCCTGACATAGGACTTCCCTGGGGTACGATATAGCGGAAATCTTTAAGTAATGCGAATATCTCGTCGTAGCTCATCGGAGAAGGGTATTTTTCCTCGATTCGATGTATTTCTGACGCTATGCGGTGGTGCATGTCATCAGGTGTAAGCTCATAGAGTTCGCCGGCCGAGTTCTTCAAGGCATATTTGCTTACCCATACACGGGCTGCCAGTTCGTCGCCGTCAAAATACTTCAAAGAAGCTTCAAAAGCTTCATCGTAGGTGTATTTCTTTGTTTCCACGTCAGGATTTCGTTAAAAAATAATGTTTTGTATGGTTGATGATTTTTTTCAAGTGCAAAGTTGGCTAAACTTTATGAAATATCAAAGCTTTTATGCTTTTAACTTTTAAAAAAATAAAAGTTTTCGGTTTGTATTGGATAATAAGCTGAATTATAGCAATATGTGTATTTTGGTGTTGATAAATTGTTAACTAAAAAATGATTTTGAAGTTGCACTTGGAACGGAAATTGAGTATATTTGGGCCACTAAACAATAAGAAAATATGAACGATTCAGATTTTTTTCAGACACGCAGAACTGTTCGCAGATATTCCGACCGTGAAGTGACGGATAATGAGCTTGTTGATATGATTGAGCTGGCATCTCATGCGCCGACGACCGGAAATATGCAGCTTTACAGCGTTGTCGTGACCCGTAGCGAGGAGGGAAAAAAGAAATTGGCTCCTTTGCATTTCAACCAGCCTCAGGTAACAGGATGCAGCGTTGTTCTGACATTTTGTGCCGATTATAACCGTTTTGTCCGCTGGTGTGAGGAAAGCGACGCAAAACCGGGGTATGATAATTTTCAGTCATTCGTTACGGCTGTGCTCGATACTGCGCTTTTTGCACAGCAGTTCTGTACTATAGCGGAGATGCGCGGATTGGGATGCTGTTATCTGGGAACGACCACTTATACGGCTCCCGAGATTGCAGAGGCATTAAAGCTTCCTAAACGTGTCGTCCCCCTGACTACGATAACCGTGGGATATCCCGAAGGCGAGACTCAGGTAAGTGACAGGATTCCTGTTGATGCTATAATCCACAATGAAGAATATCACGACTATTCCGCAGGTCGCATAAAGGAAATCTTTGCAGAGAAAGAGGCTCGTGAAGACAGCCGGAGATTTGTGGAAGAAAACGGTAAGAAAACGTTGGCACAGGTGTTTACCGATGTCAGATACACTTTGGAAAACAATCTTCTGTTCTCAAAGCTTTATCTTGACTTTATTGTCAAGCAGGGCTTCGATCTTCCCGAATAACTTCCGGCGAATGAAATCAGCAGCGCTTGAAGTCAAGTAAATCGCTGCCGTGAAGGCCACGCAGAAAATAGTGTAGCCGGTGAGTGAACCGAAGTTCCAGACCCTCACGGCAAGAGGGCGCACGATGTTGCCCCAGATAAGCGGGTTCTTGTGGATGAGGTAGGCCGCGAAAGCTCCTTTGGCAAGATTGTTTATTGTTTCAGACTGTACCCTCAGAGTCAGAAAACAAATGAACAACGACACGGAAGAGACGATAACCCATGGAGAATTATATGCATATACCATGGTCGGAGGAAGCCACACGGCAAGTAATGCCGTGACTGCCGTAGCAGTTCCATAAACGCAAGCCGAAAGAAACCGTATTTTCTTACGGGCAACTTTTATGACATCTCTTTCAAGTGATATGTAGCGCCCGATCAGATACATCATGATTAATTGGATGACTGTGTAGCCTGTCGGGTTGAAATTACCTTCCCAAAGCCATCCGCACCAGATGTTGGCGATTACGAACAGCCCGAGCCATAAACGGAATTGTTGTCGGGAAATCGAGCTTATTGCTGAATTAAGCATAGGGCTGAGCAGATATAAAAGCATGTAAGCCGGCACATACCAGAGATCGGTGTGGGTAAATACCATCCATGATTCGAACCAGCCTTTCCATGACCATGCAGAAGGGGCATATATTGCAAATGCAGTATATATCCCGACCGAATAGAACATGCACATCAAAGTGAATTTCAAAAATCCAGCCGGACGGGCTCGGATGCCGAAATAACCTGAGATAAGAGTGAAACAGTTTACCCCTACAATCGTTATGCTCTCCACGGCGATTCTCCACGCGTCTGAGGCAGACGTCCCCGCAAGCGAACCCGGAGTCGGAAGACCGAGTGAAGCTCCGTCGAGATGGACCGTGATGACGGCCATCATGGACAGGATTCGTAGAAATTCTATGTTGGACTGTCGTTCCGCTGCCATCATATATCTTTTATGGCGATGAAATATCTTTCACCACAGGCATTTTCGCTATCACTCTCTGTCCAGACATCCTCTGGAAGAAGAGCCGTGGATCGTAACCGGCTGACTTCCTCGGAAGAGGGCAGCCGACAGCCGGGAGGCAATATAAAGCAATTGTCATGATACCATTCTTTCGATGGATCGGAAAGCAATTCAAAATCTTCCTGTCTTATTGCCCGAAGCCGGCGTAAGGGATGCTCGCTTCTTGCTACGATTACAGGGGTCTTACGCACGTCATTCTGCATTTCTGACAATCTTTTCCGCAGATCCGCGTTTTCGGCCCGTAAGGTTGCGATAAGATTTTGGTCTTTGGTTTCCTGGCAAGAGCTGACGGAAAGAATGGCATGAAGCATTTCTTTCGCATTTCTGTAACGGTCTTCGGGACGTTTCTCGAGACATTTCATTATCACTTCATCAAGTTCCTCCGGATAATCTCTGATATATTTTTCTCCGGGGTGCGTCTCTTCGAAAACCTCTTGGCGTAAAGGTCCTATCGGAGCCGGCGTCTCGTGAAGCTGCTGATCATAAATACGGCTGATGTCAGCCATTCCGTTTCCATGTCCCATGACGAAAGGAACCCTGCCGGTCAGAATCTCATAAAGCAATATCCCGAGACTATAGACATCGGAGGCTGCGGTGATTTCCTTTCCGTCAAGTTTCTCCGGCGACGAATATTCATAAGCGCCGTCAGCCCGTGAAGAACTTTTTACGCAGCGGTCACCCTGAATGGCAAGTCCGAAATCAAGAAGAATATATCGCCCGTCATAGAAACGGCGCATGATGTTATTGGAATGGAGATCGTTATGGTTCACGCAGTATTTTGCCTGGAGTTCTTTCTCTTTTTCCGGCGTTATGATGAACTTGCTTCCGTCTTCGGGATCAGGTTCAAGCTCATCCTCATTGGGATCCATGAGAAAGCGATAAAGGTCAGCGTGGCAATAACCGACAGCGCCGACTATGCCTTTGGCGAATTTCCAGAATTCTTCCATAGGTATCCATCGGTGTTCTTTTATATAGTCGGTCAGTGTCTGGCCGTCGATATAGTCCATTTCAACGAGCGCATGATTGTTTATCAGGCGCGGCTGATAGATGTGGATGATGTTCGGATGGCTTCCGTTGCCTATTTTCAGCATCAGTCTGCACTCGTTGAGGAAGCTGCGATAAGCACGGTCATTTTCGCTGTCAACCATTTCGTTGGAAATTTTCACGGCGCGAATATATCCCAGCTTGTTGTGTCGCACTTTATAGACTGCGGCAAAGCTGCCGCGGCCTATGAGCATCAGTTTTTTATATTCTTCTGTGAACGGCATGATCGGTTATCAGATATCGGAGGTGGAGAATAGAAGTATTACCTGTCGGCCAAGCTCGATCAGATCTCCGTCGTGGAGAGGATGCTTCATCGCTGTATCTTTGATCTCGTGACTTTCGCCTCCGTGGATGAGTTTGGTCGAAGCTCCTCCCATTGGCCGGCAGCCCCATTGCAGCGCTTTCAGGTAAAAATTACCGTTCTCTGCCACTATGTCTGCGTGAGCCGAACTTACATGATTGTTTGCGCTTTGTAGGTTGCGGTCGGGATCGTCTGACCTGATGACTATGTCATTCGGTCGATAGGCACCCGGTTTGGTGGAAAGCGTTCCTCTCCCTATGTGAAAAATATGTCCGGCTTCAGAATCGAGGATGTAGTGGGATTTGTCAATAGAACCGGTGCCTTCAACAACCGTGATTTTGGCTCGGACGGTTTTTTCCTTACGTCGGTGAGGGGTAACGAATGAGTAGTACAGATGTCCGCCGATAATCTCTATTGACGATTGGGGAAGCTTGTCGGAAGTGATCAGGTCGATTTCGATTCTATTGCGGCCTACTCCTTCAAGCATGGCATTGTCGAGTTCCAGACGTAAGTGTTCTTTCATCGTATCGTCGGCCCAGGAATATTTTTTTACGTCGTAATCTTCCCGGTCAACTATGACATAGATGAACAGTGAAGCAATTGCATTCGATGTCGAACCGGTTGCTTGGCGGAATTCATTGAGAAGTGCTTTAACGGCTATGTCACGCTTATCAATTGCGTTGTCGAAGATTGTAGTGGCATCCGGCCGATTTCCGTTTTCAGCAGTTTTATCATCTTTTTCCGGAGAATCAGGTAAGGTGACGTTTCCATTTATACTGTCGGCAATATGGCCTAATCTGTCGGTGAGTTTCTTGAAAAAATATGCCATTGTCTTGAAAAAAGTTCGTTAATAAATCATGTAGCCGGATGAATTGAGTATCGGTATTATAAGTTCAGCCATCGCTTTCTTCGCTTTATCCGACTGCAGTGTGCCGGTTCGTTCAAGTCTTAAAGCCACTGCAACGGGAGCATTGAGCTTTTTGCTGAACATAAAGCAAATATACCAGGCATCGTTGCTTTTAGGCTTTCCATAAATTCCTCCTCGTTCCGGAGTTCCCGTTTTTCCTCCGATTGTTTTCGGATCTCCGGGATGGTTTGGCAAAGTTGAGAGCTTCTGGCTTTCGAGCTGCATGTATTGGCGCAGCTCTTTTGCTTCATCAGGCCCAAGGACGCTGATCGGCTCCGCGAGCGGAAGGTTGTTATGTCCGGTGCGCCGGATATAGCGGGTCGGAGCGAGCTTACCGTCGTTTGCAACGATAGAGGCCACTCGTGCCATGGTAAGCGGTGTGGCGAGAAGAGCGCTTTGCCCCCAGGCCAGAGCCAGATCATAATCGCTCCATTTGAGCCAGCGGGGAATATTGCCTTGTCCGGTAAGGATTCCGTAATTTTTCATTCCGTTTGAGGCGATGGATGAAAGTATTGCGTTGAACTCGTTGGAGTTATTCAGTTCACCAAGGTTGAAATAATAGCTGGATGCATTATCGCCGTTTCGGTTATGTAGTCTGGCTCCGACTGTCTCATATATTTCGCCGAGCTGGCTGTAGATATTCTTGTCGTGGAGAATATTGATGAAGTAGTTGTTTGAAGAGCGGACAATGGCATCTTTGAACGAGATTACACCTGTCGGTTCTATGCCGGGCGGCTCTATGCCGTCCTGCGGCCTGATGTTGTAGGTTATTTCAGTCGCCGGCAATCCGAGAGCCTTCAGAGCGGCCATGGCTGTCATGACTTTTGCTGTTGAGCCGGGAGGCGTGGCAAAAGTCATTCCGAGATCGCGTTGGGTCCAGGGACGATGATTTGGAATCTTTTCATATTCAAGTCCTCCGTAAAACTTGCGTTCGTTCATCATGACTATCGAATCCTGATCGGGAAGCGGATAGTTGGCTGAGGATAAAAGATCGCCGGTCGATGCGTTCAGAACGACCACAGAAGCTCTCAGACGGTCAAGCTGAGGAAAATTGACCGGCAGATAGCGGCTGAAACCATCCTGCAGTTTTTTTTGCAGACGTGCATCGACTGTAAGATACATGTCACGGTTATGACGTTCGGCGTTAAAGGAGTCTATGACGGGATTGTTATATAGGCCGTCTTTCATGAAAGGCAACAGATTGCGATAATCTTTTTCACGCAGTTTCCATGTCTTTCCCGATGGAGGCATAAACCGGTTCTCGCGGAATTTCTCTGACTGGAGGGCGATGGCTCGGGTCGGTATATCTATGCCTCGAAGCTCGCCGGCGTAACGGGCTTCGGCCATGAATCCTATGGGATCTGAATCTTGATATCCGAGTACCTTTGCGGTTCCGGCATCTCCTAACAGGAAAAGAAGATGCGACCCCATTGTATAATAGCGGGACTTCCTTCGGTGTGTCTCATGTCGGAGATCGGTGGCGTTTATTCCGAGCGGAGTCACCGAAGGGATGGCGCTGATGAGCGAATCAGGTGAACTCGTGGCCAACAGCAGCCCGTTGGTATCGTAGATATTTCCGGCATGCAGTCGGTTAAGCACCATTTTAATGCGCGGATTGTATTCTATTTCCCGGGCTCCCATGGTATTGGTGATGTAGGCCGGACGAATGAGGGTCTCGTCTTTGTTTATTATCTGGTAGTTGATCAGAGTGCCTGTGATGACAAAAGCTCCCAGTATAAAGAATATCACGTTTGCGGCTATCGCTCCGGTGAAAGATGAGGCATATTGTCGCTGACTTTCCGTAGAACGCAGACGTGATGCTGCAAGAACTATTCCGAAAGCACCCATTGTAGCTATGAGACTTGTGCGGCTGTAGCTTATGAACGGTACGGTCACGCCTGTCAAAGGCACGATGCCGAGCGAACCGAAGACAATCAGCAGAAATTGAATGCCAGTGAGGATGCCGATTCCCATTGTCAGATACATGGTGAAGGGTTGCCCGGCCCGGCGTCCGATCAACAATGTCCTGTGGACAAGAAGCACGAAGCATACTGTTATGAGGATAAGACCGGCAAGACCGAGCATTTCTCCGACTGATGTGAAAGCCATATCTGTATGGAACGCGGGGACCACAGAGGGGCTCCCGTTTCCAAGACCCATTCCCGACACGCCTCCGGAGGCAACGCTCCATATACTCTGAGCAACCTGATCGCCACCCAACACGTGGTTGTCCCATTGGCCGCCCCATGACATTTCCGTGCGGTTCGTCAGTCTCGCCGCTTCCGATTCTGCCCCGAAAAAAGCGAGGATGGGTGCGCCTAAGGAGAATATTACGATAAGTAAATTGACAATGATTGCGCTTTCATGGATTTTATGGGCACGGAACCAACAGAAAGCGATCCATGCGATGAACCAGACTGCAGCTGCGGCAAGCAGAATGAGTGGATTGTCACTGAACGATTTTACGACCAGCATGAACGCTATGAACGAAAGCAACCCAAACAACAGCTGGGCGAAATCACGTCGCACCATCGAGTAGAGGAAGATGACTGTAACCAGCACGACAAGTGCAGGTCCCATATCACTCAGGACAAAAAGATAGAGCAACATCAGGAAAATTACTGACCCGATGACCAAAGCTACAGTACCGAGCTGACGTCTCGCTGACAAAGGCGTGAGACGATAGGAAAAAGCCTGCAGAAGAAGTCCGTTTTCCGCAAAGAAAGCTGCTACAAAAATAAGAATGAGATATTTGCTGATTTCACTTGGCTGGAAACCTCCGAGATTAACCTTGGCATCGCTTCCTTCCGGACCTGTGCCGAAAAGCGATAGGAGAAAGATGAGGCCTACCGCAGCAATCAGATAGCTGAAACCGGTTGAAAAACTTATGGATGATGTTCGTTCAAGAGAATGTTTTTTTCTCATTGGAGAGAAAATCCGGTCCAACGGATCAAAAGGAATCGCTCCGGCTTGCAACCTGCTTTTCCCGGCAAAGAATTTCGCGGGATTCACGCAGGATATCAGCCCCATGGCCAAAAGTCCCCAGAGTAGTGCATGAGCCATTGCCAGTCCGTAACATTTGTCGCTCAGCGGATTGGTCATCCCGAACATTGAGAGTATGCAAATACCCGTTAGGGCCATGATTAGAGTGGCCAGAAGATAATCGGAACGGCTGTTGAGTTTACGGTCGCGCACACCCATGAATATGAAAAAAGCAAGCCAGCCGATAAGATAGATTGCCGATGCGCTGACGAGATTTCCGAGAAATTGTTGCGGTGTGCGCACAATCATGGAACCGTCGGCTTTTATTGCCTGGTATGTATAGGAATCAAGCGGTGTGATTTTATGTTCCTGCTGGCGGAAGGTAAGCCCGAGACCGCTTTTATCGAGACTGCCTGTTGCGGTCGTGCCTTTTTCACGTCCATATTGAAATCCCTCGTTGACAGGAATAACGCTGTAGCTCTTTCCCGGTTCGACGTGGAATCTGGCTTCTCCCGATGCGTCCGTTACGGCAAATCCGAGTGTGCGGGTGTCAAGTACGGTTTCCGGTGCCTTCTGCCGGTCAGACGGCGCAGGCTTTACGGTGTCCAGACTGTGTTGCCGCAGTCTGACAAGCAGTCCTTCCAACGGTGCGTTAGCTACAGATGGAGCATTGATTATTCTGACGCTGATAACCGATTGGCCGTTCCCGAAATCCGAAGTCAGAGGCATCTTTTTCGCTTTTACCCATTCCCCGTCCATGCCGAGTCGTTGATAGTCTTCGAGGACTCGTTTTCTGAAGCCTTTTCCCCCTTCCGCCATGGCCTTCCGGGCCGGAATTTTATAAACCGGCCGGTTGAGTTCTCCAAGATTTTCAGGGAACCCGTTAGTTTTTAAATTTTCGGTTATCCATTCTGATGCCAGAGTTGCGTCAAGCGGATCTGTCATATAGGCGGCGTCCATGAAAAAGTTGTAAAGGCTGTCTGCTCTGAGTCCGTCATCGAGAATCAAAGTTCGTCCAGCGGCGATATCTTTTTCTCTGTCACCTAACATTGACGCCATATTTCCATTCATGGCGATGACACCAAGAATGAACATTACGGCACATAGCAGATAACCTATCAGAGGATTGGAGGCTTTCATGGTTTCTTCAGCGTTGAGTCGGCGTTCTGCCGATAGGTTGAATTTATGCTGTCAGAGACTTGTTGTCCAAACTGTTGGGCATTGGCCACGGAATCTGCCGGGGTATTGGGAACCGCGATGACTGAGTCGGGAACCACTGTTTCGGTCTTCACATTTTGGCTTTCATATTCGGTCGCATATCTCCCTATGAAATAACCGGCCGTCCCTCCGAGAATAAATGAAATGGCTATCGCGATGATCATGAGGTAAGTGCGACGGAAGCCGGATTTGCCGCTTTCGTTGTCGTTGTCGAAGTCGATTGTCGTTGTCGTTTCTGATTCGTCGTTTCTTTGGACATGAGAGCCTTGAGGAAAATGCAGGTCGGTAAGCTTCGGACTTGTCGGAGATGCGGGGAGAAGTATTTCAGCGATGACAGCAGTCACGTTGTCCTTGCCGCCGGCTTCGTTAGCCATTCTTATCAGGCGGCTGACTTTTTGTTTCGGTGCGATGGGGGAGGATAGGACGGATTCTATCACACTCGACGGCAGCATGTCTGATAGACCGTCGGAGCAGAACAGGAAAGTCGTAGTTTCAAGAATAGGGAAAATTCCCGAGTCAAGGAAATTGCTGTCGGAAGGTGAATGTATCTCTTCTCCTAAAGATCTGTCGATGATGTTGCGCTGCGGATGTTTCATGGCTTCCTCTTCAGAGATGAGACCCATTTCTTCGCGATACCCCACGAGCGAATGGTCATGTGAGAGTTTGTTGAGGCCCTGCGATGCGGTGTAGGAATAAAGTCGCGAGTCGCCGATATGGACCATGTAGAGTCTCCGCTGCGCTATGTCTATTATGGCGCAGGAGAGCACGCAGCCCATCCTTGAGCGCGTCGCGTCGGTCTGTTTTTGCTCGACTATTCTGTTGTTTGCCGCAGTCACGGCGGATTTGAGCAGATTCAGGCAGTCGGCAGGAGAGCCGGAGCCGACGGTCTGTGTTATGACATCGGCCGCGATTGCGGCTGCGACTTCCCCTCCCTCATATCCTCCTATTCCGTCGATGGCGGCGAGCAGAAGATGAGAGCCTCCCCACAGCTCGGTGGCGATGAAGCGGTCCTCGTTGTTATGGCGCACCATGCCGGGATCCGTAGCGCCGGATATGACGGCTTTGACATCTTGCGTTTTCATCGGGGAAGGTTTTTAAAGTGGTTAAAACAGAGATATAGCACTAAAATCACAAGGCTTATTATGAATACCGTATTCCACATTGCCGTTTAGGAAGCTTTGAATTGAATCTGGATATCATCGTCCAGAATGATGGTGGATTTTTTTGAGAGTGTGACCCATTTGTCGGGATCCGATGCAAGAGTGCGCTGATTCAAAACGGTTTTGCCGATTGCCGCGAGCTGAAACTGTCCTGATGCAGGGTCCCGGCGTATTCTGACGTGCGGATTCAGGATGCGGTCACTGTCAATGCGGACTACTTCCGCTCCCTGTGCCGCTCCCATTGCGTTTCGACCCGAGATATGTAGTTCGTCAGAGGTCATGGCAACCGTATGGATAGGTTGATTGGATGTGTTGTCAAGCAAACGCCCCTCTTCCGCCACAAGTACCGCCACGTATCTGGCAGGTCGGTCGCTGCGGGGGATTCTTCTGCCGGATTCCACCCGCTTTGCCGGGTCAAGATTGAGCGAGAGCTGGATTCTGTCACGCTCCACCAGATGGAGTCGTCCGAGAATTTCGGGATTTATGCAATTGCGGATCGCACGCAGGGAATTGATGCCCTGGACCGTTGTCACTATTCGTCCTGACCCTGTCTCCTGATTCCGCTCCGTCGGTGGGAAAAGCGACGATTGTATCTGTACGACCACGCTCTGTTGCATCTCTTCGCGGCTTATGCCGTCAATCTCGGCGTCTTCAGGGATTTCAACCAGCTGGAATTGCCATAACGAGGAGTGAGGCTTGTAGCCCGGACGGTTCTTGACCTGGTTGTTGATCTCCTCCGTGAGCATCTGCTCCGCGCCCGATGCTATGAACGGCAGACTGTCTGAAATTTCCTGATAATTGGCAGCTTTCAGATAGACGGTGAAAGAAGTGTGATAGAGAAAGGTGTATTTCGTTGAGAGTCGAGAGACTGTCTGCTGGAAATGACGCATGATGGCGTCGAGAATCTGATTGGCGGACACCATTCCGCCTTCCACGGTAGAGTCCGCGAACCCGTCGGGAAGATTCTTCTCGACTTCCGGAGCGAACAGATGGCTTATTTTTTTTAGGATTGACATAGTTGTCGATTGGTTTAACGTCTTAGACTATTCGCAAATTTACGATAAATTTCGTAATTTTGGAGGTCAATAAACCAATGTTATGAAAGATTTAGGAAAAATACTGCTGTTATCATTGTTCACGCTTCTCTCTCTTGCTTCTGTCGCCGCGACAAAAGCGGAGCCGGCTGTTTTCACTGCTGCAAGTTACAATCTTCGTCAGGCCAACCGCAGCGACTCGTTGCAAGGCGACGGTTGGGGGCGCCGTCTGCCGGTGCTCGCCGAGCTGATCCGGTTCCACGGATTTGATATTTTCGGAACCCAGGAAGGGTTCCGCCATCAGCTCGACAGTCTTGTCGGCCGGCTGCCCGGCTATGCTTACACCGGAGTGGGCCGTGACGACGGTAAAGCCGAAGGCGAACATTCCGCCATTTTCTATCGCACTGACTTGTTCGAGCTCCTTGACCACGGCGATTTCTGGCTTTCGGAAACGCCTGACCGTCCCGGGCTCGGGTGGGACGCAGCCTGCGTGCGCATCTGTTCCTGGGGAAAGTTCCGTCACAGACCAACGGGCCGTGAATTCCTGTTTTTCAATCTTCATCTCGACCATGTAGGCAAGAAAGCTCGTACCGAGAGCGCTCTGCTCGTGCGCCGCAAGTTCGACGAGATAGCCCCCGGCATCCCCGCTATTGTCACCGGTGACTTCAATGTCGATCAGACCAGTCCCGCCTATCGTACTATGGTGTCAGGAGGGCAGTTGCGCGATTCCCACGATGTAGCGGAGATCCGTTATGTACCCAACGGAACATTCAACAACTACCGTACCGATGAATATACTCCCTCGCGAATCGACCATGTCTTCGTAACTCCTGATGTGAAGGTCCTGAAATATGGTGTCCTCACCGACACATACCGCACGGATGACCGCGGAGCCGTGAAAGCAGAGCTGCAGAATGCGCCAGACGAGATCTCGGCTGTCAGGGTGACGCCCCGGACTCCTTCCGACCATTTCCCCGTTATGACAGTGGTCAGCCTCTGATGGCTGCCGCAAATAAAAAAGGCCGTCATTCCGCGAACGGGATGACGGCCTTCGTTATTGTCTTACTGATCAATATTTTCCTTTCAATACGTTGAGCGCCGCTTCATAGTCTGGCTCGTTCGTAATCTCATCGACGAGGTCGCGGAAAATCACATTCCCGTCCGGGCCTATTATGATGACGGCGCGTGTCAGCAGCCCTGCAAGAGGACCGTCAACGAGCATGACACCGTATTTCTCCCCGAAAGCGGGCGAACGGAAAGCCGAAGCTACTATGACGTTCTTCAGTCCTTCGGTCGTACAGAAGCGTGCCATGGCAAACGGAAGATCCTCCGACACGCAGATTACTTTCGTGTTTTTGAGTTTTCCGGCTTCCTCATTGAACCGACGGACGCTGCGGGCGCAGACTTCCGTGTCGAGACTCGGGAAAATGTTCAGGACCACGGTTTCACCCTTGAAGTCCTCGTTCTTTATGCTTGAAAGGTCGGCGCCTGTCAGATTGAAATCCGGAGCCTTCGTGCCGTCGGCAGGCAGAGAGCCGTATGTGTGGCAAGGCTGTTCTTTGAAATGTACTGTTTCCATAGAGGTTGCTATACTGTTATCACTAATAGAATTGTTCTTGTCTGAAGCTGATGGTGCGGCGGGTGCGGTCACATCCTGTGTGGGCATGAGCGCCATCTTCTGTATAACGTCTGAGGCAAGGTCATTGTTGTAGCCGAGAATCACATTTTTCACCGTTCCCGAGGCATCGCTCAGAATGACAACCGGCAGGTCGCCTACGCCGCAGTCACGGGCCAGAGGACGTGCTCCCATGAGCAGATGTTCTCCCGGACGTATCTCCGGCACGACTTCTTCTATGGCATCGACATGTTTGTCCACGAAAGCCAGAATCAGATCGGCGTTGAAGGGCAGCGCGTCGGTGGCCGAGCGCAGCGCTTTTACCATGTCGGCGGTGAATCCGTGGGTGGTGTCGAGGAGTGCGACAATGGTGGGCACTGCGAAAGAATCGGCTGTACGTCTCATGTATCGTTCGCCCGTCGTGGTCGGAAGCGCGAATCCCGGCAGTCGGTTCCCGGGCAGTTTCTCTATCCTGAAGTTGCTCTCGCGGAAATTCTCGAACACGTCGGCATATTGCCTGATGAGAGCCGGTTCGTCAAGCGGAGCGCACCCCTTTGACAGGCGCGTGTCGGAATAGGCCACTGTGACGGTCTGCTCGCTGATTGAACCGGGGTTGTTTTCCAGGAGGATGGACCTCGGCATCAGCGATTTCGGATCGAATGTGTATGTCGCCTCCATGGCTGTCACGCCGTTGATTCTCATTATCGCTTCGAGAGCTATGCATTTTGAGCCTCCGACAAGCGTGTCTGCGTGAAAAGAAATGCTGTATGCTTTGTCTGTCTGCATCCGGTGTAGTTCTTCCGCTATGGTTGATGGCAGCAGATTGGCGAACTGTGCTGTCCGTTGTACCCCGTTCATCGACCCGTCGCGCCCGTGGGTTGTGAATGGAAATGGATCGTTGAGGAAATGGTATTCCTGTAGGCGTTCGCCCGAATAGCGGTAGTGGTTGCCGCTGAAGTAGGCCGAGAATCCTTTCACCTGGGGGTCGCGCGAGGTCATGGCCCAGTCTATCAGATAGCTGCACGGAAGGAGTGAGTCACCCGGAACCGGTTGCTGGGCGAGTGTGAGTTCATAGACCACGTCGTCGTTCAGCTGCGGCATAGTCACCGAGAAGCGTGCGGCCGCGTTGTAGCATTCCACTCTTTCGAGAGCTTTTATTATGTCGGAGATTGTCGTGCGGTGTGTGGCCCCATATATATTAGGTGTGGCCAGTGACAGCAGAAGAGCCGCGATGATGGATTTTCTTTGTGATGACATGTTTGATCTTGGGCGGTTATGTGATGACAATGTGATTATTCTCGCCTCCTGCGCGGGAGGCTTTTATCCTATAATGCCTGAACGGGGGGGATTGTTCCGTTGCAGCTCAAAAAAAGCGCGCTCCCCGTTTTTGAGGAGCACGCCGTTAATTTTTTCGTCTGGAAATCAGGATCGGTTATTCTTCAGCAGCCACTGCCTCCGATTCCTCTACTTCGGCCGAAGGAGTGATGTTGGGAAGTTCCAGACCGAGACCCTTCTTGCGGTCAACGACTTTCAGCAGAAGCCCCAGAGCGAGAGCTGCAACGCCAAGACCGGCGAGCATCACCAGCGGAGCGGTGTAATTGTAGCTGATGGCGGCCTGTTCGGGAGTAAGGGTACCGTTGGCTACGCCTTGCGCTATATCGGGGTTTGTGTTGTCGAGAACCTTGCCTATGAGTAGGGGGAAGAGCCACAGACCGATGTTCTGGATCCAGAAGATGAGCGCGTAGGCCGAACCGATGATTTTCGCGTCAACGAGCTTGGGAACGCTCGGCCAGAGCGATGCGGGCACAAGCGAGAATGACGCGCCCAGCACCAGAATGGTAACGTAGGCCAGGGTGACCGAAATAGCCGGGCTATCCTTGAACTGCGGAAGCACGAAAGCGAATGTCAGGTGGCAGATGATCAGCAGCAGCGATCCGAAAACGAGCATGGAGGCCGCTTTGCCTTTGTAATCCACATAATGGCCGAGGATGGGGGTGATGCCCACCGCGAGCAGGGGGAACACAGCGAACATGGCCGCTGCCGACTGGCATTTGTAGCCCATGTAGCAGTAACCGACAAGCGCCACGATGGCGAGAGCCATGAGTCCGTATTTCGCGCCTTTGTTTTTTTGGAAATTGCTTGCGAAAGCGGCCGCGGCCACCACGAGCATGATGACATACTGGATTATCGTCGCAGTGTTGCTTGCCCAGAATTCGCTGTCGGGAGCCGTGAAGGCGATGTTGCACTGAAGCATGTTGACGGCATATTTCTGGAAGGGGAAGATGGCCGAATAATAGAGCACGCAGAGGAGTGCCACGAGCCAGAAGCCGCTGCTTGAGAGAATCTTGCCGAGGTCGCGGATCTGGAAGGGATCATCCTTCTCCTCTTCGGCGCCTGTCTGGCTGTCGAGCTTGCGGTCCATGAAGAAATAGACCACGAACATGATGAGGGCTATCATCAGCAGCACCACGCCGAAAGCCACCGAGCGCGAAACGCTGACCTCGCCGCCGAGATTGGCGAAAAGAGGCGAGAATATCATACAGGTGGCAACGCCCAGACGGGCCAGTGCCATCTCCGAGCCCATGGCGAGCGCCATTTCGCGCCCTTTGAACCATTTGACGATACCGCGGCTCACTGTGATGCCGGCCATCTCTACGCCGCATCCGAAGATCATGAAGCCTATCGCAGAGAATTTGGCCGAAGCGGGCATACCCTCGTAGAAGGGCGAAACTCCCAGCTCGTCAAACACCGGAATGTAATTGAGATGTGTCGTGAACCACTGGTTGAGCGAGTTTGCCGGGTTGCAGAAAGTGTCGGTCAGCGCATACCAGTTGATAGTGGCGCCGATGAGCATCACAGCTCCCGAGAGAAGCGCCGTGAACCGCACGCCCATTTTGTCCAGGATGATTCCGGCGAAGATAAGGAAGAAGATGAATACGTTCAGGAATGTCTCGGAGCCCTGCATGGTTCCGAAGGCCAGGGAGTCCCAGCCGCGGGTCTCCTGAAGAAGATTTTTGATTGGCGAGAGTATATCCATGAAGATATACGAGCAGAACATTGCGAGGGCGAGCAGCGCGAGCGCCGTCCATCTGGCCCATGCCTTGTCGTTTAATGCCATGGTTTTTTCAGCAGTCATGGTGATGATGATTGGTTTTATGATTGTTTTTGTTTTCGGTTGCTGCTACAATTTTTTCAGTTGCTGCTACAAAAGTACGAATTTTTAATCTACGAATGACATAATTTGCTAAATTTGCCCCCGGAAAACAGAATTTTAACGCTATGAATACCGTCAGGACCCGTCAGCCATATACTTTCGACCGCGTTGTGCGCATGTTGATAACGCTTGCCGTCATCCTCGCTCTTGTCTGGATAACCGACATCCTGAGCGATGTCCTGCTCCCGTTTCTCATATCCTGTGTCATAGCCTATCTTTTCGAGCCTTTCGTCCAGTTCAACCGCCGTCTTCTCCGGCTGCGGGGGCGTGCGGCCGCTGTTTTCGTGACCCTCTTCGAGGCTCTCTTTTTCGCCGCTGTCGCCACATGGCTCATTGCTCCCGTCATTCTCGACGAAATCAGGGAGATGAGCGGAATCCTGACCAGCTATGCTTCATCCAAGATGACCGTCAGCTTCCTTCCGGCCGACTTCCAGCATTTCCTCCGGCAGAACATCGATCCCCACAGGATCAACCGCATCCTTGCCGACCTCGACTGGATGCAGATAACATCCAATGCCCTTCGTGCCTCGTGGGAAATCATTTCCGGCGGCTGGGCAATGGTTCTCGGAATTGTCAGCTGGCTCATCGTCGTTCTCTACGTGGTCTTCATAATGCTTGACTACGACCGGCTCCGCAGTGGATTCCTCACCCTCATACCTAAAAGAATGCAGCCCGTCTCGCGCCGCATTGTCCGCGACATCGAACACACCATGAACCGTTATTTCCGCGGACAGGCGCTCATCGCCCTGATCGTCGGCATCCTTTTCGCCCTCGGATTCTCCATCATCGGCCTCCCCATGGCCATCATTCTCGGCCTTTTCATCGGCCTTCTCAACCTCGTGCCATATCTTCAGGTAATCTCCGTAATCCCCACGGCTTTCCTCTGTCTGGTCTATGCCGTCGGCGGGGGAGGGGAGTTCTGGCCTCTTTTCTGGCAGTGTGTGGCCGTCTATGCCATCGTCCAGTGCATTCAGGACTTTTTCCTGACTCCCCGCATAATGGGCAAGGCCATGGGACTCAATCCCGCAATAATTCTTCTGGCCCTCTCGGTCTGGGGCACACTACTGGGCTTCATAGGGCTTATAATCGCCCTCCCGCTGACAACTCTTCTCATCTCCTACTACCGCTATTATATAGTGGCCGGAATCGATCGCCGCGATGGCGCCGAATAAAAAAAGTCTGACCCGTCTGACTTGGTCTGACTTGTCCGACCTTTTCTCTCACTTTTTTTAAGTTTACAATTGTGAATTTTGGCGAAAAAAATCGCCAAAATGGCGACTCGATTTAACGGTTCAAAAAAATCTCGAAAAATTAACGAAATTTAACGGGGGGGGGCGGTAAACACTCCCACTTGTATTATCTTTGCACAGCGAAGGTGAAGTGTTTACGAATGTAAATTCCTCGCCTCCCGTTTTCTGTTGATCTAATGTGGCTAAGAAAGTTTTCTGTTGATCTAATGTGGCTAAGAAAAATACGCCCACCTTATTTCTTCATCTGATTCTTCTCGGCCGGCATGTCCGGCCTGCCGCTATTGTTAAATTTTTGAGTAATAGTAATTATATAAACCGTAATATAGTAATTATAGATGAGATCTATAAAATTCATGATGCTTTGCGTCGTCCTGTCGCTCTCCTCCCTGGCCTCAGGCCAGAAGGTGGCATTGAAAACAAACCTTGTAGGCGATGCGCTTCTAAACCCCAACATCGGAGCGGAGTTCGGTGTGGCCCCCAAATGGACCATCGACGTTCCGGTCAGTTTCAACGCCTGGAATCTGAGCCACGACCGCAAGTGGAAACACTGGTTCGTGCAGCCCGGCGTCCGCTACTGGTTCTGCGACCGCATGGCCGGTCATTTCGTCGGAATGCATCTCCATGGCGGTAAATACAACATCGGCGGTTGGGACGGTCACGTCAAGTTCCTCAACACCGACTTCCGCCGCCTGAAAGACTCCCGTTTCCAGGGTTGGTTCGCCGGAGCAGGCATATCCTACGGCTACTCCTGGATTCTCGGTAAGCACTGGAACCTCGAGGGCGAGATCGGCATTGGCTGGGCCTACACCCGCTACGACCGCTTCGAGTGTGCAGGCTGCGGACGAAAAGTGGAGTCGCGCCGAGTGCATAATTACGTAGGCCCGACTAAGGCCGCCATCAACGTGGTCTATCTCTTCTGATTTCCCATTTTCCCCCAACATCAGTCAAAATGAAAAAGACAATCACAAATATCATACTCCTCGCCTCCTCAGTTGCGGGCGTCGCTGCTCCCGTTTCAGCGCTCCCGGGCGTGACAGTCAGCGATCTGAAGATGGAACAGTCGGGCGACTACCTCTCCGTCGGCATGAAGCTCGGTCTCGACGGCCTTGACGTGCCCTCCAACCGCGCCGTCCTCATCACTCCGCGCCTCATCAACGGCGCCGACACCCTCTCCCTTCCCGCAGTCGGCGTCTATGGCCGCACACGCTATTATTATTATCAGCGCAACAATGGCGACGCAATGATCTCCGGAACCGCCGAGCAGTCATTCAAGGCATCGCAGGCGCCCTCCGTCATCGAATATTCCGAGGTCATTCCCTACGCCGAATGGATGAACGGCGCCGTCCTGCGCCTCTACCGCGACGAATACGGCTGCTGCCGCAATCTGATGGCGTCGGCCGACGAAGCTCTCGGACGCCACATCGGCTCTTGGTTCCCCGAGCTCGTCTATGTAATGCCTCAGGCCAAAGCGCAGAAAACCCGCGAGATCCACGGATCGGCCTACGTCGAATTCCCCGTCAACGTCAGCCGTATCCTGCCTGACTACCGCACCAACTCCGCCGAGCTCGGCAAGATCTTAGCCTCGATCGACACTGTCAAGAACGACCGCGACGCCAGCGTGACCTCCGTATGGCTCAAAGGCTTCGCCTCGCCCGAAGGTCCGTGGGACAACAACGTGCGCCTCGCCCGCGAGCGTACCGCTTCGGTGAAAGAGTATGTCGATCGCCTCTACAACTTCCCCGCCGGAGTGATGACCACCGAATTCGACCCCGAAGACTGGGCCGGTCTGCGTCGCTACGTCGAAAGCTCCAATCTCGAGCACAAGGACCGGATTCTCGCCGACATAGACCTCGACATGGCTCCCGACGCCAAGGAATGGCGAATCAAATCGACCTATCCCGAGGAATACCGCTTCCTTCTTGAAAACGTCTATCCCGGCCTGCGTCACACCGACTACCGCATCTCCTACACCCTGCGTCACTACTCCGACGTCAACGAGATACGCCGCGTGCTTCAGGAGCGTCCGCAGAACCTCGACCTCGACGAGCTTTATCTGCTTGCCGCCGAGTATGAGCCGGGCACTCCCGAGTTCACCGAAGTCTATGAGACTGCCGTCCGCATGTTCCCCAATGACCCGCTTGCCAACCTGAACGCCGCCAACGCCGCCATGCGTCGTGGCGACAACGAAGCTGCCGCCCGCTATCTCACCAAAGCAGGCGACTCCGCCGAAGCCGTCTATTCGCGCGCCGCTCTCGAGATCCGCAACAACAACTTCCAGGCTGCGCTCCCCTTGCTCCGCAAGGCGCAGTCGATGGGCCTGAAACAGGCCGGTGCCACTCTGCAGCAGGTTGAGAAGCTTCTTGAAAATTGATCTTATATATTAACTCCTGATTTAATTCATTAACTCTTTCCTGACAAGGAAAACAGGAATCAATTCACTTTTTAATAATTCAAATTTTTATTATGAAAAAACTATTATTTCTTCCCGCTTTAGCAGCTATGATGTTCTCGAGCTGTTCAAGCGACGAACCCACCGTGGATAACCCCGCGGATCAGGCTGGTGACAAGTACATGGCGTTCTCCATCACCAATCTCGGAGGCAGCCGTGCTGCAGCTGCAGACGGTTATGAAGATGCTGCCGGTACTGAAGGTGAGGTTAATGACCTCTATTTCCTATTCTTCGACCGTAAAGGCAATGCTTTCATGCTTGAAGGACGTACTGTGACTGGCGAAATAAAAAGTACCAATATGGTACAGCCTACCAGTATCGAGACTAAAAAGGATGCACAGGGTAATGAAGTTATGACTGGTACTCTTGTGCTTGGTAAGGCTTCTCCTGACAGTCCTTTCCTTGGCCAGACTCCCGCTCAGGTTCTTTGTATAGCAAATCCTTCTACTGATGCAATGAAAGAACTCGGTGGTAAAAATCTCAACACTGTTCTTACCATAACAACAAAAGCCCCTGACTGGGCAACCGGTAAGAGATTCCTCATGACTAACTCAACTTATGTTGATGCTACCGGTGCGGTAAAAACTACAACATCAACCGAAGGTTACATTAAAGAATCTGTTACTGCGGCAGAGGCTTCTCCTGTAGTCATCAATATCGAACGTGCTGCAGCAAAGGTTCGCGTAACTTATGGTAATGATTTTATTGTAAATAATATAGAAACTACACCTGCGTCTCAGACGTTTGAAGTTAACGGAGCGGCCACAACTCTCCATGTACAAGTTTATGGGTGGCGTCTTATGAACTATGCTACTTCCGGCTATGGTTTCAAACAGCTTTCTGCAACTTATCCCGCCTTTACAACCGACTGGTGGAAGGATGCCACCAATATGCGTTCATATTGGGCAAACTCTTTTGCCGATGCAACTGTCTCTAATATCGCTTACACTCTTGATGCTACTAACAAGGATGACTTTACTCTTAAGAGTTTTGCAACTGCAAATCCCTTGGAAAATATAGCTTATTGCTATGAGAACACTCTCCATCAGGATGTAACAGCTACTAATCGCACTGAAGGTGCGACCGCATTCGTAGTTAAAGCTGTTGTTGGAACAATGAATGCTAATAACAACTTCACAGCTATTGACATGGTGAAATATGCAGGTAAGCTTTACACGGTTGCTCACTTCAAGCAGATGATTACGGATCAGTTCAAGTCAGGACATCCTAACGCTACTGTTAACTCTGTTAATTTCGTAGTAGATGATGCAACTAAGAATACTTGGAAAGCTACAGTTACCTATAATACCAACCAGACGTTGGATATGTCATATATCTACAATAACTTCCTTTGGTGGAATAACGGTGTGACTTCATATTGGCAGAATATTGAACATCTCGCAGAAGGTGTATTCGGTGTTGTTCGCAACCATATCTACGATTATAATGTGACTGCTTTCAACGGTCTCGGTCTCCCGGGTGATAATCCTGGAAAACCTGAAGATAAAGAGTCTTACATGGCTGCTGCTCTCCGCGTTCTCAATTGGGGCGTTGTCAGCCACAATGTAACTCTCGAGTAATACTTCAGTAATTACTACCTTGATTAAATAACGATTTAATCCGCGGCGGCTTAATGGAAGCCCCGCAATGGCCCGGAAGCCGCCGCGGATTTTTTCTCTTCTCAACCAAACAAATCTCTCGATCCTCTCAACAAGCAACCGCAGGAAAGCCCTTGACAGGACTGACGGCAAACAAAAAATGAGCATAAAAGGGACTGTGTCCCCCCCCTCATTTTTCCAAAATCGAAAATTCAACAGGCGACCCGTCGCCGACACCATATATACAGAACATCTCTCTTCACCGAACAGACCAATCGAAAATAAAGAAAAATAAAAACTATAAAAAAACAAAACAACAGCATGAAGCTTAAAACGAAAATATTCAACTTCGCTGCCGGGATTCTCGCTACTGCGGGACTGACCCCCGCCATGAGTGGATGCCACGCTATCTACGATGACAGCGACTGCGTGGAAAGCTACAACACAGTGCGCTTCGAGTACACTCACAACATGAAGTTTGCCGACGCTTTCACCAACGAGGTAAAGAGCGTCACTCTCCTCGTTTTCGACAGCTCGACCGGTAAGCTTGTCAAGCGCATCGACGCCCCGAAGGATAAGCTCAAGGACGGCAACAAGCTCGACCTTGTGGTCGATCCGGGTGAGTATGATATCCTCGTGTGGGGCGGACAGCACTCCGACCACTACGCCATAGCCGCCGGCGAGACCGGAACATCGACGGCCGCCGACTTCCACTGCCGCATGAACCGCACCGAAGCCAACGGAGTTTCCGTCTCGAAAGATGACCTCGAACCGCTCTTCCATGGAATGGTTCACGTCTCTCTCCCTTACGCCGCTCCCTCCAATCCCCACGAGGTCGTGATTCCGGTGATGAAGGACACCAACGTGATCCGCGTGGTCCTGCAGCATGTTGACGGAGAGGCTGTGGATCATAGTAAGTTTGACTTCTCGATAACCGACAACAACGGATGGCTCAACCACGACAACTCGCTGCGCGACGCCAACACCGTCATCGATTACCGCCCCTGGCGCACCGTGACCGGCTCGGTTGACATCAACACCGATCCCAAGCCCGCGCCCGGAAGCAAAGCCGACGCCTTCGACATGACCGGCTACTCACGCGCCGTACTCGGCGCCTCGCTGGCCGAGTTCACCGTCAACCGCCTCTTCATGTCGAACAACCCGACTCTGACCGTCACCGAGCGCTCCACGGGCAAGACCGTGCTTCAGATACCGGTGCGCGACTACGCTCTTCTGGTCAAAGGCTTCTACCACGAGCAGATGGACGATCAGGAATATCTCGACCGTCAGGACGAGTATAACATGACTTTCTTCCTGACGGGAGACAACAAGTGGCTCTCGACCGTGATCATCATCAACGACTGGCGCATCGTCCACCACAACGTTGACATTCAGTAATCTACAACCCCAAAGCCTTGGAATTATGAAAACAAACGTAATGAAACCTCTGCTTAGGCCGGCCGGGCGCGCATTGCGCCGACTGTCGCTCGTCGCGGGGCTTGGCGCGGGGCTTCTCCTCTCCGGTTGCATCGACAGCAACTCCGAGTGCATCGAGGATCAGCCGGGTTATGAGGAAGGCAAAGACGTGTGGCTCTCCGTCAACTTCCGCAACGTTGACAGCGAAGGCCGTTCGCGTGCCGTCACCGATCCCGTCCATCCCGACGAGGATGCCACGGCAGCGGAAAACTTTATCGATGTCAATGACATTACCGTCATGTTCCTCAACAGCGACGGCCGCGTCATGAAAGTCTTCGCCGATGGTGAGTATTCAGTCGAAGTCAACTCGAATACTGACGGACTCTATAATGATTATGTACTGAGATTCCGAATCAATCAGGACTACTTCGAGAAAACCGGCGCCACATCGACCTTCTCCCTTCTTGTAGTGGCCAACCATGACGGCACGGGCGACGGGCAGACGTATAACCCCGACGACTTGTGGATGAAATCAGTTGCCGATCTCTCTGCCTTGAAAACCTCTTTCGGTTACACCGGCCAGAACGGCACAGCAGCCTGGACACCTGACATTGCCGGCGGGCGTCACATCCCTATGGCCGGTATCCATCGGTTCACGGTCAGTCGTGCGGCTCTCGAAAGTGCCACAGATGCCAACAATCCTCTTGTCATCACAGAAGGCGGCAATGAAATAGAGATGCAGCGTGCAATGGCAAAGATCCGCGTTATCGACGCCCTCGCCGAAAACGGCAATACCGACAATGAGATTACCGCCGTGACCCTCTCCGGCATGAACCGCCGCGGCGCCTATCTCCCTCTGGTCCCGTCCAATGAATGGGGAACACAGGTCGTTCCCAACACATCAGTCTGTCACATAGCTCATGGCGATGCCTCTTGGTTCAACCCGAGCACCGTTATTCCCTCCTATACCATAGGTGCCGACGGCTGGGGCTTCTACATCCCCGAATTCTCATGGACGCTTGCCTCTGCAGCCGCCGAGCCGACACTCCACATCACCGTTCATTCAGCCTCTACCGGCCTTGATCGCACCTATGACTATCCCGTCAGCAAAGCCCTCGGCGCGTCCGACATGACCCGTAACCACATCTACGAATTCCGCGTCACCGAAATCGCCGGCACCGAGGCTGAACTCACTCTCGTTGTCAAAGATTGGGACGATCAAGAAGTCATCTGGGATTATACCGACAATCCCGGTCTCGCCACCGGAGGTTGGATAGTGTTCGATAGAAACACATGTGCTGTAGTCGATGACTTGGCGCAGGCTGTGTTCAGAAATGACAAGGCCGACATCAAGGCACAATTCACGCTTGCAGAACCTGTCAATGCGACTTGGCGCGCGGTGTTCATTTACGAAAAAGGAAAGCTGGGTGCGTTCAGATTCGTCGATAAGGATGGTAACGAAGTCGAGACCATCAGCGGCGAAATAGACGGCACGACTCCCGCATCGCTGATAATCCGCACCAAGGACACCCCAAGGGAGGATGATAACGTTGCACGTCTCCAGATCATAGTAACTATGGCCGACGGACGCACTGTCACCGCTAATGTCCTTACCGGTGGAAACTACGGAAAAAATACATATTTCACCATCATACAGAACCGCCAGTTATAATAACACCTACTGAATTATGTTTTGCAAAATATCATATATAAATCATATCGGGCTTTCATTGCTTGCAATGCTGCTTGTCATGATTGTCCCTGCAGGATGTTCCGATGATCTGGACAATGGTCTTGCGTCGGGTGACGAGGCGGGGTATATCACTCTTAACCTGCGCAACGTCAAAGGTTCTCGTGCAACAGATGATGCCAACAATGAGGACCGTCTCGAACGGGCAGTCGTCTGTCTTTATCCTAACGGAGCTGTTGCAGCGACAACTCCATCCTATGTTGAGTATTTCGATCTCACGGCTAATGAGACCGCAACGGTGAAAATCAAGCTCAGCAAGACACTTGCCTCAGCTCTCTTCGGCGATGGCAACGGGACTTGCACAGCTTACGTCGTTGCCAATCTTCCCGCTGATGCTCCTGCCATCACGACTTCGACCCCTCTCGCTGATATCAGTAAGTTCACCATCTATTCCGATTTCGCTTCAATGCAGCCACAGACCTCTTTCGTCATGGACGGAACTGGAAACGTCAATCGATCTGGCTATGGCACCGCTGAAGACAAAGCTACCGGTACGATTGAGCTGAGACGCGCCGCTTCGAGAATATCTCTCGCCGTTGAAGTGGCGAATAGATATACTGACGCTCAAGACAACGTGTGGACTCCCGAGCCCTCCAACATGTCTGTACTGATCACTAATGGGGTTAACCGCTCTCAAGTGGAATCATCTACCTATACTCCCGTTGACGGAGATTATTATTCCACAACAACGGCTGCTGAAAATCTTGATCATCGTCAGCGCGGCTTCTCGGGGCCTGTTTCAGGGGAGAAGTATAACTATCAGCTTGCATCGCCGTTCTATACTTTCCCCAATAAATGGAACGAAAACGAAACCGAGACTCCAATGACCTACATGACTCTGATGCTCCCATGGAAAAATGAGACGACCGGAACTGTCCGCACATGTTTCTATATGGTGCCTGTTGTTAAAGGTAACGAACTCATCCGCAACGTTGCCTATTCAGTGAAGCTCAGTGTGAATGTGCTCGGAAGCTTTACCCCTGACAAACCGCTTCCCCTCACGGATCTCAGCTACTATGCTGTGGATTGGGGCTCTCTTGATGTCGATGTGAACCTAAACGAATCGCGCTACCTCGTAGTTGACCGCAACAACTACACTGTCTATAACGAAAGATCAATTTCGATTCCGGTCTATACCTCTCATGAGACCATTGTCACCTCGGTAAAAGCAACTTATTATCGTTACAATACCTCAGCTCAAGGCCAGGAAGTCCCGATTGAGATAACTCAACAACAGTATCAAAATACGGTTAATAGAGGGAACGGCAAGATTTATGATGCCGTTATGGATACAACCCATTACACCGACGGGCGAGTTCTGATTAATCTCAATCTCGATCATGAACTGAAAGTCTGGGATCCGTACAATAGTTCTAATGATAGAGTACAACTGGAATTGATAAGTAAGACACAAAATGATGGGAGTAACTGGTCTTATACATATCCCTCAGATATTCCCGAAAATATCAAAAGCATAAACTACTATCAGAAAACCGATGTCGATGCTTTCTCCAAATATAAGTTCGAGATAACCATTCAGCATAAGGACAAGTTTGAAAGTACAGATCCAAATGAAAAGGAAACATTCAAGGAGGTCTTGACGATTATTCAGTATCCAGCCGTTTATGTTGAAGCATACGGAGGTTATCGTTGGACAGGATCGAATGTCTCAGGATATAATGGAAATACTTTCGTGAATGGAGAGTCGGATACGGATGAGAATTTTGGTTGGAATGGTGTTTATGGACTTCGGACCTCCAATAATGCCAATCCCAACAATACGATCATTACCATAACACAGCTTAATGAAGGCCAAAAATATATAATCGGAGATCCACGTGAAACTACAGCTACAGATTTAACCGGAACTACTACTCTTCAGTATGGCTTATTGTGGCCTAATTACGTCACAGTTAATTTCAATACAGATAATAACAAAGCACCTAATAGTGCATGGCGATTAGCCCCCGGTATTGATGATCTGAATACACCAAGGAAACTTACGAACTATTATCCCACCGGAGGTGAAGGGTATGAACGATATATCGCTCCGAAACTCCGTCTTGCATCATCTTTTGGTATATGTAGTGGTCGTAATTCGTTGGCAGAAGATAAGTTGCGTTGTGCCGGATATCAGGAGCTTTCACGCCCGGCCGGACGTTGGAGAATACCTACAGTAGCTGAGATCGAATATATCATGAAGTTGTCGAATGAAAAAAAGATTCCAACAACTTTCAATGAAGGTACTGATTATATGTCGGCACAAGGAGTAGTTAATTCAGATAAAAAGAATGAAGATGGTACTTTTAAGATAAAAACAGAGACGGCTTATGCTGCTGTTCGTTGTGTATATGACGAATGGTACTGGGGTGTAGATACTATAAAGCCGATCTCAGGTACCGCCGGAACCAGAAATGAGCGCTATCAGTTCACATGGGGCGACCGTCCGCGTAAAACCACTAATTGAGAATAATCCGAATAAAAGACAAAAATATGAAAATACTTAGATATATACCGTTTTTGGCTTCGTTGCTGCTTTTGTCGGCTTGCTCGGAAGATGTTCTTGCGCCTGACCGCCAACCCGGAGTAAATGATGACGGAACCATAACCTTGGATGTATCTGTCGCCGTTCCACAGATGGTCGTGACTGATAGCCGCGCAATGGCCGGTACTCCGGACTATAACGGACTGCAACTCTATGTGGTAGCCTTCGCGATGAACGACGAGAATGATCCGACGGCCAATTTCTATATCAATAACTACACGGCCACCAATGAGAGATTCGATAACTCAGACGGGATGCTTCACTTCGATGTCACTCTCACTCAGACGTCGGAACCCGTTGTGCTCCATCTGATCGCCGTGCCTGACGGGGTGAATCTCAAACTTGACGAATATGGCTCAGAGGAACTTATAGCGCGTCTTACTACCACCGGAAACAATGATGCCTATTGGCAACGCGTGAAATTCCCCAAAGGGTTCGGAACAGCTGATGATAAGGGAAACTTTACTCTTGATGAGCAAATCATAAAGGATAAACTTACTGCAGTTCCGATGATCCGCAACTTCGCGCAGGTAACTGTGGAAGAAAACCTTGACAACTTTGAACTCGAAGGGTTCATGATTGTCAACACTCCTACGGCAGGAACTGTAGCTCCTTGGGGCAGCGACATGAAGTTCCCTGAATTTATAGACAAAGACAAAAATCAGCTTGATTACAACGCTCTCTCCTATCAGGGAATTCTGGCTGGCAACGCTCAATTCAGTAACAGCGATGTGACTGATGGTGACGGCAAATATACCACGGCTCCGAAGTTCCTGTTTGAACATCCCAAGAGTTCCATCAATCCTACTTCGGTAATCATCAAGGGTCGGTATAACGGCGGTGCTTCGTCATATTACAAAATTGACCTTGGTATGAAGAATGCGACGACCGGAGTTTTCGAGATCTACAACATACTCCGTAACTTCCGTTATGCCGTAACTATCACCGGGGTTACCACGAGCGGTTATGCAACTCCTGACAAGGCTCTTACAGGTGTTACCTATAACAATCTTTCATTTGACGTGCGAACCGAAAAGATGCTCAACATTTCCAATGGTACTGCAATGCTCTGGGTTACGCAGACGACCGAAGTCGTGACCAAGGAGGATAACCGTACATTCTATTTCGGCTACAAATTCAAAGAAAATCTGACATCAACCAATGTCAACAACGAAAATGTCGATAGTGATGCTTTGCTTAACACTATAAAGAATCTTGATGTAGTTGAGTCAGCAACAAAGATAGAGGGTATTCCCGCAGGCTATGATGCTACTTTATATGCTGATTATCAGTTTTTCGAGATAAAGACTGTTGCAGTCGGCCAGACAACCAAGACCGGTTCGTTTGTAGTCGTTGACAAGACGACAGGTCTGGGTCGCACGATCAATATAGTTGTTTCGCCTCCATTTGAAATAACCCGTAACCGTCTCTTCGCCGGTAACTACAATGTTCCCGGGCAGTTCCCCTACAACAGACCGGCATGGGAAGATGTGGTTAAAACAGGTACCGGTAGCCCTATGACAGTCTTCTTCACTCTTGATGATGAACTGCCGGAGGCTATTTTCCCCTTGGTGTTTGAGATCGAAGCAAATCCGCAGGATATCGAGAACAACCCGATCGGTACACTCGTGGTGACTTCGGGGGAATCGGATTTTCCTGAGCTGAATAAACAGCAACGAATCAAATATCAGAAGGTAGTGACTTGGCAGAATTATAATGACACGCTCAGCGCTGAAAAGCCGTTCGGCCTTATAGTACCTGACAAGTTGAATGACAAGGACGGGAAAAAGAAACTCTATATTCGTCGTGTACGTTGCCGTCTGAGAACCATTAATGCCGGTACAAACGGCCAGGAAACTGTTATCCGTATAACTAATCCATATTTCAAACTTGGAAGATGGACCAAGATTAATTGGGCCGGAGAGACGGTTAAGACCATAGAACCCAAAGATATCATTGAGATGACGTTCAAACGCACTACTTCCAATGTCGGCGAGAATTTCACCGATTGAAATTCAACTTTATCGACTGAGTAATCATTAGGATATTGATTGACTTTCGCTACATATTTACGTTTATTGTTGGCACAATGATAATGGCTTCCTGCAGCGGTTCCGGTAAGGAACAGGTTGCGGGGAGCCATGACTCCGCTACTGCGGTGTCGGCTGCCGATCCGCTGTTGCTCCCATTGCCGCAGGTGCCCGACTCGCTGACTGAACCGGTGGAGAGGGCCTCGTTTCTCGCGATGCATTTCTGGGACGCGATGGACTGGAAGGACCGCAGCCGGAGCCTCGACACGGCTTTCGTGGAGCAGAACTTCGCCAACTATCTGACGGTGCTTCCGCTGGCCGACAGCCTCTCGCGCGTGCAGGGGGTGGACGCCCTGATGAAAAGCGCGGAAGCCGACAGTGCGGCGTATGCTTTCCTCGGCGAGACAGCAGCGAAATATCTCGGCGACCCGAACTCGCCTATGCGCGACGAGGAGCTATATATTCTTTTCCTGCGCGAGCTGACGCGCTCACCGCTGACCGACGGCGCCATGAAGATGCGCTATGACCATCATCTGGAGGCGGCGATGAAAAACCGTCCCGGCATGCGCGCGGCTGATTTCCGTCTGGCCGACGCGGAGGGCCGCATCACGACACTGCATGAACTCGCGGCTTCGGCTCCGCGGACCGTCGTTCTCTTCTACGACCCTGACTGCGACCACTGCAAGGAGACAGTGGCACGGCTTGCATCCGTGCGTGTTCCCGAGAGTGTGCGGATAACGGCGGTCGATGTGATGGGCGACCGCGATCGCTTCGAGGCCACTAAAAACGAATTCCCTTCAGGCTGGCGGGTGGCATTCGCCCTTGATCCCATAGAGGACCGTGGGCTTTATGTGTTGCCCGCGCTGCCGAGCCTTTATCTACTAAATAGATCTGCACAGGTTCTTCTGAAAGATGCTCCGATTGGAGCTATTACACAACAACTTGATGTGGATAATTGACAAAATGGTTTAATTATTTGAGAGCGGTCCTGCATGTGAATGTCGGGCCGTTTTTTATTAGCCCGATCAGTCAGATTAGTCAGATTAGTCCGATTGGTCAAATTGGTCCAACACGACTCATTTTTCAATAAATATCGGGTTTGAAGTGCAAAAATAAATAAAAAGTCTTATATTTGTCAAATAAACCTTTAACTACTATATATGATATGAGCGAGAAGATTAAATGCCCCACATGCATGGAGCTTGTAGATGTGGAATTTGATGTCTGTCCTTTCTGCGGTGAGGACCTGCGGAGCGTGAAGCCTCGCGGTGCGACTTCTGCGGCGCCCGCTGCCCCGGCCGTGCCACCGGCACCGGTAGCACCGCCGCCGCCACCCCGGATTCCCGATGCGCCCAATCAGGCCAATGGATCGGATTGGTGCGGTCCGACGCCCCCTCCGGCATACGAACCTGAGGAGTCGGCAGGATTTTTCAGCACTTTCATAGGACGCGAGTTTTTCGGACGCTATGCCGATTTCTCGGGCATGACGGCCCGTCGCGATTACTGGCTGACGGTGCTTGCGTTAGCGGTGCTTCAGTTCGGTCTCTACGGTCTGCTGGCTCTGCTCGTGGGCATCACCCCCGTGGTGGGCCTGATCGTGATGTATGCCGTCTGCTCCATCGTAGGACTTGCGGTGCTGGTGCCTTCGCTGGCTATCGCCGTGCGCCGTCTGCGCGACACGGGCAAGAGCCCCTGGATGATTCTTCTCGGCCTTATCCCTCTTGTCGGGCCTGTTCTGATGATTGTTTTCTTCTGTCAGAAAGGCTACACCCCGCGCAGGGAGTTCAGTTTCGGAGTGGCCGATGGCGCGCTGACTGCGGTCTGCTTCATCCTTTTCTTTACCGGTATCTATTTCGCATTCTCGGGAGTTGCCCGCACTCTCAACAATATCGATTTCGACAGGATGGAGCAGCTGGATATGCCGCGCATCGACGAGTCGGACGACGATTATTCCGATGATGCCGAAGAGGTTGAAGAAGTTGTGGCTGTGGAGGAAACGGTGGCTGAACCCGCTGCGGCCTCAGGTGAAATATCTGGTACATACCGACTCAGCGGCACTGTGGCCGGCACGCCTTTCATTCTGGAGATGCTTGTCAACGGAGGAACGGTCACCGGACGCTGCCGTTACGCGAAGATCAATCCGCCTTCATGGATCGATGTCGAAGGCTATTTCAGCGACGGGCGCTATTTTGCCTTTATCGAGACTAACGGCGAAGAAGTAACGGGCGACTATGACTGCGAGGCAGTGTTTGACAGCCGCGGGAATTTCACGGGCATCAAAGGAAAGATGACCAATTACAAGGGAAAGACCTACAAGGTCGATCTGACTGTTATCTGATAGAATCGACCGGAGCCTCGGCGGTGTCTTCGGAAGGGGATGCCGCCGTGGAATCGGCTTCGGCAGCCGCGGGACGGCTCTCGGTGATTCCGTAGGAGTCGCCTTCAACGGAGGTGCCGTCGGCTTCGGACGAGAGAATGTCGCGGTACTGCGCGAAAAGTGCTGCGAAGTCGATATGTGCGGCAGATTTCAGCCGGTCGAATTCAGAGGTGAAATCCTCCGACCGGTTAACGAGAATGTCGTACGTGTCGATATATTTGCGCATATATTCCAGCTTTTTCGACCGGTTTCCTTCGGCTTCTTCAGTGCGGACAATCTCGCTCAGGCCGGCAAGCACGGCGACGCCCTGTTCGGGTGTGAGGAAATCGGCTTCGAGGGCGAGCGAATCGATTGTTCCTGCCGAGGCCATGGCGTTGGAGCCGGTGAACGACGAGAGGTCTATGGTTTCAGCGGTTTCCGTGTTGCCGCTTTTGTTTCCGGAGCAGGCGCATGCCGCAGAGGCGAGCGCGGCGATCATTATGGCGTGAGATATTTTCATTACGTGAGTAAAAAGCTGTTAATGACACTTTCCGAGAGGCAAAGATACGAATTTTTTAAGTAAATTTGCGGCCTATGGAGAAAAAGAGAGTTAAAAAAAGCGCCGGCAAGGTCAGGCGCAAGGAGCCGAAAGGGCTGTTTCAGAGACCTTGGTTCATAGTGACGACAGTCGGGATAGCGGCGTTGCTTTTTGGAGGCATCTGGGCCGCGAATACGTTGCTGCGTACCCATGGAGGGGAGGATGTGTGGATCAGGATTCCGGGCGGTGCCTCGGAACAGGCGCTGAAGGATTCCGTCATAGCCGCTCTCGGACCCGATCAGGGAGGCAGAGTCATTTCACTGTGGGGAATGATGGGGGGCGACGCTGTACGCTCTCACGGCGCTTACAGAGTGAGCGGCGGACAGACGGCGTTCAGAACAGCCCGCAATCTGGCCCACGGGCGACAGACACCGGTTACGGTCACCTGGAATAACGTGCGCACCTTCTCCGATCTCGCATCGGCTGTGGCGCGTAATCTCGAGTTCAAGCCTGAGGATTTCAGAGCCGCCTGTCGGGAGGTGCTTGAGCCGGAGGGTTTCAATGAAGCCACTTTTCCGGCCGCGTTTCTTCCGGATTCCTACGAATTCTACTGGGCCGTCAGTCCCGAGGATGCGGTGCGCAAACTTTACTCATACCGCGTAAAATTCTGGACGCCTGAACGCAAAGCGAAAGCTGATGCCCTGGGCCTCGACGAAACCGGCGTGGCGATAATAGCTTCCATAGCGGAGGAAGAGACATCGAAAGCCGACGAACTCGGCAAAGTGGCCCGACTTTATGTGAACCGCCTGAATGCCGGAATGCCTCTGCAGGCCGATCCCACGGTGAAATTCGCGCTCGGCGACTTTTCCATACGCCGCATCTCCTCCGAGATGCTCCGAACCTCATCGCCGTTCAACACCTACCGCATGAAAGGGCTTCCTCCGGGACCGATACGCATTCCATCGAAGGCGTCGCTTGACGCCGTGCTTAACGCTACGCCCCATGACTGGCTCTATATGTGTGCCAAAGAAGATTTTTCGGGTTATCACAACTTCTCTCGCTCCTACGAGGAGCATCTGGCCAACGCTCGCCGTTATCAGGCCGAGCTTGACCGCCGCAACATCCACTGACCCATCGCCAGGCTCTACAGGATGACGGTCCGATCCACAATGGGTCGGACCGCTGAATTTCGGGACATAAAAAAACGCCCTAATCCTTCGCAGGTCTGAGGCGTAAAAACTAAAAAATGAAAACAAATTATTTCTGGGGGTGAACAGTGGGGGTCGAACCCACGACCTTCGGAACCACAATCCGACGCTCT
>CAJULY010000020.1 GCA_910587185.1 uncultured Muribaculaceae bacterium
AATATCCAAGTTTTTGACTGAATTTTTGCTAAATCTCATGCGCTAGCCCTGGAATTATTTGTAAAGTTATTGTTCATCTTGATTCTTTATCGTAATTTTGCCCTATTACCGGTTCAAATAATAATACAAAATGCGACTTTGTTATATTTCAAGAAACTACATACGCCTTAAAGCCGCCGGAGCCATTGCCAGAAACGATGTTGAAATCACTCTCGAAAAAATGGGGTGGAAACACATCGGTCTGCGCCGGTCATATTACCACAACGGATTGGTCCACGGGTTGCGGCTCTTCGCAGGCTCAGTAAAAGCATATCTGAGCGTTCGCAAAGACGATGTAATCGTCATGCAGTATCCTATGACGAAAGCCTTTGAAATAATTGCAAAAAAAGCGCGCCGCCGGGGCGCGAAAGTGATCGGTGTGGTACATGATCTCCACGCGCCGCGC
Organism: uncultured Muribaculaceae bacterium; assembly: GCA_910587185.1. Classification (GTDB taxonomy): domain Bacteria; phylum Bacteroidota; class Bacteroidia; order Bacteroidales; family Muribaculaceae; genus Paramuribaculum. The sequence goes on from CAJULY010000020.1 coordinate 446, forward strand.
GAGCTGACCATTTCTCCGGCCCGGGAGAGCGAGATACTCAATCTCTGTGATGTCATACTTACCCACAATGACTCCATGCAGCGATGGCTGAGCGATAATGGATGTACCGCCAAGCTGGTCAATTATGAAATCATGGACTATCTCAGCGGAATCTCCGCTCCTCATAAGCCGGAAAAAGGGGACGGATTCTCGCTGTACTTCATCGGCAACGCCTCGGCCGAGGTAAACGAATTCCTTTACCAGATGGCCCGCGAATTGCCCGACACCAAAATCTATGTCTATGGACCGAATTTCGACAAAGCAAAAGCCGCCGATACGCCCAACCTGATAGAGATGGGGAGCGCCAAAGACACCGACCTGATGGCGGGGCACAAAGGAGACTTCGGAATAGCATGGTATGGCGCGTCGCTTGACGGGGCCAAAGGCCGTCTGGGCGAATATATGTCGCTGAACAATCCCCACAAAGTCAGTCTTTACCTTCGTTGCGGGACACCTGTAGTGGTCTGGAAAAACGCAGGCTGCGCCAAATTCCTTCAGGACAACGGCGTCGATGTCAGCGTAGATACCCTACGGGAACTGCCCGGAATTCTTAACGCCATGACACCGGAAAAATATGCCGCCATGTGCAGGAAAGCACATGAGGTCAGCGACCGCATCGCCTCAGGTTATCATCTGCGCAAAGCCATAGACCAGGCGCTTACGCTGTTATAACACCCCGATCTCCACGGCCGAGGCCACGCGCTCTATTATGGCGTCCTTGTGGTCCTTGTCGGGCTTGAAATCGACCTTAAGGTTCACTCCGAAGAAACGTCCGAACGTCTGCCAGAAAGTGGCGCGGAACGAACCGAGGAAAGCTTTGATGATATTGTAGCCTGACTGGTTCGTCTCGCGTTTTATCAGTTTGCAGAGCATATTGGCCTGCCGCTTCGAGAAACGCTTCAGAACGGGCTTATACTGGTCGAAAATAGCCTTTTCCATTCGCTTGAGATAATCCTCGCGTTCTTTGGTGGTGGGGAATGTCTCGATATATTCGTAGGTCTCGAGCAGGGTGGCGCATATCAGCTGGGCGTATGGCAGGGTGAGTTTCACGTCGCGGACGGTGCGCCAGTAGAATTCCTCCTCTTTCTTGTTCTTGAACTTCAGAGGGGGATAGCAGGTTACGCCGTTTAGGACAATGACGGTCACTTCCTCGCCGTCGATCTCGGTCACGTAATATCCGCGCACGGCACGCGCCACACCGTTACCCGGTTCGGGAATGTCGAGGAGTTCTGGCTCGGCGCCCGAGGCCATGAGCACCATGAAGACCGCAATGGAGAGAGCTATGAGTCTTTTCAAAATTATGAACTGATTTATCAGGATAAAAGTCTTTATTATATAACGGTCAAGGGAATCGTAAAATTATCACGTTACGATTTTTTAACCGGCGGATAATCAAGGGTGAAATGCAGTCCGCGCGATTCGTGGCGTTCCTTTGCCTGCCGCATTATGAGGTAACCCACGTTGATTATGTTGCGCAGCTCGCATATCTCCCGCGACGCTTTCGAGCGTTTGAACAGCCGCTCGGTCTCCTCATAGAGGATATCCAAGCGGTTCCATGCGCGGTCAAGACGCAGGTTGCTGCGCACGATGCCTACGTAGGCGCCCATGATCTGGTTGACTTCACGGATGCTCTGGGTGATAAGGACCATTTCTTCGGGATGCGACGTCCCTTCGTCGTTCCAGTCGGGGACATCATGTCGCAGAGAATAATGATTTATGTTCTCGGAGGCATGACGGGCGGCGGAATCGGCATAGACCACGGCCTCGATGAGCGAATTCGAGGCCAGACGGTTTCCCCCGTGCAGACCTGTGCAGGAGCATTCTCCGACAGCATAGAGGCGCTTGATCGACGACTCGCCGTTGAGATCGACCTTTATACCGCCGCACAGATAATGGGCGGCGGGAGCAACCGGAATATAATCCTTCGTGATGTCTATGCCGAGAGAGAGACACTTGGCATAGATGTTGGGAAAATGGCGTTTCGTCTCTTCGGGATCCTTGTGGGTAACGTCGAGATATACATGGTCGTCGCCATGGAGCTTCATCTCCGAGTCTATGGCTCGGGCCACGATGTCGCGGGGCGCCAGAGAAAGCCTCGGGTCATATTTCTGCATGAACTCCTCGCCCTTGAGATTGCGGAGCACGGCTCCGTAACCACGCATGGCCTCCGTTATGAGGAACGAGGGCCGGTCGCCGGGATGATAGAGAGCCGTGGGGTGGAACTGGACGAACTCCATGTCCTTGACGGTTCCTTTCGCGCGATAGACCATAGCTATGCCGTCGCCTGTCGCTACGAGCGGATTGGTGGTTGTGGTATAGACGGCACCTATACCTCCGGTAGCGATAAGCGTAACCCTCGAAAGGAATTTATCGACTTCACCCGTTGAAGGATTCAGCACGTAAGCACCATAGCAGGTTATGTCGGGAGTGCGTCGCGTCACGATTTTACCGAGATGATGCTGAGTTATGATCTCTATGGCGAAATAATTTTCAAACAGGTCAATGTAAGGATTCTCCCTGACTTTCTTTATGAGGCTCTGCTGAATCTCGAATCCGGTGTTGTCGGCGTGGTGAAGAATACGGAATTCGGAGTGGCCGCCCTCGCGGTGAAGATCGAAGCCTCCGTCTTCCTTGCGGTCGAAATCGACTCCCCATTCAAGGAGCTGACGTATCTGTTCGGGGGCGCCCGTAACCACTTTTCTCACGGCGTCGGGATCACTGAGCCAGTCACCGGCGACCATCGTGTCGTGAATATGTTTTTCGAAGTCATCGACTTCGAGGTTGGTAACAGAAGCTACGCCGCCCTGCGCGAGCGCGGTATTGGCCTCATCTATACCGGTTTTGCATATCAAAGCCACCTTTGACTGCGGACCGGCCACTTTCAAAGCAAAACTCATGCCGGCGATTCCGGAGCCAATCACGAGATAATCATATTCGTAGGTCATTTGTCCTCTAATTTGATGCTGCAAAATTAACTATAATTACCCGAATAGCAATCGCAAAAAAGCGAAGAGATTTGAAAGGTGAGTTTTTTATTGTAATTTTGTGAGCCGTTATGGCCTGTCAGGCGTTATAACTTGACAGAATATAAAAACCGTAATATAACGACATTCATTATGGAATCGACCCGTCAGGCAAAAATAGCGCGCCTCATACAGAAAGAACTCAGTGAGATTTTCCGCCGTCAGACAGCAAAAATTCCCGGGAGCATAGTCTCGGTCTCGGCAGTCAGAGTTTCTCCCGACCTCAGCACGGCCAAAGCATATCTCTCCGTATTCCCTTCTGGCAAGGCGCAGGAGGTGATCGAAAGCGTCAATCACTCGGCGAAAACCATCCGCTACGAACTGGCGCAGATCGTGCGCCATCAGTTGCGCAAGACACCCGAACTGAGTTTCTATCTCGATGACTCTCTGGACTATATAGAAAACATCGACCACCTTCTCGGCAAGTGATATTTCAGCCGCCTTCACCTGAACCGATCGTCACATTAAACAATGGTATCTCTGCGCATTGCCCTGCGCTATCTCGTCTCCAAAAAGAGTCATAGCGCCGTAAACGTCATCTCGCTCATCTCGATGGCGGGGGTGGCTGTTGCCACAGTTGCCATTGTCTGCGTGCTCTCCGTGTTCAACGGCTTCCACGACCTTGCGGAAGATCGGCTGTCGGTGATAGACACTGACATACGAATTGTACCGGCGACAGGCAAAACAATCGCCGAAGCCGATTCCCTTGCGGCGTCACTGACGCAATTACAGTCCGTTGACACGGCTGTCGCCACGATCGACGAACAGGCCCTCGCCATCAGCGGTCCGCGGCAGATGGCAGTGACGATGAAAGGAATTCCGGCCGGCTACGCCGAGGTCAGTTCGATCCGCCGCACCGTTATCGACGGAGAATACAGCGACATGACCGATTCCGCAGAATGCGCCCTGCTCTCCGTAGGCACCGCGATAAAACTCGCAGCCCATCCGGGGCCCGACACACCCTTCGCGCTCTACGTGCCGCGCCGCGAGGGACGCATCAACCCGTCGAACCCCGCAGCGGCTTTCCGCAGCGACTCTCTGCGAGTTGGCGGAGTCTATGAGGTACAGGAAACCGACAAGGACGCCTCGACGGTGGTCGTTCCCATCGCGGTCGCCCGACATTTGCTCGACTACACCACGGAAGCATCGGCCATAGAGCTGAGTCTCCGGCGCGGAACGGATCCGGAAGCCGCTGTCAGGGAGCTGTCGGAAGTCCTTGGAAAGGATTACAGGGTGCTTGACCGTCTCCGTCAGGAAGAGAAATCGTTTCGCATGATAGCCATCGAAAAATGGATAACGTTCGTCATGCTGGCGTTTATTTTGCTGATAGCCTCGTTCAATGTCATTTCCACCCTTTCGATGATGATGCTCGAGAAAGCCGACAACATGACTACACTGCGCTCGCTCGGCGCCACCGGTTCCATGATCAGGGGAATCTTCGTGTGGGAGGGGTGGCTCATATCCGTCATCGGGGGAATCACCGGCATTGCGGTCGGCGTAACGCTCTGTCTTCTGCAGCAGCATTACGGATTCATCCGTCTGAGCGGCGATGCCTCGCAGCTGTCGATAATCGCCTACCCGGTCAGAGTGTCGGCAGCCGATCTTGGCGCCGTGATGGGGCTTGTCATCGTTACCGGACTTTTCATCTCGCTTGTCACCTCGCGGTTCGCGCCACGGCGCTGACGGGTGACGACAAAAATTCAGGCCGATCTAACCTCACGGTCGGACCGGCCTGACTGAAATGATTAGTCATGTCATCCCTCTACTAAAGAGATGATGGTATTCATGTCAATCTTTTCACCATTAAAATCATTAAGAAAATTAAGAATATTTGAGGGGAGAGTATTGAATCTCACGGCCGCTTCCTGGCCGACAGCCCAGTTGTCGGGAAGGAAAGGAGTGTCCTTATAGCGCCCGATAAGTATTGTCAGGGTTTTGCCACTGAGACGCGCGGCATAGACCGTCTTTTCAGCCATATCCACAAGTGTGACCATGCGGTTGTTGCGGTTATAGGTCAGCGATATGTCGCCTTCGGCTCCGAGGCTCTCCATAAAACGGTGGTGAAGGTCAATCCACTGCTGCACCCGGGCGTCGGGGATTATGATGCGCTCGCAGTCAAGGGTGTTGGAAGTCACAGGCGCCTCGTTGCGCTGGCGGAGGGCGGTCGAGCCGCGCCGTTCAGCAAAAGTCACTCGGCTGCTGAACGCCCCTTTGGTCTTGCTGAGATTGCGGATTTCATTGTTGAGGGATTTCAGATCGGTCTTTCCCTGGATTTTTCCCGTGGGTATGGTCCAGCTCTGGGCTATCAGCAGACGGTCGCCACGATTGATACAGGCCGAGGTGCTACCGTCATTAGCGGAGGAAGAGAGATCGAACACGTAGTCATCGGCCGAATCCTTTAGCTTATATACTCTCAGTTGCGAATCGCCGTTGATATTGCGCACGACGATACGGTTAGGATTGGGAGTGGCCGTGATGGAATCGAACACGGCGCAGATGCGGTTTATGGCCGGGGTGTTGGCAGGGCGGTTCCAGTAGTCGATACGTCGTCCTATAACCTTTCTGCCGTCGGGATAGCTGTCGTAGGTGACAAGGCTGAAGCCGTCGGGATGGGTGTTCTCGAAATCATCCATGGCGTTGAAAAACGCCAGAGCGTCGGTGTCCTTGATCTGCTTCCTCAGATTCGCGGGCAACGCAGCCGAAGCAGCCAGAGATACGGCGGCAACGGCGATGGCAAGTAACTTTTTCATGATCAGTAAATTGGGGTAAATGAATTGTCGGTATAAGGATCGGTCACAGAAGAGAGCAATTCCTGTTGCAGCACAAGCTGCTGAGCCAGAAGCCCGTCGATATAATCGCCCACAGGTATGTCGAGGTCAGTCGGCGCGTCGGGCTGATAAGGGATAGACTCCGGAAGCAGAATCTTCACGGTATCTTTGGCGACATGGCGGCGTGAGACCGGAACTGCCTGTTGCCGTGGCTCCGCTTTCACGGAAGGCGCCGGGCTGACCGGAGCGGCTTCGGCAACAACCGCTTCGCGCACGGAAGGCGCCGATGGAGCAGCGACGACTTCGGCGTTGCGGTCAACGTTCACACACAGAAGCGCAATGCAGGCGGCCGCCACACAGCCTGCGACAGGCAGCAGCCAACGCATCCTGCCCCGCTTCACCGGAGCGTGCGCAAGCACTCGCAGTTCCCAGCCGGTCGAAGGACGCATCTCTTCCGTCATCCGGCGCAAGGCCTCGCGGAGGGCATCGTTTTCAATGTTGTTTTTTCCGTTCATTTATTATTCGTGCAAGTTTGTTTCTCAATCGGTAAAGGCGGCTCGAGATCACCGGTCGGTTCAGCTGCATTATGTAGGCTACTTCTTCGAGGGGAATATCGTCAAAATACACCAGCGTCAGCAGCGTCCTCTCCACCGGCGCCAAAAGTTCCAGCGCCTCTCTCAGCAAGTCGATGTCGGCTTCAAGGTTCTCGTCAGTGTCGTCACAATCCTCAGCCGCGGTCAGCTCCGAGATTTCGCCCGTCGGAATAGTGCGCCGGCGCAGCGAATCGACCGATCGGTTGTAGGCTATACGCCCGAGCCAGGTCTGAAATGAAGCGACTGACTCATCGAAACGGCCGATGGCCCGGAAAGCGCTGATGAAAGTATCCTGGACCGCTTCTTCGGCATCGCGCGGATCGCGGATCATCATCCCAACAATAGAGGAGACGAACGCACCGTAGCGCCGCATGGCCTCGCTGTAGGCACCTCGGCTATGTCGCCGGAGCCCTTCGATCATCTCTTCTCTGCCGCCGGATTTATGTTCCATGCCCTAATATACGCGGAGAGTTTCGAAATATGACGCAGAACGGCAAAAAAATTTACAAGGGGAGCTCCTTCGGCCAAAAAAATTGGGTTTAGAGCCCCCGTAAATCGGCTGATAGCCATAAGAAGCAGTTTCACCCCGCTTAGCTCTCTATATTCCTGATTTATTGATTCAAACTCCCGTTTATTCCTTGATTCTTATTATAGTCAGGCCATCGCGCACGGGGACAATGCAGACTTCTACGCGGGAATCTTTTGCCACCATGTCGTTGAACTCCATGATTCCGCGTGTCTGTGCATCGGACGGCGGAGGTGTCTGAGCCACTTTGCCGTCCCACAGGGTGTTGTCGGCGATGATGTAACCGCCGGGGTTGACACGGTCAACGAGCATTTCGTAATACTGCGGATAATGGCGCTTGTTAGCGTCCATGAACACCATGTCCCATTTGCCCTCCATCGTCGGCAGGACCTCGAGCGCATCACCGATATGGAGCGTTATGCTTCCTGCGGTCTGCGCCCGGCTGAAACGTTCAAGGAGTTCGTCCTCAAGTTCATCGTCGATCTCAACCGTGTGGAGTTCGGCGCCCGGCTCCAGCGCCTCCGCCATGCAGAGGGTGGAATAGCCGGTGAAAGCACCCAGTTCGAGCACACGACGCGGACGAATCATCGCAGTAAGCATCTTCAGGAGACGTCCCTGCACATGGCCCGAACACATCCTCGGATAAAGATGATGCAGATGGGTCTCGCGATAGGTCTGCGCGAGGAGCGGGGGTTCTTCCGATATGTGGGCCGAGATATATTCCTCGATCAACTGATCAGACATCTCAGATTGTTGTTTTCAGCATTACAGATTGTCTTGTCAAGAATCTCCACGCATTCGCGGGGATATTGTCCCTGTGCCGTCTCGCCGGTCAGCAACAGCCAATCGAAACCTTCCATGACGGCAAGCGTTATGTCGCTCAGTTCGGCGCGTGTCGGCGCGGGACGCGAAATCATGGACTGAAGTATCTGCGTGGCGAGAATGAGCGGTTTTCCGGCAGCGCGGGCCGCACGGGCCGCACGCAGCTGCTCGGCAGGAATTTCCTGAAGAGGAATGCTTGTCCCGAGGTCGCCGCGGGCCACGAGAATTCCGTCGCTGGCGGCCACGATCTCTTCGAGATTGTCAAGCGCCTCGCGACATTCTATTTTCGAGTAAAGGGCAGTATGGGATCCGGCCAGCAGTTCCCTGACGGCCTCGACATCGCTTGCGGAGCGCACGAAGGAATGGGCGATCATGTCGATACCGATCTCGACCGCCACCGCTATGTTAAGACGGTCACGCTCGCTTACGGCAGGAAGGGGAGGCACCGGCATTCCGGGAAACGCTACGGTCTTACGCGAATCGAGAACGCCACTGTTCGTCGCACGACAACGTATCATCGGCCCTTCGACCGCAACGACTTCAAGAAGGATCTCTCCGTCGTCCATTATGACGGAAGCACCCTCTCTGACATATTTCTCCAGATTGTCAACGGCAATCCTGATCAGATCCTTTTCAGAGTCCTCGCGGCCCGAACAGAGCGTAAGGGAATCGCCCTCCTTCACCTCAATCGGCGCGAGGAGCGCTGTGGTGCGCATCTCGGGGCCTTTGGTGTCCATGAGTATCTTTATCCCGGGATTGACCCGACGTATAAGAGTCACCATGCTCCGGAAAACTTCGGGAGAAACATGGGCCGAATTAATTCTGACGCCTTTCATACCGGCGCCGTTCAGCATGGCCACGAAATCCTCCGTGCACCGTATATCGGCGACAGTGGCCATTATGGAAGTGTCTGTATTCATAACGCTTTCAGGGCTTCTATTGCAAGTCTGTAACTGTCAAGTCCGAATCCGGCGATTACTCCGCGGCAGACGGGACCGATGAGCGACGTGTGGCGTATCGGTTCACGTGAAGCGACATTGCTTATATGGACCTCTATTACCGGCACATCGACAGCCGCTATCGCATCGGCTATAGCGAGCGACGTGTGGGTATAGGCGCCGGCATTGAGCACTATTCCGTCGCAGCTTTTCTCGGGATAGCCGCAACGGTGGATCTCGTCTATGATCGCCCCCTCATGGTTGCTCTGGAAATATTCTATGGGGGTGTCGGGATAACGTTCGCGCAACGAACGCAGACATGACTCCATCGAGTCAGAGCCGTAAATGGCCGGCTCGCGGTGGCCCAGAAGATTGAGGTTAGGACCGTTTATAATAAGTATTTTCATAAGGGGTAATGTTTCATGATAATCCAAGCGGCGTTGTCGCCAGAAGCCACACGGAGACATGTGACATAATCATCAGTAGCAGAAGGATCCAGGCGAGAGCGTGACGCTGGGGATAACACTGGTAGGCCAGATAGGCGGCCACCAGACAATAGAAAGGATAGATCCAGAGAAGCGCGCGGACAATCGGGAGATCGGGACAGTCCGACAGCAGAAACGGGAACTGAAAGACCGGCAACAGGATGATGACGATCAGGACGATCATCCATTTCGGGGTGGAAGGAGGCGCAGGCATCATTTGTGTCCGCCCTCCGCGGCTCCATTCTTTTCCCGGAGATATGCCTCGACTGTCAGTCTGACGCCCTCGTCGAGAGGATAACGCGAAGTGAAACCGAAATCCCTCACGGCATCGCTGACATCGCAGTTCCAGTTGCGCTGTTTCATTATCTTGAATTTATCTCGGTTCAGGGTCGAGGGTTTTCCCTTGAAAACTCCCCACCGCTCGGCTACGACCGAGGCGCCATAGACCATCCAGAGCGGCAGACGGAAAGGAATGACCCAGCGGCCACCGAGATGACGGGCCACAATGCGGCGGAATTCCTTCTGGGAATATGCCCGGGATTCGGATATGATGTATTTCTTTTTCAGGGCGCCCGGAGCTACGATGGCATCGAACATCGCGTTGACCAGATCCTCGACATAGACAAATGTCAGCATCTGCCGGCGGAAACCGACTCCGAAATCGAAATGACGGTCAATCGACTCGATCATCATCAGATAATCTTTCTCATGAGGGCCATAGACTCCTGTCGGGCGGAATATCGTCCATGGAATGTCGGGACATGTCTCGAGAAAAGTCTCGGCCTTAATTTTCGACACACCGTAGCGGGTGTTGGGCTGCGGAATGGAACGTGAGGTCAGCGGCTCATATCCCTTTTCGTCGCCGGGTCCGATGGCGCTCAGGGAGCTCATGTAGAGAAACCGGTCGGGAATCATCGACGCCTTGCGCAACGCTTCTATGAAATTGCAGAGATAGATATAGTTGATGCGGTTGAAATCAAGGAAATTGACGCATTTCGTCGCTCCGAGATTATATATGATGTAATCCCAGCGCTCACCTTCAGGCAAAGCGTCGCGCAGTCTCGCGGCGAGGGATTGCTCGTCGTCATAGTCGAGCACCACGAATTTAAGGCGTTCATCGTCAAGATAACGCCGCGATGTGCTCTCGCGAACAGCCACGTAGGTCTCATAGCCAAGTTCAAGCGATTTCCGCGCGATGAAACCGCCTATGAATCCTCCGGCTCCGACAACCAGCAGCTTTTTCTTCTGTTTAATATCATTCATACAATGCAAATGTACCAAAAATTGCGAAAAAAGACAATCTTTGACCAATCATTTGACACAACGGTTGCGTTTATCATGCGGATTCACTAATTTTGTAGTATGCATCTGGATCATCTTTCTCTGACCAATTTCAAAAACATCTCCGAGGCCCGGCTCGATTTTTCCCCGAAAATAAACTGTTTTCTGGGCAACAACGGCATGGGCAAGAGCAACCTGCTCGACGCCATATTCTACCTGAGTTTCTGCCGCAGTTTTTCAGGCATGACAGATGCCATGCTGATGAAAAGAGGGGAGGATTTCACAATGGCGAAGGCTTCCTATACCCGGCGAGGCGCCGACGAGGAACTGACCCTCGGAATGGCGCGAGGAAAGCGCAAGAGCCTCAAGCGCGGCGGCAAGGAATACAACCGGCTTAGCGAACACATAGGCCTTTTTCCCATAGTCATGGCCGCGCCGCAGGACATCGACCTCATCCGCGGGGCCGGAGAGGAGCGCCGGCGCTGGATGAACATGGTCATCTCGCAGAGCGACAAGCGCTATCTCGACGCGCTCATTCGTTATAACGCCGGACTGGAGCAGCGTAACCGCCTGCTCAGAGCCGGGATAGTTGATAACATGCTCTACGAGGCCATCGAGAGAAGCATGGACGCCGTGGCGCGCTACATCCACCAGGCCCGCAGCGAATGGGTTGACAATCTGAGCCGCATAGCTTCGGGCTACTACAAGGCGATTGCGGGCGACGAGGCCGAGAGCATAGGGCTCTCTTTCCGCGGCTCTCTCGACTCCCCCGAGGCGGGAGAGGAGAAGAGCCTCCTCAAGCTCCTCGACAGCGCGCGGCGACACGACGAGGCGGTGCGTCACACAGGAGTAGGGCCTCACCGTGACGACATAATCCTGACTCTTGACGGAATGCCGATGCGCCGCACAGGGTCGCAGGGCCAATGCAAAACGTTCACCACCGCCCTGCGCCTGGCTCAATACGATTTCCTCCACGAGGCAACCGGACTTCGCCCTCTGCTGCTGCTCGACGATGTGTTCGACAAGCTCGACAGCACGCGAGTTGAACGCATAATGAAACTCGTCACCGGCGAAGACTTCGGCCAGATTTTTGTAACTGACACCAACCGCGACCATCTCGACGAGATAATGCGCCACACGGCCGGAAGCTACACTTTATGGTCGGTTGAAAACGGACGTTTCACCAAAATGACCGCTCAGGATTCATGAAACGCACCGAACCGCAATCAGTCGGCGAAATTATCCGCGAAGGCTTCCGACGCGCCGGAATGACTTCGATGGTCGCCCAGCAGCGCGCCTGCTATCTCTGGCCCGAAATAGTCGGTCCCGGAATCAACCGCTATACGTTCAAGCGCTACGTCGATAACGGGGTGCTCCACGTCTATATGACTTCCTCGGTGCTTAAAAACGAACTTTCTTTCAACCGCTCGGCCCTCGTAGAACAGATCAACCGTGCCGTGGGCGAGCAGGCGATCACCTCAATAATATTTCACTGAACAATGACAGAACCCTCATACCTTCATTCAGACAATCCGCGCGTGGCTGCGGCCAAACATCCGTTCCGCCACTGCCTCCCCGTGCAGATCCGGTTCACTGACATCGACATGCTCGGCCACCTGAACAACAATGTCTATCTGACATTCATGGATCTGGCGAAAATAGAATATTTCACAGCGGTCAGCGGCCGGAAAATACAGGCCACAGACCTGAGAATGGTCGTGGTCAACGTGAACTGCGATTTTCTCTCGCCTTCGTTCATGGGCGACAATCTCGAAGTCTGGACCCAGACCACACGCATAGGCAACCGCAGCCTCCATCTCGAACAGCGCATCGTTGACCGCAACACCGGCATAACAAAGTGCATCGGACGCACAGTGATGGCAGGCTATGACCCGGCGACAGCTCTCGGAGCCGATCTGGACGCTCAGTGGGTAGCCGAGACGGAAGAATTCGAGCAAAGAAGACTGCGCAATGTTTGATTCACTGAAACTTCTGCTGTCGCAGAATATCAGCGGCCCACACCAGGGCGTGGTGATCGACGTGATCCTGCTGGCGGCTATCGCCGTCACGGCGGTGGCCGGTTATTTCGCTGCAAAGGGACTGCTCAACATCCTTGACCGAATAGTCAGAAAGACACCGACGGAATGGGACGACGACCTGCTTAACCGGCGTTTCATACGCGGAATGGCGCAACTTGCGCCCGCACTGCTGATCAGCTGGCTGCTTCCCAACTTTTTCGATGAGCGGCTGGCGGTCCATCATTGGGCGAAGATACTGACGTCCTTCTACATTGTCTGGGCCGTCGTCCATATTGTCAACGTTACCCTCTCGAACCTTTACAACGCGCTCGCCCGGCGTCCGCGCATGAAATCCTACGCCGTCAAAGGCGTTTTCCAGATGGGCAAACTCATCTCCATAGCTCTGGGAGTGATTGTCGGGCTGAGCATCCTGATCGGGAAAACCCCGCTTGCGATAATCACCGCAGTGGGAGCATCGGCGGCGGTGCTAATGCTCGTGTTCCGCGACACCATTCTCGGTCTTGTCGCATCCGTGCAGCTCACCGCCAACGAAATGGTCCACCGGGGCGACTGGATAACCGCTCCGAAATATGACGTGAACGGAGAGGTTATAGATGTCTCGCTGACAACCGTGAAAGTGCGCAACTGGGACAATTCTATCTCGACCATCCCACCCTATTCGCTTGTATCCGATTCGTTCCGCAACTATCAGGCCATGCGCGATTCGGGAGGCCGGCGCGTGGAACGGTCTGTGCTCATCGACATGAATACCGTCCGTTTCCTTTCCGATAAAGAGAGAACCGAACTTACCGAAGAAGGATTTCTTGAAGGGGTGGAGCTGCCGGAAGGCAGCCGCATCATCAATCTCGGGCTGCTGCGCCGTCATCTGGAGAAATATCTTCACGAGTCACCGCTCGTGAACCACGAGATGACCTGCATGGTGCGCGAGATGGAGCCCACGCCTACGGGCGTTCCCCTTCAGGTCTATTTCTTCACGCGCGAAGTGGAATGGACAGCCTACGAAAGCATTCAGAGCGATTTCATGGACTATCTCTATGCCGTCGTGCGACGCTTCGGGCTATCCGTTTTCCAGTCTCCGGCCGGCTCGGACCTTCTCGCGCTCGGAAAATGAAAACCCTTCCTGTAGCTTTGGGGCCAAAACAAAAGCTGCAGGCAGTATGTTTCACTACAGTACAAATTGTTTAACTTTGCATATCAGTTCAACTATAAATCAATAAGAGAAATGTCGTTTCTGAAAGATTTCAAAGAGTTTGCCATGAAAGGCAACATCATCGACATGGCTGTCGGTGTGATCATAGGTGGCGCCTTCGGTGCCATAGTCAGCTCACTTGTCAATGACATAATCATGCCGGTTGTGTCGCTCGTCACCGGTGGTGACGGCCTCAAGAACCTGAAATATGTCATCGTACATGCCAAAGACGCCGCGGACGGAGTGGCAGCCGTCGAGGAAGTAGCCATAAATTATGGCATTTTCATCCAGAACATCGTTGACTTCCTGATCATAGCGTTCAGTATCTTCGTGGCTCTCCGCGTCATCATGAAGTTCAAGAAGAAAGAAAAAGAGGAAGAAGCTGCCGCGCCGGCTCCGGAACCTTCGAAGGAAGAGGTGCTTCTCACCGAAATCCGCGACCTTCTCAAGCAGCAGGCAGAGAAAAAATAAGCGGCAAGCTCCGGATCCTACTTGCGACCGAAGTCAGCAGGTATCTCACCCCACTTATCCGTGTCCCATTTGAGGATTCGGTTTGTGGGGTGATGTGTCTGTATCCACGCCTCGGCTCTCGCCACGAGTTCCCGGATCTTTTTGTTGTCCTCGGTCGGCGCCACAGTGGTTTTCGCCTTGCGGTTTCTGACCCACGACATCGCCGTGCGTGAGTCGGAATAGATCGTCACGTCTCCGCGTCCCGCCTTCGCCAGCATGGCAAGCGCGTGGACAAGCGCCAGAAACTCGCCCATATTGTTCGATCCTCCCTCGAGCGGCCCGACATGGAAGAGTTCGCGGCCTGTCGATATATCGACCCCGCGGTATTCGACCGGACCCGGATTACGGCTGCAGGCGGCATCCACGGCGATCGCTCCCGGAACAATCTCAGGAATAGCCGCATAATTGACGATGGGGCGCGTCTGCCGGCTCATTGCGCGGAATATGTTGAGATATTCGTCTGGATCGCCCCTGTAGGCCGCGACGGCCTCTTCCTGCGAATCGAAACTCTTATATTTAGCTCCGGGGAAATTGTCGGTCTGGATGCGACATTCCTCCCATGAATCATATACTCCCGGCGAATGACCGGCCCAGACTACATAGAATTTTCTTCTTCTCGGTGCCATGACTCGTCAGGATAATGTGAGGAAAATCCGAATATCGACACCCCGTCGGCCGAAAAAGTCTGCGACACGCCGGTTGACGATCTTGCCCAGGAAGGTGAACACGGCACATTGCAGGCCGTCCTGGAGAGTCAGCGCATTGGTCACGCCCTCGCAGTCGGTCAGCTGGTTGAACATAGTGACAAACGTATTGCTCAGGGCCATGGCCGCCGTTCGCGCAACCGTGCTGCCGGCATTGACATAACATGCGCGTGACGGTTCGGTGGGCGATATGTCGAGCGGGGAGGCGAGAGCCATGTCTATGACAGGGAGCGAGGGGAAAGCCTTGCCGGGATCATCGGTGAGATCAAACACAATAACTCCTTTTTTCATGCATGCCACCTCATCGCTGTCGAACCTATGGGCAGGATTTATGCTTGAGTAGATTATGACATCGGCAGTGCGTATGGCGTTCGAAAGCACGCGGGGATGCATCGCGGAAGTAATAACCGAAGGCCCGAGTTCATGAGAGGCCGCGCGAAGCCGATAGATGTCATGGTCGAACATTCTGACGAGCGCACCCGCTCCCGAGGCTGAACGTGCCGCCGAACAGGCGCCTATGTCACTGCCAATGATGACTACCTCACACGGACCGACACCTGCCACTCCTCCAAGCAGTATGCCCTTTCCATGGACGGAATCGGCCAGAAACGAAGAGGCCCGCGACAATGCGGCCCTGCCGTCTATCTCCGACAGAATGTCGCCGAAAGGCCGGTTGCCGCGGTCGTCACGGATGAGATCTATAGCCAGCGCTATGACGTGGCGGTCAAGAAGCGCCACAAGCACCTCGGAGGGCAAGCGCGAAAGAGATAGCAGAGTCAGAAGGAGCGCTCCGCGACGCAGCATCCTGACATCGGAGCATTTGAGAGTGGCGAGATGAATGACTATATCGGCTCCGAAAGCTTCGGAACGCGAACAGATCCTCACTCCGGCCGAACTATACTGGCCGTCGGTATAATGGATGGACTCGGCGGCTCCCGCCTCCATCATGACAGAGAATCCCTGATCGATCAACATTCTCGCCCCCTCCGGAGTCAAGGGGAAACGGCGTTCGGAACGGTCGTGACATTTAGGGAGTCCGATGGAAAAGAGGCGTCGTCGGGAAGCGACACTCACGGGTTGTTCCTGCGGAGTGGCCGCAGGTGAAGCATTCATGGTCATTGCTGGAGGCAGTTTATATCGTTTGTCAGAAATCGGTCGATGAACAGACGGACAGTCTCATCAATCTGTTCGGCAGACTCGAGTCGGTCGGCCGGAAAAGTGTGGGCAGCTTTCGAGTAATATTTCATTCTCTTGTCAAGCGCCTCACCGATGAAAACACTTAGCTCCCCGTCGGTCATGGAAGCGATCAGCGGCCGACGGCGGCGACCGGCCTTCAGGCGGCGCAGAAGCGTTTCATGGGTCGCCGATAGCAGAATGGCGGTCCCTGAAGCGTTCATGACCTCCATATTGTCGAAAAAGCAGGGCGTTCCGCCTCCGCATGCCACGATCACATCCTCAAACTCGCTCACCTCCCGGAGCATGCGTCTCTCCAGATCGCGGAAACCGTCCTCGCCCCGAGAAGCGAAAATGTCGCGGATATTCGCATGATAACGTTGCTCTATATAGGTGTCAAGATCAATGAACTGCATGCCGGTGGCGCGGCCGAGCGCTCTTCCGAGCGTAGATTTGCCGCTACCCATGAAGCCGATTAGAAAAATAGGTCGCATCAGTGATAGATTAAGTGACAAAAATAATGAAAATTTGCGATACAATTATTATTTTTGTGAAATGAACCGTTGAAAACGGCCAAAAACAATTACGCAATGGAATCAACCTTTTTGCTCATAATCGAAGTGATAGGCACGGCGGCTTTCGCTATCAGCGGCATCCGTCTGGCCGCTACCAAGAATTTCGACTGGTTCGGCGCCTATACTGTCGGTCTGGTCACCGCCATCGGCGGTGGCACACTCCGTGACGTGTTGCTCGACATCCCGGTCTTCTGGATGCAGACATGGTGGTATCTGGCCGTCACGGCGCTTTGTCTCGGGGGCGTCATAGTGTTCCGCAACTTCCTCGTCAGCCGCGAAAAGCTGCTGTTTCTCTTTGACAGCGTCGGCCTGGCACTTTTCTGCGTGATCGGTATCCAGAAAAGTCTCGACACGGGCTATCCCATGTGGGTAGGCGCTATTATGGGTATAATCACGGGCGCATTCGGAGGCGTGCTGCGCGACATTCTTATCAACGAGGAGCCTCTGATATTCCGCAAGGATATCTATGCCACCGCCTGTCTGGCCGGAGCGCTGGTCTATTGGATAGTGATGGTGTGCGGCGGCAACTACGTGGCGCAGGGCCTCAGTTGCGCGGCTACGGTGGTCATTCTGCGCTATCTCACGCTGCAATACAATCTGTCGCTCCCCGTTCTCGGATCGGCAGTGATCGGCAGAAACCGACAGAACCAATGACACATTTTGTCAGACAATATCAGTTTTATCATGAAAAAGATTGCTCTTATCCTGATTATTTTCATCTCGGCCTTCACAGCGAGCGCCCGTTCATGGATCGAGACGGGACCCGAGACAGTGACTTACAACGCAAAGGCCTGCGCGCTCGTGAAGAATCCTGCGGCGCCGTGCAACCAAGGCAAGGAATCATTCTCCTCCTTTCTTAAACGTTTCACAGCCAGCAAAGCCTTCCGCAACAGCCGCATAAAAGCCACCTCCATCTCTTTTCCGGCCACAAAAAGCGA
This sequence comes from uncultured Muribaculaceae bacterium, assembly GCA_910587185.1. Classification (GTDB taxonomy): domain Bacteria; phylum Bacteroidota; class Bacteroidia; order Bacteroidales; family Muribaculaceae; genus Paramuribaculum. The sequence continues at coordinate 18,049 of CAJULY010000020.1, forward strand.
AATAAAGGAACAGCTCGGTTATATCGAGAAAATCCAATTCCCAACCGGTCGCAAAAAAGGAGAAATGGGAACGTTCTATAACGTCAAGGCCGACATGGTCTGCTACCGCTTCGACGAGTATCCCGAAGAACTCGACCCTGAATGTGAATGGGGCGGCTCAAGTCTTGCCTATTGTTTCCAGCGCATCGCAGGTCTCTGGTATCTGACGGGCATTCTCCTCGCCGGCTGACGCACAGCCTAACATTCTAATTTGCAGCTATAACCTATCTGCAAATTAATCATCGAACTTTTTTAAGATTGCAATAAAAGCATTATTTTTGCAATGCCATTACAAAAATGGCAGACATCGTGGGTAAAAAAATACACGAAAGTGTTTAACTGATTCTCAAAGATAAAGTCTGGAAAACTTAAGAACGAGAATGAGTTGGCATCTCTCGCGTCATGTATATGGCGTGGGAGACTGTTACTTATTTTAGTTCAAGGCTTTTCCAGACGCCCATCTTTTGAAATAAGTTAGCAGTCCTCACGCTTTCGTTTTTTATTAAAAACTTTCTCCGGGGGGCGAGAAATAAAAGCATTTTTTGCTAATGGATAATCTTATCAGAATGTGTGCAGCCACATTGTTATCAGCTGCAATGAGTCTCTGTCTCCTATCTTGTGGAAAAGATGAGCCTGATTCACCCGCCTCACATCCCGTGACACCACCGACTACAGATCAGCCGGAGACACAACCCAACATCACCGTAACATTCCCGAATGCAAACGACAACTCCGTCAACTTCCGTCAAGACATTAATAAGTTGCAGGTTTCGGTTGCTGCCAACTTCTCAGCATCGTATGAACTTACAGTTTCAGGTGCATCAGACTGGATGTTTGTTGACAAATCTTCCGGAACCCTAACAAAGGGCGCCTCCACAATCATAACAATCTATGCCAATCGACGAGGATTATATCCGGGAGTTTACCACTGTACTTTGACAATCGTTTCCGGTGATGTGCGCAAAGATATTCCGATTGAGGTCACAGTGACCGAATTCGAGCCATTAGGAAGTTACCGTAAGATATCCACTTGCGACGGTCGGCTTGTGATAAATTTTACGGGATGCTATAAACGCAACAATCGCGTCAATCTAACCTACACCATTACTAATAATGGTGAAGATATAAGAGGACTTAAATTCTGGTCTAATCCCGTTTATTCATATTTTTCCGATGACACCAGAAGATATGATAAGGACAACGGTCTGAGTTCATCTTTGGGGAATCAATCAGGCATCGGCGACCTGTCGGTTTCTGTTCCTAAAGGGGAAACAATTAGCTGTTCCCATAGTTTTCCGGTGGATGAGAAAGGACTTTCCGGATTATTAGATGCATTCCTAATGATTTATAATTATGGCACCGGAGACTGGGAATGCGCCGGAAAATATATTCACTTCGCAGATCTGGAGTGCGAGGATCTTGACAATTTCGATCCCGATTATCGTCCTACACCGCCGCCTGCTCCCGAACCGGATCCCCAACTTTTCGTTAGTGCTTCCTCGCTGGATTTTTCAACTGACCGGACAGCCCTTTCATTGTCCATACGCGCCGACAGGAATGTCCACTTCAAAGTGGAATCAAGCGAAGCATGGCTTGTTCCCGAAGTAATAGAAGGAGACTTAGCTGGAGAAGAGGAACGTAAACTCACTTTCAGAGTTAACCGATATGGCCTTTCAAAAGCGGAATATAATGCAACAATAAAACTTTCCACACCTTTTGAATCAATAGAAATTCCCGTTTCAATGACCATTACTGAATTTAAGCCGTATGGCAGTTGCAGGGAGTTGGTTTCCTGCGATTCCAGACTGCAAATGATCTTCAACGGATGCTATAAGAAAGGGACCACAGTAGTGTTGGAATTTTACATACGCAATGTATCCGGTGAGAAAATAAATGGTTTGAAACTATGGCAGCATCCTACATTCACTTACTTCACGGATAATCTCGGAAATCGATATAATAAGGATACCGGAACCGTTGCCAAGCTCGGGACAAAAACAGGAACAGGCGACTTGACAACTGCCGTAAACAACGACGAGGCCATAATGTGCTCTTTCACGATCAATAACGTAAACAGAAATGCGACTTCATTCTCTAATGGAGTTGTCCGACTCTACAATTATGGGACGGGAGATTTCCCTTGTAGAGAGAGGGAGGTAAGTTTTTCCGATATAACATGGACTGATCTTGACACATTGTTTGATTAATCTTCGGAAATAGCAATATCTATCAGGAGAGAGTTTCATATTCTGAGACTCTCTCTATTTTTATTCTAAATCCATCTCAGTTAAATCAGAATTATTCAGGGGTTGAGGCATTTTTGGGAATTTACGGCATCGGAGAATTCGACAAAGACGAACATATTCTCCGGCACCGTCGCATCATACTCTATCCTGCAGGTAATTGTCCCGATAAACTCGCAGTCGGCATTGTCCACATCCACGCCGTAGAAGGGCAAGCCGTCAGCGGATTCAATCTCTCCCGAGCCGCAACTATCAGAGTCCGGATATGCGGCTGATAGGCGTGCTTTCGTTTCATCAAAGAGCCGGCTGGAGGTGGCGAGTCCGCCAATGGTATTCTTGAATTCAAGATGGCTTTGCGCGGAAGCGGCAAGAGCGCAGAGGAGCAGTAAAATAAGGATAATACGTTTCATTGTCTGTGGTCCAATGCTTTTTGCACGGCCGAGGCGACTGCCTTGAGCGTCACGGGCGAATCGTCAGTCTCTATGTGAAGGCGGTCAGAGGGAATCACGCGCGCGGTTTCGGGATTGAAATTCGGGCCGAGCGAGAGATTGAAGCCGGCGCGCAGAAGCTGCCCGGCCTGTTGAGGTTTCCCTCGGAAACCGTGGATAATCCATGGCTGTGTAGGCTTGAGCTCCTTTTTTAACGCCATCAGTCTGTCGAAAGCTTTCACGCAGTGGATAACCAACGGTTTTCCAAGCGATTCGCTGATATTCACGTGCGCCCTGAAAACATGTTCCTGAACCTCAAGAGAGGGCCCGCGCAGAGTGTCGAGGCCTGTTTCTCCGATTGCCGCCACAGCCTCATGGACGGCAGCTTCCTCCAATGCTCGAAGATCAAATGAATCGGCATCCCAGGGATGGACGCCGACGGAGTAGGTATAGCCTGGCTCGAGAATGTCGCCCGGAGCGCGGTTTACCCATGCGTCATGGCGCAAATGGTGGGTATGGGTGTCAAAAAGTTTCATGGAACAGGATCATAACCGCTGCCTCCCCAGGGATGACATCGCAGGATGCGTTTCAGGGCGAGCCATAGGCCCTTCAGGGGACCGTGGCGGGTTATTGCCTCTATCGCATACTGACTGCACGTGGGAGTGAACCGGCACGACGCAGGAAGCATCGGCGATATGCACAATTGATAGAAACGGATGGGGAGTATGAGGAGACGGCGGATCATTCGGCGGAGGAAATCTGGCCAAGTATTTTGGTGACGGCCTTGACCGACGCCTTGTAGGGAGTCAGATCCGGAGCCACATAGATGAAGGCGATGTCGATAGCCGCGTCCTCAGGGAGAAGATGGCGGTTCAGACGGTAGGCCTCACGCATTACCCGGCGCATTCTGACGCGGTCAACAGCGCGGCGCAGACGGCGTTTGGGAACCGAGATAAGGAACTGGGGACAGCGGGGACGGCGGTCGGTTTCGGAACGGCGAGCCCAGACGGCACGCCAGGGATAGGCCATAACCGAATTGTTCCCGCCCGCTATTTTAACGGCAGGCGAGAACAATGATTCTATAGCAGTCAGACTGCAGAGTTTCTCTTTCTTGTAGAGGCGCAGCGATTCCACGGCGTTGTCACTCCACAGAGTCTTCAATAGGTTTTTCCTGACGGAGGAACAGGTCGAGAGCGGCGGTCATCGAGGGAGCGGCGGGAGATGGAGCCTCGAAATCGAGACGCAGCCCGGCATTCTTGACGGCAGATGCCGCAGAGGGTCCGAAAGTGCCGATCTTGATGTCGCCCTGAGCAAACGACGGGAAATTCTTCATGAGCGACTCAATTCCCTGAGGGCTGAAAAAGAGCAGCATGTCATAGTCGAATTTCTCCTCGGGGCCGAAATCATTGCTGACGGTGCGATACATCACGGCCTTCGTGTAATTGATCTTGTTGTCGTCAAGAATGTTGGTATCGGTCTTATTCACATCACTGACGACATAGAGATATTTCTCTTTGTTGTGCTTCAGAAGAGCTGGTAAAAGGCCTTCGAGTTTCCCTGTGGCGCCATGGAAAATCTTACGCTTCCGATATACGATATATTTCTGAAGATAAAGGGCAATCGACTCGGTCGTACAGAAATATTTCATATTGTCGGAAATACTGATGCGCATCTCCTCGCAAAGACGGAAGAAATGGTCGATAGCGGTCCTGGCCGTAAAGATAATGGCCGTAAAATCAGTTATATTTATTTTTGACTGGCGGAATTCCTTGGCAGTGAGCCCCTCGACTTTGATAAAGGGACGGAATACAATTTCAACACCATATTTCTCAGCGATGTCGAAATATGGAGACTTCTCCGAAGAAGGGCGGGGCTGGGACACTAAGACTTTTTTCACATTCACGTTCGGAGTATATTTAATAGTAATAGAATCAGTATATTATCGTTAAGTTCAATGCCATCCTGTATATTAAAACCGGAGGTATAATTTCCAAGGTGCAAAGGTACAAAATAAAGTAAACAAGGGAAGAATAATTATCGTAAAAAATTCTAAAACCCTTGGAAATGAAAATCACTCTGGCAGTAGCATACAACGCAACACTTATGGATAACAGCAGCCAACTCATTCCGGGATTGAAAAGGATCAGAAGCGTCGGCACAACGAGCACAAGCCCGAGAAACGACTGGGATGCGTTGAATCCTTTTATCCATTGCATCGTGTCGGTCTTGTTGGAAAATATATAGCCGACGAGCCGGTAGGACAACAGCTGCAAACCATAGTAAAGGGCCGAGAGAAGCGTCAGGAGGCCGATAGCGGGAAAAGTCTCGGCGGCAACTCCCTGACAGGAGACGGCGCTGAACAGAAGGATGCCCTCGCAGACACAGACAAGCATCACCAGAGAGAAAAGGACCCGTGTCTCGCTCATTGTGCGGCTCTCGTCAAACACATTCGCGCGTCGGCGCACACTGAAGAGGTCAGTTGCGAAAGTTTTCAGGAACGTGGAATAGTGGCGGCAATTGGCTGTTATGATCAGGAAAATGACTATGAGCAGACACATGACTCCCGAATCATAACCCGGAAGCGGACTGATCGGCTCCGGGTCTATGCCGCCCGCATATTCAACCCGACCGAGACGCACGTTTTTCAGATGAAGCACCCGCGGGCCGTCAACTTCATGACACTTCTTCAGCTCCGTGAAATTGACAATCGAAATCTTCGCCGAAGCCGTGTCGGCGGCAACGGAATCAATGAGCGCGGAATCGGCCGGATGCGAGAGAAGTGCTGTTGAATCGGGCATATATCAGCGATTAACGATTGTTTTTATGAGCAGGCGATGAAGCGGCAGGGTCTCCGACAGCCATAGCCACGGCATCGGCCGCATTGTCGGCAACGCAGAACAGCGGGCCGGCGTCCGTACTACGCATGAACCCTTCTTCCGACGCGCGGCGGAAAAGATCGAGAAGCGGATCGTAGTAGCCGCCGACGTTGAGAATGACAACATTTCCGCCGTAAAGACCGAGCTGGCGCCAGGTGATGATCTCGAGCAGCTCTTCGAAAGTGCCGCATCCGCCCGGACAGGCGATGACGCCCCGGGAGAGACGCGCCATAGTCTCCTTTCGCACATGCATGGTCGGGGTCTCGATCATCCGGGTAAGTCCGGGATGCTGCCAAGCCTTCTCAATCATGAACGAGGGGAGGACGCCCACGGTCTCGCCTCCGGCGCTCAGCGCTCCGTCAATAGCGGCGCGCATCAGTCCCTGACGTCCACCGCCACAGACAAGAGGATGACCCGAAAGAGCTATAAGCCGTCCTGCTTCGAAAGCGGCATCCTTGTACTCCTGTCTGATATTCTCGCTTGAAGCGCCATAGACCGTTATGGCGGAACCTTCATGTAATTTCGTTTCCATCGGACTGCAAAATTACATAAAAACCCGCAGATAACAGCTATTTATTAATAAGTATTATAATGCACGCGGTCCTCTTCATACTTATCCTTAGGCTGCAGTTTGTCCTTGGGATAACCAACAGGAATCACGTTGAGCGGAATTATATCGGCGGGGAGCTCGAGCAGGGAGGTGATGAATTTCACACGGTCGGGAATGGGATAGATTCCGCACCATACGGCTCCAAGGCCCATAGACTGGGCGGCGAGAAGCAGATTCTCGCTTGCGGCCGAGATATCCTGCACCCAGAACTCCTCCGCCTCCTTCTCACGGGCTATTTTCAGATCGCCGCAAAGCACGATTGCCACCGGTGCCTCCGCGGCCATTTTTATGTTGCCGCATTCCTTTGCTATAGAATCGAGCATATCGCGGTCAGTAACGACGACGATCTGCCAGGGCTGCTGATTGCGGGCCGTAGGCGCGGCCATGGCAGCGCGCACGAGGGTGTCGATCTGAGCTTCCGTAATGAGTCGGTCGGCGAAAGCGCGGCAGCTCGTGCGATTCATGATTGCGGAGAAAGCCGGATTCCAGGAGGGACGGCCGTGACGACGTCCTTCTCCGCCATTATCCCCGGTCTGTTCGGTCGCTTCCTTCTCGGGAGATTTTGTGGCAAGCTGCCACGATACGACCGCGAGAGCGGCGGCCAGAACAACGCAAAGTATCTGAGATGTCTTCATCTTAATATGTTTTTTCAATTATTTGCTATCAAGATCCTGCGACATGCGCAGGAGAGTGCCTGTAGGACAGACGTAATTGCAATAGGGACGCTGCACGAAAAAGGAAAGCAGCACGAATACGCCACCTGCTACGAGCACACCGACAGAGGCGGTTTTCACTATGAAAGCCGTGAAAAGCTCATAGTCGATCCAGCTTGTCAGGAAACCGGTCCAGAGACAGAGCATCAGGGCCATCCACAACGCTGTGCGGAACCGACGCAGAATTTTCGCGGCGCGCTTGCCTACATGAAGCCTGAAACGCGGATTGCAACGCGAAGCGAGTTCCTGAAGCGAACCGAACGGGCAGACCCACGCGCAATAATAGCCCGGATAGCCGAACAGGGGATAGATGAACGCAATCAGGAACAACACGCAGGTGATCAGCGAGACGGAAAGTCCCAGACCGTTTGACATCGCACCGAGAATCAGCGTGAAATCGACGAATGTCCCGGTCCAGAAACCGAGGACGGCAACATTGAGTATTTCCTGGACTATGCGGTAGCGCTTGTCCTTAACGTAGATCGGAATTATAGCGGCCATGAGGAGGACAAGCAGCGCGGCATAGAACGACACTCCACGGCTGATCCCCGAATTTCCGGCGCCAACGGGAGAATCGGTATATTCCTGCAGCCCGGCCCTGACGCCGGCGATAAGAGCGTTGGAAGAATATGTGGCACCCGTCACTCCATCCACTTCAGCCGCGAGAGCCTCCTGAGGGGTCTTTCCGACCCATGCGGAGAAAATATCGCTTTCCGTCACGAGATTGAAAAACGCCGGAGTCTCCACATTGTCAAGCGGCCTGACAGCGGCTATGACCCCGTCCTTAACGGTTATCTCTACCGGGACAGGCCCCGAATAGCCGGTGACCCCGACCTCGAGGGATGAAGTGTTGATGACTGTGGATCCGTCGGGACCGGCGGTCATGACCGGCACAGCGGAATTATCCTTTTCCGAACTCTTGAAATCATGGCCGAATATCTTTCCGTCGCGGACCATCGCGGCCGAAGCCATCAGGAGAAACACAGTCACCAGCGCGACAATGTTCACTGTCAGATTTTTTCTTTTAATCTTCTTTGTCTTCTTCATGGTGCAAATATACGCTTTTTTCTCGAAAAAGATTCCCCGCAACCGATCGTGATAGTCGGGATGCGGGGAACAGTTGACAGAAAAATTTCTTTTAACCGATTTACTTACGCAGATCAGTCAGGCCGAGAACCTCGGTCGATACTTCGCCAATCCATCCGGCTTTGGCGTTGACTGCGGTCTGTATCTTTATGAAATCGATGTAAAGAAGGCGGACCGGCTTTCCGTCGGGATAGACGGCGTTGGAAATTCTGAATCCTACGGGACGTCCCCCGCCGTCGCTTGAAGAAGAGCTGATAAGATCGCACCCCATGTTGTCGGCGTAACCCCAACCGAAAGGATTGTTGTCCCATAAACCGGTCAGAGGGTCCCGGACGGTTCTCGCCTTGAGACAGGTTCCGCGCAGAGTGTAGCTCGTCACGGGAATCCATGAGGGATAATAGCAGGGCTGCGGATGATATTCCGAAAGATAGTCAATCGAGCCTGAGGCGCCGTAATTGTCGGTCCACTGCACATTCATTCCGGGTCCGGCGGGACGATAGTAGGTGACGGCATAGTCGCGCCGTGTGTCGGGACTGTCGGTGTCGCTTCCGCGCAGCTCAAACCATTCGTCGTCGGGAAGTCCGTTTCCGTTGACATCCTGCATGACATAGATGATTCCCGGCTCGCTGGAGCCCCCTGTATCGGTTCCCTCCCTGAAGAAGGCATTGCCGGTCACACTGAAATCGTAGCCGGTCTCTCCGCAGACAATGCTGTGGTCGAGCGACAGGATGATATAGCCCCCAAAACCGCCGAGCGACACATAAGCTCCATTTTTCAGACGCCCTTCCGCCCATTTGCATGCCGCCTCGTGGGTCATTTCCATACCGGTCATTCCGCCCGTCGAGGTGTCGCCTATGAACTGGCCCGGAGCCGGGACATATTCAAGAACCCTGACGGTAGGCGAAGAGCCCGGGCGCTGACGCGAAGCCTCCGTTGCATCGACAACCTCGACCGTGACCGAAGCCGTGGAACCGCCATTGACGGTCAGCGCTACGTTATAGCGCCCCGGAGTGTCGGAGGAGAAGGTGAACATGGGTGTGTCGCAATCCTGAAGCACTCCGTTGACTGTCCAGAGAAAGGTCGTGGCCTCTCCTCCGATGACTGGGACAAGAGAGACCGGACGGCCGGGGAAGGTGTAGCGCTCGGTCGATTTCGTGAAAAATGTCAGCGAAGGGAATTCGACAGTGACGGGCAGTTCATCGACCACGGTGATGGTGAAGCGGCGCACGTCGCTGCCATCGGCGTTCTTCGCCTCGACCTCAACGCTGAATTCGCCCTTCTCACGGCTTTCGAAAGTATAGGTGAGCCCCGTGGCGACGGAGCGGCCGTCAACTTTCCATTCCACGCTGAAGCCTTCGACTTCGCTGTTGGTGATTTCAGCGGTAATCATGAACGGAGTGTTGCGCTTAACCGTGACGCGATCGCCGGCAAGCGGAAGGGAGATGACAGGCTTCCCGCTCGGAAGGACTTCGACACGCATCTCCTCGGAAGCACTGCCGCCATCGGTCGTGACGGTGACGGTCAGATAGAAGGTACCTTCGATATCCCAGACGCGGGTCAGAGCCGGAGTCTCGGCAATGGTCTCGCCGTCGAGCTGCCAACTGTATGTCGCACCCTCGGCGTTTCCGTAGCGTGGCGAGATAGTCAGGCTGTTGCCGGCCCTCACCTCATAGACGCCACTTTCACTGTCGAGCATTATGGTCGGCTTATCCAGAATGATATTGTCGTCCTTGTTACACGAAGCAATAGTCATGCCGGCGACAAGCGCCAACATGACAAATACTGCCACACGTTTGATTTTTTTCATTTAAAGATGAAGATGATGATGTTAAACTAAAAAAACTCCCGGTCGTGCTGTCGGTTTCGAGCGTCATGCACAATCGGGAACATCATTCATAGGCCCTTGGGCCTGCTTACCTTAAACGAAAAAATCTGTAAGGAGAGAGCAAACGAATCTTAATCAAGCAGAAGGCATGTCTTTTTCCCGAGACAATCACTTTTATCGACAGCGAAAAAGCAGGTCTTCTGACTCGTCCCGGCCATTGCGCCTTCCCGGCCGGTCGCTGACGGGCGACCTGTGCCAGTGGCTGTTGCAATGACTTTTTCAAAGGGGACTTACAGCAGCGGGTACTGTCGGGGATTCTCACCCCGTTCCCTCTAAAGCCCGCGGAAGCAACTCCCGGGGCCCTTCGTTTCTCTCATTTCCGTCTCTACGGAGAAAGAAAAAACTTTTTCTGCCACAAAGTTACGGGTTGAAAACCGAGAGGGCCAAACGAACCGGCTCTCTTTAACGATGTTTAACAGACGAGGCACGAGGTGGAAGGACTTGTCCGACGGATCGGACAGAGTCAGAGGGGGCGAAGAGGGGGTGGGGGCGAAGAGGGGGTGGGGAGGGGGGAATCAGATGCCGGGGAGGGAGAGGACTTGCTCGAGGACTGCGACGGCTTCCTCAACGGTGCTGACATGGTCGATGGCGAAACTCCGCTTGCCGCCCTTTTCCCTGATGCGACACCGACGCGGATTTTCCTGAAGATACTGGAGGAGACGTCCGAACATAGGACTCTGATAGTAGGCTACATTGGTGTCATCGACGAAATAGACATACATGACGTCCTGTTTCAGCGCCACTTTTTCGATTCCGAGCTGTCGGGCAAGGCGCCTGAGGCGCGGAATGCGCAAGAGTTCGGACGTTACATGAGGAATCTTTCCGAAGCGGTCGATCAACCGCTCCTTGAATTCGAGCAAGTCTTTCTCGCGCTCTATCGAATCGAGTTCCTGATAAAGCGATATGCGTTCACTCTCCTGAGGTACGTAGTCGGGCGGCAACAGCAATTCGAGATCGCTCTCTATTACGCAGTCGGCGACATATTCGGTGTTTTCGCGCTGAGTATCCTTGTCGGCATCAAGCTCGCTGAATTCTTCGTTGCGAAGCTCGGTGACCGCCTCTTTCAGGATCTTCTGATAGGTCTCGTAGCCCAGATCGGCGATGAATCCGCTCTGCTCGGCACCGAGCAGATTGCCGGCTCCGCGGATGTCGAGGTCCTGCATTGCGATGTGGATTCCGCTCCCGAGATCGGAAAAACTTTCGATTGCCTGCAAGCGCCGGCGCGATGTCGGTGAGAGCGGGACATGAGGCGGGACGGTCAGATAACAGAATGCCTTGCGGGAACTGCGCCCCACGCGTCCGCGCAGCTGATGGAGCTCGCTGAGACCGAAATTCTGCGCGTTGTTTATGATGATGGTGTTGACATTCGGCATGTCTATGCCGCTCTCGATGATAGTGGTGGAGAGAAGGATGTCATAATCGTGATTGGCGAAATCGAGAATGGCTTTCTCCAGTTTTTCGGGAGGCATCTGCCCGTGGGCCACGACCACGCGTGCGTCAGGCACGAGACGGTTGATCATAGCCTCCAGTTCGTGAAGCCCCTCGATGCGGTGGTTGACCATGAAGACCTGTCCGTTGCGCGACATCTCGAAGTTCACGGCCTCGGCAAGGGTCTCGTCGGTCAGCGCACAGACGGTTGTGGCTATCGGATAGCGGTTGGCGGGCGGTGTGGTTATCGCCGAGAGATCCCTCGCGCCCATCAGCGAGAACTGAAGCGTTCGGGGAATGGGAGTGGCACTCATTGTCAGCGTATCGACGTTGGTCTTCATCTGTTTCAGCTTCTCCTTGACAGCTACGCCGAATTTCTGCTCCTCATCGACCACGAGAAGTCCCAGATCATTGAATTTCACAGATTTGCCGATAATTTTATGTGTCCCGATCAGAATATCGATCTTTCCGGCGGCAAGATCGGCAAGAATGGCCTTGGTGTCCTTTGCGGAACGAGCACGCGACAGGTAATCGACCCTTACGGGAAAATCCTTCAGTCGGTCGGCGAAAGTATGATAATGCTGATATGCGAGGACGGTGGTGGGGACAAGTACGGCGGTCTGCTTGTTGTCGGCGGCAGCCTTGAAGGCGGCGCGTATCGCCACTTCCGTCTTTCCGAATCCGACATCTCCGCAGATCAGGCGGTCCATTGGACGGGGACTCTCCATGTCGGCTTTCACGGCCTTGGTGGCCGTCAGCTGGTCGGGGGTGTCCTCGTAGATGAAGGATGCCTCCAGCTCATGCTGCATGTAGCTGTCGGGAGAGAAAGAGAATCCTTTCTCGTTTTTGCGTGCGGCATAGAGCTTTATGAGGTCACGGGCTATATCCTTCAGCTTGGTCTTTGTCTTCTCCTTCATCCGGTTCCACGCGCCGCTGCCGAGTTTGTTGATTTTCGGAGGAACGCCCTCTTTGCCGCGGTATTTGGCGAGTTTATGGAGCGAATGGATAGAGACGAAAATAGTGTCGTTGTTGGCGTAGGTGAGCTTTATCATCTCCTGAACGCGCCCCGCGACATTCGTCCGCAACAGACCGGCGAACCGGCCGACACCGTGATCGACATGGACTATGTAGTCGCCCGGTTCAATCGAGCCGAGTTCCTTGAGCGAGAGAGCGAGCTTGCCCGAGCGAGCGCGGTCGCTCTTGAGGTTATACTTGTGGAAACGGTCGAAAATCTGATGGTCGGTGAACAGACAGGACTTGGTTATATGGTCAACGAAGCCCTCGTGGAGCGTCGCGTCGGCCGGAGTGAAAGATATGTCATCACCACGGTCGGCGAAAATGGCGCGCAGACGTTCGATCTGCTTCTCGCTGTCGGAAAGGATGTAGATCCTATAGCCGTCAGCGATAAAACGTTTGAAAGAATCGGCGATGAGATCGAAGTTCTTGTGATAGAGGGCCTGCGGCGAGCACTTGAAGTCAATCGAGGTGTCGGCGCCGGGGACGGCGTTTGCAGCGGCCGTGAACTCCAGGCGCCTGAAATCGCCGAACCGCGCGGCGAAAGAATCGCTGTCGATAAGCCTTGTCATGGCCGAGGCGTCGCCTTCGGAGGCTATGGCGGCACTTTCGGAGAAGGATTCGCCGGTCACCTGACTGATGCGTGACACGGTATATGCGGCATCGCGGACGGCAATGAGGGTGTCGGGCGAGATGAAATCAAGAATGGAGGAACCGGCGGAACCAGCCGACATGTTGGCGGTCACGGCGAGATTGTCGAGACGCTCTTCCGAGAGCTGCGTCTCGATGTTGAAGGTGCGCATCGAGTCGATCTCGTCACCGAAAAAGTCGATTCTGAACGGCAGTTCGTGGCTGTAGCCGAAAATGTCGAGAATAGAGCCGCGCACCGCGAACTGACCCGGTTCATAGACGTAGTCGGTCTCAGTGAATCCGTTTTCACGGAGCCATCTGACAGTCTCGGTCATGTCGGTCTGACTGCCGGAACTCAAGCGGAGGGTGTGGGTGGTGATGTCCTCGCGGTCAGCCACTTTTTCCGCCAGCGCCTCAGGATAGGTGACGACGAAACGAAGTTTTCTGTCGGTGTTCCAGCGCGTGAGTGCTTCGGTGCGGAGAATCTGAGAGGGAGGATCGGGCTGGCCATACTTTATATGACGCTTGTAGCCCGAGGGAAGCATGGCGACCGCCTCCTCACCAGAGAGGCGGGTCAGATCATGATAAAGATAACCCGCATCGTCAAGCGAATCGCCTATTACAAGGACAGGTATCTTAGTGTCGGAAAGAAGCGAGAGCATCATGGCCGCCGATGATCCCGCAAGATTATAGACCGATGTCACTTTCCCTTTTGACTTCAGGGCGCTCTTCAGAGCCTTTCCGCGCGGTCCTTCCCTGAAACTGCCGGCAATCTCGCTAAGTTTCATTTCTTCTTTGCAGGGAGTTGCGGTGAAAGCAATCTGTGGTATTCGGCCGGATCATGGAGAATCGTGACAGCGCTGTCTATGGCGGCGTCATGACGCAGAAAACTCTGAATTTCACCGGGGCGGTAATAATAGCGGTTGACGATCTCGCGCTCGAGATAGGGCGTGATCGCGTCGCGGTGAGTGTCGAGGTCCTTGTCGAGAGGATGTTTCATCATCGCTTCGAGGCGGTCCATCTGGGCGCTGAGGCTGTCGTTCATGTAACCTTCGATCTTGGCCGCTTCGCGAAGATTCTTCAGCATGGTCTCGCAGACCTTGTCGTAGTTGAATTTCGCGGGATTAATGAATCGCTTGAAATCCTCGTAGATGCTGTCGGTTATGACGAAATCGCCGGGAGCTGCAATGGAAGGATGACCCGCATAATACTTGTTAGCGAAATCAAACGCCCAGTTGTCGCGCACCACGTTATAGGTCAGACGGCTTATTTCGGGATATTTCACCTTTATATCAGGGGTTATTCCACCGCCGTCGCGCACAATTCGTCCGGCAGCGGTGGTGAATGCCGTTGTCAGGCTGTCGGGAATACGCGCCACGGTGCCGTCGGGATTACGATGGGAATAATCGATAGCCTGGATCAGACGGCCGCTCGGAATATAGTAGCGGGCCACAGTCACTTTCAGCAAGCCTTCGTAGGGGAGTTCGCGAGTGGTCTGCACGAGTCCCTTGCCAAAAGACCGACTGCCCAGGATGACCGCTCTGTCGAGATCCTGAAGGGCACCGGCGGTAATCTCGGAGGCAGAGGCGGTTCCCTCGTCGATCAGCACCACCAGCGGCAGCTGCGGAGCCACGGGCTTATCTGATGTCTTATAGACACGCTCGTCCATCACGCCTTTGCCACGTGTGCGCAGGACCTCGGTTCCTTTCGGAAGAAAATATCCGAGGATCTTCACCGCACTTTCAAGAAAACCGCCGCCATTGTCGCGAAGATCGAGGACAAGACCTTTTATATTGTTTTCGCCGGTCAGACGGTCGAGCGCGTCAAGCACCTCGTCGGCGGATTTTTCGGAGAACTGCGACAGCTGGATATATCCCAGATCGCCGCCGATGACTCCGGAGTAGGGGACGGATGGAATCTGGATCTTGTCACGGACAATCTCGAACGTCAGGATGGAATCCTGAACGTAGGGACGCTTGACGGTGACCTTCACGGTCGTTCCACGCTGGCCCTTGAGCCGGTTGCTGACCTGCTCGGTCGTCATTCCGAGCACGGTAACAGTATCGACCATGGTTATGAGGTCGCCTGTGCGCAGGCCGGCCTGCGCCGCCGGAGAACCCTCGTGGGGGCCGGAAATATAGACATTTCCGTCGCGCTGCATTATATATGAGCCGATACCGGCGTATTCGCCCGAATTGAGGGTGCGGAAATCTTCCTGCTCTTTCCGCGGCATGTATTCGGTATATGGATCAAGTCGGTTAAGCATTGCGCCGATCGCCGTCTGCACGGATTTCTCCATGTCTATGGTGTCAACATAATTGCTTTGCAATTCCTTCACCACGGCATTAAAAATGGTGAGATTAGCGTTTATGTCAGCTTTAGGGCTGCGCGTTTCCGCCTGAGACATGAAGGCGGCGGCTATCAGCAGAGCAGCGGCGTAGAAAAGTTTCTTCATAAGAACTTACAGGATGGATATGAGATGTGATTCGGACCCTTTTACGTGATCCCTGAATTTTTAGCGACCAAAGTTAGTCAATAATTATAACAAATCCATGCCCAAATATTTCATAAAAACGATAAAAAACTATTTTTCTTGATTTTTTTGCCTCAATTCTTGCATATCTCAGGGAAAGAAAGTAATTTTGCATCGCTAAACTTCCGGAGGGAAGAACGCCGAGCAATTTTCGGTAAAGCAAATGCTTCAGTAGCTCAGTTGGTTAGAGCACCTGACTGTTAATCAGGGGGTCGTTGGTTCAAGCCCATCCTGAAGCGCCAAAAAAACATATCGACGGCGGCATCAATCGCGCCGATCAAAAAAACTGCTTCAGTAGCTCAGTTGGTTAGAGCACCTGACTGTTAATCAGGGGGTCGTTGGTTCAAGCCCATCCTGAAGCGCCAAAAAAGCTCCGCAATCCATAGTTGCGGGGCTTTTTCGTAACCAGTCATTGCTTGACCATGAGAAAAACATTTCTGACACTTCTTCTGATTGCAGGCGCAGTAGCCACAATGCTTGCGCAGCGAACCGTCATTCCGATGAACGCGGACTGGACATTCCGCTTCGCCAACAAATTCAGCGGGAAAGGGGAGAGAGTCGATCTCCCCCACACCTGGAACGCCGCCGACGCCCTTTCGGGGCGTCAGGACTACTACCGCGGCATGGGCATCTACGAGAAAAAGATCAAGCCCTCTGCAGCATGGAAAGGGAAACGCGTGTATCTGCGCTTTGAGGGAGCCAACGAGAAGGCCGATGTGTTTGTCAACTCCCGCTTCGCGGGGGAGCACAAAGGGGGCTACACCGCTTTCGTCATAGAGATCACGCCGTTTCTGGAAGCTGACAAAGAGAATACAGTGACCGTAAAGGTCACAAATGCCCTCGATCTGGAGATTATGCCGCTTGTCGGAGACTTCAACATGTATGGCGGCATTTACCGGGATGTATATCTCGTGGCGGTGGATCCGCTGCACATATCCCTGACCGATTACGCCTCCCCGGGATTTTATCTCACCCAGAAAAAAGTCACGAAGGAGAACGCCGACGTGGAAGCGGCTGTTGTCGTGAGCAATCTCGGCGATAATAAGGCGGAAGGTAAACTCAAGATCACTTTGACGGACGGCCACAAGGCGATAGCCGAAAAATCGGCCGATTTCGCTCTCGGCCCGGACAGCACTGCCCGAATCGCACTTGATTTCGCCATCGGCAATCCTCATCTCTGGAACGGTCGGGAGGATCCGTTCATCTACACAGCCGTGGCCGAAGTGACCGATGCGTCAGGAAAAGTGACCGACAGAATGGAGCAGCCTCTCGGGCTCAGATCCTTCTCCGTGACATCCGACAACGGCTTTTCGCTGAACGGGAAACCGCTCAGGCTACGCGGGGTGTGCCGCCACCAGGACCGCGCAGAGAGAGGCAACGCCCTCCTGCCGGTGCACCACGAAGAAGATGCGGCCATAATCAGGGAGATAGGAGCGAATGCTGTGAGACTCGCCCACTATCCTCAGGCAACATATTTCTACGACCTGATGGACCGCGACGGAATGATTGTCTGGGCAGAAATTCCTTTCATCGGCCCGGGCGGATACAATGACAGGGGATTCAACGACATTCCCGCATTCCGCGAAAACGGCATGCAGCAGCTGAAAGAAATGATACGCCAGAACTACAACCATCCCTCCATCTGTTTCTGGGGAATTTTCAACGAGCTCAAGACTTTCGGCGACAACCCGGCGGAATATGTAGGGAAGCTCAATGAAACCGTTCACCGCGAGGATCCCACCCGTCTCTCGACGGCTGCAAGTTTTCTCGGTGCGGACGACCCGATCAACGGGGTTACGGATCTCATAGCCTGGAACCAGTATTTCGGATGGTATGGCGGCCATCCTTCCGACCTCGGCAAATGGCTCGACAGAACGCATAAATCACATCCCGAGTACAGGATAGGGATGAGCGAATATGGCGCCGGAGCAAGCGTCTATCACCAGCAGGATTCCGTCAAACCCGGAATCGCCTCGGGAATGTGGCATCCCGAAAATTATCAGACCTTTTATCACCGCGAGAACTGGAAAGCTCTGGCGGAAAGACCTTTCGTCTGGGGATCGTTCGTCTGGAACCTTTTTGATTTCGGCGCGGCCCACCGAACGGAAGGAGACCGCTTCGGCATCAACGACAAAGGACTTGTAACGTTCGACCGCAAAGTAAAAAAGGACGCTTTCTATTTCTACAAGGCCAACTGGAACCGCGAGGAGCCTTTCGTCTATATCTCGGAGCGCCGTCACGACCGGCGGACAATGCCATCGACCACCGTCACCGTGTTTTCCAATCTCAAGGAAGTGCAGCTGAGTGTCAACGGGAAAGGACTCGGACGAATGACACCCGAGGGATACGGCACATTCACTATGGAAAACGTCGCCCTGCGCCCCGGCAAGAACGAAATACGCGCTATAGCCTCCGACCGCGGCAAGCAGCTGTCGGACTCCGTCAGCTGGACTCTGCAGGGCGGCGTCAGATGAAGTTTTGAAGCCGAAAGACCATTAGGTTGCAGAAATTTTGCTATTTTTGTGGGAAATTACTATAGAACTCTTCAAAAGACCATGTCAGAACGAAAAATAAAGATAGGCATAACCCACGGCGACACCAACGGGATCGGATATGAGGTGATTCTGAAAGCCCTCGAGGATCCCCGCATGCTGGAGTTATGCACTCCCGTAATATACGGTTCGGCCAAAGTCGCCGCCACTTACCGGAAACTTGCCGAGCTGCCTCCGGTACAGCTCCATCAGATTCCGTCAGCGGCTCAGGCCTCGCCTGACCAGATAAATATAATCAATGTCGTTGACGAGCAGCTGAAGGTCGAACCGGGCGTAGCCTCACATGATGCCGGCCATGCCGCGTTCCTCGCTCTCGAAAGCGCGGTCACCGATCTGCGCAACGGCGAAATCGACGCACTGGTTACAGCTCCGATAAACAAATCGACAATCCGCAGCGAGAAATTTTCATTTCCGGGCCACACCGAATATCTCGAAGCTTCCCTTTCAGACGGGTCGCAGAAAGCTCTGATGATCCTTGCCTCCGAAAAAATAAGAGTCGCGCTGGTGACGATCCATACTCCCGTCGCCAAAATCAGCGAGGAAATCACCGAAGAGAATGTGCTGGCCAGAATCCAGGCTTTCGACGCCGCTCTAGAAAGCGACTTCGCCATCCGTCACCCGCGCATAGCGGTTCTTTCGCTCAACCCCCACAGCGGGGAGGACGGCCTGATAGGGACCGAAGAGAAGGAGCAGATCATCCCCGCGATTGAAAAGGCCCGCGAGGCGAAGATCAACGCCTTCGGCCCGTTTGCCGCCGACGGCTTTTTCGGAAGCGGTATGTGGGAGAAATTCGACGGAATTCTCGCGATGTACCATGACCAGGGGCTCGCTCCTTTCAAGACACTCGCCATGGATGCGGGAGTCAACGTGACATCGGGGCTGCCCTTCGTGCGCACGTCGCCCGACCACGGCACAGGAATGGACATTGCCGGAAAAGGAATAGCGTCGGCTGACTCCATGCGTCAGGCCATCTATGCCGCAATCGACATTTTCCGCTCACGCCATCACCACGCCGAGGCGCTCCGAAATCCTCTGCGCAAGCAATATGTGGAGCGCAACAAGAAAGACAATGTTGTACTTGACCTCACAAAATCATCCGACGAATGAACTACGCCATAATTGCAGCAGGAGAAGGATCGCGTCTCGTCCAGGAAGGCGTGAAACTGCCGAAACCGCTTGTGAACCTCTGCGGGACACCGATGATAAAACGCCTCATCGACATAATGACGGACTGCAATCCGGAGTCGCTGAGCATCATAGTGAACGAACAGATGACGGAAGTCCGCGAATATCTGGAGTCACTCAAATTGCCGGTGCCGCTTCATCTGACGGTCAAGACCACTCCGAGTTCCATGCACAGCTTCTATGAAGTCAGCCGTCATTTCGAGGATGGAAAATTCATCCTGACAACGGTCGATACGATTTTCCGCGAGGAGGATTTCCGCGCCTACGTGGAAGCGTTCGAAGCGGACGAGACAACCGACGGCTACATGGCCGTCACCTCATTCATCGATGACGAGAAACCGCTCTACATAGACGTTGACGCCGACATGCGCATCACCGCTTTCCGCGACCGTCCCTTCGAAGGAATGAAGTACATATCCGGAGGCATTTACGGACTGACGGCGCCAGCCCTGAAAGTGCTCGAGAACTGCATGGAGACCGGAGTCAGCCGAATGCGCAACTATCAGCGCGCGCTCGTAGAGGCCGGGCTGAATCTCAAAGCATATCCTTTTCCGAAAATCATAGATGTGGACCATGCGGGCGACATCGCCACGGCGGAAGCATTCATAAGCTGACCCTCACGGTGCACAGGTCTCCATAACCAGAATCAATATCATTTCACATTTTCTTATCCACGAACTTACAGATGGCAGACATTAACATAGCGGGCATAATGAGAGCGGGAGCGTTCTCGCCCAATCACATAGGGAACGACGCGGCGATATTCAATCTTGTCGCCGACCAGTTGCGCAAACGCGGTTGCGCCGTCACCACCTACAGCGAGGAACAGCTCATCGCAGGCCATGTGAAAGAACAGATCATAGTAAACATGTGTCGCGAACAGCGTTCAATCATGAAGCTGCAGGAACTCGAAGACAAAGGTTGCCTTGTCATAAACTCGGGCTACGGCATAGAGAACTGCACGCGCGAACGCATGACGCGCATTCTCGTAGGCTGCGGCATCCCTTATCCGGAAAGCATAATAGTCAACACCGACGAAGGTGTGCGCGACGCGCTGACAAAGCTGAAAATGGACCGCTGCTGGATCAAGCGCGGCGACTTCCACGCCATGCACAAAGAGGATGTCAGCTATGTACGGCATCCCGAGGAAGCGCAGGAAGTGCTTCAGGAGTATTTTCTCCGTGGCATCAAACGCGCCGTTATCAACCGCCATCTCGAGGGTGACCTGATCAAATTCTACGGCGTCAGAGACTCGCCTTTCTTCTTCTGGTTCTATCCCTTTGACTCGGGGCACAGCAAGTATGGCCACGAGGCCATAAACGGCCATTCGCAGGGTCTTTCGTTTGACCACGACAAGATGAAAGCAATCTGCCAGAAAGCCTCGGAAGTCCTCGATGTAAACATCTACGGAGGAGACTGCATAGTCTCTGCGCAGGGCGACATAAGGATCATAGACTTCAACGACTGGCCCAGCTTCGCGCCGTGCCGCAACGAGGCCGCTCCTTTCATAGCGAAATCAATAATGGCAGCCATCAAGGCCCACGCCGCAAAATGACAATCAACCCACAGCAATTCCCATGACCAGACTGAAGGATGCGACAAACAATCTGCTGACAAGCGACAAGCTCTTCTACACTTTCTTGCGTAGCGGATTCTCGTCGCAGTCATCAGGCATTCTCGACATGCTGACCGGTTTCGCGCTTTTCGCGCTTCTCGATCTGCCGGTCTGGTTCTCCACGGCCATCGGAGCGATAGCCGGGGGCATCCTGAACTGTATTCTCAATTACCGTTTCACCTTCAGGGCGTCGGACTGTCCCTGGAAAGCGGTGATAGTGAAATACTCGCTGGTGTGGTGCGGAAGCATGTTGCTGAACTCCGGAGGTACAGAGGCGCTCTATTATGTCCTTTCGCGCTGGCACTGGCTTGACTCCATCGGGTTCAAGCCCGACGGATATTATGCGGCAGCCCGTCTGACGGTCTCGATTCTCGTCTCATGGTTCTGGAATTTCGTCATGCAGCGCTATTTCGTCTATCGTCCCACCAGATTCGATGCGGCAGCCATCAGATTCGTCAACGCGATCTGCCCCTCGCTTCGTCACCGTCACCATCCTCATGACGATTAAATTACCACTGACAATAACATCCATCCTTAAAAATATATGGCAGAAAACAGTACGAACGCCAATGAGACCTATCACGTGAAGCCTGACGTCCTGAACTACGACGATGTCAGGCGGATGGTCCCGAAACTTGACGGACATCCCCGTCTGGTCAACGCACTGCTCCGCTTCCTCTCGGTCGATAAGGTCAACCGGGTCCATGCAGCCAGCTGCGCGGAGCCGGGTCCGAAATGTACGGAAAAGCTGCTTTTCCAGGAATTCCACAACACGTTGCGCGTTGACAACGCCCAACTTCTCGACCATCTGCCCGAAGGCGCCTTCATCACGATAAGCAACCATCCGTTCGGCGCTCTCGACGGCATAGCGCTCATCTATCTGATCGGCACCCGGCGCCCGAAGTTCAAGGTCATGGTCAACATGATTCTGAACTACATTTCGGGAATGCGCCCGAACTTCATAGCCGTTGACCCCATCCCGTCAAACGACCCGTCGCGCCGCGCCCAGTCGGTCAAAGGCATCCGCGAGGCACTGAAACAGATCAAGGAGGGTGAGCCTCTCGGCTTCTTCCCCGCCGGCGCGATGAGCAAAGTCAACTGGCGGGGACGCCTGCAGGACCGCGAATGGCAGCGTTCAGTCCTCCAGATCATCGAGAAAGCGAAAGTTCCGGTGATCCCTATATTCTTCCACGGCTCCAACAGCTGGTGGTGCAACATTCTTGGGGTTGTCTGCTGGCCGGCGCGCTCGCTGAGACTTCCCGCCGAGGTGTTCCGCAAAAACGGCAAGGAGCTGCACATCTCTATCGGCAACCCCATAACGGTCGAAGAACAGAAAGCCCATTCTTCGTCGCTCGACGAACTCGGGGCATTCCTGCGGGAAAAGACCTACGCCCTGCGCGACAATCCCCTCAATCCGGCCCCCAAAGGGCAAAACTTCCGCTGAGTGAGACCATGAACAGATTTATCGTAACAAGCAAAACAGTATAAAACGCCAATGTCAAACGACTCATCTTCAAGCACGCCAAAGTCATCCTACCGCGACTCGCTGAAGTCAATGGACACCGAGGAACACATAGACCTCGCTTTCTACCGGCCCATAGGATATGCCTGGGCCTGTCTGGCAAAAAAACTCGGCGTTACCCCGAATGCCATAACCATAGCATCCATCTTTCTGGGACTGGGAGCCGGAGTGCTCTTCTATTTTCCGGAGCTCTGGCTCAATGTGATCGGAATGCTCCTGCTCGTCTGGGCCAATTCTTTTGACAGCGCCGACGGACAGCTGGCGCGCATGACCCATCAGTATTCACGTCTGGGCAGGATTCTCGACGGTCTGAGCGGCGACTTCTGGTTCGCAGCCATCTACGTTGCCATCTGTCTGCGCGAGAATGTCACTTCTGAGTTCTTCATGGCCCACCACTGGGTCATCTGGGTAATGGCTGTCGTCACGGGGCTCTGCCACGCTAAACAGGCGGCTATGGCCGACTACTACCGCCAGTTCCATCTCTATTTCCTCAAAGGCGACGAGGGGAGCGAACTCGAAACGGCTTTCACCCTTAAACGTCAGCTCGCCTCCCTTTCATGGAAAAAGAATTTCTGGAAAAAGCTGACGCTCAGCACCTATACGAACTACACTCTGCAGCAGGAGGCAACCGCGCCCGCCATGCAACGCCTGCGCCGGGAACTGGCCAAACGTTTTCCCGACGGAAAAATCCCGTCAAAATTCCGCGAGGATTTCAGGAGAAAATCATTGCCACTGATGAAATATACCAACATACTTTCATTCAACTGGAGAACGATAGCCCTGTTCACATCGCTATTCCTGACGATGCCTTGGCTCTATTTCGCTTTCGAGCTGACAGTCCTTAACATCCTCCTGATCTACATGGTGGTGCGCCATGAACGGATATGCCGCTATTTCACCCGCGAACTTCAGGAAGGAAAATACTGAACCTCTTTTTCCAAAAAACATCTGTCAACAATGATAAAAGGAATTATTTTCGACTATGGCGGCACAATCGACAGCCGCGGCGTCCACTGGAGCGAAGTTATCTGGGACGGTTATCAGGCATGCGGCGTCGGCATAGACAAAGCTGTTTTTCGCGACGCATACGTCTATGCTGAGCGCGAATTGGCCCGGGTGCGCCATATATTGCCCAACGATAATTTCCACGACCTGCTTCTGAAGAAAATGAAGATCGAGCTGCAGTGGCTCGTCGATAACGGGCACCTCGCCGAAGGGGCCACAGAGGCATTCGCGGAACCCATAGCCGACTATTGCTACGAGGCCGCCCGCAATGCCATAGCGGACGCGCGCCCTGTCCTGGAAGAACTCGCATCGCGTTATCCGATGATGCTCGTCTCAAATTTCTACGGCAACGTCGATTCCGTTCTGCGCGATTTCGATCTGCGCCGCTACTTCAAGGGCGTCATAGAAAGTGCGGTCGTCGGAATCAGGAAACCGGATCCAACCATATTTCGCCTCGGTGTCGTGGCCCTCGGGCTTGAACCGGAGGAAGTGCTCGTGGTTGGCGACAGTCTAAAGAAAGACATCCTGCCGGCCCGTTCGATCGGCTGTCATGTCGCATGGCTCAAAGGAAAAGGCTGGACAGCAGAAGAAGATCTCCAGACCGATCCGTCAGTCATAAAAAATCTGTCGGACGTTCTCACTACAGCATTTTGATTCATTAACATTAAAGGGTTGGAATTAATAATTATAAACACAAACATAACCCTTTATCCACATATTTATATTTCGTTAGTAAAAATAAGAAATTATTAAAATAAAAAATTTTTGCAATTAAATAATATGACGTACTTTTACGCGCTGAAATCGTTCAGCAGCGTAAAGCCTTTGCGGCTTTTAACCTTAAATAGAAAATAATAAACATCATTTTAAATTATGAAGGCAACCAACGTAAAACCTGCCGAAGGTAAACTTGGCGTCCTCGTCGTCGGACTGGGAGCCGTTTCTTCAACATTCATGACCGGTGTCCTGATGGCACGCAAAGGTCTCGCAAAGCCCGTAGGCTCAATGACCCAATATGATAAAATGCGTGTAGGCAAAGGCGCCGACAAGAAATATCTCAAATATGACGAAATCGTTCCCATTGCAAAACTTGACGACATCGTGTTCGGTGCATGGGACGTTTATCCTGCAAACGCCTACGAAAGCGCTATAAACGCAGAGGTACTCAAAGAAAAAGATATCAACCCCGTTAAAGACGAGCTCGAGAAGATCAAGCCGATGAAGGCCGCTTTCGACCACAACTATGCAAAGCGTCTTGACGGCGAGAACATCATGAAGGGCGCAACCCGCGAGGAGATGGTCAACAATATCCGCGAGGATATCCGCAACTTCAAGAAAGAAAACGGCGTTGACAGAGTAGTTGTCCTCTGGGCCGCTTCAACCGAAGTCTATGTTCCGGTTGACGAAAAGATCCACGGAACTCTCGCCGCTCTCGAAGAAGCTATCAAGGCTGACGACAAGGAACACATCGCACCTTCGATGTGCTACGCTTACGCAGCCCTCAAAGAAGGCGCTCCCTTCATCATGGGTGCCCCCAACACCACCGTTGACATCCCCGCAATGTGGGAGCTCGCCAAGGAAACAGGCATGCCTATCGCCGGCAAGGACTTCAAGACCGGTCAGACTCTCGTGAAATCAGGCTTCGCCCCCATCATCGGCACCCGTTGCCTCGGCCTCTCCGGCTGGTTCTCGACCAACATCCTCGGCAACCGCGACGGTCTCGTGCTTGACGAACCCGCAAACTTCCGCACCAAGGAAGTGTCGAAGCTTTCAACACTCGAGTCGATCCTCGTTCCGGAAGCTCAGCCCGATCTCTACACCGACTACTACCACAAAGTGCGCATCAACTACTATCCCCCGCGCAACGACAACAAAGAAGGTTGGGACAACATCGACATCTTCGGATGGATGGGCTATCCCATGCAGATCAAGATCAACTTCCTCTGCCGCGACTCTATCCTCGCAGCACCTCTCTGCCTTGACCTCGTGCTTCTGAGCGACCTCGCAGCACGTGCAGGACGCTACGGCATCCAGCGCTTCCTCAGCTTCTTCCTGAAGAGCCCGATGCACGACTACACGACAGGCGAAGTACCCGTCAACCATCTCTTCCAGCAGTACGTAATGCTCAAGAATGCAATCCGCGAAATGGGCGGTTACGAAGCCGATGAAGAAATCGACTGATACTGCAGTGAACTGACACCTCCCTTTACTAACTAAATTCAAAAACAGACTGCTTTCCATTGCGGATCGCAGTCTGTTTCATTTTACACTTCCGATGTGTTACGCCGGACGATGAGCTTATCAAGCTGAATAGCTTAAAGGGCCGTTATCAGCTGCGAGCCGGTCATGACATCCATCTTTGAGAAGGCGAAGAATTTCTTGCCGAGGTCTTTCAGCGAATGGCCGATATGATAGACTTCCTCATCGATTATCAGGAAGCGGTCGTGGCTTTCTTATAAGAGTGTAAGGTTACGCCCGGATACTGGGCATTGTGCCGCGCGACGTCCTGTCGGAGCTGCTGAGAAATCTTTCCGTTGTAAATATCAACCTTGACACCCGGCTTACGTTTTGACAGCTGAACAAGCACCGAATCGTCAACATAGCTGTCAATGACAACTATCCGTTTTTTTGCCTTCCGGATCAGTCCGGCGATAAAGGCGTATGCGTCAAAAATCTGCCCGTCAAAGAAGATTCCTTCCTTGGGTTGAATGGAACTGCGCACAAAGAAATCCACTTTCTCATCAAGCTCTGAAAGATGTCTATCATATTCTGAAAAATGGCGGTCAATGCGGTCTTCAAGCTGCATCAGCCGTTGATTTAACGCATAACCACGGAGAAGATATTCTTTCAGAACCTTGTTGGCCCATTGCCGAAACTGAATACCACGAACTGTGTTTACCCTATATCCTACGGAAATTATCACGTCCAGATTGAAAAAATCTATATTTCTGGTCACACTGCGGTTTCCTTCCCGTCGAACTGTTCGGAAATTCCGAACAGTTGCCTCTTTTGCCAGTTCACCAGAGTCAAAAATATGTTTGAGATGTTCACTTATGTTCGCCTTGCTTGAATCGAACAATTCAACAATCTGAGATTGTGTTAGCCATACAGATTCGTCTTCAACCCTTACATCAAGAGCGAGGTTTTCATCCGGTTGATAAATTATTATTTCGTTTTCTTTCGTCGGGTCCATGCGCAAAGTTATATGATATTTGTGAAAACTTGACTATCAGGAGCAAACAAATTAAAAACTCCTTATATCATATTGTTACCTGTGGCTTCTTTTAAGCGTTAAATCGGCAAGCACTACTGCATGTCTTTTTCTTCTCATTCATTTGAGCTGTGAAATAAGCTGCGAGCCGGTCATGACATCCATCTTTGAGAAGGCGAAGAGTTTCTTGCCAAGGTCTTTGAGCGAGTGGCCGATATGATAGACTTCCTCATCGATTATCAAGAAGCGGTCGTGAGCTTTCTTATAAGAGTGTAAGGTTACGCCCGGATACTGGGCA
>CAJULY010000021.1 GCA_910587185.1 uncultured Muribaculaceae bacterium
GTTAGAAATGAGGGTGAGTTGTGGTTTGATGTAAATTTTAAATAGATTACAACTCTTTTCATCAAAAGCCATGAAAGCGGATGTTGTGGTTTGATGTAAATTTTAAATAGATTACAACATGGGCGATCTCTATAAGCCAGAAGCTCCTGTTGTGGTTTGATGTAAATTTTAAATAGATTACAACGCTTCTCGACGTTGATTTCATTCTTTCGAGTTGTGGTTTGATGTAAATTTTAAATAGATTACAACACAGAAATCATCTGGATTGCCTTTGTTGGTGTTGTGGTTTGATGTAAATTTTAAATAGATTACAACAATTTATAGGAATGGAATTTTCGCCTAGGGGTTGTGGTTTGATGTAAATTTTAAATAGATTACAACATTCTTTATCGAAATAGTCGACATGAAATGGTTGTGGTTTGATGTAAATTTTAAATAGATTACAACAACGAGTGATTGAAATGTGTCGGTCAATTTGTTGTGGTTTGATGTAAATTTTAAATAGATTACAACTTTAATCGCGAGGTGAAGGCTAGTAAATCAGTTGTGGTTTGATGTAAATTTTAAATAGATTACAACAGCTGCGGGAGAAAACACCATCCTTACCGGGTTGTGGTTTGATGTAAATTTTAAATAGATTACAACTAGACCGAGGCCCGCAAGAATTTATCCTGTGTTGTGGTTTGATGTAAATTTTAAATAGATTACAACCCAGAGCAATCAGTCTGATCGAGATTGGACGTTGTGGTTTGATGTAAATTTTAAATAGATTACAACAAATCTAAGATGCTCGGCTCTATTCCTAACGTTGTGGTTTGATGTAAATTTTAAATAGATTACAACGAGCATCTTTCTGTTTCAGATCAAGAATCTGTTGTGGTTTGATGTAAATTTTAAATAGATTACAACCTTTGTTTTGATCGTAGAGAAAATTCGAAAGTTGTGGTTTGATGTAAATTTTAAATAGATTACAACGGTGAAATAGTCTCTGATAAGAGGATTATTGTTGTGGTTTGATGTAAATTTTAAATAGATTACAACACGCGGCATAACAGTGACTAGATAATGTTTCGTTGTGGTTTGATGTAAATTTTAAATAGATTACAACCCTCCACCGGCAACTCCGACTGTAAAAAAGGTTGTGGTTTGATGTAAATTTTAAATAGATTACAACAACGATGACAAGCAAGACAATGACCACAAGGTTGTGGTTTGATGTAAATTTTAAATAGATTACAACTTCGTCTGAGCAGTTCCAGCAATGTTATTAGTTGTGGTTTGATGTAAATTTTAAATAGATTACAACGACATACCAGAAATCTATCTTCTCATCAAAGTTGTGGTTTGATGTAAATTTTAAATAGATTACAACAGCTATACCGGCAACGGCATTATCCGCAAGGTTGTGGTTTGATGTAAATTTTAAATAGATTACAACGTGGGAACACATGCACCATCACACAGCTTGTTGTGGTTTGATGTAAATTACTGCAGTTTAAAGTATTTATTTTTGAATATCCAAACTTTTTCATAAATTAGCTGAAAAATAATTTTCTTTCTCACTCAGAGAATAAATCTATTTATCATGGCTCAAAAAATTTGATCCCTCGAAATAATCCAATCACATGTTTATGAAAACAAGAGCTATTTTTTTAGCAACTGCTGTAATGGCGTTTAGTTCCTGTGCTAACGCCGGAACACGCCAATCCGAAACGTCCGGTTCAGACTTCGACTCCGTCGCAGCCTCTGAATTAGCGGATGAAGAAACGGGGATCACCGTCCCCTCCATTGAAGTTGTTAAGGACACAGCCTGTATCGTTCAGTTCCTGTTCGATTATGGGATCAATCGGCTGAAAGCGTCTCCTGACGGCAAACCCGTAATTTTCACCGTCGATTCTCTTGGCCTTGAGAATCCCGAAGGAGTGAAACATGTCGTAAAATCAGTCTCATACTATAGCCAGTTAAGGAAAGGCGACAAATATTATGATCCTGCGACCGACACCCAGAAGATTCTGAAAGAAGATACCGAAGTAATGTCCGAGGAATCACTCCCCTACACTGAAACATACGATTTTGATGCCAACGGACGGTTGATCAAATTCAAATACGAATGTTTTGAGGATGACGAACAGGTTGTTACGTTCGATTACCGGCCCGACGGATCTTTCTCCTATAAAGTTGAATTGAAAGAGAGCGATGCATTTCCCAACACCAAAGTCTATGGCCGGTGGAACGGCAAGGTCTGGGAAGAAGAAATCCTCGGATGGGACTACAGTAAGGAGCAATATAAACCCGGCGTGTCCTATGCTTTGGAAAAACAGATGGTCCACCCGGGATTTTTCACCGTGGAACCTGTAAAAGGAGGCAAGACCGAAGCTATATTGTACAGACAATCTGACGGCAGCTTCATAAGCAACCTGACCCCCGGAGAAAAAATACCTTCCGATTGGCTGAACGGAAGCGATAAAAGCAATCGGATCACCCGTGAAAACAAAGACAGCCACGGAAACAGCCTGAAGGTAAAAGAATATGATTTCCATAATAGCGCGCCCGAAACCAAATACAAAATCACGTATTGGTAACCTAAACGCCACCAT
Organism: uncultured Muribaculaceae bacterium; assembly: GCA_910587185.1. Lineage (GTDB taxonomy): Bacteria > Bacteroidota > Bacteroidia > Bacteroidales > Muribaculaceae > Paramuribaculum. The sequence goes on from CAJULY010000021.1 coordinate 2,598, forward strand.
GACCGCCCCTCCTCTGTGAATCCTGAAGCCGTCGGACCCGTCATTCCCGCGGACACGCCTTCTAATCTCTCCAATTGGCCCAATTCGTCTAAACGCCGCCCGGTTACTCGCTGAGGGCGCAGCGCATGGTGCCACTGGAAGATGTTATGATGCCGGACCATTCGCCGTTACTGCGCGGATGGATGCTGATTGTCAGCGGTGAGGAGCCGATAGAGCGGAAAACAAACGAATCCCCTTCCCCCGAGCCGGTCATGATTACAGTGCTGCCGTAGGCGATATCCGTATATATGCATTTCCCCCAATGTCCATTGCCGTCGGTCCGTGCCTCAAGTCTTATAGGCCACCGCTGCCCCTCGCTGTCCTCATAATAACCCGAGAAACGATAAGTGTTTGTCAAAAAAGTCTGCGCCTGCTCGGGCGCCACACTATCAAGTTCCGGATAAATATCATCGACATTCACCGTGTCTTTCCCCGTCAGGACAACTGTCAGAATCACGGCCGCTGCAACCGCGGCGGCAAGAATCCAATTCAGCAAAAGTCCATGGCGCTTCGGGGTCCTTGACTGCCGCGGTTTTGCAGCCTGCGGTTGAGTCACTTCCGTCAGATCCTCGTAGAGTTCCCCCGCATCGCGATGTCGGTCCGCCGCACGAAACGAAAGAGCGCGCATGATCACCCTGCGGAAAGAAGCATCACACTCAGCGGGCAACGATTCCTCAAGCGTTATTGCCGGTTGCTCCGACGCCCTCGCCGGCCTACGCCCCGTAAGGCAGAAAAACATTGTGGCGGCGAGGCTATAGACATCGGCCGCGGGAGAAAAACCTGTCAGGCCCTCATATTGCTCCACCGGCGAATAACCCTCGGAACAGGCATGAATCCTGACGGTTCGCGTCTCTGATCCGTCATCTCCGTAATGCCGCGACTGGCCGAAATCTATCAGCACCGGCCGGAGGCTTCCATCCTCGTCGGTGGTGACTATTATATTCGACGGCTTTATGTCGAGATGCGTGATACGGCGTGAATGAAGAAACGCCACGGCGCTGACAACGGGCGCCATCAGCGCAAGCGTCTCGGAAAGCGACAGCTGCCCGTGCTCTCTGACATAATCAAGCAGTGTCGGGCCTTCGAGATATTCCATGACATAATAGGCCGTCCCGTTGGCTCGGAACACCTCGTTGACATTCACAATGTTTCTGTTCTTCCCGGCAATTGCGCGCAACCGTTCGGCTCCGGCAACGAATTCATCCGCTGAATCCTCTCTTGTCAGTTCCTTGACGGCGACCGCACCCTGCACCCGGATATTGTCAAGCATCACGGAAGTCTTGGCTTTGTAGGTCACACCGAACCCTCCCGCGCCAAGAACCGAAGCAATCGTATATCGCAATTGGCCCGATTCAAGAACGGTGCCCGGTGTCAGTATCTTCCGTCCCGCGCTATCCATTGTCAGTCGCCCGATAACATCCACACCCCGTTACTCCTCGACCACATACCAGGTATAACCTCTGGCCGGGATTTTCACGGTCAGCTCGACGGAGTAATCCCGGTCAAGCCTGAACTCCGAAGGCTCGCCCTCCTGTTCGCGGATACGCGCCGTTTCTGTCAGTCCCGTGTAATAGAGCGGCAGTTTGATCGTACGTGTCATCTCGCAGTCCGTGGGATTGTAGAGCATGGCCAGTGCGCGTTCTTTCTCGCTGACTGAGACATGCATGATTCCGTCCCAGTCGCGCGCGTCCGGGCGCCGCAGATGTATTATGTCGCTGTTGAGGATATTGCGGTATCTCTTGTACCAGCCGATGATATCGGTGACCGTCTGCCGCGTTTCAGGCGAGTCATACAGACGGGGACCGCGATAACATGCCTGAACGCCTGCCCCATAGTTCTGGAACATAAGCGTGCGGTATTCGTAGAGATGATCCTTGAGCGGTTCGAGAGTCGCGGCAGCCCCACCGCCCTGATATTCCACAAGCGGCACGAAACTCCACAGGGCCGATGCCGGACGTTCGAATGTACAGTCATAATTGAGCTGACGCGTGTGGATGAGCTGTCGGTCACGCGGCAGCGACCAGTTGGCCTCGCGATAGCCTATTCCAACCTTTGTCGAGCCGTTGAGAAAATAAAAATCGGGCACATTCAGGTATATGCCGTTCTCACACATCCAGTGATACAGGTCGGTGACAGTGTGAAACTGGTTCCACTGCGAATCGTTGAGACCTTTGTGATATGTGTGGGAAGTTGACGCGCACACATCGCCCGGATATGATCCGTCGTGCTCGAAGCATTTCATTCCGGTCTTCTCGAAGAATGTGCGTATTTTCCGGAAATATTCATGTCCCCAGTCACTTGACAGGCATGGCGAACTGCCGAAGGTCATTCCGCCGCGTTTGCCGGTCTTCGGATTTATCACATCCACATCATCGCTGATCCAGCGGCTGGCAAGCAGGGAATAACATCCCATATCGATGCCCTTGCCGCGCGCGTAATCGACCAGCGACTTGAACTTGGCGATATTCTCCTCCGATATATCCTCGGCGTTAAGCCCTGAACCAAAACTGAGAATAATCATCTCATAGCCCGTGTCGGCACACTGATCGACAGCCGTGCGCACAACCTCAGGATCAGTCGAGGTCAGATGCATGAAAATAGGATTCTCTGTAGTCCAGGGAGCTATGGTGCGATACATGTTTCTGGTGAAGAGCCCCTTCCGCTCCCTGTCATAGCTGTCAAAAGGCATTTCATAGACACTGAATGAAGCGAACGACTCTCCGGCGCCGATTCGCCGGTCAGGCCCGATGCGGGGAGCGACCTTCAGAATACAGGGAGTCTGAAGCTGCCAGTTGCGTTGCGACGTGTAGCGCGGATCGGTAACCCATTCTTCCGTGATGTCAGTCTCTTTCTCCGTGAAAGAGCCGCCACAAGCATAATCGCTTTCCACGTGGATATTAGGCAACAGGAATGTGCGCGGATCTCCTCCGCCGGGCGATTCCGGCTCGGCCATCGCGAGGAATTCCACCCTGAAACTGTCTATGTTTATGTCTGATGAATTACCGTTGTCCACCATGAAGCGTTTGCGGATAACGGGAATGCCGTCATAGACGGCGACAGACAGACGCAGACGCACATCGCTGAGTTCTTTGTCGCCGCGCATGATGAATGTTATTTCCTGTCCCGTCGGAGCTTTCTTGTTGAGTGCCCAGCGGCCTCGGGCCCATCTGATATCTTCTTTTACAGGACTGATCTCGAAATCCTCGACAATGAACGACTGTGGAATCGTCACCATCGAATCGATCCATTCATCCCTTATGTAGGCCCTTTCAGGCTGACCTTCGAGCCCTCCTATGGTCCATTCCTTACCGTCAATCGTCACGGCCCCCTCACTGCTCACCGCCCGCAGCAGGCTCTCGCCCGTCATGCGATTGACAAAATCCGTGGTCGCGAGATTGGGGAAAATGCGAAACGTGCGCGAAACCATGTCATTGGCCACTATGATGCTTTTCCCGTCGGCCGAAGCATAGATTCCGGCCGATAATTTTCCCGGTGAAAGCAACCAGTCGTATGGCGTACGTTTCGATGCAGGCTCTCTCATGACCGGGAGCTTGCCTATTTTTTGCGACAGATTCTTCCTGACGCTTTCCGTCATTTCCGGGCCTTTTTCAAGCGATGCCGTCGCGACAGCCACAGGTTTTTCGCCGCTATAATCAACTGAAGGGGAAATCCAGAGCACATAATCGCCGCTCGGCCCGTCGTCAGTCGGTTCCGAGATTAGTTCGAGCATCCTGACCCCTTTAAGATCCAGATCTATATCCGCCGGCTTGTCGCCACCCCTGATCACACGGCTGCGATACAGCTCTTTACCGTCACCTTTGACAATGATAACCGCCGAACCTTTTTCAATCGTGCCGCCTTTACCGGTCACTCCGACGAAGCGGCGAATGAGCCCGTCCTTACGGAAAACCATACCGGATCCATTGACCATGGTGACTCGCTCAAGTCCGGAGAGATTCTTCGTTGCAGGACGATTGGCTATGGCCACTTTCGCGCTGAAACGCGTCGCTTTGCCATGAAGGTCTATTTTCATTGCCGAAGGGGCATGGGTACCTATCACGTCGGTAAACATCTGTTTTCCCACTAATGCGTTCTCTCCGTAAACGGATTTACCTGCAACAGCCTCGCCATAAGCCTGATTTACTTTGGAAAGGTCGAGACACGCAAGACTTATCGAATCGCCTGCATAGGCAAAAAGACCCGATATTGACAGCGTTAAAGCGAGTAATCGGCGTGATTTCATGTCGATAATGATTTAATGATATATCTTTCAGTTTAAGATCAGTGAGTACGTCCTATTCTGGCGTAAAGCGCATAGTCATCCTCAATGGAGTTGCCTATCGTCGTCAGCATGTCGCCTACAAGCGAACCGTTCATTCCTCCACGAAGAATCCTTTCGGTCATCTTTTCCGAAAGCCGGGCCCTTCCGCCCGCGAAACGCAGGGTGACTTTCGGCGCGATGAATCTCATCAGAGCCACGCTGCGCGCTATTTCATCCTCTCCGATCAGCGGAGTGTTCTCCAGCGCCGTTCCTTTGATTGGCGAGAGAATGTTGACAGGAACCGAGACGGCCCCGGCTTCGCGGGCTTCGCTGACCATCGTCAGCCGCTGACGCATATTCTCGCCCATGCCTATTATTCCTCCGCTGCATATCTCCAGTCCGGCCTCGCGGGCCCACGCTATGGTTCTGAGCTTATCCTCGTGGGTATGCGTCGAGCATAAAGAAGGAAAAAAATCCGAGGATGTCTCCAGATTGCAGTGATAGCGGCGCACGCCGGCCTCCTTCAGTCGCTTCAGTTCATCGAGCGTGAGAAGCCCCATGGAAGCGCAAAGATAGATCGGCGTATTTTCTGCCAGATGACGGTAGATAGAGCAGAACCGCTCGATGTCGCCGGGCGCTACCTTGCGGCCGCTTGTAACCAATGAGAATCTTCTGACTCCCCTCTCCGAGTTTGAACGCGCCATATCGACGGCTTCCCCGTCAGGAATTATGTCATATTCCGCTATTCCGGTATGATGACGGGCCGACTGCGCACACCATTTGCAGTCCTCGCTGCATCGGCCCGACCGAGCGTTGGCTATGGAACAGGTATCCACAGTGTCGCCACACCAGCGGCGTCTGACTTCGTCAGCCGCGTCACACAATTCATCCGTCGAATATATTCTGTCGAGTTCCAGCGCTTCCTCAACTGTTGCGGGAACTCCCCGCAAAGCCTTTTCAAGCGCTGTCTGTAAAGGATCTTTGATTTCGTTCTCTTTCATGTCGCAAAAATACAAAAAAGGAGATAATTATTGGAATTTTATGCTAAAAAATGGGGGATAAGGGATTTTTTCAATTATTCACATATCCGTTTTATGTTTCCAGTGGTTATATTTGTACGTACAATTCTAATTTCGGGATGTCACGATTCCCGCTGACATGCCGCTTCAACTCATTAACCGGAATTCAAATCAATATGTCCCGTTCACGCAGTCTCATCTTGATACTTGTAGCCATGACGGCAATTTTCGACGCAACCGCCATGACAGTTTCGCTTGATTCATGCCGCGCAATGGCATTGTCAAACAACAAAAATCTTCGCATGCGTGCTGAAGCCGTTAAAAAAGCCGGATACCAGAAAGACGAGGCTTTCGCCGCCTATCTGCCCGCTATCGATTTCACCGGAGGATACACCTATAACCAGAAAAAAATATCCGTTTTCGGTGAAGACCAGCATCTGCCGGTCGGCACTTTCGACATAGCGACCAAAAGCTACCAGTACAGCCCGGCACGCAACCCCCTGACCGGAGAGCCGCTCAAGACTCCTGACGGGCAGTATATTCCCGAAACAACGGCCCTGATTCCGAAAGAGGCCATGGAATACGACGTGCATAACGTGTTTTTCGGAGCTGTCACCCTGACGCAGCCAATATACATGGGCGGCAAGATCGTGGCAATGAACAAAATAACGCATTATGCCGAGGATCTCGCGATGGCAATGCACAACAGTGCGGCGCAGGACGTGATCTATGCGGTTGACGCCGCCTACTGGCAGGTTGTCTCCCTTAAGGCCAAGCAGAAACTTGCAAGAAGTTTCGTCAATCTTCTCGACACCCTCCACAGCAATGTCGAGAAGATGGTTCAGCAGGGTGTTGCTACCAGAAGCGATCTGCTGACTGTCGATGTGAAACTCAACCAGGCCAATGTGGATCTGACGAAAGTTGACAACGGTCTGGTCCTGTCGCGCATGGCTCTCGCCCAGATATGCGGCCTTCCCGTCAACACCCCCATGATCCTCGCCGACGAGGACGTAGAGCTGGCTGCCCCGGCGGCGCCGGTGGCCAAAAGCTACAACATGCAGGATGTCTATTCGCGCCGTCAGGACCTGCGGGCTCTTGAACTCGGAATAAACATCTACGCCCAGCAGGAAAACGTGGCCAAGTCCGACATGTTGCCGAAACTTGCGCTTGTAGGCGCCTATTCCTTCTCCAATCCCAACATGTTCAACGGATTCCAGAAACGTTTCTCAGGCAATTTCTCCGTCGGGGCCGTACTGACAATTCCCCTCTGGCACTGGGGCGGCAACTACAACAAATACCGCGCGGCCAAGACTCAGACCACGATTGCGCGTCTCGAGCTTGAAAATGCGAAGGAGATGATAGACCTTCAGGTCAGTCAGGCCGCATTCAAGGCCCAGGAGGCCGTGAAAACCTACGACATGACTCTCTCCAATCTCACAAAGGCAAACGAAAACCTGCGCCAGGCCACCATCGGGTTCCGCGAAGGAGTCATGACAACCGACAATGTCATGGAGGCTCAGACCGCCTGGCTCAAAGCTAACTCGGAGAAGGTTGATGCAATGATCGACGTACACCTCTGCGATGTCTATCTCTCCAAAGTCCTCGGGACTCTTCCCTATCCTACAGATTACTGATCCATCACCGACAATAAACAAAGTCTCACAGATAAAAACTTACATCAATCATGGCAGATACAGATAAAACCAAACCACAGGACCGCAACGAATCACGCGTTGTCATGATATCGCTCGTGTTAGTCATCGTGATTGTCGCCGTCATAGCTCTCATTGGACTCTTCCTGCTGAAGAAACCGGCCGAGATCATCGAGGGACAGGCGGAAGCCACATCAGTGCGTGTCTCCGGGAAACTGCCCGGACGCGTGACGGAAATCTTCGTCAAGGAAGGCGACATGGTCCACAAAGGCGACACTCTGATCCATATCCATTCGTCGCTTGCCGAAGCCAAGCTTCTTCAGGCTACTGAAATGAAGAAAGCCGCAGCCGCCCAGAACCTTAAAATCGACAAAGGCACCCGCCGCCAGATTGTCCAGGGCGCACGCGACCTCGTGGCACAGGCAGCCGCCGCGCGCGAGATTGCCCAGAAAACCTACGACCGCATGCAGAACCTTTACAACGAAGGCGTCATCTCGGCTCAGAAACGCGATGAGGCAAAAGCCGCCTTCGACGCTGCCGTTGCGGGCGAAAAAGCCGCGCAGAGTCAGCTCAATCTTGCAATCGAGGGCGCCCAGCCGGAAGATAAGGTCAGCGCTGAGGCAATGGTCGGAGTGGCCCAAGGAGGAATCGACGAAGTCGATGCTTTGCTCGAGGACCAGTATCTCGTGGCTCCTTGTGACGGACAGATCGACCAGATATATCCCGAGCCGGGAGAGCTTGTGTCACTCGGAACTCCGTTGATGAATCTGCTGAAGGTTTCTGACAAATGGGTGACTTTCAACGTGCGCGAAGAACTGTTGCCTGAATTCAAGCTCGGTTCCAAAATCAAAGTCATGATCCCCGCCATGAACAAGCAGGAAGCCGAAATGGAAGTCTATTATGTGCGTGACATGGGTTCTTACGCAACATGGCGCGCCACAAAAAGCACCGGCGAATGGGACAGCCGCACCTTTGAAATCAAAGCGCGTCCGACCAAACCGCTTAACGACCTCCGTCCGGGCATGACGGTTGTTTTCCGCGACTGACACAACTCACCACTTGTAAATTATTCAGCTAATCCTCATCTCTTCCCTCAACAATATTCCCGTTAATATTAATCAGCAAAAGTTTTGTCTTTCCGATTTCTCATACAAGCCATCAGGGACGGCTTTCACAATCTGACCTCCCGACGCGTCTATCTGACTCTGCTGATAGCGGTGCCGCTGCTCTTCACGCTTTTCTTCATCAACCTGATGGATGAAGGCGTTGCGGTCAAAGTTCCTTCAAGCGTGGTCGATCTGGACAATTCCTCTCTGTCGCGCGATGTCATCCGCAATCTGGGGTCGTCGGAACTTGTGGATATAGTCGCCAAAGACGAGTCTTACCACAAGGCCATGGAAAAAGTGCGTTCCGGCAAGACATACGGCTTTTTCATGATTCCCGAGAATTTCCAGCGTGACGCCATCTCGGGCCGCACTCCCACCATCACCTATTACTGCAATCTGACATATTTCGTGCCGGGCACAATGATGTTCAAAGGATTCAAGACAACGGCCGTAACCACAGCCGGAGGTTTGGTGCAGACAAATCTTGTGAGCCGCGGACTGACCGAAAACTTCGCCATGGCCACCATCCAGCCTGTGGTTGTCCAGCAACAGTCGCCCGGCAACCCGTGGATGAACTACAACTATTATCTGACCGACTCCTTCGTCCCCGGAATAATCTGCCTCGTGGTGGCGTTGGTGACAGCCTATTCGATCTGCGACGAGATAAAACGCCGCAACTCGCGCCGGTGGCTTGAACGGTCAGGCAATTCGGTAGTGATCGCTCTCGCAGGCAAACTGATTCCGCAAGGCATAGTGGGAGTCGCCGTCGGACTCGCATGTCAGGGCATAATGTACGGGTTCAATCATTTTCCCATGAACTGCTCCGTCTGGCACATGATATGGGCCATGGTGCTGATGGTATTCGCATCCCAGGCTTTCGCCGTCACTGTCTGCTGTCTGATAACGAATCTCCGTCTGGCTGTCAGCATCTGTTCGCTGACCGGAATCCTCGCTTTCTCCCTTGCAGCCTTCTCCTTCCCGGTCGATGCGATGTATCCGCCGATAGGAATATTCAGCTACATCCTTCCTGTCAGATATTATTTCCTGATCTACATTGACCAGGCTCTGAACGGAATTCCGCTCTACTATTCGCGCTATTACTACATAGCCCTGATAATATTCCTGCTTGTACCTCTGGGACTGCTCTGGAGGCTCAAGAAACGGCTTGAGGCAGAAGTGTATATTCCCTGATTCCCTAAAAGAACATCCGTATGAAACGTTTTTTCTCCAACATATACCGAGGGTTTGCAAACCTCGCCGCCGTGTGGCAACGGGAATTCTACCTCATTTTCCACGATGCCGGCGTGTTGCTCTTTTTCTTTTTCCTGACATTCGCCTATCCGGTGATATATACCATCATATACAATCCGGAAGTACTCGAGAACATTCCGATCGCGGTCGTTGACAAAGACCGTAGTGTACAGAGCCGCGAACTCACCCGCATGATTGACGCTACCCAGGGCATGGAAGTGTTCAATACAGTTCCTAACATGCAGGACGCACGGCAGCTGATGAACGAGAAAAAGGTTTACGGTATTCTGGAGATTCCGGCCGATTACGGAAAGAAACTCGCCCGCAATGAACAGGGTGTCGTGACATTTTATTCCGAAATGTCGCTGCTGCTGCGGTTCAGGACATTCGTAAGCGCCCTGACCGACGTCCAGCTTGCAGCCGGCACCAAGGTGCGTCAGGGTACGGTAGATATGCTCGGACTACCTGCGGAGGGTATGAACAAGATGCCTGTCGATTCCGAGGCGATCATGCTGGGCGACCCGACTCAAGGTTTCGCATCCTTCATCATTCCGGGCATTCTGATCCTCATCCTGCAGCAAAGCATGGTGTTGGGTGTCACAATGCTTGCGGGAGGCTCGAAAGAGAGGCGTCGCCGCTTCGGTGGAATAGACCCGGAGAGCGTCAATGCCGGTCCTCTGACCACGATATGGGGAAAGACGCTATGTTATGTCATCCTTTATATTCCCGTCTGCGTCTATGTCCTCGATATCGTTCCGCTGATGTTCAACCTGCCTCATATCGGCGACATCCGGCAGATGATGCTGTTCGTTGTACCGATGCTTTTCGCCTCGGCGTTTTTCGGGCAGACACTGAGTGTCTTCGTGACCGAACGCGAGTCCTCGATGCTGGTGATCGTGTTCACTTCCGTGGTCTTTCTGTTCCTTTCAGGCCTGACATGGCCGCGATATGCCATGAATGACCTCTGGCTCTGGATCGGTGACGCTATTCCGGCCACATGGGGTGTCGAAGGTTTCATCCGCATGAACTCCAACGGCTCCCCGCTCTGGGAAGAGAGCCATCCCTATACAATGCTCTGGGTTCTTGCCGCAATATATATGACCACAGCCTATTTCATCACCCGCTACACCCTCCCGAATCGTCGGCGCCCGGTTGTGGCGAAGTGACGGCAGTTTCCGTAATCTCTATGTTTATTTCTTCTTTCTCTCAGGATTGGCCGGGAACCAGCCGCGCGCCACTCTGACCTCCTGCTCGTTTATTTCCCTGAAGCTCCAGAAACAAGAGAAGGCAAGCACGCCGAAAATCACCGACAAAAAGAGATCGGTAACGATAACCGAGAGCACGCATGCCAGAATTCCGGCAATAATGAACCACCAGCGGCAGCCCACTCCGAAATAATAGTGACATTTGATCACAATCGGATGAAACACGCCGATGATAAGAAACGTGCAAAGGCCTATCGCAAGCCCCAGTAACCTGTATTCTTCCAAAAATTCCGTCATAATCCTATTGTATTTTTCTAATCTCACCAGCCGCCGGTAGCGCCGCCGCCCCCGAAGGATCCTCCCCCGAACGAACCGCCGCCGAATCCACCTCCGCCGCCGAGACCTCCGCCACCACCGCCCGGAATGATCATGACGGCTGGCGCCGCAAGTTTCGCTATGGTATATGGTATGCGGCTCTGCTTCTTACAGTTATAGCAAAAATATGTTTTTTCGCCGATTCCCTCACGCTCCGTGGTCGGTTTTCTGATCATTCTCGTTCCGGTCAGCTGACACGCGCGGGCGCCGCAATTGGGACAAGGTATCATGTTTGACTTCTTGTTAACGAAAGGAATGACATCCGTCTCTCCGCAATTGCGACAGAGCCACACGTCGTAATCGACGGAGTTGAGCTGTTCCTCCGTGTCCTGCGCCGGAGTGAGATACTCGTTGTCGGTCTCCTCGTCAAGCTTTTCCATCTTGTGTCCGCAGTTCGGACACTTTCGCGCGTGATTCCTGAGACGGTTCATCAGAAAAACGCAGAGAAGATAGGCCGGCAGCGGAATACCTAAACCGAGAAAACATAAAAAGAGGTTGACCGGCTTCAGGTTATTCAGTTTCTCATAACGCAAGACATCTTCCTGTCCGCGGGAGGAAACATAACTATAGACCACGAGGAACATCATGACAACCAACATGGCGACACCACATTTCAGCATGAATGAGAAGAAATCGAAACTTTCTTCCGTCTGTCGGGCATTGGACGGCTGTCGCGAGGCTATCTCCGCCGCATTCTCCGGATTCTCGAGAATCCGGCAGACCGCACCTGTGGCGGCCAGTAATCCGCTGTCATAATCACCTTCCTTGAAAAACGGAATGGCATAACCCTGGATGATCCGGTTGCAGACGATATCGGGAAGAACCCCTTCAAGGCCGTAGCCGGGAGCTATGGTCATGCGGCGGCGATCGGTTATGAGCAGAATCACCACTCCGTTGTCCTTGTCGGCTTTCCCCACGCCCCACTTCTGACCGAGTTCCACGGCGTAGGTAATCGGTTCATACCGATCAGGAATATCTTTCAGCGCAACCACTATAGGCTCTGCCGTTGACACCTGCCATGCCCGGTGCAGAATCATATCGAGCGAATCGACACACTCCTGCGAAAGAATCCCGTCAGGATTGCTGACAAATCTGGTGCTGTCCTTCAGATGCACGTTAGGGACTTCATCTATCTCGGTGCTGGAACTCCACGCCGTAAAAGGGACAATCAGGAATAACAGCAGTATTTTCAGTAATCTCATAATTTTCCAATATTTACAAAAGATCAATGGGCTTCGAGCCAGTTCTTGCCGGTTCCGACCGAAACCTCAAGGGCAACACGGCCATGATAGGCGTTCTCCATTTTTTCAACAACCAGTCCGGTGAGTTCGTCGAGCTCTTCGGGGACCACATTGAAAATCAACTCGTCATGGACCTGCATGATCATTCTCGAGCGCAATCCGCGCCGTTGCATATCGTCATATATGTCGATCATGGCGATCTTGATTATGTCGGCGGCCGATCCCTGAAGAGGAGCGTTGATGGCGTTGCGTTCGGCATATCCGCGCACGGTCGCCGAACGGCTGTCGATATCGGGAAGAAAACGTTTGCGGCCCTTGACTGTCGAGACATAGCGTTTCTCCTTGGCCATGGCGATGCTGCGGTCCATATAGTCTTTCACGCCCGGATATGTGCGGAAATAGCCGGCGATGAGGTCTTTGGCGTCCCCGCGCGGAATTCCGAGACGTTCCGAGAGACCGAAGGCCGATATGCCGTATATTATGCCGAAATTGGCCGTCTTGGCATGGCGCCTTTCATCGTCGGTCACATCCTCGATGGACTTGCGGTAGATTTTGGCTGCTGTGGCGCGATGGATGTCGGCGCCCGAAAGAAACGCGTCGATCATGTCGGGATCGCCCGAGAGATCAGCCATCAGCCGCAATTCTATCTGGGAATAGTCGGCCGACAGGAGAATATCGCCCGGATCGGGAATAAAGGCGCGGCGGATCTCCCGGCCGTCATCCGTGCGCACCGGTATATTCTGCAGATTCGGATTAGCCGATGATATGCGCCCCGTGGCTGTAACAGTCTGGTTATAGGATGTATGTATCTTTCCCGTTCGCGGATTGACAAGAGCCGGCAATGCATTGATATATGTGGCGAGGAGCTTGCGCAAAGCCCTTATGCGCATTATCAGATCAACTATCTCGTAACTGCCGCGGTATTTTTCAAGAGTTTCTTCAGTGGTGGAGAAAGATCCTTTTTTCGTGCGCTTGGCCTTAGGCGCTATTTTAAGCCGCTCGAAAAGCACTTCGCCCACCTGCATGGGCGACGCGATGTTGAATCGCGAGCCGGCTATTTCAAACACGCGCTCCTCCATAGCGTTCAGGCGTGCGGTATAGGCCTCCGAAAGTTTTGCGAGTTCGGCCACATCAACCCTCACGCCCGTCCATTCCATCTCGGCGAGCACCTTGACAAGAGGGAGTTCTATGTCATTGAGCAGCGGCAGCAGTTCCTGCGAGTCGATCTCACTGAGAAGCACCGGGCGCAAGCGGCGTGCTATGACAGCCCGTTCGCAAGCTCTGAGAAATACAGCCTGACTGTCTGTCAGATCCTTTACGGCAGGCAGCATCTCGTAATTCAGATAGGCCATCGAGAGCTTCTCCACGTCATGTTTCATTTCCGGCGCGAGAAGATAATGGGCTACGCCCGTATCGAAATATCGGTTGATCATTCTGATTCCGCGACGTGCCAGAAGCAGATAGTCACGTTTTATGTCACAGCTCACGGCAAGTGGCGCCCCCTCTTCAAAGAGGGGCGCGATCATTGCCTCCAGTTCACCGTGGTTATCGCCGTCGAGTGGTATGTATGTCGCCGACTGGTCATCACAAGCCACCGCTATGCCTTTTATGCGGGCGGTCATCGCATCCTGCCCCTCAGCCATGACGGATATGCCTGTTTCCTTGCAGCGGCCAACCTGTTCTATGACAGCTGCCGCCTCGGCTACGCTTCCCGTCATCCTGAAGGAATAGCCGGTTGTGGCCAGCGACTCCGAGGCAAGCCCGAGACTCTGCGGCTGCCCGGCGCTATCTTCAGGCAAATCGAAAAGCGACCCGGTGGCAGGAGCAGCCTTAGGTTTGTCAGCTGACGCCGACTTGGATTTTCCGGCACCCGAGAGCGCAGGCTGTGTCTGCATCAGGCGGTTTATGAAAGTGCGGAACTCCAGCTGCCTATAGACTTCAAGCAATCTTTCGATATCGGTCTCTTTTCTCAGCAGGGATTCCGGATTGACATCTCCCAGCGGGACTTCTGTATTGATAGTCACGAGCCACTTGGACATGCGGATCTGGTCGGCATTGTCCTCGATTTTCTTCTTGATGGCGCCCTTAAGTTCTCCTGCGTGCTCAAGCAGATTTTCCACGGAACCCCATTCCGAAATAAGCTTGACAGCAGTTTTCTCTCCGACACCCGGGCACCCGGGCACATTGTCGCTCGCATCGCCCTCGAGCGCGAGGAGGTCTATGATCTGACGCGGAGTCGTGACTCCGTAGCGCGCACAGACTTCTTCGGGGCCGCGCACCTCGAAGCCTTCGCCCTTCAGCGCCGGCCGGTACATGAACACCCGGTCAGTCACGAGCTGACCGTAATCCTTGTCGGGGGTCATCATATAGGTGACGAATCCTTCGGCCTGGGCCATGCGCGACAAGGTTCCTATAACATCGTCGGCCTCATAACCGGGAATCTCTATGGCCGGAATCCTGTATGCGGCCAGAATCTCCTTGATGAAAGGGATGGAAGCAGTTATATCCTCCGGCTGTTTATCGCGCTGGGCCTTGTACTCGGGATATTCGTCATGACGGAAAGTCGCACCGCCGGCCGGGTCGAAACAGACGGCGATGTGTGTTGGATTCTCCTTTCGCAGAATCTCGTCAAGAGTATTGCAGAAACCGAATATCGCCGATGTGTTGAAGCCCCCCGATGTCACTCTGGGAGAACGGATGAGGGCATAGTAGGCACGATATATCAGCGCGTATGCGTCAAGCAGAAAAAGGCGTCTTTGGTCTGGGGTTGTTTCCATAGGTTTGGGCGAAAGAGCATTTTAAAGTATAAAATTACGAAATTATTATGATTGTTGGCTATGTTAACCGAGTTTTTTGTAAATTTGCAGCTGATTTAGCCTAAAAAATGACTCCTATAGAATCCATACGCCAATCAATAGCCCCGGAATTAGATCTTCTGAATTCAAGAATAAAGGAAACTCTCGCTTCCTCCAATGACCTGATGAACCGTGTTGTTGACGGATATCTGACAGTCAAGGGCAAGCAGATACGCCCCATTCTCGTTATTCTGACGGCTAAACTGTTCGGGACTGTGAATGAACGCACGATTTCGGCAGCCGCCGCAGTGGAGATGTTGCACAACGCCACACTCATTCATGACGATGTTGTTGACGAATCCAAAATACGCCGTTCGCAGCCGACAGTAAATTCTCTATGGGACAACCAGATTGCAGTCCTCGTCGGTGACTTTTTCGTTTCCAACGCGCTGCAGCAGGCTGTGGCCACAGGCGATCTGAGAATCGTCGATGCCCTCGGTCATCTCGGCAAAGTGCTTTCGCTCGGAGAGGTGGATCAGATATACAACGCACGCTATCATTGTCTTGACGAAAAAGCCTATTTCAACATCATTTCCTACAAGACCGCGTCACTTTTCGTCAGCTGCATCAAGATGGGCGCTTATTCCGTTGGCGCTGACGGAGAGAAACTTAAGGAGATGGAACGTTTTGCCGAACTGCTCGGACTCTGCTTCCAGATACGCGATGATATTTTCGACTACTATTCCGACCAGAATGAGATAGGTAAGCCGACAGGCAACGATCTTCGCGAAGGGAAAATCACCCTTCCGCTGCTCTATGCGCTCAACCGCACTGAACTTCCCGACCATGATTCCATGCTCGAGCTGTCAAAGAAAGAGATCCTCGAAGAGGAGGAGATCGCCACACTGATTGAATTCGCTAAAGCCTCGGGCGGCATTGATTACGCATACGCTACCATGGAACGCCTGCGCGACGAAGCCTCGGCGATTCTCGACCGGTTCCCGGCTTCGGAAACAGTCGATGCGCTCCGTTCGATTTTCACCTACATCATCACGCGCCGCCATTGAGGCGCACGCGTTTCCTGAAAAAATTTGAAATTCCGTGTCAGCAGTCAGGATCCAGCCCGGCAGCTGTCATAGCCTCGCGCCGCTCGACGCAGGTCGCACAGACTCCACAGTGTTTTTCACCTCCCTTGTAGCAGGAATATGTCAGCGAATAATCCACACCCAGTTCCCGTCCGCGACAGGCGATGGCTGCCTTTGTCAGATTCGTATATGGAGCGTCAAGTCGGATGCCCTTATAGGTTCCTGCGGCGATGGCCTGCGACATGGCCTCGATGAAACCGGGACGACAATCGGGATAAATGGCATGGTCACCACCGTGATTGGCTATCATCACTGCAGAAAGGCCCCGGCTTTCGGCAAGTCCAGCCGCTATTGAAAGCATGATGCCGTTGCGAAATGGGACTACGGTCGAATGCATGTTGTTTTCCCCGTAATTGCCCTCGGGCACCGCATCGGCGCCTCTCAGCAACGAGCTTTCGAAATATTCTCCCATGAAAGCGAGATCGATCTCCACTAACTCTATGCCCAGACGACGGCAATTCTCACGCGCGCATGCCGCTTCACGCGCATTGTGGTTTGCGCCATAGCTGAAATTCACAGCCAGCCCTATCCGTGACGCATATTCATAAAGCATGGTTGTAGAATCCATGCCACCCGAAAGCACAAGTAAAGAATCTTTTTCCATAATAATATGTCAGCGAAGCTGTGGTTTAGTCTATCGTGGTTCTGAACGCGGCCATCATGCGGTCGTGGACCATCTGCTGATGCTCCTCGTCGCCGTAGTTTGCGAAAGGATAGATCGAGATGCCTCCGCGCGGAGTGAAAAGTCCTATAACCTCCAGATAGCGTGGATCCATCAGTTTCACGAGGTCCTTCATTATGATGTTGATGCAGTCCTCATGGAAGTCACCATGATTGCGGAAGCTGAAAAGATAGAGTTTCAGGCTCTTGCTCTCGACCATGAGAGAGCGCGGGATGTAATTTATTATTATCTTCGCGAAATCGGGCTGCCCCGTCTTCGGGCAGAGAGATGTGAACTCGGGGCAATTGAAAGTCACGAGATATTCGTTGTCAGGATGTTTGTTTACGAATGTCTCCAGAATTGCAGGACTGTATTCGGTGGGGTATTTGACTCCGGTGTTCCCCAGCAGTGTGACCCCGTCAAGCTGTTCTTCCGTTCTCATCATTCAAATTTTTTCAGTTCTACATAAAGCTTAAGTATCGAGCGGGCATAGCGGTTGTTAGCCGCCCAGCGTCCTGCGAGATCGGCCCAGGTTGGCGCTATCCCGCGGCTTACGAGCCTGAAACGCGGATCGACAAGTCTTTCGCCTCGCGGAAGGGGATTCTTGCAGGCGTAGGCATAAAGATGCTGGATCTGAGCCGTAACACCCTCTTCCACCGAGGCAAACGAGTGGCCGCGCTCACCGAGGCGAACCACTCCGAGGCCGCAGTAATTATGCTGTTCAGGTGTCACCTTAGTGCCCCCCGTGAAGCGGAACCAACCCGTCTCGACTATTCCCTGACAAAGCGCTATGTCGCCGGGGATTCCATAGCGTTGCCCGACGGTTATGTAAGCGCGCGCAATGGATATGTCGAAATCAGGATTATGGCGCGAGACGAACCGGAACAGGCGGTCAGCGTCCACCACGGCAGTCTCCCCGAGAATGGGGCGCCCCATAAGATATTCTATGTATTGTTCCGCCGATTCAAACATGGCATCCTCCTCGCGGCAGACTGCCTCACTGTAATCCGGAATCTCTTCCGGCCAGTAATCCGCGGCTGCCGTGTCGGCCACCTCCGTTTTTTTTGCATCGCCGGCGCCCTCAGCCTCCAATGGCTGAAATAAGAAAACCGTTGTTATTAGCAGGAGAAGAAATCTCATTGCGTCAGCGGTTAAATCTTAGCTCCTTGCCTCCGTTTCTGGAGAAAAGCACTCCGAAACGATAGGCCGGTTGCCCGTTGACCAGAGTCATCTCAACCTTGTTGCTGACAGTCAGACCGCTCAACGGAGTCCATCCGCATTTGCTCAAGGCCCAGGCATCGGTAATCGTGTATGGCTCGCAGTCATTGTCAACAAGCACCAGATCCGCATAATATCCCGGCCGTATGAATCCGCGCCGGTCTATGTCATATATTATTGCGGGATTATGACACATCTTCTCGACAATAACAGGAATTTCAAACATTCCTTCCTCAGCCATCTGAAGCATCAGTGTGAGCGAGAACTGTATGAGCGGCATCCCGGACACCGCTGTCAGTGCCGTGCCGCGTTTTTCCTCAAGGAGATGAGGCGCATGATCGGTGGCTATGGTATCGATCAGTCCGTTGTTGACGGCATTCCGGAGCGCCTCTCTGTCAGCGGGACGTTTTATGGCCGGATTACACTTTATACGTGCGCCGAGCATCGGATACTGCTCGTCGGAAAAAGCGAGATATTGCGGACATGTCTCTGCCGTGATCAGTTTGCCTTCTGGCGAACCCGGCTCAAGGAGCGTCAGTTCGTCGGCTGTCGAAATATGAAGTATGTGAAGACGATGGTTCATCTTGCGCGCAGTCTCCACCGCCTTGCGCGAGGCGGAGTAACAGACGGCATGGTTGCGTATCACCGGATGAAACTCCATCTCGAGCTCCTCGCCGTAACGCTCGACAACAGCTTTGCGGTTGGCGCGCAGAAGCTCCTCGTCCTCGGCGTGGACAGCCATGAGCGCAGGCACCTCAGCCATTATACGCTCCATCATATCGGTCGAATCCACAAGCATTCCGCCGGTGGAAGAGCCCATGAACAGCTTAACGCCCGCACAGCGGGTATAGTCCACCGCCTTCAGCTGGTCGAGATTGTCGTTGGCCGCTCCGATAAAGAATCCGTAGTTGGCCGCGCTGACCTCCGACGCATGCCTCAGTTTCTCCTCAAGTGCGGCGACAGTGACTGTGGCCGGTTTTGTATTCGGCATGTCGATGAATGAAGTGACGCCTCCGGCAACGGCAGCGCGGCTCTCGCTCTCCATATCGGCTTTATGGGTCAGACCGGGATCGCGGAAATGGACATGGGTGTCTATGACTCCTGGAAGCAACAGATGCTGTTTCGCATCGATGGCCTCGGCGCCGTCGAAAAGCGACTGATCAGGCTCTCCACGGCCCACCGCGGCAATAAATTCACCGTCAACGACAACATATCCCAGATAAGATTCGCCTTCGTTGACAATCGTGGCGTTGTGGATCAATATTTTCCGCTCATCCATTTTTACGGGGATATTTTCTGAACCAACTTGATATTTTCAGCCTCATCACACCGAGGAAGGCCTCTCCGAAGATTCCTCCCGACATTTTGCTCGTTCCGAGCACCCGGTTGACGAATACGATCGGCACTTCAACAATTTTAAATCCGCATTTCTCGGCCGTGAATTTCATCTCAATCTGGAATGCATAGCCCTTGAACCGAATTTTGTCAAGTTCTATCGTCTCGAGTACGCGGCGGCGGTAGCATACGAACCCGGCGGTGGTGTCATGCACGTCAAGGCCTGTCACCATGCGCACATAGACCGATGCGTAATATGACATTATCACACGCCCCATGGGCCAGTTGACCACATTCACTCCGGTCACGTAACGCGACCCGACGGCAACATCCGCGCCCTCGCGGCTGACTGCCTTGTAAAGATCGGGCAAAGAATCGGGATTATGGGAAAAATCCGCATCCATCTCGAAGATGTACTCATACTGGGGATGGTCAAGCGCCCATTTGAAACCGGCTATGTAGGCCGTTCCGAGTCCGAGTTTTCCCTTTCGCTCCACCAGATGGATGCGTCCGGGATGTTCTTCCATTTTGGCACGCACGATTCCGGCCGTCCCGTCGGGCGAACCGTCATCAATGATGAGCACGTCCATCGCAACCGGTTGCCGGAGCACAGCCTCTATTATGGCGGCGACGTTTTCTTTTTCGTTATAGGTAGGTATGATGACCACACTGTCAGAAGCCGACAGTGTGGTGTCCTTTGTGTCTTTTTTTACAATATCTTCATCCATAAGCGGCGAATCTTTCAGAATTTATAGGAGACACCTGCGAGACCTCCGATACCCTCCGAGGGCAGAGCACCCACCAGAGTGTGACGGTGATTAAGCAGATTCTCGACATTCGCAAAAATGCTCAACTGCGGGGTCAGACGGTAAAGAGCGCCGACCGACAGCGAGTTGACCGATCCGAGCGACATCTCCTGAAGGCCGTCGCGTGTGGGATCAGGCGCAAACATCGAAGCGCCGAAAGTGCGGCGTGACCCGCGGTAATTCCAGCCCAGCTTTATGTCGAGGGGCTCTATGGGGGTCACACGCAGTTTTGCCTCCGCAACACGTTTGGCCCTGTCGCGCCACAGATAGAATCCGCGGTCATGTTTCTGCGGAGCCATCTCGAAGCTGACGGAAGCATCCAGAAGATTGCGATACTGATATCCGAAGCCTGCATGGAATCTGTAGCCCTTCATGTCAAGCGTCTCGAAAGCCACGTAACGGTCATTGAGAGTCACGGGCATCAGCCAGTCGTCGGCAATGGCATACGCGGCCGAGATCTCGGAATAGAATCCGCGCCACAGACCTATTGTCACTCCGACCTCACCTGCGAGAGGCACATGGGAATTGGAATAGGCAAGATTCGGCAATCCGTAATATGTGACGTCGAAAAGCGATCCGAGCGTATTCTGACGCACCCCGCCGTTAGCCTTGACGTAAAGCGCCACGAACTGGCTCGGGCGCCAGGTGGCCTGAGCCTCGGGGGCAACGTGGAAAACCTTTCCGCAATTGAATGTGAAATCAAGATTGGCCCCCAGATCGAGCACGAGATTTTTCCAGTTGAATCTGTAGAACGGACGGACCGAGAGCAGACTGTGGGAGAGAGAACCGAGGGGTTCGAAAACCTCCACATTATAGATGTCGGTCGCCGACATGAGAGCGCCGGCATGACGCCCGTAGGAAAGATGGGAGAAATCCACTTCTATTCCGGCGAGATCCGCGCCCCACACTTTTGCCGAAGCAAAAAGACGGGCCGAGAGATGATTCTCGCGGACGGGATCATAGGGAGAATCCTTCAGCAGCAGAGAACCCGAGGTGGGCGGAGTCGGCTGTTCCGGAGAAGAAAGAGCCACGGCGTTGCCGTAACCGAAAAGGCCGTAATTGGCTCCGATTCCGCAATTCCAGATTCCGGTGGTCATCGACCAGAGTCCCTGGACATTGAGACGATGCACGTTCTGATTACGCATTCCTTCATAGTAAGGAGTGTTGAATCTGGCGAAAGTATAATCGACTCCCAGATCGAGATAGGAGTCACGTCCGACAGCGCTGTGGAGCGCGCCTCCTACAGTAACCACATTGCGGCGCAGGCGCACGCTTTCTTTCGGATCGGCATTCTCGGGCTGCCAAGGGAGGTCGCCGCGATAGCTCGATCCGTCATACTGCATCCATCCGTTGAGACGCACGCGGTCGTTGTCGATAAATTTGTAGCCTGCGGCCGCTCCCATATTGATCATGGGCAGATAGCCGGCGGCCGCATAGCCTCGGTAGGGCGAACGATAGATGGTGTCGGCGTAAGCGGCAGGCGCCAGTGAGGGGATAGAGGCCGGAACGCCGACACGTATCTGACGCAATCCGTAGGTCAGCTTGCTCACCGGGAGCGGAGGCATGACCACCGTGGGGTTGATATTCAGCCTGACTGCATCGGAAGGATTGATCTCTTCGTGATGCTTTACGGTTATCTCCTTTTTAAGATTCTCCTGATGAGCCACGGTTATCTCTTTTTTCAGGTCTTCCTTGGCTGCAGGCTTCTGGGCCGAGAGGAAGTTCGTTCCGGAAAGAGCCGCGGCAACCAGCAGTGCGACTGCCGATCTTCTGCGGATGTCTGTCATATCTTTGATGTGGATTATGGACATGGTAAATATGGAATTTATCGACTGAGACGTTCGTTGATCATGAGGAATATGTCTTCGTCAGTGTCAGGGTAATTGTTCTTGAGGCTCTTCAGATATTCGTTTGCCTCGAAGGTCTTGCCTTGTTTACGCAGTGCGTCGGAAAGCACGATGAACGCCCTCGCGAGCCAGTAGTTGTGGGGAGTGCCGGCGTTTATGAGCGCATCGGCCGTCTGGCGTGCCTTCTCGGTCTCGCCGTTGTCAAGCATAGACTGGGCCATGTAAACAGAGCTCTTGGCGCCATAGACATCGCTCGGGGTTTCGGCGAGTTCGCTCCATATCTTGTAAGCTCCTTTGTGGTCGCCCTTGGCATCAAGTGCTTCCGCACGACTGAAATATACCTCCTCAAGGTCTGTGATGCCGGGTGCCGAGGTTGAAAGGATCTTGTCGGCGACGGTGAGCAGATCGTCATAGCGGTGCAGATCGCTGTTGGCGCGGAGAAGTCCCATGCGGGCGTCGTTGAGGGTTCGTGCCGACGACGCGCGGTTCTCGAGCTCGGTATATGTCTTGAGTGCCACTTCCGTCTTGCCGAGATTCAGTTCGTTGTCGCCCTTGAGAAGCAGAGCGTCCTCTGCGACATCGGCATCGGGATAAACCGTCAGGATTCGTGTTATATAGTCGATGGCCGTATCCGAATCTCCGTTGTTTGAGGCGGCCTCCGCAAGATAGTAGAGAGCCTGAGGCTCATAAACACCGTTGGGATAGTCGCGCATATAATCGGTAAGCTTGCCGGTTCGCTGATTGTCGATATAATCCGTTTCGGCTGCCTGGAACGCTGCGGCGTCAAGAGTCGAAGCATCGAGCTGAGGCGCGTTGGGAACCGAGGCGAGGAATGAGGCGAAGTCAGGCAGCAGACCGTCTTCGGCATATATCTGCTTAAGGTCCTCGACCGCCGTAGTCGCTTCCTCGCTTGTCGGGTAGCGGCGGATCAGATCCTTGTAGGCGGTTATTGCGCCGGCCCTGTCATTCTGGTTGAGACGGGTGACAGCCAGCTGAAGGAGAGCGTTGCGGCCCTGGGTGGTCGAAGGATATGTCGCGGCAAGGGTGGTATATGTGTCGATCGCGTCGGCGGTCTGCCCCATGGCCAGGAATGTCTGTGCTTTCTCAAGCATGGCCGAGGGGACGAGAGCTGACTCGGGGAAGCGCTTAATCATGTCGTCCATAGCGTCGATCAGGGCGGCATTGTTACCCTGACGTCCTTTCATGAGGGCGGCCTGATAGAGAGCGTAGTCACCGGCCTGGGGATTAGCTTCGTATGCACTGCTATAGACAGTGGCGGCTTCACCCGGACGGTCCTGATAGTAGAGACAGTCGGCCAGACGGTTAAGCGCGTCGGACTTCAAGGCCTTTGTGACATCGGAGGCGTCGGCGACACGGCGGAAATCCTTCATGGCGTCCTCCCAGCGGCTCTGACGGAAACGGGTGTATCCGAGATTGTAGTAGGCGAGTGTGCGGTTGGCGTCGCCGGCGGGAGCCACATTGAGATAATCCAGATAGCTCTGGGCTGCTTCGGCGAGCTGTCCGGCTTCCAGACGTGCGTTTCCAAGCCACAGCAAAGCCTGACGGTGAATGTCGGAGCTGGCGCCGGAAACGGCAGCCGACTGCCGCAGATAATCGATTGCCTTCGAGTAGCGGCCCGACTGATATTCGCGGGTGCCGAGCATGAACAGCACGCGCTGACGGGCGGCCGTCATGTTGGCCGACGGATTGGGGGTCGAGTTGATGATGCGCAGAGCGCTTTCATAATCATTGTCGCTCATGAAGCCGGTCACGAGATTCTGACGTATGTCCTCGGCGTAGCGCGAACGGGGATACTTGCTCAGGAACTCTTCCATCATGCTGACGGATTTACCGAAAGGCACGCGGCCACCGTTGACGCGAGCCACGATATAATTATAGAAGGCCTCTTCGGCCACACGGTCGTCATAGTTGTCGCGATACGCCTTTTCGAAAGCCATCAGGGCACCGTCGGTGTTGCCCTCTTTGACGTAGGCCTGACCGAGGTAGAGACAAGCGCTCTGCCCCATGGCGTCGGGGATATCGGTAGCCTGACTCAGCATGTCGGCTGCCGCGGAATAATTGCCGGCGTTATACTCGCTGACACCGAGGATGTAGTAGGCTGTGGGGCGCACATCGGCAGTCTCCGCCACATAATCCTTGAGGTATTTGACCGCAGCTGTCTCGTCGCCGAGATTGTAGAGCGACTCACCCGTTATGCGGTTCATTTCGGGACGGAACTGTGCCACGCAGTCGCCCTCAAGCACTTTGCGCGCAATGGAGAGAGCCTGCGAATAATCCTTGTCCATGAAACAGATCTGCGCTATGTAGTAGTCGGCGGCAGTTCCCGGTTCGCGCGAAGTATCGACTTTGCGGAAATAAGCCATCGACAGATCATAGTTGCGCTCGAGATATGCCAGATAGCCGAGATAGAAATTGGCGGCGTTGCCATACTGCTTAGTCGTTGTCAGCCGGCTGAAGATCTCGCGAGAACGGCTGTTGTCGCCAAGAAGCATCAGAGAATAAGCCTCGCGGTAAAGCATATCGTCGCGCCGGTCATCGGTCAGCGATTCCGGGCTGACGGAAAGATAAGCCTGAAGGGCCTCAGTGTAAGAGCCTCGGGTGAAATAATAATCGCCTATCGCGGCGGTCACGTCACTGCAGCGGGGACTCTGGGGATAGCGCAGCCTGAAATCCTCAAGCATCGCGAGGGCTTCGTCATCGCCGAAGTAAAGAGTGGCCATAGCCATATAATACTGGGCCTCCTCCTGCTGGGCTATCTCGGGATCGAGATTGCGCACCTGCAGAAGCTGGTCAAGGCATCCTTCATAATTCTTGTCATGATACATGGCGACACCACGGGCCATATATCCCGCGGCGGTAGCGCTGTTTATTTGCGCCTGAGCCACGCCGCCGGTCAGAGCGGCAGCTGCAACGGCACTGATTACGATTCGTCGTTTCATCGTGTGATTCAGGATAAATTTGCCACAAATTTACATAGAATTTATTATCCCCGCTACATTTCCGGACCACATTTTTTCACTTCGCTCCACTTTCCTTCACATATCGGCCCGCATTCCGGCATCAAAACAGTTCCGCGCTCCAAAAATAAAGAGATGAATTGGGTAGCTTTCACGGATTTTCAGTAAATTTGCGGAAGTTTCCCGTAGCAGGGACTGTTCAAAACAAAGAAACCAAGTTCAATGAAACACGATATAGCATATCTGCGGTGGCCGCTGATACTTCTGACCGCACTGTTCATAGCAGCCTGCGCAAGCATGGGACGCCCGGGAGGAGGGCCCACCGACACCGAGCCGCCCGTTTTCGTGAGAAGCAATCCCGCGCCGGGGGCGTTGAATGTCAATCGCGACCGAATATCGCTCTATTTCAACGAGAACGTCGAGGTAGAGGATCCGCTTAATCAGGTCGTCATCTCGCCGGCCCAGAAAAACGTGGCCAAAGTCACAGGCGTGGGCCATGGAGTGACGGTCCAGCTTCAGGATACTCTGATTCCCAACACCACCTACACCATAGATTTCACAAACAGCATCAAGGACCTCAACGAAGGAAATGTGCTCGAGGGATTCTCGTTCGCGTTTTCCACGGGCGACGTACTCGACTCCCTCTGCATCTCGGGCATGGTCTTTGCGGCCGAGAATCTCGAACCGGCCCAGTCGATGCTCGTCGGAGTCCACTCCAACCTCTCTGACACGGCCCTGACCAAACTCCCCTTCGAACGCATAACGCGTACTAACCAGTACGGGCAGTTCACCATCCGAAATCTCAAACCGGGCCGATACAGAATTTTTGCCGTCAACGACATAAACCGCGACAACCGGTGGGACCGCTCGGAGGACATAGCGGTGTTTCCCGGCATAATCGAGCCGACAAGCAAACGCGTGATGCACACCGACACTGTCTTCAGGCCCAACGGCGAAATAGACTCGGTGTTTACCCACGAAATAACCGAGTTTTATCCCAACGACCTGCTGCTGACATGGTTCAACGTCAACTATAAATCGCAGTATCTTTCCAAAAACGAACGCAAGGAACGCAACAAGATTTATTTCGAGATGGGCGCCCCGAGCGACACCCTCCCCGAGCTACATTTCGTCGGGGGACCATACGACGGCGAGGATTTCACGTTGAGGACCATGCTCGAAGCCTCCCCTACCCGCGACACACTGACCTACTGGATAGCTGATTCCGATGTAATCATGATGGATTCCATAAGGATCGCCGCCCGCTATCTGAAGACCGACACGCTTGACAACCTTTCATGGACAACCGACACGCTGAATTTCAACATGCGTGCCGAAAGGAAGAAAAAGGATAACAAAAAGAAAAAAGAGGAATCGGACTCCGTTTCCGCTCCGAAAATCGAACTGCTCAGAATCAACTCCTCCATGAGCAATCAGGCCGACATTTTTTCGCGTCTCGTCCTGGAATCGACCGAACCGATCAGATCGTTCGACGCAAAAGGAGTGCATTTCGAGATGATGCCGCCGAAAGACACCCTCTGGACGCCGATCGACCCTCCGGAATTCAGGCAGCCCGACCCCTACAGCCCGCGAAAACTGACCGCCGACTATAAATGGGATTACGACACGAAATACCGGCTGACGATTGACTCGCTCTCCATCGTCGGAATTTACGACCACCATAACGGACCCTTCAAGGCCGAATTCAACATCAAGCCCGAAAGCGACTATGGCAATATAACCTTCACCGTCACCGGAACAGGCGACGAACCGGCTTTCATCCAGTTGCTCTCGCAGCAGGATGCGCCGGTGAGAACCGTAAAGGTCACGGACGGCAAAGCGGAATTCAACGATGTGACCCCCGCCGCCTATTACGCGCGGCTCATCCTTGACCGCAACGGTAACGGCAAGTGGGACACCGGATCGGTCACTGATTCGGTGGCGCCGGAGGACGTGTTCTATTTCCCGAAAAAAATCAATCTGAAAAAGAACTGGGATGTCAACCAGAGCTGGGACATATTCGAAACTCCGGTAGATCTCCAGAAACCGAACGAGATAAAGAAAAACAAACCCAAGACCAAGCGCAACCAGGACCGCAACGCGGATGAAGAAGAGGAAGACCAGTATTACGACGAGTTCGGCAATCCGGCCGTTGACCCCGACGATCCCTTCGGCAAGCGCAAAAACAACCGAAACTATAACCGAAACAACCGCAACAACAGCACCCGCAACGGCCTGCCGGGCATAAACGGCTTTGGCGGCGGAACTCTGCGGACAAGATAGAAAGACTCTGAGACAAATGGCAAACGAAGAAAAAACAACCGGATTCCGCCCTCTGACACCCGAACCGACCCTGCGACGGCTCCCATGGTATCTGGCCTATGTCAGCCTTTTGCGTTCGCGCGGAGTCGAGTTCGTTTCTTCGACCACGATAAGCAAAGAGATTAACGTCGATTCCTCGCAGATCGCAAAAGACCTTTCCGTGCTCTCGATAAAGGGAAAAACGCGCATCGGCTACGAAGTCGAGGCGCTTGAGATGGCCATAAAGGATTTCCTCGGGTTCACATCCAGCCACCGCGCCGTCATGATGGGCGTAGGCTCACTGGGCATGGCGCTTATAGCCGACCGCGGCCTGCAGCGCTTCGGCCTTGACGTCGTGGCCGGATTCGACACCGACCCGTCGATCATAGGCCTGACCATCAAAGGAGTGCCCGTGTTCGGCATTTCCGAGCTGAAAAAACGCCGCGAAGCCTACAACGCCGACATCGGGATACTTGCCGTCCCCGTCGAGCAGGCTCAGAGCGCGGCCGATCTGCTGGTGGATGCCGGCGTGCACGCCCTCTGGAACTTCACTCCGTTCCGCATCAGCGTCAAACCGGGAATCGTCATAGAGAACACGTCGATTTATGCCAATCTGGCCGTGATGTATAGCCGCCTGTCGGCCTTAGACCAAGGAAAATGAAAATAATTCTGTGTGACCGCTACAACAGTCGTTTTGAAGTCATTGCCGATTCGGCTCTGACCCTTCCGGGACGTCCAACATTCATCCCCGACATTCCGGAAGCTGAATCATGGGAACTCCAACCGATGGCAGCCGTCAGAATTTCCCGACTGGGCAAAAGCGTGTCGGCGAAATTCGCCCGCCGTTATTCCGACGCCTTCACTCTCGCCGCAAGGCTCATGCCGCTCGACGCCTCAGGAATGCCGCTCGACGGAATCGCTTCGCTGATCGACTTCGGAGTGCCCCTCGGAGAATGGTCAGCACTTCCCGAAGATGCCGACCCTGAAATAACGTTTGGCTGCGAGACAGCGACGCTCCGCGGTTTTCTGCAATCGGCCGCCGACGCTACAGTCGCCGTGAGCCGCTGCGCCACAATAAAGATGGGCGACATCCTCCTGCTCCCGCTGCCCCTGAAAGCCGTGGAAGCACGCGCCGGAGAGGAAATCACCGGCTCGGCCGACGGCACCCGGCTCCTTCACGTGCGCCTGAAATAATCCGTCAGAGGAAGATATTGCGCCCTATTGTCCAGAGGACAATCACGACAATCAGACAGATCACAGCCGCCTGCCCGGTCAGCGCGCGGTTAAGCCTCGGATAGCGGTCACGGAAAAACTCCGAAAAGAGCAGAAGAGCGACGACCGGAGCCATGCACAGGAGGAAAGCGTTGTAATGCCATGCGGCGGCCACGTCGCCGTGGAGCAGAGCGTGGAGAGCGCGCTGCGACCCGCAGCCCGGACACTGCCATCCGGTGATGACATAGACCGGACAGCGCGGAAATATGAACCGCGAGGGATCAAAAAGCCAATAGACCGCTGTCAGGAACAGACCGACTGCGGCCACTATGGCGCCGGCAACGAGACGTCTGCGCCGCCGAGGGATCATACAAGGGAAAGAATGGCCTGAAACGGGAAAGCCACGATTCCCGCCGTTATGGCGATTATAAGCCACATCTCGGCCTTTTCCGAAGCCTGCCGGGCGCCCTCGTAATTGCCCTGGTCATAGAGCGGGGTCACCTTGGCCGCATAGACTACCGCGATGATGCCGAACAGAAGACAGCAGCATATTATCGAGACGATGCTCCATGCAAGATATGTCGGCGGTTTGGGAGGCCGCAGGGAGGGATTGTTCCACACCGGAGGGGCGGGTGGTGGAGGCGGAGGTGGCAATGGTCGCGATGGCGCGGCGCTCTCCTCCGGGACCGCGGGCACCTCGTCGGCGGAAGCGGCGAACAGATCGGCGAGTTCCGGGACATCGAATGCCTTCACCCATGACGTCAATCCGTTATGCCAGACGTAGGAGTCCTCGCGCAACGGCATCTTCCTGATCTCTTCAAGAGTCAGAGGACCGAATTTCTGACGGTCGATTACTGCCCAGTAGTTCATATAGACGGCTTCGGGTTAACGGGGATTCTCAGAAAAACTTGGTTTCCTCGCCGAGAATGTCGGAAAGAAGATTGTTGGCCAGACGGCTCGCGCCTATGCGGAAATACTCGTTGTCAAGCCATTTCTCGCCGAGTATCTCCTTGACGAGCGTATAGTAGCCGAGAGCCTCCTCGGTGGTAGAGACACCGCCCGCCGGCTTGAATCCCACCATGGTTCCGGTGGCTTCGTAATACTCCTTTATGCACTGACACATGACGTAAGCCGCCTCGAGCGACGCGCCCGGATAGCCCTTGCCGGTCGAGGTCTTTATGAAGTCGGCGCCCGAATACATCGCCAGCACGGAAGCGGCGCGTATATTCTCGGCGGTCTTCAGCGCTCCCGTCTCGAGGATGACCTTCAGATGGGCATGGCGGCACGAATGCTTTATCTCGGAAATCTCGTCGCACACTTCCTCCCAGTCTCCGTCAAGAAAATCGCCTACGTTCATGACGATGTCGATCTCGTCGGCACCGCCCTCCACGGCAAGCGCCGTCTCGGCGATCTTGACCTCGGGGAAAGTCTGCGAAGAAGGGAAGCCGCCCGACACGCAGGCGATGTTCACCTCGCTGACATCAAGAACAGTCCTGACGACCGGCGAGAAACAGGGATAGACGCAGATTGCGGCAACCGGCGGAAGCTCGGGATGCTGCTCCTCGAAATCGTTGACCCTTTCGGTGAACCGGGCTACGGAAGAAGGCGAATCGGTAGCGTTCAGAGTTGTCAGGTCGATGCAGTTGAAAAGCAGCTTCAGGACCTCGGGAGTGCGGTTTGCCTCCAGATTCTTCTCGATTATGCGTTTCACCTCGGCGGAGACGAAAGCGTCGTCCGTGGTCACTCCGCTTTTGGCCACTTGTTCATGATATTTGTCAGTCATATTATCAATATTTTTTGTCGGTTTTCTTAGGATTGTCACGATGTCGGGCTGTATCGCGCACGGTTTTCTTCTCGATGTTGCGCCCTACGGCTGCGGTCAGGTCGGTCCCCGTCTGATTGGCCAGAGCGGCGACGACCCAGAGAATGTCGGCCAGCTCGTCGCCAAGATCGGGGCGCGGCGCCCCTTCGCGCCAGGTCTGCTCGCCATATTCGCGGGCCATTATGCGGGCAACCTCGCCCACCTCCTCGGTCAGTATGGCCATGTTGGTCAGCGGAGCGTAATATCCGTGGCCCACGGTGTCGATCCATTCATTGACAAGCCGCTGGAAATCCTTCAGTGTTATGTCGCCGGAAGTTTCTGCCATCATTCTCGCAATTTTGAATCGATTATTATGGTCACCGGGCCGTCATTGACCAGCGCGACCTGCATGTCTGCTCCGAAAACGCCTTTCTTGACCCGACGGTTCAGACGCTCGAAGAGAATTTCGCAATATTCGTCATACAGAGCCGTCGCAAGCACGTGACCGGCGGCGCGTATATAGCTCGGGCGGTTCCCTTTGCGGGTCGAGGCAGTCAGGGTGAACTGGCTGACGGCGAGTATCTCGCCTTCCACATCTGTGACCGAACGGTTCATGACGCCGGCCTCGTCAGGAAAAATCCTGAGTGCCGCCGTCTTGTCGGCAAGCCAGCGGGCATCGGCGGGAGTGTCCCCCTCCTCTACGCCAACCAGCACGAGAAGACCGCGCCCTATGGCGCTGTGGAGCGTCCCCCCTATGCTCACGGACGCATCGCTGACTCTCTGAATGACTATTCTCATTCCAAATGTAATTAATCTGAGTTACAAAGTTAGGGATTTGACGCGATTAAAGCAATTTTTTTGAAAATAATAGCCCGGACTTTCACAAATCCGGGCTATCGTATAGATATGTCTGTTGGATGGCTTCTTTTACCAATTTATCTATGACCTAACCTTTATTTTAAAATCTACCATCTAAAAAACATATTGTTCAAAACGGGCAATTGATCAATATCCGTACATTTCCAGCTCTGACATAGAGAAGAAATGGATTCCATTTGCCTGATCTGCCAGAGTCCAGTATTCTTCTATACGGAACACGCTCTGCGGAGTAGATAATTCCGCCGAAACCGTGGACCATTCAGCCTTACCATATTTCAATCCGTCTGTATCCCATCCATACATTTTGTAGAATTCCAAATTATCATTTGAAGTTCCGGTATAAAGATAGAAATAGAGCAGAGAATTATTAGCATTGTTATGACGGTTGCAGTACCTGATCCATACCTTTGAATAGGTCTCGGGGAGAGTTACCTGAATGTAATGCTTCTCGTTTATCGTGGAGCTCCACAAAGAGTGGAAGAATGTCTCTACGTTTCCGTCCAGCAGGTTAGCGATCGGGCCTTCAGACGGCTCCTGTGCATTTGTCGAAAGCATTGCTGCCGTTATCGGAATTCTCGGCATTGTCACCACGATCCATCCGGTTGTTACGTTAGATTCAATACCGTCAACGCTTATTCCTGTAATGCGCAAAGGAAGAACAGAATTCAGCGCGGTGAATTTTGAGAAATCGACATTTAACTTAATATCAACCGAAGATGAGCCGTTAGGCAAGGTGAAAGATGTGTTGCCGGTCAAAGCCGAAGCATCTACAGCCTCATATTGGGTTCCGTTCAACATATTGCACTGTGAAACCACAGTCGGATCCACTTCAACTTCAAAGTTAATATCCCATGAGTTCTGAATGGGAAGAGTTACGGTAGCCGTTATCTCTCCACCACGACTGCCTGCGATGATCTGGCTTGCGAAGGAAAGGGTCGGTTCGCTGTAGGTCGGAAGGATGAACGATTCGCTACCGTAGCTGTTGACTGATGCGTCAGAGCTTTCGAGAACCACGGGCACAACGGGGCTGTAGAGCGAGCCGTCGAAGGTTTCCATGAATGTGCCGAGCGCGTCAGCGTTGATGAAAACTTCAACTTCCTTATAGGTCTCGTTGGGAGCGAACTTGATTTCGGCGGATGTTGTCTGTCCGTCGGCCGAGAATGAATAGCAGTCGGCGGGAAGCATCGCGTAGGGTTTTCCCGATTCTGCCTGATAGGTGGTGAACTCCTCGGAGGTCATCGCGCGCAGTGTCGCGGTGGCTGCCTCTTCGGTGTGTCCGCCCTTCATGACAACGAATTTGTGGCCGACCTTGTCGTCGGTCGAATAGACGCTCAGAGGATTTTCGCCGGCGTCCTTGATCATAACCACTTTGGCGTATTCCTCGGGGTATATGTCATAATTTTCAGAACATGACTGACCCGAAAGCATCAGCGCAAGCAGTGTCGATCCAATATATATTTTTTTCATGAATGTCAATTGTTTTAAATGTGATATATATTATCAGAAACCGGGGTTCTGCACAAGCTGAGGATTGGCATACACGTCACCGTACTGAATCGGATAGAGATAGAGTTTGTTGGCCCAGGTGTAGTTGTAGGGCAGACGGGTGGGCTGGTTGAATTCCTCGAACGAGGGATTCTCCTTGGCGAGGGCGTTAAGACCCATGCGCTTGCCGAGACCGAGATATTTGTCACCCTCCACATAGCGGCGGATGTCGAAGTAGCGTTTGCCTTCAGCGAAGAATTCGCAGATGCGCTCGTTCTTAACCCAGTCGAGAAGCGACATTCCACCGGCACCGATCATCGATGCGGTCAGAGGCTTGGCGCCTGCACGCTCGCGGATCACGTTGACATCGCGGATAGCCTCGTCGGTCATTCCGAGCTGAGCTTCGCATTCGGCGCGGATCAGGTAGAGCTCGGCCAGACGGATGACTGCTCGAGAGGGAGCAACATAACCTACGTAGGTGTTGGTCTTGGCGATCTGCATCACCGGCGGCATGAATTTCTGGGTCATAAAGCCGGTCACGCTGTTGTCGCGGGTCGAGGTGTTGTAGCCCTGGAGATCCTTGTCGAGCATATTGAGACGCACGGGTTCGCCGTCCTTGATGCGGAGCGAATAGTCGCCGCCGTCGAAACCTATCCATGCGTAGAAACGAGGTTCGCGGCCTACGCAGAGATTGATGATGCGGTCGCGGTCAGCGCCGTCGGCGCCGAGACCGGCGCTCTTGTACCAGTCGCTTTCAGGAGTGAAGTCGGTGTCGTTCTCGGGAAGAAGACCGTTTTCGGTCAGGAAGTGGGTTACGGCGAAGAGAGTGGGGTTATGGCCTGAGTAGCCGGAGAGCATGTTTCCGTTGTTGAGCTGCATGATTTTCTTGGGGAAACAAGCAAACCACTGGGTTGTCAGCGCGTCCGGAATGGTCGTCATGATGGCCTCGCGGTTGCCTTCGTTCTCGCAGGCATAGTGGAGATAGCGCATGCGGAGCACGGCAGCCTTGAATTCATCGCTGGCACCGCCCGGAATATACAAGTCGTCAAGATTGATATTGGCGTTGATATACTCGTTGCCTCGGTAGATGGCGCGGTCGCCCTGGTTCTCGGCCCAGTTGATGGCCTCGTTGGCGGCGGCGTAGGCGCGGTTCCACTTGGAAGCGTCGTAGGTATGGCTGATCAGTTCCTGACCGTAGCCCGGAGTCTCCCAGTTGGTATTCTTGAAATCGGGATAGGGGAAAGAACCGTTATAGAGGGGCGAAGCTGCAAGCAGAAGCACTTTGGCCTTGATGGCCTTGCAGATTGTCGAAGTCATACGTCCCATGTAGGCTACGTCGCGCTTTGCGGGGAGGTCTGCCGCAGCCTCGTCGAGCTGGTTGACGATCCAGTCAACGCAGTAGTCGAAGTGGTAGCGGCCGGGGAAGGAGCTCTGGGGAGCGTCGAGGGGAAGTTTCTCCTCGAGAATGGCGATCGGGCCGTAGCGGCGGAGGATTACGAAGTGGTAGTAAGCCATGAGGGCTTTCATCTCCGCGCGCCACTCGCGATCGGTTGCGGCGTCGATCACACCGCGCTCAAGGATCTGACACTCGTCCATCTTCTGGAGGAAGAGCAGGCACTGGCCTATACCGTTGTAGTTGTGACCCCAGTAGTCGGGAGCGTTCTGCGACGAAAGAGTGTTCAGGAGGATACGTGCGGCCGAACCGTCGGAAGCCCATGCATGTGGGTTGAGGATATCGTCGGCCGTGGTGTTTATTTCCGAAAGGTAGTTTCCATAGGGGAGTTCGCCCACGCTGTTGTTTTTCGAGAAAGCGTAACAGCTGTAGAGGAAGCCGAGAGCGTTCTCATAGTTCTCCATAGCGTCATCGACATCGACCTGTTCCGGCGGAACGATGTCGAGGTAGTTGCACGCCACGGTTCCTCCGAGAAGCCCCATGACTCCGGCGCAGAGAAGCAGTCGGTTGAATATATTTCTGATTTTCATGATTTTCGTTTGTTAAGAGGATTAAAGATTGAACTGAACACCGACAGTGACGGTCTTCTGCAGAGGATAGGAGTTCCAGCGGGTCAACTCCGGATCCCAGTACTTGAAGGATGAGAAGTTCAGGAGGTTGTTGCCGGATACATAGACGCGTCCGAGGGGGAACGACCATCCGAGCTCGACGTTGCGCAGACGCAGGAAGGAACCTGAGCGCATCCAGTGGGTGGAGGCGACGGTGTTGTTGGCCACGTCGGTTACCTGGATACCCATGAGCGGGAATTCGGCGTCGAAGTTGCCGCGGTCGGGATCGAAGTAGCTCTCGGCAATTGCGGAGAGGACGTTACGCGGGGCGTTGCCCGGAGTCTGCTGGAAGGGGAAGATCTGGTTGTTGACGCCGTCCATCTGTGCGCCGGTCAGGAGAAGGGTGCGCTTCGCGGAGCCGGTGAAGAAGAAGCCGAAGTCAAACTTGCGCCAGTTGATTGTTCCGCCGAAACCATACTGGAGGCGGGGAACGGAACCGTATTCGGAGATCATGGTCTGGTCATCCTGGTTGATCTGGCCGTCGCCGTTGAGGTCGCGGTACTTGATATCGCCGACCTTAACCTGCGAACCGAGGTTCTGCACGGGGCTGTTGTCGATCTCTTCCTGAGTCTGGAAGTAGCCTTCGGCAATGTAACCGCGGGTGTGGTTCAGAGGAAGTCCGGTCTGATACTGCCATGCGTAGGGATAGTTGAGTTCGTCGGCGTTGACCAGTTTGTTCTTGTTGTAGGTGAAGTTTCCGGTCACGCTGATCGAAGTCTCCGAGTTGAGAGCCTTGGTGTAGGTGAGGCTGCCTTCGAAACCTTTGTTCTCGGCGCGGCCCACTGCGGCGTAAGGCATCATGTCGCCGTAGCCGAGCATTGCGGGCCATGACTGACGCTGCATGAACATGTCGTAGCGTTTGTCGTGGAAGTAGTCGAAGGTAAGGTTAAGTTCGCGGAAGAGGTGGATATCGACACCGACGTCGAGCTTCTTCACCTTTTCCCATCCGAGGTTGCGCACACCGTAGTAGGTTATCTGCGGACCGCCGAGCGAAGCGCCCCATCCTGCGCCACCGCCGGCACCGGGTTGCCACGTAAGGCCGTTCAGATTGTTACCTGCGATCTGGTCGTAGTAGAGGAAGTATGATCCGTTAGGTTTGACAAGGTCGTCGGAACCTACGAGACCGTAAGATCCGCGGACTTTGAGGTAGGAAACCACATTGGAGAGGGGTTCCCAGAATTTTTCGTTGCTGATTACCCAGCCGATAGAACCTGCGGGGAAGAAGCCGAAGCGGTAGCCCTTGGCGAGACGCTCGGTTCCGTTGTAACCGAAGTTGAACTCGAAAAGGTAGCGGTGGTCGTAGTCGTAGGTCACACGGCCCGATACGCCCTGGTTACGGTTAGGCAGGATGGTCGCGTTGCGGTATTCGCGCATGCGGTAGAGCACCATTGCCGAAACATCGTGGAGGTCGAAGCGACGGCTGTAGTTGAGGTTGGCCTGCATCTCGAAGGTGTTGTCGGAAACATTGTAGAGATCCGACTCGGAGATGTAGTTGGTTCCGATGTCACCGCGCTGAAGGTCGAACACGGGGTTCTGCCAGTCGTTGTAGTCAACGGTGGTTGCGGGCATATATGTATAAGGAGAGATCGAACGGGCATAATATTTCTGAGCCCAGCTCTTGAAGTTCACCCAGCCCTGGAATTTGAGGCCCTTGGTGATGAAGTCGAGGGTCTGGTCGATCTTCATGACGGTGTTGACCGTGTTCTGGTTGCTCTGATAGAGCGAGGTGGTCATCTGAGCCCAGGGGTTATCGAGATATACACCGCCGGCAAGCTCGTATGTACCGTAGAGAATGTGGTCATAGCCGTCGCGTGCGGGATAGGTCACGGGGAAGAGGGTCGGGTTGTACTGAAGCACATAGTTGAACAGATCGGTCGCGCCGATATTCGGACGGGTGTTCTGGCGGATCTGTGCGTTCATGTTCATTGACACGGTCGTGGTCGGTGTCAGCTTGTAGGCGATGTTGCTCTGGAAGGTGTAGTTGTAGTTCTGGATGTTGTTGTTCCAGGAGTAGAGCTTCTTTGTGCGGTAGTGGCCGTTCTCGTGGAGAACCTCGAGAGCCATGTAATATTTCACCTTGCTGCCGCCGCCCGAAACGTTGATGCTGGCTTTCTGGCGCGTAGCCATCTTCTTGAAGAGGGTTTCGCCCCAGTCAACGTCGGGATAGAGATAGGGGTTCTCGCCCGAGCGCGTGCGGTCGATCTGTTCCTGGCTGTAACGCAGCGCTTCGGCGGGAGTGCGGCCGTACTGGGCTTTGTTGTAAAGCTCCATGTATGTAGCACCGTCAACAAACTCGGGCATCTTGTTGAGGATGTTGAAGGCGTTCTCGACCTGAATGTTGATGTTTGTCTTCGAGTTGTATTCACCGCCCTTGGTGGTGATGATCATAACACCGTTGGCACCGCGCGCACCGTAGATTGCGGTTGCGGAGGCGTCCTTCAGCACTGAGAAGCTCGAGATGTTTTCAGCCGGGATGTAGTTGAGGTCGCTGGCCGAGATCTCGACGTCGTCGAGAAGAATCAGCGGGGTAGCGCTCTTTCCGGCGAAGTTGGAGATACCGCGGATGTAGAATTCGGCGCCTGAACCGGGCTGACCGGAGGTGTTGTTGGCATAGACGCCCGCAAACTTACCGGCGAGGTTGGTGGTCAGAGTCGAGCTTGACATCTTGAGGTCATCGCCTTTCACAGAGGAGATGGCACCGGTCACCGACACTTTTTTCTGAGTACCCGCACCGACGACCACGATTTCGTTGAGCGAGTTTCCTGCAGGCTTCATCGCGATGCGTATGGTCGCGAGGTCTGCGATGTTCACTTCCTGTTTCTCGTAGCCCACGTAAGTGACCACAAGTTTAGGATTTTTAAGATTGCTTCTGAACTTGATGGTGAATTCTCCGTCAATATTCGTGGCGACAGTGCTTTTGGGATCGCCGACGACCTGCACGGTAGCTCCGAGGAGCGGTTCATCATTCTCATTGTCAACGACAACTCCGGTCACAGTACGTGTCGTTTCTGGAGCGGGAGCGGCAGATGGTGGAGCGACTGACGTCTTAGCCGTCGATTTCACCCCCCCCTCCGACGCAAACGCCTGATTCATAGGGCAATAGCCCACAGACAACAGACTGATTAGCGTCAGTGTGGTTCTGAGTCTTTTACTCATAATGATAATTAGTTTAATGGTTAAAGATTGGTTCTAATTTTAGGTAATTGTTATTGTTTTGGATGGAACAGTTCAGTTTTGTGATTTGTGATTCTTTTTAAGGATAATGATTGGCTTTTAGATAATTTTTTTGAATTTCCGGAGAGCTTCTTGAAAAATCGGTGCAATTTAGCAATAAAGTTTAATTCGCACAAAAAAATCCAAAATTTAAGATTTTACAATGGCTAATCTTAACCTTTATTAACTAAAGGCTGCTTTTATCGATTAAAAAACGCCCGATTTCCCGTAGCTGACCCGGGAGTGGGGAAAGGGATAAAACTTTCGGCTTCCGAGCCGCTCCGAAATGTCTGATCTATGGGGTTGAGTGAAGTTGAAAAGGGTTGATGGACAAGCCCGCAGAGCGTGCAACAAGTAACCGTGTATGAAGCGTAGCGGAGTGCACGGACAAAGACGGCCCAATATCCTCGGCGTCCCCCGCAGGGATGCCTCAGTGGTTGATGCTATGTCCTGTACCACAGAATCGTCCCTCCGCGACTCAATTATCATGTATCATGCCTATCCGACCACTCCGCGTTGCTCCATGGCCGGTTACTTTCAGCACGCCCTGACGGGCTCCGAGGGGGAAAAACTTGATTGGCCTTAACTCAACCGCATTGAAATGTTTGATTGAACTGATTTGACGAGAATAAAACAATCTCTATTAAGATTAATTAATGGAATATATTTTCTACAGGAAATCCTTTTTTTTTTAATTTTGAAGATTCTCTTGAAATAGCGGAATTTATTTCCCGCAAAAGAGATTGAATTCAAATACATCATCAATCACCTCTAAAGTCTGACCGACATGAAACGCATTTCTGTTTTAGCCCTGTTCTTATTATTGTTCGCCACCGTCATGCAATCTGCCGACAAACAGAAGTGCATTATCCTGAATTCGCCACTGATTAATAAAAAAATACTTCCTTCAGTGGAATCCACTTTGAAAAATTTCGGTATTTCTGTTGAAACATAAGGTGTTTCATTTTATTCTCCAATTCCGATCGTTTAAGTCTGTTTTGTTGACGGATGAAT
>CAJULY010000022.1 GCA_910587185.1 uncultured Muribaculaceae bacterium
CGACTGGAATTTAGATATTTAACAGCATGATTTCAATTTTTGTCATCTACTAAAAAAAAGATGATTTGGCATATTACACACTCCACTGACGCAATTTTCATAGTACCGCGTGCCGTAAAGAAATGGCAAACAATTCTTGGCCCGATCTGGCATCGGTTGGAGCAAGAGGATAGAATAGTAATAGGAAAAAATCCTCTAAATCAATCTCTCACTAAGAACAATCTCGGCGAGGAACAATACTGTAAGATTATCAATCATCTGAAAAAATAAAATGATAAAAGGGCCGGATGGGAAAAAAGAAACATCCGGCCCTTATGTTTTATTGGTTGAGATTAAACGAGATCGGCTATCTGTTCGGGTGTGAGTCCGTTTGCTTTCAGCACTTCAGCGGGTTTATATCTGTCAAGGAATTCTTTCTTAAGCCCAAGTACATGAACATTTGCTTTTGAAGCGCCAAGATATGCGGCGACTTTCTGTCCGAAACCTCCGTCAGTTATTCCGTCTTCCAATGTGATCACCGTACTATAATCCTTCAGAGAATCAAGACATTTTGTATCAAGTTTAGAGAGACAGCGAAAATCGATAAGTGTCTCAAACACCACTACCGGTTGCTCACCGACTGCTCACTGGAATTATCAGAAAAAATGATACCCGGTTGCATTTCATTTGTTTGATTTGTAGGGGTTGCAATTATTTGCTAATTTTGTAACGCATGCGTTACGTTTTATCCATAATCAAGTGTCTTGCTATAGCCATAATTCTTTTGACGGAACTTATGGCGGGTATGTTGCAGTTTCATTCACATGATTGTCTCGGGCATGCAAAGTTTGCCACATCGGTTTTAAATCATGCCGTAGGTTGCACTCTTGATCATGATGCACACGTGCCTGTTTCACCGCAATCTCCGATGGGAGGGGAGCATGAAAGCTGTGGTATGCATATTGATAAATGTGATATAAATCCCTCAGGTGAGAATTACCTGAGCCATATTGTTCATCCTGCAATAGCCGATCCTATTATTTTTTCTCCATCAGATAATGAAATTCAAGAGGTTTCGCTTGAGGGTCAGTGGGGAAACCGATTAGTATTAAAGAAGTTAAAATACTTGATAAGGGTTGTGGAGCCTAAACGGGGATCTCCGACTGCTGAGTACTCTCTCTGTTGATACACTATTTCTAACAATCAAAACATTTTTGAACAATGAACTGCAAATATACTGTTATTGCGGCTGCAATTTCATTTTCCTTTATGACTTTTGGCTGCAGACATGCTGAAAAAAACGAATTGGCTCATGATCATTCTCATGAAGCTGCCGAGGAAGGACATTCGGATGACAAACATTCCGACGATGAAATCATCGTAGAACCCGAGACCGCCGAAAAATTCGGAATCAAAACAACTGTAATTGAACCCATGGCTTTCAGCAGTGGAATTCAGGTGACCGGACAGCTCCTGACTCCATCTTCAGACGAAGCGGTGGTTTCCGCATCGACAAGCGGCATACTTACCTTGTCCTCTTCTCTAACAATAGGATCAAAGGTGTCCGCAGGACAACAACTCGGAAGGATTGCCGCAAAATCAGCTTCGGGAGATGATCCGAATGCGATGGCCAAAGCCGATATCGCTACTGCCAAACGCGAGGTTGAACGGCTCAAACCACTACTTGATGAAGGAATTGTCACCAAAGCAGATTATAACTCGGCTCTTGCCGCCTATGAGAGGGCTAAGGCTTCATTCAGCCATGCGGCAGTCGCCGGCACGGTAAAATCACCTATTTCCGGCACTATTACACAAATGCTGGCTAATACGGGACAGTTCGTCGAGACCGGCACTCCCCTCGCCAGAATAGTTCAAAACCGCCATCTTGTGCTGCGTGTGGATCTTCCGGAAAAATACCGATCTCAGCTTTCGTCGATTTCCGGTGCCGAGATAAGAACCGCTGCGGGAGATGACTGGACCGCTTTAGCAGAATTATCCGGTAAAAAGATAGATTCAAATGAATTTCCCGTGCAGACAGGCTACATACCTTTGTTTTACAGCTTCACCAACAATGGTCACTTCTCTTCGGGAAGTTTCGTTGAAGTCAATCTCACAGGCACTCCCGACGACAGTCAGCTTGTGATTCCCGTATCGTCTATAATCGAGCAGCAGGGGGAGAATTATGTTTATGTCAAGGTCGGCGACCACGGGTACGAAAAACGTCATATTGTTATTTCAGGGCGTTCAGGTGATAAAGTTTCAGTGAGCTCCGGACTTAAGACCGGCGATGAACTTGTAACGGAAGGTGCTACCGTGGTGAAAATGGCAGAGTCATCAGGCGCTGTTCCTGAAGGCCATTCCCACAATCATTAATTGAATCTGTCAAATTTTGTAATATGCTTAACAGAATAATCCGCTATTCTCTTGACAACCGGGCAATGACATTGTTTGTGACGGGTCTGTTGCTGATATGGGGATGCTATTCGATCGTCAAGAGCGATGTCGATATATTCCCGGATCTAAACGCACCTACTGTTGTTGTCATGACCGAAGCTGCCGGTCTGGCTCCTGAGGAAGTAGAAAAAACAGTCACTTACCCTATAGAAACCGCTCTTAACGGAGCGAAAGATGTGAGAAGGGTCCGTTCCTCTTCCGCCGCCGGATTCTCGGTAGTTTGGGTGGAATTTGACTGGGATGCAAATCCGAATATCGCCCGACAGACCGTCTCTGAACGGCTGATGAGTGTCAGCGAGAAACTGCCGCAGGGAGTCGGCACACCAACTCTTGGGCCGCAGTCATCCATTCTTGGAGAGATGATGATTATCGGACTGACATCGAGTTCCATGGACTCCGTGGATATGACGCGATTGAGAACGATCGCAGACCGTAATATAGTTCCCCGATTACTTTCTCTGGGGGGCGTCTCGCAGGTTTCCGTGCTCGGCGGAGATGTAGCGCAGCTTCAGATCAAGCTTGATCCGGAAAGAATGCGTGCGTGTGGTGTAACACTTGATGAGGTGCGTGCCGCGGCAGCCGGTATTAATGACAATGTGTCGGGTGGCGTCATCTATGATTATGGCAATGAATACTTGGTCAAAGGCGATGTCAGAACCTCTTCCATTGATGAAATCGGTAAAAGTGTGGTAAAAAGCGATGATAACGGACTTGTCACCATTAATGATATCGCAACGGTCGAAATCGGAGCTGAAGCGCCCAGACTTGGTGTAGCTTCCGAGAAAACCGCACCTGCAGTTTTGGTCACCGTCACCAAACAGCAGTCTGTATCCACGATAGAACTGACGAAAGAAATAGATTCGACGCTTGACGAGCTGCGTCCTACTCTGCCGAAATGTGTGAAGATCTCGACCGATATATTTCGCCAGAGTGATTTCATAGACAACTCCATCAGCAATCTTCAGGTATCATTGCTTGAAGGAGCGCTTTTCGTGATCATTGTCCTGTTTTTCTTCCTGATGAATCTGCGCACAACGCTCATCTCACTGATTGCATTGCCGCTGTCAATCGTAGTTACTGTGATTTTGCTGAACGCTTTTGGCTTGACCATAAACACGATGAGTCTGGGAGGAATCGCAATAGCAATAGGTTCGCTGGTTGATGACGCTATTGTCGATGTGGAAAACGTGTACAAACGCATACGCCAAAACCGTCTTTTGCCTGAGGCATCACGTCAAAGCACTATCAGCATCGTTTATGAGGCGTCGCGAGAAGTCAGATTGCCGATTCTCAATTCCACACTGATAATAATTGTCAGTTTCCTGCCCCTATTTTTCCTTTCAGGCATAGAAGGGCGCATGCTGGTTCCACTGGGAATATCTTTCATAATTTCCCTTGTTGCGTCAACAATTGTCGCGCTGACGGTTACTCCGGTTCTCTGCAGCTATCTTCTCGGAGGAGATAAAATAAAAAACGAGAGTCTCAAAGAACCGTTTGTCACGGCAAAATTGCTTAAAGGCTACAGCAGGTCGCTTCTATGGGTGTTGAATCATAAAAAGACCGTTCTTGGATTTACCGGGGCGTTGTTTGTTCTGTCTCTATGTCTTTTCCCGTTACTCGGACGAAGCTTTCTGCCTCCCTTCAACGAGGGATCGATGACCATAAATGTCAGCGCTCTTCCGGGAATATCTCTGGAAGAGAGTGACCGCATTGGACGTAGGGCCGAAGAGATAATACTTTCCATACCGGAGGTAAAAACCGTAGCGAGAAAAACGGGGCGTGCCGAACTTGACGAACACTCGCTCGGAGTGAATGTATCGGAAATCGAAGCACCCTACGAACTCTCGGACCGCTCGCGAAACGAAATGGTCAGAGAACTGCGTCAGAAACTCGGTGAGCTGCCCGGAGTGAACATTGAGATCGGGCAGCCTATTTCCCATCGTATCGATGCTATGCTCTCCGGAACGGAAGCTCAGATTGCAATAAAAGTATTCGGTGACGATCTCCAGCAACTTTACAGGACTGCGAGCGGAATAAAAAAAGCTATCGGTGAGGTGCCCGGTATTGTAGATGTCAATGTCGAGCAGCAGATCGGGCGTCCGCAACTTGATATCCGGCCAAAGAGGGAAATGATGGCCCGATATGGCATAACCAATGATGCTTTTCTGACTTTTGTCAGGACAATGCTCGGAGGAGAGGCAGTGTCGCAGATATATGAAAAAGGTTTTCCTTACGATGTGGTGGTCAAAGTGAAAGACGACGCTCGAGAAAAGATCTCGGATGTAGGGAATCTTCTGATAGACAGCAATACAGGCAAAATACCGCTTAGCTATGTAGCCGACATCGTCTCCACCGATGGCCCTAACACGATTTATCGTGAGAATGTGTGTCGCCGTATAGTCATCTCTGCCAATGTTGACAACGGCGATCTGCGTGGAGCTGTTGACCGGATAAAAGAAGAGATTGAAAAGGACGTAGTCCTTCCCGATGGATATTTTGTGGAATATGGCGGTCAGTTTGAAAGTGAGGCTGCCGCTTCGCGAACTCTTTCGCTTGCATCTTTGGGCGCTATTCTTTTGATTTTCTTCATTCTCATGCATGAATACCGCAGTTGGCGACAGTCACTAATAATTCTCGTTAATATGCCGTTGGCGCTTATCGGCGGAATTCTTATACTTGTCATCACCGGAGGAGAGCTGAATATTCCGGCTATAATCGGATTTATCTCTCTGATGGGTGTAGCGACCCGAAACGGTA
The DNA here is from genome assembly GCA_910587185.1 of uncultured Muribaculaceae bacterium. GTDB lineage: Bacteria > Bacteroidota > Bacteroidia > Bacteroidales > Muribaculaceae > Paramuribaculum. The sequence goes on from CAJULY010000022.1 coordinate 5,191, forward strand.
TGTTGCTTATGTCGCGTTACAATAGTCTGAAGAAAAATCATATCGGATTATCGGAAAGAATTGCCAAAGGTTCATGTGACCGTCTGACACCTATAATCATGACTGCACTCACTTCGTCGTTGGCTCTGATTCCTCTTGCCTTGCGCAGTTCGGAGCCGGGCAACGAAATTCAATCGCCTATGGCGATGGTCATTCTCGGAGGACTGTTGACATCGACATTCCTTAATATCTTTGTGGTGCCGATTCTTTATCAGATAACAGAAAAAAGAACGAAAAACAATGAATAAATCAGCCATATTACTTTTTTCTTTCATAGGTATTGGCCATTTTTTGTCGGCCGCTTCATCGGTCGATATTGACTCTCTCGTCAGCCTGATCTCAGCCAATAACGGATCTTTCCCACAGGAACAGGCGTCCAATGCTGCAATCATTCAGTCAATGAAGACCGAAAACAATCTGCCAGATCCTGAAGTCGATTTCTCGCATGTCTGGAAGCAGAAAGGCGCAGGTACTAAATATGATTTCGGAGTCAGTCAGAGTTTTGACTGGCCCGGGACATATTCGGCGCGCAACAAAGCTGTCCGGACAACCGCTCTCGCAATGGACTACAAGTCTCTGCAGAATCTCTGCGATCTGCGTCTGAAGATCAAGCAGACATTGTTTGAGGCCATAAATTCACATCGGAAAATATCATTATACGGTGAAGCGCTTGCCACAGTGGATTCCTTGATCCGTATTGTCGAAAGGAATGTTGAAAAGCGTGAAGTGTCTGTTCTCGATGCAAACAGACTGAGAATAGAACGAATCGGATTCGCGACCAAATACAATGAAGCTTCCGTCGCATATAATGATGCCTGCAACAGACTCGTGGAATTTAACGGCGGGAAACCATGCGAAGATATCTTGAAACTTATGGAAAGAGAGGAATTTTCCATGTCCCTTCGTCCGTTGGCAGAATATCTTGAAGAATGTGCTGTGTTCGATCCGCGCCTTTCCTATAATTCCATGATGTCACAGGCTTATGGGGATCAGGCAAAGGCAGTGAGGAACAGCACACTCCCCGGATTCAGTGTCGGTTACAAACATGTCTATGAACTCGGTGACAGATTCAACGGCTTTTCCGTAGCCATGTCATTGCCGTTTTTTTCCGGAAAAGGAAAAAGAAAAGCCAAAGAGATGGAGGCGGAAGCGTTCAGGCTTGAATCGGAATTAGGCGATATCGAAGTAAATACCCGGATAGTGAACGAACATTCCCGGGCCGGTGTCCTGAAAAAACAGATCGACGAATATTCGGCCATATTCGATAAGGAAGACCATATCCGACTGCTTAACCGGGCTTTCGAAGCCAGACAGTTGAGGATTGCCGATTATCTTTCGGATCTGATTTATTTTACCGATGCGAAAAGCGATTTTTATGACCTTGAGTATCAATATGCGCTTCAGCTGGCATCGTTGAACAGGTTCGAATGGCTTGCCGAGGGAAAATAGCCTACAATAGCATAAAAACGGAAAACAGGAGATTCCTCATTCGGAGTCTCCTGTTTTTCTTTTAACTTGTTATGTCGCTTATATTATTCGCCGGGAATAATAGCTTCGCTGGGGCAAACTTCAGCACATGAACCGCATTCAATGCAAGTATCGGGATCGATGTGATAGATATCGCCTTCAGAGATAGCTTCTACGGGGCAAACGGGAAGACAAGTTCCACAAGCAACGCATTTGTCAGTAATTACGTAAGCCATGATTGATAATTTTTAGTTGAATGAATTTTTACTGATGAAGATTTTTACAATGCAAAAGTAAGTATTTTTTCCATGAAATACGAACTATTTGCAATTATTTTTAGGCTTAGAGACTCAATTTCTATACTTGCGGAGCTGTTTTCACGAGTTCCATGCCTCTGAGGATAGCCTCACGGTTGAGCGGCAAGAGATGATGATGACGCTCAGGGAGCGCTTTCTTCAAACCTTTCATCACAGATTCGATGTCAACGACGGGATTTACCTTCAGAAGGGCCCCGAGTATAATCATGTTGTAAGTCTTGGCGTTTTTCATCTCGATAGCTGCCTCCATCGCCTCTACCGGAACGATAGTGATATCCTCGCGTGTAGGTTTACGGTGGATTCCGTAAGGGTCATATATCAGGACTCCTCCCGGTTTCACCTTGGATTCAAACTTGTCGAGACTCTGTTGGTTCAGTATGACAGCTGTATCAAATGCGTCAAGAACGGGAGAGCTGATGGGTGTATCGGAAAGGACCACGGTCACATTGGCAGTTCCTCCTCGTTGTTCAGGTCCGTATGAAGGCATCCATGTAACCTCAAGATCATCCATCAGTCCGGCATAAGCCAGAATCTTTCCCATGGATAGCACTCCCTGTCCGCCAAAACCGGCTGCAATAATTTCTTTTTTCATCTGTGGAGTTCTTTATTCGTTTTTCAAATCGCCCAGAGGATAGAAAGGAACCATGTTCTCTACCATCCATTCATTGGCTTTTTCCGGTGACATTTTCCAGCCGCTGTTACATGTCGAAACAACCTCTACTATCGAGGTCCCCTTCCCTGCCATTGAATTTTCAAAAGCTTTACGTATTGCAGCTTTTGCTTTTCTGACAGACGCAGGCGTATGAACGGTCTGACGGGTTACGTAGCATGTGCCTTCAAGCTGTGCAAGCAGATCGGAAATTTTCAGAGGATACCCGTTGAGATCGATTCTGCGTCCGTAGGGCGTTGTGGCTGTCTTCTGGCCTTCGAGCGTGGTCGGTGCCATCTGGCCTCCGGTCATTCCGTAGATAGCGTTGTTTATGAATATGATCGCAATGTTTTCACCTCTGTTTGCAGCATGTATGGTTTCTGCAGTACCGATGGCCGCGAGGTCTCCGTCACCCTGATATGTGAAAACAAGTCTTTCCGGGTTTAGACGTTTTGCCGCAGTGGCTACCGCGGGTGCACGTCCGTGGGCAGCTTCGATCCAATCGACGTCGATATATTTATAAGCGAAAACCGCACATCCTACCGGTGCGACCGCTATGGTGTCATTCTCCACTCCCATTTCCTTTATGACTTCCGCCACTAATTTATGGACTACGCCGTGGGAACACCCAGGGCAATAGTGCATTGGATTGTCATTCAGCAATTCGGGCTTGGAATAGACTTTGTTTTCGGGGCGTTTTATATCTTCTGGTTTCATTTCTTCAGGATATAAGAGTTGAATGCTTCAAGGATTTCACCGGGATTAGGGACAATACCACCCATGCGGCCGTAATGCTTGACTGGAACTCGACCCTCCACAGCCAGACGAACATCTTCTATCATCTGTCCGGCGTTCAGTTCGACTACAAGAATGCCTTTCATCTTTTCAGCGAGTTCCGAAATACGTCCGTAAGGGAACGGCCAGAGAGTTATCGGGCGCAAAAGACCAATTTTGAGCCCGGCTGCGCGAGCGTCTTCAATCGCTTTGAGGCAGATTCGTGCTATCGAGCCGAAAGCGACGAAAAGATATTCGCAGTCATCAGTGTAATATTCCTGATAACGGACTTCGTTCTGCTCAATCAGATGGTATGTCTGCTGGAAGCGTTCATTGTTCTTTTCCATCTGGGCGCTGTCAAGCTCCAGCGATGTGATTATATTGGGCTTGCGACCGCGGCTGTCACCTGAAGCAGCCCAAGGACACTGTTTCCTGATTTCCTTTTCGGTTCTTCGAGGCCTTTGAGGCGGGAGGACAACTTTTTCCATCATCTGCCCGACAACTCCGTCGGCAAGCAGAAGTGCGGGAGTGCGGTATTTGAAAGCGAGATCAAATCCGAGGCCTACGAAATCGGCCATTTCCTGCACGGTTGCCGGAGCAAGCACTATGTAATGGTAATCTCCGTGACCGCCGCCTTTTGTTGCCTGAAAATAGTCGCTTTGGGACGGATGGATTGTTCCAAGGCCGGGGCCTCCGCGCATGACATTTACAACAAGCGCGGGCAGCTCGCTTGCTGCGATATATGACATGCCTTCCTGCATCAGACTTATACCGGGACTTGACGAGGATGTCATTACTGCTTTTCCGGTTGCGGCACCGCCATAGACCATGTTTATGGAAGCGACTTCGCTCTCTGCCTGAAGCACGGTCATTCCTGTTGTTTCCCAGGGCATCAGTGCCTCAAGCGTTTCCAGCACCTCGCTCTGCGGCGTGATAGGATATCCGAAATAGCCATCGACGCCATAACGGACGGCTGCATGGGCTATTGCCTCATTACCTTTCATCAAGGTGATTTCTTCTTTCATTTATCTCAGAGTCTGTTATTTCGTTTCTATTATTTTTCTACAACCCTATAGACTTCAATGCATGCATCCGGGCAAACAAGAGCGCATGATGCACATCCTATGCATTGTTCGGGATTCATTGTATATGCAAAATGGTAACCTCTGTCGTTAACCTCTTTTGCCTGAAGTGACAGGACATCCGTCGGGCAAGCTACAACACACAGATTGCAACCTTTGCATCTCTCCTGATTGATATCTACTGCACCTATAACTTTTGCCATAATATGATATAAGATTTGATTGTTTATGAATCCAAGCCCTGTTGCTTGAATTTATCAAAGGCAAATATACTAAAAACTTGGAGAAAATGACAACTTTTAACAAATACTTAACCATTAGCACACTTTAACTGAAAATGTGCTGTTGTGTATGTCTCAGATTATATTTCGGGATGATCATAAAACAATTCGTTATTATGACAGTCAGATATATGGAAGTAAACCATCAGACAATTTTAAAAGATAATTGAAATGAGAGCCGGAGAGCATATTTAACAAAAACAATATCAGGCGCTGTGGTTGCAAGCGCCTGATATCAAGTGATGTTGTCTGGAGCGGCAGACGGGACTCGAACCCGCGACCCTCGGCTTGGGAAGCCAATGCTCTACCAACTGAGCCACTGCCGCATAAAAGAACAGGTCTCTACCTATTCTTTTACTCCTGCAAGGTCGGGATCAATCATGATTCGACCGCAATATTCACACACTATAATTTTCTTATGCATTTTGATCTCCATCTGCTTTTGAGGCGGGATTCGGTTGAAGCAACCGCCACATGCATTGCGCTGGATATAAACGATACCGAGTCCGTTTCTGGCATTCTTGCGGATGCGTTTGAATGCTGTCAGAGTACGGGCGTCAACTTTCGGTTCGAGAGCTTTAGCCTGTTCACGCAACCGTTCTTCATCCTGCTTGGTTTCTGAAACAATTTCGTCAAGCTCGGCTTTTTTCTCTGTCAGGATATGCTGACGGTCAGAAAGAGTCTCTTCTGTCGAGGCTATCTCTGCGGTTTTATTCTCGATGACGCGCTGATACTCGTTTATATGCTTTTCGGAAAGTTCTATTTCAAGAGTCTGAAACTCGATTTCTTTAGAGAGAAGATCGAATTCCCGATTATTGCGGACATTGTCGAGCTGAACCTTGTAAGTGGCTATTTTTGATTGTGACTCGTTGATTTTTTCTTTTTCAGCAATTGTTTTTTTGCGGAGATCTTCGATTTCCTGCTGAAAGTTGGAAATTCGGGTCGTGAGTCCTTCTATGCTGTCTTCGAGATCCTTGACTTCAAGAGGAAGCTCACCGCGGACAGTGCGGATTCGGTCAATCTGCGACAGAATTGTCTGGAGCTCATAAAGCGATTTCAGACGTGATTCTACTGAGAGAGTCTGTTCGGATTTATTTTTATCAGATGTAGCCATGGCTTACAAATAATTTATCGGATTAATGTCGGCTTGTGAATTCCGGATTGCAAAGTTAGGAAATTTTTCTGAAATAATATCATAAAATATCTTTTTACTGCAATTTTCGCTTTCATGATGGCCTATATCCACAATAATTATATTATCCGGATAATCTACAAAATCATGATACTTGACATCGGAGGTAAGATATGCCTGTGCGCCCGATGATATTGCTTTCCTAATCAATGAGCCTCCCGAACCTCCACACAAGGCTAAACGCGAAATTTTAGTCTCGGGATTGAAATTTGAGCATCTTACAATCGGTGAGTCAAATGTAGATTTAACCTTTTCTATGAATTCACCTGGCAGCATAGGGGCCTCAAAGGTTCCTACTGCACCCAGACCGGTTCCGGGAATGTGGTTGTGCATCGCAACGAATTCGTAGGCCGGTGTCTCATAGGGATGAGAATTCAATAAGGCCTTTTCAACTTCGTTTCTGCGCCATACCGGGAGAACCATTTGAAGCGCGACTTCTTTTTCTCTGTGAAATTCGCCGATACATCCCACAAAAGGATTCGCGCCCTCCAGGGCTCTGAACGTGCCGGTCCCTGCAGTTGAAAAACTACATGCATCATAATTTCCGAGCCGTCCGGCTCCGGCCTTGAACAGGGCATCGCGCACGATCTCAATGCAGTCCTCGGGAACATATACCTGGAGCTTCAACAGGGTGCCCTCTTTAGATTCAAGAGGTTCGATGTCACTTAGCCCGAGCATCGATGCCATGCGTTGAGAAACTCCATAAGGCGCAATGTCAAGTGAGGTATGGGCGGCGTAAATTGAAATCTCGTTTCGTATTGCCGCCATTATGGCCTTTTGTTGACGAGATGAGCCGTCAAGTCGTTTTATGCCTGAAAAAATCAGGGGGTGATGAGACACGATCAGATTGCATCCGGAGGCTTTCGCTTCGTGGACTACCTCCGGAGTAACATCTACCGTCAGAAGCACTCCGGAACATTCATCGGTCTTGTCGCCGATGATGAAGCCGGAGTTGTCATACTCCTCCTGCAGCGCGGGAGGAGCAAACGATTCTATGGCTTCAATTATATCTCTGACGAGCATCTTCACTTCTTTTCATCCAGATCAACCCGGATGCACAGTTCGTCAAGCTGGGAGTCGTCTATTTCCGAAGGTGCGTCGATCATCATGTCTCGACCGGCATTATTTTTCGGGAAAGCGATGACATCGCGTATGGAGTCGAGTCCTGCAAGGATAGAGACGAAGCGGTCGAAGCCGAATGCAAGACCTCCGTGAGGGGGTGCGCCGTATTTGAACGCATTCATCAGGAAGCCAAATTTATAACGGGCTTCTTCTTCCGATAATCCAAGGAGATGGAACATCTTGTCCTGCAGCTGTGAATCATGGATTCGGATGGAGCCGCCCCCGAGTTCGTTACCGTTGACAACCATATCGTATGCAGTAGCCCTGACAGCTCCCGTGTCACTGTCAAGAAGGTCGATATCTTCGGGATTCGGCGAAGTGAAAGGATGATGCATCGCATAATATCGCTGGGTTTCGTCATCCCATTCAAAAAGAGGAAAGTCAACAACCCAAAGACATGAGAATTTATTGGGGTCACGCAGACCGAGCTGATTGCCCATTTCAAGTCGAAGTTCGTTGAGCTGCTTGCGGGTTTTCATAGTTTCTCCTGAAAGAATGAGCATCAGATCTCCCGGTTTGGCATTGCCTCTTTCAAGCCATGTCATTATCTTTTCATCGGAAAAGAACTTGCCTACAGAGCTTTTTATCGAACCGTCCTCCTCATACTTAACCCACATCATTCCTTTCGCTCCTATTTGCGGGCGCTTGACAAAATCAGTCAGTTTGTCAAGCTGCTTGCGGGTATATCCGGCACATCCGGGTGCAACGATAGCACCGACATAAGGAGCTTCGTCAACAACTGAAAAACCACTTCCTTCCGTGAGGTCCTTGAGTTCCACAAACTGCATTCCGAAACGAGTATCAGGTTTATCGCTGCCGTATAGACGCATGGCGTCGGCCCAGGTCATGCGAGGGAACGGTTCTGTGAAATCTATGTCTTTCACATATTTGAAAATATGCTTGACAAGTCCTTCAAACATCTGAAGTACATCCTCCTGTTCGACAAAGGACATTTCACAGTCTATCTGCGTAAATTCAGGCTGACGGTCCGCACGTAAATCTTCGTCGCGGAAGCATTTTACTATCTGGAAATAACGGTCAAATCCGCTGACCATAAGCAATTGCTTGAATGTCTGGGGCGATTGAGGCAGAGCGTAAAACTGACCGGGATTCATGCGGGACGGTACTACAAAATCTCGCGCTCCTTCAGGCGTAGATTTAATAAGCACAGGCGTTTCGACCTCAAGAAATCCTTTGCCGTCAAGATAGCGGCGGATTTCAAATGCCATTCTGTGGCGCAGTTCGAGGTTTTTGCGCACAGCAGGACGCCGTAAATCCAGATATCTGTATTTCATTCTCAGGTCATCGCCTCCGTCTGTTTCGTCTTCGATAGTGAACGGGGGGACATCACTCTTATTGAGCACATTGAGCTCAGAAACGATGATCTCTATATCACCTGTCGGAAGATGTGGATTTTTGTTAGAGCGTTCTTCGACGGTTCCTGTGATCTGAATGACAAATTCACGTCCAAGCTTGTTGGCTGCCTCAAATAGGTCGCTATCCGTTTCTGAGTTGAAAACCAATTGTGTAATTCCGTAACGGTCACGAAGATCCACAAATGTCATACCTCCCATTTTTCGGATTCTTTGAACCCATCCGGCGAGAGTCGTCTTTTTGCCGGCATCGGATATACGGAGTTCTCCGCAAGTATTAGTCCTGTACATATATCTGCAAGAATTGTTATTTTCAGAAATTTGCTGTAAAGTTAAGCATTTTTTATCACTCCTTGATTAAAGGGTTGTGTATTTTTTGGAATGAACATGCGGTCAATAGTTTTAAAAGAATTATCTTTGCAATAAATATTCAAAAAAATTACACATGAAACCATTATCCATTACATTTACAGCGCTTGCATTGGGAATGTCATCTTTCAGTGTGGAAGCAGCTGAGACGCCTCTGTGGCTCCGTGATGTGAAGATTTCTCCGGATGGAAAAGAGATCGCTTTCACGTATAAAGGAGATATATATAAGGTAGCTGCAGCGGGAGGCGTAGCCAAACGCCTGACTACACTTGATTCTTATGAAAGTAATCCCGTGTGGTCTCCAGACGGTAAAAAGATCGCGTTTGCCAGTACACGATTCGGCGGCAAAGATATATTTATCATGGACAGCGATGGCGGATCTCCCGTCAGACTGACGTTTAATTCAGCCGCTGAGAATCCTGAAGGATTCACACCCGATGGCGAGAACGTGCTTTTCTCGGCTGCTATTCAGGATCCGGCCAGCAGCGTGATGTTCCCTTCCGGACGCCTCGTGGAACTTTACGAAGTTCCGGCCGACGGCGGAAGAGTCCGTCAGGTTCTCGCGACACCGGCGCTTGGCATCAGCTATCTGCCGGATGGAAAATCGTTTTTGTACGAGGATGTGAAAGGAATGGAAGACGTTTTGCGCAAGCATCACACATCTTCCGTCACACGGGATATCTGGCGTTATGACGCGGCGAGCGGTCAACATAAAAATCTCACGCATCGTGAAGGTGAGGATCGCAATCCCGTTGTTGGTTCTGACGGATCTACTGTATATTTCCTTTCTGAACGCGATGGCAATCCTTTCAATCTGTATTCTTTTCCGGTCAGCAATCCTTCTGCAGTCACTCGGCTGACTTCGCTTCCAACCCATCCGGTGAGATTCCTATCGCGCAGCAATGACGATTTGTTCGCATTCGGATATAATGGCGAAATATACACTTTGTCAAAAGGAGGCACCCCGAAGAAGGTAAAGGTGGAGATTGTAATCGATGAGACACCTACCCCATTGAATCTGCGTGTAAACTATGGTAATGAAGCGACAGTGTCACCTGACGGGAAGCAGCTCGCTTTTGTTTATCGCGGAGAGGTATTCGTGACCGATACGGAATATTCCTCTACAAAGCAGGTGACACATACACCCGAAGCTGAGTCGGATGTCATCTGGGGAAAGGACTCGCGGGAGCTTTATTATACTTCTGCCCGCGACGGCAAATATAATATATATAAGGCGACCATAGCGCGCTCTGAAGATCCTAATTTCTCAAATGCGACTCTGATCAATGAGACACGGATGTTTGAGAATGACGGGATCGACCGCACTGTTCCCTCGATTTCTCCCGATGGTAAACAGTTGGCTTTTATCAAGGATCGCAACAAACTGATGGTTATGGATCTTGCATCCAAACAAATACGTCAGCTGACTGACGGAGAGACTGAGCCATCCAGAAGTAAGGGATTCAAGGCCATCTGGTCGCCTGACAGCAAGTGGATTGCCATCAACTTCGATAATCCCCACCATTATCCCTATGGTGATATAGCTGTTATCGAAGCTTCGACAGGAACACTTACAAAAGTTACCGAAACGGGATATTTTGACGAGAATCCTCGCTGGGCACTTGACGGAAACGCTATTCTTTTCCTATCGGAACGTTACGGCATGAGGAACCACGCATCGTGGGGCTCCAACTATGACGTCATGATGGCGTTTACGAATCAGGATGCATACGATCGTTTCCGTCTGAGCGAAGAGGACTATGCGCTTCTGAAAGAAGTTGAGAAATCACGTGGCAAAAAATTGAACAATGTCACGGTTTCAGCAAATACCAAAGGTAAAAAAGCCAAAAACAGCAAAGAAAAGGATAAGGCGGCAGAAGATAAGGACGCAGTTGCAAAAAATAAGGAGATAGAGATGGAACTCGAGGGATTCGAGGATCGTACAGTTCGCCTGACACCTAACTCTTCATCAATTTCCGATGCCATAGTAACTAAAGAAGGTGATAATCTTTATTATCTTTCGCAATTTGAGGACGGCTATGATCTGTGGAAACTGGATCTTAGAAAACGTGAACCAAGGTTGATCAGCAAGGGTTCTTCCCCGGCCGGTTTCGAGATGGATAATGACGGTAACATTTATCTGCTCGGCAGTTCAGTAAAGAAATTGTCACCGAAAACCGACAAACTTAAACCGATTTCAATCAATACGACGGTTGAAATAGATCCGGCAGCCGAGCGTGAATTCATGCTTGATTATGTCTATAACGAGGCTAAAGAAAGGTTCTACACTCCCGACATGAACGGAGTAGCCTGGGATAGTCTCTATGCTAATTATAAACGATTCCTCCCCCACATCAACAACAATCAGGATTTCGCCCTTATGCTAAGCGAGCTGCTCGGAGAACTCAACGTGTCGCACACCGGCGGCCGCTACAGCGCTCCCGGAGCGATGGCTCCGACGGCATCTTTAGGTCTCCTCTATGATCTTACTTATGACGGACCCGGAATGAAAGTGAGCGAGGTTGTCAAAAACGGACCTTTCGACAAGGCTGCCTCGAATCTCAAAGCCGGATCAGTGATAACCGCTATAAATGGCGTGGAACTTGATAATAATACCGATCCGCTTGAATTGCTCAACAAACAACAGAATAAAAAGACTCTCGTCGCTTTCACAACTCCTTCCGGCGCGAAGATGGAAGAGGTCGTGCTACCAGTCAGCAGCGGATTTATGAACAGCCTTCTCTATAACAGATGGGTTAAAAAACGTGAGCATGATGTTGACAGCCTTTCGGGCGGACGTCTGGGTTATGTGCATATCCGGTCTATGGATGACGCAAGTTTCCGAAAGATTTACGCTAAACTGCTTGGGAAATATGTAGATAAGGAAGGGGTGGTCATTGACACCAGATGGAATGGAGGCGGTCGTCTCCACGAAGATATCGAAGTCCTGTTCAGCGGGCAGACATATATCACTCAGGATGTCCACGGAGTGCCAACAACCGTAATGCCCTCCCGTCGCTGGAACAAGCCGAGCATCATGCTTATTTGCGAGGCCAACTACAGCAACGCCCATGGAACACCCTGGGTCTATAAACGTCAGGGCCTCGGCAAGCTCGTTGGTATGCCAGTTCCCGGAACAATGACTTCTGTGAACTGGATCACGCTTCAGGATCCGACTCTCGTGTTCGGAGTGCCTGTCATCGGAATGAGAACTCCCGAAGGCCACTATCTCGAAAACCATCAGCTCGAACCCGACATCAAGATAGCCAATGATCCGGCTGATGCAGTCAAAGGAATTGACGCTCAGCTTAATGCGGCTGTAAAAGAGTTGCTTCGTGAAATAGATAACAAGAAATGATATGGCTAAAGTCGGAGATATAGTCCGTTTCCTTAATTCTGTTGGAGGCGGCAGAATCGTAAGAATAAAAGACAACATGGCCTACGTAGAGGATGAGGACGGGTTTGAAACACCTGTCCTTATCCGCGAATGTGTGGTCGTTGGAAACGTTGTCGATTCAAAACCTACTTCCCGTCAGGCTGAAGTTGCAGTTGTCACTCCCAAAGTATCCGTCCCTTCGGTGGAAACTTCAAAATCCGTTGCTCCACAGTGCGAAGAGGAGGACCTCCCCGTTGTTGAAACACCCGAAGGCGAAAAACTGAATCTTGTGCTTGCCTTCGAGCCAAAGGATATAAAACAGCTTTCATCAACTGTTTTTGATACATATCTGGTCAATGATTCCAATTATTTTCTCTATTTTTCTTATTTGACCAGGGCGAAAGAAAGCGAGGAATGGCATACCCGTTACGCAGGTATTGTTGAGCCAAACATCCAGCTGTTTCTCGGAGAGACCGTCAGAGAGGATCTGCCTGAGATGGATAGAATCGCTATACAATATATAGCTTTCAAGCGAGACCGAAGTTTTACGCTGAAATCTCCCCGGATAATCGAATACTCCCTCGATACTACAAGATTTGCTAAACTTCACGCATTCAAGGAAAATGTCTATTTCGACAACGAGGTGATCGCTATTGATCTTGTCACAAACGATGCTCCTTACCGGCATGTGGTGGTAGATCCCGAGAAGCTGAACAAGGCGATGAACAAGAAAAAAGCAGCCGATCAGGCTGTTCCCCGCCGTCGCATTGTCAAGAAAAAGGCCAAGACGGAGCGTAACGGCGACAAGATTGTTGTGGACCTTCATATCACATCGTTGATTGACGATATAAGAGGTCTTTCCAATGCCGATATGCTCAATCTTCAGGTCGATGAATTCAGCCGCGTGATGGATGAGAATCTAAAGAATAAAGGACAGAAGATCATATTCATTCATGGCAAGGGTGAGGGCGTCTTACGGAATGCCATTCTTAAAGAGTTGAACCATCGTTATAAAGGACATGATGTTCAGGACGCTTCCTTTAGAGAATATGGTTTTGGTGCCACTCAAGTGACTATAAGATGATATTCTGCTTTTCAGCCTGTGGCAACACCGCCCTGGTGGCCGACCGGCTTGCTAAAATCCTCGGTGAGAGAGTTGTCATGATCAACTCTTCCACTGAGGATTCTTTTGATTTGAGAAGCCACAGACGAGTGATATGGGCTTTCCCGGTCTATTCATGGGGGATACCGATGGAGGTAAGACATTTTATGAAGAATGTCAGGCTCAGGACAGATGGAAATGTGCCGCATTTTATGGTGAGCACGTGTGGCGACGATGTGGGTCTGACGGCGAGGATGTGGCGGTCATTGATGAAGAAACGTGGCTGGTCTGCCAAGTCGGCTCACACAGTGATTATGCCCAATACTTACGTGACCCTTCCCGGTTTTGATACTGATTCTCATGATATAGCTGAAGAAAAGCTTTTGAAAATGCCCGCAAGAACAGCGGAGATCGCTCATGCGATAAAATGCTGTTCACCTGTCGATTCGGTTGTACGAGGCAGATTCGCATGGTTAAAGACGAGAATAATATATCCTTTGTTCATGCGTTTTTTGACCTCTCCCAAGCCTTTCCATGTAGCGGATTCATGTACAGGTTGCGGTAAATGTTCCAAAGTGTGCCCTATGGGCAATATAATGCTTGAAAACCTTAAGCCTGAATGGGGAAACCGATGCACTATGTGCCTGGCCTGTTATCATCATTGCCCGCACAAATCGGTAGAATATGGGAAACGGACCCGAGGCAAAGGGCAATATACGGCTCCTAAGGGAATTTAAGTACCTGTCCTCTTAGGCAGTAATTCTCCGGAACGGATAAGAATAAAGCCGTTTTCACGAATGAGGATATATTTTCGCTTCCGGATGGAATGACCAGTTCCATATAATTCGGGCATTCACATTCATGTAAATCCTGGTTTATGCAGATAATCCGTTTATTCGCGAGTCTGTCTTCAAAAAACTCAGGGAAAGGTGAAGATTCGTTTAGAACGATGACGTCTATAGAACCCCATTTTTCAGCGGCGAAGTCAAAGGCCCGATTCCAGCTGGTTATGCCTGATTCGGATGGAAAATGCAATCCTCCTGTCTGCTGGGCCAGAATGCGGCCTTCGGCGTTATCGTCATGGCAGAATATTACTTTCGAACCGGCAGCCGTGTATCCTTTTATAAGATATTTCTCTAACTCCCCTATTTTACCTGCTATGAATACTCTTAGCGCAGGCAATTTGATAATCTTACCTGCGACTGATGCATTCGAAGAGCGCCGGCCAATCGACCGGCGCCTGTAATCTTCCATTTTCTTTTCAAGATAATTGTCTGCCATTTTATCAAGCCGGGGCATCGGTGCCCTTCATTGCCTCCTCTATTTTCTTCTTGCCTCCTTTGGCCTTAAGCTTTATGGCGTCGAATCCCTGACCATATACTCCGTTGACATTGGCTTGCGAAATGAATGCGTGTTCATCTATGTTCTTGATAATACGGAATATGGTCACTGATTCTATTTTGCGACAAACGACGAGCAAAATCTTTACCGGCTGCTTGGAGTACCATCCGGTTCCGTCAATGACGGTGCAGCCTCGTTTTGCTACTTTATTGATGGTTGTAGCTATTTCGTCCCATTTCGGAGAGAATATTATAAATTGTACTGCCAGTCGGTTGGTGTTGATTACCATATCCGCCATGAATGAGGTAAGAGCAAGGACAATGAAACCATAGACAACCGTATCAATCTGATGCAGTATCAGATAGGATGACGATATAATGACCATATCGGTGTAAAGCATTGTGCGTCCTACGGTTACGTTCGAGTGCTTTGAAACCATTGCTGCCACGATATCCGTACCTCCGGTGCTTCCGTTGTGGGTGAACGAAATGCCTACTCCGATACCACACATGAGACCGCCGATAATAATGTTCATGAACGGTTGACCGTCAACAAGCGGACCATGGAACAAAGGAGTAAGAAAACCGATGAAAAGAGAAATGAGGGTGGCTCCGAATATCGTGCCTTTCACGAATTGCTTCCCAACCATCTTATATGCGAAAGCAAGAAGGGTCAGGTTGCATGCATACTGCGTTATTGCGACCGGGATGGGGAATCCCAACCATTTTTCGCTTATGAAATAGACGATTGTACCGAGACCTGCAAGTCCTCCGATCACAACTTTTTCCTGAAAAATAAATGCGGAAAAGCCGAATGCATATATAAAAATGCCGATTGTGATGAATATATAATCGCGCAAAGAGCGCATTAGCGAATCGCGTGAAATTTTCATGGGGTTATGCTTTCTGTGTCTAAAACTAATTTTGGCGCAAAGTTACGGCAAGGTTATAGTATTTCAAAAAAAATTCGGAATTTTTTGCTTAACTTTGCGATTGAATTTTCAACATAAAAAACATTCATCAGGCAATGATGCGTCTTTATATCTCAAAATTTTTTGTTCTGACTGTTTTGGCAACGTGTTCGATATTTGCTTGTGCTCAGGAAAAATTCGTGGATTATGGGCCGGCAAAGTCTCTGCTTGAGGTTGAGCTCAATGCGTTGGCCGGGGGAAGTACGGTTACTCAGAATTACAAAAAGATCTATTCCCGAATTCAGGAACAGAATGTCAATATGGGTAATTCATGGGGGCTTGGAGCCAAAGCGGTTTTCGGGATCCGTGATTTCTTCGGTATCGGCACTGCTGCGAACTTTTTCTGGAATCAATACAATATCGACATGGCGGTTGTCGGGGCCGACAACACCAGTATGAGTGCGGTCTTTGTCAATAACCGTAATTTTACTTTCAATGTACCCGTTTTTGTCAGTTTCCGATTCAATGTCGCCCATAGTGTCCGGTGGAATGTTGACGGGGGATTCTATTATTCCTTCGGATTTGCCGGCCGTCAGAAACAGAAGATATATAGAGCTGAAATCAATGCGATAGATGAACTCGTCCCGGAGATACAGACTGTAAGCACCGATTATTATCACTCACCCCGCACTCTTTTCAATGTCTTCAACCGAGGTGATATAGGCATTCATTTTGCATCGTCGCTTAATCTCGGCCCCCATCTGTCGATCGGATTCCAAACACAGTTCGGGCTTAAAAATGCAGCCAGAAGCAATGGAGTTGACAATCCGTCAGTCCACAATTATACTCTTCACGGCATTATCGGTTACAGATTCTGATCATTAATAATAGAAACCTAATTACTCTTGAAATATGGATAACAATAAAGAAATTGTTTTAAGCGGCATACGTTCTACCGGCAATCTTCATCTTGGCAACTATTTCGGCGCTTTGCGGAATTTTGTGAAAATGCAGGATGATTATGATTGTCGTTTTTTTATTGCCGATCTTCATGCTCTTACCACCAATCCGGATCCTGATGAACTCCACGCCAACGTGAAGAATATAGTGACGGAATATCTTGCTGCCGGGATCGATCCGGAAAAGGCAACAATATTCGTTCAATCGGATGTGCCGGAGATATCCGAACTTTATCTTTTATTGAACATGCACGTGGGGATTGGAGAGCTTATGCGTACGACCTCTTTTAAAGACAAAGCCCGCAAAGCTCTCGGTCTGAAGAATGATAATACCGCTGACGAGGATGATGATAAAATCGAACAGCAGATAATAGGAGCTGATTCAAACAAACGTGTCAACGCCGGACTATTGACCTACCCCACACTGATGGCTGTGGATATTCTCATCCAGAAGGCCCACAAGGTCCCCGTAGGAAAAGACCAGGAGCAGCATCTGGAGCTCACACGCCGGTTTGCGCGTCGTTTCAATTCGTTTTATCACACAGATCTTTTTCCTGAACCGACTAACTATAATTTCGGTGCAGCAGCAGTGAAAGTTCCCGGTCTTGACGGTTCCGGTAAAATGGGCAAGAGCGAAGGGAATTGTCTTTACCTGATAGATGACGAGAAAGTATTGCGTAAGAAAGTAATGCGTGCCATGACCGACGAAGGTCCGAAAGAACCTAACTCCCCTGTATCTCTTCCGGTTCAGAACCTCTTCACGCTCATGGAGCTTACTTCCAAACCGGAAGTTGTCCGGAACTTCAAGGATGCCTACGCAAATTGCTCTATTCGTTACGGAGATCTTAAGAAACAGCTTGCCGAAGATATTCTCGCGATCACGCTTCCTATCCGGGAACGGATTCTTGAACTTCGAAATGATGACGCTTACATTGGCCGAGTGTTGCGTGAAGGTGGCGAACGCGCTCGTTACTATGCCGCTCAGACGCTTCGCGAAGCAAAGGAGATTATGGGTATCCGTAAATTCTATTGATCCCGTCCATGTAATATCTTATACTCGTATTGACCGGCAATTCCGAATTATTTAAAGAATGATTTGGATTGCCGATCAATTTTAAAAAGAAAAAATTTTGAAGAAAAATTTGGTTTACAAAATAAACTGATTTATATTTGCAGAAAATATTACGGGCAACGACGCGCGGGTTTGCTCTTTTTATTTAAAAACATGGTTTATGTTATAAACCTATTTGTGGATTTAAAATTTTGTAATTATGGAAGAAAAAAATCTCACTCCGAATGAAAGTATCAGAATCATCTCTCAGATGATCGAGGCTTCAAAACATCGTGTTGCTATGCCTGACATGCGTATCTCCGTAATGTGGGCGGCCCTTAGTGTCATAACCGCAGGTATAGTTCTGACATGTTGTCTCATAACAGGAAATCCGTTGTATAATCTGATCTGGTTTGCAATTCCTTTGATCGGTATTCCATTGAATATTCGAATGGTGAAAAATACCACGGCTAAAAGAGGGTCAAAAAATTATATTGACAGAATCAGTGACGGCCTCTGGTCTGTGGTTGGATATATTGGAATTGGTCTTACGGTAATATGTCTCTTGTTTTCCTTTTTCGGTTACAATTCGATATGGTTGTCGATGTTCTTTTATGCTTTTATAATCGTTGGTTTTGGAGCGGCGATGCAGGGCATAGTAATCAGAGAAAAATCTTACGTTATCGGAGGCTTGATTTCAATTTTGACTGGATTCATCATGATTGTCTGCGTACTCGCCGGGATTCGTTTGTTGTTGATTTGGACAATTCCTGCATATATGATCTGTTTCATCGTGATGTTTCTTGTCCCGGCAATCATTATCCGTAAAAAACTTAATAAAGCAAACCGATGAAAGAACTGAATCCGTTGCTGCATTCTCAGTTGAGATTGGCTGTGATGTCGATTCTTATGAATGTCGAGGATGCAGATTTTGTTTATCTTAAAGAAAAGACAGAATCGACAGCCGGAAATCTCAGCGTGCAGATTGACAAACTTTCAGCGGCCGGTTATCTGACGATAGAAAAAGGTTTTCTTGGAAAACGGACACGTACGGTCTGCCGCATTACGCCTCTCGGACGAAAAGCATTTGAAGAATATGTCGATGCCCTAAAAGAGTATATCGGAATGTAAGAGTTGATCGGTTTCTCTACATGAAAAAGAGTCCGTTATAAGAACTTTACATTTCAACAATAAAACAATCAGCCATTTAGCATGAGACTAAGTGGCTGATTTTATTGGTATTCTCGCGAACATTCCGAAAATTTACAGTGCAGCTTCCGAGGTATATCGGCAAGCAACAGTTTGGGTTTCTGTTGATGAACGGCATTCAGCTCGTCACCAAGGTCAAGAACGACATGAGAACTCGCAGATGTCAGTCTCCGACAAGATTATGCTATGCTTCAGAAAGGGCGTCAGTTGAAGCCGTATATTTTCTAATCTTTAGGCTCAAAAAGCCTGTCCTGCTCGTCAAGATGGAAATTGCGTGCAAGTATAGCGATAAAATGAGAAATCTGTTTGATTGCTTCAAGAGTCTCAGGGGTGATTTCTTTTTGTTGCAGACGCATCAGCAGCATACCGTATAGGGCATTGAAACATGTTTCGATTTCTCCAGGTTTCTCATCGCCTGATTTTGAACGCAGTTCAACGATATAAGGCAGCGTTTTATAGAATTCAGCTGAATAATCGGCGAAGCGGGGATCTTTAAGTAATGCCTGATGCAATGCGACGAGTGACGAAAGGATGTTTTTGTTTATCTGAAGATGCCCTTGTCTTTCAATGTTCTCATTCCGCATCATATCGATTAGCGATTCATACCATTCAGTCATTTCTTTACGTTGATTCTCTGTCAGAGTGGTATATCGGTCAATGACATTCGCCTTGATTTTGTCCATATCAAGATCATTTGCCCTTATCAGATCTTCAATCTGCCACATGTAGAGCAGATATTCGGCAATGTTTTCTTTTCTTTTTTGAGAGGCCGTGAACATTTGAAAATATGTGTTATTTCTTATTTTAATGCAAATATAGTCAAAGTGGTTCGAAATACATTGCATAAAAAATAAAAGTTGAGTAACTTTGTCATGAATTACGGATAGCATTACAATGAAATTCTCATTCTACAAAGTTCTGGCGGTTCAGTTTCTGATAATGCTGACATGTGTTTCGTGTGGCGGTCCGAAACTGTCTGTGGCTGACCGACAGATGTCGCGAGGAGAATATTTCAACGCTTCCCGTACTTACAGAGCTGTCTATAATAGTCTCACAAAACGGGATGACCGTCAACTCAAGGGCGAAGTCGCATTCCGCATGGCTGAGGCCCATCGTAAACTCAGTCAGTGGGGACAGGCCGAGGCTGCATACAGGAATTCCATACGTCTGGGCTATCCTGATTCAACGGCAAGAATAAATCTTGCTGAAATGCTTGTAGCAGAAGGGAAATATTCCCAGGCTGCCGACGCATACGGAGAGTATCTCCAGATACACCCCGACTCTAAGATTGCCATTGCCGGTTTGAATAAAGCCCGGTGGGCTCAATCAGCTAAAAAGCAGACATCAAGATATATAGTCAGAAAAGACCGTATCTTCAACACCCAGCGTTCAGAATTTTCCCCCATGCTTCAAGACGGAACATTATATTTTACAACCACTAATGAAAAGGTTAAGGGGAATGAAAGAAGTGACATTACCGGAATGAAGATGAGTGACATCTGGATGTCGCGCAAAAACGAACAGAACAGATGGATGGCTCCCGAGCCGATTGAAGGCGACATTAACACGGACATGGACGAAGGTATATGTTCTTTTTCGCCTGATGGCTCTGTGATGTATTTCACCAGGGCGCAAAAGTCGAAGGAGGCTGATACCTCAGTGGGAATATATACTTCCCATCGAAACAATGCCCGATGGGATGAGCCGGAAAGATTTGTGATTAATGGGGATACAATTTCAAATTTCGGACATCCGGCGGTAAGCCCATCAGGAGAATATCTGTATTTCACCTGCGATCTTCCAGGTATGGGGGGGTATGATATATGCCGCATCAATCTCAAGCATCCGGAGCGACGTCCGGAAAATTTGGGATGTGCCGTCAACACCGAAGGCGATGAAAAATATCCGTATTTACTGACAGACAGTATAATGTATTTTTCCTCCGACGGGCATCCCGGATTCGGAGGCCTTGATATTTTTAAGGCAGTCCTTTCGCCTGACGGAGAGTGGAAAGTCTCCAACATGGGAATGCCCATAAACTCACCGGGAGACGATTTCGGCATTACATTTGACCGGACTTCGGATATTCAAAGCGGATTTTTCAGCTCAAACCGGAATGACCGCAGAGGATATGACAATATATATTCGTTTGAACTGCCGGACCTTAAAGTGAGAATTGACGGTTGGGTAACGGATCATGACGATGAGCCTGTAAAAGGGGCTGTGGTCAGAATTGCCGGTGAAGACGGTACGCTGCGCCGCACTGCTTCGGGTGCAAACGGCGAATTCACTTTCAAATTACAGCCGGGAGTGAAATATATAATGATGGCGGGAGCGAAGGGATACCTGAACGCGAGGAAAGAGTTCACTACAGATACGGCTGAGACAGATGCGTTGTATGAGATTGAATTTGTTCTCGCTTCAGTGACGAAACCCAATATTCTCGACAATATTTTTTATGATTTTGACAAGGCGAGTTTGCGCCCGGAATCAAAAAAAGCCCTTGACGGACTGGTAAAACTGCTGAATGAAAATCCGAATATCACCATAGAAATGGCTTCGCATACCGACAGGACAGGAACTGAGGAATATAACCAAAATCTGTCGGAACGCAGGGCTCGTTCAGTTGTCGAGTATCTTATTGCGGAAGGAATCGATTCACGTCGGCTTCAATATCATGGATTCGGAAAATCGCGTCCAAAAACGGTTACAGTACGGGATGCGGCCAAATATCCTCAATTCAGGGAGGGGGATATTCTTACCGATAGTTTTATCGAAGCATTGACTTCTGAATCTGACCGTGAAGCAGCGGACCAGATTAACCGGCGTACGGAATTCAGTGTTTTGTCCGTGGATTATAATCTATACTGAAACATGAAACTGAGAACAGAAATAGAACCTCTTGACCATAAAGGGAGAATTAATCACGGGACCTCGATTTTTCTGATCGGGTCATGTTTCACAGATACTATCGGAGTTCGTCTGCAAGATGCGCTTTTCAAGGCACATTCCAATCCGTTCGGTACGGTCTATAATCCTGCGAGCATTAGTCTTCAGCTTGAACGTATATTATCGATGGAGGAATTTTCCGATAAGGATCTGGTCAGCAATAACGGAATGTTTCATTCTTTTTTCGCTCACTCCTTTCTTTCGTCTGTTTCGCGACATCAGACATTGACTTCTCTCAACAATGCACTACGTGATTCGCACCTGTTCCTGAAATCAGCTGATGTGGCAGTAATCACGCTTGGGTCGGCAATGGTTTATAGCCGAAACGATTCAGGAGAAATTGTGGCTAACTGTCATAAATTCCCATCAGGATATTTCAGGAGATATATACTCACATTAGATGATGTGAGGTCGAATCTGGAATCTGTCAGAAACATTCTGAAATCATTCAACCGGGATATACTTCTAATTTTTACGGTAAGTCCGATCCGTTATATTTCTGACGGATTGCATGGAAATCAGTTGTCTAAATCCTTACTTCTTTTAGGGGTTGATGACATTTGCCACAGTCATCCCGATGATTGCTTATATTTTCCCTCTTACGAGATTCTCCTGGATGATCTTCGGGATTACAGGTTTTATGACACGGACATGAAACACCCGTCGGGAATTGCAGCCGATTATGTGTTTGATATATTCAGCAAGTCTTTCTTTTCAAATAAAACGATCGAATTGTCAGGCCAATGTACGAAACTCACCCGAAGATTATGTCACAGACCATTGACAGACAATAGCGAGGCTTTTCATAAATTCCGGACAGATACAAATGAACTTGTCAGACAATTTGCGGACAAACATCCGGAGATTGCCGAAACAATATATAAACGTTTTCAGTTATGATTTATTCAATAAGCGATATTTGCAAAATTCTCAATCTTCCCTCCCCGGACCACGACAGTAATATCTCGGTGTTACTTACCGACAGCAGGTCACTTACCGATCCTGACCATTCCCTTTTCTTTGCTATTGCGACATCCAATAACGACGGTCATCGCTATATTCCGCATCTTTATGAGACAGGCGTCAGGAATTTTGTTGTCAGTCATCTTCCGGAAGATATTGATAATTATCCTGATGCAACCTTCCTTAAAGTGGGCAATGTGACGAAAGCTCTCCAGGCTATCGCACGATATCATCGCAAGCGATTTACCGCTCCTGTAATTGGCATTACGGGTTCTCGAGGTAAGACCACAGTCAAAGAATGGCTTTATCAGGCGCTTTCCGACGACTATAGGATTGTCCGTTCCCCGCGAAGCTTTAATTCTCAGATCGGGGTACCTCTGTCCTTATGGGAGTTAGACAAAGATACATCTCTTGCAATCATAGAGGCTGGTGTCTCTCGCCAGGGTGAAATGTCGGAACTTGCCTCTATCATACTTCCTGAAATAGGTATCATAACAAACATTGATTCGGAACATGACGCGGGGTTCAGTTCACGTAAGAGAAAATGCGAGGAAAAGGTATCGTTGCTTGCCGGAAGCCGTTGCGTGATATATTGTGCTGACGATGAATTTGTCTCGGAAGCAGTGTCGAAAGAATGCAATCCTGAGGTTGAGATCGCTTGGTCGATCAAGGATCCGGATGCAGTGCTGTTCATATCTTCAATTTTCAAAGGAGCGACGGAAAGCGTGATAGAATACACTTATCTTCACACAAAGTCGTCAGTCGTTATTCCATTCACGGAGGATTCGCAGATCCACAATGCTCTTCATGTCCTTGCCGTGATGCTTTATCTACGTCGGCCGGAAGAAAAAATCAATTCCGCCATGGCAAAACTGACTCCGGTGATGACAAGAATAAATGTCATAGAGGGAATAAACGACTGCCTGCTTATTTATGACAGTTATACATCTGACCTACATTCCTTAGGCCCGGCTCTTGATTTCATGTCGCGTAGAACGACTACAAAAAGAAGTCGTACGCTTATTCTGTCAGACGTGATGCATGAGACTCTCTCCCCCTCCAGACTTTATCAGGAAATAGCCGAGATCGTCAAAAAAAGGAAAATAGACCGTTTCATAGGCATTGGCCCCGAATTTTCCCGCCATTCCAAGTATTTCGATTCGTCAGCTACCTTTTATCCCGATACTACTTCTTTCCTTACGGCGGTTTCCCCAGGCGATTTTCATGAAGAACTTGTTCTGATAAAGGGAGCGCCTGCTTTTCATTTTGATCTTATCGTTGATATGCTTGAGGCAAAGCAGCATGAATCCGTTCTGGAAGTCAATCTTGATGCGATTGTCCATAATTTCAACTTCTACCGTTCCATGGTCAAACCGACGACAGGCATAGTG
The DNA here is from genome assembly GCA_910587185.1 of uncultured Muribaculaceae bacterium. GTDB lineage: Bacteria > Bacteroidota > Bacteroidia > Bacteroidales > Muribaculaceae > Paramuribaculum. Next base: position 29,107 of record CAJULY010000022.1, read on the forward strand.
TGTATGGTTAAAGCTTCGGGTTATGGAGCCGGATCCTACGAATTGGCAAAAACCTTGCAGAGCCAAGGGGCGGCCTATCTTGCCGTAGCTGTGCTGGATGAAGGAGTCGATCTGCGTAAAGCCGGAATAACCATGCCGATAATGGTGTTGAATCCGAAGGTTGTGAACTATCGTACTCTCTTCGCTTATAATCTTGAACCGGAAATATTTTCATTTGATATCCTTGACGAGATCATTCGCGAGGGTGAAAAATACGGGATAACTGATTATCCCGTTCATCTGAAACTTGACACGGGAATGCACCGCCTCGGGTTTCTTGAGAAAGACATTCCCGGGGTGATAGATGTCATCAGGCGTCAGAAAGTCATTCGGCCGGCTTCTGTTTTCAGCCATCTTGCCGTCGCAGACGAACCTCTGCAGGATGATTATACGCGTCAGCAGTTTGAGATTTTCGATCGTTGTGCAGACATGCTTCAGAATGGGTTCCATTACCATATCATGCGTCACATCCTGAATTCTACAGGAATTTCACGTTTCCCCGAACACCAGTATGATCTTGTACGTCTTGGAATATGCCTTTACGGAATACCAACAATGAATGATCATTCCCAGGATGCATTGCGACCGGTATCGTCTCTTTCAACAGTCGTCATCTCGCTGAAAGAATGGCCGGCTGGGACTACCATCGGCTATGGACGACGGGGCGTTCTGGAGCGTGATTCCGTAATAGCCACTATTCCCGTAGGGTATGCCGACGGAATAAACCGACATTTAGGCAACGGACACCTTCACGTAATGATAAACGGTCACAGATGTCCTACGGTCGGAAATATCTGCATGGACGCCTGCATGATAGATGTGACCGATGCTAATTGTAAGGTCGGTGACAGAGTGGAGATCTTCGGAAATCAGATTTCAGTCTGTGAAATAGCAAAGACTCTCGACACAATACCTTACGAAGTTCTTACTTCGGTATCATCGAGAGTCAAGAGAATATATTATCGCGAATGAGGCAGGCGGAATCACTCAGCGGATTCTGTCGTAGCTTCTGATGAGGCGCTGGTCCTTGGCGATATAATGATAGGCGGCGAATACCGCTATCAGAGCGGCCACAATGAAGAGTCCCCCTCCGCCCCACACTGTAGCTATGGTTACGTATGGAGTGCCGTCGATATAAGGATTTACTACCGCATATATGACAATACCTATGGTTGCGAGCAAAGATATAGCCGAAAGTGCCGTAAAAAATTTCTGCATAGGATAATTGCGATAGAGAAAAATGGACACCACCATGAATAATATCGAAGCTGAGGCGGGTATTATAAGCCCTATGAATTCGGAACCTTTCAGGGGCTGCAGCATGCTCTGGTGTGTAATATTGTCAATTACCGGTGCATAGCCGAACGGTATGAAGAAGAATGCGATCGTAAGGCCTATCGCAATAATCAAAAACAGAGTCTGGATTCTTTGAAGCATAATTGGACTTTTATAAATATTTGTATTTTTAAATTAAACAAACGAAAGGGTGATTTTGAATTTATTATACTAAGACAGCACCTTTGATTTAAACAAATTTAACTAATATATGATTGTTGAAAAACCTACTATTTTAATTTGCAACGATGACGGAGTTAATGCTCCCGGTCTTCGATACCTGATAGAGACTGTCAGTGAATTCGGCAACGTAATTGCTGTAGCTCCGGCAGACCATCGTTCGGGTCAGTCTTCAGCGATAACAATCGGAGAACCCTTGAGAATCGTGCGTCATGCCGATATCGGTAAAGCCGAGGTTTATTCAGTGTCAGGAACACCTGTGGATTGTATTAAACTGGCATTACATACAATTGTAGCGGGTCGCAAGATCTCGCTGATGCTTTCGGGGATAAACCATGGATCAAATGCGGGTAACTGCGTTGTCTATTCCGGAACCATGGGCGCTGCCATGGAAGCGTGCATGCAGGGCATTCCGTCAATTGGATATTCGTTGCTGAATCATTCCTGGGAGGCCGATTTCAGTCAGTGCGCGCCTTTTGTAAAGGAAATAACTGCAGCTGTCCTCAAAAAAGGGTTGCCTCACAATGTATGCCTCAATGTGAATATTCCGGCTCATTGCACTCCAAAGGGCCTCAAGGTTGTTGATGCGAGCGAAGGGTTCTGGACTGAGGAATATGTTGAATATAAAGATCCTCAAGGAGTTCCTTTCTATATGCTCTCGGGTCGGTATGTGGATAAGAATCCAGAGGCCGACAATACAGATTCCTATTGGCTGGACCGTCAGTTTGTGACTGTCGTTCCCGTTACGGTAAATCCTACTGCATCAGACAAAATACCGATTGTCAGACAGATCCTTGAAAAATAATCGGAGTTAAAATAAAAATCGGGGACTCAAATGAAAGGGTTCCCGATTTTTTATTTTGCACTTGTTATTTTATTTGATTACTCTTCAAATTTCTTGACAATGACCGATGCGTTATGGCCACCGAAACCGAAGGCATTGGAGAGCGCAGCACGCACAGGACGTGCCTGGGCTTTGTTAAAGGTGAAATTGAGATTGTAGTCTATGTTCTCGTCATCGTCACCCTCTTCATGATTGATAGTGGGGGGAACGATGTCATCCTTAACAGCCAGAATGCTGAAGATAGCTTCCATTGCACCGGTTGCTCCGAGAAGATGTCCGGTCATCGATTTTGTAGAACTGATGTTGAGCTTATAGGCAGCATCGCCGAAGAGATCCACAATGGCCTTGACTTCCGAAACATCTCCTACGGGAGTGGAGGTGCCGTGAACATTGATGTAATCGATATCCTCAGGCTTCATACCTGCATCATCAAGAGCGTTCTGCATGGCGAGTTTCGCACCGAGTCCTTCGGGATGAGTGGCGGTGATATGATGTGCATCGGCCGACATACCTCCTCCGACAACTTCCGCATATATTTTAGCTCCGCGTGCTTTGGCATGTTCAAGTTCTTCAAGTATGAGGACTGCTGAACCTTCACCCATTACGAATCCGTCGCGGGATTTGCTGAACGGACGGGATGCGGTTTCGGGGCTGTCGTTACGCGTGGAAAGCGCATGCATTGAATTGAACCCACCTACACCGGCGGGGAAAATAGCAGCTTCTGCACCACCTGTCACGAAAGCATCAGCTTTGCCGAGACGGATGTAGTTGAAAGCGTCTATGATAGCGTTGTTGGAAGATGCACATGCCGAAACCACACCGAAGTTAGGACCATGGTAGCCATATTCCATTGAAATGTGACCCGATGCGATATCAGCGATCATTTTAGGAATGAAGAATGGGTTGTATTTAGGTCCTTTGTCTTCGTTAAGGGCATAGTAGCCTGCTTCTTCTTCAAATGTATGCAGACCGCCGATTCCGGCTGCAACTATTACGCCTACGCGATTGCGGTCAAGATTCTCCATGGTTTCAAGACCGCTGTCTTCAACGGCCTGACGGGCTGCCACAAGAGCATACTGGGCGTAAAGGTCGAGCTGACGCAGCTTTCTACGGTCGGATATATATTCGGATGCGTTGAAATTCTTGACCTCGCAAGCAAACTGTGTCTTAAATTTTGATGCGTCAAAATGAGTGATTGGTCCAGCACCACTCTTACCTGCTTTTGCGGCTTCCCAAGTGGAAGTCACGTCATTTCCCAGCGGAGTAAGAGCACCGAGACCGGTCACTACTACACGTTTTAATTCCATTAAGTAAATAAGGTATTATTGATTTTGATTAAGGAGAGACATGAGTGTCAAATGAATTATGCACGTCTCCACACAAATGCCGGAGACGTGCATTTAAAATCCTTTTGGGATTATTTTTCAGCAGCTTCGATGAAAGCGATAGCGTCGCCTACAGTCTGAATGGTTTCAGCTTTTTCGTCAGGAATAGTGATACCGAATTCCTTCTCAAACTCCATGATGAGCTCTACAGTATCAAGGCTGTCAGCGCCAAGGTCGGTTGTGAAAGATGCAGTTTCAGTAACTTCGTTTTCGTCAACTCCGAGTTTATCAACGATGATAGCTTTAACACGAGATGCAATTTCTGACATAATGTTGAGATTTTAAAATTTATATTAATTTATATTTGCGGTGCAAAGTAAGCAATTTTATGGCAATTATTCAAACATTTAGCTTATAAAGTTACGCCCTGTTAGCTTTTTTTCATAGAAAAGGCAATTTATAATTACTCTTTGGAGAAAAGAAAAATAAATAAAATATTTTGGTGATGATGTTGCGGTGACCGAACTAATAATGTAACTTTGTGTCACATTTGACAACTGATTCAAATGAAAAAAATAGACATGGAATTCAATCATACCGACGTGCGTGATCTTGCCTGTGACCCAATAGAGAATATTCGGGTCGGATTCGTTGGTCTCGGAAACCGGGGGCTGGCGACATTACGCCGCTATATGATATTAGAAGGTATCACCGTCACATGTCTTTGTGACCTTCGACCTGCCAATGTGAGAAAAGCTGCCGACATTCTCCAGGATAGTGGCAAACGGGCCGCCCGCGAATTTACAGATAAGGATTCGTGGATGCTTCTTGCGGAGGATCCGGAGATAGACATGTTATGTATCTGCACTGACTGGTCAACACACACGGACATAGCCGTCAAGGCCATGACATGCGGCAAACATGTCGCCATAGAAGTCCCTGCCGCGTTGACTGTCGCCGATTGCTGGCGTCTGGTGGATACGGCTGAGGAAACAAGACGACATTGTTTTATGCTTGAGAACTGTTGTTTTGATCCTTTTGCCTTATCGACCCTTCAAATGAAGCGTAAAGGGTGGTTCGGAGAGATAACCCATTGTGAAGGCGCTTACATTCACGATCTCCGTGCCCGTTACCGTGCGGATGAGAATGCCGGAGGCTTCCATAACGGATGGATCGCGCGTTATTGCGGGAGTCATGTCGGCAATCCGTATCCTACACATGGCCTCGGCCCTATAAGCCAGTTGCTCGACCTGAATCATGGTGACAGGATGGACTATCTTGTCTCGATGTCACCGGCGGTGAACCATTCTTCGGAAGGTATCTATATAAACAATACCCTCATAAGGACGGTAAGAGGCAAGACTATACTTCTGCAGTATGATGTGACCACCCCCCGTCCCTACAGCCGGCTGCAGACAGTGTGCGGTACCCGCGGGTTCATTCGTAAATACCCTGTCGCGTGTGCGGCGGATGATTCGAATGGCCAGGTTGAAGGAGAGGCTCTGGACGCTCTGTTAAAGGAATTCCGCCATCCCTATGAACGTGAATACAGAGCGGACGCCGAGCGGCTCGGGGTGGAAAATATAATGAACTATATGATGGACCGTCATTTGGTGAAATGTCTTCAGAAAGGCCTAGTCCCCGATATAAATGTATATGATGCAGCCGCGTGGTCATGCATAACAGAACTGAGTGAAACATCCGTCCGTAAAGGTGGAATTCCGGTGAAGATTCCCGATTTCACCCGTGGAAGATGGGAATAGCTCATTTTAACTATCCTATTGTTGAACCATAGTCATAACTCCGCCATTATTACTAACGTAAGTCCAAAACTGTCTTAAAATACATTAGTGAATATCATGTGTCCAAATTGGAAAACCTTATTGCCGCTAAGCGTTACGGCCGCAATATTTTTTAATGCTTGTCAGGGAACCGCCATCGATAACAAAGAATCATCGGCTAAATCCGACACAACCTCTGTGATCTCAGAATTCCAGCTGCAGGAATCGATATTGACTGCTTCTGAAAGTTATCGTATTACATCCTCCGATGAAGATTCTACTGTCTATTATTTGTCTTTAAGCTCTTCTGTGCAATGGCCTGAATCTCTTGGAAAACACAAAATACAGGCATTACGCGATACAATAATAAGCATTGCATTTGGCCCGACAAAATACAATGACGTCAGGAATGCGATCAAAGCGAGTGTAACTGATGTCTCTCAATTCGGTTTAGGAGACAAGATTGAAAGAATCGAATCTGTTCCTGACAGCATAGCTCCAAATGAATTATACTCAAACAGAACCGTGCAGATGGTGGAATGTACTGAACAGACCGTAACCTATTCCGCCGCGTGGTCAGAATATCTGGGAGGAGCTCATCCCAACTCCGGTGCGACACCTTTTACGTTTGTTCTCGCTTCTGACAGTATAGTTAATATGAATTACCTGTTTAAGCCGGGAGCCGAAAAAGAATTATTGCCAAAAATTCTTGAATCCCTGGCAATGAATTACTCAATGTCGGTAGAGGAACTGAACAATGCTCTTCTTAATTCACCGGCTTCCGTGACGGGGAATGTGTATATTCTGAATAACACCATTGTATTTCGTTATAATCCCTACGATATCCTGCCATATTCCTACGGAGCGTCGGATGCTTACATAATTCCCTACGAAGTTGCCGACCTGCTGACTCCTCAGGCAAAGAAACTTCTTCTCGACTAAAAAGTTATAAATAATGATATAAAATAATTGCCGGATCAAAAATCCGGCAATTATTTTATCACTTTTAGCTGTTATTTGACTTCGATTTTGGCTTTACGAAGCATGATATACTGAGAGGGGGTATTAGTGCACAGTCTGACAATGGAATCATTCTCCATATCCATCCTGACAATAGAGGGTAGGATTTTACGCAGAGCGTCTTCGGTCGCCATATTGTCACACGCCATTTCTGTCTTCATTCCATCGCCAAACATAATGGAATCGCCTTTAATTGCAATCGAGCCATTGAATGAATTACAATTGGTCATGATGCTGTAGGTTGAATCCGCGAATATGAAATATTGGCTTCTTTCGGGGACTTCTTCCGTAGGAGTGATTTTGACGGAATCATTTAACGAGATATTCTCTATAAACCACTGTCCGTTGAGATTTATATCAGAGCTGTCGGCGGTATTATTTACCGTCGCCGAGTTTTCATTCGCCGGCTTGGTGTTTCCAGTGCAGGCTGCCAGTGTGGATATTAGAAGCAGGCATGCAGTAAATTTTATATTCATCATGAAGTTGAAATTATAATACACCCTCAAATTTAGCGAAATTTTAAGAGGAAGCAAATAATCTGTTCGATCTTTTGCATAAAATATGTTTTCCTGTAAAATATATTAGCTATGTTATAGGATAATTATAGGTTTTTTATTGAGAATTTTCGTAAATTTGCGGCGATTTTAAGCAAAGTGACACTTAACGTAGAATTATACGTCCAAAATGAAAGTAATGAAATTCGGCGGGACTTCAGTAGGAAGTCCGGAGAGAATAAGGAGTGTGGCCGGCCTTATTACTAAAGATGACGGCGACATAGTGGTTCTCAGTGCAATGTCAGGAACAACAAATCAGCTTCTCGAGATTGCGGATTATATGAACAAAGGAAACGCGGTGGGCGCAGCGGAGACACTTGAACGTTTGCGCGGCAAATATGCCGGAGTCGTGAAAGAGCTTTTCCCTGATAATGACGAATGGACCGCGAAAGCAAATTCTGATATCAAAGAGAGCATCGATGCAATCACCTCTGAAATCTCTTCTTATAACGGTCTGCAGAGTGAAAAAAATATAGTAGCTCGTGGAGAACTGATGTCCACGTCCCTTATGCTCAACTATCTCCTCTCGTGCGGCGTCAATGCCAAAATGCTTCCCTCACTTGATTACATGACCGTAAATGCATCGGGCGAGCCGGATTCAAAGGAAATTTCGGCGAAACTTTCGTCATTGCTCTCTGAAATCGGGGCTGCCAAGGTTTATATAACTCAGGGATTCATCTGCCGTGATCCTGAAGGGAACATCACCAATCTCCAACGTGGAGGCAGCGATTATTCCGCCTCTCTTGTCGGGGCTGCTACGGGTGCCGACGAGATTCAGATATGGACCGATATCGATGGTATGCATAACAACGATCCTCGTTTCGTAGAGAATACGTCGCCTGTTAGGGAACTTCACTTCGAAGAAGCTGCCGAGCTCGCTTATTTCGGGGCTAAGATACTCCATCCGACATGTATTCTGCCTGCCAAGCTCTCCAATATTCCCGTGCGTCTCCTTAATACAATGGAGCCTCTGGCAGAAGGTACTATGATCCATAATGCCAGTCCTGACCACAAAATCAAGGCAGTGGCCGCAAAAGACAATATAACCGCCATTAAAATCAAAAGCAGCCGCATGCTTTTGGCCTACGGATTCCTCAGTCGCGTTTTTGAGGTATTCGAGCGCTACAAGACATCGATCGACATGATTGTAACCTCTGAGGTCGGCGTGTCTGTGACCATTGACAATGAACAGTATCTTCCCCAGATACTTGCTGAACTTAAAACGCTCGGAACCATAACCGTTGACCGTGACATGGCAATTATTTGCGTGGTGGGAAATCTGGAATGGAAAAACAAGGGTTTTGAAGCGGCCGTTGTCAATGCGTTGAAAGATATTCCCGTCAGAATGATATCTTATGGAGGCAGCAACTATAACATCTCTTTGCTTGTCCGCAAAGAAGATAAAGTTAAGGCACTTTCGCTTCTGAGCGAATATCTCTTTAACAAATAATTCCCCTATCAATGATGAACCCATTACTTAGAGAGATAGCTTCACGCGAAAATCTGCCTACGCCGGCTTATTTTTATGATTTGTCGTTGCTCGGGAAAACTGTGGAGGCTATAAAAAATTCCGCTGCCGATCCCCGTTTCAAGGTTCATTATGCTTTGAAAGCCAATACGGATCCTGTTATTCTGAAAATCCTTTCAAATGCAGGCTTCGGCGCAGACACAGTGAGTGGCGGTGAAATAAGAATCGCACTCGAAAATGGCTTTATTCCATCCAGAATCGTCTATGCAGGCGTCGGTAAATCCGATGCGGAAATCGACTATGCTCTGGTCGTTGAGATAGGTTGTTTCAATGTTGAATCATTAGAAGAACTTGAGGTTATAGCCGAGAGAGCAAAACGAAAGGGTAAAAAAGCTCCCGTCGCACTGAGAGTGAATCCAGAGATTGATGCGCATACTCACCATTTTATAACGACAGGTCTTGCTGAAAATAAGTTCGGAATACCGATGAGTCTTCTTGACGAAGCGGTGGCCTATGCCTCAGGAAATGATTCATTGGATCTGCGTGGTCTGCATTTCCATATAGGTTCACAGGTTACCATAGCTGAACCGTTCGTTCTACTTTCCCAACGAATAAATGAGCTCCAGAAGAAATATGAAGCGATGGGAGTGAAGTTCGCCACAATAAACGTTGGCGGGGGACTTGGTATCGATTACGAGGATCCGGACCTTAATCCTATACCCGATTTTAAAAGCTACTTTGAAGCTTTCGCTGAGAATCTTGATATACGGTCAGGTCAGGAGATCCATTTCGAACTCGGGCGCTCCGTCGTAGCGCAGTGCGGTTCGCTTCTGACGAAATGCCTTTTCGTAAAGAAAGGAGTTGAAAAACGTTTTGTGATAACCGACGCCGGCTTCACGGATCTGATTCGTCCGGCTTTCTATGGCGCATATCATAAGATAGAGAATCTTACGTCCACATCAAACGAGTCAGAGCTCTATGATGTTGTCGGACCGATTTGCGAATCTTCCGATGTGTTCGGTGAAAAAGTATCGTTGCCGGTGACTCACCGCGGCGACATTCTTGCCCTTCGTTCCGCAGGAGCTTACGGTGCCGTTATGGCGATGCAATACAATGGTCGCGCGTTGCCGTCTGCAATTTATTCCGAGTGACGCTCGGTAAATGTAGAAACAAGAGGGCCTGTCTGTAAATCAGACAGGCCCTTTATAATTTAATCGATAAATCTTCTGGAAAGGTCCTGATAGCAGTCAATTCTGCGGTCGCGCAGGAATGGCCACCACCGTCTGACCTGCTCGCTGCGTTTCATGTCTATTTCTACAATGGCGCAGGCCTCTTTTGATTCCGGAGCCTCATAGAGCAACTCGCCCTGCGGGCCGGCAACGAAACTGCTGCCCCAGAAAAGAATTCCGTTTGTCATTCCCGACGGATCGACCTCATGCCCTACTCTGTTTACCGTCACTACCGGAAGCCCGTTGGCAACGGCATGTGCCCGCTGTACTATCATCCATGCCTGTCTCTGGCGTGCCTGTTCTTCTTTTGTGTCGGATGATTCCCAACCAATCGCTGTCGGGTAGATCAGTATTTCTGCACCTTTCATGGCCATCAGTCGAGCTGCCTCGGGGTACCATTGGTCCCAGCAGACAAGCACACCGAGACGCCCCAGAGAGGTATCTATCGGTTCAAAACCGAGATCTCCCGGCGTGAAATAGAACTTTTCGTAGTAGGCCGGATCATCTGGGATATGCATTTTACGGTACATTCCGGCGATAGTTCCGTCCTTCTCAAAAACAACTGCCGTGTTATGATAGAGTCCCGGCGCTCTGCGCTCAAATAGCGAAGTTACTATCACTGTATTGGTTTCTTTTGCAATCGAAGCATAGAAATCTGTTGTCTCGGAGGGAATCCGTATTGCCAGATCGAACATATCGACATTCTCGGTCTGGCAGAAATATAACGAATCATGCAACTCCTGATTTACGATCAGTTCGGCTCCCCGGGAAGCGACGTCACGGATATGAGCCGCAAGCACTTCTCTGTTATGTTTGATGTCGGCTGTCTTTGACAGCTGAATGAGTCCTATTTTTAATTTTTTATCAGTCATATTGAAAGGATTTGCCATGGCATCTGCATTGTCATGCAATGAAGCGAGCCATGTTGTTTTATAAGCGCTTTGCAATCTACGGCAACTACAGGGACATCGAAAGCAATCCTGAGCATCTGAAGTGCCATGGAATCTTTCTTAGGCTGTCCGTAGGTCGGCATGATGACTGCACCAGGCAAAGCAAGGAAATTGGCATAGGTCGCCGGAAGCCTGTTGCCCTCCTCGTCATATATGGCATCGGGAAGAGGAAGCCTGATGAGATTGAAAGGATTCCCGGCAATCGTCCTGGCCTGTTTCAGCTCATTTTCCATGAGATTCAATTCCTCGAAATGTTCATCCTCGGGATCATCGCATCCGGTAAATATTATCGTGTTTCCCGGTGCGAATCGGGCGAGGGTGTCTATATGGGAGTCCGTGTCGTCGCCGGCAAGATACCCATGTTCAAGCCAGATACATTTCTTGGCTCCGAAAACAGCCAGAAGATAATGCTCTATTTCCTCCCGGGAAAGCGTGGGATTGCGGTTGGGTGACAACTGACAGGTTGCGGTCGTCATGATAATCCCTTCGCCGTTCGATTCAATACCGCCCCCTTCAAGCACAAAATCCTGTCTGTTTTCCAGACGTTGAGAGATCAGGTGGGTATCCGACATGGATCTGACCACAATATTGTCAAGGTTGGAAGCGAATTTCTGGCCCCAGCCATTGAATCGGAAATCGACAGGAAGATACCGGCCGCTGTCGCCGATTACGGAGAGAGGCCCGTAGTCACGCGTCCATGTGTCGTTGGTCGGCGCCCGGAAATAAAATATTTTTTCTGACGGAATATCCTTGAAACACGCTGCGGGCTCCGATATGTCGGGCGCAATGACAACAACCTTTGACCGGGGAATGATTGCCTTGACAATTTCACGGAAGCAGTCGCGCACTTCTTCAAGCATATATGCCCAGTCAGTCAACGCATGAGGCCATGCCATAAGGACTGCCCCGTTCATTTCCCATTCGGCCGGTAAGCGGCGCTGCCCGGTACTACTCTGCGTCATAATCGTTCAATGCGTTCCACACATCATTCTGCGAATCCAGATATTCATCGCAGTAATCAAAAAAGCCATTCTTCTCCGAGCTGCCCATTTCTTCACACCACTTACGGTAGGCAGCTTTGAGTTCGGCGTCCTCATGTAGATTTTTTTTGAATTCCGACTCGGCTATATCTATGCTGCCGTATTCGGATAAATACCTGTTAAATACTTCAATAATGTCATACATGTCACAAAGATAAGAAACTTTTTGGATATACCTGACGTTATCTAAATAAAACTCAGGGCTGGCGCATGAGATTTAACTTTCCTTAAAAACCTTGAGTAAATAGTC
>CAJULY010000023.1 GCA_910587185.1 uncultured Muribaculaceae bacterium
ATAAATATCCAAGTTTTTGACTGAATTTTTGCTAAATCTCATGCGCTAGCCCTGTATTTCTTTTCAGCTCACTTTCCGAAAAGTTTCTGACATATTCGGGAATTTCATCCAATACCGGAATCTGCAAGTCTCTCAAAGTTTCGTTGGCCTGTCGCCCATAACTATATCTGAATTTATTGCGTCGCAGACACATGCAATAGTATAGTTTGACAGCATCACTCATCTCTATGTGGGGCAAAGGCGAAAGTACCATCACATGGTAGGCGGTATAAAATGGCGATTTCTGAAGGAAACTTTCCATGACACTTCCACTGACAGCTACCGTGATACATCCTGCCGGGAACGGAATGAATCCGGGAAGTCTTCTGACGCGTGCTGTTATTCCATTATTTTTCTTTCCACGAGCTACAAAATCTACGCCATGCGGATCCCTATGCAGATATGTGAGTTCAAAGCCGTTTCCATATTTTACGTCAAACAGCTCACTTACAGGACAAGTCCTCATAAAACCTCCTCCTCCGGCTCCTCGGTATGGCCGGCATTCTTCATATTGAAAAGATAGAAATTCCTGACTGTCTCGAAAAAATCTTCTTGAGTCAACCTATCGTATCGCGTCTCGAGATATGCTTCCGCACACCACTCTTCTTTAGCCGTCACTCTACGCATCAAACTGAATTCCGGAATGACTTCACGATTTATATAAGCCTCTACCCATTGTTTTTTTATGTCGTTCCATACATGATTGTCATCGATTCGCCCGCGGTTTTTACGCTTGACAAAACCATCGTTACGGCAATATCCGAACCATGTTTTCTTACTTTTATTCTCATTATAGGGAACATGGGCGGTTATAACTACCGCACAGGTCACAGTGTTCACTTTAGAGTTATAGAAAAGTTCTTCCGGTAATGACAGAACTGCTTCAAGAGTGTGATGTTCAAGAATCTTACGTTTCAATGCGTAAGATTTCCCCGTCGTGTCATTCACACAACTTATAGGCATTATAGCAACACATTTTCCACCTTTCTCAAGCATAGAAAGATTGTTGAGAACAAATTCAAGTTCTTCAGTTCCTTTCCCTTTGTTCTTATATGGAGGATTCAACAGACCGACGGTAGGATGAAATTTTCTTCTGATCGCCTCTACGTCGATTTCAAAACAATCGCCATTGGTTATGTTGGTCTTCCCGTCGCGATGGACAATCATGTTGGATATTAGAAGGGTATATATCTCATCATCATATTCTATGCCTACAAGCTGATTACGCTTTATATTTGTTTCTGTCGCTATATCACCATCAGCATCTTCAAGCATACGCTTCATTGCACTGACCAAAAAACCTCCCGTACCCGCGCAATTGTCTATGACCACACTGTCTTTGTCAATCTCCGCAAGTTCACAGAAGAGCTCAGTTATGTGGGGCGGCGTAAGCACTATACCGAGGCCTTTGTCATTATTGGCATATCGTAGGAACTCGACATAGAACTGGCTGACCGTGTCGATATATCTGTGAGTGATCATGAATCCATTGATTCGCTCATCACAATTGGAAATCAAGTCGGTCAGATATTTTTTACTCTCCGCTGAAGGATTGTTTATGCTGGCATTCGTCAAAATGAATTCATACCCTTTTATTAATGAATGCTTGTTCTTGTCAGGCACATCCGTGGCTTCAAGTTCAGCCTTTATAGAATTATATAAATTACGTACAAGCGTTTCCGTGGTCTCATAACTGCGATATTCAGCTTTGAACCTGTCATTTTTTAATGCTATAAGAATGCCACTTATCAACAAAGCACGCAGACGTTCCTTGATTTTCTTTTCATGCAATTCTTCGTTGACCTCCTTGGTGTATGCTATAAGCTTCTTGAAGTCCTGATTGAACTTATAGTTGCTTTGCATGAGCCCGTTATGATAACTATCAAAGTCAAGCAATTCGCCATCATGAAAGTATTTATGATATTCGGCCTCTTCCTGCAGCTGCAAATAATGGGTAAGCTCAGTCAATGAGTCATTTTCGCCACTGAATCCAATGGCTATGACATCATATTCCTTTGACAGAAAGGAAGCATAGAGCAATGCACCGTCAACCGCATAATCGCGATAACTTTCTTTTGTTTCTGATTCATGCCTCTTCGTGTCCGCTTTGCATTCTACAACTATAATCAGGTCAGGAAAACGGCTACATGTTATTATGAAATCCGGAAAGCCTTTTCCTAATCCGGATTTCGATGCATTCTGCAAAAGTTTATTGATTCTTTTGTTATCTGACTGCTGTTCTTCTATGGCAACCGTCTTGTCATCATAGTAACCTTTTGCTTTCAATAATCTGCGAAATATCTGCGACGTCTTTGCCTCGTTTGCCATATAGTTGGAGATTATAGTCTTATTAATTATGCAAATATAAGCAATTCCTGCCAATAATTTCAATCTAAAAATTTTTTTGACAATTATCCGCGACGGAATTTCAGCAGGGAGAGGCAGGCGGCAGCCGCGATCCATCCGAACCATATCAGCCACGGCAACGCGAAAGCGGCGTTGCCGCAGGCAAAGATCCAGCATATCATAAGCAACCCGCTGCACCCTTCCAGGATACGGCGCGCTGCGACCGGCATTTCCCGGACGTCTTTTTTCGCGGCGAAGACATAAATACACCATCCTATCCACGAAACAAGAATGACAAATCCGGCAACAGCCGCGCATATAGCGACAAAGTTCCATTGACCATAATGACGCAGGCTGACGGTCCACGTCAGGAGACAGCAGACGAGAAGGAGCATTGCGGTTTCACTTATCGCACTGTTGAAGAGATGTTTGATACGATTGTACATATTGAACTGATTTAAACTTATTTCAAAATGTTAATTCAGAACTGACGGAAACCTTCGGCTTTACCCTTTCGGCAGGATTCCGGCCGCTTTCTTCCCTTTTTTCAATCACAATGGAACCCCATTGCTCTTTCAAAAAGGTCGAAACCATCTCGGAATCATACTCGAAATGTTAATTTGCAATAAGTTTAAATCAGTTCATTATCTGGATTTAAAGATACCGACTGTCAGGGAAGAGTATAGAAGTCTATCAGACGGGTGAGCGCCGCCTCGCAGACGGGGCAGAACACGGGGACATAATTGTCGCGCATGCGGCATGTCTCGACAGGACGATAGATTCCTTTGATGCGGTAACCGCCTCCTTCGTAGGCGCCGACAGTGAAATCATAGTCCTTGCGCCCGGCCATTCGCTTCTTTTTTTCGGCGCGTGAACCGCCCTGCTGCTCCTTCCACGGAGTCGGGACGGGCGTAGAAGGCTTTACCATCGCCTCCCATTTCGAGCCGAAATCCTTGAGGGTGGTGATGTTCGGTTCCCACGGTTCGATGTCGAGCGGATAAGTGTCGCTTTCCTCTTCCGCATAGAAATACTCGTCGGCCAGACCTCCGAAGCTATGTCCGAATTCATGAACCGTCACGGGAAGCGCTTCGGAATTGTGGGCGGCCGACAGGAGATAGCTGTTGTAGATTCCTCCGCCGCCATAGGTGTCGGTATTTGCCAGAATGACGATGTGCTCGTAAGGGAGTCCCGAGAGGGATTCATGTATTGCCTTGACACGTGGAGCTGTCAGGTAACGGGGTGAACGGAAGGTGCTGTAATGGGAGCCGAAAGCCGTGTCGGGCCATTTGCCTTCGAGGGGCACAGCCACGGCGCTGTCGGCCGAGGGGGTCATGACGGCAATGAAGTTAAACCGGTCACGGCGTGAATTGAACGGCTCATAGCGCAGAATCTCGGCGGTCATCCTGGCGGCATCCTCGAGAAAAACGCTCTGCTGTTCGGGAGTGTAGCCTTCAGCGACAATGGCCACGTCTATCACATCCTTTGGATCGCCTCCACGATGAACATACTCGGCATGGCACGGACTGACTCTGCGAGGCACGCGGACAAGTTCGTCGGAAGGAGTGTAGCGCCAGATGGAAGAAGCCATCGGAAGATGCCGATTGTCAAGAAGGGTCAGAATCACATCGGCTTCGCGGCGGGGAAGCGGCACCAGAAACGAATTTTCGAACGAACGGTTGAGCGAGTCGGCTTCCTCGGTATAAATCCATTCCTGAAAAAGAGATGAGAAGGACTGGCGATATATGGTGTCGCCCGTCGCCACGTCCCTGACGGTTATCGAACCGTTGCCCTCGAGAGGGAGCTCCGACAGACGGTGGCGCTTGCCGAACCATCCGGGAGTCTTGGTCTGCGAGTCGAGCAGCACCACCTTCCCGCAAGGTCCCCCTCCGAAAATATAGTCGATCCGCAGGGTGGAATCAGCGAAAGATTCGTCGAACGACGCTGCAAAAGAGGGAGAGATAGCCGCAATAGCGAGCAGTGAAATCAGAATTCCGGTTTTCATCAGGCATTATTTTATTATAGGGTATTTCACAAGAAATCTAAGGTCAGAGTCTGACGCCCAGACCGAGCATAAGGTTCTGCGGTTCCTTGAAATCGCCGAGACGGTAGCCGACGTTAAGGAAAAGCTTATCGGTCACGAAAGTCTTCAAGGTCAGAGACTGATAAAAACGATTGTTACCGCGAGGCGAGAGCACGTCGTAGCCAAATCCGGCATTGACCGAGAAGATGGGCACGGTCAGCTCTGCATGGGCCGAGAGTCCGGCACTCACTTGTTTCATGAACGGCGGTCGCTCGAACTTGATGTTCTCATCGGAGGACCCCTCTACCCAATAGGGCGCAAGGCCGGCGCTTTCATCCCACTGCACATCAAGAGCAGCGCCTACTGCGACCCATCTGTTGAGCCGGCGCATGGGAGAGACCTGAAATCCGGCAATCGCGAATTTTCCGGGGCAAAGCTCGGCCGTAGGCGGGTCCCCGACATTGACAATCCTTTTTCGCCACGCTCCGAAGGCTGTCAGGTCATAGAACCAGCGTCCTCTGTCGGCTTCCTCTTCAAGCCACGCCGGGGCCTCGGCCTCTTCCGACGACTTATCGGAGCCGAGAAGACAGGCCACTCCGACAGAAGCGCCGAGTGAATTGACGCCGGCGTTGGGCCACGATGTGTTGCCGTTTGAATAGTGTATCGCTTCAACGCCGAACGAGAGCCTGACGCGGGATGTCATGTCATAATGCATTTTAATGCCTAACCCCATCCTGGCCGTGACGGAAGTACTGACGACCGCATTGTTTTCGGCAGTTTCATGATCATAATGTTTCCACCCGAAGGCCGCTCCGAACTGCCACTCATAGCCGAGCCACAGTTTCGGGCTGAACCTGACGATCGGCGCACCTTGATAGATGTACGCAGACACGGGTGTGCCGAGCAATTCGGAGGAATAAAAGGTTGTGTATCCGAGACCTATGCCTTGATAGAGGCCTTTGTAGAGAAGCCCCTCACGGGTATCGGGCGCGAAACTGAAACCGGCGCGCAGAGAGGCCGAAAGGTTGTTTCGGATGTTGCGGCCCAGAGGATTCTCTCCGTCGAGAAAACCATTGGTGCCGGGAACCCATGCGGGAGCGACTTCGGCCCCGAGTCTCCAGACCAAGGGATTACTGAAACCCGACGGGATAGAGTCGGCGTATGACGCGAAGCCAATCGCTGCAAACAAAAACGTCAGCAGGACTCCCGACAGCTTATTTTGATGTTTCGATTCGATTCTCATAACTTACAGGATATAAGGAGACACAAGTGAAATCAAGCGTGTCCCTGCGGTCAGACACCGGATTACGGAAAATGATTTTTCCGTTGGCTTCGGCACGGGAATATGTCACATCGGTGAAAACCACAACCTTGGAATAAGGCGGGACATCCACATCGACAATCTTCTTCTGGTCAGGCCGATAATAGATAGCACGCACATCAAGACGCACCCTGCGTGGCTTCATCATCCACGATCCGTCCTCATACCATGGCACAGACATCATTACGGTATCGCCATTGGCCCAAGTCTGACGGGGAGTGACCGTAACCGAAGCCTCCTCCTGCAGATAAGGCCACACCTCGAGCTTCTGGGTGACAGAGCCATTGTTCGTCATTCCCCAGCGGCGCGTCTTGACTTCGGCCGCATCGGTCACTTTCATGTCGGTGGTGTATTCCACGCCTACGAGTTCGCGCGGTTTGCCCGGCGTTACCGCAATTTCTATGAATTTCACCGTATAATCGTAGTCGAGTCTCACACTCCAATGATCCACCATGTTCATGGGCTGTTCGATACTTCTGAAAATAAGGCGCTTGCCATCCTTGATGATCTCGACCCATGAATTTCGTGACGCAAAAACTATTTTTCCGAGTTCCGATGCCGGTATGTCGGAATCGGCTTTCGCACCGTTACGGTCGTAAAACGTACAGTTTTTCATCCCGCTGCTTGTTACATCAAGACTTATACGCTGCAACCCTTTGGTCTGGAGGGTGAATTCTGCTTCGCCACCGTCGCCTTCGATAGTCGCCGAAATCTCATCGGGCATTTGAGGGCCATCGATAAAGACATCGTCATTACATCCGGCCAAAACCAGAAGCAAGACAAGAAACGGCATGATTGATTTTTTCATCATTTTCAATCGGTTTAAAGATTCCACATACAACAGTATGTTCTTTTTGAAAAATTGTTGATCTGTTCAGCCTGATTTCAGGCTATCTGCAATTGAGAACCACACTGACGGGCGCCTTGAGCCGGAACAAATTATGATTGGTAAAAGCCAAATGCGGCCCCGTCGCTGCATCCCGCCCGGCTCCAAAGGGCCTACGCAACTGCAAATTTAAACATAAAATCCAATTGCCACCTATTCCATCGACAAAACCGCAGCTTCCGCCAGAAAAATTAACAAATATTCTCATTCGGTTCAAGACGGATACAAATAGGGTAACTGCGTTTCACTACAAAAATACACACAAACACACAGCCTACATGCAATCAAATGACCCTTTTTCAGTTATAGTTCGTTTATATACTATTTATACCTGAGAAAAGAAATAAGGCTGCCGCTCAATGAGCTAACAGCCTTATTCTTGTACCCGGAGCCGGGGTCGAACCGGCACGGGTTGCCCCACTGGTGTTTGAGACCAGCGCGTCTACCGATTCCGCCATCCGGGCCTCTTTTGCGGACGCAAATTTAGCTAATCTTTTTGGTTTCCGCAACTTTACCGCCGAGTTTTTCGCCCCACAGAACATTACTAAATATTTTTTGAGATTTTTTGTAACAAAATTATATACTGACACGTCTCATTATTATACAACCGTTTGCTCATGCAGAATTAGAAATCAATTTTATCACATGATACTTAACGTCATTTAAAATTTCCATCATGAAAAATCTCCTGATTATAGCCGTGACCATGCTGATCTCAGTGCAGCTTTCGGCAAAAACCATTTCCGGAAGAGTTCTTTCGGAAAAAGACTCCACGGAAGTGACCGGTGCTGTCTGCCAGATACTTGCCGGCGAACGAAATCTCGCTGGAACAACCTCCGATGCCGAAGGTCGGTTCTCGATAACAACGGATTTCCGAGGGAAGCTGACCCTTTCCATATCGATGGCCGGCTTTACCCCGACTGAAATCCTCATAGAGGACGGAAAGAAAAACGTGGATCTCGGCACGGTATATCTCGCCGGCGCCATAACGCTCGACGGGGTAACGGTTACGGCAAGTTCCGTATTTCAGTCACAGGGTAAAACAATCGTCTATCCCTCATCGGCCGACGTGAAGGCCTCCTCAACCGCTCTGTCGCTTTTTCAGAAGCTGCCTCTCGCGGGACTCGAGGCAAACCCGATAAACCGCACTCTCAGCATCGACGGCGCCTCCCCGATGATTCTCATCAACGGTGTTCCCTCCTCGATTGCCGACGTCCACGCGCTGCAACCCAAGGAGATAGAACGCATAGAGTACTCGCGTATGACTCCGGCGCGCTACGCCGACCGAGGGGTGACGGGTCTCATAAACATCACTCTGAAAAAGCGCAACGACGGCGGACGCATCTATGCGTGGGGCCGCAGCGCGCTCAACACGGCTTTCATGGACGCGAACATCAATGCCTCATATCATCAGGGACCCTCGCAGTTCTCGCTCTACTACAATCCCTCGTGGCGCAACTATCAGAAAGTCTATGACTTCACCGAGCAGTCATACGTGGGCAACGATTTCCGCGTTGACATAGAGAGCCGTGACCGCAACCCGTTCAACTATTTCATGAACATAGGGCGTTTCAAATATAATTTCAGCCCCAGCACCCGCACTCTCTTCTCGGCCACGTTCAACCTCAGCAGCACAACGTCGAAAGGGCGCAGCTACGGTTCGGTCAACGATACCTATATGGGCGACTACACTTTCGACAACGCCAACAGCGACAATCCCCTGAGCCCTTCGCTCGACCTATTCCTGCGCCATGACTTCAACGACCGCAGTTCGCTGGAGGTGCAGATGGTGGGGACTCTCAGTTCAAGCGATTACCGGCGCAACAACATCTATTCATTCGCCGACGGCACCTCCGATTCCTACGTCATGGACGTCAACAGCCGGCGCCGCTCGCTCATCTCGGAGATAAGCTACATCCATAACTTCAGCGACCGCACTTCGCTTTCGGCCGGATTCCAGAACACGCTTTCCCACAGCCGCAACACCTATCTGACCTCAGACTACCGCCCTGTCCTGACCGAGAACAACAACTACGTCTATGCGCGCCTCGGACAGCAGTTCGGCCCGGTCTATCTCTCGGCCTCGACAGGCCTGAAGATGTTCTGGGTGGAGAACGACGACAACAAGCGCCATTTCGTCCGCAATCTGAGCCAGATCCAGGGACAATGGAATGTCAACAGCTCATGGACTCTGAGCGCAGCGTTCAGCTACTCGCCCTCCATCCCGTCGCTCGCCTCTCTGACCGATTACATGCAGCAGACTTCGCCCTATCTCTTTTCCAACGGAAACCCTAACCTGAAGGTAGCCGAATATTTCACCTATCAGTTCATGCCTTTCTACCGCTACAAAAAATTCTCCACCTCCCTTCTGCTGACCTACACCGATGTAAAGAATTATGTCATCAGCGACATGATCTATATGGGCGACGAGAAATTCCTCTCGCAGTCTGTCAACTCACGCAAACGCCGTTACTATGACGGGACTCTCAATCTGCGCGTGAGCGATCTCGCCGGCTTCGGCGCAAGCCTTAACCTGGATCTCGAACATTACTATAACGCAGGCGACGGCTGGAGTCACCACCTGACCTCATTAAGCGGACGCATCAGCCTCTGGTGGAACAAAGGGCCATACACCATCTCCTACTGGCGCAAACTCCCCGGAAAATATCTGAGCGGCCACGATGTGGGCAAGGAAGAGAACGGAGACCGGCTGTCATTTGAATACAGCCCCAACAAACACTGGACCGTCGGAGCTTCCTGGATGTATATGTTCGATTCGAAAGGCACCAGATATCCCTCATGGAACTATTCGGCTGTCAATCCGTCGGCACGCGACCGCTTCATCCGCAACAACGGCAACATGATAGTCCTGAGTCTGACCTACAATGCCGATTTCGGATCTATATTCCGCTCGGGACGGCGCTCGCTGAACAACTCAGACAGAGGTTCCTCCCTCCTCCAGATGTAACCGGAGAAGAGAGGAAAAGCATACGTCGGCCTTACGAGGGGGTGTCGGGATTACCTGACACCCTCCGCTTTTTTCAGTTCGAACGAGCTGGCCGAAAGCCATGTGCCGTCCCAGACTACAGAAGGCGAACAGTTTGTGACGCCGTATGTCAGCACACTGTCGGGGCCTACCGTCACGTTTGAGACCGTCACGCGCGACCATCCGCGGCCTTCGCCGCCATCGGTGTCGGCAATGCGTTTCATGCGCTGGTAAAGCGCTGATGTATGGGCCGTATCGGCTTCGACGAATCTGGACGCCTCCTCCCACACTTCACCTCCATGCGATCCGTAGGACGGGATGGGCGCCGAGAAGCGTTCGCCCCGGCCATTCGTGGCAAATATTTCCGCTCCGTTGCCGTTTGTGCGGCCGTAGGCACTCAGAGTATAAAGCCCCGGAGCCACCTTGACCTGACGGACAACCTCATATTCCATCTCGCCGGAACTGTTGCTTCCCTCAAGATAGTGTCGTCCGTGAATTCCGGTGAAATCCTCGCCATAGCTGCTGAACGACGAAACGTTGCTGTCGCGCACAATTTTCCAGCCGTTTCTTTTGAGATATTCGACCGACTGCTCTTTTCTCTGTTCTTTCTGCTGATCTCTCATATTCCGGAGAGCGATATTGAAAGCTGAATCTTCGCGGATCACGTTACCGATAAGCATTCCGAGGCAACCGGCTGAAAGAAAAAGAGAAACAGTCCACACTGTCAGACCCACTCCGCGGGTCCAGACTGGCATCCCCGGCTTTCTGCCGGCCATACGGATGAGAGCATAGACAAGAAAATAGATGGAGACGAGCAGGAAGATCGAACCGCATATATAGAGTCCCCACATAGGAAGCGGAGGAAGAGCCGTGTGCAAGTCGATCACACCGTTTTCAATATCCAGCACTTGATAGACAAACGAGCCGGGAGAGATTGCGGCCCAGGCCATCATTACTGTCATCCACAGGAAAAGCCCCGCGAAAAACAATATCGCCCCTGCGCCGCAGACAAAAAGCATCCCTTTGAAAAGGGCGCAGAACAGCTGGAGCAGACTGTTGAGAAACGAATAACTGTTATGGGACTGAGGGACCGACTTGTCATTGATTATCTCGTCGCCGAGACTCTCCATATTGACCGGTTCTCCCTTCATCTCCAGCCGCTCGGCCGGAGTAACGGCCGCCGGAATGAGGATCCATAAGACTACATATACGGCGACTACCGCTCCCCAGCTTGCAAAAGCCAGAACGACAGCCAGCAGACGCAACCAGAGAGGATCAACTCCGAGATACTGGCCTAATCCGGTGAGAACGCCGCCAAGCATCTTGTGATCAACGTCGCGATATAATTTCTTTTTACCTCCCGGAGACTTCATGCATCCCGGAGAATAGGGTGGCGGCGGACACGCGTGGTGGCTTTCGCCATCAGCCGAAGAAAATTCATCGTCCTGGCGGCACATATCGTCGGGCGTCCCTATGCGCTGGATTATCGACTGGACATCCTCTATTGAGATTACGTTTCCGTCAGCTTCGCGTTTTTCGTCCATCAGCTCGGCGACCCGCGCCTCTATATCGTCGGCCACCTCACTGCCGTCGGGCTGTTTCGAGAAGAAGGCCCGTATGTTTGAGAGATATTGGTTCAGCAGTTCGTAAGCATCCTCATCGATGTTATAAAGCGAACCGTAAAGATTGACTGTTATGTTGCGTTTCATTGTTTCCGTTTTTTTGAGAGATTACGATTTGATAAGATTGACCGTGTGGGCCAGTTCATTCCAGGCGGAATCGAGCTGCATCAGGAATTCCTCTCCGCTGTCGGTCAGAGAATAGTACTTCCGAGGAGGGCCCTGAGTGGATTCACGCCACTCGTAGCAGAGCAGTCCGTCGTTCTTGAGTCGCGTCAGCAGGGGGTAAAGCGTCCCTTCCACCACAATCAGCCGCGCCTCCTTCAGTTGCGTTATGATGTCGGAAGCGTAGCATGCTTCCTTGCGCAGAAGAAGCATCACGCAATACTCCAGCATCCCTTTCCGCATCTGGCTCTTGGCGTTGTCAACGTTCATTTTCCATTGATTTTTACAGGTTGTTTAATAATGACACGGCAAAGGTATGCATAATTATTATACTATGCAATACATAGTACCTTATTTCTTTTCATTTTTTATTTGCGCCTGCTTAAAAAGAGTAGTCTGATTTGACAAATTAGGCGAATTAGTGCGGTTGAGTTAAGGGAAAGAGCTTGATGAACAAGTCCGAAGGACGTGCTACGTCGTAACCGTGCATGGAGCGCAGCGGAGTGCACGGACAAAGACGGCCCAATACCCTCGGCGTCCCGGAGGGATGCCTCAGTGGTTGATGCTATGTCCTGTACCACAGAATCGTCCCTCCGCGACTCAATTATTATGTATCATGTCTATCCGACCACTCCGCTTCGCTCCATGGCCGGTTACTTTCAGCACGCCCTGACGGGCTCCGATGGGAAAACATAACATAGATTTCTTGCCTCAACCGCATTGATTGGGCGAATTAGACGAATTAATGCAGTTGAGTTAAGATAATCTATGTCTGGCGGAAACACTCAAGGAGGAACGCCTCAAAGCCGGGCTGACACAACAACAGCTTGCCGAGCGTATCGGCCCGAAGAAAACCTATATTTCCCGTCTGGAAAACGGCAAAGCAGATGTCCAGCTCAACACCCTCTTCCGGATCTTCGAGGGGCTTGGCCGGCGGATATCTCTCACTATCCTATAAGGGCAATTGCAGCCTTAACCGTCGAAACACTTCTATTTAGTGGAGTTTGAAAGTCTAAAATCTTCGATTTAGTGGAGTTTAAGAGCCTAAAATTTGCGATTTAGTGGAGTTTAGTGTATCTTTACGCTTAAAATCAGGAAGAAATGGACAAACAGAGATTATTACAGGTTCTGCTTGATCAGCAGGAGGAACTGGACTCATTGATAAGTGACGATTATGTGCAGCGACCAGAGGCGAAACAATTTGAATTCAACAGCAAATTGGCGCAGGTAGTGATTGGTGTCCGTCGTAGCGGAAAATCAACATTATGCCACATGGCGCTTCGAAATAAAGGTGTGAAATATGGCTATGTGAATTTTGATGATGACCGGCTCTACAAACTCGCGGTAGATGACCTTAATGATATATTGGAGACTCTGTATATAATATACGGCACAGATGTAAAATATCTTTTCTTTGACGAAATACAGAATGTCGATGGCTGGCATCTGTTTGTCAACCGTCTTCTGAGGCTTGGATTGCATGTTTTTGTAACAGGATCGAACGCCAAACTGCTTAGTACGGAACTGGCCACACATCTTACCGGCCGGTATAACGAAATTCGACTTTATCCATTTTCTTTCAGTGAATACTGTAAAGCGCGGCATGTGGTGACCGATAAAGCGACCACAAAAAATATTGCGGCGCAACAGGCAGCTCTGTATGAATACCTTATGGAAGGCGGTTTCCCGGAATTGGACGGCATATCCAATCGTCATGCGTATGTTGAAGGAATTGTGAATACAATAATCACCAAGGACATCAAGACCCGTTTCAAGCTGCGAAATGAGGAAGGCATCAAGGTTTTGGCCAATCATTTCATCAATAATGTCGGGCAGTTGACCAATGTAAAAGATATAACCGAGAACCTTGGTATCGGTACAGCGAAGACAGTCCGTAATTACATGGATTATCTCACGCAAGCGTTTCTGATTCTGCCGATAAGTAAATTCTCATATAAGAGCAGCGTGCGTATTCGCGGTGATAAAGTTTATATAATAGACACAGGATTGATGACCTATCGCCATAACTCGTTGTCATCGGAGAATCTAGGGTGGCGTTTGGAGAATGTAGTAATGACGGAATTGCTTCGTCGCACCAATCCATCGTATCAGGACATATATTACTATCGCCCCGGTTCGACATCACGCGAGGTGGATTTTGTCGTTACCGACCACTCGAAGCCAATGGAGTTAATACAGGTTTCGTTTGACATCAGCAATCCCAAAACATTAAGGCGCGAGTTGATGGCTCTCGCTGATGCCTCTCGGAAATTACACTGCGATAACCTGACACTTGTCACCATGTCACAGACACGCACCGAGAAACTGGACGGTGTCAAGATCAACGTAATCTCCGCCCGTGAATGGCTCCTTAACGCCCCAGCATACTGATCTACAAAGAAAAAGCAACGCAAATGCGCAAGCGGGAGCAACAAAACCAACCCAATACCTACTCATAAGGAATCAGAATGGTAGATGTAGCCAGAGTAAACTTGGTTCCGGGGGAAAACAGAATTTGATTATTCTTACCTCAACCGCATGGATTGGGCGAATTAGAGGAGCTGAGACTCACAATCATTTAATTAAATTCCTTGATTCACCCGCAAGAATTAGTCTTGTTAATGCATCATTTCTTTCCTTCCAACTCATGGGAATGTCAAATACGGAAGCGGATAGGGTTATTTTCGGGGAAATTTTGTAACTTTGTCAGGTTTTTGATAAAGATAGAATGGCGAAAAAAGTAGTGGAGACGCCCCTGATGAAGCAGTATTTCGAGATGAAGAAAAAACATCCCGACGCAATACTCCTTTTCCGCGTGGGCGACTTCTACGAGACATTCTGCGATGACGCCATAACGGCCTCCGAAATTCTCGGGATCACACTTACGCGGCGCGCCAATGGAGTTGCGCAGTCGGTCGAACTGGCCGGATTCCCACATCACGCCCTCGACACTTACCTGCCGAAACTCGTCAGGGCCGGCAAGCGAGTGGCCATCTGCGAACAGCTTGAAGACCCCAAACTGACGAAAAAGCTCGTAAAACGCGGTATCACCGAGCTTGTCACCCCCGGCGTGGCCGTCAGCGACAATATACTTGACAACCGGGAAAACAACTTTCTTGCGGCAATCCATATAGCCAAAAACATCTGGGGCGTCGCATTTCTCGACATCTCGACCGGCGAATTCCTTGCCACCGAAGGTGCCCCGGAATACATGGAGAAACTCCTGACGAAATTCTCGCCGAAGGAGGTGCTGGTAGAGCGGGGCAAGAAACGCGATTTCGAGCAAAGCATAGCAACCCGTTATCTGACTTTCGAACTCGACGACTGGATTTTCACCGAACCGACAGCCCGCGAGCGGCTCATGAAGCAGTTTGAGACCGGATCGCTGAAAGGTTTCGGCCTCGACTCGAAGACGGCGGCCATCATAGCCGCCGGAGCCATAATCCATTATCTCGACATCACCAACCACACCCGTATCTCGCACATCACAACCCTCTCGCGCATAGAAGAGGATAACTACGTGCGGCTTGACGATTTCACGATCAGGAATCTGGAGCTGATGGAATCGATGTCGCGCGACGGCAAAGGACTGCTGAATGTCATAGACCGCACGGTCAGCCCCATGGGGGCGCGTCTGATGCGCCGCTGGCTACTTTTCCCGCTGAAAGATGCCGCCGCCATAAACGCCCGTCTTGACGTAGTGGAATTTTTCTTCCGCCGCCCCGAGGAGCGCGAAGTGGTCAAGGCGGCTCTCGAACAGACCGGCGACATGGAGCGTCTAATCTCGAAAGTAGCCGTCGGACGCGTGTCGCCGCGCGAGCTCGTCATGTTGCGCAGGTCGCTCGAATCGGTACTGCCCGTTAAAGAAGTATGTGAGCGCTCCGACGATCCCACTCTGCATGCCTTGGGCGAACAGCTCAACCCGTGTGCCGGCATCCGCGACCGCATTGCCCGCGAAGTGGTTGATGACGCGCCGATAGCCCTCAACCGCGGAGCAGTTTTCCGCGAGGGAGTCGATGCCGAGCTCGACGAACTCCGCCACATAGCTTTTTCAGGGAAAGACTACCTCATGCGGATTCAGGCACGGGAAAGCGAGGCCACCGGCATCCCGAGCCTTAAAATAGGGTTCAACAACGTGTTCGGCTACTACATAGAGGTAACCAACACCCACAAGAACAAAGTCCCGGCGGAATGGGTGCGCAAGCAGACCCTTGTCAACGCCGAACGCTATATAACGCAGGAACTGAAGGATTACGAGGAAAAGATTCTCGGCGCCCAGGAAAGGATAGCCATAATAGAGACGAGGCTTTACAACGATCTCGTCGCCGCCGTGACCCAATATACCCAGGCGATCCTGCTCAATTCATCGCTTCTTGCGCGCATAGACTGCCTGCTGTCGTTCACACGCGTATCGCTTGAGAACAAATACAACCGTCCGGTCGTCGATGACTCGTTGGTTCTGGAAATCATCGAGGGACGCCACCCGGTCATTGAACGCGAACTGCCTCCGGGCGAACCTTACATCACCAACACCGTGCGCCTCTCCAACGACGGCGAGCAGATTCTGATGATCACCGGCCCCAATATGTCGGGTAAATCGGCCCTTCTGCGCCAGACCGCCATAAACGTTCTCATGGCCCAGACAGGATGTTTCGTGGCGGCAGAAAGCGCCCATATAGGCGTGGTTGACAAGATTTTTACCCGCGTAGGCGCAAGTGACAACATTTCCCATGGCGAATCGACCTTCATGGTGGAGATGAGCGAGGCAGCCTCGATCCTGAACAGCATGAGTCCGCGTTCGCTGATACTTTTCGACGAACTCGGACGCGGAACCTCGACCTACGACGGAATCTCCATAGCCTGGGCGATCGTGGAACATATCCACAACTACCGCGACATACACCCCAAGACACTTTTCGCCACCCACTATCATGAGCTTAACGACATGGAAGCCTCGTTCAAGCGCGTGGTCAACTACAACGTATCGGTGCGCGAGGTCGATGGGAAAGTGGTGTTCCTCAGGAAACTCGCCAAAGGCGGCTCGGAACACTCGTTCGGCATCCATGTGGCGAAACTCGCCGGCATGCCTTCGTCGATTGTCAAGCGAGCTTCGGAAGTGTTGTCTGATCTGGAGAAAATCCGGTCGGCCGACAGCGAAGGCGCCTGCGGTCCGCGCGTCACTCCGGCCAAGGTCGAGAGCGGAGGGGTGCAAATGTCGTTCTTCCAGCTCGACGATCCGGTGCTCACGCAGATACGCGACGAAATCATAGGCATAGACATAAACAACCTCACGCCTGTGGCCGCTCTCAACAAACTCAATCAGATAAGGTCGATACTGACCGGAAAAAACGAATAACCAACACAATTTCACAACCTATACAAGCTCTTAACGTTATGCTTCAGATCTCACAGCGCATCAACTCACTGGCGGCTTCCGCCACTCTGGCGATGTCACAGCGCAGCAATGAGCTGCGTGCCGCAGGCGTCGATGTCATCAATCTTTCAGTCGGCGAGCCGGATTTCAACACGCCTGATTTCATCAAAGAGGCCGCAAAAAAAGCCATTGACGACAATTTCTCCTTC
This sequence comes from uncultured Muribaculaceae bacterium, assembly GCA_910587185.1. GTDB lineage: Bacteria > Bacteroidota > Bacteroidia > Bacteroidales > Muribaculaceae > Paramuribaculum. The sequence goes on from CAJULY010000023.1 coordinate 16,966, forward strand.
TATTCTCCGGTGCCGGGCTACATGAGCCTGCGCAAAGCCATAGCCGCAAATCTCAAAGCCACCGAAGGGGTGGATTTCTCGCCCGAGCAGATCGTGGTGTCAGGCGGAGCGAAACAGGCACTCTGCAACGTGATTCTCTCCACGATCAATCCCGGCGACGAAGTGGTGATCCCCACTCCGGCATGGGTCAGCTATGTAGAGATGGTGAAGCTTGCCGAAGGTGTCACCGTCGAGGTTCCCGCGACAATCGAACAGGATTTCAAGATCACTCCCCGGCAGCTCCGCGACGCCATCACGCCCCGCACAAAGATGGTTCTCTTCTGCTCCCCTTCCAACCCTACAGGCTCCGTCTATTCCCGCGAGGAACTGCAGCAGCTGGTAGAGGTTCTGAAAGATTATCCCAACATCCTCGTCCTCTCCGACGAAATCTACCGCCACATCAATTTCACCGGAAGCTACACTTCGATGGCCACATTCCCCGAGCTTGAAGGACACGTAGTCGTAATCAACGGAGTTTCCAAAGCTTACGCCATGACCGGCTGGCGCATAGGGTTCTGCGCAGCTCCCCTCCCCATAGCAAAGGCCTGCACCAAACTTCAGGGCCAATACACCTCAGGCGCCTCGTCGATTGCGCAGAAAGCAGCCGAAGCGGCCTATACCGGCCCGCAGGATTGCGTCGAAGAGATGCGTCAGGCATTCGAGCGTCGCCGCGACCTCGTGGTTGAACTTGCAAAAGCCATTCCGGGAATCAGAGTCAACAAGCCTCAGGGCGCGTTCTATCTCTTCCCCGATGTCTCGAGCTTCATAGGCAAGCGCTGCGGCGACCGCGTCATTTCCAGCAGCGGCGACGTAGCCATGTATCTTCTCGACACGGCGCATGTGGCCACGGTTGACGGAGCGGCATTCTGCCTGCCGGGATACATCCGTCTGAGCTACGCCACATCCGACGAACTTATCCGCGAAGCCATGCGCCGCATAGGCGACGCCCTCGCTAAACTCGTCTGAGTAATAGAATAAAGCAAATGATGATGTAGTGGTCCCGATTTGCGGGGACACCTTCCTGACTAAGGATTTTACAGGCCGCGCCGGCGATAATAGCTGACGCGGTCTATTTTCATCTCCACCGGCAACTGGTTGACGTCAACCTTGCCAACCCAGCTTCCGCCGAGCTGCATGTCGATGAGCAGATAGAAGGGACGGTCGAAGGGGAACTGCCCCGGCAGTGCGGTGTCGATGCGGGGATAGGTGAATGTGTGGACGCCGTTGATGAAGAAGCTGAGGCTGTCCGGAGCCAGCTCTACGGCGAAAACATTGTAGTCGTCGGGGTTGATCTTGCCTGTTGCGAAATGAGGGGGCTCGTTGTCTTTCTTCAAATCGAGAGTATAGGTCGAATGGACGGTCTGATAGGCAAAATCATCGTGGTTCAGGCGCTCCATTATATCGATCTCGCCGCCCGATGGCCAAGGAACTTCCTCGCCTTTGAGCGGAGCGGGAAGGAGCCAGAACGCAGGCCACTCGCCCTGCGCGCCCTGAAGTTTAGCGCGTATCTCCAGGCGTCCGTAACCGAAATCCTTCTTCCATTTGGTGTAGAGACCGCCGGTCACGTAGGGAACCGTGTCGTTAAGGGCCGGATATGAACGGATGCCGCGGAGGATCAGGTTTCCGTCGCGCACGGCATAGAGGGTGTCGGCCGATGACATGACATCGTTCCAGTTGGCGGTTCCGCGCGGAATCTTCGACCATACCTTCCAGTCGATATCGGGGCCGTTGAAATCATCTTCCCATGCAAGTTCCCAATCTCCGGCGCTCTCGCCACGGCTGAGTGGAACATTGATGCGCTCCGTCCACCCGGGATACTTGAGATTGGCCGAAGCGTCGGTGTCATTATAGCTGTAGGTTATGTCAGGATTTCCGGCGGAAGGAATGAACACCGAACCCTCGGGGCGCAGTTCCCATCGGCCTGGTGTGGCGAAACCGGCCCATCTCGCCGAGCCTGCGGCGATGACCGAGTCGGCGAGGATATCGCCGATGCGGTTCACGCCCTTATGGCTGAAATGGATCTTGCCCTTGAACGCCTCCTCATACTGCATCGGGCAAGAAGAGGTGTTGATAAGGGTCACGCCTTTGACCGTAGAAGCGATGAGGCGCTGGGCGTCGCGGACAGCGTCGCTGTATCCGACAGATCCTCCCGGGGTCACGTCGCCTTCGCCCGGCGCGGGAATCATGCCGATATAAATCGGAGCCTTGTCGAATCCGAGCTGTCCGCGCAGGCGTTCAATCAGCAGACGGAGCGACCGGGCATAGCGCTCGGAAGTGGAATTGCTGTCGGCACATCCCTGCATCCACCAGACTCCCGCAAGGCGCGGACGTTTGCCCATGGCCAGAAGAGTGTCGATAGCCGGACGATACACACTGTCGATGAAATAGTTCCAGTTGTTGTCATCCTTCGGATTGGCCCAGGTGTCGATGCCCGAACCCGACACGCCGAGCTTGATGATATAGAGCTCCTTGTCGGGGAAAGCTTCGGCGAAACGGCGGCCGAACTCACCTTCCATGCCGCGGCGTCCCTGAGAGTAGCGGCTGTAGGTTCCGGCGCCGTGAATCATGTTCATGGCCGTGCGCCCCGCGTAATTGTCGTTGCGGAACCATAGTTTCATCCACTGCGGTTCCTTGTCGCGGTAAAGGGCCGGAATCACGTGACGGGCCATCTGGCCCAGAGCGTTTTTCTCGTTCCGGACCTGAGTGGGGACATACCAGATATTGAGATTATCAGCCCCGGGAGCTGTGGAATACCATTCAAGCATGGTTTTGTCAACATCTTCTTCGGCAAAGGCCGAGCCGTCGGCGTTGCTCTGACCGATGGTTATGAACAGGGCGACATCTTGGTCCTTTGCGGCATTGGCCGTCAGAAACATGCTCATCAGGGCGGCCAGGACAACGAATAATCTCATATCATTTCTATTTTAAGAGGTTGTTTAATAACAAATGTGAAGCCGGAGTGGATGGATTTTTGAACTAACCTGTTCATAATCTGAAGGAGCAGTGCTGTGGCACTGTGACTGAAGATTAGGGACAGGGGAGCCAAAAAGGCATCCATGCGACTTATAGTAACACAATTTTTCTTTTTTATACATTTAAATTTCGGTTTTGCGGTTGTTTAAAATGCTCCTTCCCATCCATTCTCCCGGGCGTCTTTCGTACTGAATTTCAGTCATAATGCTACAGCATTACTCCTTCAATTCATTTCGAAATCCACCTCCGGAGAATGGACTCCAGCTTTCACATTTGTTTTTAAACAACCTCTAAGTTTTTTATCTTTATCAGTCGGTCCATTTCCAGACAACGGCTCCGTGGGCGGGAACGGCGGTCTGGAAAGGTGTGTGGGAATCGATGGCATGCGATTCGCTGCGCCCGGTGAGCAGTTCGGTGGCTGTGCGCGCGCCTTCACTGAAGCGCAGGGTGTTGAAAGCATGGAGCGGAATGTTCACCTTGACGTCGGCCTCCTTGTCGTCGAAGTTAGCGACCACGAGAAGAGTCTCGTTGCCGAAATGGCGCAGGAAGGCATACTGGCGTTCGGGGTTGAATCCGTCGGTTTTCTCATTGTTGACATACATTACATCGAAAAATGTCCCTTCCCTTACGGCGGCTTCGCTTGTGGCGATGTTCAGCAGCCGTGAATAGGAGTCGCGCAGGCGACGCTCGTCGGCCGAGAGATTTTTCAGCGAAGGGCGCCCGTTGTTGAGCCAGCGGCGCAGGGTCCCCACGCTCCAGTAGTCGAATATCGAGGTGCAGCCGTCATGTCCGCTGTAGCCTTCGGCGTCGGCTCCCGGCTCGCCGAGCTCCTGGCCGGCATAGACCATGACGGCTCCGGGGCCGAGAAGCGCGCTGACCGCCATAGGAGCCATTGCCTTGAACGGGTCGCCGGCAAATTCCGCCGAGGCGAAACGCTGCTCGTCGTGGTTCTCGAGGAAATAGAGCATGTTGTGCTGGTGGCCGTCAACCTTCTGCCACGAGCGGGTGATGTCGGAGGCCGAGCGGCCCCAGGTGACGATGTCGCGCAGAGTGTCGTAGAGCCCAACCTTGTCATAGAGATAGTCGAATCCGCCAATCTCGATGAAGGGCCGGTAGAGGTTTATGTCGTATATCTCGGCGATGAATATGACGCCGGGGTGCTTCTCCTTGACCTGAGGGATGGCCCACTGCCAGAATTCGAGGGGCACCATGTGGGCCATGTCGCAGCGGAAACCGTCAACGCCCTTGTCGGCCCAGTACTGCAGGATGTGGAGCATCTTTTTCCATGTCGCGGGCGTAGGGGTGAAATGCCGCCATCCGTTTGCGGGATCTATGCCGTAGTTGAGTTTGACGGTGTCATACCAGTCATACTGTCCGGGCGACGCGGTGAAGCAGTCGTTTCCGGAAGCTTTGGCCGGATATTCGAAGTAGGCGTCGGAGCCGCTGCCGAGATCTATCGTCGGCGAGAACTTATGGCCGGGGATATAGTAGAAGCTGTTTGTAGGCGCGAAAAACATGTTCGTGTAGTCTTCCTTGCCGAAATCCTCGGGGGCGCCGGCCGGACGGCTGTCCGATCGGTATTGCCGGGCCACGTGGTTGGGCACGAAGTCGATGATCACTTTCAGACCGGCTGCATGGATGCGCCTGACGGTGTCCTCGAATTCCCTGATTCTGTTGCGGGGATCGACGGCAAGGTCCGGATCTATGTCATAATAGTCCTTGATCGCGTAGGGCGATCCGGCTTTTCCCTTGATGACGTGGGGATTGTCGCGCGGAATGCCGATGTCGGTGTAGTCTGAGCAATGAGTATGTTCGATAACGCCCGTAAGCCACACATGAGTGAAACCCATGTCGGCGATTGAACGCAGAGTCGCTTGATTTATTGACCGCAGTTTGCCCGAACCGTTCTGCTCTATTGTGCCTCCGGGCACGCACGAGTCGTTGAAGTTCGTGAATAGTCGCGGCAATAGTTGATAAATAACTGGTTTGCTATTCATGGACAGGTATGAGGTTGGGTAATTACGGGTGCAAAATTACTCAAATCCCGCCTTTAATGCAACCCCTCCCTGTTACAACTGCGTTAATATTGCCTATTCCACGCCATATTGTTCCACGCCCTCTTGCCCTCCGGCGCAAGTCCTAACTTCTCAGCCGGTTGGCTATGCGCAGCAGAAACGGCCTCCCCCATAAGCCATATATTATGAAACAAATTAGAAACAGATGCGATTTTTATCTATAGTCTTGATTGGTTTTGGGAGATTCACTATCTAAACTTGAAAGAATCCTTTCTTGTCGGCACATTTAAAGCTTGTGGATGTCGGTATTTTGCGCTAATTTTGCAATATTATGGATGATATTACCTCCAATAACGCCCCCCGTATTGTCATTGTCAAGGATTTTAAAATTGACGCTGACTATGCCGCTTGGCTCTCAGAAATCAAGCGGCGCTATATTTCTGCCCAAATCAAGGCATCCATAAAGATCAACACAGAAAAACTATGTTTTAACTGGAGTGTAGGTCGTGACCTTGTGATGCGTAAGGCTGAGGAACGATGGGGAAGCGGAGTGGTAGAGCAACTGAGTTTTGACTTGAAGGAGGCATTCCCGCAAGAGAAAGGATTCAGTAGCAGAAATATGTGGCGAATGAAGCAGTGGTATCTGTTTTTCTCTACAACAGAAGCTAATGAAAAACTGACACGGCTTGTGGCAGAATTGCAAAAGGTTGAATCTCCATATCCTATAAATGTGCCACAGGTTGTGGCAGTTTTAAATGTAGAGCCGTGCTTCCCAATAGTGCTCGGAATGATTCCATGGGGCCATCAAACAGATATCGTCTCCAAATGCAAGTCTATCGATGAAGCGATGTTCTATTTGCGAGAAAGTATATTGGGCGGATGGAGCCGTCAGACATTGGATAATTCACTGAAAGCCAACCTCTATAAATCCCGCGACAAAGCGATCAGCAACTTCCACGCCCTCTCGCTCTCCGGCGCAAGTCCTAACTTCTCAGCCGGTTGGCTATGCGCAGCAGAAACGGCGCTCCGCCGTCGGCGTCCTCGGCCCCGGAAGCCAGATAGAGCACGCCGAGGGCCAGCAGGACGAAGAGAACGATTATGATGACCGTTCCCATCCTCAGGACAAGCGGGAGGGGGCGCTCGATCAGACGCCTCACCTTCTCTGACCGCACATCTGCTTCTTTTTCTCTGTTTTTCATGATCCTAACTCCAGCTGGTTCTTTATGAGATTGAAATATGCCCCCTCCTTTTCGACAAGCTCGCAGTGTGTCCCGGACTCCACGACCGTGCCGCCGTCAAGCACAATGATATGGTCGGCGTTCCTGACGGTTGAAAGGCGATGGGCCACGACAACCACCGTTTTTCCCCGATAGAACTCCTCGAGATTCTCCACGATCCGGCGCTCGTTTTTGGCGTCAAGCGAATTGGTCGCCTCGTCCAGAAAAATAAAATCAGGATTCTTATAGACGGCCCTTGCAATCAGCACCCTCTGTTTCTGACCCTGGCTCAGCCCCACTCCGTCGCGGCCTATCAGGGTGTCATATTTCAGGGGGAGTCCCATGACATAATCGTGTATATTGGCTATGCGGGCTGCCTCCTCGAGGCGTGCGCGGTCGATTTCGCCGTCGTCAACGGCAATGTTGCGGGCAATCGACTCCGAAAATATGACTCCGTCCTGCATCACCACCCCGCAATGTCTGCGCCACCATTTCATGCTGTAGTCGCCGATGTCGCGCCCCGCTATCACTATGTTTCCCGCCAGCGTCACATAATAGCCGAGCATCAGCTTGATAAGTGTGGTCTTACCGCTGCCTGAGGCGCCCACAATCGCCGTGACCTTCCCCGCAGGGATGCTGAGGCTGACGCCGTCGAGCGTCTTTTTCAGCGCGAAGCGGTCATATTTGAAATCCACATCCCTTATCTCTATCGATTTTTCAGCCCCGAATTCCTCCGCGCCGTCCTCTTTTTCCTCGTCGCGTCCCAGGTGGATCTCATTGATGCGCTCGAGAGAGATCTTCACGTCCTGCACCGAATAGATAAACCCCATTATCTGCTCGACGGGCGAGTTGAGCTGCCCGACGATATACTGTATGGCAAGCATGGCGCCGAGAGTTATGTCGCCTCTGATCACGGCGGTGGCCGCCATGACCGTTATCAGGATGTTCTTTATCTCATTGATGAACACGCTCCCCGCCTCCTGGCTCTGCTGCAGTTTGAGCGCCTTCATCTGAATTTCAAACAGGTCGGCCTGCACATCCTCCCACTCCCAGCGCCGGCGCTTCTCGCAGTCCTGCAGCTTTATCTCCTGCATGGAAGTGATGAACTGATAGGTCTTGTTCTGGTTTCTCGACTGCTGCTCGAAGAGTTCGTAGTCAAGCACCTTGCGCCGTCGCAGAAACGACGCCAGCCACAGCCCATAGACCAGACTCCCGCCCATGAAGATCAGGAACACGGTCCTGTCATAGAGAGCCAGGACCACCCCGAACACGATGAAACTCAAGGCGCTGAACATGATTCCGAGCGTCTGGTTCGTCAGAAACCCCTGAACCCTGCCGTGGTCGCCCATCCGCTGCAGAAGGTCGCCCATCAGTTTGGTGTCGAAAAACGACATGGGCAGTTTCAGCAGCTTGATGAAGAAGTCGCTCACGAGCGAGATGTTTATCCTCATCGAAATGTGGAGCAGCAGCCAGCGGCGTATGAAATCCGTTGCCGTGCGTCCCGCCACGATCATAAGCTCACCCAGCAGTATGAGCCATATAAAACCTATGTCGCGGTGACGGATTCCCGTATCGACAATCGCCTGAGTCAGGAACGGCATAACAAGCTGCAGCACGCATCCGAGCAGAAGGCCGAGCAACACCTGCCCGAAATGACCGCGATAGCGCATGATGTAACCCATCAGAAACCTGAACGAACGGCGCCGGCTTTTCCCCTCGTCGCGCTTCTTCTCGAAAGCCTCCCCGGGCTCGAGAAACATCGCTATCCCTTTTTCCTCGCCGTTGGACACGGTGCTTATCCAGTGTCGGCAGAACTCCTCCCGCCCGAGCGTCATGATCCCCTTTCCCGGATCGCATACATGAAACCTCCGCCCATTCCGCGAAACCCTGAAAAGCACCACGAAATGATTCTGATTCCAGTGCAGTATCGCCGGAGCGCGACACTCCGCCAGCTCCGTCAGCGAGACTCTGGCCGTTACCGTCCCCAGGCCAAGAGACTCCGCAGTCTTGGCCAGACCGAGGAAAGACACTCCCTCGGTTGTCGGCGGACATAGATCCCCTACCTCTTTTACATCCATCATGCAACCGTACCAACGGAGGACGGATGCGAGGCATGCCACCCCGCACTCCATCGAGTCATGCTGCTTTATGAATGGAAAGGATCTGAAGCCCATGACTATTCCTCAGACAGGCCGACGGTGCGGCGGGTGTAGTTGCGAACACGCTTGCCGTTGCTGAACCGGTAGGTCACGGCCAAGGAGAAGGTGTTGTCCCCACGGAACTGATTATCGCTTCTTGTGTATTGTTGCATTCCGGGGGAGATGACCTCATTATATATCACACCTTTTGCAAAATGCACGGGAATAAAGTACATGACCATGAGCGAAAGCCTGTTTTTCATCAGATATTTTGTCAACGAGATGGCCATGCCGTCCGTGCATCCCCATCCTTTCATCTGGGGCAAAACTCCCATGTTGCCCATCAGTTCATAGCTCAGAAACGCGTTGAACGAATGTCTGCTGTTTCTGTAGGCCAAATACCAGTTCGCCCCGGGAGCCATGCGGTGCTTCCGATAGACTGAATATGACGACTTTTTCCATGTCATCGATGCCTCGCCCGAAAATTCAAAGTATTCGGCGAATGATTTCTTGTAATTGACAATGAACCGGAACTCCTCGGCGGTCGCGTTCTGATATTTCTTCAGGATATAAGGTTTTTCTCCGGTGACCACCTCGGCAATGTTGGCATAGCTGTTAGCGCCATGTAAATAACGGGCCGTCAGATTAAGACTCTTCCAGAGAGTCAGCGTCAGGCTGACCAGATGGTCGGTCATCGGTTTGAGCAGAGGATTACCCATCTGATATGTCAGCGAGTCAGTGTATTGACCGAAATCGCTGATGAGCGAAAGTCCCGGCATTTCCGATTTCAGCGAATAGTTGAGGCGCGCGATGAACTTCTGCGACGGCTGCCAGAACCAGTTGACCGTGGCCCTCGGGGCAAACCGTGTTATGTGTTCGCCGCCCTCGCTGTTGCGATAGGTGTAAAGGCCGCCTGTCAGCGTCATCGCCATGCTCCTGCCAATGAAAAACTGCAGCGCGGCTATGAGGTTGTTTTGCAGCAACGAGTTGTCCGTGAGCATTTGTCCTGAAATTCTGTTGCGGTTCCTGTAGTTGGCTACAGTGACGTAATCCGACAGACCTAACGTCATTTTCCCTCCGGCAATCTGACGTGTCATGTCGGCGCCGCCCCAGAAATAACGTTGTGAACTGCGATGATCGTTGGTCAGCGCGTAGCCGTCGGTGCGCCTTATGTCATAGTCCCTGTCCCAGTCCGCGAAATTATATGTCGCCGAACTGTTGAGCGACCATCCCTTGAAGCGACCGCGATAATAGAGCCCGAAACTGTTGTCAAGACGGTTGTGGACATGGTTACGCAACGAATAGCCCACGGTGCTGCTTTCGCCTGTTTTCGTGTTTTCCATCATTAGCCTGTAGGCCGATCTGTTTTTGCTGTCAGTCGGTTCAATGCGCCATTGGATCGAGAACGAGTGGTTGTCATTGGGCTGGAAATCGAGCGCCGCTCCGAAATCATATCTGTTCGACATGGTGTTGTCCGTCGGCGACTTCCGAGGCTGCTCGAGCTTGGTCTGCGTCAGGTTGTTGTAGGGATAAACGGCTGTATAATAGCTTGAGGTGCCCGTCTGATTCCACTTGTATTCCCCGTCGGCCGACAGATTCCATCGGTTTCGCGTGTAGGTCACGTCGAAAGAAGCCCTCTCGCTCTGGAAATCCTGCCCCTCGCCGTTGCGTCCTCCGGGAACCATAAACGACTGTGAAAGCATGTTCACCTCCGTCCCTATATAGTTAGGCTTCGTGTGGAAATTGATAATTGCGTCATATCCGAGATATTTCCCCGTGGGATTGTTGACAATGTCAATGCGGTCGAAACGGTCAGGCGAAAGCCTTTTTATGTAACTCTCGCTCTTCTGGATGCTGTCAACGAGAATCACCACGTTTGACGAGCCGAGATATTTGATTTCCCGCGAAACAGGATTGTAAAACACTCCGTTCACCCTCGAAAGCAACTCGCCGGCGGTTCTTATGCCTCGGCGCATCTCCTTGGTGATAAGATAGGAATCGGTGAGAGCCGAGTGCGATTCCGTCTGCGCGGTCACTTCCACCCCGTTGAGGCTGACCGAGGAACTGATTGTGTCGGGCGCGGCTTTCACAGCCGCTGAATCCGCCCGCTGCTGTCCGAAACAAACGGACGCTGACGCCAATAGAATTGCGAAAATAATTGATCTACATCTCATAACGTTAAGCATTAGATTGTTCAATGAATTGATTTTACAAATATACGGGATTATTTTGTCAACAATTTTCTTTTTCTATTTTTTTCTTAGAAAATTCCTTGTTTACATGTTTATTCCTTATCATTCGGCTCATCTGAAAGTCTTTATTATCAAACTGACAAACGATTTTTCCGTTATCTTTTAACATGGTTTCCCTTTTGGCGGTACATGGCCCCCAACAAAGAGGAAGAAATCTGCAATCCTTGCATTCACAATTCTCATACTCAAGTATCGACCTATGAGCAGAAATATCGCTTATCCATTCAATGTCACCGCTTTCCGTCAAGATACCATTCCTATCCTCCGGACTTTCGTTATCGCATTTACCAACATTTCCATTGGCAAAAATACAATCAAAATTTTTCTTGTCAACATAACACATACCTCCTTCGGCCAATTTTGGCGTTATCCCTATGTTGAAAGCAAGTTCCATAAGCTTGTCAATTTCCACCTGAGATATTTCCGCGGCTTTTTCCTGCCAAACCTTATATATCAGAAACGATATCTTTTCACGATTTTCCTTACTGAGAGCTTCATCAAGATCCTTTATTAAAGATTCCGGCTTTAAATTCTCTTTCGTGTAATTGAACCGAAGTGTGCAGTGGGTATGCTCTATAATGTAACCGATGTTTTCTATGGTACGGTCATAAGCGGAATCTTTTCCAAGGATTTTCACATTATTGTGTGTTTCCCGATTTCCGTCAATTGTTATCTGATAGTAATTTATGCCGGCATCCCGCAGTTCTTCCACTCTTTTGCGATTTAGGAGAGTCCCGTTTGTCGTAATTACTGCACCGAATCCCTTGCCCAACTCTTCCGCAAATTCCTTGGCCCAACGAGAAATCTCAACGACTCTATCGTATGCCAGAAGCGGTTCTCCTCCAAACCATGAGATACTCAGGTGTTTGATTGCATCCTTGCGAAGTTCTTTTTCAATCCGTTTCTTTATTCTCCTGACTGTCTCGTCGCTCATCCAACTGTCAGCATGATCCTGAGTGCAGTACCAACAACGCAGATTGCACTGATAAGTTGACAGAATCATGACCATATACTCCTCTCCATGACGTATATAATCATATTTTTTTCTGACAATTTCCTCTTCGTCAAACTCATCATCTATGATAAAGCCGTCCCCCTTCATTTTGTCAATGAAAGGTTTAAAATCCTCAACGAATTTATCCGGACTTTCGATTATGGCTTTGAATACATCGGCATTTCTTTCACCAATCCTGAAACTGGCTTCAGTCAGTCCGTTAAAAATTATAACGTTGTCCTTATCATTTACATAATAATTGTATAAACTACTCTTCATATCTCATAGGTTTTAGTGTGCAGTGCCTATATAAGCACCACACACCGTGTAAAAAATGATCAAGGAATTAATTCGCCGGTTATAAGAGTGGAACCGGGTGTAGGAGTTTTCCCTCCACAATTCTCAACACAATTTGAGCAAAAGCCACAATTTGCGTCACCACAATACGAGTTTGTTTCTGGTTTGCATTGGGAAAATACGGAGTAGCTGTCGCCCTTTCCATCGTCCTTACCGCCTAACACGACCAAGGATTCCATCTCCGACAAAATTTCGGCTTTATTTAAAGCCATTGGAAGATTTGATTTCATAAAAAATTTAATTAAAGTAAATAGATCCCTACTTTGTCAGCGTGTAGGTTAACGCTATAGCATTATTCCATGCCGAGCCAGCCTTCGTATTCGTGGCCATTGGCTGTCGAGATTTCGATATGGGCCTGAGTGAGGGTGCCGACATTGATGGCAGCATCCGCCGATGAGTCAAAAACGTATTGACGGGCAAAGCCGGTTGTCATGTCCGTTACCGTCAGCTGACATTCTCCCTCAGCAATAGCAAACGAAAGATTTAGATGCTCGTTCTCATAAATACAAAGTATCTGCTGCCTTGAAGGTGCTTTGGGTCTTTTCGGGCCGCCAAGATTCTTGTTAGAGAGAATAACATTGATTTTTGGAGCTTGATTATTGGAGTTCGCTTGCGCAGTTATAAACTCCACAGAAAAGCATAATAAAACAAGTGATAATAGTGTGAATTTTTTAACCATAATGCTCTATGAATTTATGTCAAATTTTTTTCACAAAATTATATCATGGCAAATGGTTATATCTAATATTTCTCTTATAAAAATTTGCGCATTCTAAACATTGGGTAACATATTGACGGATAACCATATAAGCACAAAACGCATAAAACACATAGCCAACGAGTAAGAATAATAACTTACTAAAAATCAACTCATTGCGAAACAATTATGCACAAAATATTATTTAACTTACAGTATATCAATCAATTTCATTTTATTTTTTTATCAGGTGCATTTCCGGCTTCTATCTTATCGATAAGCCTTCTCCTCTTTGAATAAAAGCTATTAATCTTTATCGAGAAAATCAGGCAAATAGATTTGCTATTGAACCCAGCAAAGATCAATGCGAGTAGTCTGAAGTCCTCCTCCTTTAAAGATGAACACTGTGAACGTAATTTAATCATAATTCCGTCCATATATTTGTTCAAAGCCCTCTCAATTTCAAGCAAGCTACGATTATCTGATAGTTTCTTTATGTTCTTTTCAATATTTGATAACATGATTCTTCGGGAATTTTCCGTATCCGCCTTGTCAAAATATTCATTGCAAAGGTTGTTCAACGTTTCCCATTTCATTTTGTATAAATCTTCTGATATCTGACGTATTTTTGAATTAGAGGCAGTCAGCTTTGTCAATTTCTTCTCTTTCAGTTTAAGTTCGTTTGAAAGATTTATAATGTCTTTCAAACGATTTTCTAATTCAAATCTCTTCAACCGACTTTGTTGACGAACAAAAATGAAAACAACGACAAAAATCAAGATGAAAAAAATGGCACCAATAATTATGGTATTTTTCAGATTTTCTGATTTTTCGGTTTCCTCCAATACCCTTTTATCGGAATATTCTTTCTGAATACTTACCACTGATTGCATCAATGCACTATCAACTTCATGATTAAGGACCAAAAAAAGTGAGTCATAATATTTAATTGCAGAATCTGGAACTCCTTTGGTCTTGAAATAGATTATTTTTGTATTTAAATAATTCGATTTTTCTTTAGCTGTAGTAAAATTGCTGTAATCGACCATAGTTTTTTCATATTCCCTGAATGAAGAGTCTGAAATGTTGGATTGGGTGTACCATGAAAGATCCTGTAAGGATATAGGGTAAAAATTATTGAATCTCTTTAACTCTTCATAGCATCTATTTGAACCGTCTTTATCTCCGTAAAGATATAGATTTTGATAGAGACCGCTTAGTCCATAAACTACCATGTCACTGTCTGATTCATGTCGCGCAATTTTACAGATACTGTCAATAATTGCTTTACCTCTTTCATAATCACCCGTGTTACCGTATATGATACCAAGGTCCAATAAGCAATATCTATGATTTTTCTGCAAATTACTATTTTCATAGTTTTCTATTGCCTCTGTTATATATTCTATGGCTGAAGCAGATTGATAGGTACTCACTAATATATTCGTAATCAATTCGGAGGCTTTGGCGTGCCAGTAGGGGTTATCGGCGGATATGGCCATTTCGCGCGCTCTCATGGAGGGGATGATGGCTTTGGAGAATTCGCGGTTGTTTGAGAGGATTTCGCCCTGATAGAAGAGCGATTTCATCAGGTTGGAGTCGGGTCCGTGGTCCTCGTAGTAGCGGACGGCGGTGGAGACGAGCGAGTCGTCAGTCAGGACTTCGTAGGTCTTTATGCGTCCTTGGGTAAGGAGCAGGGCGTAGAGGGCGCGGTCGGAGGCATGGGTGAGAGAGGCGGTGTCGATGGAGTCAAGGATGGCGAGGGCCGAGTCGGGAGCCGATTCCATGACGGCCTCGGCGCGCTGCAGTTTATGAGGAGTCCTATGGCTGCAGCTTTCAATTATGCAGAGGATAATTATTATAGATATGATTACGCACAGGTGTTTTCTCATTGATTTTGCTTTAATACGCAAAAATAGTCAAAATAGCCAAAATCTCAAAGGCCCTCTTTCTTCTTAGAGAAACAGAGTCTAATAAGGTGTTTTTCTAAATTACTTATGCATAGCTGTTGAGTTGAGATTAGCAACTCCTACTTTGAAAACAAATGGGAATTTACATTGATCAAATCACCGGCTCGGTCTCATTGCTATTTTTTAAGGTAGATGGTAACCATGAACTCGCGGCCGCGAAGCATGCTCGAACGGTCAACGCGGGAAACGGAACCGAACGAGGAATAGGAATATGACCGGTGATCGAGAAGATTCGTGACGGAAGCGGAAAGTTCCAGACGCTTGCCGAGATTAAAAGTCAGTTTGGTGTCAAGCATCATCATGTTCTTGCTGGCGTCAGGCCCCGTCTGATTGCGGTAGTATTCGCCCGAGGCGGTCCATGTCAGGAATCCGCAGGGCGTGAGGGTCACACTTCCGGAATAGAGGAAGTCATTGTAGTTCTGGCGCGACAGTCCGGATATTTTCATGGCGGAATTATCCCAGGTAAATCCCAGATCCCAGTTGAAATATGATGAAATTGCGCCATTGATGAAAGGAGACAGTGAGGCGGAAGTGCGCCGTGTGTCGGTCGGGATCCCTTGCGAAAGAATGTTGCCGGAAGAGTTTCTGTAATACGCTCTGAAGCCGACGTTTCCCCTGATGAAATCAAGGGATTTGCTGAAATTGAGGGCCGTCATGAAGCCGCGCGCCTTCGAGGGGGTGGAGCGGTAGGAATGGAACACATAGTCGCCTATGATATTCTGGACCATGCCGAACTTCGATCTGTCCCACATGTAATTGCCTGAAGCCATGACGAAGACTCCCGCCTGCGCGTTGCGGTAGCTGTAAAAGAGTCCGGCGGCCTCGCCCGAAGATGTGTAATAGTCATCGACGCCTTCGGAGAAGGTGCGATATGACGTCAGGATGGAGGCGTCGTGGATCGTATGGAGCGAAGCGGGAGAGCGTCGGTGACTTCCGCGCAGTGTCAGGACCATGCGCGGTGTCAGATGAAGGCTTGCCGACAGCGCAGGCGACAGGAAAAATTCAGTGCGGTCGGAGAGTCCTCCCGAAAAGAAATAGGTGTAGAGATTGACCGGGAGATTACAGGTCAGTTCGAGTTTTCTGAAATTCCATTCGATTTTCGGCGATGCGAAAAGCCTCAGGTAATCCGTCGTGAGTCTTTCCTGACTTAAGCCGGGCAGATCGTCGATGCCGTGCAGATCGGTGCGGAGTCCGCGGAAATAGCCTGCGAGCCCTCCGGCGAGAGAGACCGTCAGCCCTTTGAAAATAAACCCGAGGGAGGCCCGCTGATCGGTGTAAAAGGAATGCTGGCTTATTTTCTGGCCATATTCGCGGCCATCGTTGTTGACGGAAAACCTTTCAGGCAATGAATTCCACTCGTTGCGGCTCATAAAACTGACCAGTTTGTTTTTCCCGAAACGGCGTATCATTTCCAGCCTGTTGCCGACAGAATATTGCGGCTGCTCCGCATTCTGGGCCGAAGGGATGGAGCCGGTTGTCAGCAGGGAGAGGTCATTCCATGAAACGTCGGTCGAAAGCGTGTTTTTCAGATAATATCTCTTCTCGTTGATCTCATAGACGAAGTTTCCCGACAGGGCGTTGCGATGCGAAAGAGAATTGCGGTCTTCGACAATGACGCGGTCGCCCGTTTCAAGAAAGTAAGTGGTTACGGCCGACGCCGCGGAGGTCAGGCGGTCGTGTGAGTAGTCGAGCCGGGCCTTCAGTTCACCGCGGCGCGTCTTGATCAGATGGTTCGACGACATCATCCATGAACGGTTGAAATAGCTCCGTCTGCGTTTGAGATCGGGTATCGTCGGCAACGCGAGCGAGAGGTATCCCCGCGGGGTCTCGTCGGGTCTGTCAAGCGTGTGGTCGATGAGCTGTTCCGAGAGATCCATGCCGGCATTGTTGCCCTTGAAGGTGGTTATCATCTGATATGACCCCTTCACCATCATGGTGAAAACATCGCCTTGCCACAAGATGCCCCCGGGCTGCGCGCTCCAGCCGGTTCCCGCCGTTCCGTGGACCAGAAAGGTTGCCTTGGATTTATTCTTAAGCCTGAGATTAATGGCGGCAGCGTCTGAAAAGCTCAGCCCCCGGAGCACCTGCATAGGCTGGTGGCACTCAAACACCTCCACAGCCCCGATATCCTCGTGTGAGATGCCGTTTGTGGCAATCCCGTATTTTCCTCCAAGCAGATCGCTCCCTTCTATATAGAATTTGTTTATTTCCGCTCCCTGATATCTTATCGAGCCGTTGTCCGACACATCTATTCCGGGCATACGTCTGAGCACGTCGCCGATCGTCCGGTCCTGCTTCCGTGCAAACGCCCCGACATTGTAGGTGACCGTATCTCCGTTTTCCCGGATCCGCGAGGATTTCACGACAATCTGCTTCAATTCCCGTGCGCTGCGCTCGATCTTTATCTCGACAAAACTCTCGCCTGCCTTTAACGGCGCCGAGTAGGGCTTATAGCTCATCATGGCAACGTTGACCGTCACTCCGGATTTCTCCGCCGGCAACGGAAGACTGAAATGTCCCTTGCTGTCAGTCAGGCAATATGAGAGAATTTTTGACGCCGAAGTCTTCAGCATCACGTTTGCGCCGGCTACAGGCTCATTGCTTTCGGCCTCCAGTACAACTCCCGAAAGCCGATCCGCCGCCGAAGCATAAATGGCAGTCAGCAACAAAGCCAGAAAACAAACGGAGCGCAACATGGATTATTCGTGAGGATAATCGGTTTCTTCGAAGTCGTAATT
Source organism: uncultured Muribaculaceae bacterium (assembly GCA_910587185.1). GTDB lineage: Bacteria > Bacteroidota > Bacteroidia > Bacteroidales > Muribaculaceae > Paramuribaculum. The sequence goes on from CAJULY010000023.1 coordinate 34,356, forward strand.
GCGGTGTTCGAGTGTCTTTGGGACATTCACCTTGTCTATTATCTCTTTGGGAATCTGCTTTTGCTTCATCTGGGCGGCAATGCTGACCTGCAGCGCATCGCGTTTTGTCTTCAACGCCCGTATGCGTTTCGTTTTCAAGCGGTTTCGGGCACTATAATCAAAATAATCAACATAGCCGCCAGGCATCACTGAAATGGACTTCGCCTCAAATCGGTAATGACCTCTGGAATCGTAGGCGCGGACTATCAGACCCGGCAGTCCCCAGAGCTTCCACGGACCTTCATTGAAGGGAATTTCGGGAGCGAACCATGCGGTCCATTCACGGCCGCGATAATCGGCGGTAGCCTTCACGCAGTTTATCCCGTCGATTACCATGACGCTGTCGGTTATCTCCCATCGCGGAGTGTCAAGCGGCTCTTCGTACTTCCAACTGGAAGAATCAAAAAAATCGTGGTTGATAATTTTTCCCTCCGGTTTCATTTTAAAGATGACCGTATGCTGATTCTTATGGCTGAATTCCCGAAATCGTTGCCTGTCCATCATTATTGCCAAGAACACCTTAGGCTCCCTTGCAGAAAGAGAATCTATCGTTTTGCCTTCGGCTGAGTACATTGCCGATGCCTTATTTCCGGCCCTCAGTGTCAGATCATGCAGCTCATAATCGTCTTTAGGCTTAAGCGTATCGGTCACTCTCATGCGTTGATAAACCACCTCTATGAAGCAAGAGTCCAAAACCCTCTCCTCATATTCCTGTGCCGTAACACTACCGGCTGATATGAGAGTCAATAAAATTGCTATTATGTTTTTCAGATGCATTGCAAAGACGTATAATAGAAAAATTAATAAGAAATGGATATAAAAAGTGCTTAATTTGACTGCAATTGCAAAGTTATGAAAAAATTCTTCTTAACCAAATAAAACATCATGTAACCGGCAACTTAATCAATGGAACGTCCATACATGATGATACGTTTTCCGGTGATTCACACACCTGTAGGATAGTGACTTCGGCACGTATTCGGCGAGACTCACCCGCGGCCTTGCGCCGATTACATCGCAAAGCGATGTCCCTCCATGTGGACGGTACATTATATATGATTTTTTCTCTGCCATTTTTATTCTATCCCGATATATTTTATTCTTATCTTATTGCCATTTCTATCATCAACCATCCTTCTCTTATTCCTTCTATGTTTATTATTCCATGCCGAGCCAGCCTTCATATTCGTGGCCGTTGGCAGTCGAGATTTCGATATGGGCCTGCGTGAGGGTGCCGACATTGATGGTAGCATCAGCCGATGAGTCAAAAACGTATTGACGGGCAAAGCCGGTTGTCATGTCCGTTACCGTCAGCTGACACTCTCCCTCAGCAATGGCAAACTGAAAATAAAGGCAACCATTCTGATATATACATTGTATATATTGTAAAGAAGGGACCTTTGGCTTTTTGGGACGATTTTGGTTTCTATTTTTTAAAATAATACTTGTCGAAACACTTGTATTTTCATTTTGAGCCGTTGAAATAAAATTACAACTTAGAATCACCAAGCATATTAAAATAAGTCTCCTCATAATTGATTAAATTTGCTTAATTTTTGTTTGCAAATATACCAATTCATAGATGCTTAATAATAATTTTCAGATCAAAAATAATTGTGCAAATATTTACTTGATAATATACTAACAATCAACGCAATACATAATTGTTTCAAGACAAAAAGCGCCAAAATACACAAAACTAAATTAATGACTATAAGGTACTTAATTCGAAATTTGCGCACAAAACATAATTAAGAACCTATATATCAGTTAATTACCTGATTTTCGAAAGAATAATATTCCTATCGGATATATTACTTGAAACGATTTTTTCAATGATTCGTCTTCTTTTTGAATAGAAACTGTTAAGTTTTATTTTCATTATCAAACATATTGCCTTAGTATTGAAGCCGGCAATAATAAGTTCTATTAGAATTGTTTCATCTTCTTTTAACCATGGACATTGAGTTCGTATTTTATCCATGATACCATTCATATGTCTGTTAATTGATTTTTCAATTATAAGTATATGTTTTTTCTCTCCAAGTTTATTTATTTCTTTTTCTACGGCTGCAATGATTTTTCTTCGTGAAAAATCCGAGTCCTCTTTATCAAAATATTCGTTGCACAAATTATTTATTGTATCCCATCTTTCTTTATATAAATTCTCACAAAGATGAAGGATTCTATTTTGAGATATTGAAAGTCTATTCATTCTCTTATCCTGATCTTTAATTCTACCAGATAAGATCATTATAT
>CAJULY010000024.1 GCA_910587185.1 uncultured Muribaculaceae bacterium
GACTATTTACTCAAGGTTTTTAAGGAAAGTTAAATCTCATGCGCCAGCCCTGAGTATTTTTTATAATCCATTGGCTTGGAACCAGGAAAAAATCTCGGTATATGCCACAGCCTTTACATCGGCCGCTTCAAGCGGCACATCGACTTCGCCGTCATAGACCGTAAAAACAGTTACGTTGCCCCCCGTCTTCACGGAATCCGCGCCCATATTGTCGGAGGTCAGAACCAGTGTGGGAATCCTCAATTTGTTTTTCACAAGCGCATCCTTCGCAATGTCAACGGCCCGTTTCCATTCTCCTCCGTCATTTTCAAATATCTTGTTATACGAGAGGAAAGGACTGTTCATGACAGCCGCCGTAACATCCGTCCCCTCTTCGGCATACGCCTGCAGGAACAGAATAGCAGCCAAAGCGCCTGTCGCATGTCCCAGCACCACGATTCCCGATATTCCGTCGTTTTTCATGGCCTCCAGGCCTGCCCTGAGTCCGTCAAAATAATCCTCGAGTTCCCGCTGCTCGTAACGGGCTTCGCCGGGATGTTTCTTCCGTGTCATGGTGGAAACATCAACCGTATAGAAATCATACCCGTGACGGTTGAACATTTGCGCCATATCCTTCGGAAAACCGGCCTCCATCATGCCTGGCACATAAAGAAGACCTTTTGCCGAAGACTTCTGAGCGGTTTTACGCATGACCTTGCACTTCTTTCTCTCGGGGCGTTCATCGTTACTGTCAAATATCATCATGTCATAACCGTGATCCATAGGATCGTCAGACATCCATTCTGCTGTTGACATTCTGTTTTCGTGTATCATTTCGACAAAGATTTTAGAATTTCATAAATATGTTCGGTACGTTTCTGGAGATCAGGCTGCAATATGGAGGCCTCATGCGGGTCAAACATACGCAGGTCGGCATAACGGTCTTCCCCGTTTATGAATGTTATGAGAGAGCCGTCAGGTGCCGGCGCATCTACAGTCAGTGGCTCGGGATCAGAGGGATTAAACCTGTAGATAGGCCAGTATCCTGCTTTCACTGCAAGCTTCTCCTCGACAATGCTGTGGCTCATTCCTGACCGTATGCCATGATTGATGCACGGACAGTATGCAATTACTATGGAGGGCCCCGGATAAGCTTCAGCCTCCATCAGAGCGTTGATGGTCTGCTGGAAATTGGCGCCGAGGGCCACAGAAGCCACATAAACGTTACCGTACGTCATCATCATCCGCCCGAGATCTTTTTTATAGGTCCGCTTTCCGTCGGCCGCATATTTCATCACTGCGCCCAACGGAGTGGCTTTTGACACATGACCGCCGGTATTGGAATAGCACTCCGTATCCATCACCAGTATGTTTATATCCACATTCTGGGCTACCACATGATCAAGGCCGGCGAAACCGATGTCGTATGCCCAACCGTCGCCACCGAGAGCCCACACTGATTTTTTGCCCGTGATATCGCCCGCAAAAACAATACGGTCAGTCAAAGGAGTTGCAGCGTGACCCTTTATGGCCTTTATCAGATTTTCGCCGGTGGTTCGGGATGCGGCAGCTGAATCAAAAGCGGCCAGCCATGCCTTAGCGGCGGTGACCACATCGACAGGAGTTGCAGGATCGGAAATCAAAGTCTCGACATCCGATTTAAGAGCGGCGCGCCGATAATCGACCGCCCGAGCCATACCGTAGCCGTATTCCGCGTTGTCCTCGAACAGCGAATTGGCCCACGCCGGTCCGCGACCTTCGCTATCAGTGCAATATGGATTGCTCGGATAACTTGCGCCCCAAATGGAAGAACAGCCCGTAGCATTGGCAATTATCATTCTGTCGCCGAACAACTGGGTGAGCAGCTTGACGTATGGCGTCTCGCCGCAACCCGCGCAAGCTCCCGAGAATTCCATCAATGGCTGCTGCAGCTGTGATCCGTTGACCGTGTCACGCCGCATCAGATTGTTTTTCAGGCTGACGTTATCACAAAGATATTCCAGCATCCTTTCCTCATAATCGAATACCCTGTCGATAGGCGTCATCTTCAAAGCATGTCCCGGACAAACAGTTGCACAGGATCCGCACCCCTGGCAATCGGCGGGATAAACCTGAATTCGGAATTTAAGTCCTTTAAGCGAAGGAGAATGTGCTTCGGCAAGAGTCATGCCCTCAGGAACGCCTGCGGCTTCCTGCGAGTCCAGGACAAAGGGACGGATGGAAGCATGAGGACATACGAGAGAACACTCGGTACACTGCACACATTTGTCGGCATTCCAGACCGGAACAGTTAAAGCAACCCTACGTTTCTCATAGGCTGCGGTCCCCATCGGGAGAGTGCCGTCGGGAGCGAAAGCCGAAACCGGAAGTCCGTCACCCAACAATTCAAGACATGGCTTCGCCACATCTTTAACGAACTCCGGCAAGACACGGTTCCCGACAACTTTTCGCCCGTCCGAAGCCGTAGCCCATGAGGAATCATAGGATATTTCTTTTATGGCTGCGATGGCCTGATCCATAACAGCGAGATTTTTATTCACAACATCTCCTCCTTCATGCATATATGCCTGCCTGACCTCATCTTTTAATTTTGCGACAGCGGTGTCGTAGGGAAGATGATCTGACATCAGATGAAGGAAAACCATTGACATTATCGTGTTGATTCTGACTCCAAGCCCTCCGGACATTGCAATAGAGTTGGCATCGATATTATAGAACCGGGCATGCTTTGCCGCTATGGCCCTTTTGAGCGACGCCGGAATCTTGGTTTCCATCTCTTCCGCGCTCCATGAAGAGTTGAGCACGAAGATACCACCTTGCTTCAGAGAGTCCAGCATTTTAAAGCGATTCACATACATGTCCTTGTTACAGCCGATGTAATCAGCCTCGACAATGGAGTATTCCGATCTTATTTCAGATGGGCCGTAGCGCAACTGTGAAATCGTATATCCGCCCGATTTTTTTGCGGAATACTTGAAATATGCCTGTGAGAAGCCGCCGGTAGAGTCAGCGATTATCGAAGCGAGCTGACGGGCTGCACCGACAGTTCCGTCCGATCCCATTCCATAGAAAATGACCTGTCTGACATCAGGCGCAGTGTCTATGAAATGTCCCGGATCCACCTCAAGCGAAAGATGGGTAACATCATCGTTGATTCCTACGGTAAACCGGCGTCGCGGACTCGGCTTTGACATTTCGTCATACACGGCTTTAACCATGACAGGACTGAATTCCTTGCTCGACAAACCGTATCGGCCTCCGATAACTTTCGCCGCGCGGCCCGCTTCCTGAAGCGCCGCCGCAACATCAAGGAAGAGAGGCTCTCCCGTTGCTCCGGGTTCCTTTGTCCGGTCAAGCACGGCCACGATCCCGGCCGTGGCCGGAATCAGGCCGACGATATCTTCTGCCGGGAAAGGCCGATATAGATGGACCCCTATCCCCCCTGCTTTGTATCCATGGGTATTCAGCCATTCCACAGTCTCCCTTATCACTTCTATCGACGAGCCCATGGAAATGATGACCCTGTCGGCATCGGGGGCGCCAAAATATTCCGCCACATGCAGAGGACGTCCGGTGAGATCGCTGACTTTTTTCATCGCTTCCTTCACAATGCCTGTCATGGCATCGTAATAGGGATTGCATGCCTCCCTGCACTGGAAATAGACCGATGCATCCTGAGATGTCCCTTTCACTACGGGATGTTCCGGATTCAATGCACGCTTACGGAATGCATCCACTTTTCCCCAATTCACCAAAGGACGCATATCCTCGTATGGAATGGGTGTGACGGTGGCTATTTCATTGGATGTACGCCATCCGTCAAAGAAATGCAGGACTGGGAGCGACCCTTCTATTGCCGCCAGATGCGAGACAAGCGCAAGATCCATTGTCTCCTGAACCGACGAAGAAGAAAGCATGACAAATCCCGTAGCGCGGCATGCCATCACATCCTGATGGTCTCCGAAAATGCTGAGCGCATGGGAAGCTACAGACCGGCATCCGACATGAAAAACTCCCGGCAACAGCTCGCCGGCGATCTTATACATATTTGGAATCATGAGCAACAGCCCCTGGGAAGAGGTGAATGTCGTTGCAAGCGATCCTGCGGAGAGCGCACCATGCGTGGCTCCGGCCGCACCAAGCTCGCTTTCCATCTCACATATCTCCATCGTGGATCCCATAAGGTTTTTTCGTCCCGCTATGGCCCATTTGTCAGCGGTGACTCCCATCGAGGCAACAGGTGTGATAGGATAAATGGTGGCTATCTCGCTGAGAGCGTAGGCTACGTAGGCAGCCGCTGTACAGCCGTCCATGTTTACACGTGTCGGTTCCTTTTTCATGCTTTTGGTGTCTGTATCCGAAAATCGCCTCCCGCCGCTAAATTCCTTGCGGCGGGAAGCAGACGTCAGATGATTTAATCAACAATAATCACATTTCTGAAATAGTCCTTGCATCATTAAAGGAAAGCATTGATGCACAGATCTGTGATCCATATCCAGAGAGGACAGAAGCCTATGAACAGAATCACGCTGAGTGTCAGGGAAGATGTACCCGTCGCCACATAAGTGTCATATTCGTCGGCAATGATGATGCCCGAAAATGCGGGGGGAAGAGCGCAGGCAACAACCAGCATCTTGAGGTTCAGAGGATCCATGTGGCAGAGAAGGCCAAGAAGGAGAACGAATGCCGGCATGATGATCATCTTCATTATGGAACCAAGGATGACCTGCCAGTTGATGCTGACCTTTATCGAAGAAAGGGTGATGCCGGCCGAGAATACGGCCATAGAAGCGTTGGCTTTAGCCATCAGATCAAAGGACGGACTCAGTTCTTTCGGCCAGGGAATGCCCACGAGAACCCAGACCACAGCCAGAATAGGCGCCCATGCAACAGGTTGCTTTAACGCTTTGATAACCGGGCCCCAGGCGCTCTCTTTTTTCCCTGTCGTAACGTTCTGTTTTTCCAGAGAGGCATTCATAAGGGAAAGTCCTACAGGAATACCGACAGCATTGACCACGATGCCGACAATAGCCACCACAAGAGCAACAGCGGGAGTAGTGCCGAAGATAGGCTCAAGCACGGCAAATCCGAGGAAGCCGATTGTCGGTGAACCGCTGATAAGAGCCGAAACCGCCGCGTCGGCGCCGGTGTTGGACTTGAACATGCGGAATACATAATAGACCAGCATGAAGCAGACCATAATACCCACGAGAGACACCAGCGACAATTTCAGGTCATGATAAAGCATTTCCCTGGTTGACTGCACAATCGATACGAACAATGCTGCAGGAAGGGCGAAGTCCAGGACGACCTTATTGAATTTTTTGGAATCTGCCCCGTCAAACGCTCCTTTTTTACCGGCTATGAAACCGGCAAGCATTATGACCACAATAGGGACAATAGCGTATAACAATATATGTTCCATAATAATGTCGAGAGAGGGATTAATTTAAGAAAGGGATGAGAAGAGAGGAGGAGAGGAGGAGCAAGAATGAAAGTTTCAGACAGTAAAGTCAATCAACGATGCCGGATTGAGATATCCGATATGGCCGCTTTCTTTTCCCGAATCAGCTGCAAGCTGCACGTCGATGAGCGCAGGTTTCTTCGATGCGATCGCCTCTGTCAGCGCTTTCTGGAGTTCATCCGGGGTAGTCACGTAACATGTCTGTGCTCCGAATGCCTCGCCGAGTTTATCGTAACGGGCCTTCACGTCAAGAGTTGTCGGAGCCGGATCGCCGTTGCCAGAGGGATTTACACCGATACCGTTGTAAATGCCGCCATTATTGAAAATAACCACAGTACATGGCAGATTGAAACGACAGATGGTTGAAAAATCCATTCCTGAGAAGCCGAACGCGCTGTCACCTTCGACAGCCACCACGCTTTTACCGGTGGCCACAGCGGCACCGACGGTAGAACCCATACCCATACCCATGATGGCCCAGGTGGCGCAATCTATGCGGTGACGGGGAAGGAACATATCTACTGCGTCACGAGTGTCGTCAAGTGTATTGGCGCCTTCATTGACAAGGATTACGTCGGGGTGCGACTCAAGCACTTTCTTAACTGCGCTCAAAGCGCTCCAATGGGTCATCGGGACGGTCTGTGGCGCGAGTCGTTCCATGAACTTGGCGTTTTTCTCCTTGGTCTGGGCCTGCAACGACGGAACCCATGTCGGATCCATGGCAAACTTATGGCCTTGTATCTTAGAAAGAATGGCGTCAAGCGAACTTTCAATATCGCCCACGACGGGAGCGGCAATCGGACGGTTGCAGTCTATCTCCTCGGGATCGATCTCGAGCTGAATGAATTTTCCGGCCGGGTTCCATTTGCCATGACCGCGGGAGAGCAGCCAGTTAAGGCGTGCGCCTATGAGCATGACCACATCGGCTTCTTCCATTATGGTTGAGCGGCATGAAAGAGCGCTCAGAGGGTGATTGTCAGGCATCAGGCCTTTGGCCATCGACATGGGATAGAAAGGAATGCCGGTAGTTTCGATCAGCTGCTTGATCTTGTCGTCAACCTGAGCGTAGGCGGCGCCTTTACCGAGAAGGATAGCCGGGCGTTTGGCTGAAGCAAGCATTTCGACAGCTCGGCTTACCGATTCGTCAGAAGGTATTACCGACGGGCAAAGATCAACTGGTTCGAAGAAAAGCTTATCGGCATCCGCCTTGTCCATAACCGCACCAAGGCACGGTTCGGTGACATCGAGATATACGCCGCCGGGACGGCCCGAAATGGCTGCACGGTATGCGCGGACAACAGCTGTAGGTATATCCTCCGGCTTGTTGACGCGATATGCGGCTTTTACAAGGCCCTTGGCAACATTCAGCTGATCCAGACCTTCGTAGGTGCCCTGTTCGAGGTCGATCGGTTCGCGCACACTCGAACCTGAGATCTGAATCATAGGATAACAGTTGACAGTGGCGTTTGTAGTTGCTGTCAGACCGTTCATGAAACCGAGCGAGGAAACAGTCAGCAGGACGCCGGGCTTCTTTGTCAGGTAACCGTGAGTGGCGGCAGCCATGCCTGCCTGCTGCTCATGACGGAAACCTACAAACCGGATTCCCTCTTTCTGCGCCATGTACGCGACTTCGGTCACAGGAATACCTACGAGACCGTAAATAACGTCAATGCCTATATTCTTGAGAGCCTTTGCCAGAATATACATTCCAGTCACCTGCTCAGGATACTGCGGCCCTTTAGGAGCCAGGGCTGAAGTAGTGGATGTATTGGACATATATACTTGAATTTTGTCGGGTTAGTTTTTGAAATAGTCGCGATCGCTTCTCCGAAGACTCACTCCGAAGAATGGTCGCGACAATCTGTTTTAACGTCTTATTTTTTTAACTTTTAATGACTGTCCCTTTTATTTTGCAGCGGGTTTAGGCATCGGCGCCGTTGTTCCGTTGGCAGCGAACGAGGCTATCTGTTCGGGGGTGTATCCCAAAGATGAAAGTATCTCGTCGTTGTTGCCGCCCAGAGTAGGACACGGGCCATAAGTCGGGGTGTAATTCGAGAGGGTGAAAGGACAGCCAACGGTTACAAATTCTCCGATCTTGCCTCCCTGATTGATTTTCACAAGAGAATTTCCGTCATAAAGACTTTCGTCGGTCATTATCTCTTTTGTTGACAATACCGGTCCTACAGGCACACCGGCCTTTGACAACATCTCCGTGACCTCAAACTTGTCTTTGGTTATGGTGAAAGTCTCGATACGTTTGTAGATTTCCTGTTTGTGACGGTCACGTGCATCGGCGGTATTGAAGTCAGGATTGGTAAGCCAGTCCTCGAATCCGAGAGCCTTGCAGGCGAGTTCGAATTCCTTGGCGCCACGCTGGAGAATCACATAGACATAATCGTTGGGGTCTGTCTCCCAGTTCTTGCATTTGTATGTCCAGCCGAGCACGCCTGAACCTTCCTGGTTTCCTGAACGGGGCACGAAATCGCCGAACTTCTCATTAGGATACTGGGGGAACTGGGTCAGATAGCCCAGTTTGTCAAGAGTCAGCTGGTCACGGGTCTTGATTCGGCAAAGATTAAGACATGCATTGTGCATCGACTGATAGACAAAAGTACCCTCTCCTGTATGGTTACGCTGCTGCAAAGCCGCAAGAAGACCGATCAGCAGATGCATACCTGTGTTGGAGTCGCCGAGAGCGGCACCGCTCTGAGTCGGGATATTATCGGGACCTGACCACCATCCGGTCGTTGAAGCTGCACCTGCCGTAACCTGTGCCACCGGCTCGTAGGCTTTCAGATCCTTGAAGCGCGAAGAAAGGGGGAACCCCTTGATGGTTCCATAAATACATCTTGGATTCAGTTTATGGACAACCTCCCAGCTGAAGCCGAGCTTATCCATGGCTCCCGGATGAAGATTTTCGACAAAAATATCGCATTCCTTGATAAGTTTGGTCAATATTTCCTTACCGTCGGGAGTAGCTGCGTCAAGAGACAGAGATTTCTTATCACTATTCAGCTGAAGGAAGTAGTAACTGGGTTCACCAGGCATAAACTGGAGCTCGTCGCGGGTCGCGTCACCGTGTCCCGGACGTTCTATTTTTATTACGTCGGCTCCGAGCCATGCTAACATCTGTGTACACGAAGGTCCGGACTGGACTGCTGTAAAGTCAACAACTTTAATGCCTTGAAGTGGTGCTGTATTCATAGTCTATATATTTTTTTGATAGTGATACTTTCTTATATCAGAACACCCGTTCAAAAAAAAAGTTTAAGTTTAACATCCCTGACTCTTTCAAATTTCCCCACATTGATTACTTTTGCATACTGAAATACCAATATTCCTGAAATGGACATAACCCGACGTAAGTTCTGCAGAGTGTCTTTTCTCGGTGCTCTCGGTTTGATTTTTATGCCACGCAAAGCACTTGCCTCTTCCGGAGACGAAACACGCCTCTCCGGGCGGTGTATCGTTGAAGTGCTCCGCTGCCAATGCTTTTCCGACCTGCAGGGTCGTTATCTCGACGATCCTGAAGCGGGCCCCTGTTCTCATTTTCACGTCGGGGATAAAATAGAAATAACGCCTGACAATCTTCAGGCGTTAAAAAAATCCGGCCGGATATGCCGACAGGCCTGGCACACCCTTGAGCCCTATATTATGGCCGCGCTCGCTGCGGGTTCTACATCGGAATGCGCTCCGGCCCAAAATATATCTCAGGCTATAGTCAGTTGTCCCGACGGAACGCGCCCCGTGATTTTCAAAGTCACCGCCGCATAATCCGCAACTTTCAGAACCTGCTGCTCATATCATATCTCAAACCCTACATTGTCGATATAGAAAGTCAGGCCTTCCGTTCCGACGTATGGTTCTCCACTTCCGGCGCTCATCTCCACGATCACGTGTGTAGGCTGCGCGTTGGCGTCCCAGCCCTCCTCTATGACAGGCACCATCTTGCCTTTGGAATTTCTCGCGTAGTAGGCATTGTTTTTTCCCCGCAGTCCGAGCCATCCCCAGCCTGCCTTACCTGAACAATCGCCATAGACAAGCGGAAGTCGGTGGCCGTTGACCCAATTTGACGCTCTGGTGAATTTCTCGCCGCCGGTGGCCACACGTTTGGCATGAATGTTTCCTTTTGCGTCTTCCCAACGGTGCTGCAACATCACGAATGCCACAGCTGCATCGCGGCCCGGCAAAGTCTTGGTGGAGCCGAAGCCCGAAGCCTTGGTCCGGGTATTGACATTCGGCATCTCGACACGATAGTCGAATACGAGGTTTTTCGGTTTTTTGGTATATGGTATCCCCATCTCCATTTTTGAATAGGGATTTGAGGTACTCGTTATAGGTTCTATCATCCGTCCGAGAAATATGGATCCGGCAACCATCACCTTCATATCTATTATCCCGAGCACTTTCACCTTTTCTATCTGTGAACAAAGTTTGGCGCACTTATTGGAGGCTGTTCCCCTCACGGCAGGATAGACCGCATTTGAACATTTCTCTACTCCTTTGACTTTCGCATATACATTGCTCGTCGCCCACGGGGAGCCGCCCAGCGGAGTGTAGGCCTTGTTGCCGTTCAGGGTCTGTGTAGGACCTATTTCATAAACTGTTTTCTGGCTTCCGCCTATGATGCCTGACTCTTTCAGGTGACGGGTCACCCAATTGTTGAAATTACCGTATTTGACTGGCTCGATCTCTGCCGAAGCGCCGAATGCGATGCCGAGTCCTAAAACCAGGGCCAATGTTTTTCTTAGTCTTTTCATGTCGCGTTCAATCTAATTCAAGCTGCAAAATTATAAATTAATTGATAAACGAATTCATAAAAGAGGTTGTTTATCCAAATCCAACTATAAATACATACAAAATGGCCATTTCAAGAAGTCTCGAAACGGCCATTGCCCTTAATGAGTTTAATCTTATAATTAATGTGTCTCAGGTGTTGTCTCTATGACAAGATCGTCGAGAGCGACATAAGTCGGAGTATTGATGCCATACTGACCTTTGTCAGAACCGTCGAAGTTGATTTTTACGGAATTAACCTTCCCGAGCGGAGTCAGGTCACAGATAGTCCAGCTGTCAAGAATGAAACTCTTGTCAGTTCGCCCGTCGGCAAGATAGAGTTCAACCGGTCTTCCGCCATTGGTAGGATTGCCATTGGCGTCATACCCGTAGAATTGAACTTTAAACCAGCCTTTAGCCTCGAGTAAATCTTTATCCGGAGTATTTCCGAAAGGATTGCCATAAAGCATGGTTCCAAAGGCATAACTCGTGTTGCACACCTGTATCGAAACAAGCGGAAATTCCGCCTTTCCCGTGAACGTAAGCTTTGCAGCTCCGTTTGAAGATTCGGGAGCGTCATATCCGAAAGCGATCGCAAAAGTATTTGAACCGTTTGCTCCAGCGCCGGCATTGGCGCCGTTAACCGACTTCGTGTTACAAACAGAGCACTGGTTTTCATAGGAATACCACCAGTTCGTATTCTCCTTCCCGACAGGATTCGACCGATAATTCCAGTTCGAGAGAATCAGTCCGCCACCATAGAAATCTTTTTGGCCGGTCCAGGAACTCACACTAAGGCCGAACTGAAGCTTGACATCATCTGTCACAGGCACTTCGGCACCGGAATACTGTGTCCCTTCATAACCATAATAAAGATTCGCGCCGTATGAAGTCGGGCCGGCAAGAATTCCTCCGGTGTTTTCAAAAGTTACGGTCACAAAACTACGATTGTCCGAATCGTCATCGGAGCATGAGGAAAAACATGCTCCAAGTGCAAGAAACATCGCGCAATAGCGAAAATCGATTTTCATTACTGAAAAAAATTAAAATTAATAATGTGTCCATTATCCCGTGGACGTTTGATTCATCATTTGAAAAACAGGCAGGTCTTCTGGCTTGCTCCTTATTATGATCGAACCTTCCCGACACAGACTTGTTAAATTGAATTCATGTCTGACTCAGTGGTCTAAGCGATCACAGACCGTTGATCGTGCGGCTGACTGGAGCTTACAGCAGCGGGTACTGCCACGGATTTTCACCGTGTTCCCTGTTAGGAAATTTGATTTCACCCGATTTTCGGCGGCAAAAATACACAAAATATTGTAGTTTTTCTCTAATTTTGCGCAAAAATATTTCAATCAGTCCCATTATTGATCATGAAACAAAACAAAAGCCTCTTCCTCTCTTTGCTCTTTGCTCTCGCAATAGTTCTCTCCGGCTGCACATCTAAAGAATCTCCGGCCCTGAAAATAGCCGACGGCTTCAACACCCTCGCTGACCAGATCGAAAAGGCTACCCCCGACAAATCCGCTCTGGAATCCATTGAAAAAACCAATGAAAAAGTCGGAGCCGAAATGGAACAGATTCTTAAAGACAACAGCGACTACGAGCTGACCGACGATGACAGAGCCCTCCTCAAGGAAGCGATGAAACATTTTCTCGTGACATCCATGAAAAAAAGCATGGAAATAGCAGGCACGCAGACCGAAGGTATTGAAGAGACCGTCAACTCTATGATGGAACTCCGCGTCAATCCACAGATAGATGCGGCCAAGACTCTGGGAGAGCTGGGAAATACAGCCAAATTATAAGCGTTTTTCCATTGACGCAATAGAAAAAGACTGAAAAGTTTGGCAGTTACACGAAAAAGTTGTTACTTTGCACTCTGTTTTGTGGCTCATCCTGTAAAGCTGTTAAATAAGATGCGCTTAGCAGTGATATGAGACTGAGATGGCGGCCACAAAGCGAGTCTGAAAAGAAGTAACAAAAAATTTAATAGAGCTAAGTAACAAACAGCCATGTCAAAGATTTGTCAAATTACAGGCAAGAAAGCAATGGTGGGCAACAATGTGAGCCACTCAAAGCGTCGTACAAAGCGTAAATTCAATGTAAACCTCTTCAACAAAAAATTCTATTGGGTTGAAGAAGACTGCTGGGTTTCTCTTACTATTTCCGCCAACGGCCTGCGCACCATCAACAAAAACGGGCTTGACGCAGCTATCAAGGCAGCCGTTAAGAAGGGTTATTTAACTGAAATAAAATATTTAGAATTCTAAGAAGATGGCAAAGAAAGCTAAAGGAAATCGCGTGCAGGTAATCCTCGAATGCACCGAACACAAAGCCAGCGGAATGCCCGGTACTTCTCGCTATATCACCACTAAGAACCGCAAGAACACAACCGAGCGTCTTGAGCTGAAGAAATACAATCCTATCCTTAAGAAAGTAACCGTTCACAAAGAAATAAAATAATATACCTCTGAGATATGGCAAAGAAAACCGTCGCATCGCTTCAGAAGGGTGAAGGCCGCACCTACAGCAAGGTAATCAAAGTGGTTAAATCGCCCAAAACCGGTGCTTATACATTCCAGGAGCAAATGGTGCCCAACGACGCCGTTAAAGAAGCTCTCAAATAATATTCCCCTGATTAATTGACAACCTGATACAATTTGCGGGCCCGATGAATTTCATCGGGCCCGCAAATCTTATATGTGATAATATTCCGGATTGCCACCGCAAGCAGAAAATCCTGAATAAAAAAGAAGAGACCCCGATCATACAAAATGACACACCAACAACAGAATATACTTTCAAAATGAAATTTATTTACAAATAATAGGTTTATTTTTCTTAATTTACAATCTTTTTCATATCTTTGTGTTTCAAACACTCAGTACTTAATTAATTTTTTTAATCAATCATTACAAATCATGCAAAGATTTTTATCCCGTTTCGCTTCGCTGATAGCAATTGCAATCGGGTTGGTAGCGATGTCGTCATGTAGCGATGACGACAAAGAAATCCTGCCGGAGAAGATTACACCGACATTTGACGTCAGTGTCAATAAAATCCAACGCACCCAGGTGGATTTCTCAATCAAATCAGACGCAGCCGCGGATTACGCCTACGTCATTAAAGAATCCGGCAGCTCCTACTCACCTACCGCCGAAGAACTCTTCGAGACAGGAACCATAGGTCAGTTCGAGAACGGCGGTAGCCACAGTAACCACTCTTGACGTAGAGGGAGGAAAGACCTTCGATCTTTATGTCGCAGTGCGTAGTATCAACCCCTATGTCTATAGCGAGGTCTCCAAAATCGATCTATCGACCAATATCGAATATAGCGATATTGTCACTCTTGATCGCATAGGAAAGACCGACTTCAGATATCACGTCGAATATCCCGAAGGAGCGCGTTCAGTAAAACATGTGATCGTCAAGAAAACCGATTACGAAGCGATCAAGAGCATCCTGGCCATGTTTGGCGAGGTTAGCTATGAAAGTTATCTGAAAGTATTTGGTCATGAGGTATCGGAGCCGACGGATGTCGCCATTGACAAATTCCAGGCTTACGGATTCGATACAAACATACATGTTTACACCGCCACAGACTACCTTCTTATGGGTGGTGTCGTCACCGAAACCGGCGACATCGACCCTGCAAATTTCAAATGCATCGAATTCCAGACGCGTCCGGCCGGCGTGTGTCCCAACGACATTCAGGTCTCTATAACCACAACCTCAACCACTGCGTCAATCAGTCTTACACCGGATCCGGAAATCACCGACTATCGAGTGTATGTTGACAAAAAAGATGAATTCGACTATTGGCGCCGCGAAGGCGAAGCTCAGATACGTTCAGTCGTCATTGGCTATTGGGACGATTCCACCAATCCCATCCAGCGTGCCTACAGCGGCAATGTCGTAATCGAGCCGAAAGGCCTCGTGCCGAACACAAATTATGTCATTGGCATCGTCGGCTTCGATAGCGAACGCCGCGAATGCGTGAAATACATCGACTTCCGCACCGGTGAACCGGTTGGTCCGAAACCGGATATAGCGATTTCGAAAGCAGCAGACGGAATCACGGCGCCCTGGAAATCTGCCGCATATAATGTAAAAGTCAAAAATGCCGTTTCGGCCATATACGGCTTCTTCGTAAAAAGTCAGGTCGATGAGGTCCTCTCCTATGGCACAAGCATGTCAGACATCATCAAGAACAACGGAATGTATGCTACCGACGAGCAATTCAATGGAATGATATCTTCGGATGGCATAACATTCGAGACATCGGAACTTCAGCCCAACACCCAGTATGTGTTCGGAGTCTATGCTGTGAACGACGAATATGTCAGTGAATGTAATACAGTGACATTCACCACGGATATGCTACCCATTCTGGGAGGCGAAGTCCGTAATAATATGCCCGGTCACTACACGGCGTCCACGACTGATGAAAACGGAGCCATAGTAACCTTCCCCGTAACCATCAAGACGGGTGTCAACAACGCCACCGAAACCGAATACTTCCAGGCCAATCGTCTTGTATCCATTGGATTCGGTCCGGCAAGCAAATTCCCCTATTCTTCTCCGGCCGACCTTATCTCCGCAGGCAAAAGCGAGGCTGAGGCCAATCAGCTCTATGGTCCGAAATGGTTCATCGAATTCCGCGAAGACGGAATTGTCGTTCCGAAACCCGAAGGTCTCAAGTGGAAAATGGGTAATTTCGGAACAGAGAAAGACTCCTATTTATGGGCAATCGGCACTCGACCTTCAACCGGCCGACCCATCGACAATCTCTACGACTTCCCGGTTGAAGTATCGAATGACGGAAACACAATCACCGTCAACGGATGGTATAATAAAAATGTAGGTTGCTATTATTACCCCTCCATGTGTACAGCCAGCTCCGAATGGTTCTACAGCGACATCCAGTTCCGCAGCTATTCAAACATCGTGCTGACCCGCACAACGGAGAATTCGGCATACCTCCACAACAGAGCTATCAAGTCGCCTAAAAAAATAATAATCCGGGCATTCGACCATTCACAGAAAAACAATCGCCTGAAATCGGCCGATATGCTGAAAAGCAAATAATGATACCTCAGCTTATATTTGAATAATGATATGACAACCATAAAATTTTATAAAAGAATACTTCTGTCGGTAGCGATCAGCGCCATGGGATTGTGTCTTCCTGCTTGCGATGACGACAACGAACCCCAACCCGGGACCGGCATAGAAACGGCTCAATGGTCAGCAGTAAATGATGCCGACCTTAAAGGAGAGACACTTATTTATGAATTTGAGGCGCCCGCAAAATGGACAGCGACAAGCGAAGAAGACTGGTGTGAGATACTTACTCCATCAGGCTACGCCGGGTTAAGCTCTCTGCGAATCAAGGTAGCGCCCAACGAAGGTAAATTAGGCCGTTCGACTGACGTCAGCGTTCAGATCGAGGGTTATCAGGAACCATGTGTCCTGACCATACGTCAGGGCGAAGGCGTTGTCGAAAAGGGCGAAGGCCGTTTCCGCGACATCAACCAGTGGACCTACGAGCTCATGAGCGAGAATTATCTTTGGAATGAAAACATTCCCGATTTGATTCTGGACCACAGTCTCCACTACGATCGGTTCTTTGAATCGATTCTTGACGGAGTAGCCGAAATCGACGATGCCAATCACGAAGACGGCTTCTGGATCGACGGCGTGCGCCAGATGTACTACTCGGTTATCGAAAGCAATGCTCCGGCCTCGCGTGCTGCCGGCGACCGCTACACCGATTCCGGTATTTTCCTGCAAGCTACCATTCTCGGAGCTAATGACGATGCTCCCTGCGGCTTCGCGGTAATGTGGGTTACTCCCGGTTCTCCCGCCGCCAATGCAGGTGTTGTCCGCGGCGACTTCATCTCAAAAGTCAACAACATCCCCGTCACACAGACCAACTATCAGAGTCTGGGTAACCAGGTCATAAACGGTAATGTGACAATCGACCTTAACAATGTTGAATTCGACAACGGCGTGGCCACTGTGACTAACAGAATCCCGTCGGTGCTTGTCGGTAAAGCTTCGTATGTGGATCCCGCCATATACAAATCCAACGTCTTCACCGCAAGCAACGGAAAGAAAATAGGATATCTGCTCTATATGGGCTTCCACATCGATTACGATCAGGAACTTATCGACATTTTCAATAATTTCAAGAACGAAGGCATAGATGAACTCATCGTTGACCTGCGTTACAATATAGGCGGTCACGTGCTTTCAAGCGCAGTGTTGGGAACTCTTGTGGCCGGACAGCCTTATGCCGGACAGACATATCTGCATACCGCCTATAACGCCAAGCGCAAGGCTGCCGGCGAAGAAGGATTCTACCGCATCGGCGACGCATCTAACCCGGAAATGCCAAATGGCTATGACATGATCGCCAACGCTCTTAACAGCTCGCTCGGACTTAACAACATATATGTGATATGCTCAGTGAACACAGCGTCGGCAAGCGAAACATTTATCAACGGTCTGCGCGGACTTGGAATCAACGTGAATCTCATCGGAACCAGAACCCGAGGCAAAAACTGCGGTATGGAAGGATGGCGCAAGAAAGCGGGCAACTACACGTTCACTCTTCAGCCGATCACGTTCTACTGTGAGAACGCCAAGGGATTCCGCGACTATTCGGCAGGATTCAAACCTGATGTCGAATATGACGATTCTGCCATTTATCCCGGTAATTTCGGAACGATGGATGACGTGCTTTCGAGCATAGCCATAACATGGGCTACCAATGGACAAAAACCGAACATCCAGTCAAACAATGCCTCCCGATCGGGCAAGACAGGTATTAAGGTGCTGAAATCCACCAAAGATATGGAACGTCCGCTCACACGTCGCCCCGGAGGTTCACGGACTGCCGTGATAAAAGACATGTAATTTTCTGTCAGCTGACAAACAGAAAGTAATCCCATAGAAGAAGATTCGGCCGCTGAAATTTCAGCGGCCGAATTTATGTCACGTATCAGATTTCCGTGAGGAGATATTCAGTCTATGACGATCTGTGCGCTGTCAAACACACTCAGCTCCAGATGTTTCATTATATGGTGAATTGCCTTGTAGGCTTTTACTGAAACTCCGTCGGGATTTACAAGAGGTGAATAAGCGGCTATTGACATGACACCGGGGAAAACACCCATGATCGCTCCGCCAAAACTGCTTTTTGCAGGGAGCCCGCTCTTGATCAGCCATGGTTTCGATAGATGATGGGGACCTTTGACTGCCATATATGCCACAACTTTCGGCGAGATACTTCCGTCGAATGCATACTCTCCGGTCTCGGGGTTACGTCCGTCCGCTGCAAGGGTGGCACCCATCGTGGCCAATTGATCGACTGTAGCCCGGAGGGCGGTCAGTCTCGTATATACATCGATAGCGACGGGAGCGTCATCATAGAGCTCAAATCCCGCTTCAGCGAATTTATTCTCCACATCGTCATGGACATTCGCCTTAGCCATGGTTTTATAAAGCTCGTCATCAAAAACGGGTGCGGAACCGATCATCGCCTCGGTCATATCCTCTATTACACCGTATTTTCCGTCAGCATCGCCTTTAGGCTGAATCTTGCTGGTAAGCAATACCGCCTCGGCGCTGACTGGGAGCCCCTTAGGCTTGCAACATTGCGGCTGTTTGATAGCATGTTTATCGCAATGACATTTGTTATCTTTGTCAAGTTTCTGAACTCTGTGGGTCACGAACAAGGGTATCCGCGCTATAGCTCCCAGAGGGGAAAGCGCGTCTGTGTCACCTACTCTTATAACGCGTCCGTCGGTCAGCTTGACCACAATACCGAATTTTGAAGGATCTACACCCTGCAGACGGGAATCCACAGCGCCCTCTACTTCAAAATCCTTATATTTTTCATAGATTTTCTTTACTACAGCTTCAACATCTGAAAAATTAATGTGTCTTTCCATAACTTGAGAAAATTATACTTGAATTCTGATTATAAGTCCATAATAGTAATCACTCTTTTTCTTAAACAATATTACGACATCTTGGTTTGCAGTCCACGCGCTCTTTTTTACAACTTTTAGCTATCATTTGGATGCTTGAAGGGAATTGACTATTTTTGCGCCATCATGAATATTCTATTGTCCTTACCCCCCAACGTTGTCGCAAACGGTTGCGGGACACTCCCCCGACAAAGGGGCCATATATATTATCTTGATTCCGATCCCGCTGACCGCAAACTGGGTTCGGGCGGCGGAACGTCATGGATAGTGAACCGTTTCCACGACAATGTGGCCGGGAGAGAGAAAAAGACGATAGTTATCCATGGAGGAGGTCAGAGCCGCCGCCTCCCCTCCTATGCCGTTACAGGCAAGACCATGACTCCGCTGCCGGTTTTGCGGTGGGCTGTCGGCGAGCGCATAGATCAGACTCTTCTCGACCTGCAGCTACCTCTTCTCGAAGAAATTTCCCGTCAGGCGCCCGGAGAGCTGAACACTCTGATTGCGAGCGGAGATGTCCTTATCAGGAACAACGGTGCGCTACCTCCAGTTCCGCAGGCCGATGTGGTTTGTTTCGGGATGTGGACGGAACCGGAGCAGGCCAGGAACCACGGTGTATTCTTCATTCCGCGACAGGGTGGACAAAGACAGCATATTCTTGATTTTATGCTGCAGAAACCTTCGCTCAGGCAACTCGCAGAACTTGGAAGCACTCATTACTATCTGACCGACATAGGGCTCTGGCTGCTTAGCGACAGAGCCATGAAAATATTAAACGCCAAATCCACAGGCTCCGATGGCGAATACCGGTTCTACGATCTCTACTCCGACTTCGGATGCGCCCTTGGCGAACATCCGTCACACCGGGATGACGATCTCGACGGACTTTCCGTAGCGGTAATTCCTTTGCCCAAAGGTGAGTTCTATCATTTCGGCACCACAAGACAACTTCTTTCAACCACTCTCCGCCTCCAGAATCTGGTTGCCGATCAGAGACGTATAATGCATCTCGACGCCAAACCCAACCCGGCACTTTTCGTGCAGAACTGTCTGGTGAGGAATCCGCTGACCGAACGTAACAATAATATCTGGATTGAAAACTCGGTCATCGGCAAAAACTGGACTCTGACATCGGAGAATGTCGTGACCGGAGTTCCCGATAATGACTGGTCTCTCACTCTTGAGCCCGGGCAATGCCTCGACATGGTTCCTGTAGGCGAAAAAAGATATGCCGTGCGCCCCTACGGCTACGATGACGCCATGAAAGGTGATCCGGGAAAAGAAACCACCATGTTTTTGGGGCAACCCTATTTGGAATGGGCAAAAAAACACGGAATCGATAACGCCGAGCTCGCTACAGACATTCAGTCACTTCCGCTGTTTCCCGTCGTCGGCGACATAGATGATGCGGGAAAGGTAGCGGCATGGATGATTTCCGACGGAACTGACGATGAAGGCAGAAAGATCTGGCTTGAAAGCGAAAAACTGAGTGCCGACATGCTGATGGAAAGAGCGAATCTTGCCCGACTTTATAGTCAACGGTCGGAATTCCTCAAAAAAAATCTTCCGATGCTTTCAGCCAACCGAAACAGTGTGTTTTACCAGCTCGATCTGACCGACACTGCCCGTAAGATTCATGATTTCGCCCTTCCGGGGCCGCAACCTCTCGACGAGAAGGAAACCGTTACCCGGCGCCTCCGCAACCTGATGCTGCGCAGTCGTCTGCAAAAGCTTGACGGCAGGCAAGGGATCAATGACGAGCAGGAAGCATTCTCTCTGATGCGTGAGTCCATTCTTTCAAACATAGATGTTTCAAGGCCTGTCCCCAGACTCGACGTACACCCCGACCAGATCGTCTGGGGACGAAGCCCCGTGAGGATTGATCTTGCCGGAGGCTGGACCGACACACCCCCCTATTCGTTGCTCTATGGTGGGGCGGTAGTCAATATGGCTGTCGAACTGAACGGGCAGCCGCCGCTTCAGGTATTTATAAAACCGTCAAAAGAATTCAGCATAACCCTGAGGTCGATCGATCTCGGCGCTTCTGAAACCATCGATACTTTTGACCGGCTGACCGATTTCGCGCGCATAGGCTCGCCCTTCTCCCTGCCTAAAGCCGCTCTATCCATAGCAGGATTTGCCCCGGGCTTCTCAAATGATGATTTTCCGTCACTCGAAAGTCTCCTCAGAGCTTTCGGCGCAGGAATTGAAATAACTCTGCTCTCGGCGCTTCCGGCCGGTTCCGGCATGGGCACAAGCTCTATTCTCGCCGCCACCATACTCGGGGCATTGAGCGATTTCGCCGGGCTGGGATGGACTGCCGACGAGATCTGTCAACGCACTCTCGCCGTCGAGCAGATGCTGACATCCGGCGGCGGATGGCAAGACCAGTATGGAGGAGTGCTTCAGGGTGTCAAATTGTTGCAGACCGAATCCTCACCCGTCCAGATTCCTTCCGTCAACTGGCTTCCCGAAAGCATTTTCACTTCTGCGGAATATGCGCCCTGTCATATTCTCTACTATACAGGTATCACGCGAACCGCAAAAGCCATCCTCGCAGAAATAGTCAGAAACATGTTTCTCAATCATGGGGAAACCCTTGCTCTTTTAGGTGATATGAAAGAACATGCTGCTGAAATGGCGCATGCGATCCAAAGATGCGACTTCCGTAATTACGGGCACCTCGTCAGCAAATCATGGGCCCAGAACTGCCGTCTTGACAGTGGCACTTGTCCCGACGAGGTGAAGGCCATAATAGATTCAGTCAACGATCTCACATTAGGAATGAAATTACCCGGAGCGGGAGGAGGAGGATACCTCTATATGGTTGCGAAAGATCCGGAAGCGGCGGCCGTAATCAGGCGCCGTCTTTCAAACAGAGGCACGGCGCGATTTGCCGAACTGGCAGTCAGCACGTCCGGATTGCAGATAAGCCGGTCGTGAGGCGAGCCTTTTTCAGAATCTGGGTTTTGGTTTTATAGCCTGAAAATCCTTCAGATATTCCGGAGTGGAATAGGCGAGATCTATGAACTCCCGGCGAGCATAGCTGCGTTCGGCAAGCGCTATCATGTCCGAAGCCAGAGGAACGACGTCAGGAATAAAAATCGCGTCGGGAGAGGTTATGACCTTTCGGGCCTTTTCACTTCCGTTACCGAAGAAGGCCACTTTTGCCTGCGCAAGTTCTTCCGAATAGGAACTCTCGTCAAGAATCAAAGGCTGCGGCTTCATGATCTCCTGAAGAGCGAAGTCATAGACCGCGGTATAGACTTCCATTCTCCTGGCATCAATCATCGGAGCGAGCAGAACATCCGGATCAAGATCCGCATTGAACATGGCGTGCACTGCCAGCAATTGCAAGGTCGATACACCGATCAACGGAATGTCAAGCGCATAAGCGAGACCTTTTGCCTCTGACAGACCGATTCTAAGCCCTGTATAACTGCCGGGGCCAAGGCTTACGGCAACAGCGTCGAGTTTCATCTCGTGTTCGCGGGCATGGTCAAGACATCGTTTGACAAATCCGCTAAGCAACGCCGCATGATTACGTCCCTGGAAATCTTCATTGTGACACAACACCATCCCTTCAGCCGTCAGTGCGGCGGAACATACCTCCGTAGATGTTTCGATATTGAGAATTACAGCCATGAAATGAAAAATTTTACTGCAAAGTTACATTTTTCCTCTCTATAATTCGTACATTTGTGGAAATAAAACTGAATTTGGCTTATGCTTCTATCCATGACCGGTTTCGGCAAAGCTATTGTCGAACTTCCAAATAAGAAAATAACTGTAGAGATAAAATCGCTCAACAGCAAGCAGCTTGATCTCTCGTTACGCGTGTCGCCGCTCCTTCGCGAAAAAGAAATGGAGTTGCGCAACCTGATAGCCAGAAGAGTCGAACGAGGAAAAGTCGAAGCGACAGTCTATATCGAAAACCATCAGGCGGAAGCCTCGATGCAATTCAACATACCGATTCTGAAGGCCTACAAACAGCAGATAGAAGATATGGCCTCAGAACTCGGAATTTCTGTTCCGGAAGATTGGTATTCCGTTCTTCTCCGCTTTCCCGAGACCCTCAAGACCGACAACCCCACCACCGGTTCAAACGAAGACTACGACGCCGCTCTTCAGGCTATGGACAACGCCATAGACGCGCTTACCGATTACAGAAAAGCTGAAGGAGCGAAACTCGAGGAATTCTTTGCGTCACGCATCGGCCACATCCGCGATTATCTCGGCGAGGTGCCCCGCTACGAAACCGAACGCATTGACCGCATAAAGGCCCGCATTACCGAGAATCTTTCCCAGCTTCCCCAGGTGGAATACGACCGTTCGCGGCTTGAACAGGAAATGATTTTCTACATCGAGAAACTTGATGTCAACGAGGAGAAACAGAGATTGACACAACATCTCGACTACTTCATGGAAACGCTCGGCAATGAACGCAGCCAGGGCAAAAAACTCGGATTCATAAGCCAGGAGATGGGCCGTGAGATCAATACTCTCGGTTCAAAAAGCAATCATGCCGAAATGCAGAAACTCGTGGTCAGGATGAAAGACGAGCTCGAGCAGATAAAGGAACAGGTGTTGAACGTTCTTTAGCGATTTTATAGACAGGACAGATTATGAAAGGTAAAATAATAATAATGTCAGCTCCCAGCGGCTGCGGAAAATCCACTATCATCCGTTCGATAATGGACCGGGGCAACGTAGATATGAAATTCTCGGTCTCGGCCACAAATCGCTCTCCCCGTCCCGGTGAAGTCAATGGAAAGAATTACCATTTCATAACTACAGAAGAGTTCCGCAACGCCATCGACAACGACGAGTTCGTCGAATTCGAGGAAGTTTATCCCGGCCGTTTCTACGGCACTCTCAAAAGAGAGATCATTGACCGCTGTGAGAACGGAGAAATCGTAGTGCTCGACATCGATGTCAAAGGCGGTGTGCGCGTCAAAGAGATGTTCGGCGATGACGCGCTGAGCATCTACATAATGCCCCCGTCGGTCGAGGAACTGCGCCGGCGCCTCGAAGGCCGTGGCACCGAGACACCCGAAGCCATTGACGAGCGCGTCAACAAAGCGGAATTCGAGTTGTCGTTCGCTCCGAAATATGACATGAGGGTTGTGAACGATGATCTTGACAAAGCTGTGACTGAAACAGAGAAAGCAATTCTCGACTTCATCGGGAAATGATCCGTAAACGAAAGATAGGAGTTCTCGGAGGATCTTTTAATCCGGTACATGTCGGGCATATATTGTTGGCCGATTACCTTGTTCAGTTTTCGACTCTCGACGAGGTCTGGCTCATGCTCTCCCCTCTTAACCCGCTCAAAGTACATGACGGGAACAATATGGTTTCGGACTCTCTGCGTCTTGACATGCTTGAGATAGCATGCTCCGGACATGCCGGTATCATTCCTTGCGCCATAGAACTTACGATGCCTCGTCCGAGCTATTCCATTGATTCCCTCGGGCTTCTTTCTTCCCGTTATCCCGAATGTGAATTCCATCTGATAATCGGATCAGACAACTGGAACATATTTGACAGATGGCGTGACTGGCAGACAATAATCCGACGGTTCCGCCCCATTGTCTATCCGCGCCCGGGTTATCCTGTCGATTCTGCTTCAGTCCCTGAGCATGTGACTCTGACGGAAGCCCCGGTTTTTGACATCTCAAGCACTTTCCTGCGCAAAGCCATCTCCGAAGGCCATGACATGGAATTGTTTCTGCCCTCCGGAGTGTGGGACTATATAAAATCTAACAAACTTTACGGATATGGAAACCCAGACAAACCAACTGACGCCTAATTCGCTGGCGTTCATAGCTCTTTGCAACGAATATTGCTCGACGCTGGAGAATTGCGGAGCAATGACTCCGGATGATTTTACGGCAGCCATGCTTCGGCTTCTTCCGAGAATCTATATTTCCGCCACAGATCTTTCCCGCGACAGTCTCGAAACAGGATACATCGAACCGGTCATGGAAGAGGACGCATACAATGCGGTGTGCTCAACCATAAGCGCGCTGTTGGGGGAACACGACACCTATCTTGAAGTCTTCGAAGAGGATATGAAATACAGCGACACGCCGATCGCCGCAACCATTTCCGAAGGACTGACCGATCTGTTTCAGGTCTTCTATAATTTTGTAGAGACTGTCCGCGACGCACCATATCCTGTGGTGGAAGAGGCAATCGCCGCCGTAGCCGAAGATTTTCGCGACTACTGGAGCCGCATTCTCTGCAATCAGTTGCGCGCGCTCAACAATCTGCGCTATTCCGGACTGCTCGAAAACGAATGACAAGACAATAATAAAAGAACACTTTAAAAATTCTACCTATATGGAAAGTCACGTACCTGATCTGATAAAATTCCTTGACGCTTCTCCGGTCAATTTTTTCGCGGCGGAGGAAATCACCCATCGGCTTGACGAAGCCGGATATACACGTCTGGACGCTGCCGAGAAATGGGATCTGACCCACGGAGGACGATACTATATTGTCAAGAACCACTCCGCCGTAATCGCATTCGAGCTTTCTGCCGAAGCTCCTGATGCCGGTTATAAAATCATCAGCGCACACAGCGATTCCCCCGGATTCAGAATCAAGCCCCACGGCGAGATAAACTGCGAGAATTCTATCGTCAAGCTCAACACCGAAGTATATGGAGGACCTATTCTTTATACTTGGTTTGACCGCCCGCTGTCACTGGCCGGACGAGTGATGCTCCGTTCAAAAAACATACTCCGACCTGAAACCCGGCTTGTGCGTTTCCGGCGTCCCCTGCTCACTATTCCCCACCTGGCGATTCATTTCAACCGAGGCGTCAACGAAGGCAATCCGTTGTCAAAACAGAAAGACATGCTTCCGGTCATCGCGATTGTCAACGGACAGCTGCAGCGTGACAATCTGCTTCTCAATCTTCTGGCGACGGAACTGGGTGTACTTACGTCCGATATCCTCGATTTCGACCTCTCGCTGTATGACACCACTCCGGCGTGCCTCGTAGGCCTCAACAACGAATTCATCACGTCCGGACGCCTGGATGACCTGTCAATGGCACATGCGGCGCTGACTGCAATACTTTCAGCACCCGCCGATGCCAAGATGAACCGCATAATGGCAATCTTCGACAATGAGGAAACCGGTTCCGGCACAAAACAGGGTGCGGCGTCTCCCCTGCTCATGAACACTCTGCGCCGCATAAACGAATGTCTCGGTGGAAACGAACAGGATTATCAGCAGGCTATAGCCCGGTCATTCATGATTTCTGCCGACAACGGCCATGCGCTTCATCCGAACTATCCGGAAAAACAGGACCCGACAAATCATCCTGCGCTCGGAGGCGGTCCGGTTATAAAGATCAATGCCAACTGCAAATATATGACCGACGCAGATTCCGCCGCAGTGTTCCGCTCGGTCTGCGAACGCGCCGGCGTCCCCGTACAGTATTTTGTAAACCACAGCGATGTGGCAGGCGGTTCAACACTCGGAAACATCCTGACATCTCAGATCGATCTGCGCGGAGTGGATATGGGCGCCGCGATATGGGCAATGCACTCGGTGCGTGAAACCGGGGCGGCCGCTGACGTGGACTACATCATACGTGCATTCACGACATTCTATTCTCCTTTTGAATGAGAACATTTCCCATAGACGAATCTAAACACATAACCGCTTCAAAAGGGCTGCTGGCATTGTCGCCGGCAGCCGTTTTCCTGCTGCTCTATGTCGCAGTCTCCATTCTGATAGGTGATTTCTATGTGATGCCCATAACCGTAGCCTTGCTTGTAGCCTCGGCATGGGCTGTAGCCATATATTCGGGACCGCGCCTCAATGAACGGATCGAGCGCTTTTCTACTGCCGCCGGACATTCCAATATCCTTTACATGATATGGATCTTCATAATGGCCGGAGCTTTCGCGGCACTGGCGAAAGGAATAGGAGCCATTGACGCTACGGTGCAGCTGACTCTGGAGGTGTTTCCCGTCCATCTTCTTCTGCCGGCGATCTTTCTCGCTTCCTGTTTCATTTCGCTGGCAATCGGCACATCCGTCGGAACGGTCGTGGCCATCGTCCCTCTCATTGTTGAAATAGCCGAAGCGGGAGGTGGATCTGTGCCTCTTTTTGTAGCGACTGCACTGGGCGGGGCTTTCTTTGGCGACAATCTCTCGTTCATTTCCGATACCACGATAGCTGCGACCAGAACCCAAGGCTGCTCTATGGCCGACAAATTCAAAGCCAATTTCAGGATTGTCTGTCCTGCAGCCCTGATCACTCTGCTGATCTATTTCATAATAGGGAGCGATATCGATCTTTCGGTTCCGGAGAAAGCTTCCGATCCATTATTGATTCTGCCTTATATCATAATCATCGTGACGGCTTTGGCAGGAATAAACGTGCTGATAGTCCTGTCGGGAGGAATTCTGGCAGCCATAATTCTGGCGGTATTGAGAACCGACACGGGCGTAATGGATTGCTGCAGACTCATGGGTGAAGGAATCGGATCAATGGGCGAACTGATCGTAATCACCCTTCTGGCCGCGGGAATGCTCGGCCTGATAAAAGCGATGGGAGGAATAGATTTCATACTGCAGAGTCTGACCAGGCATATCCACGGAAAGCGGGGCGCACAATTCTGCATAGCAACCCTTGTCAGCCTCGTCAACGTATGTACGGCCAACAACACCGTGGCCATCATTTCCGTAGGATCCATTGCCCGTAAAATTTCCGAGAAATATTCCATCGCGCCTCGTCGGACGGCCTCCGTTCTCGACACCTGTTCCTGCATTGTTCAATGCCTCATCCCTTACGGAGCACAGACATTGCTCGCTACAGGACTCGCCGGAATCTCCCCCGCGGCCCCATGGCAATATCTCTATTATCCCTGGATGCTTGCCGTGACTGTCATGATAGCGATTATCCTTCCCCCGCTCAAGAAGAGAAAATGAACAATAACTCCCTGTATGGCATTATATAGGAAGTTTAACCGTTCATTTTCCATTCATCATGACAGGACAGACACGCAAACCGTTCACCCTCGACCGCATATTCCGCTGGATAATAGCGCTCGCTCTCACGGCTGGGGCTATCTGGCTGATAAATGACCTCCGAAATGTACTGTTGCCGTTTCTTGTGGCCTGTCTCATAGCCTATCTTCTTGAGCCTGCGCTGGAGTTCAATCAGAAACTGCTCCATCTCAAAGGACGTGTCATAGCTACATTCGTCACTCTTTTTGAAGTATCGTTTTTCATCGGAGTGATAGGATATTTCTGCATTCCGTCGGTGATTGACGAGATAAGCCAGATGATGGATCTCGTGAAAAAGTACTACAGTTCCAATGTCGAACTTCCGCTGATTCCCGGAGAGGTCCATACATTCCTGAGGCGTTTCATAAATCCTGAACGTCTGGAAAGTTATTTCGATATGACCCACATAGAAGCGCTCCTTGACAAAGGCACGTCATTAGTGGGTGAATCGGTCAGTTTCCTCCTGCACTGCCTGGAGTGGCTGTTGACATTCATTTATGTGATTTTCATAATGATAGACTATCCTTATCTTTTCACAGGATTTCGAATGATGGTTCCGCCGAAATCGCGTCCCATAGTCTATCGCGTGTTTCACGACATGAAACAGTCCATGGACCATTACTTCCGCGGACAGGCCTTCCTTGCTCTTTGCGCCGCCGTCTTTTACTCAATCGGATTCTCGATAGTGGGCATTCCTCTCTCTATAATTCTCGGAGTGACTGTCGGCATCCTTTATCTCATCCCCTATTTCCAATATATCACGCTTATCCCCGTCACGATAGTCTGCATAATCTATTCCATGGGGGGTGAAGCCCATTTCTGGACTGTTTTCAGCGAATGTCTTCTCGTCTATGTCGTCAGCCAATCGACCTGCGACTACATATTGACGCCCAAGATCATGGGCAAGGTAATGGGCCTGAATCCGGCGCTTATCCTGCTGTCTCTCTCGGTGTGGGGTTCTCTGCTCGGTCTGATAGGGATGCTCGTGGCGCTTCCGCTGACCACCCTTATCATTTCCTACTACGAACAGTATGTCATTCTGCGACGGCCGCTTCCGACGGAGTTGCCACCCGGTGTGACACCTCCGCCGGACCCGCAACCGCGCGACATCTGATTATTCCACATCAAAACCGGCATTGCGGACAGCCTGGATCAGTTCTTCCGCTTCATGGTTGCCTTCCACTGCAGCCCGGCCGGTTGACAGATCCACCTCAACCTCTTCAACTCCGGCCACGCCTTTGATCGCCTTGGTCACTGCTGCCTGACAATGAGGGCAGTTCATACCTTTTACAATATATTCCTTAGTCATTTTTCCTGTTAGTTTATTGGGTTTGACATATCGTTTTACAAATGTGATCATTAGAAGAGCCACAAGAATGACCGAACAGATCGTCGGGAACACCCCGAATCCGCCTGCGCCGTGACAGGCCGCGTGCATGGCCTCCAGCGAAAACCAGCGCGCCGGCAACAGATAGTCGATCATCAGGCCGAAAGCCATCGCACCCGCTATTATGGAGAGCAGATATATAATTGCCGATTTACGCCCCATCTCACGGGAGATCAGGGTGAACGATGCGAAATTAGCTGCAGGTCCCGCCATGAGGAGCACCAGGGCGGTGCCGGGCGAAAGACCTTTCATGACAAGCGACATCGCGATTGGAATTGAGCCAGTCGCACACACATACATCGGAATGGCGATCACAAGCACCGCGATCATCGACAGTATCGGCTTGCTGCCGAGAACCGAGAAGAAATCGGCAGGAACATACACCGTGATCAATGCAGCAACTATAAGTCCGGCGACAAGCCATGAACCGATACTTCCTACAAGGTCGATGAAACCGTATTTTAAAGCCGACTTGCATTTTTCAATGAATCCTTGAGGAGCATCCTCTTCCGTTACGGCACAGCTGACCGGCTCTGCCGACGATGACTCTTCATTCTTTCCGACGGCAACGCCGCCTGCCACAGCCGTTACCAGAGCGGCCACCGGGCGTATGACAGCAAACGCCGGACCAAGTAGCGACCATGTGGCCGCGATGCTGTCAACTCCGGTCTGAGGCGTCGCGATAAGAAACGAAGTAGAAGCTGCCTTGGAGGCACCGCTCCGTCTCATTCCGATTGCTGTCGGCAAAACTCCGCACGAACAGAGTGGGAGCGGCACTCCGATCAGAGCCGATTTCACCACGGCCTTCCAGCCGGTTCCGGAAAGATGCCGGGCAAAAGTCTTTCTTGAGATGAAAGCATGCATTATTCCGGCTATGAGAAAGCCCAACAATATGTAAGGTGACATTTCGTTGAGCATAAAAAGCAATGAATTGAATAGTTCCATGACGTTTTGATTTTTACGATACAAATTTACGAAGTATTTCTCGCAACCCGGTGTCATTTTCACATCCGGAGGCTCGGGATGAGGGTATTTTTGCGTATATTTGCATCCGTTATGAACCGCGATCCTCTTTATTATCTGGAAAAGGCCGGAGTGAAACCCACTTCCAACCGTATTCTCGTGATGAAAGCTCTGCTTGCGTCACATGAACCCATGAGTCTGATCGAACTTGAAAAAGAATTGGAGACGCTTGAACGTTCAAGCATACTGCGGGTCCTGACGAAACTTCTCCGGCTTGACGCCATCCATATAATGGAAGACGGCCGCGGAATTTCGAAATATGAGGCGTGTCGCAGTGAGAACCACGGCTCAAACGATGATTCCCACGCCCACTTCTATTGCGAAAAATGCAATAAGGTATTTTGCCTTGAAGATATTCCCACGCCATCCATCAGTTTGCCTGACGGCTATGAAACTCATTCTGTGAATTTTATGATAAAAGGCATCTGCCCCGAATGCAGCAAAAAAAGAAAGATGAATTAACTTTTATTTTTAATACAATTATTTGATTTTCCCGCACCCCGTCCGACTCTGTCCGACCCACAAGTGTCCGACCCGTCCGCCTCTGTCTGACCTGTCCGAAATCCCCTCTCCCTCAAAAATAGAAACAGGCACTCTCTCCCTCTGATTCCTCCCTAACTTTGCGGCATGTTGACCGCGAAGAAAATAAAATGCCGTCCCCGCTCCGTCGGGCAGCGCAACTGGGCCGCTCAGTTCGAGCGCTGGCTCGGCTACCCGCTTCACCGCGATGCCCGGCGAGCCATCTCCGTTCTCGAGCGTCAGCGCGCGCAGCGCAAGCCGCAGCGCCTCTATCTCTGCGATGCCGACGCCGAAAAGGAAGCCCTCAAGCAGGCTCTGGTCAACTATCTCCGCTGGCTCGCAACGGTCGTGCGTCCCGGCGCTCCTTTCTGCATCGTCGGCAAGAACCGCAAACAGTTGAACAGGCTTCTGCCCCGTCGGTCGCGCAAAGCGTTGCCCGACCCCAAGTGGCAGCCGATCTTATCCACAGCCCGTTCTCCCGAATACTGTCGGGGTCTCAGCTTTCCCATGGCCCTTATCCTCGACGGCGACGCCTATCCTCGTCGCGGACGTCATCTGACCCGTGTCTGGCGTTCTGTTATCCCGTGTCTGTCAATGAGCGAAGAGTCGCTGCTGGTAGTCCACGGAACCTACCGTCCCAAGACCCGCGTCAACGTCTTCACCAACGAGATCCGGCGCCCCTCCCGCCCGTGGCCCAACCTCGACCTCGCTCAGCCCCCCGATCCTCCGCCCGAAGAGGAGCTGATCGAAAGGGAAGTCCTTCTCGGCATCCCTCCCGACCTCTCAATCCTTAATCAGATCTATCTCCCTGGAACAGAAGACTGCCCGTCAGTCCCGCTCTTCTAAGCGGCGCCATGACCGCCCCTCCTCCGGAAAATGAACCCGTCCGACCCGTCCGAAATGTCGGACCCGTCCTTCCCCCGGAACCAATCATGGCAAAGAGAACATTGACATTTTGGAAAACCCCGCCCTCCAATCCGCCCAATTGGACTAATCAATGCGGTTGAGTTAAGCTGAAAAGACTTGATGGACAAGCCTGAAAGGCGCACTGTGTTCTAACCGTGCACTCCGCTTCGCTTCATACACGGTTAGAGTCTGCACCAAGTCTCGGCGTCCCGCAGGGATGCCTCAGTGGTTGATGCTATGGCCTGTACCACAGATTCGTCCCTCCGCGACTCAATTATTATGTATCATGCCTATCCGGTCCTATTTCCCCACACACATAAAATTATCCCAAAAGGCAGCAATACTTTTGGGATAATTTTATTAGAAACGCAGCTTTATTTCAGGATGCCCGACGAAGCAGACCCGACATCGGAAGGCTCGTTGCTGCGGCTGACTTTCTTACCGAAGCCAATCGTAT
Source organism: uncultured Muribaculaceae bacterium (assembly GCA_910587185.1). Classification (GTDB taxonomy): domain Bacteria; phylum Bacteroidota; class Bacteroidia; order Bacteroidales; family Muribaculaceae; genus Paramuribaculum. Next base: position 31,544 of record CAJULY010000024.1, read on the forward strand.
AGGTCGCTGTTATCTGAATCAACGCATGATCATCGGGATGATAGAACTGTTCCCGAGTATCATAGTATTCACTGTTCAGGACCTGCAGCCCGCTGCGCCAGTTCCACCGAAACATATTGAACAAAGTAGCTCTGACGTTCCAGTCGCCATTTGACCATCCGACAATCATTACATAATCACTCTTGACACGAGTCCAGATTCCGGTCATAAAACCGTCAGCATATCCCTTCCCCGAAGAATAATATGTTGAGAAGAACAAATTTTTCAAATAATAACGCGCACTTAATGACCAGTCGATATAGGAATGGTTGACGTTATATGGCGTTCCGTTATAGTTAAGTCGCTGCCCTACACGACCCGTCATCTCCAGATTCCTGTCAAACAGCCGCACCGTACCGCTGACTCCATAGCTCCCTTGGGAATATCGGCCCAGAGGTTGCTTGATCGTGCGAAGAACACCCGATGAAGTAGCCTCGTAATCAAATACATATCTGTCGGCTAAGAGCCAACATGAGGCATAAACGCTCAGACTGTAATTGTTATTGGGATACCATGAGTAATTAAAATCCATATCATAGCTCTTGCTTGGCACAAGGTTGGGATTTCCGGTATATTTCATCAGGGGAGTTGCCTGAATCACATTGCTGCTTTTATAGATGGAATTAGGCGTCCATGTGAAGTAATTGAATGCAGCATAGAGCGAATGATTTTTGCGAAAAGCATATCTCATAGAGAAATTATACCAGGGAGACGAGGGCTTGTCTGTCATATCTCCGAACTGAAGACGGTCCCAATTCCAACCCAAAGAGGCAGTCCCGTAAAAATTTCCTGCCGTTATATTATAGGTTGCTCCCACACCGATTCGCGAAGACTTGGCTCTGTCCAATGAATTGGCTGTACCCGTGTAATGAGTGCGATTGTACTGGTAAGAACCCCTGATCAATCCGAGAAGATGCCCATACTGACCGAAGTCATGATCGAATTTCAGATCAGCTTTCAGCATATTGGTATTATCGACTGCCCCGTTCAGTAGTGTCGGGAAACCTTTTTCCGTGTAGGAGGAGTTTTCATCTGTATGTGAAAATTCGTATGTAGGATTGAATGTAAGTGAACTGTTGCTCGGCAACTTGAAAAAATAGTAGCCTCTGTAGGACAAATATTTTGATTGCGTCACAAGAGTAGAGGAATATTCCGATGCGGGAAACATATCGGTGGAATATGTGACGGTGCCGCTCCGGTCGGCATGAGGATTCCTCGTGAGTCTGGCATTAATCTGATTTGAGGCCTGAACCTTATCTGAATTATAGGTTGCTTTGAATGCCAGCGAATATCTCCAGGGCTGGCGCATGAGATTTAACTTTCCTTAAAAACCTTGAGTAAATAGTCA
>CAJULY010000025.1 GCA_910587185.1 uncultured Muribaculaceae bacterium
GAAACTACGCTTATGATATGCAATGATTTATCAGAAGATAGAATCACTCAAATTAGACATAAACATAATAATTTAAGAGTTATAATACGTTCGTTATAAAATGAAATTTTCATACTTCATATTATTACTTATCTTTTCTTCTTGTCTTTCGCGAGAATCAACAGATTATGATAGATGCCTTATTATTTACAGGAATACGGTCAATGAATTTAATGTCAGAATTACCGTCAGCCCTGTTGAATTCAGAGAAAATTCAATAATCGGAGAAGCGAAAATTTATTTTTTAAGAGATGATAGTTGCTATATGTCTTTTTTCAACCCTTACTTCCGTTTGAATAGTGTTGATGCAAAGAAAAAACAACATATTTTTTTGGACTATCAAGTCCCAACTATTCCAAGTGACGGGATATTAGAATTATCAAGTTTCCATGAACTTCCATTTATATTCGTTGATGTGGATTTTGACAATCAACTTGAAATACTTATAAATTATTCCAAGCAGGGAATAAAAATGGGGAACGCTTACACCGTTTATGATTTGAATTATGAGTTCGGTGAGCCTTATTATGACTATTTATATGACATGTGCAGAGGTATATTACCTTTGCAAAAATTAGACGATATGAGTATTATTGATTACTCAAACAAGGAAATTTCAAACTATTCATATAATGGAGAGCGAGAAGTGTGGGTAAAATATACCTACAGAAAAAACAATGATAATATCAATCTTGACCGAATTGAAGATTATGATAGTTTAGGACAAATTCTCGCAAGACAACAGGTGATAATATATGATACTCTAACGACTTACTACAATAAACGAGAATATTTATACCAATAGTATTGATGAAATATAAACAATTATTCATCGGAATCTTTGTCAATTTCTCACAGCGAGCAATTAAAAAAACAGATGAATATAGGAGCGAATAGACAATGAAGCAATTACTACTCATATTATTATGCCAAATATGGCTTTGTGCTTGTGTTCGTGAGGGCAAATATCAAACATTGGAATTGGGTTATTTAGCACAATATCGTGATACTCTAATAGGCAGATTCAACGGCATAGATATTGATACCCTTATATGTGAGCCAATGGATTCATTACATCCTAACGACAAAGGCTTTCATTATAAATGGCGTGTTTTTACAAAAAACAAGACCGTTAAAGACCTTATATTAGAGAATAAAACAATCGGCATACATTTCGTTTATGAGGGAGATTTAGACGGAAACGGAACTGATGAATGGGGCTACGTTACTGAATGGGAAACATCAAATTGGATGAGTTACCATGCTTTCACAAATAAAAGAGGGAAATGGGAACACATAATAGAGCCTACAAATATATGGCTTCCTCATTTAGATGCACAAGACAGCATATCATATCGAATTTCAAAAGAAGATATTTTACAGCCCTCAGAAGATAGCGGATTCCTGAAAGTCAAGTTTAAGCGATGTTCGTAACAATGGAGAGGATTTCCTCATAATTGATACTCTTTTCCAAATAAACCCTCAAAAAATTGATGGTTTTGAATAGTACCGCAATAAAAAGGAGATAATACTGATTAATGCGGTTGAGTTAGAATGAAATGCATTAATAAACGAATAGGGCATCATGTCAAGGATGAACACGATGCCCTATGTTATGTCGGGTTATTTCTGATCAATCGACTTGGTCGAGGTGATGGCCCATGCGTTCCTTTTTGGTGCGCATGTAGCGGAGATTGTAGTCGTTGGGAGCTACTTCGATAGGCACGTTTTCTTCAACCGAGAGTCCATATCCTTCAAGGCCGATGCGTTTCACCGGGTTGTTGGTCATCAGGCGCATGCGATGCACACCGAGAGCGTTGAGAATCTGGGCACCAACGCCATAGTCGCGCTCGTCGGCCTTGTGACCGAGATGCAGATTGGCATCGACGGTGTCAAGGCCCTGCTCCTGAAGCTTGTAGGCCTTGATCTTATCCATCAGGCCTATGCCGCGGCCTTCCTGATTCAGATAAAGGACAACTCCACGTCCCTCTTTCTCAATCATTTCCATAGCTTTGTGGAGCTGATCGCCGCAGTCACAGCGCTGGGAGCCGAAGATGTCACCGGTGGCGCATGACGAATGCACTCTGACAAGGACAGGTTCCGGAGTGGAGACGTCGCCCTTGATGAGCGCTATATGCTCGAGTCCGTTACTTTTCTGGCGGAAAGGGATCAGGCGGAAATGGCCGTGGGATGTGGGCATATCGACCTCTTCGCCCTGCTCTACGGAGCTTTCCGTACGCAGACGGTAGGCGATCAGATCTCGGATCGAGATGAGTTTCAGGCCCCATTCGTCGGCCTTCTCGCGCAAGAAGGGCAGACGGGCCATGGTGCCGTCGGGCTTTAGAATCTCAATGAGAGTTGCCGCCGGCTGAAGACCCGCAAGACGAGCGAGGTCTATGCTCGCTTCAGTGTGGCCGGGACGACGGAGAACGCCCTCGTCCTGGGCATACAGCGGATGAACATGGCCGGGACGGCCGAAATCCTTCGACTGCACGGTAGGATCGGCGAGAGCGCGGATAGTTGCGGCACGGTCGTGGGCCGAAACTCCTGTGGTGCATCCCGGAAGAAGATCCACCGTCACGGTGAAAGGCGTTCCGAGCATCGAGGTATTCTCCTCGACCTGGTGCGGAAGATCAAGCTGACGACAGCGCGAAATGGTGAGCGGCGCGCAGAGTTCTCCGCGTGCGTTGGTTATCATGAAATTGACATGTTCCGGCGTAACCTTCTCGGCAGCCATTATGAGATCGCCTTCATTCTCACGGTCTTCGTCATCGACAACGATGACGAATTCGCCGTTGCGGAAAGCTTCGATAGCTTCCTCTATGCTGTCAAGTTTTATTTCCTTGTTGTCCATGTTTATGTTTGTCGGATTTGGTTATTCTTTTGTTATGCGGTAGCTGTCTGTTCGGGATCGGGCGATTCGAGGAGTTCGGTCAGCTGCGCCGACACCGAGCGTATTGTCTCCAGTTCATGACGCAGAATCGAGAGCTGGCGCAACCCGATGAAATATACCGGAAGTCCTATCGGGAATATGACCATGGCGGCCCAGCTCGCCCACTTGTAGTTTGACGGATGATAGAACCAGAGGCTGCGGAGAATGGGAAAATCCATCAGCTTGTTGATGACGAGTTTCGACCGGCTGTCGGCAATGTAGGCGACAATCTCTTCCAGCTGCTCCGAAAGGGCGCGGAGCGGCCCGCGCGGATAGCCCTTCATCCAGTAGGCGATATATGATGGCCGCTTCGGATTCTCTTCCAGATAGTTTCCGGCGCTTTCGCTCAGCGAGGAAAGCATCCCGGTAGCTTTCGGAACATCCACATCGACCAGCACGACCTCCTTCATCTTGAGATGACGGGCCATGTTGGAGCCGATCAGGCGCCGGAAGAAATTCAGATAGGCGTCTTTGTTGAAGACCGCCGAGTCGTTGACAGCCTTGTAGGTGAAGAAAATGCCGAGCGGGAGAAGAATGGCGGAACTGAGCCAGATCCCTTCCCACACGAGGATGCGCCCGTCGCGCGCCATCTTATAGCCCGTGTTGTCTATAATGTAATAGAAAATGAAAAGTATGACCGATATGACAAGCGGCATACCTATTCCACCCTTGCGGATTATGGCTCCGAGAGGCGCGCCTATGAAGAAGAATATTATGCAGGCGAAGGAGAGGGTGAATTTTTTCTGCAGCTCTATGTCGTGGCGCCGGATGGTTTTCAGCTCCTCTTTCATCACGAGCGAACGGAATTCATATTCCTGCTTCATGTTTTTGGCCTTGTTCAGCGCCTGACTGACATAATTGACCCTCGCGGCCGAATTCGGTCCGGTCAGAAGAGAATCGACATTCAGTGGCTTGGAAAGCGCCACATCCGGGACAGGCGCCTCCACCAGCCGACCGCTTTCGTCGGGGCGATAATTGACAGAAGACACCCCCATTCTGGGCGCCTCCATTATGGTGCGGCTGTAGCTGACACCCATACTGTCAACCATCCGGCCCACGGAATCGATCGTTGCCTGAAGCTCCGTTATGTTCTTGCCGACATACTGGTTTCTCATTCCTTCCTCGTCAAGGCGGTTGAAATTCGCGTCAAACTCGAGCAGAATGGATTTGTCATGGAAAGATTCCCGTCGGTAAGGAACGTTCTTCATCGACGAGCCGGCTTCCTTTAGATTGTCGAACGACTCTCCCTCCCACAGTTTGAGGAAAAGATGCGACTTGTCCTCAGTCATGACGAGCTTTCCTGAATCGGCCAGAATTATGCCGGCGTTGTCAAAGCCTTTCGACATGTCGTAGATCATGATTTCATAGAGCGTCCCCGACAGACGGTCCTTATGATCCACAAAAAAGTTATAGCCCGGAATCTGATCGTAGAACACGCCTTCAGGAATTTCGAGTTCGGGCGATTTCTGGCGCACGGAGAAGAGAAGCGTGTACATCTTCGTCTGTGCGATCGGGAGCACGTTGTTCTGGAAGAAAAAAGCCCCGACTGCAATGATGCCCATCAGCACTATCAGAGGGCTCATCACCTTGAGCAGCGACACTCCTGATGCTTTCATGGCCGTAAGCTCGAAATGCTCCCCGAGATTTCCGAAAGTCATCAGCGACGCCAGAAGAATGGCGAGCGGAAGAGCCATGGGAACCATCGAGAGCGCCGCATAGAAGAAAAGCTCCCCGATAAGGTCTATTGTCAGACCTTTTCCTACGAGCTCATCGATGTAGCGCCAGAGAAATTGCATCAGGACAATGAAAAGACAGATGAAAAAGGTCATGCAGAAAAGCGGAACAAAGCTTTTCAACACAAACCAGTAGAGTCTTTTGACGCCTAACATTCAGCTATGTATGGTTGGATGGAGGTGTATGCGGGCAATGGTGACCGGAGTCAGTCCTGAGTACCTTTCAGATTAAGCTTGATGCTGTGGAATATGTCGTCGATCGAACCGACGCCCTTGATTCCATGATATTTGCCCTGCTTTATATAATAGTCGCGAAGAGGAGCCGTCTGCTTGTTATAGACTTTCAGGCGCTCGTTGATGGTCTCGAGGTTGTCATCCGAACGGCCGCTTTCCTGTCCGCGCTTGAGGAGGCGGTCGATGAGTTCCTCGTCCTCTACCTCAAGCCCTACGACGGCGTGAACCTTCGAACCGCGGCGGTGAAGCATCTCGTTGAGAGCGTCGGCCTGCTCGATCGTGCGGGGAAAGCCGTCGAAAATCACTCCTGCGGCAGTTTCCGGATTGTCATCGAGGGTATTTTCCAGAATGTCTATCATCAGCTTGTCAGGGATCAGATGTCCCTTCGAGATATATTCATTGGCCGTTTTGCCCAGCTCGGTCTCGCGGCGAATATGATCGCGAAGCAGCTCGCCGGTCGAGATGTGATAAAGCCCGTACTCATCTATCAGACGGGCGCTTTGTGTGCCTTTTCCGCTTCCGGGCGCACCGAAAACCACTAAATTATACATTTTTGGCAATTTTAAATCAGTTCTGTTATATTCTTTTTTATGAATCATGGTCGGGAGAGAGGACCCATATATCAGGCAGGTTGCGGGCCAGTCCGTCAAGATCAAGTCCGTAACCGATAATAAAATCGGCGGGAATGTTGAAACCGACATAATCGGGCACAAATGAAGTCTGGAGTGACTCGGGCTTGAAAAGCAGCGTGGCCACTTTTACCTCCGCCGGATCCTTCGCCTTGAGATCTTTGACGAGACGGGTGATCGTATGGCCGGTATCGACGATGTCTTCAACAACAATTACCGTCCTGTCCTTGATATCCTCATGCAGTCCAATGACTTCTTTCACCACGCCCGTCGATGAAGTCCCTTCATAGCTTTTCAAGCGTATGAAAGAGATTTCGGCATCCGGCAGATCTACGCTCCTGAACAGATCGGAGGCGAAGGCGAAAGCCCCGTTAAGCACACACAGAAACAAAGGGCGCCGTCCTTTATTCTCTTCCGTTATACGCGAGCCGAGTTCCTTTACGCGATTCTGGATTTTTTCTCTGTCGAGATAGGGAACGAACGTCAGTCCTTTGTAAGTAACCTGTTTCATTTGTGTTGGAAATATACTATTTTTGTTATGATAGGTGCAAATTTACAAAAAATGTCGCGGAGAGAAAAAAGATTTTAGTAATTTTGTAATCTCTTAATGCAGTCGGCCGCTCCAGTTGGCAGCCGTCTGTCTTACCTATTTTATCAATAGTCCGGAAAATGAAACTTTTCACCAATGACGACATTCGCGCCATAGAGCGTTACACGCTTCAGTCTGAATCCGTTACCACCATGACACTCATCGAGCGTGTCGGCGAGGCTGCGGCCACCGAGATCGCGGCAAGATTCCGGCCGTCGAGACGCACCGTTGTCTTTGCCGGGCCGGGCAACAACGGTTCCGACGCGTTGATCACCGCCCTCCATCTGGCGCAGCGCGGATTCAACCCGATTGTCTATCTGTTCAACATAGGCGGAAACGCCCTCAAGCCCGATTGCCGAAGATGCCGCGACATCCTGCAGGAAAAAGCCCCCGGCATAGAACTGATTCAGATCATCAAGACGTTCAACACTCCCGAACTGGGCGCCTCTGACCTTGTCATCGACGGACTGTTCGGTTCAGGGCTGCGCGATCCGCTGACCGGCGGCTTCATGTCGCTCGTCAGATATATCAACGAATCGGGCGCAAAAGTGGTCTCGCTCGACATTCCCAGCGGAATGTTCGCCGAGTGGAACCGCCAGGGACAGGAACGCAACATGGTACACGCCGATCTGACACTTGCCATCCAGTTCCCGCGCCTCTCGTTCTTTTTCGCCGACAATGCCGAGATAGTCGGCACATGGAAAACACTCGACGTCGGCCTGAGCCATGAGGCCATCGAAAAGACCAAGACGAATTTCCACCTGATCGAAGGCAATGAGATCCACGGACTTCTGCGCAAAAGGCCACAGTTCTGCTCCAAAGCCGATTTCGGCTCCGCTCTTCTCGTGGCCGGCCGCTACGGAATGGTGGGAGCCTCTGTACTTGCCGCCCGTGGGGCCCTGCGCAGCGGCGTCGGCAAACTGACCGTCTTCGGGCCGCAATGCTCCTTCCCGATCATACAGACGGCTGTCCCCGAAGCCCTCTTCGAGAGCGACGAAGACAAATTCCGCATCACCGACATCCGCTCCGAACATGACTACACCGCAACAGCAGTGGGACCCGGCATAGGAACTGCCGAACTGACCGTGGGCGCCGTCGAAGCTCTTTTCCAACGCTCTAAAAAACCGCTGATCATCGATGCCGACGCCCTCAACTGCATAGCGCGCCGCCCCACAATGCTCGAAAAAATACCCGTCCTTTCCGTCCTGACACCGCATGCCGCGGAATTCGACCGTATTTTCGGAGAACAGCCAAACGAGGAAACGCGCCTGATGAAGGCCCTCGAAGTCTCCCGCTACTATAATATCCTCATTCTCCTCAAAGGCCACTACTCGAAGCTCGTGCGCCCCGACGGAAAAGTGTATATAAACTCTTCCGGCACTCCCGCCATGGCCACCGCCGGTTCAGGCGATGTGCTGACAGGAATAATGCTCAGCCTTCTCGCCCAAGGCTACAAGCCGGAGGTCAGCGCAATAATGGCTGCCTTCATCCACGGACGCGCAGGCGAACTCGCCGCTGAGGAAAACGGCGTGTATGGAACCGTGGCCGGAGACATAGCCGACTGCACCGGAGTGGCAATAGACTCCATAATGACCCAAGACCAAAACTTCTGACAAAATGAAATCAATAGCTTTCATTACCCTTGCTTTAGCAGCCTCCTTCACCGGCGAGGCACAGACCACCCAGAAATTCTCCGCAGGGAAAGTCAACGAATACGGACTCAACTACACTTTGCCTAACACGGTCATTGACATCACTCTCGAAGCCGAAAAGACCGTCAGGACCCCCGGCGAATTCTTCCGTTACGCAAAAAAATATCTCGGAGAGGAACCGATCACGGCTCCATCGACCTCATACGAACTGACATCCGTCGTGATCAATCCGCGCGCCGTGACCAACCCCGACGAGAGCTATCTCGTCCAGTTCAAGGCCGGTTCTACTCCTTTCATGATCCTTGACGAGAACAATTCTCCCTTGAGTGTAAACACCGAAAAGGTCATCGCTCTCGACCCCGTGACGCTTCCCGTTGCCAGAGCGGCCGAACCGACCATTCTTGAATCCCCTGCCGCAAAACAGGCTGTGACCGCCGAGATGCTCCAGAGCCCCTCTTCGGCCAAAAGAGCCGAACTTGCCGCAGCGCGCATATATGAGCTTCGCGAGAACCGCTCCGAGATTCTGGCCGGAAGCGCTGAAAACATGCCGGCCGACGGTAAGGCCATGCAGCTCGTCCTTGACAATCTCGCAGCCCAGGAAGCTGCCTTGACGGCTATGTTTCTCGGAACAACGCAGACATCGACCGAAGTGACCACAGTCACCGTTACGCCCGGTAAGACAAACCCGCGAAAGGTCATCTCTCGCCTCTCGATGACCGACGGCTTCGTCGGTCCCGACGATCTCTCCGGTGTCCCCGTCTATTTCGACCTGGCTGTCACAGAGCAGGGCAAGCTCCCCGTCAACGAGAAAGGCGAGGAAAAACGCTTCCCTAAAGGCGGTCTGGCCTACCGTATTCCCGGCAAAGCCAACGTGAAAGTCACCTACGACGGAAAGGAACGCGCCGCCCGCGACATCGACGTGGCGCAGTATGGCGTTGTCTTCGGTCTCGACCCCTCGCTTTTCACCGACAAGAAAGCCCCCTCTTTCGTCACTTTCTCTCCTCTGACGGGTGCCGTTGTCGAAATAGGCCCTGCTGACGCACGATAAAAAATTTTTTGCGACTTTTTCGGATTCACGTGTAACTAATCCGGGAAAGTCGCGTCTATTATATTATGGAGCCATACCCGGCTCCGTGCTCTGACAAACGACAACATTATTAATCAATCTTTATCCACATGAAGAAATTCGCAAGATTTTTCTCGCTCATGATGATCGCTCTCATGCTGCTTCCTGCCGCCGCAGTGGCCCAGCAGATGCCGGCTATGGGACTCGATCCGGAGACCCGCATCGGGAAACTCCCCAACGGGCTGACCTACTACATCCGTCACAACGAATATCCCAAAGGTCAGGCCGATTTCTACATCGCCCAGAAAGTGGGATCCATCCTCGAAGAGGACAACCAGCGCGGTCTGGCCCACTTCCTTGAACACATGTGCTTCAACGGCACCACCCATTTCCCCGGAAAAGACCTGATCAACTATCTCGAATCCATCGGTGTGAAATTCGGCGCGAATCTAAACGCCGCCACCGGCATGGAGCAGACAATCTACAACATCACCAACGTTCCTACCGCCCGCACCGGCGCTCAGGACTCCTGCCTGCTAATCCTTCACGACTGGGCCAACGACCTTCTTCTCGAACCGGCCGAAATCGACGCCGAACGCAAGGTCATCCACGAGGAATGGCGCCGTTCCATGACCGGCGAGATGCGTATCCTCGAGAAGCTGCTCCCCGTCATCTACCCCAACAGCCGCTACGGTGTCCGTCTGCCTATCGGAACAATGGAAGTCGTTGACAACTTCCCCTATCAGGCTCTCCGCGATTACTATGAGACATGGTATCGTCCCGACCAGCAGGGAATCATCGTTGTCGGCGACATCGACGTTGACCGCATCGAAGGCAAGATCAAGGAACTTTTCTCCGACATCGAGATGCCCGAGAATCCCAAGGTACGCACAACCTTCCCCATCGATGACAACAAGGGTACAATCTATGCCATTGGCCACGACCCCGAGCAGACACGCTCAATCGTGCAACTGATGATAAAGACCGACCCGATGCCCCGCGAAATGCGCAACACAATGGCGTTCTACGTGCAGAACTACATCACACGCATGATCTCCATGATGTACGGCACCCGTCTCGATGAAATCTCGTCAAAACCCGACGCTCCCTTCGCCGCTGCCGGAATCTATTACGGCAACTTCTTCTGGGCCGACACCAAGGACGCTATTTCCGTCGGTGTAATTCCCAAGAAAACCGAAGAAATGCCCCAGGCACTCGCCGCCGCTTACCGCGAACTGCTCCGTGGCTCACGCAATGGTTTCACAGTGACCGAATTCGAACGCGCCAAAGCCGAATATCTCTCAGGCTACGAACGCGCCTACAACAACCGCAACCAGCGTCAGAACTCAACCTTCGTCAACGCCTGCCTCCAGAACTTCATGGAGAACGAGCCTATGCCCACTCCCGAGGAAACATACGAGACCGTGAAGCAGATCGCCGCTATGATTCCTCTCGAAGCGATCAACCAGACCATCAAGGGCCTTGTGACCGATGACAACCGTGTGCTTCTCGCCATGATGCCCGACAACAAGGAAGGTGTCTATCCCACCGAACAGCAGTTTGCCGACGCGCTCGCAGCTGTTGACAAGGAAGAGATCGAAGCTTACAAGGAAGTGGTCAAGGCCGAGCCTCTGATCGAGAAACTTCCCGCTGCCGGAAAAATCGTCAAGGAAGAGAAACTCGCCCAGTGGGACGCTACCGAGTGGACCCTCAGTAACGGCGCGAAAGTTATCGTAAAACCCACCAAATATAAGGATGACGAGATTCTGATGAACGCCATCGCTCTTGGCGGGACCGAAAAGATCTCCGATTCCAAGCTGAAGAGCCTTATGTTCCTCGATGAAGCTCTGTCGCAGTGCGGCCTCGGCACATATTCCAACTCCGATCTCCGCAAATATCTCTCGGGCAAGCAGGTGTCTGTCCATCCGTCGCTCGGAGTGTATCTGCGTTCGGTTTCCGGCAATTCGACCGTCAAGGACCTCGAGACAATGATGGAACTCATCTACATGTCCTTCACAAATGTCAACTTCACCCCTGAAGAATTCGAAGCGCTCCAGAACACCGTGGTATCTCTCATCGAGAAGCAGGAGAAGAACCCCCAGTTCATCTTCCAGACCAAGATGCTTGAATCGCTCTACACTTCTCCCCGCCAGCGCATGCTGACCGTCGAGGACATCAAGGGCGCCGACCGCAACGAGATCATCGAGATTGCCCGTCAGATGACCGCCAACGCCGCCGACTACACATTCACCTTCGTCGGCAACGTCGATCCCGCCACCCTGCGTCCTCTTGTCGAGAAATATATCGCCTGTCTGCCCGGCGATCCCAAGACCGCAACCCGCAAGATAACAGCTTACGACAAGCAGTATCAGCAGAAACCTGGCAAGGGAGTGGATACCTTCACAGCCCCGATGGAAACGCCCCAGACCTGGTGCTGGATCTCGGAAGTCGCTTCTGTCCCCTACACCATGAAGAACGGTCAGCTCACTTCGGTTGCTTCACAGATTCTCTCGAAACGTCTGATCGACATTGTCCGCGAGAAAGAGGGAGCCGTTTATTCCATCTCCGCCCAGGGTCAGTTCAACCGCATCGATCCGCAGAATGTCACCATCCTCTCAGCCTTCCCCATGAAGCCTGAAATGAAGGATAAAGTCCTTGACATCATCGCCGCACAGATCGACGACATGACCCGCAACATCGATCAGGCCGAACTTGACAAAGTCAAGGAATACATGGTCAAGAACTACAAGGAAAGCCGCGAAAAGAACGGCGGATGGCTCAACGCCATCAGCGGCTGGAACATGAACGGTGTTGACACATTCAACGGCAACGAGGCTTCGATCAACGCCATCACCGTCGATGACGTCAAGAACTTCATGAAGCAGATCAACGGCCAGAACAACTACCGCGTTGTCATTCTCGATCCTGCTGCTAAATAATCTCCCATAAAGCCTTTTCAGAAGCGCGGGGCCTCCGGGTCTCGCGCTTCCTTTTTACGTTATGGATTTCAGGCTCCTCGCCATGATTATGGAAATTTTTCCGTAATTAGTTTGTCTTATTGCGATATGTTTGTAACTTTGCAACCGTATTTTAAAATAAACCGATTATGAAAGTGGATTTTGTAGGCAGCTTCCTCGCTCCAATAGATTTTTTCGAGAAACGTGAAAATTATTTCCATGGAGAGATCGACCGCGAGACATTCGAACGTCTCGCCGACAAAGCTATAGCCGGTCTGGTTGACGACGAACTCAAGGCGGGACTGACCGAAGTCTCCTCCGGCGAGTTCCGCCGCAAGTCATGGGACAAGGATTTCTTCTTCGGCCTCGATGGAATCACCGTGGAGCGTCTGGAAAGCGGACATCTCTACACGGAAGAAAACGTTCTGACTGACCTGATGCGTATAACCGGACGCATAGGCTACAATCCGGAACACCCCTTCTTCTCCGATTTCGAATTCCTTAAGGAGACAACCGCAGGGCGTGCGGTCTGCCGCCAGACAATCCCATCGCCCGCAGAGCTCTACATGCGTATTCTGATGATGACCGACGGACACCCCGAACGCATCTATCCCTCGCCCGAAACACTTCTTGACGATATAGCCGAAGCATACAACCGCACGATCCGACGCTTCTATGAACTCGGATGCCGCAGCCTGCAGCTCGACGACACCGTCTGCGGCCGCCTCTCCGACGACTCTTTCATGAAAGAACTTCTTCAGGGCGGCATCGACCCGATAGCTCTTCAAGGTGACATTCTCGCGCTCTTCAACAAATCGGTCGATGGAATTTCCGCCGACATGGAGCTGTCCGTCTATCTCTCGGCCGGAGACACGGTTGTCCCGCAGTGGCATGCCGTAGAGTCACCCGACAACTTCATGCCTCGGCTCCTCTCCTCGCTCAACGTGAGCCGTTTCTACATGCCGTTCAACACCGGAGCGCCCGAATCCGTTGAAATCGTGAAATATATCCCTGCCGGCAAGAAACTCGTCATGGGCGTTGTGGACGCACACAGCCCCTTCCCCGACAACCACACCCTGCTGATGGCAACCATCTCCGAAGCGCTCCTTTACATCTCGCCCGACAAGGTATTCATCTCGCCGAAAACCGGCTTCAAGGTGTCATCTTTCGACCGCCGAGGCCTGACCTACGAAGACCAGTGGCACAAGCTCGGAATGCTTTCCGAGCTCGCCGCCTCATTCTGATCCGAATTGCTATTCAACCGCTTTGGCCCTGACCTCCTCCACGTAAATGCCCTGAGAGGTCGCCGGGGCCGGAAGCGCTATGAAATGCACGTAGCTTATGCCGTCGAGACTCGCGTTCTGCAGCGGCAGCCGCTGACGGCGCAGTTTTCCGTCAACCCTGACGCGCGCGCCTTTATCTTTCGGAGAGTCCAGATTCCACTCGACTGTCACGCTGTGCCACGCGTCGTCCTTGATGCCGAGCTGCTTGCGGTCAAGCGGCAGACGATACATCGACTCATAGCATGACACCGAATCCGACGGATTGAACCACCGGTCGTTAAGCACCAGCTCTACATTCTCCGACCCTTCGGGAATGCGGACACTCGCCGTAAACGCTCCGCGTTTCATGGCCGGGAAATTCCACACCGCTCCACGCACGTCGCTCACGAGTCTGTCGTCCGGTTCATAGCGCAGGTGAAGCACATTTTTCCCCGCCTTGTCGGGATGCGGCTCAAGCGCCACTCCGTCAGTGCGGTTATAGGAGCAATGCCCTTTTATTCCTTTCAGATAATTGAACGTCGTCCAGTTGGCCAGTGAATCAGTGAAATCGTCTGACCGCTCCTTCTCGTAGAGCCAGTCGGCGTCAAACAGCATCATGGCGCGGTGAAGCGGATGCTGACCTATGGAAGCGAGTATCTTGCCCGGCGCCACCTCTACAAACTGAGCCTGGTGCATGCCGCGGTCTATTCCCTTGCCGTTGAGGGCGTAATCCGAAGTGTTGCGCAACGGATCAAGGTTCAGCTCGCGGAAACCGGTCCACGTCTTGCCGTCATCGTCCGAAATAGCCACGTGGGTCACGTCGCGGTTCGTGAACACATCGTCCCATACGCCGTTGGCCGTAGCCATCTCCGGAAGCGGAGTGGTGTTGCACCAGAAGAAAATCAGGCGTCCGTCGGCCAGACGGCCGAGAGTGGGCATCGTTATGGTCCCGTAGAAGCGCGATGGCTGCGACTCGCTCCATGTCAGCCCTCCGTCGGTCGAAAAAGCCTCGTAGTGGCGGTCCTGCGACGTGCGCATGATCATCCATAGGCGCCCGTCGTTAAGCTCTATGACCGTAGGCTCCACGGCCCCGTGGTTCCAGCGGATTCCCTGGTGGAAACCGCCCCCCTTGTGGTCGGGCGATGTGACCGTATTCGATCGTTTCCAGGTCAGGCCGTCGTCATCCGAAACGTATGTATAGCAACCCTTCGGATTGGTGCCTCCGTGAGCCGCCACCACTATTCGTTTGCCGTCGCGTATGAAAACCGGCGGCTTTATCATTATCGAAGGTAGATCCGACACTTTCGTTACCGTTCGGTCGCCGTCGATGCCGCCTTTCGTGCGGATGCAATAGACGCCCGGCTTACCCATGTTGGTCAGGCGGATATATTCGCCGCTCACCGGGCTGCGGCGGTCGCCGTAAGGCATGTCGCGGCCATATTTGACCGTGCGCCAGGTCAGTCCGCTGTCGGCGCTCGACAGATAGACCGAGCCGGGGACGGCCTGTTCGCCATAGTTATAGTGGCGTATCTCGCCGTTCTCGAGCATCGAAAGTCCAATATAGGCATCGGATGGAGGAGTGGCCACCTTTACGGGCGCCCACACCGAGTCAAGCGTGGAGGGAACATGTTTCGCCGCTGTGGCCCCGGAGAGAAGGCCGGGCATAAGCGCAAGTAGAGTCAGTCGTTTCATGATATTTCGGTTTGGTTTCTCCAAAGATAGCCATTTTAACCGAAATAACAAAAGAGTATCAGGTCCGATTATCAGTCATGTTCGGCCCACACGGTCATACCGTATGAATTGCTCGATTCCCAGAGGCACGACGCTCTTTTACAAAAGTTAGAATTTTTTTCACGGTTATCGAAATAAAGAATAAGGACCCGATATCCGTCAGATTTTTCTGATTTCTTCATGGACGCCGAAGTTATATACGTGAGCATTTTGAATGCAGGCCACGATGAGGGCATCTTTGTTAAATCTTTGTTTCTATCGTTGCTATGCAAATTGAAGTCCCTTACCCCCGTAGCATAGATGACGTTTTTCAACTCCCTTCCATCACGAAGATGATAACTCCATGAACGATCACTCTCATCAATATTAATTGGGGTTGGCCAACTTGTCGCACTATAACTACCGGCATGATTCATTACATCACCGTTAAAAACCTTGGCAAGAGGCACATGATAGCCCGGAGGACACGGATCGTAAATGGTCTTACCTACAGTCTTGGCATCATTGGGATAATAATCCGTATTCTTTGAATTCCAGGCGTTATACATTATTCCCTTGTTTTCAACATACGTTTCACTTCCCGGATTATGCCAGTGTTTTCTGTAATCATAATATTTGTCTGTTTCCCCCGGAATCAGATACTTTTCATCAACACCCATAACAAATCGGTGAGGGTTACTGATGGCATAACCTAACGTCGCTCCGTTATCCGCCTTGCTTCGCTGAAACTTATAATCCTCCGGATAGTCGAAAACCGGTTTGTTATACATCGTAAGCTCTCCATGCAAACTACAGTCAAATCCCCAGATGGCATTATTGGAGGCATTCTGATTAGCCGGATCATTCGTATCCGTATAAATCCCCGGAATCATGGCGTCCTTGCGGCCCCACTGATAATAAGTGTTGTCGCCGGCCGCCGATCCCGCGATATTCTGCTGCTTCAGATCCGAGAGTCTGACCTTTGTATCCGTTCCATTCTTCGTTGTAATGAATCTGTCGGCCGGTACCGTGATCGGCTTTTTGGTTCCGGGATTAACGTATGTAAAGGTGAATCGGAGCGAAATATCGCGGCCCGGTGAGGCACTCCTGGCTTCGCAGCGGCCAAGCATTGAGGGAGCAAGCTTATGACCTTCTCCATCGTTGTCCTCTACGGCTATGCAGTTGCCTTCGCTCCAGTCTTTGTCAGTCACCCATATATGCCAGCTCCAGACAATGTCGTGATTTGAGTCGCGCAAAGCGATTATGGCATTCCCTTCGGCTATTGTCCGTTCATCGACATGAAACTTAATGAAACCGTTCTCATACTTGACCCGGCTTATCAGCCCCGGAGAATCCTGCCAGAGAATGAAAGCCTCCGATAATGTGGAGTAATCTGTCAGCTGGGTGGCTATATTGCCATCGGTTATCTCATCGTTCTTGTGGTCCACAAAATATTTCATTCCCGCCACTCGCCCCGCGGGCAGCGTTAAAACGCTGTTGTCGATCGAGCCGCCTTTAAGAGTGTTGCCATAGACGGTGCGGAAACTGTAATCGCCCGGAGAGTTAATCATATAGCAATTGGCCGATTCTGTTGCCGACAGATCCGTCACGCCGCTTTTTGCCGAAGATGCCGCCGGCAGGTTGTTAAAGCCGGGAAGCTTGGGAATGATAAGCGACCCGGTGCGTGACGCCTTCGGATCATCGGCTCCCTTCGATGCTGCCGCAACGGGGTCATAGTCTATCCATCCGTCGTTGTCGCAGGCCGTCCAGCTTGAACCGCGGTCGGTCGAATATTCCATTTTGATGTCATCCGCTGCTACCGTTTTACTCTGCCCCCCGGCAAGGGTTATGGTCATATAGGCAGTCCGTTCCACATCGTGTATCGCTCCTGAATAGGGCAAAACGCCCGTTGATTGAATATTACCGTACTTTGTGGGGTCATGTTCGGCGAATCCCTCGTATGGCTCACTGAAAATTCCGGTCTCCGTAACCCCCGTCTCCGTCACTGTTTTCTTCACCATCTTAAGATAGGGCTGCACCACTATTCCCTGCGTGGAAATCGCGTAGGTGTAGAGTTTTCCCGGTTCCCAGCGGTTGGGAACTTCATTGCCGGAGCCGTCATTGTGCTTGCCTGCCAGGGGAGCCGAAAGCGTCCAGGTGTTTCCGGTTTTCTTGTCTGTGAGGGTAACCTCGAGCTTTGCGCCCTCGGGAAGAGTCTGGGGAATCATGAAAAATGTCAGGCCGTCATCGTCGGTTGTTCCGTTCTCCCCCTTGATGATTCCAGCTATGCGCAGGCCGGGAGTGGTGTAAGTGTCGGTAGAGCCGGCGGCGGCTTCCGGAAGAACGGCGGTTGTCTCGACCTCGAAAGAACCGTTGGCCTCACCGGTCGCGGTCCACACCGGGATCGAGGTGCCCAACGGAAGCGTTCCGGCCTTATAAACGTTCTTTATGGCAACCTTCGTTATAGTGCCTGAAAGCATTGCCTCGCCGCTGCGCACGGTTATGGCCGCCAATGCGTGATTGAACGTAAAATCTATGGCTTCGCCGCCTTTTCCCGAAACATCCTTGACAGCCGTCAGCAGATCCACCTGATCCTTGACAGACTCCTTCACGCTGAACGACAGCGTAGGATAGCCTGATGCGTCGTAGGTTATGCCGTTGTCGGCGGAGGCATACGGAGCATAACCCATGAAACGTATCCGTCCCGAGCCGGGCCACACAAGGCGGTCAGCCGGTTCCCAATACGTGCTTCCGGCAGCGTTGGGCCGAGTCTCGAGATTTGACGCGAAGTTAGCTGTCAGATCCCCGAGCGCGTCATCGCCGGCTTCCGCGGAGCTGTTGTAGCAGATGGCCGACAGTCCGAAAGGACCGGCAATGGATGTCGAAGTGTAGCCTCGCGATGCCGGCCGCTGCTCGGCTGCAGAGCCGCTATAGGCCGCGAGATCCTCCTCCTCGGAAACGAGATAAAGCTGCATGTCGCCATTCATCGCATCGATGGAGTCAATGCGTATGAGGGCATCCGAGCTTCTCGAACCGGCTGCGCCCTTGCTCCACGACGACCCGACGGATGGCTTGAACATCGGATGGTCGGCCGGCGAACCGGGAGCGTCGGTTGGCAAATGGTCTTCACATGACCATACTAATGCCGCAGATATGACGGCAACACTTTTCAGAAGATTGAATGTCGTTTTACGCATTGTTCAGAAACTATGTATTGTGAGGGAAAAGCCACTCGATTGAGAAGAGAGGGATGTTGCGGGCGTCAGCCGGTGCGTGGCGCGCTGCAACATCCCGTTTTCATAATGGTCATAGAGTTAAAACCGTCCTTTTTGCCCTTTCAGGCAACTGCCGGTTACTGCAGAGGCACATCTCCGGGATTCCAAGTTGCGGGATCATCCCAGTCGTTGACAGTGACAGTAAATTTGATAGGCTCGTCGAGTACAGGCTTGCCGACTTTATCGGGATCCGGAGTCGGAATTATCTTTATAGGTGAGGGATCTGTAGGCAATCCGGGAAGATCAGGGAGATCTACAGGAGGATAGATGCCCGCGCCGCTGTTCTTGCCGCAGATGTCGAGAGTATAGCGGTAGATTTTACCATATTCCCACAAAGTTCCAATAGGCACGCATGCATAACCGTAAGCATATTCATCAAAGGTTGCACCTTCGTAAGTGGGGAACATCTGATGAATATGTTTGTCGATTTCGGACTCGACCATCGGATCTGATGCGCCATCATGTAAGGCTCCATCATGCGTTGCCTCTACGCGGCAGAGAAGAAGTATATACGCTCCGTTTCCTGCTGCCGTTCCATTCCAAGCAGTCAGCTGCTGAGGTATGAGCAGAAGATTCGACTGAGGGACAGATACATTTGAGTTATCGAAACTGAAAAAGGATGTAGCAGTAGATGTCAGTTCTCTTGGTGTGTCAAAATACGAGCCATAGGATGCTTTGGTAGAAGAGAAATTATCCCACACCACAACGTTTTTGTCTGTCGCAGTGCTACGAGATGCGGTCGCTCCGGTTCCTATGTTGACCAACCATGCGCCTTTGACCTTTACAGTCCTTTTCTCCTTAATCTCATTACCATGCCCGGCACGGGCACTGACAAGTATTTGCGAAAGAATATGATTGAATTCCAACGAAACTGAAGTTCCATTGTTACTTACCCTGTTAACCTTCTGATAGGCAGTAATGATATCAAGTTGATCTTCCGGATTTTCCGCAGGTTTATAACTCTCCAGTATCAGCGCTTCACCGTTATGCTTCACCACGACATTATCATTGACAGGTGAAACAGCCCAGAAATTAAGAGTGGTTATGTCATTAGGCCAGAAAATGGAATGGTCGAATTTATAGACGGTACCTTCCTTTTTTGCCACAAGCCCTTCGATAAACGCGGTTGTGTTGGAGGTCACTATATCGGAAAACGCCCATACCTTGAACTCCGTGAGATTAGTCTCATCAATGTTCTGGGCACGGCTTACGGAGGTGCGGAACGTGATTTCCGGACCGTTGTTGACGACATCCGTCTGGTCGTCGGAGCATGCGGCAAAAATCAGGGATGCCGCAAATGCGAGCGGAATAAACTTCTTGTTCATAGTGTTTTGAGTATTATTTATCTGGTTTTATAATGATTGTTATTGCATTTCAATAAGGTCTTCGATCACATCCGACCAGTCGCCCACCGATGGGTTCATGCCCCCACCATCGGGCTTCGGCAGCACGAGCTTGTCTATCTCGATGGTCAGCTCCGTAGGATTGGTGCCCGAATGGATCTGGTCGGTAACATCGAAATTATAATAATAGCGGCTGGAGGTATAGACGGTCAGAATGTGGCGCCGGTCGCTTCGCGAGTCCGGACAGTGGCCGAACATCTCGGCCGAGCCTGTCAGAGTATTGCCGTCGGCGATGCCCAGTCCTATGGGCACCGTGACATCGGCGCCGTAATGGGCGTCGAGCATCGGCGAATAGCTCTCGGCCATCGAGGTCAGCGTGGCGCTGATGCCCATACCTTCTTCAAAGTTCTGCACGTTATGGATCACCACCCTGTAGAGCACGGTTTTCTTCCGGGGGACGAAAGTTATCGACTGGCCCGGTTGAGCGGGAATGATGTAGAAGTTCTCCGATTTGTCGGCCCAGAGAGGGTCGGGTGCCGATTTGACATACTGGTCCTCCGTTCCGTCGGCTCGCGGTGGCGAATTCGGGACAACGGCGCCGGAGCGGTTCATAGGTTCGAGTATATCCTGTTCGCGGGTGGTTATCACGAATTTATCATAGGCCGAACCGCTTTCAATGAGGCTTTCGGTGTTGCCGTTGAAGGCTACGGCATGGAAATAGCCCGAAGGCACGCGGATTTTGCTCGGACCGTCGGTGCGCGTCAGCTCGTAGCGTATGCCCTCGCTTCCGTCGGCGGGGAAGAGAATCACCACCATTGTGGAAGGGCGCGCGTCAGGAGCCTCGCTCCAGTCGAAATCCACAGTCAGATCCACCCAGTGGGAATGGTCGTAGCAGAGTTCGCGGTGATCGCAGGCAGCCATCGCCGCAGCGAAACAGAGCAGTAACATCAGTCTTCCCAGCGCTCTCATCTGTCGCCTCCTTTCCGGTTGCGGGGTGTGTTGACATTTCCTTTTCCAATCAGCCACGTGAGACCTATTTCGGCGCGCGTCGGTCCGAACCAGCGCTTGCTGTGGGTCGATTGCCAGACGTCATGGTCATCCTCCAGATGCTGCTTCATGTAGCGGCCCCAGGCATAACCCACGCCTATCGAGAAGTCAAGGTTGAGGCGGCGGCCGACGGGCAGGCTGTAACCGTAGGAGAGGCCCGCGGCATAGTTGTATTTGTCGGCCATCACTCCGGTGCGCGTGCGTCCGAACTGAAAGTCGTAGGTCACCAGCGAGGCATAGACGCCCACGCGATGCCCCGAAAGGGGGTTGTCGCTGCGGCCGTGGCCGAGCTGCACGCGCGCTTCTATGTCGCCGCCGTATATCCGCCAGTAGCGGCGCTTCTCTCTGTTGCTCCACCATGCATGCATCCAGTCGGCAAAGATAGTGAAGCGTCCGCCGAAACATACACCTATTCCTATATTAGGTGTCAGCGCGGCGTCATAGAGCAGATTCGTTGTCATGAAAAAACGCGGACCGGAAACAGATTGCACCGGAAGAGCCGTCGGTTCGTCAGTCTCTGAGGCGACAGCCCTCTCAACGGGCTGAGGGTCGGGAAGGAGAGACGCGGCAGTGTCAGACGCGGAGGAATGCTCAACGACAGGAACGGCAGGAGACGGCTGCGGGGCGCGACTCAACACGGAGGTGGCCGTGACCTCGGCATAACGCAGCATTTCTGCCGTATGGCCCTCAACGGGTGTCACCGGTCGCAGCGTGACGCATACAGGAGCGCTGACCTTGAAGGAGCGTATAAGCTTTGCAATGGCGGCTGCGCGCCGGCGCGTAAGTTCGCGGTTGAAGGCGGGGGAGCCTTCGGGCGAAGCCGAACCGGATATGTCGAAGCGCAGTCCGGGAAGGCTGTCGCATCCCCGGAGAAAGAGCGTCAGAGAATCTATCGAACGGGCGTTGCCGCTGAAGGCTCTGTCGATGCCGGCGGACGCACGCCTGAAGTATATTTTCTTGACAAAATGAGACACACGGACGCTATCAGCGCCACAAGTCACTGATTCAGAGTGGATTATGGGGGGTTGAGTTGACACAACAAAAGCTGTCAGAAGCATCGCGAGGATCCTTTTGACGTTGTTTCCATTGCGTGATTTGTGTCGGGTCAGTTCACTGAGCGGTTTCATGATGTTGTGTAGCAAGCTATTGGAAATGACTCATCCCCTCGGGCCGCAAGACCTGACATAAACGACCTCCCAACGGGGGAAAATACAATTCGCAACAAAATTACACTTTCTTTAATAAAAATCCGCAATCAAATCATTAATTAATGTTAATAACATAATTGCGCGATTTACATTATGTAAGTATAGAGTGTCTTTTCGTTACGAATCGTAATCCAATCAATACTTTGGTCGCCACTTTCAGCGATTTTCAGAACGGATAGCCTATGGCAAGATGAAACGCGAAGTGGTTCTTGAATTTACCGATGTTGAAGTAGCCGCGATAACCCGTTTCGTAGGGCGCATGCAACCCGATGCCGAGGTCGCCGCGGACAACGAGCATCCCTATATCGACGCGGAGGCCTACGCCGGTTCCGGTAGCGAGATCGCGCAAGAACGACGATGCTTTCAGTTTTCCTCCGGGACGGTCGGGATCTTCCTTAAGCAGCCAGACATTGCCGGAGTCGAAGAACACGGCACCGTGGAGCGGCCCGAAAAGCGGGAACCGGTATTCGACGTTGAACTCGAACTTGAATGTTCCCGTCTGGTCGAAGTAGCCGTTGACCTGATCGGCAGGCACGCGGAAGGAACCGGGGCCTATGGAACGCACGGTGAAAGCGCGGACCGAGTTGGCGCCTCCGCAATAGAACTGCTCGGAATAGGGAACCTCGGTGGAGTTTCCGTAAGCGTGGGCCGCACCGACGGCCACGCGGCTGACGAGCCAGTGGTCGCCGTGGCCGAGACGACGGTTATAGACAAGCTGGGTCTGGCCTTTGATGAACTGGGAGAACGGGGTGTGGAAGAGCGTCTTCTCGCCCTTCTTCCCGCACGCCTCGTATATGGCCCAGAAGAGATTTCCGGCCTCGGTCACTGAGAACTGCCAGTTGAGGCCGTTGTCGCGGTTGATCTGTCGGTCGAAAATATAGCTGAATCCCATCTGGGGTATGAACTGCGACCTGAAGCTCTGGGCGATGGCCTTGTTGGCGTCCATGATGGAGTCGAACTCATGGGTGGTGCGTATGAGCTTGGTGTAGGTCAGCTTGAAGAGGGTAAGCGAGTTGGTCACATGGCGGGTGGCGCGCCAGTCGTAGGTTATGCCGGTGTTGAACTGCGCCATGTTGAAGTAGTGGGGGCGGTTGAGCAGATCGGCTCCGAGACTGATGCGGGTCCAGTTGAGCTCGCGCCGGGTGCGCGGAATGAAGCGCGGCGCAAGCAGACGCGGGAATGCGAGGGTGGAGTTAAGACCGATCTCGTAGGAGTTGAAGACCGAGTTACGGCCTCGGCCCGTCTGCCACTCGTAGCTCCCGTATAGATCGACACTGAGCTGCTCCCCTCCTCCGAAAAGGTTCTTGTCGGTCACACGGAAATCAAGTCCCGGGCCGAGATAGGAGTTGGACTTGGAGGTGACATTCATTTCGATCGAGGCCTCGAGAGGTTTGTCGAAAGTGCAGTCGATGTTGACGTCGAGGACACCGCGGCGGGTCGAGTCGGGGACGGCGTTGATCTCAATGCCGCTGAAGATTCCGAGGCGAGAGAGATAGGTCTGAGTGCGGTTCATGTCGCGGACCGAGAAGCGGCGCCCCTCGCGGAATGTTATGCACGACGGGATCAGATGGTCACGCAGACGCATAGGCTGCATTCTGACCAGAAGTCCGCGCGAGGTGCGGAGAGTGTCGGGGGTCCCTCCGCCCTGGTTGCGGTGGATGGTGGTTGTCACGCGGCCCACTTCGTAATGGGTCAGGGCGAACTCCGGCACGTTTGACGCCACGGTCATGCGCAGGGCGATGCGTCCCGGTTTCATCACCGAATCGGCCAGATATTCTATGAATTCGGGCCTGAAATAATAGTATCCTCGGTTGCGTAGGGAATTGGCGATATTCACCCGCACGGCGGCCAGCGAATCGGAACAGTAACGGCTTCCGGGCGCAAGATAGGTCGAGCGGCGCGCTATGGAGTCGATCAGATGATTGAGGCGACAGGTGTCAGGGAGATATTCTACGGTATCTATGGGGTATTCCGGACCCGGCGTTATCTTATAAAGGATTTTAGCTTTCTTGGGATTACGGCCTTTGACAAGTTCGTAGGACGCGCGTCCGCGGAAATATCCGTTGTTGTCGAGCATCTGGTCTATCATGTGGACGCGTACTTCCGGCCTGACGTCGGAAATCAGCACCGGTTCAGCCACAAGTTTCTCATAAAGCCAGTGGCGGAGCCCTTTCTTCGGATTGGGCCAGTTGTTATATACCCACAGTCCGAGCGGGAAGGGCCAGCGCACGTAGGGGGAATAGAGGGAGTTGTTAGGCTTCACGTTTATGACATTGAAAATGTCGGAGGTCACGCCGGAAGGGAGTGGCGTGGAGTCGGGATGGTTGTACTCGACTTTCTTGACCCCGGTGTAAAGAATGTCGTCGGCTCCGAGACGCCGGGTTGTCGAACATGATGCGACCGTCAGAGCAAGCAGGAGTGCGATGACCGGGAAAAGAGAGAGGCTTTCAGCGGATCGAATCGGTTTCATTTTCATTTTTCTTTACGGTTAACGGGGTTGATGGAGAAATCCGGGCCGGAGCGGGCTCTTTCGGACGGCGTCCGAAGCGGAAGAGATCGCGCAGCGAATTAAGCTTACGTTTCATGACGAAGCCCACGCCCGTCTGCGTTATCTCGCCCTCGAGGATGCTTTCGTAGCCCACATGGCGGAAAATCCTGACATACATCGAGCCGCTGCGGTTGAGCATATACTCGAAAGAGATGTCGTTGATCAGATTCTGTGAAAAATTCTCGTCAGCGTCGGCATCGTTCGAATAGTTTCCTCCGACTACGATCTTGAAGCGGTCATTGAACATTGTCTTCGACACGCGGTAGCTGTAGCTCGTGGTCGTGGAGCGGGAGCCGTCGGTGGTGGTGTCATACTGGTCTATGCCGAATGATATATCGACGCCGCGGATATTGTTGGCGGCCCAGGTGTTCAGCTGCGAGGCGAGGAAAGAGTAGAGCGGATTGCCCGAGAGATTGGCATTGGCTTTTGTGCCGGGACCGGTGTATTGGTTGTAGAGGAGCATGTTCATGGCCTGGTTGGCGCGCTGCTCGGGGCTCATGGAGGCCAGCTCGTTCTGGATCGTTATGTCATCGTCGGTCGAGAGGTCGAAAGCCACATTCATGTTCTGGAGCGTATTGGTGACGGAGACGGTTATGTCGAAGTTGACGAGACGCGAGTTCTGGCCCGACTGGGTCACGTTGGCTTTCAGGCGGTCAGTGGCCCTGATGCTGAGAGTCGGATTGAGCAGATCGCCATTGAATGCGATATAGCTCCCCTCGGTGAAACTGAAATTCTTTTCCGACATAATGGCCATCGAGACGCCGCCGGTCTCCAGCGCGGGGGTGTAGCGCACGAATCCGGAATTGATGGTGAAACGTCCCGTCATGCGTCCTGCTCCGTTCATCGGTGTCAGAGTGTAGGAAAGCGAGCCGGCACCCTGGATCGAGACCTTGTTCTTTCCGTCGGTCGAGAGATCGACATTTATGGTGGAGCCTTCCGAAACCGTCAGATCGGCGTTGAGAATCATCGCCATGGAATTCATGACCAGCGAATCGGCCGCCGCGACTTTGGAGGTGTCGGCAAAACTTACGAATTTCACCATATCGTCGGTCGAGCGCGAGGTCAGAGCCTGCTGTGCGTCGGACATGACGTAGGTCACGTTAGTGCGGGGCAACAAATTGAGGCGCGCATCCACCGCTATGTAGCTGAGATTGCCTCTGGCTGTGGCATCGACATCGATGAATGCCTTGCCATAGACTTCGGCCGAGCCTCTGGCACGGCTCGAATTCACTATCTGCATTCCCTCGGCCTTCATGGAGAGGTCATAACGTATGTCCGTGAGATGACGGGCATCTACACGTCCGTTGACTCTCAACGGTTTATCGTTAAGCCCAAAGATTGAGAAATCGTCGAATGCCACTATATTGCTGTCAACCGGAATTTTTTCTTCGGAGAATCTGTAGGAAGCACCTGTCATCCCCACCTTAACCGCGGTCGAGTCGAAATCGAGGAATCCGTTGAACACCGGCGACGCAAGGTTGCCCGTCACGTCCATGCGTCCGTTAAGCACGCCTGAAAGCTGCGCCACGTCCTTCGGCAGGAACGGATTGACCACCCGGAGCGGGAATTTTATCATGGTGAAGTCGAGCAGGAACGGATTGACGGCAGTGGAATCGTTCAGGGCGCCTGTAGCCGTTATAACTTCCTGTCCGTCAACCATCAGGGAGACATCGGCATGGAGAGCGCGCGAGCGGTTCTCGTTGGCTACGTTGACGGCGAGATTGAACGTGCCCACTCTCTCGCGGCCGTAATAGAGATTGTTCAGGTCTATGGTCCCGTTGCCGGTAATTTCTTTCTCATCCCAGCGGAACCGCAGATCGGCATCGACATCGCCTTTAATCGGCGGCGCGAACGGCGATATCGAGAGCCATTCCTGAAGATTGATATTGTCAAGCCGCACAATGACATCCTCCTGATAACCGTCATGACGATGAAGTGAATCGGTCACGGCGGGATGTTCGGTATAGATATGAAGGGAGCTCGAGTCCGACATGACCTTCAGGTTGGCGTCGAGGTGCCGTTCGACAAAATTATAGGCTATGATATTGTCGGGATTGATCGACCATTTCTTATATGCGATGGTTGGTTTCGCGGGAACCAGACGCACGGCCACCGTGGAGTCAGACACCGAAGCGTTGACACCGAAGAAAAATCCCTGTTCGCCCGATATGTTTGACTGGCGGAAGAATGCCGAAATTTTGTCGTCGGCGACAAACCCGTTGAGAGCGACATGGGCGAAATCGTCCATTGTGCCAGGATTATTGTTGATCGTGGCTTTATAGACAAGATACTTGCCATGCTGGTTAGCATAGAAACTTATGTTGTCAAGGCGGGTCGAACCGGTGGAAAATCCGTCGGCATCGAAATGAACCGACAGAAGCGAATCGTTGGCGAATTCCAGCGACGCCCTGTTCATTTTCATTTTCGCGTTGTCTGCCAGAAATTTCATCACCGGGTTCTCCGAGCCCATGTCGGCCGAAAGAGTCATTTCGGGAAGGGCCCGCTGGAGCGAATCGACATTGACCTTGCGCTCGTTGATCTGCCAAGTCAGTATGTTGGAAGCTGCGGTCAGGCGCTTCACCACGTCGGTCATTGACGTCATGGCCGTCAGGGCGGCATTGAAATCGCCCGAAACGAGCGAAGCTTCCGTGAGCGAATCGGTGGAATTAAGCTTGGCCGTCAGCATCGGGAAACTGATAGCAAGCGAATCGGCGGTCCAATCGACCCCGTTAAGTTCGAGTTCGGCATCTATGTCTCCCGATTTCGGATAGTATGAGCCGGTGGAATACAATGTGGCTCTTCCATGCATAGGCGTCTTTGAGAGGCCCATCGTCATGAGGTCGAGTTCATATATGTCAGTCGATAGATCCCACTGATAGCCCCGGTTGCGGAAAGTCGCGGCCAGATCTGCGTCAAAATCCGCGAAACTGTTAGTGGAGACCACGTTTGCCGTCAGGCGGCATGTGTCAAGCGCAGCCTGGAACTTCACTTTTCCGAGAGTGGCTCCGTTGAGTTCAAGAGCTTTGACGTCAACCGAAGCCTTCATCCGCGTTGCGCGTGAAGCAGGATTGTAGCCGCGGCCGTCGATTTTCACATCGGCTGTGACATGCCCCACTCCGAGCGACGGCATGAAAGCCGCAACCGGGAAACGGTTGGCTCGCAGATCGGCGTGATAGCCTTCGGCTTTCTGATTCCATTTTCCGTCAAGCTGCACCTGTCCGGCAGCAGTCTTCACATTGACGTTTCCGTCGATATTTCCGGGAGAATAGACTATTGAACCTTTAATGGCCGAAGGGGGAATGTTGAGCTTGGAGACCAAAGTCGGCGGAAGGAATACGCGCTTGAGCGAGTTGACCTTGCCGAGAGTGCCGTCAAGAGCTATTTTCCCTCCCATCTTTTTGAAATCAAACGGATTATCTACCCTTCCGGCGGCCTTCAGGGTCAGATAGCCGGGCAAGTCAAGCCCGATGCGGTCAACAGCGAGCGAAGAAGCGGTTCCGTGTATGTCGGCATTGAGACTCAAGGCGGCCGAGGGAGAGACGGAAGCCATGTATTGACCAAGCAACGGCATGAATTTTCTTGCGTCAAGCAGCGAGAGGGATCCCGTAGCCTTAAGTTCGAGCGGCAGATCGGGCTCAGTAAGCAGATCGCCGATTCCCATGGCTGCAGTAAAGGAGAGATCCGAGGCCGGAGTCCTCACGTTGAAATCATCGGCACGCATCAGCAGGGAATCCATTGAGAAGACGCCCGAAGCCTCCATTGCGAGTCCGCAACGTTCCTCGGCGGCGATGCGCCGCAACGGAACACGGATGGAAGTGCCGCGGTTGTAGAATGAATCGACATCCACAACTACATTTCTGACGCTTATATATGACGCGTCAAACCCGGGGAGCGGTTTCGCCCCGCGCATGGCATATAATCCGTCGCGGGCCGTCAGCCTGAGTTTTCCTGCCGTTATTGTCCATGGAACGGAGGCCTTTTCGGCAATTGCCGAATCGGGCTTTGCGGGATGCTCTTTCAGGTAAGCCTCCGTCGGAGTCAGATAAGCCGCCGAAAGCGAATCGACCGACAGAGACCTGACATCTATCGAATGGCGCGACATATCCATTTTACCCCGCTCAAGACGGGCCAGCGGAATATATGCGCCGAGAGAATCTATAACCGGAAGCATCGACATGCGATAACGGACATCGCGCAGTTCGATCGAACCAACATCTATTGTCAGCGGCTTCTGAACGGCAGTGTCGGGTTTCGTCTCCTCAACGGTATCTTTCATCACCAGATTTATATCTGCTCCGTCAAGCACGGCCTTGTTCAGCGCAATCCGCGAGAATGAGAGCGGTATTTCAGTGTCCGCAGCGTCAAGGTCGCGTATTCTTGCTGTCAGATACATGGCCGAGTCGGGAGTTCCCAGACGATAGAACGCGTCCTTCAGACTGACTGCGTTGACCTGAATCTCTTTCATGAAAAGAGGCCACAGCGCCACTCTCACTTCGGCGGAACCGGCCGACACCATTGTGTCGCCTGAAGCTTCCACAACACTGAGCGAATCGACCTGAAGATTCAGTGGGAATTTAAGACGCAGATATGAGACATCGACAGACATCCCGGTTGACTCACTTATTTTCTCTACTGCTATCCTGCGGGCGAAATCCTGAATGAACGGCACATAAAGAAGAAAAGGGATAGAAACGACGATGACTATCAGTCCGATGAGGACCCTTAGTAACGTTTTTGCTGCTTTTTTCCACAAGTTTTTATGCACGGTGATGAAAAAAATAGTGCGATGAACAATCATTTATCTCACTATGATAACGAACCAGACAGGCGGAAGGTTTTTAAGAGTGTATTTAATAATACAGGCTTAAAATCAATACCACCTTACGCCATTGGAGAGCGACGAGCGCTTGTCATACTTAAGATCGGAGAGCAGCGAGGAGTTGACCGAAATATGGAAATTATAAGATTTGTAAGGACCTACCGGCACAAAGCTCGCGGTCATCGTGAAGCAGTGGAGATCACGGGAAATATTGCAATTCATATAAGCGAGCTTGTGAGTGTCGAAATTGTAGCTCGCCGTGAAACTGAAGTTCCACTTCTTTGTAGGACGTATATTTCCCGAAAGGCTGAGATTCTGGGTGATCTTTCCGTCATATTCCATCTTTTGCTTGTTGAAAGCCCCATAGGAATAATTGACGGAATAATTCAACGTCAGATTCCACGGGAAATCCCATTTCATGTAACCGTCGGGGCCCATCTGCATCCCTTCATTCCTTTCATCCTGCGCACGTGCGCCCGAACGCAACCCCGGCTGATTCTCGACATCGGGTGCCGGCTCCGATCCGTCGCCCTCTTTCTGCTTGTCGGTATTCTTTTTCTTTCGCTTGAAGGTTTCGTTGTTGAATGTGTAGCTGAAGGATGTTCCCGTACTTGACAGACGACCGATTCCCTTGCCCGCTTTCCATCGCGGAATGTTTACGCGGACAGGATTTCCGGCCTCGTTCAGCTTATAGGTATAGACATCCCAGGTAGCCGCGAGATTAAGATTGAAATTCTTCATCAGGCGCAACATGATGGAGGTGTTTATGTTACTCCAGTTCATGGAGTCGGCCGCAAAATTGTAGCTCTGGGAAATATTGAAGTTCTCTATGAGAGACACTTTTTTCTCTCCGATACTGTCATCGTCGCTGCGCACCTTCATTTCCAGGTTGTTGGCGAGCGAATAGGTTATCATTCCGCTCTTACCCTCGCCGGGGACTCCAAACAGCGAATTGGGGAAATAGGAGTATTTGCGCTCCATCATCTCGCCGTTGGCGCCCGGCATCTGATATGTCCCGTAGTAGCCGAAGAACTTGGAACTGAAATCGGGATTGGCGCTGAAGGAAACGGTAGGCGTCATGACCCAACGGATCATCTTCACCTTGTCGCCGAGAAATTTCATGGGGCGGAAGAAACCGTAGATCTTGGTGTCAAGCGAAAGAGAGGCCTGGAAATCCCAGACGTTATAAAAACTGTAGGATGTGTCACACACCTCGGCTGATGCGTTCGGATCCCATGACCGGCGCACTTTGGAAGTGTACATTCGGTCGGTGAACTGTATGTTCGGAGTGATGTTGAAATACTTGAACATGCTGAACGTGGCCGATACCGGGATATTGTGACGCATTCCGTTGCGCCAGTCCTTTATCAGGCTCTTCTTGAAGAACTGGTCCTGCTGGGCTGTCAGAGAATTGTTGAACTGGCCGGAATAGGAAAGCCTGATTTTTTCATACCATTTCTCGGCTCCCACAGCCCTGCGCCGCTTGAAAGGATAGACCTGCGACAGGCTTATGGTTATATTGGGGAAAGAGACGGCCAGAGTCGAGTCCTGACTGCGCTGTGCCACAGACGCGTTTCCCGAGAATGACCATTTAGACCCTGCGGGTCGGTAGGTGAAGTTAACCGTAGAGCTCTTGGTGTTCTCGGTGAATGCGTTGGTGTAATAAGTGTTGATGCTGTTTCTGGTGTAACCCGATGTCGTGAAATTGACCGAGGCCGAGAAATTGAATATGGGGTTGGCTTTCTGATCCTGCTGGTGGCTCCAGAGAACCTGAAAGTTCGTCTGCTTCGAGTAATCGGGCAATCCTTTGTCGCCGAGAATAGTTTTTATGAAACTGACATCGAACGAACCGGAATATTTGTAGCGCTTGACATAACCTGAACGGGCCTGAAGTCCCCATGAGCCTTTGGTGTAGATCTCACCGGTAAGCGCGAGATCCATGTTGTCAGATATGGCGAAATAGTAACCTCCGTTATTGAGATAGAAACCTCGGTTATAGTCATCGCCGAACGAGGGGAAAATGACGCCGCTCGAATAATGTTCGGAGAACGGGAAATAACCGAAAGGAACGGCGATGGGGAGGGGCAATCCCGCAAGCACCATATAGGCGGGGCCTGTCACGACATCTTTTTTCGGACGGACCTTAGCTTTGGTCAGCTGAAAGCCGAAATGGGGATGATCGTGTTGGTCGCATGTGGTATAGAAACCGTTCTGTAGGAAAAACACGTTGTCACCTACTTTTTTGGAGACACCACCCGTTATATATCCTTCGCCCTGTTCGGTGATAATGTCAGTAATGAAACCTTTTTCCGACTCGAAATTATAACGCATTGTCTTCGACTGATAGGATGTCCCGTTGTCGGTGAACACGGGCGTTCCTTCAAGTTCACCGATGCTGTCGGGAACACCGACGGCATACACCGTCGAGCTATCCATGTCGAGATCGATTCTCGCTGCATCGAGCGAAATCTTTCCATACACGACCTTGCTCTCGCCATAGAGATAGGCATTGTTCTGACCGACAAGCACCATCGAGTCCTTGGCCGAAATATCGACGACGTTGTCGAGGTCGGTTTTCACACGCATGATGCGCGGACCTGTGACGCTCTCAGCCACAGCCGTGTCACGTCCCACGGCTATGCGGTCTGTAACAGCCGCTGTGTCACTGGGCTTCAGACCGGCTATCGAAGCTCTCCTGCGGTCGTTCTGCTCTTTTTCAGCCCGGGCCATGGAGTCGGAACGTGCCTGCGCGCCCTGACGCCGGAGATTCGCACGCTCAAGAGCCTTACGCCTTATCGAGTCGCGCGACGAGTTGCGGCTGTGGGCCTCGGGAATATATCCGGGGAGCACTGACGGCGGCGGAGTGCCGGCCGGCTGCAATGTCACGGCAGAATCAGGCAAAGCAGGAGCCTGTGCGCCATCCGTCACAAGGGGCTCCACGCCCGAAGCGGCGATTCCGCACGCGAAAAGCAAAACTACAAACGCTATAATATATAGTTGAGAGTATCTCAAATGTGTGACCTTAGTCTATTATTGAAAATGTTTCGGACAAAATTCCGTGCAAAGATAACACAATTTCCGTATCGCGCCATATATCCGCGGCTAAAATTCCATAATTCAGTTTCTGTTTGCGTCATGATACTCAAGCCGGACCCCGGGGATGAACCAAAGGCACATTTTTGCGTTATATGAGAAAAATATAGTAAAATATTTGTTTAGTAGATGACAAAAATTGAAATCATGCTGTTAAATATCTAAATTCCAGTCGA
>CAJULY010000026.1 GCA_910587185.1 uncultured Muribaculaceae bacterium
ATATCCAAGTTTTTGACTGAATTTTTGCTAAATCTCATGCGCTAGCCCTGAAAAAAAACGACCTTCCGCCCTTATATTTCATAAAAAGCGCTAATTTTGCATTTTACGTCAACCCCATCATTATCCATTTGAACTGTCGCATGAACAAGGAGTCAGCCGTCAATCCTGAAGAGAAAGATTATGCAGCCATAATCGAGGAACGTGCGCAGAAAGTGTTCGACATCATGTCGGCACGCACAACCCCCGGTCAGCTCAACCGAATCAAAGAGGCATTCCGCCTCGCCCGCAAAGCCCACCGAAACCAGAAGCGAAAGACCGGTGAGCCCTACATTCTTCATCCGATAGCCGTCGCGACAATCGTGGCCGACGAGCTCATGCTTGACGCCAACCCCGTGATGGCCGCCTTCCTTCATGACGTAGTCGAGGATACCAACTACACCATCGAGGATATCCGCGACATGTTCGGGCCCGATGTGGCCTTTCTCGTGAAGGTGGTGACGAAGCAGAAAAAGGACAAATACCAATCCACAAAGCAGGTTGACAATTTCCGCCAGATGCTCCTCTCCTTCCAGTATGACATACGCGCCATGCTGATCAAGCTCGCCGACCGTCTGCACAACATGCGCACCCTCTCATCCATGCGCCCCGACAAGCAGATGAAAATCGCCGGCGAGACTGACTATTTCTACGCTCCCCTGGCCAACCGCCTCGGCCTCTATCATGTAAAGACCGAACTGGAGAACCTCTCTTTCCGTTTCCGCTGCCCCCATGAATATGACGAGCTGAACACTCTGATCAGAAACGACGAGGAGATGCAGCGCGAGAGGCTCGCCCGGTTCTGCGAGGATCTCCGCTCGACCCTTCTCGACGAGGGAATCATGACCGAAGTCCGCGTCGAATACCGCGCGCCCTACAGCGTCTGGCGAAAGATGGCTAAATTCGGCGACGATTTCAACCACTTGAAATACCGCCACTTCACCGACGTGGTCTTCGGTATGCCCGGCGCCACTCCCGCCCAGGAAAAGGAGATGGTGCTACGCATATATTCCATCCTGACCTCCCGATTCAAGGAAAAACCCGGAGGTATCACCAATTACATCGACTCTCCCAAAGAAAACGGCTACCAGAGCTTCCACGTGAAGCTCCTCGCCGACTTCGGCCGCTGGCAGGAGGTCCACATCAGTTCCTGCCGCATGATCCGCGACTCGCAGCTCGGATGTGTGGCCGACCGCACCGAAGACAACATCCAGCGCTGGATAAGCAAGTTCCGCGACGTGGTCCGCGACGTTGTCCGTCAGAACGACTCCGGAACAGAGTTCATCGACAAGATCGTCACCACGTTCTACAACGACGACATCATGACTTTCACCACCCATGGCGAACCCGTCGTGATGCCTCAGAAATCCACCGTCCTCGATTTCGCCTATGAAATATCGCCCGAGACCGGACAGCATGCCCGCTACGCCCGGATAAACAACTTCCTCGCCTCGGTAAAGGCCCGTCTCCACCGTGGCGACGTCGTTGAGGTGTTCACCGATCCCGAAGTGGAGCCCCGCGAGGACTGGCTCGAAAGCTGCGTCACCTACAAGGCCAAGAAAGCCATCTCCGACTATCTCGCCGAGCGCCCCAAGAGAGATTTCGTCCGCTGTCCCATCTGCAACCCCATCCCCGACGAGGAAGTTGTCGGATTCCGCGATCCGTGCGACGACACCCTCGTGACCGTTCACAAGCGCGACTGTCCCTCCGCCATTCGCCTTGCCTCGCAGTGGGGCGACAATATCGTTTCGGTCGATTACCAGCCCGACGCAACGCTTTATCCCCAGACAATCGTTGTCACCGCCGTTGACCGCTACCATCTCTTCATCGACCTCGTCGAGTGCATAACCGAGCGCCTCGGACTCTCCATCGACTCCTTCAACACCGAAACCGTCGATTCGATCGTGACATGCACAATTTCCCTCGGCGTCCACTCATTCACCGAGCTCCAGGCCATAATGCACCGTATCGCCGCCATCGAAGGCGTTGACACCGTCAAGCGCCACACCGCCTGACCCCAAAAAGAAGGAGCAATTAGCCTAATTAGACCAATTAGACTAATTTGCCCAATAAAAGAGCAGTTTTAATCCGGAAACTCTCTGTCCTGCGTCAATATTTTTTGATTTTATGCCTTGAATGAGACAGGCTGCGACATTTAGTCAACGTCACAGCCTGTAAATAAAGCTAAACTAACCAATTACATAATACGTTTCTATAAAGGAATATGCACTACTTTTTAGAATTTTACCGGGATAAGGGATATTGAGGAGATGTCAGCCGGATTCTGGCCTTTTTCCATAGTTAATGTAATTGTATGTTTTCCCGGTTTATCAAACTTCAACCATCCAAGAGGTACTTCAGAAAATTTAGATGTGGCTCTTTGTTGGTTCTGAATATATTTGCCCTCATCACTTTTCAGTTCCCACACAGAACGGCCGTTGCCACGGACATTTAGTCCGACCTGGCACGTTATGGGTTCCAATACTTCAACTGTCCAAGTAATTTTACCTCCCTTATTGAGATTGCTGACAATATAGGTGTGTTTATATTCGCCAAATTTTTCACGCCAAGTGGTTTTATTGGTACTACAATTTTCAGTGTCTGCAAATAAGACAGATAAATCAGGTAATCCGATTTCAGGATCGAGAGCTTGAGTAGTATCAACATCAATATCGTTATTCTTCATTTCAAGTTCAATCACGCTTATCATTGGATCGGGTTGCTGGTATGGCACATCCAATATCAACCAGTTCCCATTGAGAGTCTGTTTAATTCTTTTTCCTGTTTTGTCATCCAGAAGTTTAGCCTGCTTTACAAAACTATTTATTCCGGGAACATAAAGTTTTCCGTCCTTAGGCCATTCATAGACGGCCAAATAGAGTTTGTTTCCCTGACGTGTAACATCTCCCCAAGGTAATTTATGTTTCCATGGTGAAGCCTGTGCTCCATAGATGACATCAGGATAACGTGCTACCCACTTACCTGAAGACCTGAGGGAAGCAGCAGCTTGCTCTGGGACATTGCCTAAACCATCAGGCCCAACATTCATCATGAATGTTCCACCTCGTGCGATTGTAGAAATCAGAGTTTGAAGAATCTGTTTTGGAGTCTTCCAGTTGTTATCATACCAAGCAAATCCCCAGGAATCGTTTGTTACATCAATTGACTCCCATAAACCATCTATATTTTTCAATGGCACTTCCATGTCAGCGAGTGTCCGGAAATCGCCGAGGTTATGACCGATTCTGCTTGAAATAAGTGCGTTTGGCTGATTTCTATGTACTACCTCAATTAAATCATCAACATATTTCTTTTCAATCTGCCCGGGTGTATCGAACCAGATCACTTCTATGTCACCATAATTACTTGTTATCTCTTCAACTTGCGGAAGACATTTTGATTTGAAATAATCATCAAATGTCCTTGGATTTCCTTCGGAATCAACTCTTGGGGCTTTGAAACCACCAGGGGTTGTCCAGTCTTGATATTGAGAATAATAGAATCCGAAGCCTAAGCCAAGTTCTTTACAGGCTTGTGCCAGCTCTTTCATTGGGTCACGTCCAAATGGAGTCGCATCTACAATATTGAATTTATCAACCTTGGAATGAAACATAGCAAAACCGTCATGGTGTTTGCTGGTGATTATTATGTATTTCATTCCGGCATCCTTAGCAAGCTGAGCTATTTTTTTAGCATCGAAGTCCTTGGGGTTAAATGATTTTGATGCAGCTTTGTATTCATCCTTGTCAATATTTGCCATGCTTTCATTCATCAGCCATTCGCTAATTCCATAATAGGTTTTACCATCCCATTTGTCGGCAAGGTTGGAATACAGGCCCCAGTGAATAAACATGGCATAATTACCCCATTCAAATAGTTTTCCTCGTTCTGATGACTCTAAATTCTCATTTGACTTCTCAATTGTGGTATTTATCTGAGCATTTATAGTCCCGGTTATACCAAAAGTTAACAGGAAAAGTAAACTCAATCTCAAGATATTTGACATAAGTATTTTCATCATTTCGTTAATTCTTACGGATTTCATAATTTAATAAGGAGACTGCAACATCCGTTAAGAAGCAGTCTCCTTATAGAATTAATTATTTAAATTTTAGTTGTTCGGAGTGCCGTATCCTGGATTCTGCTTAATTTCAGGATCCGAGCCTAAAAGTTCATTGTCTATAGGCCAAAGCAGACGATATTCCATTGAAGTCGGAAGAACGGTTTCGATTGTCTCACAAACTGTTCCATCGTTTTCGATCATCCATGGACTTGAACCTACGGGAAGACCAAAGCCTACGCAACCCTCAGGCTGGAAAACGAAATGGTCTGTTTGGCTACCACCTTTCACTGTTGTGAGTCGGCGAAGGTTCCACCAGCGACGTCCTTCAAGATAGAACTCTCTGTCATATTCACGCATGATTTCACTTTCATTCTGTCTGAAGCTACCGGGAGTATAACCATAGGTGGCCTCATTCCAGTCAGAACCGTAAGCGCGTTCACGGAGCTGATTTATGCATGATTTCACACCATTATTGTTGCCTTCGTAATTGTAACACTCAGCGAGGCCGAGGATAGCATCGGGAAGACGATAAATAGGCATATCTACGACTCCCTGCCAATACTGCTGACCATCAACATGACTGTAACGGAATTTTATCACGAATGTACCTGCAAGTTTATACTGAGTAGGATCAAAATTATCAAGTTTATAAATGTTCTGCTCGTTATCTTTTACATCATAAACAGGGTAGAATGCATCGGAGCGCTGGTCTTTCTCATTAAACTGGAAAAAGAGAGCATTTTTACACATATAACGTTGTACTCCTAATGACAGACTTTCTCCGAGTTCGTTTCTTCCGCCGGCTATATTTGGATTGGTAGTATATTGGCAGAAACGCTGGGCACTGCCATCAGTTATTTTATCATAGCCTTGCGGGCCGAGATCTGACCAGTATGAACCGATTGCTCTACCTGTAAGATATGCCCAGTTGAAGTTGGTCAGACCATTGTAATAGTTACCATCTGAATTCGAACTATAGCAAACCGAAAAAATAGCTTCGTTACTCTGGGGCGTAAGCCAGATATTGAAGTAGTCATCTTCAAGTCTGTAATTGTAATTGTTGATTACATTGCTGAAATAGGTCTTGGCAGTTGCCACATCGCCATCGTTAGCCTGATGGTCTCCGGTTGAAACCTTGCCGCTCCAGAGATAAACCTGACCTGCAAGAAGCTCTGTCGCAGCTTTTGACCAATAGTAGTTCTTGGATGAGAACTGATAAGAAGAGCTGTTGAACAGAGTGAGAGATTTGTCGATATCACTCTTAATCTGCGTTAATGTTTCTTCAGCTGTAGCACGCGGTTTATAAAGCTTGGAAGGAGTATATTCACCAAGTATTACATCCGGTTCCGTACGCAGAGGCACACCGCCATACATACGATACATCTGGAAGTAGCAGTAGGCTCTTTGTCCATAAGACATGGCTAAGAGACCGTTGGCTTCATCGGTTGTCAATATACCTTCCTGATTGTCAATACGATATATAAATTCGTTTATATTCGCTATATAACCAAACCATCCGCCGAAATTTGTGAACTGCGTGTGGGCATCGGAATAGCTGTTCATGATATAAGTTGAATTTGCGCCTCCGGAACCATCAGGCAGAGTACCGCTCCACAGCACTCCGGATCTGATATCACCAGCCTCAAATAAAACCTGTTGGGTATAATTTGCTCTGAACATATTTGCCTGAGCAGTGATGAATCCCTCAAACTGGCTTTTGTCTTTCCAGAAGTTCTGAGGGGTATAATAATCACTCGGGGTAAGGTCCAGCTCGTCGGAACAAGATGTGGCGGCGAGTACGGCGCCTGCCACTAATGTGGCGAGAGTTATTTTATAAAATATATTTTTCATATGATTTCTTATTTGAATAGTTTAGAAAGTCACATTCAGTCCGAAGATAATTTGACGGGGCAGGTTATAGGTACCGCCATTTCCGGCTGTATTTCCGCTCCAATAGGTTACATTGTCAGGAAGCGGTATTGTACAGCTCTTGATATAACCGAGGTTCTGGCCTGTGATGCTTAAAGTGAGTTCCTGTGTGAATAGTTTGCGACAGATGTTTGCCGGAAGCTGATAGCTCAACGAGAGTTCGCGGCAAGCGAGGTAATTACCGTTTTGGGTGTAAAGTTCACTGGTACGGATATGGCTGTTTGTACCGTATTGATCAGCGTTGGTGATTCGGGGGTACTTGGCGTTAGGATTATCTACCGACCAGGTATCATGTGCCTGCAACGGGAAAGACATTGCGCCCTGACCTTCTCCAAGTAGGAATGACAGGTTGGAGTCATATACCTGGAATCCGAAGCCCATGTCGAAGCGGGCGTAGAGTGAGAGACCCTTCCAGCTGAAGGTGGTGTTGAAACCGCCTGTCCAACTCGGGTCGGTGTGACCGATGATTTTCTGGTCGCGGACATCAATGATGTTATCACCGTTCATATCCTGGAAAATCATATCACCGGGAACGAGTGGCGTAATATCAGTGTAACCAAGATTCAAAAGTCTCTTTCGGCCGGATTCATTTGCATAAATACCAGCTGTTTGAGAAATGTCGATGTAGTCACCTAATGCATCTATATCATTCTGTGTCCTCGCAATTTTTACGGTTCCATAACCTACCTTCTGATAGGGGTTCTGACCTTCCTGATAGCCGCCGATATAGTAAGTGGGCCATACCATTTCGCCTGCCTCGTTCTTGTACTGCGGGCCGCCGGTATAAACTTCTGTGCCTCCCTGACGATTGTTGGGGAGTCCGTTATCCGGAAGTTCCACTATGCGGTTCTTGTTGTAGGTGAGGTTGGCGCCAATAGACCATCTGAAATCGCGGGTCTGGAGGATAGTTCCGTTAATGTCAATTTCAACACCTTCATTGCGGTAAGAACCGTTATTGTCGGTAACTGAGCTGAAGCCGGTTGTGTGAGGCAGTGCAAGAGCTGCGTACTTGTCGATAGTTGTACGGTTGTAATAGGTTACGCCGAGATTCGCACGGTTCTGGAAGAAACCGAGGTCGATGCCAACTTCACCGGTTCTTGCAGTTTCCCATTTAAGTCTGGGGTTTGGCAGTGTGCTGATGCGGTAACCGATGTTGCCGTCATATTGATATGAGCTGTATGCTCCCTGAAGAGTGTAATATCCGAGCTGTCGGGTATTGATAATAGCATTGGAACCGTATGATGCACGG
Source organism: uncultured Muribaculaceae bacterium (assembly GCA_910587185.1). Taxonomy (GTDB): domain Bacteria; phylum Bacteroidota; class Bacteroidia; order Bacteroidales; family Muribaculaceae; genus Paramuribaculum. The sequence continues at coordinate 7,278 of CAJULY010000026.1, forward strand.
AGCTTGGCGTAATTGATGAAACTGAGGTTGGGATTATCCTTCCAGAAGTTTTCCTTGGAGAAAACCCAGCCGGCTGAAACACCGGGGAAGAAGCCCCAGCGGTTGTCGAGGAGTCGGGAGTAACCGTCTTCACGGAATGTTGCAGCCAAGAGATATTTACCGTCGTAATTGTATTCGACACGTCCGAAATATGAGAGGAGAGCTTCCGAAGCATTATCTGAACTGATATTGCGTGACATATTGTCTTTATTGTTGGCGGTCAGACCGAGATTGAACAGAGGTGAAGGACCTCCCGAACCTGATGCACTGAAAGCAAGGTATTTTCTCTTGTAGAACTCCATACCGGCCATCACATTGATATTGTGCTTCTCTGCAAAAGTGCGGTTGAAATTGGCAACGAGATTATATGTCTGGTCAAAATAGCGGAGGAAGCTTGCACTTTGTGCGTATGCGCGGTTAACTCCGGCGGTGCCGAACGGGTTGGCTGCACCAATCTGATTGGTCACATAGGCGCGGTTCAGGCTTGCTGTATATTGCTCGTTGTAGTACCATGCCATAGTGCCCTTTAGGGTAAGCCCATCAATAATTTTGGCTGTAACGCTCTGAGTCATAGAAAACTTATCGCTCTGGTTGTCGCGCATGAAGTTATCCTTATTATCATTGATGTTAATTGTAGGATTACCTGTGCCATGGAGCTGATTGCCTTCTTCATCATAATATCTCACGAACTTATACATATAGCCGCGATTCATGAAATATTCCGTGTTGAGCATAGGGTCATCATTCTTCCAGTTGGCGCGGATGTAGTTGAACACCGAATTCGAGGTCAGCCAGTCGTTGATCTTATACTCACCGGTGAACGCAAAATTGTAGCGTTTGTAGAAAGTTCTTTTTATAACACCGTCGGCATCATAGTATCCCAAAGAGGCATAATATTTTCCTCTGTCATTACCGCCCGAGAAGGTAAGGTTATAGTCCTGAGTTACAGTAGGATTGTTCTGGTTGACCTTCGAAACATCCTGATTCCAATACAGAATAGTGATGTCGCTGATGGGGTCAAGCATCTCTTTCCATCCTCCTTTACCAAGGAGATATTCTGTATTTTCATTTTTACGAAGGATGTTGTAGTTCATCGTATTTTCCCATTTGGTTCTTCCCAAGCTGCCTGGGTTGTTGGCGTTGGTGAACATCATGCCGGGGAAATTATTCTGATATGTACCACCGGCTATGACCCAGTGTGTGTTCTGGGCAGTTGTTCTCAGGATATAGAGGAAGTCCTCATCTGAAACAGACTCATAACCGTTATCATAATAGCCTAATCCGACTTTGCCGCTGAAGGTTATTTTACCTTTTCCGGCAGAACCGCTCTTGGTTGTGATAAGGATAACGCCGTTACCTGCACGCGCACCGTAAAGAGCCGTGGCGCCGGCATCCTTGAGAATTTCCATGCTGGCGATATCATTGGGATTGATGTCATTGAGTCCGTCACGGATATTGCCGTCAACAACCACCAATGGCTGGTTGGAACCGCCATCAAAGTTTGTTCCGCCACGCACTGTGATTTTAGGGGTAGATGATGGATTACCAGTCGTTACCGCCACTTTTACACCGGAAACGGCACCGGCGAGTGCCTGAGCCGGGTTGGCGTTCGTACCTACGGTAAGAGTCTTTTCGCTGACCTTGGCGATAGAGTTGGTTACATTGGCACGCTTCTGTTCAATGCCATAACCCATAACTACGACCTCATCAAGAATATTCTTATCCTCTGCGAGTGTAACTTCAATCGGTTGGCCATTCCATGTTACGGTGACGGGCTTGCAACCGATATAGCTGATTGTGAGTTTTGAACCAAGTTTGACACCTTTGATAGTGAATTCTCCATCTATATTGGTGGAAACACCGATTGTTGTGCCGTTAACCCTGACAGAAGCACCGAGCAGACTTTCTCCATCGGCGTCTCTTACGACTCCTGTGCAATCATTTGCCTGCTGAATGGTTTCAGCCTGAGTCTGACTTTCAACTGATGCTGCGTTTGAAGTAACCGGAGCAGAAAGCGCCAGAGCGAGTACCAGACACCAGTTCTTTATATTGTTATTGTTCATTTCGCACTTTAAGTTTAAGGTTTATGATTACTGTGCAGGAGTTGGTGTGAAATTAAACCACGACTTATCTCCCGTACTGAAGTCACACATTGTGTTACCCACTATATAGCCCTCGATACAATATGGGTTGCCCACTATGAGATTGGGGAAGGAGACTGTATTATCTGAAATTCGAGTGTTTGCAACGGGATTTTCAAGGTGATTGTCTGCTGTGCCCTCATACAAGGCAATATTGTATCCTCCACAATTATCGACGGATATGGCATCCCATGTCAGAGTGGCAGTACATGTGGAAACTGTTGTTGTCTGACCATTCGAAACTACTTCGCGGCTTCCGTAATTGGAATATGTAACTGTTAATCCATCCACTAAAGGAGCAGTCATGAATTCGCGATAGAATATTTCTGCGTCACTGAAGCCTTTGCCGGGGACAGCCTGAACCTTAATTACATAACGTGAGTTGGGCTCGAGATTTGTAAAAGTATATGTACATGTCCTGTTGTCGAAATTCTTAGCTTCAACCACTGCTCCATCACGCGAATCCCTCAAAAGTGACACATCATAACCTCCACACTTATCATTTGGTACGATTGACCAGATGATGGTTACTGAGTTGCTCGTCACTCTCACGGAATTGACGGAAACGGGTCCCAAAGTACTCGAATCGTCATCGCTGCAAGCAACAAGCATTGATGACGTGGCAAAGAGAATCGCCGCAATCGCCATCAATTTTTTTAAATTGCTCATAACTAATCAGAATTTAATTTAGGTTAATAAATAATTTGGTTTGAAAGTTTTTGTTAGATGTTTCATTTTAAGTCTTGGACTGTATTTATGAAATTTTAATTTAATAAATCCACAGACGGAAACGCCCCCGAAGCATAGCTCCGGAGGCGTCGTGCTAACAGTCAAGCCTTAAAAATTACATGCTCTTTATTTAATAAATTTAAGGTTAAAAGCTGACGGTGGCGGCTGTGGGACCGCTGCGGTTCTCGATTCGGTTATTCAACGGAAGCCGGGATTCAGCCGCCGGAATTCCTCCATCACCAGATTCTGCCGGTCGTCGGCGGTCAGATGGGTGTATATGCGTTTTATCATGGTGTCGTCGGCATGACCGGTCAGAAAACGGAGCTTGTCAGAGTGCCACCCCTCGCGCACGCGCGTAGTAATAAAGGTGTGGCGCGCGAAATGTGAGGAAATCACGTCGCTCAGCGGTGCGCGGAAACTCATGACCCGGCGCCCGAACTGCTCTTTCCATCTGACCTCGCGGTTAAGTCCCGCCTTGCGGGCAATCCGTTTCAACACCTTATTATATTGTGTAGGGAATCCCCTTCCCATATTCAGCCCCCTGCATCGCCCTTTGTGATAGTCGTCGATCATCCGGCGTATATCCTCGCTTATGAAGACAGTGGCCTCGATCCCCTCTTTTCTTGTGGTGATTGTCAGGCAGGGGGTATTGTCAGTGAAATCCGCCTCAAGTAAAGCCGACAGATCCGACATTCTGACGCCACATTCAGTCTGCATCAGAAAGAGGCGCCTATATACATCCTCTTTTTCCGGTAACTGCACCTCTTTAAGCGCCTGCAGCTCGTCGGCCATCAGGCAGACTTTTTTCGTGTCATCGCGCCGTCGCTTGTCTCTGAGGGCTATGAACGAAACCTTGTTGGCCGGCGTCTCTTCAGCCGGAGCTATGCGGAGAGCCGCGTTTATAAGCCTTTTAAGCAGTCCGCAACACTCGTTGATCTGCTTGACGCCCGATCCGCGTTCCGTCAGATAATCGCAGAATCGGTCGAGAAGCCTTTGGTCGAACCTGTAGGGGGTGGCCGTCGTCAGATATTTGTCGATCTGTTTCAGACGCGACATGTTTGTGCGCAGGGTGCCTCCCGTTGTGGTGTCCGGAGGATAAAGAAAGCGGAAAGCTTCGTGCAGCAGCTCCCTATCCGAAACCTCCGCCGCCCCGGTCTGCATGAAATTTCTCAGGCGCTCCGGAAGCTTCGTCTCCGAGTCCGGGCTATTGAGCAGATGTCGCTTGAATTCCTCGAAACGCTGCATGAACTCCTCTATCCGGTTGTTGGCAAGCGAATTGTTGGTGCAGTCGAGCCGGGTGAGCGTGCTTCCCGACGTGACGGCCCGCTGACTTTCCGGCTCCCAGTGGGTCGGATAGACTTTCATCCCGGTTGAAAACTTGTATTGGCGTCCGTGCAGACGGATTACCATATAGATGATCGATGGTTTGTCAGAGCGAGGGGTCCGCAGGTTGAAAGAGCACTTGAGTTCCTTGACAAAAAGCTGTGTCGTCATATCGTGATTACGGTTATTTGGATTTGTTATTGAAGGTTCTATTGGGAAAGTTAACTAAAAATTATTTTTGAGACCTCAAATTAGGGCCAAATGTTACAATTGTATCCCATTTTCTTGATTGACACTATTAAATGTCTGAAAGGTATCTGTTTGTCATGAATTTTACTCCCGAGCCGAGCGAAATGCCATTAAAAACCATTTTATTGAAGACAGATGCTTTTTATCCTTCTGTTATCCCAACTACTAAATTGACAGAGGTTTAGGTTTAACCACGGTTGTCATTGAATTTTTATGGAAAAATATTAAAAAAGTTTGCCTAAATGACAAATTAACCATATCTTTGTGAACGAAAGTTATGATTAGACCTAACCAATCATATCTGAGCCTTAAATTTATTAAATTAAAATCAATTTTTATGAAGCTAAGAATCAAGCAACCTTTCTGTTGGTCGGTGCTGGTTTGTGGCGGAGCGCTTTTGGCAGCCCCGTTGCAGGCGCATGCAACCGAAGGGACTGTTCCGATGGAAACACAGTCGCAACAGGCAGCAGGTACCTGCACAGGTACTGTAGTTGACGAAACCGGTGAACCGCTGCTCGGTGCCACCGTCAAGGTGGAAGGCGCCAAGATCGCCACTTCGACAAACATTGACGGAGAATTCTCACTCTCCAATGTGAAGCCCGGCTCGAAAATCACCGTATCGTTTATCGGCTATAGCCCGGTTACGGTAGTGTGGAACGGCCAGCCGCTCTCAATCAAACTGGCTGACAGCGCCAACACACTCGACGAAGTCGTGGTGATGGGTTACGGCGTCGAGCAGAAACGCGCCAAAGTGACCAACTCAGTGGCCAAGGTAAGCGAAAAAACTCTTACGGTCGGAACCAACGCCAACCCCGCCCAGGCTCTCGCCGGTGCGGTTTCAGGTGTGAAGGTCAACGTGACCTCCGGTGATCCCTCCGCAACTCCTTCGATCACCGTCCGCGGTGGTACGAACTGGGACGGCAATAACAACAACCCGCTCGTTGTTGTCGATGGCCAGATCCGCGGTTCACTCAGCGACATCAACCCCAACGACATCGAGTCGATGGAAGTCCTCAAGGACGCCGGCGCGACGGCCCTCTACGGTGCCCGTGCAGCCAACGGTGTGATCCTTGTCACCACAAAGAAAGGTAAAGCCGGAACCGGTAAGATCAACCTAAACGTCAAATACGGTATCTCCCACTACTATTCAGGTTACGAGATGCTCAACGCTCAGGATTACATCTACTGGACCCGTACAGGTACCTACAACACAACTTATCCTTACGAGAAGGGTAACTGGCTCAACAACTTCTATCAGAACCTTAACAACGGTTCACAGGCCTATTCTACCGGCGGTACAACCATTACCGACCGCAGCCCCTGGAATATCCTGACCCTGACCGACGACAACAGATATCTTCTCGATTACGGTTGGCAGACAATGCAGGATCCTCTCGCAGGCCGTCCAATGGACAACAAGGGAAATGTATTCCCCGAAACCACCATCCTCTTCAAGGATACCGATCCTCTGGGATATAACCTCAAGGACCCCACAGCCACCCAGGACTACAACCTGAGCTTCTCCGGAGCAAACGACCGCGCAAACTACTATGCTTCGCTCGGTTACTACAAGGCTGACGGTGCATTCCCCTCGACTTTCTACAAACGTTACAACTTCGCGTTCACCGGCGGCTACAAGATCTCCGACTGGCTGCAGGCTAACTCGGTGTTCAACTACATCCGTTCAAACTGGAACAACGAATCAAACGGACGTGCCAACGGTTACAACTTCGGTCGTCTGGCTTCAATGCCTCCCACAATCCGTTTCCAGAACGAGGACGGCGAACAGCTCTATCATCAGAACCTCGGCGGCGCTTCGACCAACCTCCTGTTCCAGCCCGAGCAGTATCTGCGTGACAACCAGGCCGACAAGTTCCAGATGACCCAGAGCCTCACCGCAACAATCATGCCGGGCCTCACTCTGAAAGGAACAATGAGCTGGTACTACAACGAGCAGCTCAGCCGCTCTTTCACCAAGGACCTCTGGACCAACGCCAACGGCGCCATGAACCGCAGCCGCAACACTTCCGAAAGCTTCCTGCGCTACTTCGACCAGACCTACAACATCGTGGCCAACTTCAACCGCACCTTCGCCGAGAAGCACACGGTCAACGCCATGCTCGGTATGGAGTACTACAAACGTAACTACAAGGCGTTCAGTGCTTCCGGTAACGGCGCTCCGACCGATGACTTCGAGAAACTCGACTACGCGTTCACCGGTTCACAGTCGCCCTACAAGGCTTCCAGCCTCGGCATCAGCTCATCTCAGGTAGAGGAAGCTATCCTCTCTTACTTCGGCCGCGTGGAATATGACTATATGGACAAATATCTCGTGGCAGCCACTTTCCGTCAGGACGGTTACTCACGTCTGCAGGACAACCGCTGGGGCTTCTTCCCCGGTGTATCGGCCGGATGGGTATTCTCCAAGGAAGACTTCTTCCAGAAATCAGCTCTCGCTGACTTCATCAACTACGCTAAACTCCGCGGATCGTTCGGTCTCAACGGCGTTGTCAACGGCGGCGTTATCGGCTACTACACTCTGCTCGGTTCTTATTCGGCCTACGATTACGCAGGCAACACGGGCTTCCGCATCAGCGGTCTTCCCAACCTCGGCCTGAAATGGGAGCGCACCCGCACAGGTGAAGTCGGCCTCGACCTCGGCTTCCTCAACAACCGCGTGAACCTCGGCGTCACCTACTACAACCGTCTGACCATGGACAAGTACGCCAGCAAGGCGCTTCCTCCGACAACCGGTTTCTCGAGCGTGACAACCAACAACGGTTCGTTCCGCAACCAGGGTGTCGAAATCGACATTACCGGCACCATCCTCCGCACACGCGACTTCTCCTGGACCGCAGGCCTCAACCTGACCTACAACAAGAACGTCGTCGTGGATCTGCCTGACAACGCCAACGTCAACAACCGTCAGGGCGGTTATGAGGTCTATACCGGCGGCCCGCAGTATCAGAACGAGGCTGGCGAATGGGTATGGCCAACTTACTTTATCGGCGGTCTGCAGGAAGGTCAGGAACCGCGCCACATCATCGGTTACAAGAATACCGGCATCCTTCAGAATGAGGATCAGATCAAGGCTCTCGGTGACTACATCGACGTTTCCCGCTCGGCTCTCGCAGCTGTGGCCATCTATGCCAACGACGAAGGTCTCGAACGTCTCCGCCGCGAATATCCTTCTCTCGCCGGCTCCGCAGTCAAGCTCCGTCCCGGTGACGTTGCTTGGATGGACCGCAACGGTGACAACAAGATCGACGAATATGACCAGTATGACCTCGGCAACCTGACTCCCCACTGGACCGGCGGTTTCAACACCACCTTCACCTGGAAGGGTCTCTCGCTCTACGCTCGCTTCGACATGGGCTTCGACTTCAAGGTTTATGACTCCTCGTTCACTTGGTGGATGGGTGCAGGTCAGGGTACCTACAACGGTCCGAAGCAGATCAAGGACACCTGGACTCCCGAAAACCCCGGAGCCAAATATCCGCGCTATGTCATCGCATCCAACATGGGTACGAACGCATATTTCCGCACCAGCGACATCCTCGCCGAAAGCGGCGCATATCTGGCTTGCCGCGAGCTCTCTCTGAGCTACACGCTGCCCGACGCTCTCTGCAAGAAGTTCCGCAGCCAGGGCCTCACCGTTTCAATCACAGGCCAGAACCTCGGTTACATAAAGAAATGTACGCTGCCGCTGCCCGACAACACCCAGAACCTCGGCTTCTCCGACAGCCAGGGTACCTACAACCTGCCGCGCACCGTCATCTTCGGCCTCAACCTCTCATTCTAATCATTTCAACTGAAAATTCTTATGAAAAATAAATTTTTATCGATCATAACATCAGCCGCCGTTGCGGGAAGCGCCCTCGTGGCAACTTCCTGTGCCGATGACCTCGATCTCTCCAACCCCGACGGTTATGATGCCGGTAACTTCTGGCGCACGGAAGCAAACTTTACCGGAAACCTGGTCGCCCTCATGAACCAGTGGCGCGGCTTTGACAATAACACTCTGTTCTATACCGGAGAGTTCCGCACCGACTATTACTGGCCCCACAGCGGAACAGACGGATCAGGTCTGCGTAACACTCAGTGGCCTCTGAACGCAATTGACTATACCACTCCGGGTCTCACAAACTTCGGCGGATATTACGGCATGATCTCCAACTGCAACACCTTCCTCTACTACGACGAGGAACGCGGTGACGTAATGTCGGAGCAGTGCCGTGAATATCTCCGCGGTATGATCTACGGTATGCGTGCCTACTGCTACTTCCAGATCCACAAGCTCTATGGCTCGGGACCGCTCCGCATCAAACCCGACGTGCTTCTCGGAAACTACGACGAGGTAGCTCTTCAGATGCCCCGCGCTACTGCCGAAGAGACTCTCGCCCAGATCAAGAGCGACATCGACGCTTCCCTCGCTCATTTCAACGCCGCCGGCAACTACAGCAACTCGCTTTACTCCGGTAACCGCGGCCACAACTTCTGGACAAAAGCCGCAACCGAAATGCTCGCCGGTGAGGTCTATCTCTGGAGCGGCAAGGTTTCGACTCTCGACCATCAGGCCGATCCCGCCGACGTGGCAAAAGCCAAGACCTACTTCACCAACGTGCTCAACAACTACGGCTTCAGCCTGATGCCTACATTCGACGACGCTATCAACGGAAGCAAGTCGGCCAACACCGAAGTCATCTTTGCCACTTACTACAGCGAGACCGAGGCTACCACCAACTGGTTCAACTACATAATGTATGACCCCACAACCGGTGGCTCGCCCAACAACTTCTGGAGCTGCGTGGAGAAGGACGGCACAACATGGTCAACAACCGCAAACCGTCTTACCTACTGGTATGATCCCGTCAACAATACCAAAGAGCGCAACACGTTCTATAACGAACGTATGACCGGCCAGCAGCATCAGGCCGTGCGCAACGCCTACTGGTATCGCTTCGATCAGGAAGACTCGCGCATCAAGCAGTTCATGCCCATCTACCTCATCAAACCTGAGGAAAAAGAAGCTGACTTGCAGTATATCCCCAACTTCGATTTCAATGACCACATCCTCGCAGGATGCTACGTCTGGAAATATCACGGATCAATGGGTACCGGCGGCCGCATGATCGGTACGAACGAAATGCCCTACTACCGTCTCGCTCAGGTTTATCTGAATCTCGCCGAGATCGCCAACTACGAAGGCAACAACAGCGACGTCGTACGTTACATCAACGCCATCCGCGAGCGTGCTTACGGCAGCAACTGGGATGTCACCAAATATGGTTACACCGCCGGCGATTTCAAGGCCAACGAGATTGCCATCCTTCAGGAATCGGCCAAAGAATTCTTCCAGGAAGGCAAGCGCTGGTGGGATCTCCGCCGTATGACTGCCGTCAAGGGCGGACAGGACAGCGACCACCTCATCTTCCGTCCGGAAGGCTGCATCGGCTACGGTCTGACTGTAGGTCCCAACATGTATGAGGTTACCGCCAACTACGACCAGCTCGGAACCTTCACCATCTCTACAAACACTCCGGTGCTCGACTATGCAACGCAGAAGCACCTTGTGCTCTACCCGCTTGACCGCACCCTTCTTGACGGTGACAAACTTCTTCGTCAGAACCCCGGTTACGAGGCTCCCAAAGGCCAGGCATGGGGTGAATGAAACGAATCCAAAGAATGGAGCGAATCCTTTAATAAATAGGAGATTGGCATAAATTCAATTAATTATGAGCGATCCCGGCGTCAGTGAATGATACCGGGATCTTTTTTTATTTTAGCTAAGTTAGCTAATGTAGCTGACTTAGCTAATTTATCTCGTCAGGCCACGGACACGGCTTGCCGGTGGCGGTGAAGGAGGGGCGGGTGGCTCCGCGCTCGCGCAGAAGGCGCCCGAGTTCGGCCGAAAGCTTTTTAACCAGATCGGGACGCTCGGAGGCCATGTCATGACGTTCGCTTATGTCGGCGGGAATGTTGAAAAGCTCCTTGCGACCGGTGCGGTAGTCATAGACGAGCTTCCAGTCATCCTTGCGGATGGCGCAGTTCAGGTTGATGCCCCGGCCGGTGTTGCCCCAGATGTTGGGGAAATTCCAGACGAGGGCGCGCCCGCGCGAGGTGGTGCCTTCGCCGCGAAGCATCGGGACGAAGCTGAAGCCATCGACATGGCTCCGGTCATATTTCCTCACCCCGCCCATCTCGAGAAGCGTGGGGTAGAAATCCTCGATTATCAGATAGTCGTCGCAAGAGCTCCCTTTCCGCGTGGTTCCGGGCCAGGAAACGATCATAGGCACGCGGATGCCCCCTTCGTGGAGCGAGCCTTTTCCGCTGTCGAGAGGGTAGTTCTGAGTGTCGCGCTCGCCGTCGCGCCATTCGGGAGCGGAGGCCAGACCGCCGTTGTCGCTCATGAAAATGATGATCGTGTTGTCGGCTTCGCCGTTGCGCTCCACCCAGTCCATTATGTCTCCGAGGCTCTTGTCCATCCCTTCGACGAGCGATGCATAGGCCGCTTCTTTCGGCGAATAGCCGCGCTTTATGTAGCTGTCATAGAAACGCATGTCGCGGTCGAAGGGGATATGGACCGCATAGTGCGACATGTAGAGGAAAAAGGGCTGGTTGTAGCCTTTCGCTTTGTCGAGGGCTTTCAGAGCCTCGCGTGTCAGAGCTTCGGTGGCGAAGATGCCGGTTCCCCAGTAGCGCTCCAGATCGGGGATGGCGTTGAGCGCGTAGGGCTCGCCCTCGGGGGTGTGGCCGAAATTTTTCTCGCTGAGATATGTGGCCAGGCCACCCGCGCCATGGCCCGCGATATTCGTCTCGAAGCCCCAGTGGCAGGGATTTTCGCCCGGGGTGCCGATGGCTCCGAAATGTGCCTTGCCGCAGTGGATGGTGTGGTAGCCGCTTTTGCGCAGCTCATCGACGAACGATGACGGGCTGACGAACGTGGCATCCGTTCCGCCGACGCGCGAGGCGCCGTTGAGATTCCAGCCCGCTGTGGTCACTTCGTCGCTCCTGATGTCAGTGTCGCCATCTTTTTTCAGCGTCCAGTTGGTCACCTTGTGGCGGGCGGCGTTGGCGCCGGTAATGAGGCTCACGCGCGAGGGGGAGCTGACGCTGCACGCGTAGGCCTGCGTGAATTTCATCCCTCGCGCGGCGAGGCGTTCCATGTTGGGAGTGCGGAACATTTCGTTGTAGCGCGTCTTCTCCTTCCAGAAGGGGAGGGAGGTGTCCTGCCAGCCCATGTCATCGACCATGAAAAGGATGATGTTGGGGCGCACGGAGTGGGATTTCGTTGCAGGAGGCGTGGCGGCGTGAGAAGTCGCCGCGGTCACAGACAGCGTGGCCGCTATGACCGGGGAAAGATGCAAGTGTGTCATGGACAGAGGGTTAAATGAGAGGCGCCGGTGGCGTGACTAACGTCTTTTCTTAGCTGGGTCACAAGTCAGGCCGACGCCGAGTTTGTTGAAAATCTTATGATCGACTTCGCCGAGCATGACCGTGGAATGGACCTGACAGCCGTTTAGCTCCGGCAATTTTTCCAGAGCGCGGCGGCAGAGGTCGTCGCGGGTCGAGAGCACTGACAGCGTCACGAGTACCTCGTCGGTGTGCAGACGCGGGTTGCGGCTGCGCAGATAGTTGATCTTTGTGTGCTGGATAGGCTCTATCATGTCCTGCGGAATCAGCTTGACCTTATGGTCGATTCCGGCCAGATGCTTGACGGCGTTGAGTATCAGCGCGGCGCTCGGTCCGAGCAGGGGAGATGTCTCGGCGGTGATGATGGTGCCGTCGGCAAGCTCTATGGCCGAGCAGGGCACCCCGGAGCGCGCGGCGCGTTCGCGTGCGGCCGCTATGGGACGGCGGTAGGAGAGGTCTATGCCGGCCTGTTTCAGCAGAAGAGCAGTCTTGGCGACCTCGTTGTCGTTGACCTCGCCGCGGGCCATGGAGTTGAGAGCCGTGAAATAGCGGCGGATGATCTCGTTTTTCGAGGCGCGGCGGCACACCTCGTCGTCGGAGATGCAGAATCCCACCATGTTGACGCCCATATCCGTCGGCGATTTATAGGGGTTGTGCCCGTAGATGCCCTCGAACAGGGCGTCGAGAACCGGGAAAATCTCAATGTCGCGGTTATAGTTGATCGCCGTCTTTCCGTAGGCTTCGAGATGGAAGGGGTCGATCATGTTGATGTCGTTCAGATCGGCTGTGGCAGCCTCGTAGGCTATGTTGACGGGATGCTTCAGCGAGAGGTTCCAGACCGGGAAGGTCTCGAACTTGGCGTAGCCCGCCTCGATTCCGCGCTTGTGCTCGTTGTAGAGCTGGCTCAGACAGACGGCCATCTTGCCGCTGCCCGGCCCCGGAGCCGTCACAATCACCAGCGGACGCGTCGTCTCTATGTAGTCGTTGTGGCCGAAACCTTCATCGGACGTGATAAGGCCCACGTTGTTGGGATAACCCTCGATGGTGTAGTGGATGTAGCTGCGGATGCCCATGCGCTCGAGACGTTCGCGGTAGGCGTCGGTGCTCCGCTGCCCGTTATAGTGGGTGATGACCACCGAGCTTACCAGGAATCCGCGTTCCATGAAAGCCTCGCGCAGGCGGAGTACATCCATGTCGTAGGTGATGCCGAGGTCCTGACGCACCTTATTCTTCTCTATATCGACCGCCGAGATGACGATGACGATTTCGGCATGTTCCTGCAGTTGCCGGAGCATACAGAGCTTGCTGTCGGGCCTGAATCCCGGCAGAACGCGGCTTGCGTGATAATCGTCGAAAAGTTTTCCTCCCAGCTCGAGGTAGAGCTTGTTCCCAAACTGAGCTATGCGCTCTTTAATGTGTTCTGACTGTATTCTCAGATACTTGTCGTTGTCAAATCCGTTCTTCATAACGGACAACAAAGTTACGCCATTTTCTCCGACATTGCAACAATTCCCCTCAAATTTCCTCCGACAAGTCCGGCAATAAAACAGGCAGTCCGGAATGGACTGCCTGTTTTATTGAATGGAGGGAAAAATTACATGTTGGGGTTGAGCTTCTTCCAGTCGGCAACGGGGGGCATGATGCCGAGGTCGATGACTTCCTTACGCATGTCGCAGAGGTGTTTGTAGCTCTTTTCGAGTTCGGCTTTCTCTTCGGGGGTGCCTGCCACTTCCTTGTAGTGGATGCCGGTCTTGTCGATAGTGGTCTCCATGGCCATCATGATGTTCTGGAACATGTCGTCGTTGACGTAGGTTCCTGCAGGCCAGGTGAAGGGCTTGCCGCCCATTGCAGCAGCGATCATCTCGATGGAGATGTAGGCCGGGCTCTGGAACGAAGAGCGGCCGCGGAGGTCGATGATGTTCTTTCCGCCCTGGATGACGCGAACCTTGAGGGCTTCCCAGTCGGCCTGGGGAAGTTTTTCAGTGCCGATGAGTTCGGTCAGAGGAGTGCCGTCAACCTTGGTGGTCGATGCGAACACGGCCATCTGCTCGCCGTGGCCGCCGAATGTGCGGCAGTTCTCGATCTTCGATGCGGGAACGTGGAAATATTTCGAGAGTTCGCTCTGCAGACGGGTAGAGTCGAGGGCTGCGAGAGTGGCGACCTGTGAAGGTTTCAGACCTGAATAGAGAAGAGTGATCAGACCGGTGATGTCGGCGGGGTTGAAGATCACAACCACGAATTTCACGTCGGGGCAGTACTGACGCACGTTCTTGCCGAAATCCTCGGCGATCTGGGCGTTGCCCTTGAGGAGGTCTTCACGGGTCATGCCGGCCTTACGTGCGGCACCACCGCTTGAAACGATGTATTTCGCACCGGTGAAAGCTTCCTTGATGTCGGAAGTGAAAGTCAGGTTCACGCCTTCAAACGCGCAGTGGTACATCTCTTCGGCAACGCCTTCGAGAGCCGGTGCGTAGGGGTCGTAGAGACAGATGTTGGGGGTGAGGTTCATCATCATGGCGGTCTGGGCCATGTTAGAGCCGATCATGCCGGCTGCACCTACGATGAGAAGTTTTTCGTCTGTTAGAAATTCCATGTTAAATCGGTTTTTATGGTTATTATTGTTATCAATGTTTTTCCTGTTCTGACAGGGAGGTGACAAGTGTGTCGGCCAGAGTCGCCAGCTGTCGGCGCGAGTTTTCGTCAAGGCGCGACCGGATGGTGACGGTGGGTGTGAGTTCGGTTATGTCGGGCATCGTGGCCATAAGGGCCGACATCCGTTTCGCCGCCGTGGGAGCCCACGAGCCGTTCTCGATGTAGCCCACGATGCGGTTGCGGAAGTTTTTCAGCGAGAGATGGTGGATGAAATCGTGCATGACGGGGAATATGCCCGAATCGTAGGTGGGGGTGGCGAGAACAAGGTGGCTCAGCCGGAAAGCCTGAGCTACGGCTTCGCTCATATCGCATTTCGTCAGATCCATCACCGCAACCTGAATTCCTGCCCGGCGCAGCATGTCGGCGAGTTCGAGAGCGGCTGCGGCGGTTCCTCCGTAGATCGACGCGTAGGCTATCATGACTCCCGGCGTTTCCGGCTGATAACGGCTCCAGAGGTCATATAGGCGCAGATAGCGGTCGAGGGGAGCGCTGAGCACGGGGCCGTGAAGCGGCGCTATGCGGTCGATTGTGACCGGGACGAGTTTCTTGAGGAGCGCCTGTACCTGCTGCCCGTAGCGGCCTACGATGTTCAGATAGTAGCGCCGGGCCTCGCCGACCCAGTCGTCGGCATACTGCAAGGCGCCGAATTTGCCGAAAGCGTCGGCCGAGAAGAGGGTGCGCGTGTTGCTTTCGTAGCTGACCATTACTTCGGGCCAATGCACCATAGGGGCCGAATAGAAGTGCAGCTCGTGGGTGCCGAGCGACAGGGTGTCGCCTTCCTTGACGGTGATGACGCGTCCGTCGAAATTTTCATCGGGAAAAAACTGCGGCAGCATTTTTGCGGCCTGGACGCCGGTCACTATCTTCATTTCCGGGAAATGATGCATGGCGCGGGCAATGCATGCCGAATGATCGGGCTCCATGTGATGGACCACGAGATAGTCGGGAGTGCGTCCCTCGGTTGCGGCGAGTATGTCGGTGAGCCACTGGTCGCCTCCGTTCTCCTCCACCGAGTCCATGACGGCAATCTTCTCGTCAACAATCACGTAGGAGTTGTAACTCATGCCAAGGGGAGTAGGATACTGCGCTTCGAAAATCCTGCAGGAGGCATCGTCGATGCCAATGAATTTTATATTGTCGGTTACGTATATGCCCATCTTTTTCTGAATTCCGGTTATCACCGCAAATTTAAGAAACTTTCCTCACAATTGCAGAAAAAATTCCCTAATTTTTCGCCATCTCCGGATTTGCTTCCGGAGGTATTAACATTGGAGGAATTCAGAAGTTCGCTTAGAGCTTGTTTCATAATAAATATTAACGACAGTGGGAAGGTAAATTCTTTCAATATACATATATTTAGTTTTAAATCTCATTAACATTCCTAAATATCTGGAAGAAACATGCAACTTGTCTATATTGCCATGGTTTCGCATTTCTTGGCCGTTTTTCGTCCTGTTCCTCAGTCATGTATATCTAATACACTCCTTCGTCACATAACAAAAAACAGCGCAAATTATGCGACCCTGTCGTCAATATTTATTATGAAACAAGCTCTTAGCCTCTGAAATTCTCGGCTATGTAGCGCGCCACCGAATCGGTAGCGTTGGGGCCTATCGTCTCGTGGGCGGCCGCGCGGACTTCAGGCAATGCGTTGGCCACGGCTATGGCCCGGTCGGCCACTGCCATCATCGGCAGGTCGTTGATGTTGTCGCCGAACACTATCAGCTCGTCGGCGCCGGTCAGTTCTTTCAGTTCGAGAACGGCTTCGGCCTTCGACACTCCCGGGGCGAATATGTCGGTCATACCGGTCGTGGGGTCAAATATGTCGGGATATGTCGGGATGGAGTAGTCGGTGTCGTTCTTGATTTTTGCGGCTGCCGCTTCCACCTGCGCGATCGGCCCTACGGCGAATATCACTATTGTGTCAGGGTAACATTCCGGAGCCGCTTCTGCGGGGAGAAGATGGAAGCGCTTGAGTTCCAGTCCCGTGCGTTCGTCTATGAATTTCTGTTCTTTCTTCGACAGCGCCCCGTGGACATAGACATGAAGCCGGTTGTCACGGCCGATAGTGTAGGTCATCGGGTTGAGGCCGTTTTCGCGGCATGCGGCTGTCGCCTCGGCTGCCATTTCCGGCGTCATGAGCCGCGGACGTATGTAGCTCCGGGTTTTGCGGTCCCAGAGTGCCGCGCCGGTCATGACAATGGCAGGGGGTGTGGTCAGGGTGTTGCGCAGAAGCGGCTCCACCGTAGCCGGGGTGCGGGCAGTAGCCACGGTTATGAGCGCGCCCTGCCGCGTCAGTTCGGAAATTATGTGGGCCGATTCGGGGCTCACACGGCTGTCGGTCGAAAGGAGTGTTCCGTCAAGGTCTGTTACGAAAAGCTGTTTCATCGGTCGAAGAAATGAGTGGTAAGGTGAAGCGGAAGGTGGTTCCCGCGTCAGGCTCCGAAGAGACTATCTGTATCTTTCCTGAGTGATATTGCTCTATTATGCGCCGGGCCAGCGGCAGTCCGAGACCCCAGCCGCGCTCTTTAGTGGTGAAACCGGGCCTGAACACGTTTTTTCTTGTTTTTCGGCTCATTCCGCGGCCCGTGTCGGTGACATAGACGGCGGCATGTCCGTTTTCCTTCCTGACGCTGACGGCGATCGTGCCGGCTCCCTCCATAGCATCGACAGCGTTTTTTATCAGACATTCCATCACCCATTCTATAAGCGGTTCCGACATCTCGGCGACGAGCGGTTCCGACGTCACTTCGAGCTCAAGAGCTATTCCTCGGGATATGCGCGCCCTCATATATTCGGCCGCGTGTCTGACCGCCGCCCCCGGATCGCCGGGCGTCATTTTCGGTCTCGAGCCTATTTTGGAGAATCGCGAGGCAACCGTGGTCAGCCGGTCGATATCCTTATCCATTTCGCTGACCATATCTTTGTCGGCGCCCTGAGCACGCATGATCTCCACCCATGCCATGAGCGACGAGATAGGAGTACCGAGCTGATGGGCCGTTTCTTTCGACAGTCCGGTCCAGAGCCTGTTCTGCTCGGCGCGGCGCCCGGCCCTGATGGCGAAATAGGCCACTGTGGCGAAAACGAGCATAATGCCTACGGCAACGTAGGGAAACATGCTCAGGTTACGCAACAGACGCGAGTCCTCGTAGTAGATGTGCTGGCTGATTCCCGGAGCGATTTCGATATGGATGACGTTGGGCGTTTTCCTGAGTTGCGACAGCTTCCGCCTGAGAAACTCCTTGTTGGCGTCGGAGATGAAAAGCGGCTGTCGGGAGTCGGTGGCCTCGGGAAGGGCGAAGTTGCGGTGATCGAGGATGTTGCCGCTGTCATCGGTCAGGATCAGCGGTATGGTCCTGTTGCTTTTTATGATTCCCAGCAGGAAGTTGAGACGCGCGGTCTCCGATTCGCCGGAGCCGTCGGGGGCGCTCCGGGCTATTTCACGCGTCGCGTCGGCCCACACCTGCATTCTCTCCCGTTCCTGCGCGCTCACCTCTTTTGCCAGCGAGTTGGAATAGTACAGGAAGAAAACGATGGCCGCCGCGGCGACTGCCATGAAAGCGACAGCGCCGTAGCGCCGCAGATCATAGATATTCATGTTCCCGAACACATTTCCTAAACGGAAGCCGACGCCGGTTTATTGCGACGCTCCTCCGGCAGGCGTTGAACTGATTTAAACTTATTTCAAATTAACATTTCGAGTATGATTCCGAGATGATTTCGACCTTTTTGAAAGAGCAATGGGGTTCCATTGTGATTGAAAAAAGGGAAGAAAGCGGCCGGAATCCTGCCGAAAGGATAAAGCCGAAGGTTTCCGTCAGTTCTGAATTAACATTTTGAAATAAGTTTAAATCAGTTCTTTCACTGCTGCTGGAGATTGGCCAGAATGGACTGGAGTTCCTTGTCGGTCGTCGTCAGCCGGCGCCGGCATTCGTCAAGCAGTTCGGTGGCACGGCGCGTATAGACCGTCAGTAGGTCTATGTCACATGCGTCGCTCTGCATGGTGCGGAGAATCGAGTCGAGTTCGTTGACGGCCTGATTGTAGGTCATTTCGGCCACAGGCTGGAATTTAGGCTGTTGCATCGTCGGGTTCTGTAATGGTGTTTAGTGTGGATGTGAAGGAGCCCCGGGCCACGCGCGTGGTCAGCCGTGTGCCGGGAGGAAGGGTGGAGGCGTCGGTGACGGCGCGTCCGTCGTGGAGAGTGATCGAATATCCGCGCTGCAGCGTGGCTTCGGGCGAGAGGGCTTTCAGCAGCGATTCCCTCGCGGTCAGGCTGTCGCGTTGGCGTGAAAGGATGTTGGCCGAGGCGGTTGCTATGGCGCGGAGTGTCTGGCTCAGGCGCATGAATTCGGGTGATATGCGCCGCGCGCCTACTCCCGCCAGAGTGCCGGCTGCCCGGTTCAGGCGCGATTTAGCGCGCTCCATGGCGGCTGCCGGCGCTATGCCGAGAGCCGACTGCAGATGCGCCAGCTGAGTGCGGGCGCCGGCAATGCGGTCGGATGCGGCATGGAATATGTCGGTGCCGAGAGTCTGAAGGAGCGAAAGAGCCTCCTCGCCCCTGCCTATCAGCCATTCGGCGGCGGCCGTAGGGGTTTTCACGCGCATGTTGGCCACATAGTCGAGCACGGTCACGTCGCGTTCATGGCCAATCCCGACAATGACCGGCAGCGGAAACTGGGCCACGTTAAGCGCCAGATTGTAGTCGTCGAAAGCCTGCAGGTCGCTTGTGGCGCCTCCTCCTCTTATGATGACCACGCAGTCCCAGTCGTCGCTCTCGGCCGCTATGGCCTCGAGAGCGGCTATGACGGTGGGCGCCGTGCGCTCTCCCTGCATCAGGGCGGGGAAAAGACGTGTCGTGAAGCGCAGACACGGGGTGTTGTGATAGATCTGGTTGATGAAGTCGCCGTAGCCCGCTGCGCCGGGGGCCGAGACGATGGCTATGCGCAGCGCCGTATCGGGCCATTCGAGCGACCGGTTGTCGTTGATCACTCCCTCGCGGGCCAGACGTTCGAGAATCTCCCGCCGCTTGCGCTCGGCTTCGCCCATGGTGTATGACGGATCTATGTCGCTGATGACGAGCGACAGGCCGTAGGCCGGATGATAGTTGACCGTGCCGCATACGAGCACTTTCAGCCCGGTGGCTATCTGCTGGCCGGTGGCCCGGAGGAATTCCGATGAAATCCTCAGATAGTTGCTTGCCCATATCGCTGCGCGCATGCGGGCTTCGATGGAGCCGGTGTCGGGATTTTTCTCAACAAGCTCCATGTAGCAGTGGCCGCGGTTAAGCCTGACGTCCATCAGTTCCGCCACGACCCAGACGTTGGTCAGTTCGGGGCGCGAGAGTATTCCCGCTATGGCGCGGTTGAGGCGGCTGAGCGTTATGCCCTGTCTGCTCATTTGAGGCGGCTGAAGCGTTTTCCGTTGAAACGGTATTCTATCTTCGGCAGGACATAACCGCTGACCGGTTCATAGACGTCGGCCCCCAGGAACTGGGCGGAATTGTTGGTCAGCGTCAGGGTCGATGTGGCCGGGTCGTAGGTATAGCTGATCAGCAGGAACGGAACCGTCATCTCCACCTCGTCGCTGTGTTTCTTCCCTTCCTCGGTCAGCCAGTCAGCCAGTGTCGGCTTGGTGAAAACCGATGGCGTCACGTCGCGCGACCAGTCGGAGGTATAGACCGACATCAGGCTGTCGGGCGTAGGTGTCGCCACGGTGGTGATCAGCGCGATCAGCGGCGATCCTGAGGCGGGAAGCACCGAGAGCTGACAGCGCGAGGCGTCGGTCAGCTGTGCCGTCAGGTCCTGTGGCGTCATCGTCAGAATGCGCGATTTGCCGCCGTAGGAGTTGTCCGTCGGGTTGTTCATGTTGCTGTTGAAGTAGTCGATCATGTCGAGACGGGCGTTCTCGTCGAGCAGAGGGATAACCTTGCGCGGGGCTTTCGAGAAGGCCTCGGAAGCGGTGAGCCCTCCCTGTGCCGCCGCTGTTAGCGGCAGCAGCAGTAGGGCGCTGAATGCGGTTGCAAGAAGTCGGCTGATTCGGTTCATTGTGTGGCTGGTCTATTTTTTGCGTTTTGTTGATTTGGCGGATTTTTTAGTGCCTCCGCGGCTTTTCTTGAGGAAATAGTCGTAGGTCGTCTCGGGTTCCTCGCCTTCGGCTTCGCCGCGTTTGCGTCGTGACGCCGCGCGGGCATAATCCTTGTCTTTGTCGGCGATCTCGCTATAGACGCGGTCGCCCATCCAGTCGGCTCCGCGCAGTCCTTCGACCACTCGGCGCGCGTCGGCTTTCTTGACGTCGAACAGGGAGTAGTGGGGGAGAAGGTCGATTCGGCCCACATCCACGCGCTTGCCGCCGACGTTGTGGTTGAGCAGTTCTATGAGGTTGCCGGCGAAGAAGCCGTCGCCTTTGCCAAGGTTGACATAGATGCGTTCCATGCCACGTTCGGCTGTTCGGCGGTCTTTCTCCTTGTCGCTTTTCGGAACGGATTCTTTCCTCTCTTTTTTATCTTTTGACGGTTTCTCGTCGATGAAGTCGATTTTCGGCGCGTCGCGGTAATAGTCGAGCAACCTGTTGAATTCGAGCGAGAGGACGCGCTTGAGAAGATCTTCGCCGGAGAGCCATTCGAGCTTGCGCATGACTCCGGGAAGATATTTTTGGATTTCGTCCTCATCGACTTTGACGCGCTCTATCCTGTCGGCCAGATTGTAGAGCTGTTTCTCGATGATGTGTTCAGGCGTAGGCACTTCCTTGCGCTCGAATTTCTTGCCTATTTTTTTCTCTATCTCGCGCAGTTTCCCTTTCTCGCGCGAATGTATGATGGCGATGCTGACTCCGGTTTTGCCGGCGCGGCCCGTTCGGCCCGAGCGGTGGGTATAGACCGCCGTGTCGTCGGGCAGACCGTAGTTTATGACGTGGGTCAGGTCATCGACGTCGAGTCCGCGGGCCGCGACGTCGGTGGCCACCAGAAGCGTGATGACGCGGTCGCGGAACTTGCGCATGACAATGTCGCGCTGCTGCTGCGACAGGTCGCCGTGGAGGGCGTCGGCGTTATAGCCGTCGGCAATCAGTTTGTCGGCGATCTCCTGGGTGTCGCGGCGCGTGCGGCAGAAGATGATGCCGTAGATGTTGGGCGTGTCGTCGGCAATGCGTTTAAGGGCAAGATATTTGTCGCGTGCGTTGACCATGTAGTATATGTGTCTGACGTTCTCGGCGCCTTCGTTGCGGTTGCCGACAACTATCTCCACCGGATCCTTCATGTATTTTTTCGCTATGCGCGCGATCTCGTTGGGCATGGTGGCCGAGAACATGAGCATCTTGCGGTCAGCGGGCACATGCTCCAGAATGGCGTCGATCGATTCGAGGAATCCCATGTTGAGCATCTCGTCGGCCTCGTCGAGGACAACCGTGTGGACATCGTCGAGATTAACTTCGCCGCGGTTGATCAGGTCGATCAGTCGGCCCGGGGTGGCCACGATGACCTGCACTCCGGCGCGCAGCGCTCTGATCTGGCTCTCGATGCTCGAGCCGCCATAGACGGGGAGCACCTTGATGCTCGGCATGTATTTAGAGAAATCGGCCAGATCGCTGCCTATCTGCAGGCAGAGCTCGCGGGTCGGTGAGAGGATCAGCGCCTGGGGTTTCTTGACCTCCGGGTCTATCCGTTGCAGCAAGGGCAGTCCGAAAGCTGCCGTTTTCCCTGTTCCTGTCTGTGCGAGGGCCACAACGTCGCCTTCGCCGTTGAGCAGATGGGGAATCACCTTTTCCTGTACGGGCATCGGTTGCTCGAATCCTAATTCCTCTACTGCCCGGCGTAGGTCGGGCCTTACGCCTAATTCTTCAAATGTAGTCATGTATATACGTTTATCAAGACGCAAAGTTACAACAAAAACGCCGTACTTTGCCGCCTGTTGCTGTTATTTCTCTATTTTATTTTCGGGAAGCCGGTGAGGTCTCCCTTTCTGTTTAACAAAATAGGCACTGATTCGTTTGACTCCGCCGCATAAAAAACCATTAAAATGGCAATATTTTACAGGTGATGGAGTTATTATATAAGTAACAGAGTTATTATATACCTTGTAAAAGATAGTTTTTATGAAATTCCGACGCCTGTTCTTGCTTTTTGCGCTGCTGGTTCCTGCGGTTGTTCTTGCCCGTCCTGTAAAGGTCGCGTGTGTGGGAAACAGCATAACGTTCGGTTATACCATTCCCGAGCGCGAGAAATATTCCTATCCCTCTCAGTTGCAGCTGTTGCTCGGCCCGGACTACGAGGTGGCCAATTTCGGTGTCCCGCGCATGACCGCGCTTTTTTCAGGTGACTATCCGTACGTCAACACGGAGGCCTACCGCGAATCCCTCGAATTTAATCCCGACATCGTTTTGCTCAAACTCGGCACGAACGATTCAAAGGCCGTCAATTGGGATAAGAAAGAGAACTTCGCCCCGGATTACCAGAAAATAATAGATTCATACGCGGCACTCCCTTCGCACCCGCGCATCATCCTGATCTATCCCCTCCGAAGCTATCTCGAAGAGACAGGGGCGATAAGCGACAGCGTGATGGTCAATGAGATGCGGCCCATGGTCGAGGCTCTCGCCCGCGAAAACAAGACGGGTCTCATCGATTTCTACGGTCTTTTCGGCCCGGAATGGGACGCCCGCTATGTGCCTGACAAGATACATCCCTCGGCTGTCGGAGCGGCGATGATGGCGCGC
This sequence comes from uncultured Muribaculaceae bacterium, assembly GCA_910587185.1. Taxonomy (GTDB): domain Bacteria; phylum Bacteroidota; class Bacteroidia; order Bacteroidales; family Muribaculaceae; genus Paramuribaculum. The sequence goes on from CAJULY010000026.1 coordinate 30,534, forward strand.
CGCATAGCCGATTACCTCCTCTCCGTGGCGCCCGACGGCTCACAGCCGGAAATGCCTCTTTGCTGTCGGCCGGCATCCCAGACTCTGCTTGAACCGGCAAAGTCCTGCCGACACGATGCCGGACTCCGATGACGGGCCCAGATCGACAGTCTTGAACCCCATAGCCTTGCATTGCTCGAACACTTTCGCGGCCAGAAGATTCATCGGACGCAGCGGGCGGAACGTCATCCTGTCGCCCCAGTAGATTGCCTGGGCTATGTCGGGTGTCGTGCTGTTTATCATCGCTGCCGCCACGTCCTCGTCGCCCAAAGTAATTGTAATGAACTGCGAGCCGGTCACGGACGCGGTCTCTATCACCTCCTTTTCCGTCATTTTCACCGGATAGCCGAGAGCGTGATGGTTGGAGAGCACGGTTTCATATACGCGGTGAATCTCATCGCGGGTTGGGTGCTCGAAAAAATGGAATTCGAGTCCGGCGCGTTCGGCATGGCGCATCGCCTCGCGCGCCGATTTGCTGAACCCGGCGCACGCTCCTTCTTCACCGAAGTCAAGGGGGCGGTGAAAGTTGATGTCCTCCCACAAAATGGTGCCTTCCGCCTTGAGCGCGGCATCCTGAAGGGCTATGAATGTCGGAGCATAGAAAGGAGGTGGCAGGGTTATTTCGATTTGCAGACCGTTTTCGTTTCCGTAGCTGCGCAGCAGGCGATAAGCTTCCGCTATTCTCTCAAACGTTGTCTCTTCGGTTTCTGTCATTCCGCCGAATGGCGCCGAGAAAGGCGAATGCAACGCTCCGTCGCGCTCGCCGAGAATAATCCCGAGAAGAGGGCGCGGAGCGACAAACGCCAGATAACGGACCGACTGCGCCTTGCGGCGGTTCAGCTCGTTGAACCGGACCGTGTTATAGACGTGGGGCGCGTGGCGGTCAAACAGTGATCCGTATTCCTCTGCCGTGATTTCCTGTAGCTCCATGGATGCAAATTTACGCAAAATGACAAAAAATCAATGAAAAATGAAAAAAAGATTTCGGAAAAGTTGGCGCGTTTGAAAATATTTCGTAACTTTGCACTCGCAATTGCGCAATCGGCATTGCAACGTTGGCCCATTCGTCTATCGGCTAGGACGCAAGATTTTCATTCTTGAAAGAGGAGTT
>CAJULY010000027.1 GCA_910587185.1 uncultured Muribaculaceae bacterium
TACGTCACCGACGAAGATGTCCGCTACATCGTCGATTCAATCAAAAATGCAATCGAAGCTAACTAAATAACATTAACCTCACTGATTAAACAAAGTTATTTTATCTAATAATTAACAATAAAAATCATCAAATTAACATATTTGCTGACGGAATTTAGTGAATTTGTTTGGGGAAAAGTTGCGTGGGTTGAGGGAATTTTGTAATTTTGTGGGCAATTTTTCCGAGCAGGCTCGAAGAAGCGCCGGCCAATGAATGGCAGACCGCCTGCAGGAGTAACCTAATAACGTATTATTCAGACAATGTACGCAATTGTAGAAATCCAGGGACAGCAGTTCAAGGCTGAAGCCGAGAAGTTCCTGTATGTTCATTATCTCGGCGAAGCCGTTAAAGAAGGTGACAAGGTTGAGTTTGACCGCGTTCTCCTCGCTGATGCCGATGGTGACGTTAAGGTAGGCGCCCCCACCGTAGAAGGCGCAAAAGTAGTATGTGAAGTGCTCACTCCCCTTGTAAAGGGTGACAAGGTGATCGTTTTCAAGAAGAAACGCCGCAAAGGCTATCGTCGTAAAAACGGACATCGCCAGTACTTTACCAAAGTGTTAATCAAAGAAGTAGTTGCTTAATCCTCAAAAATCCAAACGACAATGGCACATAAGAAAGGTGTAGGTAGTTCTAAGAACGGACGCGAATCGGAAAGCAAACGACTCGGAGTCAAGATTTTTGGTGGCCAGTTCTGCAAGGCCGGCAACATCATCAAACGTCAGCGCGGCACTGTTCATCATCCCGGACTGAATGTAGGTATCGGTAAAGACCATACCATCTACGCGCTCATTGACGGTACTGTAGTCTTCACCGAAGGCAAGAATGGCCGTCAGTTCATCAATGTAAAGCCCGTAGAAGCATAAAGTTTCAGACGCTTCTTAGCTAAAAATTTCGAATTGGGCCTCACAGTGGCTTCTAAAACACTGTGGGGCTCGATTTTTTTGTTTTATAATCCAATGGAGATCTGGACTAATTGGCAAATTGGACGAAGGGGGGAGCGCGAAAGGAAGTGTCAGACCGCTCAGACGGAGCCGGACAAGTCGGAGGGGAGTTAAATGGGGTATCGGGAAGGAGAGGGAGAAAAATCAGCCCCGGGCAGTTTGTGTTCTGCGCGGGGCTGACAGTAAAGGGATCTATTGCTATGAAATATAATTATTCCTGATCGTTGAGAATCTCAAGCATCTTGATTGCTGAGACAGGGATACGTGTGCCAGGACCGAAGATTGCGGATACCCCGGCTTTATAGAGGAAGTCATAGTCCTGAGCTGGAATTACACCGCCTGCAGTGACCATGATGTCATCACGACCGAGTTTCTTGAGTTCTTCGATAACCTGAGGAATGAGGGTCTTGTGACCGGCAGCCAAAGAGCTGACACCAAGAATATGCACATCGTTTTCAACGGCCTGACGGGCAGCCTCGGCGGGAGTCTGGAACAATGGTCCCATGTCCACGTCAAATCCGCAGTCGGCATAACCGGTAGCCACTACCTTGGCACCACGGTCGTGACCGTCCTGACCCATCTTGGCAATCATGATACGCGGTTGACGACCTTCGCGCTTTGCGAATTCTTCACACATCTGCTGAGCTTTCTTGAAGTCAGCGTCATCTTTTGTTTCGTTGGAGTACACGCCTGAAATAGTTCTGATTACTGCCTTATAACGGCCTACGACCTCTTCGCAGGCATCTGAAATCTCACCGAGGGTAGCACGGAGACCGGCAGCCTTGACAGCGAGGTCGAGAAGGTTGCCCTTCTTGGTGCGAACACATTCGGTGATAGCCTCGAGAGCTTCTTTCACTTTGGCCTCATCGCGGTTTGCCTTGACTTCATTGAGACGTTCGATCTGTTCCTTGCGGACTTCAGTATTGTCAATCTCAAGAATATCGATAGGATCCTCGTGATCAAGACGATATTTGTTTATACCCACGATTGTCTGACGGCCTGAGTCGATTCTGGCCTGAGTGCGAGCGGAAGCCTCTTCGATGCGGAGCTTCGGCAGACCGGTCTCGATGGCCTTGGCCATACCGCCGAGTTTCTCAATCTCCTGAATATGTTCCCATGCACGGTGAGCGATCTCGTTGGTAAGCGCCTCAACATAGTAGGAACCGGCCCACGGATCTACCTGCTTTGTGATCATGGTCTCTTCCTGAATGTAGATCTGGGTGTTACGAGCGATACGTGCCGAGAAGTCGGTCGGAAGGGCAATAGCCTCGTCAAGAGCGTTGGTGTGGAGCGACTGAGTGTGTCCGAGAGCGGCGCCCATAGCTTCTATACATGTGCGGCCAACGTTGTTGAACGGATCCTGCTCTGTCAGCGACCAGCCGGAAGTCTGAGAGTGAGTGCGGAGGGCGAGTGATTTGGGATTCTTCGGGTTGAACTGTTTTACAATCTTTGCCCAAAGCATACGTGCTGCGCGCATCTTTGCAATCTCCATGAAGAAATTCATGCCGATCGCCCAGAAGAACGACAGACGCGGAGCGAAAGAGTCGATATCCATACCGGCGTTGACACCGGCACGAAGATACTCAAGACCGTCAGCGAGAGTATATGCCAACTCGATATCGCAGGTTGCACCGGCTTCCTGCATGTGATAACCTGAAATCGAAATCGAGTTGAACTTCGGCATGTTCTGCGAGGTGTATTCAAAGATATCGGCGATGATTCGCATCGAGAATTCAGGCGGATAAATATATGTGTTGCGCACCATGAATTCCTTCAGGATGTCATTCTGGATCGTACCGGCCATCTCGGTCAGTTTCGCACCCTGTTCAAGACCTGCGTTGATATAGAACGCAAGGACAGGCAGCACTGCTCCGTTCATGGTCATGGAAACTGACATCTTGTTCAAAGGAATGCCGTCGAAAAGCACCTTCATGTCGTCAAGAGAACAGATAGACACGCCGGCTTTACCAACGTCGCCGACAACGCGCTCATGGTCAGCATCGTAACCACGGTGAGTGGCAAGGTCGAAAGCGACCGAAAGACCTTTCTGACCGGCAGCAAGATTGCGGCGGTAGAAAGCGTTTGACTCAGCCGCAGTCGAGAATCCGGCATACTGGCGGATTGTCCAGGGTCGCATAGGATACATGGCGCTATACGGGCCACGGAGGAAAGGAGGAAGTCCGGCAACATAATTAAGATGTTCCAGTCCTTCCAGATCGTGTTTCGTGTAGATTGACTTAACGGGGATAAGTTCAGGGGTGATCCATTTTTCACCCTCGGCAACGGGCGCGTGCTGCACACCGAATGCTTCTTTAGTAATATCTATGGTTTTAAAATCGGGTCTCATTTTTGAAATCGATAAAATGGGTGAAAATGAATTTATTTAAGAAGACGAGCGTTAAAGTCGCGGAGAACATCAAGCACATTGCAACGAACATGAACGAAATCCTTGATGCCGACAGCCTTAAGATCCTCCATGCATGCAGGAGCACCTGCGACCACGAACTCAGCGCGGCCGTCGAGATACTTGAATGCCTCGGGAGCAAGTTCGGCATATTCATCGTCGCTCGAGCAGAGGACCACCACGTCGGCCCCTTTCTCAAGAGCGGCATCAACACCCTGCTGAACGGTATCGAATCCAAGATTGTCGATAATCTCATAGCCGGCGCAGCCGAAGAAATTGGTTGAGAACTGAGCACGCGCGAGACGCATTGCAAGATTACCGATTGTCAGCATGAATACCTTAGGACGGTTTGAAGCAGCCTCTGTTGCAAGACGCAAAGCCTCGAAATCACTTGCTGCGCGTGCAACGGGAAGACCCTCACCATTATTCTCTTCGCCATGAGAATGTCCGCAACCACAACCGCACGCTCCATCGTTGACGATTTTCTCAGCCGCCATTTCGTTGATGTTGGGGAACTGATTGGTTCCAAGGAGAATCTCCTTGCGGCGAGCGACGTCAGTGTGGCGTTTTTCGGAAGTCTCACGAATAACTTTCTGGATGGCTCCGTTATTGATCTGGGCGAGGAAACCACCTTCTTCCTCAACGCCGAGGAACACTTTCCAGGCCTGTTCGGCGATGGCTACCGTGAGAGTCTCCACATAATAGCTGCCTCCCGCAGGATCCACAACCTTGTCAAGATGGCTTTCCTCCTTGAGCAGGAACTGCTGGTTACGAGCTATTCTTTCGGAGAATTCATCGGGAGTCTTATAAGGAGTATCGAAGGGAGTTACGGTTATGGAGTCAACTCCTGCCAACGCTGCAGACATACATTCCGTCTGACTGCGGAGAAGATTGACGTATGCGTCATAAACAGTCTGATTGAAGCGCGACGTCTCGGCATGAACAGCCATCTTGCAAAGCTCGTCAGCCACGCCATACTGCTTCACGATCTGGGCCCAAAGCATGCGCGCGCTACGGAATTTAGCAATCTCCATGAAGTAATTGCTTGAAACTCCCATGTTGAACTTTATGCGGGCAGCCACTTCAGCAGGATCGATGCCTTTCTCAGTCAGCATCGTCATCCATTCTGCACCCCAAGCGAGAGCATAGCCGAGTTCCTGATAGATGTATGCGCCGGCATTTGAAAGCATCACACTGTCAACTGACAGTACCTTGAGTCCGGGAACTCCCTTAACTGTATCGAGAAGTTCAGCGGCCATGGCAGCAATGTCGCCCGGGAAAGCGGTTCCGTGCTTGAGTGCCTTGCGGAAAGGATTGAAATCAATCGATCCTACAAAAGTATTTTCAGCGCCCTCGGCTTTTATATAGTCAACGAGAAGTGCGGCAAAAGGGAGTGCCTTTTTGGGACATACATTGAAGTTTAACTCGACAGCATCAATCTTTATGCCGGCAAGAAGTGTCTTCAGCTCCTCTTCAGAGGCTTCCTTAATGGAGAAGCCGAGAGAAGTGACACCCTTGTTCAGCACATCGAGCGCGATGCGGTTAGCCTCCTCGGGAGAAGAGGCGATAATATCCTGACGGGCGAACCAGTCGTTATCAGTACGGGTACCTCGTACATAGGGAAACTCACCGGGAAGCGAATCGGTAGTCTTTAATCCGGCAATGTCCTCGGCTCTGTACATAGGCTGCACATTGAATCCCTCGTTTGTGCGCCACACCAGTTTCTTTTCAAAAGGAGCGCCCTTGAGGTCAGCTTCGACCTTAGCGCGCCATTCTTCTGTTGAAACGGGCGGGAACTGGTCGAACAATAACTCTTTTTTTTCTGTCATGATTAAGGTTAATTTTATGATATATTGTATTTTCTGTCTATTTTCATGTTATCAGGTCCAATAAAGTCAATCGGCAAATTTCTTGCGGTTGAACATAAAGCCCCGGCCAAGATATTTCTCGCGCACAATCGGATTTTCGGCAAGCTCCTCAGAGGTTCCCTGAAAGAGAATCTTGCCGTCAAACAGGAGATATGCGCGATCAGTTATATTAAGAGTCTCGTTGGCATTATGGTCAGTGATCAGAATGCCTATATTCTTTGATTTAAGTTTGTGGACGACCGACTGAATATCCTCGACTGCAATGGGATCGACACCGGCAAAGGGTTCGTCAAGCATTATAAATTTGGGATTGATGGCGAGACAACGGGCAATCTCCGTGCGCCGGCGCTCTCCACCCGACAGACGATCGCCATAATTCTTACGGACCTTCTGAAGAGAGAACTCCTCGATCAGCGTCTCCAGCTTTTCGCGCTGCTCGGCCTTGGAGAGTTTAGTCATCTCAAGGACGGCGCGAATATTGTCCTCGACCGTCATTTTGCGGAACACCGAAGCCTCCTGAGCGAGATAGCCGATGCCGTTCTGTGCACGACGATAGACCGGATACTTCGTCAGATCCTTATCGTTAAGAAAAATCCGGCCTTCATTAGGTGTTATAAGGCCTACAGTCATATAGAAGGTTGTGGTTTTTCCGGCCCCGTTGGGTCCAAGGAGGCCTACAATCTCGCCCTGTGTCACATTTATGGAGACATGATTCACCACAGTGCGACGGCCGTATTTCTTTACGAGATTATCGGTGCGGAGGACTAATTTCTCCGGGGTCTCTACATTTTCCTGAGCCTCAACGTCAGTATTTTCAACATCGGATGACATAACGTTCATTCTTCTTGTTTCGTTTTAAGACGTTCCTTGCGCAGACGGGCTTCAATGTAATCCGTCAGGAGATTTATCGCAACGATGTTGTTACCGCCCTGCGGAACTATCAGATCGGCAAAACGCTTTGCAGGTTCGATATACATGTTGTGCATCGGTTTCAAGACTTTCTCATATCGGGTAATGACAGCCTCGGGGGTACGTCCGCGCTCGACACAGTCTCGCGCTATTACCCGAATCAGACGGTCATCGGCATCGGCATCGACAAACACTTTGACATCCATCATTTTTCTAATCGATGGATCGGTCAGCACAAGAATGCCTTCGACAATCACTATTTCCCTCGGCTCAACACGTACAGTCTCGGGCTGACGGGTGCAGGTCAGATAGGAATAGGTCGGCATTTCAATAGAATGTCCTTTCTTGAGTTCCTCAAGATGTTTCTCAAGGAGCGACCACTCGATTGCGGCCGGTTCGTCGAAATTGATCTTACCTCGTTCTTCCACAGGAAGATGACTCAAATCCTTGTAATAGGAATCCTGAGGAAGCACCGCCACCTCACCCGGAGGGAGGCTGTTGATTATTTTGTTGACCACAGTGGTCTTTCCCGAACCGGTCCCGCCGGCTATTCCGATAATCAGCATGATGGAGCGTCTATCTTTCAGTAGGTGATTAGTTATATCCGCAAAGATAGCTGATTTTAAACAAATAGTGAAATATTTCCGCATTTTTCCTGACGTAACGAGGCTGTTCAGCGAAAAAATCGTAGATTTGCATCAACAAAAACGACATAAAGAGATGAAATTCGTAGGAGCCCACGTAGCTGTCAACAACGGGGTGAGCAGCGCCCCGATAAACGCCCACAATATAGGCGCAAAGGCTTTCGCCCTGTTTACCCGCAATCCGTCGCGGTGGCAGAGCAAGCCCATTTCCAGGAAAGAGGCACAGGCCTTTAAAGAAAACTGCGAGGAATTCGGATATACGTCAGACCATATCCTTCCCCACGACAGTTATCTGATCAATCTGGGTTCACCGGAAGAAGAGGGACTCGAAAAATCACGGTCGGCCTTTCTTGACGAAATGGAGAGATGCCGGCAGCTGGGACTTTCCATGCTCAATTTCCATCCGGGATCGCATCTGCGCAAGATGGAGATTGAAAGCTGTCTTGACCGTATATCGGACTCGATCAACGGGACGCTTGACAAAACCGAAGGTGTCAAAGCGGTCATTGAGAATACCGCCGGCCAAGGTTCAAATCTGGGCTTCACCTTCGACCAGATCGCGAGAATCATCGCAGGAGTGAAAGACAAGTCGCGCGTCGGAGTGTGCATAGACACCTGCCATGCTTTCGCCGCGGGATATGACCTCTCGACCGCTGATGGCTACGAGGCTATGTGGAAGAGCTTCGACGAAATCATAGGGCTTCAATATCTCTCGGGGATGCACATAAATGACTCCAAGAAAGGTCTCGGCTCCCACATTGACCGCCATGAGTCTCTTGGCAAAGGGGCTATCGGATCAGAGTTTTTCTCATTAATGATGAACGATCCGCGCCTTGACAATATTCCGCTCATCCTCGAAACGCCCGATGACACCATCTGGGCTGAAGAGATCGAGTGGCTCTATTCCCTTGTAAAATAAACACTGCCAAACGACATAGATGACAAAAAAGCGCCCGGCCATACGGTCGGGCGCAAATATTTCAAATGTTGTATTCAACGATCAGTTAACTGCAAGAGTTCCGTTTTCAGCAGCCTGAATCATTGATTTGTCGGCTGTGATATATATCTCAACACGGCGGTTCTGCGCACGGCCTTCGGGAGTTGTGTTAGGAGCGATATAATCGGTCATAGGAAGGCCTTGGGCGGTAATACGATTGGCAGCGACTCCGCTGTTGACGAGATAAGTCTGCACAGCGTCAGCTCGTCCGTCAGACACACGCTGGTTAACCTGCATGGAACCGGTATTATCAGTAAAGCCGAAAATCTGGACGTTTGTCTGAGGATTCTGAATCAAAGAGGTGGCAAAACGGGTCAGATCGGCTTTAGCGCTTGAGCTGAGAGTGGTTCCGTTAGTCGGGAAAAGAATTCCGCCGTTGAAAGTTACCTTGATAGCTTCCAGACCGTTCTGGTCCTTTACAGTAGAAACTTCGGCCGAATTGGCGAGCTGTTCCTCGAGTTCTTTTTTCTGCTTGTCCATCTTGCGTCCGATGAGCGCACCGGCTCCGGTTCCTACGGCAGCGCCGATAGCGGCACCGATTCCGGCACCTTTACCACCACCAATGAGAGCTCCGAGGCCTGCTCCGAGGGCTGTGCCGCCTCCGCCTCCGATAAGCGCGCCCTTACCGGTATTATTCATCGAGCCACATCCTGATGATGCCAACATGGACAGCGCTAAAGCTGCCGCCATAAAAACTCTTGACTTTTTCATACTCTTTAAATTTTGGTTGTTATTCTTATAATGATTAATGTCAATTAAACGCATCTTATAATATTACAAACAACAGTTTTCTATTGTTTGATTGCAAAATGCAAAATTATGATTAATTTTGCACATAACAAAACCTGCATGAAAAATGAATAATAACCGTAGGCTAAATTTCTCATCAGCGGCTCCGACATCGAAGATCATCTACCATCTCGGTGCATTTCTGGCAGTTACAGCGTGGGGAGTCGCATTCATCAACACCAAGATTCTGCTTCAGCACGGATTGAACGCAGTAGAAATATATATTTACCGTTTTGTTATCGCATATTTATTCGTATTCCTTATATGCCCGCGACCATTGCGAAGTCATTCATGGGGCGATGAACTGAAATTTATGCTCTGCGGCATCTGCGGAGGATCCATATATTTTATAGCCGAGAACACGGCCCTGAATTATACTCTCGTCACAAATGTCTCTTTGATAGTAACACTTTCTCCGATAATCACCGCCCTGATCATAGGGCTTATATATAAGAATTCCCGGCCCGGAAAAGGGTTCATGACCGGCTCGATGATTGCCTTCACAGGGGTGTGCTGTGTTATTTTCAACAGCAGTTTCGTAATGAAGATCAATCCGATAGGAGATCTTCTGGCACTGCTTTCAGCCGCCTGCTGGTCAGTCTATTCGATATTGCTTAAACCGCTGAATGCAAGATATAACGTCTGGTTTATCACGCGCAAGACTTTTTTCTACGGACTCATCACTTCGCTGCCGTTTCTTTCTGTAGAACCGCATCTCACTCCCCTGCCCGATCTTATCGACCCGACCATCATCGGAAACCTCTGTTTCTTAGGCCTCGTTCCGTCACTGATAGCATATCTCCTTTGGGCGCAGGCCGTCAAGAAGCTTGGAGTGGTAAGTTCCGGCAACTATCTATATATAAGCCCCATAATGACGCTTATAGCATCATACATTTTCCTGAACGAACATGTTTCAACGGTAGGTCTTGTCGGATGCGCACTGATTATGGCCGGCGTCATCCTGAGCGAGAAACTTAACAGTCGCAAAAGCTCTTAATCTTCCTCCCGCATAAATTCTATCTCCTCGACAATCTGCCGGGCCGGACCATAAGTCAGGCGACATTCTTTGCGGATCTCATCAGATGCAATCCGTTCTATTTCATCAGAATCAGATCTAATGAAATGCCACAGGATACGCATTGAACAGTAACGGTCAAAGTCTTTATCAGAGGAAGCAAGATCAACCGCCAGAGAATAGGCATAATGGGTGTGTCGGAGAAGGCGGTGACATAAAACGTCAGCCACCTCTACGTCAGAAATATCGGAAATCATAGAGCGGGCTTTGGATTCGGGCAACACAGAGGCATCGAAGAGCATAGGGGCAAGCAACATGCTTTCACGGGTGGAAGTATTGTTCCAGAGCGTGGCAGCCATCGACGGATCATGCCCGAGCTCCGCAGCAATATCCGCAAGCTGAGGAAGGTTAAGCCCGAAAATAATCTTGAAAGGGGAGCCGGCACGGCGTAAAGTATCAGCAATAACGCCATTGCGCAATGCAAAAAAACGGCGTTTGATATTCTGAAGTGGATTAAAATCGCTCATAACGCTGCAAAGATAGTCACAAAGTGTGGATAAACAAAAACCTGAAGGAAGTCCGTTGCATAATTCGCTCAAACTCCTTAAATTTGCAGTAATTTTCAATAGACAACCATTCTGAATGATGACTATTCTGACTATCAAACGATACCTGACTGCAATACTGATGTTTATCTCTATATCAGTCTTTGCTTCGGCCCTGACCGAACTTCCTGTAAAAACTGTCAACGGCAAGAAATATCACTACTACGTTGTCAAGCAACACGAGACTGTCTATGCGCTCAGCAAACGTTTCGGAATAACACCTGAGCAGCTCATCAAATACAATCCCTCAGCCGAAGACGGCCTTCAGATTGATCAGGAGCTTCTTTTTCCGGCAACCGAGATAAAAGATGCTGCTGGGATTAAAGGCGCCCAAAATTCCGGACATGCTGGGGACATATACACGGTCAAAAAGCAGGAAACGGCCTACGGCGTCAGCAAACGTTTCGGTCTGAGCCTTGAAGAATTCTATGAACTGAATCCGGAGACCCGTGACGGAATTCAGGAGGGGCAGACCGTCATAATAAAGAAAAACGGGAAAAAACCGCACATAGAGGCTCCGGCAACCCCTGCCGCTTCCGCAAAAAAAGGGAACACACACATCATCCAGGAACATGAAACCCTCTATCAGATAGCGCGCGACAACAACATCCGCCTATCTGAACTTCTTGAAGCCAATCCCGGTCTTGACGCAGCGCGCTACAGCGCCGGACAGGAGATAAACATTCCGCGTCGCGCGGCAGAAACGCCGGTAAACAACCAGACCGCCGAGGAGCGATCAGGCAACATAAAGGATAATGGAACAACCGATTCCAACAATAAAGTCACGATTGCCGTGGCACTCCCCTTTAACCTCGACAAAAAAGACAAACATAACAAACCGATGGTGGAATTCTATCGCGGTTTTCTTTTAGCCATAGACAGCATGCGCAACTCCGGCGCGCCCATACATCTGATGACATTCGACACCGAAAGCACACAGGACGGCGTCGAACAGATTATCGACATGCCTGATCTGAAAAACGTCAACGCAATCATAGCCCCTGATAATTCCGAAGCTCTGAAAGCTTTCAATTCTTTCGGTCTGGAAAACCATATAGCCGTTATCAATCCTTTCAACAACAGAGATTCCTCATACGTGAGCAATCCCTACGCCATGCAGATGGCTCTTCCGAGAGACATGATGTATGACCGCGCGGCAAAAGCATTTCTGGAATCTTTCGAAGACTACGTGCCCGTCATTCTCGTGAGCAACGGCGGACGTAAAGACAAGATGGAATTCATTGATCTTCTAAAAGCGCACCTCAATAAAACCGGCCGCAAATTCAAGGAGATAGGCTACAGCGGCCCCCTCACCGCCGAGATTCTAACCTGCAACCTCTCCCCCTCGGAAAAATATGCATTCATACCCGCCTCATCCCATAAGGATGAGTTCGATAATATATCCGGTGCATTGGAAACCTATAAGGACTCACGTGACTTCAAAAACGAAATAATCGTATGGGGCTATCCCGAATGGCTTGCAAACCGAAGCGGATATGAGAAGATGCATCATCTCGACAGCTACATCTACTCCCGCACCGACCTGCCCGAATCATTCTCAACGGCCGATATCGACGCCGCATATACAAAATGGTTCGGTCCAAACATGATCACCACCTATCCTCGATGGTTCTATATGGGCTTCGACCTCGGCACATTCCTTCTGAAATCACTGAAAGCCAACGGCGGAGATTTCTCGCGCAATACTTACTATTATTCCGGTGTCTTCATTCCTGTCATGATGCGCCGCCACGGTGACAACGGTGGATTCTTCAACAACGAACTGCTTCTCATCAATCTCGCTCCGGGCGAAACAATCAGCAAAAGAACCATCTGACAAAATGCGTATTCTCTCAATACTTTTAACCGTCTGCACAATAGCGCTGACATCAGCCGGCTCGATGGCCCAACGCACATACGACCCGAAATTTTATTTAGGAGGCAAAGGGGGCGTCACCCTGAGCAATATGGCGTTTTCTCCCTCCATAAAACAGAAAATGACGCAGGGAGTAATGTTCGGAATAGTGGGCCGCTATACTGAAGAAAAGATATTCGGACTTCAAGCCGAGCTGAATGTCGAACAAAGAGGATGGAAAGAGGATTTCGAGGAGACTGAATTCGACTACCAACGTAAACTCACCTATATCCAGCTCCCCCTGATGACCCACATCTATTTCGGAAACAACAAAATCAAAGGATTCATCAATCTGGGACCGTCAGTAGGATATATGATATCTGAAAAAATAACAGCCAATTTCGACTACCGCAACCCGTCGGCGGTTGAAAATTTTCCGATTGCAAACCGCCACGTCAATCAGATGACCATGGATATCAAAAACAAGTTCGATTACGGCATCTGTGCAGGCGGAGGTGTTGAATTCACGGTCAGACAAAAACATTCGATTTTCATAGAGGGACGGTATTATTACGGCATAGGGAACATATTTTCAGCCCGCAAGAAGGACGAGTTCTCGGCTTCACGAGGAACTTCAATCCAAGTCACGCTCGGATATATGTTCCGCGTAAAGTAATTCGTCGAGATCAGATTGCCCAAGTCTTCAAAAATGACGGGATGATCAACATCGGTAGCCGCTTCAGAAGCTTATATCTCCCCGGGCAGTCAGGATTTTGTAGAGAAGGCCATGCAGCAGGTCATATTCGTCCTGACGACTGCCGATTCCCTTTACGTTCGCGTCGAAAACCCGCAACGCGGAAATGATCTCGATGGTCTGATAAGCATTGTAATTGCGCATTCCCATAGTGTAGCGGTTGAGCTGTATATCCCATTTCAGTCCGAGAGCAGTCTTAAGGGACGATGGCGATTTGTCGCGTGTGAACTGGGCTGTCAGCAAAGAAGCAAAATAAGAGAAGAGATTTGAACAAGTCCTCACAGCGGGACAATTCTTAGGATTACTGCGAAAATACGCCAATATGCGGAATGCTTTTGCCATGTCACGCCCCGCAATCGCATCGATGAGCTCGAAATCGTTATAATCCTTGCTTACGCCTATATTACGTTCTATACTTTCCGGAGTTACCATAGCCCCCGCTCCAAGTACCATCGAAAGCTTGTCGATCTCATTGTAGATCTTGGAGACATCTGTTCCGAGATAGTCGCAAAGCATAGCAAGTCCCTTTGGCTCAATATTCAGGCCTTTGCCACGCACTATATTGGTAATTAGGGAATCGACGTTTCTCCCAGTCGGTTTCTTCGACTCGAAAATAACAGCGTCATATTTGCGGGCGGCAGCCAGAAGATCGCGGCCTTTGGCCCGTTCCCCGCGAAACATTACCACAAGAACAGTCGAAGGGTTGGCTGTAGCCACATAGTCGTGAAGCTTGTTTATCTCATCCGCTCTCGCGGCCTGAGCCTCTTTCACAAGCACCAACTGCCTGTCAGCCATCATAGGGTAGCGCCGGCAAGCATCAATGATAGCTCCGGCTTTCACCTCGGGCGCATAAAAAGTATAGAGATTGAAATCTCTCTCCCCTTCGGGAATGACATTTTCAAACTCTTTATACAGCTCATCGATGAAAAAGCCCTCCTCTCCATGAAGTATATATACTGGAGCAAGCTTTCTCTGACGAATCTGCCTGACTAAATCGGGGAATGACGGTGAAGGCATTGCGGGTATGGTTTTAATGTTGTAAATTTACACATAATTTACCTAACGACCAAATGACAGGCTTCCCGTATCCAAAGCTAAATCTTCCAGATGCTTCGCTCAGACTGCGACGCGAGGATAATTCCGGACGCATTCAGGTGTTTGATCCGTTACGCGGGAAGTGGATCGTTCTGACGCCGGAAGAATGGGTGCGCCAGCATTTTGTCAACATGCTCGTCAATGTAAAAGGGTACTATAAGGGCCGCATGGCCAATGAAGTCTGCCTGACGCTCAACGAAACCGCACGACGTTGCGACACAGTCATCTTCAACGAATACCGGCAGCCGTTGATGATAGTCGAGTATAAGGCTCCGGACATCCCGATCACTCAGAAAGTCTTTGACCAGATAGCCCGTTACAACATGGTTCTACACGCACGTTTTCTCGCAGTCAGCAACGGACTTAACCATTACTGCTGCGAGATAGACTATTCAACCGGCACATACCGGTTTCTGAAAGATATTCCCCCCTTCACAGGAGGATAGTTCCATGTTTCTTACGTTCAGGAGTACATGCGCTCACGAGCGGCGAGGACTTTCTCATCG
Source organism: uncultured Muribaculaceae bacterium (assembly GCA_910587185.1). GTDB lineage: Bacteria > Bacteroidota > Bacteroidia > Bacteroidales > Muribaculaceae > Paramuribaculum. The sequence continues at coordinate 14,423 of CAJULY010000027.1, forward strand.
GTAATATAATCGTCATAATCCATCATCTTGTCGATGATGCCACTGGGTGTGAGCTCGATTATTCTGTTTGAGACAGTCTGAATGAATTCATGGTCGTGGGATGACATCAGAATAATGCCCTTGAAATTCTGGAGCGTATTGTTAAATGCCTGTATCGATTCCAGATCAAGGTGATTTGTCGGGGAATCAAGGATAAGAGTGTTTGCATCCTTGAGCATCATGCGGCTTATCATGCACCGCATTTTCTCACCTCCCGAAAGGACGGAAGCCTTCTTCAGCACTTCCTCGCCGGAGAACAGCATTCTGCCAAGGAATCCTTTGAGATAAATCTCGCTTGAGTCATCACTGAACTGGCAGAGCCAGTCAACAAGATTCATATCGGTATTGAAAAAGCCTGAATTGTCAAGCGGGAGATAGGCCGACGTAATAGTCTGGCCCCAGTCATAAGTGCCGGAATCAGGTTTACGGTTTCCTGTAATTATCTCGAAAAGAGCCGTCATCGCGCGAGGGTCTCGACTGAGGAAAGCCACCTTGTCACCCTTTTCTATCTGGAAATTAACATCGGAAAAAAGCACATCGCCGTCAACGGATGCCGACAGCCCGTGGACTTCGAGAATCTTGTTGCCCGGCTCGCGCTGGGGAGTGAATATTATACCCGGATAGCGGCGGCTGGAAGGCTGAATCTCCTCGATATTAAGCTTTTCAAGCATTTTTTTGCGAGAGGTCGTCTGCTTCGATTTGGCAACGTTGGCACTGAAGCGTTGTATGAATTCAAGAAGTTCCTTTCGTTTTTCCTCTGCCTTCTTGTTCTGCTGTTGCTGCTGTCGCAAGGCAAGCTGCGAAGATTCGTACCAGTAGCTGTAGTTGCCGGCGAAAAGCGACATCTTGTTGTAATCAATGTCGAGAGTGTGGGTCGATACCGAATCAAGGAAGTGGCGGTCATGTGAAACCACAAGCACCGTATTCTCGCAATTTGAGAGATAGTTCTCCAGCCAGCTCACAGTGTCAAGGTCAAGGTCGTTAGTCGGCTCGTCGAGAAGAAGATTGTCAGGATTACCGAAAAGCGCCTTTGCCAGAAGGACACGTACTTTCTCGTTTCCCGAGAGATCGCGCATCAACATGGAGTGGCGGTCCTCCTTGATGCCGAGGCCGCTTAGGAGGGCCGCAGCATCGCTTTCGGCATTCCATCCTTCAAGTTCGGCGAATCGCTCCTCGAGTTCAGATGCTCTGATACCGTCGGCATCACTGAAATCCTCCTTCGAATAAAGGGCGTCTTTCTCTTTCATGATGTCCCATAGAACCGTATGCCCCTGAAGCACCGTGTCAATCACCGTACAGTCATCATATTTGAAGTGATCCTGCTCAAGCACACTCATTCGTTCTCCCGGCCCTTGAGTTATGTTGCCGCGAGTAGGAGTAAGCTCCCCTGAAAGTATCTTCATCAAAGTCGATTTACCGGCTCCATTGGCACCTATTATTCCATAACAGTTGCCCGGGGTGAACTTCATATTGACATCCTGAAAAAGGATCCGTTTGCCAAACTGCATGGCAAGATCATTTACCGCTATCATTGAACTGATTTAAACTTATTTCAAAATTATAATCCAGAACTGACGGAAACTCCGGTTTTAACTTTTCGAAAGCGCCACGGCTGATTCTCTCTTTTTTCAAACGCAACGGTCCAGATCGCTCTATCAAAAGGACTGACAGGGCGCGTAATCATTCTCGAAACGTTAATCCGTTAAGTTTATATCAGTTCATTATCTTTTTCTTACCTTATTGATTCAGGGTGCAAAGTTACAAAATTATCCTCAATCCGTAAAATCACGTTCAATCACTTAATGACTCGGAGCTTGACGAGAACTTTCGAAACATAACGGATGTTACTTCTACGAATTTAATTATCAATATTATGAACGCACAAGACGAAATGATTCAAGCCAAAGCTGACCAGGCGATAAGCAAAGCTGCAGCCACAGTCAGCGCGGACGCCGCCAAAGATGCCGCAGCCGCAACAGCATCAGCCTTAAAAGCTAATGCGACTGAAAAATGCGCCGACGTAAAAGAAAAAGTATCGGATCTCGCCGACAATGTAAAATCAAAAGTCGGAGCTGCTACCGGCGCTTTCACGGAGAAGGCAAAAGCCGCCACATCTGACTTTCTTGAGAAAGCGGCCGAAAAAGCCCAGGATCTTGCCGACAAACTGAAACAATAGGAAACGGGCGTTGTAACAAAACCGAAGGCCATGACAGGTAAATATCTATCATGGCCTATTTTTCATCACTGATAAAGATAACGTTTTATCGATCGCTTGGGAGTCTTCTCAAATTCATTGGCACGCAACTGGATTTCATCGACGCGTTCGTATGGAGCCGTCAGTCTGTTGAGTTCCTGCCGCACCTTTTCCATCACCTGAGGCATCATTTCACTGGTCAGTCTTGATTTGTCCATTGCCTCGAAATCGGGATAGACCAGCGCAACAAGTTTGTTTCCTCTCTGCACTATCAGACTCTCTGCCACATAAGGAAGATTATTGAGTTTGTTCTCTATCTCTTCGGGGTAGATATTCTGGCCTGAAGCAGAGAGAAGCATAGTCTTGTAACGTCCTTTTATGAATATGGTACCTGCATCGGCGATCGTTCCCATATCTCCGGTATGAAGCCATCCGTCCTTGTCAAGGACCTCTGAGGTAGCTTGCGGATTCTTATAATAGCCTTTCATGACATTCTCCCCTTTGACACATATCTCACCCGGAATATAAGCTTCGTTGTCGGAAAGTATTTTCGAATACATCAGCCCGGGAAGTGTACGACCCGACGAACCGGGAATAAAACGACGCCAGGGTGTGAAACTGATCAGAGGGCCGCATTCCGTCATTCCATAACCTACGGAAATCGGGAACTTGATTTTCATCAGGAATTCCTCGACTTCGGGATTCAGCGCGGCGCCCCCAACAATAATCTGCTCAAACTCTCCGCCGAAAGCCTCTATCAGTTTTGCCCTGATCTTTGAATAGACTCGGCCACGCAGAATCGGTATGGCCATCATTCTGCGTATCGAGGGTTTGGAGATAATCGGCAGTAACTGTTTCTTATATATCTTCTCCAGCACAAGTGGAACGGAAAGCACAAGTGTTGGTTTGACTTCCTGCATCGCCTTTATGAGCAGTTTGGGTGTCGGCATTTTTCCAAATACGGTAACATGAGAACCGACGGCGAGAGGGGCAAGCATGTCGAAAGCGCAGCCGTAGGCATGAGCGAGCGGGAGGAACCCGAGCGACCGGGAACCGGGATAATGAAGCTTGGAACGCATGGCATATACGACATTTCCACAAAGGTTGTTGAGAGTAAGCATGACACCTTTGGAAAATCCCGTAGTTCCGGACGTGTAATTGATTTCAGCCACAGCATCTTTCGGGAAAATACCGTAAGCGACATTATTGGGGCCAAAGCCGTCGGGGAAGCGACGGTTGAAAGCTTTGGTAAGACTCGTCAGAATCTTGTTGACCATGTCATCGTTCTTGAGGTGATGGCCGAGCAGTTGCTGATTGTCAAGAGACATTGCGATCTTTATCGCCGGAAGATGGTCGAAATCGAGATGTTCCCAAATATGGTCGCTGACGAAAAGCATGACTGAATCGCTATGGTTCAGAATATGCTGCGCGTCCTGCGGGTTAAAATCAGGAAGAATCGGAACCACGACGGCTCCATAGGTGAGAATCGCCATATATGACACCACCCATGAGACAGAGTTCTTTCCGAGAAGTCCGACCTTGTCACCCGGACGCACTCCACTCAATTCAAAGAAAATGTGAGTGCGGGCAATACGTCTTGCCAGATCTGCGTATGTCAGAGTTTCATCTGTGGTATATTCGGTCAGGGCCGGGGACTCCCAATTCTCGCGAAACGAGGAAGCATAAATCTGAAGGATGTCTTCACTAAGCATGGCTAATCTTTCGGTATATTTGGTTATTTCAAGGAAAACGCGGGTGAAAGCCCGTTGGTTTTCCATAAATCTCTTTTTGGAGACAAAATTAATGTTTTTTGCCAAACATTTTCTAACTTTGCACCGCTCTTTTCAGCGTTTTATTAAAAATAATGACAAATCAACCTGTTGCACTCTTCAGAAAGGCACTTTACCATACATTCGGCTGCAAACTGAATTTCGCCGAGACCTCCTCGCTTGCAAAACGCATGGAAACACTGGGTGTCTCTCGAGTGAAAGAGGGCGAGACGCCCGACATCATCATTGTCAACAGCTGTTCAGTGACCGAACTTGCCGACAAAAAATGCCGACAGGCCATCAGGTCTTTCGCCCGCAAATATCCTGCGGCCGTCATAGCCGTGACGGGCTGTTACGCGCAGCTGAAACCAACGGAAGCGGCGGCTCTTCCCAATGTGGCCATTGTCGCCGGGGCCGAGCAGAAGGGCTCTCTCCCCGAAATGATAATGGAATGGTTCGAAACTCACGATAACGAGACAGCCGTTTCGAAACTCGCCGACATCAACTCATTCGTTCCTTCATGCTCACGCGGCGACAGGACCCGATATTTTCTCAAAGTACAGGATGGATGCAACTATTACTGCTCCTACTGTACGATACCGATGGCCAGAGGTCGGAGCCGCAGCGGTCAGATCGAAGACATTGTCAGTCAGGCACGTCAGGCGGCCGCCGAGGGTGGGAAAGAGATTGTCATCACCGGAGTCAATATCGGCGACTTCGGATTCGGGCGTAAAGATAATTTTTTCGACCTGATACGTCGTCTCGACGAAGTGGAAGGAATAGAACGTTACCGCATCTCTTCCATCGAACCGAATCTTCTGACGGAAGAGATGATCAAATGGGTAGCTACGAGCCGTGCCTTCATGCCCCACTTCCATTTACCGCTCCAATCAGGCGACGACGAGGTCCTGAAGCTTATGCGCCGTCGTTATGACACATCACTTTACCGACATCGTGTAGAAACCATCCGCGAATATATTCCCGACGCTTTCATCGGAGTCGATCTCATAACCGGCGTCAGAGGCGAGACTCAGGATCGCTTCGAAAATTCCAAGCGATTCGTGGAATCGCTACCTGTCTCGCGGCTGCATGTGTTCCCCTACTCCGAACGCCCCGGGACGCGGGCGCTTACGGAGATCGATCACATAGTAAGCCAAGAAGACAAGCACCGCCGCTGCCACGAAATGATTGGTATAAGCGACAAAAAACTTGCGGATTTCACCGGGCGTTTCATCGGTACAGTGCGTAAGGTCCTTGTCGAACACACCGCACACTCCGACGGAACCCTTTCGGGTTTTACCGACAACTATATAAAAGTAAAAATAAACGCTGACATCTCGCTTGCCAACACTATCGTCGAAGCGCGCCTCGACGAAATCAGAGGCGAAGATGTCATAGCTACAGTCATATAATGTCTGAATATACCACCAATACCGATTCGGCCGACGTTGCAGTCATCATTCTCAATTGGAACGGCGCCTCCCTGCTGAGGGAGTTCCTGCCTCCATTGATTGAAAATACGCCTCCATGCGGACATGTAATCGTAGCCGACAACGGTTCCGACGATGACTCACTGAAAATTCTGGCAGAAGAATTTCCCGAGGTAGAAGTTCTTAAATTCGATAAAAACCATGGATATGCTGAAGGCTACAATCTCGCCATCAGGCATTATTCGGCGAAATATCCCTATGCAGTCCTCTTCAACAGCGACGCTACGGCTTTCTCCGACTGGCTGACACCTCTTCGCGATTTCATGGAGAACAATCCGCAGTATGCCGCCTGTCAGCCGAAAATCCTTTCTTATCGCGAACGTGGAAAATTCGAATATGCCGGAGCGGCCGGCGGCTTCATTGACCGTAACGGGTATCCATATTGCCGCGGACGAATTTTCGATACCGTCGAAAGCGACCAAGGCCAGTATGACACCACAATGGATGTGTTCTGGGCAACCGGCGCCTGCCTGATGGTACGGTCGGAGATATATAACGACTGCGGAGGTCTTGACAAAATGTTTTTCGCCCACATGGAAGAAATTGATCTCTGCTGGCGCATGCAGCTTGCAGGCTACAAGCTGGCTGCTGTCACTACAGCCTGCATCTACCATCTGGGGGGAGGCAGCCTCGATGCAAAGAATCCGCGCAAGACCTATCTGAATTTCCGAAACAATCTTCTGATGATGCATAAGAATCTGCCCGACTCTGTCAGAAGCGCATCACTGCTGAAGAGAAGACTGCTTGACACGATAGCATGGGCAAAAGCCGCTGTGACTTTCGACTGGGCAAATGCCCGAGCCATATTTAGAGCTCACAGAGATTTCGCAAAAATGAGGCAAAGCTACACCGAGCACCCTTCGGTCGATCTGCTCCACACCCTTCCGAAACGACCTAACATCCTTCTGGATTATTTTCTGCGGCGCAAAAAGAAGTTTGACGAATTACATCGTTGACCACGAGCGACGCAAGCATCATTCCGAATATAGCGGTTATATGACAGAGAGCGCCATTAAACGCCACTTTATCAAATGACATAGCTCCGCCGTCAGCCATCTCCTCTCCACGGTTCTGAACCAGTTCATCTGAGAAAACACATTTGAACTTTCTGCGTGGCAATAATCCCGATTTCTTGAATCGGCGACGCAACGCTGCCGCAAGCGGACATCCCTTGACTTTCCAGAACTCGGCTATCTGAATTCGGGAGGGATCCAGCTTTAGGGCCGCCCCCATGGAGGAATAGAATCGCGTGCGCGAGGAGGTTGCCCTCAGAATGAGAAGTGCTTTATCCGCGAGCGAATCAATAGCGTCAATTGTATAATCGTATGAGTCAAGATCAAAGTCATCGGCCGTCGCTTTGTCATAGCGACCGTTCACGACTCTTATATCGGCATCGGGGGCTATATCGAGCAGTCTGTCGCGCATGACCTCAACCTTGCTTTTACCGACCGTGGACGTCATTGCAGGAAGCTGACGGTTTATATTCGACTCCGCCACCGTATCGGCGTCAACTATTGTCAGTTGTCTTATTCCGGAACGAACGAGAGATTCAGCAGCCCAGCTGCCTACTCCTCCCAGGCCGAAAAGAATCACTTTTTTCTTTCCGAGAGTGTCAGTGGCCTCCCTCCCTATCAGCCGCGAAACACGACTCAGACGTAACGCCTCGCCATTATCTGCCATCAGTCAAAGAAATCATAATCGGGTTCTTCCTCGCCTTCAGTCGAAGCGATTTCGGGAGAATTCTGTTTTGGCTCGGTTTTACCTGACGCGAAGACCTGCGAGGGAAGCGGGGTGGTGAAATTCTCTGATCTGGCAGGAATCTTATTGGCTTTTTTATTTGTCTGAGCAGTCAGATCATCAAGCGATATTTCAGGGACTTTGCGGCGCGGAGCGGCTTTGATTTGCTTTCCGGAAGTTTTATCAAGCAGAGCGTAATAACGCTCAACGCGTCCGGAAGAATGATAGTTCTTGACAAAATACGGGTTGTCAAGGGGGGTTATGATAACCCCTTTGCTCGAGGAAGAATGCACCATGTTGCCTTCCCCTATATATATGCCGACATGCCCAACACGGTCACCGCCGCGCACGGTGAAGAACACCAGATCGCCGGGAGTCAGTTCCTCACGTTTTATACTGCGGCAATATTCCATCTGCTTTGCCGAATTGCGGGGAAGATCGATTTTAAGTGACCGCTGATAGACCTGCAGGACGAATCCGGAGCAATCTACACCCTTACGGTCATTGCCTCCCCAGGCATAAGGCGTTCCGATCCAGGAGTCAGCTTCTTTGAGAAGAGACTGGGTGACGGGATTATCGGCTACTTTCATATCTATGTGAGCCATCGGGGCCTTTGAAGGGCGACGCGGTGTCTCAGGTACATTTTTCTGCTTGTCATACGTTGATTTTGACGCTGTGTGGCGCTGCGGACCGCAAGATACGGCACCGACAGTCAACACGCACGCAACTGCTATCCGAATGATTGATTTATACGAAAATGTCATATTTGTCAGAATGGATGGATTAGGCTGACAAAGATACGGATAAAAAGCTTTAGTTTTATACACTTTTTGACTTTTTCAGCCTAAATTTTATTAAAAAACCGACGCGCCGATATTAAATCATTTTAAATAAGAGCCCGACACGAATATCGGAATGATTATTGCGTTATCTTTGTGGCACCACAAGTGCGACAAATTCATCATTAACAAATTATTAACATCAATAATAAAACATGAAACTTTCCCGAAAACTAATGATTATGGCAGGAGGCACCCTTTTCATAGGGCTGACTGCCGCAGCGGCCTGTGAGGGCAAATCCGGTTCGGAATCTCTCTTCACGGTATCACAATCACCGGTGACCAATACAGATTTCACCCGTGCCGCGGAATCGACAATAAACGGAGTGGTCAGCATCAAGAGCTACGCTACCGTGCGCCAGCAGCGCGGCTATAGCGGAGGTGAAGAGTTTTTCAATGATCCGTTCTTCGACTTCTTCTTCGGAAATCCCTACGGAGGCAACCGTCAGCCACAGCGACGCCAGCAACAACCCAAGGCCAAGGAAGAGGAGCAGCAGCCCATTGGTCTCGGATCAGGCGTCATCATATCGCCGGACGGCTATATCGTAACCAACAACCATGTCATCGACGGAGCTGAACGTCTTGAAGTGACTCTCAATGACAACCGTCAGTTCAACGCAACCGTTGTCGGTGCGGACCCCAACACGGACCTCGCGCTCATAAAAATCGACGCGAAAGAACTTCCGGTGATTCCGATGGGCGATAGCGACGCCCTTAAAGTCGGAGAATGGGTGCTCGCTGTCGGCAATCCTTTCGGACTGACCTCCACCGTTACCTCCGGAATCGTTTCGGCCAAGGCACGCAGCATATCCGCCGCCACCAACGGACGCCCTATGGGCCTTGAATCCTATATTCAGACCGATGCAGCAGTCAATCCGGGCAACTCTGGAGGAGCGCTCGTAAATCTCAACGGCGAACTCGTAGGCATCAATTCCGCCATTTATTCACAGACCGGAAGCTACGCGGGCTATTCCTTCGCCATACCGACTGCCATAGTCACCAAAGTGGCTACCGACCTCAAGCAGTATGGCACTGTGCAGCGTGCGTTCCTCGGCATCACCTATTTCGCCCTTGACGCAAAAACCGCCAAAGAGAAAGGGCTGAAGGATATCGTTGACGGTCTTTACGTAGAGGAGGTCAACGACCGCAGCGCCGCTATGGAGGCAGGCATCAAGCCCGGTGACGTGATTACAGCCATAAACAACAAACCGACCCATAATTCCGCCCAGCTCACCGAACAGATAGCCCGTCTGCGTCCCGGCGACAAAGTTGCCATAACTTTCGTACGCGACGGAAAGACCCAGACCGTGACCACCACCCTCTACAACTCTCAGGGCAGCACCAAAATCACACAGGCTTCTTCTGTGACCGATCTCGGATGCGCTTTCAAGAAAATTGATGCCGAGACAGCAAAATCTCTGAAAATCAACTCAGGACTTCAGGTAACCGGTCTTAAAGACGGTAAATTCAAAGCCGCCGGCATCAAGGACGGATTCATAATTCTTGACATCAACAATGCCCGTGTATCCTCGGCCGAGGATGTTGAAAAGATCTATAATGCAATAATCAAGAGCACTGAGGACCACGTGATGTTCATCACCGGAATCTATCCGACCGGCAAAAAAATGTATTACGCGGTTGATCTCAACGACTGACAAGCCGAATCCCACAAGATTACAATACCCCTTCAAAGCGCCCCGGAACTATCGCCGCGGGCGCTTTTTAATGCAGTTTTCAGTGTAATCGCTTGATTGAGATGCGGGAAATGATTACTTTTGCACCGGATTTCGGGAAACGCAAATTTCCCGTCCGCAACATCAAACAATTCATATAACTCAGCTCATAAACTCAAGAGAAAGAGAATGAAAGTGTTAAGAACCGTCGGCGAACTGCGGCAAGCCATGGAGAGCCACCGCAATGCCGGCCAGACCATAGGCCTTGTTCCAACCATGGGAGCCCTCCATGCGGGCCATCTGTCACTTATGGAGCGTTCATGCCGCGACAACGACATCACAGTGGCGAGTATCTTTGTCAACCCCACTCAATTCAACAATGCGACAGACCTGAAGACCTATCCCAGAACAGAAGAAAAAGACTGCGCACTCCTTGAAAAAGCCGGTGTCGATTATGCATTTGTTCCTTCGGTGGAAGAGATCTATCCTGAACCTGACACCCGAGTGTTTGACCTCGGAGCGGTTGCAGAAGTGATGGAAGGAGCGATGCGCCCGGGCCATTTCAACGGCGTCGCACAGATCGTCAGCCGTCTTTTCAGCTATGTCAACCCTACCCGCGCCTATTTCGGAGAAAAAGATTTCCAGCAGATAGCCGTTATCAGAAGGATGGCACAACTGGAAGGTTTTGACTTCGAGATCATCGCGTGTCCGATAGTCAGAGAGGCCGACGGACTGGCTCTGTCAAGCCGAAACGTTCGTCTGACTCCCGAACAAAGGAAGATCGCTCCCGCAATCCACCGCACTCTCGCCCGAAGCCTGGATATGACCCGCGACAAAAGCGTAGGCGAGGTCAAGCAATGGGTCAAGGAAGAGATCGACCGTCAGCCCTTCATGACCACCGAATATTACGAAATCGTCAACCCCCTCACCATGCAGCCCACCGACAGCTGGATGACTTCCGACGGCCCGGCAGTAGGCTGCGTGACCGTCTATTGCGGAGATGTGCGTCTGATTGACAATATAACTTACTCGAAATGATACAGATTCAGCTACTGAAATCAAAGATACACCGCGTGACGGTGACAGAGGCTAACCTCGACTACATCGGAAGCATCACCATTGACCGCGATCTCATGGACGCGGCTGGAATCTTCCCGGGAGAAAGAGTGTTCATCGTCGATAACAACAACGGTGAACGCTTCGACACCTACGCCATCGAAGGTCCCCGCGGAAGCGGCATGATCTGCCTTAACGGCGCCGCCGCACGCAAAGTCCACACCGGAGACATCGTAATCATCATGGCCTACGCCCTCATGACCCCTGAAGAGGCTGCATCATGGAAACCGAAAGTGGTTTTCCCCGACACGGCCACCAACAAGCTTGTAAAATAACAGCCAATAAAAGAAAAAGCCCCATACTCCCAGCCCTATGTTTGAAAATCTAAGCGAAAGACTTGAACGAAGCCTTAAAATCCTCAAAGGACAAGGCAAGATCACTGAAATAAACGTTGCCGAAACGCTCAAAGATGTGCGCCGCGCCCTTCTGGACGCCGACGTGAACTACAAAGTTGCGAAGCAGTTCACCGATACTGTCAAAGCCAAGGCCTTGGGCCAGAACGTGCTGACAGCGGTCAAACCCGGAGAGATGATGGTCAAGATAGTCCATGACGAACTGGCCTCTCTGATGGGTTCTGAAACTGCCCAGCTGAATCTTTCCGGTAATCCAACGGTGATTCTCATGTCGGGTCTTCAGGGTTCGGGTAAAACCACTTTCTCCGGCAAACTCGCCCGCAAACTCAAGAGCGAGAAAAGCAAGCGACCGCTCCTTGTTGCCTGCGACGTCTATCGTCCCGCGGCCATCGACCAGCTGAAAGTCCTCGGCGAACAGATCAATGTGCCCGTATATACGGAGGAAGGCAACAACAATCCCGTTGAGATAGCGAAAAACGCCATTCGCCACGCGAAAGCTAACAATCTCGACCTCGTCATCGTCGATACGGCCGGACGTCTGGCTGTTGACGAACAGATGATGGACGAGATCGAAGCTATCAAGAATGCGATAAATCCCCAGGAAATCCTGTTTGTCGTGGATGCCATGACCGGACAGGACGCCGTCAATACCGCCAAGGAGTTCAACGACCGTCTTGACTTCGACGGCGTGGTCCTCACCAAACTTGACGGTGACACCCGCGGCGGTGCCGCGCTTTCTATCCGCGCCGTCGTGACGAAGCCGATAAAATTCGTCGGTACAGGCGAAAAACTCGATGCTCTCGACCTATTCCATCCTGCGCGAATGGCCGACCGAATCCTCGGCATGGGCGACATTGTCTCTCTCGTGGAGAAAGCACAGAACGCCTACAACGAGGAGGAAGCGCGCAAGCTCTCGAAAAAAATTGCCAAGAATCAGTTTGACTTCAACGACTTCCTCAGCCAGATCCAGCAAATAAAGAAAATGGGTAACCTGAAGGACCTCGCTTCGATGATTCCCGGCGTTGGCAAAGCGATCAAGGATATCGACATCGACGACAACGCCTTCAAAGGCATAGAGGCCATCATCCACTCCATGACCCGCGAAGAACGCGCCAATCCGTCGATCATCAATCAGAGCCGGCGTCAGCGCATAGCGAAAGGCTCCGGAACCACGATTGTCGAAGTGAACCGCATGCTGAAACAGTTCGAGCAGATGCGCAAGATGATGAAAACCGTCTCCACGATGAAAAACCCTATGAAAATGATGCGCGGAATGCGCGGAGGCAGATAACCACACCTTCTAACGAAAAACAAAAAAACTATGCTTATAGACGGAAAGAAAATCTCCACCGACCTCAAGTCCGAGATAGCCGCCTCGGTTGAAGAAATGGTCGCCAACGGACAGAAACGCCCGCATCTGGCAGCGATTCTCGTGGGCCACGACGGTGGCAGCGAGACCTACGTAGCCAACAAAGTCAAAGCCTGCGAACAGTGCGGATTCAAATCCACTCTCATCCGCTTCGAGGACGACGTGACCGAGGCCGAGCTTCTGGCCACAATCGACCGCCTCAATGGCGACTCGGATGTTGACGGTTTCATCGTGCAGCTTCCGCTCCCCCGCCACATCTCTGAACAGCGCGTGATCGAAGCCATAGATTACCGCAAGGATGTTGACGGCTTCCATCCCGTCAACGTAGGCCGAATGTCGATCGGTCTTCCATGTTTCGTCTCGGCTACTCCCTTCGGAATAATGGAACTGCTTCGTCGCTATGACATCCCGACTCGGGGCGCCCGCTGCGTGGTCCTCGGCCGCAGCAACATCGTGGGTAAGCCCGTAGCCACCCTCATGATGCAGAAGGCACAGCCCGGCAACGCCACTGTCACCGTGTGTCACAGCGCCACGCCTGACATCAAGGAGATCTGCCGTGAGGCTGACATCATCATCGCCGCCCTCGGCTCGCCCGGCTTCGTGACAGAGGACATGGTGAAACCGGGCGCGGTGATAATCGACGTAGGCACAACCCGCGTTCCCGACGCGACACGCAAAAGCGGCTTCCGCCTCTGTGGAGATGTCGATTTCGCCAATGTCGAGCCGAAATGCTCCTACATCACCCCAGTTCCGGGAGGCGTTGGCCCCATGACGATAGCGTCGCTGATGCACAACACCCTGCTTGCAGCGCGCCACGAAATTTATCCGGCGGAATAATGATTGATAAATCAAGGGGTTGAGCCCGAATGCATCAAATTATCGTAAAATTTTAGACGTTTTTGATTGCGGTTTCGGAAAATTTGCTTAACTTTGCAGCGCAAAACCCCGATATGGTGAGCATAGCTCAGTTGGTTAGAGCGTCGGATTGTGGTTCCGAAGGTCGTG
>CAJULY010000028.1 GCA_910587185.1 uncultured Muribaculaceae bacterium
ATTAATACATCATTTTGACATATCCAAATTTTTAACAAAGTTTTTTTGTTTTCGCTCCGGACCTCCGCCCGAAGCCACTTCCGCTCAACTCACCGCGCTGGGCTCGTTCCCGAAAGCGAGTGCAAAATTACTGCCTTTTTCTTTAACCACCAAATATTTTCGGATCTTTTTTCTGATTATTTTTCTCAGCATGGCGTAAATCACTGAAAATTAGACCAATTAGGCTAATTGGTCTAATTGGTCTAATTGAAGGTATTTTATCTATAAGTATAGAGATTTGTCGCGAGAAGGGAGGATATAACAAAAGAGGTTCCTGATATCAGGAACCTCTTGAAGGGGATGGAGTAGAGAATTATTATTTGATTCCGAGCTTGGTCTTTACAGTAGCGGTAATGTCAGTCACATTAGAGCCGACATATACGGGCACGGTATTTTCGAATATCATTGTGTAGCTTCCTTCGGCTCCGACTGCGTTGATAGCATTGATGACTTTCTGCTGGATGGGGGCCATAAGCTGCTGCTGCTGCTTTTCAAGATCCTGAGTGGCAGTCTGACGGAACTGATTGATTGACTGTTCAAATTTCTGAATTTCAGCCACACGACGGTCAAGGATTGCCTGAGGAGCTTTTTCATCCAGAGCTTTCTGATATTCGTCCATCGCTTTCTGAGCTTCGGCCTGAAGATTCTTGAATTCATCGTCATATTTCTTCGAAGCTGTTTCGAACTCAGTCTGAGCGGATTTGAATTCGGGGAGCTCGGGAATGATGGAGCTGGTGTTGACAATGCCGAATTTCTGGGCGAAAGCCATGGTGGGGAGCGCAATCATTATTGCGACCAAAAGTTTCTTAATCATTGGATTTATAATAAATAATAGACTGTTAATATTTTATCGTTTTTAAGACAACGGGTGCAAAGATAAGCTTTTTATTTTGAATATCCTAACTTTGCAAGCACTTCATTGCTGACATCGATTCTGGGAGAGGCGAAAATTATGTCGGCAGACGATGCGCGGTCAAAGATGCACATGTAAGCTCTTTCCTCGGCCACTTTCTTCACCGCCTCATAGACATCGTCCTGAATGGGCTGCATCAGAAGCTGACGTTTTTTATAGAGTTCGCCTTCGGGACCGAAATATTTAGCGCGAAGCTCGGCAGCCTGTTTCTCCTTGGCCACAATCTGATCTTCCTGTTTCTTTTTCTGTTCGTCGGTCAGGAAAGGCATCTGGGATTTATAATTGTCATACATTGTCTCGGCTTCACGCGAAATGTTCTCCACTTCCTTCTGCCATTTCTGAGAGAGCTGTTCGAGCTGAACATTTGCCACCTCATAGGCCGGGATGTTGGAAAGGATGTATTCCATATCGACCATTGCGAATTTCTGAGCATTTCCGGCAAGAGAGCAGCAGAAAAGGCCGACTGCAATCAGAAGAGATTTCATTATTTTCATAGTCTGTAATTTTAGGGTTTCTGGTAATAAAGACACGGAAGGGGATGAAAAGTTTAGTCAAGATCAAAATTCCTGTCCGAGAATGAAATGGAAATGGCTACCGCCGCGTTCGCCGAACACTTTGTCGAAACCGTAAGCCCAGTCGATACCCATCATACCAACCATCGGGAGGAATATTCTCAGACCGGCACCGGCAGATCTCTTCAAATCGAAAGGCGAGAAATTCTTCATTTTATTCCAGGCATTACCACCTTCAAGGAAGGCAAGACCGTAGATTGTCGTCGAAGTCTGAAGCATGAAGGGGAAGTGGAGTTCGACACCAAGACGGGAGTAGGCATAACCTTCACTACCGTAGGGAGTGAGAGCACCGTTGTCATAACCGCGGAGACCGATGGTCTCTGTCGCGTACTGATAGGAGCCGGTCATACCGTCACCGCCGACATAGAATGTCTCGAAAGGAGATTTAAGCCATTTGTTATAGCTGCCGAGAAGACCGAAATCAGCGCGCGTCATCAGGACGAGAGTATATTTGTCTTCCGGATTGGTAAGCGGGGTGTATGTTCTGGAAGAGAATTTAAGTTTCCAGTATTCAATCCATTTGTAGAGCTGTTTCTTGGATTCGGTAGTGTTCTCCTCACTGAGTTTCTGCCAGTTCTTCTTTCCGAAGAGAGACGCCGGGGGAGTCATCTGGAGGCTGAGAGTGAACTGAGAACCCATTCGGGTGTAGAGGGGATTGTCGATAGAGTTGCGGGCAAGGGTCAATCCAAGCACAAGAGAGTTGGATGTACCGTTGTTCATGTAATAGAGGTAATCCCAGTTCTTGAGGTAATACCAGTTGTAGGAAAGTTCGGTCTGGAAAGTGAAATAGTCATCAGGCCAGTTCAGACGTTTTCCGAAACCTACGCTGACACCGACCATCTGAAGGACCTTGTTGGGGTCGTAAGCATCGGTGATGGAATTATTGTAGTAGTCATTGTAGTTTCCGCCCCATAAGCCATTACCCCAAAGGCCGCTGCCCCAGTATCCGTAACCGGAGTTGGCCCAACGGTTATTGTAATAGGATGAGTTCACACCTGTCTGGCGGCTGTAGTATGCGGAAACGGAGAGTGAATTCGGGCGCTTGCCTCCGAACCAGGGATCGAGGAACGAAACGCTGTAGGCCTGATAGTAGCGGGCGTTCGTCTGGGCCGAGATGGTGAAAGTCTGACCCTCACCCTGAGGGATGAGACCTTTGTAGGAACTCGGATGGAACAGGTTCTTGATGGAGAAGTTGGTGAATTTCAAAGCGAGTTTTCCAATTACACCCGTCTGTCCCCAACCCATCGAGAACTCGATCTGGTCGTTGGCCTTCGATTCGAGATTGAACACGATGTCAACAGTTCCGTTTTCCTGGTCGGGCATCGGCTGTATATCGATGGTCTCGGGATTGAAATGACCGGTCTGCGCTATTTCACGATAGGAACGCATGAGGTCGTTCTTGGAGAAAAGCTTACCGGGCTTCACGCGAAGTTCACGGCGGATCACCTTTTCATACAGGCGGTCGTTACCGTTTATGATAACATTATTGATACGCGCCTGAGGACCTTCGACCATTCTCATCTCAAGGTCTATGGAATCGCCTTTGACGTTTCGTTCGATGGGAACGAGCTGATAGAAGAGATAGCCTTGATTGAGGTAAGCATTGGAGACCGCGTCTTCGTCTTCAGAGACACGTTTCTTGAGCAATTTCTGATTATAGACATCGCCGCGCTTGATTCCGAGAACGTCGTTGAGAAGCTGAGTGGGATAAATGGTGTTACCGACCCAGGAGATGTCATTGATGTAATATTTCCGGCCTTCTTCAAGAGAGATATACACATCGACGGTCTTGTCGTCGAAAGGCACGACGGAATCGGAAAGAATCTTGGCATCGCGATAACCTTTTTCGTTATATTTCTCTATGATGCGCTTGAGGTCGTCCTCGAAATCGGTCTCGACAAATTTTTTCTGACGGAAAAGATTGAGGAGCTTGCCTTTCTCGTTGGTCTTTTTCATTGTGCGCTGCAGGGCGTTGTCGCTCATCACCTCATTACCGTCAATGTATATTTTGTGAACCTTCACTTTTGCATTCTTATTGACGTTAATGTTGACGATCATTTCGTTGGGCGCCGAGTTGTCTTCCTGAAGAGTTATATCGACGGCAGCGTTTCCGAAACCTTTATCGGAGAAATATTTCTTTACGATCGCCTCGGCGCGGTTGACGATGTTCTGGGTTATCTGGTTGCCCTTGTGGAGCTGCAGGCGCTCTTTGAGGTCATTGCTCTCCCCTTTCTTCATTCCGAAGTAGCGGACATCAGAAATGCGGGGCTGAGTGCGGAGATTAATGGTGAGCCATGCCTTGTCGCCGGCAGTCTTATCGACAATTATCCGGACCTGGCTGAAAAGGCCCTGTCTCCAGAGGCGTTTGCTGGCCGCTGTCAGTTCAGCGCCCGGAATATCAACTCTCTCCCCTACTTTCAGACCGGCGTATCGCAGAATGATGTCGGGCTCGAAATTGTCGGCACCCGTCACTTCGATACCTGCAATCTCATAGGTTCTGGGCAGTCCGGTAAAGACCACACGGGGATTACGGATGGTATCAGCTGAGGTCTGTGCCGAAACGGCAACAGGCATACAGCACAACACAACTAACAATATGGTGAATATCTTTTGCATAATCAAGGGATTACTTTTTAATTGCTCATTTATCGGTCGGTTTATCATCCTCGAGCTGCTCCGACGTCAGACCGAAACGGCGTTCGCGATGCTGATAGTCGGCAATTGCCTGAAGAAAATGGTCGCCGGTAAAATCCGGCCAGTATATAGGGGTAAAATAAAGTTCGGAATAGGCTATCTGCCATAGCAGGAAGTTGGAGACGCGTGAATCGCCGCCGGTGCGTATAAGGAGATCGGGGTCAGGGATTCCGGCAGTTGTCAGGCACGACGAAAAGAGCGACTCGTCTATGGCGTCGGGAGAAATGCGTCCGGCCGCCACGTCGGCAGCTATGCGGCGGGTCGCTTCGACTATCTCCCAACGTGAGGAGTAACTCAGCGCGAGATTCACCTGCAGGCCGGTGGAAGAGGCGGTGGCCGCGAGGCTTCTTTCAAGCGATTCAATGGACTCGCGCGGGAGGCGCGCCATATCGCCGATGACATTGAGGCGCACGTTATTGGTCACCATGCCGGGAGTTTCTTTCTCGAGCGACACCGCGATAAGATGAATCAGAGCATCTACCTCGGCCTGGGGACGGTTCCAGTTTTCTGTGCTGAACGCATAGAGAGTAAGGTAGCGGACACCGGCCTCTGACGCCGCTGTTATGACTTTTCTGACAGATTCGACACCGGCAACATGGCCTGAAGATCTGTCAAATCCACGCTTTTTCGCCCAGCGTCCGTTTCCGTCCATGATAATCGCTACATGGACAGGAATTTTTTCATGATCAATATTTAGGGCAGAAAGTGTCATTATCAGTCTATGCGGTTACATGTCGAGCATCTTGCTCCGAATTCATAACTTATGCCGAGAAGCAGACCGGAATACCAGTCTGTGTTTTTCAGGAAAGAGCTTTTTATTCCGTAAAGATCGGAAAGTCTGTCGCCGTCTATTTTATCGCCGAACACTTTTGTCATCGAGAATTCGGCGCTGAGATTGAGGCGCGGCGCTACCTTATATTTTATCCCGACGCCCAAGGGCATCGAGAATGCCGCGGAGGAGGACCCTCCGGAGAAGGCCATCGAGACTCCCGCGCCTGCGAAGACAAAGGGCGTCCAGCGGCTGAGATGTTCATAAGTGCGGCCGGTTCCGTAGGCGAAGAAGTTACATTCCCCGCGGACCGAGAGATCGGCCACGGTTGATGTGAAAGAATACTGCTCGCCGAAAGGAAGTGCGTTGTCGAAATCGGCCGTGTTGCCCGAGAGAGTGGAAAGTCCGCAGCGGGCACCGAGAGCCCAGCGCGAGTCCATGAGATAACGCATTCCGAGATTAGCGGCAAAACCGGGCCTTTGGAAAAGATTGCTTTCGTTGGCATCGCCGAGATAGCCGCTCATTCCCACAGCTCCTCCGAAATCGAACTTATAGCTCTCCACATCGTCGTCGGCAATAACCGGTACGACAACGGTGACGGCCATTGCAAGAGGAAGTGATATTTTGAAGATTCTGTTCACTTAAGGAATTCCGGAGTTTCAGCGTGATGATTTCGGGAAGATCGGTCTGTGTTTATTGAAGCGGTTTGAAAGTGAGACGGTTTATGACTCCGCGCCACACTTTGTCGTTGAGATTGCCCGCGCTGTCTCTACCTCCGAAAAGATAAATGTAGGGGCAATCCCATGATGTGATCGGTTTCACACCTGATTCAGAGTCTGATTGAACGGCGAGCCAGCCGGGCATTTGCGGCAGTTCGAGCGACGACCATCCGGAAGCGGCTCGCGATGAAAGAGTCTGGGTGAAGACGAGAGCCTGCGCTCCGGTCAGAGATGGAATCGCAGCGGGAAGCTGCATGAGTTCTCCGGCTTTAGCCCAGTTGACACCGAGATCAAACGAGATATAGACCGTGCGCGACAGCGTTCCGTCGGCCAGTGTGCCTCCGAAAGCGAGGAGCACGGATCTTTTCGTCGCAACCCACGCGGCGGAAACCTTGAAGGAGAAATAGGGAACCATGGTCACTCCCGCAATGGCGGGAAGCGGCGACTTAGAAACGGAAGTCCACTGGGAACCGTCGTAAGCCCAGGTTGCACCGGTCAGGTCTCCTGAAGCAGTGCGGCCGCCGACAACAAATGCCATAGGGGTATCGGACCATTCGGTGGTAAATATCAATGGTGCGCCGGTTGCTGAGACAGGAGCATCGTCAGGGACGGGCGTCTCCGTCGTGGCGGGATAGGTCACATAGACGTAGGAGCCGTCAGAGCGGCGGTCAACACCTGCGACAGAGCCGTCGAAGGTGCAGAATATATGGGTCATCGAAGCGCCGGTGGATACCCATGTCGATCCGGCGTCGGAAGATTTGCAGAGAGTTCCGCCGTCGATGGCATAGAGAGCGTCGTCGGAGGCCGTGATGGAATTTATGTCAAGCGAGGAGGGGATATTGACATTCTCTATGGTCCAGTCGCGGAGGCCGGGGTTGGAAGAGGTAGCGCGGGTGGCTTTGCCGGCACCGGTGGCGAAGCAGAGAGCATCGCCCTTGTATTCAACCGCTTTCAAGGCCACGGGAGAAGGTATGGTCGTGGGATAGGCCGAGAAGGAAGCGTCGCCCCATGCAAGAGAATCGGGTTTCATCTTGTGGACGTTCAGATACACGCGATAATCACGCTTCGCCATTGTGTTGGCCGATTCGAGATGCACTGTGATATATCCGCGCGAGAAGTCGATTGCCGGAGTATTTTCCGCCTCCAGGAAGTTGATCGTAGTGTCCTTTCCGTCATTACCCGGCATTATAATCTCGGCTTTGCTGACCGAAGAGAAGGTCATGGAAACCCCGAGGGAGTCCACGCGCGTTCCGAGAGGAAGAGAATCGGCATTGAATATGCGGGCCGCGTTAAGATCAATCGAGAAGAAGACGGTGTCAAGATTCGAGAGTATGTTTGGATTGGCTTCGAGCTTGAAAGAGTTGATCATACAGGCAAACTCAGCGCTTGTGTCGATCGTATCGAATACACTGTCATCGTCATCCGAGTTACATGCAGTGAATCCGACCATTGCCATGAGCAGGCTCACCAGCATGTATATTGGAAATTGCTTTTTCATTAGTGCTTATGTGATTTATAGCTTATCTAATCTGATTTCGGTAGGTTAGTTCAAGGTGCAAAGGTAACAAGATTTTCATTAACAAATGTGAGGAAATAGTTAAATTTGGTAATGAGCAGTTTTTTTTGGAACCGACACGGGTAAAAACAGCCTCAATTAACGGAATCACCGTCGTTTTTAACATTGATTATGACATTCCCGCCGTCGGCAGGAGCGACAGTGAGCGTGCCTGAGGGAAGGGAAACGCGCGATTTACCATGTTTTCCGAGAGTTATCGGCGCGATCTCCACGCGGGCGTCATCCCACAGCCCGCTGTCTATGAAACTTCTCAACAGTTCCGCGCCTCCTTCGACCATGACGGAACTTATCCCCACGCGGCCCATAGCCTCAATCACGGCGGGGGGGTCTGCATCGGGGGCTATAGTAATGACGGAGACCTCGGGGGGCAGATCATCTCGGCTGACGGATGTCAGGCAAACGGTCCCCGGGCGCGAAAAGATCCGAGCTGCAACCGTGAGGCGTCCGCGGCGGTCAATTGCGACCGGACGGGGCGAACGGCCGTCGATAAGCCTCACATCAAGGCCCGGATCGTCGGAAAGAACCGTGCCCGATCCCACAGCGATGGCATCGAATTGCGCCCGCAGAGCATGCATGACCTGTGAGGAAAGCGGAGTGGAGAACCGGGCGGCAGGCTCACCGGCGCCGCGGTCGATATCCAGAAACCCGTCGGCACTCTGCGCCCATTTCAGCAATATGTACGGCCGGTGCCTCGTCTGCGCTATCATGAAGGGGCGATTCAACTCTCGACACTCCTCCTCGAGAACTCCTACGGTCACCTCTATCCCTGCATCGCGCAAAAGGGCTATGCCGCGACCCGAGACTTTCGGATTCGGATCCATGCATCCGACAACAACGCGCGCCACTCCGCGCTCCACGAGCATCGATGCGCAAGGGGGAGTCTTGCCATAATGGGAACATGGCTCGAGCGTCACATAGACGGTGGCCTCGTTCAACAGATCACGATCAGCTTCATTAACGGATCTGACGGCCCACACCTCGGCATGCGGCCCTCCGCAACGGCGGTGCCACCCCTCCCCTATTATTCGGTCACGGGCAACGATGACAGCCCCCACCATAGGGTTTGGCGACGTGAAGCCGCGTCCGAGCCGTGCAAGCTGGAGAGCCCGGCGCATATAGATCACATCTCTTTCCAATCGCCGCACTTTTTAATAAGTTCAACGAGATGGCTGACAGCTTCTTCGGCAGGAATATTCTTCTCGACACATTCCTTTCCTTTATAGAGGCTGATTTTCCCCACTCCGGCGCCGACATATCCGTAGTCGGCGTCAGCCATTTCGCCGGGGCCGTTGACTATGCACCCCATCACCCCTATTTTCAGGCCCTTGAGATGGGATGTAGCCTCTTTGACGCGCGCCAGTGTCTGCTGAAGGTCAAAAAGCGTGCGTCCGCATCCGGGACACGCTATATATTCCGTGTGGCTGATGCGCAGCCGCGCCGACTGGAGGATGGCCAGCGCCAGCCGCGAAGCTTCATCGGGCGTCAGAGCGTCGGAGACAATCTCTATGCCGTCGGCAAATCCTTTCAGCAGGAGCGCGCCGAGATCTATCGATGCGCGCAACCGGACGGTGTCGGCATCCGGTCCGTTATAGACTCCGCGGAGAATGACCGGGTTGTCGATTCCCTCCGCTACGAAAATATTCATAGCCGCTTCCAGACTCATGCCCGGCACGTCGCCGGAAGCCGACAGCAGAATTATGTCATCCGGAGCGATGTCAACATTTCCGGCAATTACCGCCTCCGCATCGATCTCCTTCAATCCGGTAAGGCCGTCAACAGCGGGTACGACCGGCAAGCGTGAACCGCCGACGGCGCCTATCTCGCGCGACATGCGCCGCATGCCCTTCCCGAGGCGAAAACGTCCGGCACGCGGAGCCTCTACGGAAGCGGCAGTGGCCATCAGGTCTATATAGTCCATTATTTTTCGTGCCACGGGGAGTTCGGCTTCTGGCTCCTCACTGAGCGACACACGGATTGTGTCGCCGATACCTTCGCGCAGAAGCGCACCGATACCCACGGCCGACTTTATGCGTCCGTCCTCGCCGTCGCCAGCCTCGGTCACGCCGAGATGGAGCGGATAATGCATCTCCTCGGCGTCCATTGCCTCGACAAGACGCGTCACGGTCTCGACCATCACGACGACATTGGAGGCCTTTATTGAGATGACCACACGGTCGAAGCCATGGCTCCGGCACACGCGCAGGAATTCCATGGCGCTCTCCACCATTCCGGCCGGAGTGTCGCCGTAGCGGCTCATGATGCGGTCTGACAGCGACCCGTGGTTCACGCCGAGACGTATCGCCGTGTCATTCGCGCGACATGTTTCGAGGAAAGGCACGAGCGCTTCCTCGAGGCGCTTGAGTTCGGCGGCATATTCTTCGTCGGTATATTCGATCTTGCGGAAAGTGCGTCCCGGATCCACGAAGTTGCCCGGATTGATCCTGACTTTCTCCACCTGCTCTGCAGCCGCGAAAGCGGCGCGTGGATTGAAATGGATGTCGGCAACAAGAGGCACATCGCAGCCGCATTCCCTGAGCCGCCGGCGGATTTCGCCGAGATTGGCCGCCTCGCGCACGCCCTGTGCCGTGAAACGCACCAGCTCCGCTCCCGCATCGACTATGCGCCGGGCCTGGGCAACGGACGCCTCGGTGTCCATTGTGGAAGTAGAAGCCATCGACTGGATGCGGACGGGATTGTTTCCCCCGATGGCAGTGTTGCCGACACGCACCTCCAAGGTGGGCCGGCGATGATAACTGAATTCTGACATATTCGGATTGAGACCCGGCCAAGGCACCTGCGCCCTGTCCGCGCCTGATCAGTTGACTTTATATTTGTATTTGACCTCTTTGAGCTGAGCGTTGACCTTGACGATCTTCTCGGCCAGGCTCGCGCGATATTCCTCGTAGCGTTTCTCGACGTTCTGATCTTTAAGGGCGAGAATGCTCGTTGCGAGAATACCGGCGTTCATGCCGCCGTCGATTCCCACCGTGGCAACCGGAATACCCGGAGGCATCTGCACTATGGCATAGAGAGCGTCGCGACCTTCGAGCGACGAGCTGATAGGCACACCGATGACAGGTACCGGCGTGAGGGCCGCTATGACTCCGGGGAGAGCCGCTGCCATTCCGGCGCCCGCGATTATCACTTCGATTCCACGCTCTTTCGCGCCACGGGCAAAGCTCTCCACCTCGGCGGGTGTCCTGTGGGCTGAAAGCGCGTTCATTTCGAAAGGCACCTCCATTGTGTCGAGGAATTTGGCTGCCTTCTCCATGATGGGCAGGTCGGATATGCTGCCCATGATAATGCTGACTTTAGGACTCATAATCTTTCTTAATTGTGATTCTTCGGCAAATTTACGCAATTTTTACGGTTTAGTCAAATTAGTCCGATCGGTCCGATTCATTGCAGTTGAGTTAATTTGAATAGGCTTTATTGATGAGCCCTTCAGGGCGCACCGTGTTTTAACCGGTTATGGAGCGAAGCGGAGTGACCGGAAAGAGATGTCCCAAGTCTCGGCGTCCCGGAGGGATGCCTCAGTAGTTGATGCTATGTCCTGTACCACAGAATCGTCCCTCCGCGACTCAATTATTATATATCATGCCTATCCGACCACTCCGCTTCGCTCCATGGCCGGTTACTTTCAGCGCACCCTGACGGGCTCTGATTGGGAAAACATGACATAAGTTCCTTAACTCAAACGCATTAATTTGTCAAATTTGACCAATTGGACCAATAATTGACTACAAAAAAAGGAGGCCGGCTTTTTGAGCCGGCCCCCACGAAAGCAAGGATTAACCTAAACTAAATGTATCACTTTTCCTTTTAGAAGCTTGTCGGTGCAGCACCTGTTTCTGTTGACCATCCGGGATTCTGATAAATAACGGAAGTTTCAACTTTACCATCAGTAGAGGCACGGGTGAAGTTATCATGTCCGATCGGGCTCAGATAGTGAGCGCGGGTGAAAGTCAGACCATCGAATACGGGATTCTGCTGACGGGTAATCTGATAAGGACGAACGTAATTGCTATATGCCTGAGCTGACATAGTTCCTGTTCCATCAGTTTCGTTAACAATAGGAGCAAGATATGAACCGTTATCTCTCTTCATGCAAAGCGGGCTGTTCGGGTCATTATATACTGTACCCCAGTACTTGATACCTTCAATCTGATAGGGCTGTGAGATGAGCTGATCGAGAGCGCTCCAGCGACGGAGGTCATCCATACGCTGAGCTTCTGCCATAAGCTCATGACGACGTTCACGACGGATATTATAGAGCGTAGGACTTACAAGAGATCCTGCTGAATAAGCGCCCCAGTCCCATTTAGCTTCTTCAGACATGATGGTGGCAGCGATAGTCTTGCTGTAGTTCTCATCAACTTTCGCACGTCTGCGAAGTGCTTTCCAATAAGAATCTGCGGTACCATCGAGAGCACCATCTTTTTCAAATTTAGCTTCCATGTAGATGAGCATCGCCTCAGTTGCACGGAAAGTAATTGAACCTGTAACAGAAAGGTTGTTGGCCTGTGCTTCACGATAGTCATAACCCTTACCTTTCTTAATAGCATAACCGGTTGTGGCTTTTGTGGAGCCATCACCATCCATCAGCCAGCCCATGCGATAGTAAACGGGCGAACCGTCAACGAGTGAATATGTATCGATACTGTTATCACCCTTGGTGAAAATCTGGATACGTGAGTCACGACCCTGAAGGGTTGCTGTGACGCCCTGATTTTCCCACGCGGGATCGTAACCTGAATTGGCTGCGTAGATAGGAAGACCGTTACGCATCAGGAACGAGTTGACCATACCGCGGGTCCAACCGGAACCGCCACCATTTTTCTGGAACTGAGCCTGAATCTGTGTTCTTACCTGTTCTGAGAGAAGATAGCTCTTGAACATCAGCACTTCACTGTAACGATTGAGGTCCTGATCGCAGAACATAGTGTAATAGGGGTTAAGGCTTTCGTATGCCACATTCTGACCTTCGGGAGCATCAGTATTCTCAACGAGGTCGTTGACAACAGCGTCAGCTACGGGTTTTGAAGATGAAATAGCCTCACCGAGGAAATAAGAGATTTCGCTGTCGATATCGAAAGAGCCGAGCAGAGAGGCATCGCCGGGCCAGCCGGGTCCACCGGGGACGAGGGCTGTACCTTTGTGATATTTCAACCAAGTACCTTCGAAGAGAGCCACGCGGGCACGGAACAACTGAGCGCAAGCCTTGTTAAGACCGTTTTTACCTTTACGGCTGTCAACGGGAAGATGAGCGATTGCCTTGTCCAGGTCAGCAAGAATAAAGCGGGCAACTTTATTGCGGGGCTGACGAACCGAGGCTTCAAGAAGAGGTTCTTTCTCGTCAGGTAACACATTTTCGATAATGGGGAAATCTCCAAGTTCCTTATATCTCTCCCAGTACATCCAAGCGCGGAAGAAATAAGCTTCACCGATAGACTGCTCGATCAGTGCGGGTTCTCCGGTTATACCGTTCGACTCATAAAGAGGAAGTACGTTTTCGAAGAAGAAATTCACCTGACGGATTCCGCTGAAGTCCCAATAACCTGAACGCTGAGGAGTCAGCCATACACCCGGTGCATAGGTAGCATCCGGATCAAGACCTATCTGGTTATCGGTTCCGTTATCGGAAGCAAAAGTTCCCAAAGTATAATAATTTACACCATGAGCAGGAAGAATTCCATAGAAATTCTGGGTATATGCCTCAAGAAGGGCGGCATCCGTGAAATAAGTTTCAGGGATCAAGGAGCTTTCAGGCTGGCGATCAAGAAAATCCTCGCAAGAGGTAAATCCGACAGCGACGGCACCTACAAGTATAGTTTTGATAAATTTGTTCATCGTTTCTTATGGTTTAGAATGTTACATTAAGACCAACGGAGAACACACGAGAGAGAGGATAAACCTTTCCATAACCCCATGCATTGTCGTATGCATCAATGAGTTCGGGATCACCTGTCTTGGTGAAGTTCGTTATGTTGGCGAGGTTTTCACCCGAGAAGAACACACGAAGATTTTCGATATGAGCTTTCTGAGTAAGGAGCTTGGGTATAGTGTAACCGATAGTCAGGTTTTTCAGACGGCAGTATGCGGCATTCTGAAGGAAGTGAGTCTGAGTCTGAGTGTTTGCACCACCGGCTGACCAGTTAGGACGGGGATAGTAAGCATCCAAATTCGGTCCAAGAGGATCGTTTGTTCCTTCCGGACGGAAGTAGTCGAGCTGAGGCACGAAACCGCAAGCCTGCCATTTACCGTCGCCTGTAGCACCGAACATCACAGGACCTGATGCCCAATAGTCACGTTTAAGAGTTCCCTGGAAGAATACTTTGACATCGAATCCTTTCCAAGATGCTTCGAGATTGAGACCGAAGTTGTAACGGGGAGTCTTGTTACCGATTACGGTCACATCACCGCGATCGTCAGCTGTATTTTCACCGGTAGAGATGATACCGTCGCCATTGAGGTCGGCATACATCATATCGCCGGCACCCCACGAAAGATTTGAATTCAGACGGCTCTGACCGCGGCGGGGCTGCTCAGGAGCATGACCGTGTTTCTTAGTATATGCAGCGTCGAGAGCATCAAGATGAGCATTCATCTCTTCCTGTGTCTTAGCAATGCCGAGAGATGTGTAACCCCAGATTTCACCGAGTTTCATGCCGGAATAGTAACCGGAAACCGAGAAGTCCTTATTCGGGTTTGTAGGATAGTCATTGACAGTGATCGTATGGTCATAGAGATTTGCAGTCACACCATAGTTGACTTCACCGATGCGGTCACGCCAGCTGATTGAGAGTTCCCAACCCTTAGAAGTCATCGAAAGGTTATTTACATTAGGCACGGAAGCGCCAAGTACGTCGGGAAGTGGAGTACCGGGGCCGACCATATCTTCTGTCTTACGGTTGTAGTAATCGATAGTACCTGTCAGGCGATTGCTGAAAAGTCCGAAATCAAGACCAATGTCCCATGTACGGTTCTTTTCCCAAGTCAAGGAGGTCGATATCAGGCCGGGCATTGTACCATAAGCCGGCTTCTTGCCATCAACGAGCCAGCCGCTACCGGTTGAACTGAAGCCCATGGTTGCATAGGTAGGATACCAGCTGTTGGTGTTCTGGTTGCCAAGTTTACCCCAAGAATAACGAAGTTTCAAAGTATTGCAAACGGGAATAAATTCTTCCCAGAATTTCTCGCGAGCGATGTTCCAACCAAGAGAGAAAGAAGGAGACCAAGTCCATCGGCTGCCTTCGCGGAAACGGGAAGAACCGTCATAACGAATATTTCCTTCTACGAGATAACGTCCGTCATAGTCATAGTTGACACGTCCGAATACACCGGCAGTTGACCATGTATCCTGACCGCCGCCCATAGTGGGGGTGCCGTTTGTTGTGCTGAGGAACGGGAGATTGGCAAGAATATTCGTGCGCTGAGCGTTAAAATATTTCTGACGATACCATTCGCTCTGATAACCGGCCATCACTTTGAAGTTATGGAGTTCGTTGAGTGTCCAGCTATAATCTGCGTAGATATTGGGGTTGAAGTAGTTAGCACGATAACTGCGTTCATAAACAGTGGTGGTTGATGCACCTCCTGTCCACCAGTCATCCGGGTTTCTGTTATAAGGTTCTCCGTTTACGTCCCAGCCGTGATTCTGGAAACCGTAACGTTTGGTATTTGTAGCCGTTGTCTCATAGTTGAACTCAGCGTTGATATTAAGACCTTCCAGCGGATGGAGACGGAATGCAAACTGCTGCGTGAACTTATCAGTGTTGTTCTTGTAACGTCCACCATTGGTCAATGCATCCACATAGGATTCAACTACAGGATATCCGTTGGGATCATAAACGGGCACTATAGGCCAGTAACGGAGCATGTTGTGATATACAACGTTTGATCCTGAATCATTGATTGCGGAGGGTGAATCGTAATCATTGCGATACCAGCGCGAATTGTAACCGAATGTCAACCATTTTGTGAAATTGATGTTGATTCGGCCATTGATGATGTAACGGTTCTTATGGTCGTCACCATAACGCATGTTACCGCCCTGGCTGAGGAGGTTGCCTGAGAAATAGAAATTATATTTCTCGTTACCACCTGTAGCTGAAATGTTATGTTCCTGTGAGAAGGCTGTTTTACCGAAATGTTCTTTAATCCAGTTTGTGTTACCGGCGGGAAGAAGGTTGTTCAAGTCCCAGACTTCCCAACGACCGTTACCGGGATTTTCAAACATCTGATAATGACCGTTGTCAACAGCGTCACGCAGCTGCGCAAGCTTTTCTTCTGTGAACCAAACGCCCTGGTTACCATTCAGTGAAGCCTGATTCATGTAGTTAGCCCAGTTCCAGGAATCCATCATCTCAGGATAATTGATGATGTTGTTCCAGCGGAACGAGTCAGAATAATTGACTGTTACTTTACCTTCTTTACCGTTCTTGGTGGTTACGAGAATCACACCGCCGGCAGCGCGTGAACCGTAGATTGAAGAAGCAGCCGCGTCTTTCAGGATCGAGATGTTTTCGACGTCCTGAGGGTTGATCGCGTTAAGGTCTCCTTCCATACCGTCGATAAGAACAAGGGGGGTAACGGACGAACCGGAACCGATTGTACCGGTACCACGGATATTCATCGAACGAGTACCGTTCAGCTGACCGCCGAGGTTGCTTCCAAGCACATCAAGACCGGCAGCCATACCCTGAAGAGCATCTGCTACTGAGTTCACGGGACGAGCAGCGATTTCTTTTGCGGAGACTGTGGAGACTGCTCCGGTTAGGTTAACTTTTTTCTGAGTACCGAAACCTACGACAACGACTTCGTCAAGTGCGTTGGAGTTGGGCTGCATGGTGATGTTGAGAGCACCGCCGTTCCAGACAACGGTCTGGGGTGTGTAACCTACGTAGGAAATGGTGATTTTTGAACCGACGGCTACATTTGCGAACGAGAATTCACCGTCAAGATTGGTCGCAGTGGCGAGATTCGTTCCCTCGACGCGCACTGTAGCGCCGAGCATCGGGTCGCCATTTTCATCTACAACCACGCCGGCACATTTGGCCGACTGAGCGGAAGGTGCCGATACCGGATCGGGACCTTCTGTACCTGTAGCATTGGCTACGCCCATAGCGAACGTGGATGCCAATATGACCAAGGCACATGTACGAAGATGATTGATCATAAATTAATTAGTTAGGTTTTATGAAAATTTAAGGTAACAAGTACAAAAATTCTTTAATAAGGGTGAGCAAAATTAGCATTTTATCAACCGTTAAGAAAGCCAAATAAAAAAAAAAAAACGAAATAAAAGTTAATATGGAAATTTAGTGCATTGTTTTTCAAGGCATAAAAAAACGCCCCGCGCGTTTGCGCGAGGCGTTTTTGAAAGTCTTATCAGTCCAATCGGACTAATTTGTCTAATTGTTGATTAGTCGAGGGTGCAGATTGAAACGCGGTTCCAGTCGTTTTCGGTGAACATGTGGCCGATGCCTTCGCCTTCGGCTGTGATGCGGTCAGCCTTGACGCCATACTTCTTGATGAGGGCGTTCTTGACTGATTCGGCGCGGGCTGCGGCGAGTTTGATGTTGAAGTCGAGGTTACCGTCCTGTGAAGCGTAGCCCTTGATGACAACTTTCGAGTTGGGGTGGTTCTTCATGTAGGAAGCGACCATTTCAACGTTAGGCATCTGATCGGCTGTGATAACCGAGCTGCCGATCTTGTAGAAGATGTAGCGGACGCTCTGGAGGTTGTTGTTGACTTCCTTGATGACTTCGGGCTTGCGGTTCTTGCATGCCTCGAGCTGGTTGGCCATGTCGGCTGCGGTTGCAGCAGCGGCTGCTGTAGCGGCGTTGCAAGCGGCGATGTCGGCGCGGAGCGAGTTGATCTGGGCGTTGAGAGCATCGATCTGAGCCTGATTGCGTCCGTCAACAGGAAGGAAACCGGGGCCGAAGTTATAGGAAACGCCTGCCATGAGGTTGAAGGCGAGTTTCTGGCGGGAATAAGCGGCGGAAGTGAAGTCAACGTCGAGTTTGTTGTAATCGGTTCCGGTCATGTTCCATGCCAGAGAGGGCTTGAGTGCGAGAGTGAGGTTCTCGGTCACGTTGAAATTGAAGTTAAGGCCGACTTTTGTTGCCATGTAGTTCTGGTCCTTAGCCTCGATCGAATAGGGATGGAGAGCGAGTTTGTCATAGAAATCATGACCCCAGCCAATGCCGGCAACGAGTTCCATTTCGAAGAAACGTTTTTCGAAATTATATCCGCCGAAGAGGTTCATGAGGTTCACGGTTCCGTAGGCGCCGACATACATGTTGTCGATGGCTGTGGAGCTACGTTCGGGTTTGACGGGATAGGTGTTGTCAAGAATTGTGGTGAAGTATCCTGTGTTCCAGGATGAAGTGTTGACTGCTGCGGTTCCTTCGATTCCGAGGCCGAATATGGGCGAAATCTGTTTGTGGACATGGAGTCCGAACTGACCGCGCATGTCGCCGAAGAAAGCGTGATGGCGAGAAAGGGGAGTTGTTACACCACCGTCAACACCGATCGACCAGTTGTCGCCGAAAGAGGTGGGCTGCATTGCTGTCTGTGCCTGTGTTGCAACGGCTGCGGCGGCTGCGAGGGCGAATACAAATATTTTTTTCATATAAAAGAGATTTTAAGGCCGGAAAACCGGCAACCTTGATTATCGGAACTTCCCGCACCTGCATGAAACGGGTGCGGGAAGGTTATGAGGATTGATTAGACGTATGGGGCTAATAGCCCAATTTGCCTAATTGTAGATTAGTCGAGGGTGCAGATTGAAACGCGGTTCCAGTCGTTTTCGGTGAACATGTGGCCGATGCCTTCGCCTTCGGCTGTGATGCGGTCAGCCTTGACGCCATACTTCTTGATGAGGGCGTTCTTGACTGATTCGGCGCGGGCTGCGGCGAGTTTGATGTTGAAGTCGAGGTTACCGTCCTGTGAAGCGTAGCCCTTGATGACAACTTTCGAGTTGGGGTGGTTCTTCATGTAGGAAGCGACCATTTCAACGTTAGGCATCTGATCGGCTGTGATAACCGAGCTGCCGATCTTGTAGAAGATGTAGCGGACGCTCTGGAGGTTGTTGTTGACTTCCTTGACAACTTCGGGCTTGCGGTTCTTGCATGCCTCGAGCTGATTAGCGAGGTCAGCTGCGGTAGCGGCTGCGGCTGCGGTAGCGGCGTTGCATGCTGCGAGGTCAGCGCGAAGGGCGTTGATCTGAGCGTTGAGAGCGTCGATCTCTGCCTGGTTCTGAGTGTCAACACACTTGAAGCCTTCGCCGAACTTGTAGGTGAAACCGGCCATGATAGAGAAAGAAGCGGTTTCCTTGTTGTAAGCGGCAGAGCTCTGGCTTACACCGGCGTCGCTCATGTCCCAGATAACTGCGGGCTTAACTGAAAGTGTCACATTGGGAGACACGTTGAAGTTGAAGTTAAGACCGGCTTTGGTAGCGAAGAAGTTGTGGTAGTTCTTCACATTGTAATAGCGGCCCCAGCCTGCACCTGCCTGTGCCTCGATTTCGAAGAGACGGGGAGCGCACTGGTAGCCACCGAAAAGGTTCATGAAGTTCACAGTTCCGTAAGCGCCTACATAGTGGTTGTCTATGGCAGTCTTGGAATGCTGCATGTTTGCCCATGAAGAAGTATTGATTCCGAAGATGCCTTCAACACCAAGACCGAAAACAGGAGAAATCTGCTTCTGGACATGAGCACCGAAAGCGCCACGCATGTCACCGATAAAAGAAGAGCCGTCGTAGAGAGGCGTGATTCCTCCGACCTCAACACCAACTGACCAGTTGGAACCAAAGGTAGGAGCTTCCAATGCTTGTTGTGCTTGTGCTGTCATCATACCGACAGCAGCAGTAGCGATAAGGAATAATTTTTTCATTTGAAAATTGTTTAATGTTGATAAAATCGGCACAAAGATATGACTTTTTATTTTAAAAATTAACTAAATCGACTAAAAAACGTCTTTTCGACCATTTTTTGTCCCTATTCGGTCCTTAGAAACGTCATACGTGTGTCATTTTAATATTAATTAAGGTGAATATCACCCGATTTCCCATTTCTGAAGACTTTACGGGACTATTATCATAACATCTACGCAAGGCTTTTGTTTTAAAAAGTCGGAGACATCAGTTCAAAAAGTCGAAAATATATGGCTCGGTGTATGCGGAATTAGTCGGATTTATTGTAACTTTGCGGGAAACAGATTCACTCAAAACCTGAAAAATTATGAAAAGAACCGTCATGCTTTCACTCGCGTTGCTTATAACCGTAGCCGTAATGGCCGCAAGCAAAGCTACCGTTTATTTCACCCTGACCCCGCAGATGAACTGCGAGAACTGCGAAAACCGAGTAAAAACAGCCCTCCGTTATGAAAAAGGAGTGAAACAGATCGCGACTTCGCTTGCCACTCAGGTGGTCACCGTGACATACGATCCGACAAAGACATCGCCTGAGAAAATGGAAGGCGCCCTGAAGAAAATAGGCTACACCGCCAAGGCCTCGAAAACGATGCCGAAAGTAAAAGTCAATCCCCAGCCGGGCACTTGTCCTGAAAGCAAAAACGGGAAGTGCAGCCACGGACATAAATGAAACGTTATCTTATAACCGGGGGCGCCGGCTTCATAGGGTCGAACTTCGTCAAATATCTTCTCGCGAAATATGACAGCGAAATCGAGCTGCTGATCCTTGACGCGCTTACTTATGCGGGCCATGCGGGAACAATCGCGGAGGAAGTGGCGCGTGACAACGTGAGCTTCGTGCGCGGCAATATCTGCGACGCGGAGCTGGTCGAGCGACTCATCAGCGAGTTTGATCCGGACTACGTGGTGAATTTCGCTGCGGAAAGCCATGTTGACCGATCGATCTCAGAACCGCGCCTTTTCATGGAGACCAACATACTCGGCACTCAGACTCTTCTGGAAGCTTGCCGCAAGGCATGGCTGGAAGGAAAGGACGAGAGCGGGCGCCCCGTCTATCGCGATGGCAAGAAGTTTCTCCAGATAAGCACCGACGAAGTCTATGGCTCCCTTACGCGCGATTATTCCGAGCCGCAACCTCTGGAACTCGACGAAAGAGTGAAGAAAGTGACGGAAGGAAGGCCGCAGCCGACTGCGTTCGGAAAAGGACTGTTCACCGAATCGACGCCTCTGGCCCCAAGATCGCCCTACTCGGCAGCGAAAACTTCGGCCGACCTCATCACCATGGCCTACAGCGAGACATTCGGGCTGCCCGTCAACATTACGCGCTGCAGCAACAACTACGGTCCATACCAGTTCCCGGAAAAGCTCATTCCTCTGGTGATCAACAATATTCTCGAAGGGAAAAAACTCCCCGTCTATGGCCGCGGCGAAAATGTGCGCGACTGGCTCTATGTCGATGACCACGCAAAGGCAATCGACACCGTGCTCCGACGCGGTAAAACCGGAGAGATCTATAATATAGGAGGTTTCAACGAGGAACAGAATATCTCGATTGTAAAGGCCATCATCGACATCATCCGCCGCATAATGGAGGAGGAGCCGGAATACCGACACCTGCTGCACCAGCCGGTAGAAGATATTAACTACGATCTGATCAGCTATGTGACCGACAGACCGGGACACGACATGCGCTACGCGATCGATCCGACACGCATCGCCACGGAACTGGGATGGTATCCCGAGACAACCTTCACCGAAGGAATCGAAAAGACCGTGCGCTGGAATCTTGACAACCATGAATGGCTCCGGAGTGTCACTTCGGGAGATTATCTGCGCTATTACGACGAGATGTACGGCAACCGCTGAATTCACGAACCACCAGACAACAGAATGAAAGGAATAGTCCTTGCGGGCGGATCAGGAACCCGTCTTTATCCTATCACCCGGGGAGTCTCGAAGCAGCTGATCCCCGTCTATGACAAGCCGATGGTGTTTTATCCGGTCTCGACGCTCATGCTGGCCGGCATACGCGACATACTCATCATCTCCACGCCGGAAGACCTTCCGGCATTCAGACGTCTGCTCGGCACAGGCGAAGATATCGGAGTGCGTTTCAGCTATGCTGAGCAGCCGAGGCCCGAGGGCTTGGCACAGGCTTTTATCATTGGACGCGATTTCATTGGCGACGACGCCGTGTGCCTCGTTCTCGGCGACAATATTTTCTATGGACAAGGCTTCACGGGGATGCTGCTCGAGGCGGGACGTCTGGCCCGGGAGGAAGGACAGGCCTCCGTTTTCGCCTATCCCGTCAAGGATCCCCAGCGATTCGGAGTGGTCGAGGTCGATCAATTGTTCCGGGCTGTCAGCATTGAGGAGAAACCTTTGAAGCCAAAGAGCGATCTTGCAGTTGTCGGGCTGTATTTTTACCCCAACTCTGTGGTCAAGATCGCAGCCGGGGTAACCCCGTCGGCACGCGGGGAACTGGAGATCACTTCGGTCAACGAGGCTTATCTCAAACAAGGGAATCTTCATGTACAGAGACTTGGACGCGGATTCGCATGGCTCGACACCGGCACCATAGACTCCCTGACAGAAGCATCCAATTTCATTGCTTCGATAGAGAAACGCCAGGGATTTCAGGTGGCCGCGCTGGAGGAAATTTCATTCCGCAAGGGATGGATCAGTGCTGACCGCCTTCGTGAACTCGCCCGGCCCATGGCCGGAAACAGCTACGGACAATATCTGGCAGCGTTGGCCGACAATGGGTGCTGAGCAGCCTCATATAATCGAATTCAAGCGGATCACCGACAGCAGAGGCGACATAGCGGTGGTCTCGCCGGATGACGGCTGCCCTTTCGCCATACGCCGGGTGTTCTGGATCTATGACATTCCGGCCGATGCTGTCAGAGGCGGCCACGCCCATTATGGAACGACACAGCTGATCGTGGCTGCGGCGGGACATTTCAAGGTTGAGGTCAGCGACGGCATAACATCGCGGATTTTTTCGCTCGAACACCCGGGGGAAGGATTGATTCTGCCCCCCGGCTACTGGCGGTCGCTGAAAGGATTCTCGGCTGGATGCGTCTGCCTGACGCTCTGCGACACCGACTTCGAGGAAGCTGATTATATGCGTGACTACGACAGTTTTTTACGATTCAAGGGGATGGGCGAGAAATGAAGAATTACAGGTTTCCGTTTCTGGATCTCGGGGAAATAAACCGCGGATATTACTCCGGCCTGTGCGAGGCGGCGGAGAGAGTCATAGCCTCAGGTCGCTATATCGGCGGTGAGGAGGTTGAGAGGCTCGAATGCGAGATGGCGGAAATGTGCCGCGCTCCCTACGCCGTCGGTGTCAGCAACGGACTTGACGCGCTAAGGCTTATTATGACGGCGTGGGTCGAGACGGGTCTTCTGTCACGGGGTGACGGCGTGATAGTTGCTGCCAACACTTACATAGCCTCCATTCTGGCCATCATTCATTCCGGACTCCGCCCCGTTCTTGTGGATCCCGACGAAAAGACCTTAAATCTCAGCGCGGAAGGCGTTGAGAAAGCATGCATGGCCGACGAAGGGGCCAAGGCTGTGATGCCGGTACATCTCTACGGCCGCGTGGCCTGGGACAAGGATCTGCGCGAGATCGTGACGAGAAAAGAGCTTCTCGTAATCGAGGACGCGGCCCAGGCTATAGGAGCCATCTCTCCCCGCCCCGGGCTGTTCGGGTCAAGACATGCCGGAGCGCTGGGCCACGCGGGTGCTTTCAGCTTCTATCCTACCAAAAACATAGGGGCGCTCGGCGACGGCGGAATTGTAGTGACCCATTCCAAAAGAATCGCCGACACGGTGCGCGCGCTCGCCAATTACGGGAAAACATCCCAGTATCACAACGAGTATGTCGGCTTCAACTGTCGCCTCGACCCTCTGCAGGCCGCGATGTTGCGGGTCAAGCTCGGAGATGCGCGCAATGTCAACGCCCGACGGTTTGAACGCGCGGTCGCCTACAACAATGTGATCAGCCATCCCCTTGTCATCAAACCGGAGATAACTCCTCAGGTCACGGACCAGGTTTGGCACCAGTACGTAGTGCGCATCCCCGAAGGAAGAAGAGACCGAATGCGGCTCTATCTGGCCGACAACGGGGTCGAGACAGCACTGCACTATCCCGTTCCCCCTCATTGCCAGCCCTGTTTGCGCTCACTCCCCCATTCTCCCCTCCCCGTCACTGAGAAACTGGCCTCGGAAATTCTCTCGCTGCCTATAAGCGATTGCACTCCGGTTGCCGACGCAGCCGCGATAGGCAGGATTATTAATTCTTTTAACCAATGATGTCTTGACGAAAATGAAATCCTCATCAGGAAACAAAAACTTCATAATAGGACTGGTATTTTGCGCGATTGCCGTCGTGGCATGGCAGCTTTGGGCCGACAGTTCGCCACGGCCCGATTCCACCCCCAACATAAGCACTACAGCCTTCGGAAATCTGCTTGATGTAAAAACCAACCCGAATCTCATGCCGGAAGAGAAGGTTGTCTATCCGGGAATGGACATCTCCTTCAACTCTCGCTTTCACGAACCCAACTGGGTTGCCTGGGAGCTGACAGACAAGGAGACGGAAGGAAATGTCGGCAGGGAAAACAAATTTTACTGCGATGAGGCGGTTGCAGGCTGTGCCGATCATTATGATTACAACTACTCGGGCTATGACCGCGGGCACATGGCCCCGGCCGGCGACATGAAATGGTCGGAAGAATCCATGCATGCCTCATTCTCCATGGCCAACATCTGTCCGCAGGCAAAGGCCCTCAACACCGGCGCATGGAAACGCCTCGAGGAGAAATGCCGCGTATGGGCCAAAGCCGATGGAGCGATATTCATTGTGTGCGGGCCCGTGCTCACTGACGAGCCGGCCGACTATATAGGGGATTCCCGCGTGGCCGTACCGCGCCGCTTCTTCAAAGTCATACTGTCGCCCTACGGAGACCGCATGCGCGGCATCGGCTTTATAATGCCTAACGATAAAGTGACGGGAGGCATGCAGGCTGCCGCCGTAAGCATCGATGAGGTTGAACGCGTGACTGGCCACGACTTCTTCTCTTCTCTACCCGACGAAATTGAGAACGAGGTTGAAAAACAATGCGATTTCCATTATTGGAGCACACACAAATGACAACGAATCAGTTTTTATCAGACGACACGATATGCGCCATCTCCACTCCCCACGGCGTGGGTGGCATCGCCGTGGCCCGAGTCTCGGGTCCGGAAGCTATAGAAATAGCCGACAGAATCTGGAAAGGGAAAACGCTGCGTGATGCCGAATCCCACACCGCACATCTCGGCACAATCATAAATCAGGCCGGCGAAATGGTCGATCAGGCCGTTGCGACAGTCTTCCGCAATCCGCGTTCGTTTACCGGAGAGAATGTCGTGGAGATTTCTGTTCATGGCTCACGGTTCATCCAGAGGGAACTGCTGCGCCTTCTCGTCGAGGCCGGAGCCCGCATGGCCGAACCCGGAGAATTCACACGCCGGGCATTCCTTTCAGGCAAGATGGACCTGGCCGAAGCCGAAGCCGTGGCCGACATGATTGCATCCGATTCGCGTGCGGCCCATCGCATTGCCGTGTCGCAACTCCGTGGCGACTATTCTAAAAAAATCTCCCTCCTGAGGGAAAAACTGATCGATCTCGCCTCGCTACTGGAACTTGAACTGGATTTTTCGGAAGAAGACGTTGAATTCGCTTCGCGCAAACGCTTGAGGGAAATCGCCTCGGAAATATACACCGAGATCACCCGTCTCCACAATTCGTTTGCCGCCGGACGAGCCATCAAAGAAGGCATTCCGGTTGCCATTGTTGGCGCCACGAATGCCGGAAAATCATCTCTGCTCAACGCCCTCCTCGGCGACGAGCGCGCCATTGTAAGCGATATCCACGGCACAACCCGCGACACTATTGAAGAGACAATCTCTCTCGGCGACTACATGTTTCGCTTCATCGACACGGCCGGCCTGCGCCACACAACCGACAAGATCGAACGCATAGGCATCGAACGCTCCCTCGCCGCTGCCGCCCG
Organism: uncultured Muribaculaceae bacterium; assembly: GCA_910587185.1. GTDB lineage: Bacteria > Bacteroidota > Bacteroidia > Bacteroidales > Muribaculaceae > Paramuribaculum. The sequence goes on from CAJULY010000028.1 coordinate 25,289, forward strand.
GGCGCGCATCGTGATTCTCGTCATAGACCCTTCGGCGCCTGTCGATGAGACTATGATCCATGAGATAATGCGCTCCACCCGTGAACGCGACGAATTACCTGCCCACCTCATTGCCGTCATCAACAAGACCGACCTTAACGCCACCAAAGCCGGGGAGTCAGCCGAAAGAATAAAATCGCTGACAGCATCCGAGGCCCTGCTGATCAGCGCCCGGGAGGGAATGGGCATCGAAACGTTGGCTGAAGCACTTGTGGCTGCCGCCGAACGCGAGAACGGCAGCGCCGATGAAGGCCTGCTCGTCACCAACGAACGCCACGCCCGGGCATTCGCCGACGCCCGCGAATCGATTCTCCGCGTCATCGAAGCCCTTGACAGCAACCTCTCCGGCGACCTCATCGCCCTCGACCTCCGCCAGACCATTCACCACCTCTCCTCCATCACCGGCGACATCCCCACCTCCACCCTCCTCTCCACCATCTTCTCCCGCTTCTGCATCGGTAAATGACAGAATAGTCACAAACCATC
>CAJULY010000029.1 GCA_910587185.1 uncultured Muribaculaceae bacterium
GTTGTAATCTATTTAAAATTTACATCAAACCACAACCGCACCGTTTTTATGCCTTAAATGACAGGCTTTTACAACCTATTTTGACTATTGGTTTTTTGAGATATAATGCGGAAGTGTGATGTAAAACACTATTTATGAAGCAAATTTACTAAAATAATTCCAACTGATATGGGGCATTCGGCAGTTTTTTCTTCTCTTTACCCCAAAAGTTGATAATTTCTCCATATTGTTTATCAGTAACTTTTAGAATCGAGGTCTTTCCAAGTTCAGGAATCAATACTTTGACTCTTTTAATGTGGGCTTCCATGCTTTCTTTTGACCCGCAAAACCGTGTATAGACTGAAAACTGCATCATTGTGAATCCATCTTTTTCAAGAGATTTACGGAACCGGGTTGCTTCTTTGCGCTGTTTCTTTGTTGTTACCGGTAAATCGAAGAACACAAAAAGCCACATCACTCTATATGCGTTTAATCTGTCAAAACTCATATCTATTGAAATTTAGGGAGGCGAAGTGTTTTACATTTCCCGGCCAGCATTTTCAATATTGAGGTACAGGTAATTCCTATGGCGATATTCAAGGGATGGGTGTTATCATCAATGATCACATCGGTATATATGACATTAATCAAATCTACTTTTGCTTTAGTGTCTAACTCTCGGTAATCGTTCTGATAGAGACTGAATACGATTTCATCTACATAAGGGCGGTATGGTTCCATGATGTCATCGGCCAATGGAAAAGCATTGTATCGATTCCTGTGGTGAATTCCAAAAAGGGGAAGCATTCCCGCTCCGATGATACTTCTGACGGTAGCCGCACGCAAAATTGAGTAGCCATAATTCAGTAAAGAATTAGGTTCTACGCCATTTCGCAAACGCGAGAAGCCGGGACCGAACAATTCACGCCAATAGATGCGTGCAGCACGCCCCTCTTTATTGTCGGCATCATCGCTTTTAACATTGCGATAATAGGGCTTCAACATATCTCCATCTTTTGACAGCTTAAGCAACAGACGGCTTTGATTTTCGATTTTTGCCTCTATGAGTTGGCGCCACGCCGATTTTTTGACAGGCGCTCCCGCCTCTATCTGTTGCCTAAACCGCTCACCCTGCAAACTGTTTGATTCCAGGGGCGCAAGATATGATGCAGGAACGTGGGAGTTATCGCAAAATATAACCGCGACATTTTCAGCAGTGAGAGCATTAAGCAATGGAATGGTTATTTCAACCTGTTGGTTCTCTATTAGGACGGTTGAGAGATCTTCTATAGGGACAGATGTCTTTGAGCCATCATCTTTCTTCTCAATGATAAGCTGACAATTACGCAGCGAAAGCCGAGCCTGCGAAGTTATGACGACGGAACGTTTCAGCATAACGGATGGAGAAAATGAATTTCACCTGTCGGAGTCAGAATGAAATCCTCACCTTCGACGATGGCGTTGAATTGAGTGTGAAGCTGAATAATCCCCGGTCTGATATTTTCTCCCGATTTCCATGCACCATTTATATTTTTTGCAATGCTGTCTGTGGAGGGTCTTGCTTCTTTATGATAACGTAATGTTATAACTCCATATCCTGAACCTGTGGGATTAATACTTAATCCCGATATCTTATAAAGTCTTTTAACGAGATCTTCTTTGGTACATTCATAAAGTTCATTGGGCTTTTTTTCATAGAAAAGCACCATGTCACCCACGCGCAATTTCCATTTAAGCGGCAGTCCGTCTTTGTCGGATAGCGGATAGAGATCATCGCCGGATTTATGTCTTCGCGCTGCTTCAAGAAGATTGATGAGCTCGAATGACCGTTTGGTTTTCTTGCCCGTTATGTTCCCTTCATAAATGCATAGGCAATAGTTGGAGTCATTCGCCACATTAACGAACCGTTTATAGGGATGACGCGATTCATCGCGAAGCGGTTTGAGATGAATGGGATTGGTTACAGATGGAGTGAAAATCCTTACTTTTTTGATCTCTATTCCTTTCTCTCTGTTCATCCAGACCGGCTCGGAGAGGAGATTTTTAAAACCTCGTTCTTTAACCGCAAGTTCCACCTTCTCTCTTACAGCAGGATCGACAATATTTTTGATGTCTTTTTCAGCCAAGTCAGAGAGAGAACGCCGCAAAACATATTTTATAGTACCTTCCCGATTTATTGCGCCATAATAAGTTTCCTGATGAAGCGCACCTCTGACGGAATCGCCTTTTTCATAAACAGGATCACCCTTGGAATTACGTATAATCTTTCCCCGGCGTTTGAGGCGTTTTTTCGTCTGGTTGAAAGTGGAGTAGGAAACGTTGTGGGAGACAAGAATCTTTTCATCCAATGATTTTAAATCCTCAGTGAATGTTGGCCACGGTTTCCTGAAATCGGGTTTGGAACCGGAGCCTAATTCATAATTCTCGCGCTCTGTGTGATATTTTGCCCAACGCTGATATTCGCTTCTGCCTATACAAGCGACTACAATGGCGTCGATGGTGTGATGACAGTGGTTGATGCGCTCCTTCTTTGCATATTCATCCTGAAGTCCCCACAATTTGCGGAATTCAGCAGTGGTCGAACCTTTGACAAGGAATATCTGGCGGTCTTCACTGCGGAAAAGGGTTCTTAAATATTCACGTGCATATTTGCCGATTATGCCTGTGTCAACTCCCTGACGGCGCGAGAAACCTTCGGGAACTTCCGTTAATTTGAAGCCACGGACTTTGTCTCGCCAAAAATTCAGGTGCATCTTAAGATAGTGACGTTTCTGGATGATGCTGTCTTTAGCGTCTTTGGTAGAGGCCATTGAGGTTTTCAAACGGGCAATCTCATTTGCGAGCCTCTCAATTTCCTTGTCCCAGCCAAGAGTCTCGATTCGTTGAAGAATGGTTTCATGATCAGAGAGCTGCGAGGGGAGAAAACTCCTTTTGATCTGACGGTTATAAACCGAGTTGCAGAGCGTCAGGTTGGTCTGAGCGCTGTCGCCTCCAAGCGACCGGGGAACGGTATGTTCGATATCGTACTTGGGATTGACCCCGATAAATTCAGTGATTGAAATCTGTTCGCCGGTATAGAGACAGATATGTTCCTGTTCTTCCCAGAGCCGGAATTTGAGAATTTCGTCATCCGTCGGTTCAATTTCATTTCCAGTAGCTTCCTGGTAGAGCTTTTTGATTTTCTCGATGGATTCTTTGTTGATTTTCTCCTTCTCCCGCTGATAACGTTCGATGGCTTTACGCATATTCGCGTCGTTGAGTTCGCGGGCAAGTTCGATGTTTATGGTCGTAGTCCTGTCAATTTTTCTTTCCTCCAACAGTTGATTTATCAGATGGCGAAGACGGAAAAGTGCCCGCATGGCCATGGGGTTCCGAATGGATGAAGTGCGTGGCGATCCTAACCGAAGTTCTCCTTTGGAATTCATGGTTGCTTCGGGATAAACCTCAGTGCGTGAAGGGTGATAGAGCAAATCAAGTTTTCCGAAATCTATATCGGGGATGTCCTCCAGGATCCCCTTGACGGCCTGTTCTTTTGTGATGGTCTTGTTGAGGGGATTCTCTGCAAAGTTGGCTACAGTATCACAAACGGAAAGAATGACATCCTTTCTCGCTTCCGGGTTGTTTCTGATATTATCCGGCAGAACTTTATCGAGATTCGCCACAAACACAGCTTCGTCATAGCGCATTCCGGCTTTCAGGAACGGAAGAATTTTCTTGATGGCACACAGACTCAAGGACGCATAGCCTTGAGGCACTTTGATTTTCGTTAGTTTCTCGGCATCTTCCTCATTCAGCTGCAAATGGCTGACAGCCCATTGCTCCATCTTGTCATCGCGGTCAAAGAAATAAAGCACATGCCAGATGTCGTTGAGTATCTCTTCAAGGTTTTTTCCGTCAGCTTTATCATAACATTCGGCAATGTTGCGGCGGTAATCCTCGCCGAATATATCCTTGAGACCGGTTATGACAGGACAGCCGGAAACTACAGTCGCCATTCTGAAGTTGAATTTATAAGCTGCATCACGTTTATCGTCCTTATAGGCATATTTGCCTTTGCCGGCTATCTTTTTAGCTATATCCTCAAAAGGAAATGTCGGTTTCGATTTTCGGTAGAATAGCGGAAGGATTTCATCTGTCTCCTTTTCCGACAATGGCCGAAACTCACAGTCAGCGGACTCTTTTATCTTGATATTATTGATAAACGCCCACATACGGAATTCCTCGAAAAGGGGATGGGAGAGCGGGCAACGGTTTTTGGAGGGTTCGAACACACATTTACCCACAAGGCCTTTCTGTGATTTCAAAGGACGTTGGTAAAATATCGCCTTATGCAATTTCAATATCTCTTCATCACTCAATCCTTGTTTCTTGCAGATGGCATAAAATTCTTTTTCCGTATGAGCCAAACGGTCTGTATAGGTTGTGCGGATCTTCTTGTGTTCACCATAGAGCTTGTAGAAATACTCGCCGAGATAGCGGCATCCTGCCTTTTCCATGGCTTCTGTGAGATCATTGATGCCGTTCTTTACCGGACCGTCCGATGCCTGAGTCGCATCCTTCCTATTGCTTAAAAAGCCTCGCCGCTGACAGAGATGATAAAGAGCGCGCCCGAGTATATAACGGTCTTTTTTAGTGGAGAGATCCAATTTAGAAGTGAGGGCGAGGTAACGGTCATAGTAGGGGTTCTTATTGATTTTGTCATCGGTGCGCTGCCACTGAATGAATTCTTCGTTGAGAGGATAAATGCGTTTATAACGCCAATCGTTCAGCGCTTCTTCACTCAGATATGGGCACATTTCCAGTTCGATCAGAATATTGAGGAGCTGGATTTTGTGGAGACGCCTGCGGTCATAATGTCTGCGGCTGGCCCGTGAGGAAGTTCGTTTTTCAACGCAAGGCTTTTCATTGCCTTTTTCTCTGGCAACTCCTTCCTGAAAAATATGGGACCCATAATGAAGTAAGCGGCAAGTAGCGTCATCGTCTCGGCTGATAATCGCCCAGCCTATGGAGTTAGTGCCTAAATCCAATCCTAAAATTTTTTGAGCCATGATGGATATGATTTATTATCTGAGGGAAAAAATTATTTTCAGCTAATTTATGAAAAAGTTTGGATATTCAAAAATAAATACTTTAATTTGCAGTAATTTACATCTTACCACAATAAGGCTAAATGCCGAAGGTGTTATCACCTATATCTCCGCGTACTCCGTGGAGATTTTTTTATATGGTTTTATGAGTTGCCGCAAAGTTAGAGAGGATTTGGAGGGAGAAGGCGCCTGTTTCTAAAAACGAGGGTGGATTTTATGAAGCGGCAATCGCTTTTTTTATGTACTTTTGTCGATTGAAATAAAACAGTCTGTCATGAATATGATTTTGCAGTGCGGAGTTCTCTTCGCCTTTTTAGCTCTCGGTGAGCTAACGGTCTGGCTGACGGGGGTTACCGTTCCGTCAAGTATAATAGGAATGCTGTTGCTTGCAATGTCGCTTCAGTTCGGAGTTGTCAAGCTTAACCAGGTTGAGAAGATGGCCGATTTCCTCGTTCATAATCTCGGATTCTTTTTCGTGCCGGCGGGAGTAGGCCTTATGAGCTGCCTGGGACTTCTCGCCTCGGAGTGGCTTCCGATTGTGGGAGCGATGGTGGTGAGTACGGCCGTCATAATGATTGTCACGGGCCATGTCCATCAGATTGTCCGGCGCCGCATGCGTCAGCATCATAATGTTCACAAACAGTCCTGATCACGACCGCTATGGAATTTCTTACAAGCAAGGTTTTTCTGATAGCTCTGACTTTCATAGTCTTTTTGCTGTCATGCTATCTTCAGCGTCGGACGGGGATCAAGCTTCTCAACCCCATACTGGTCTCCATTACGGTGCTGATCTGTTTTCTCATGGCTACGGGGGTGGATTACGCGGACTATAAGGCCGGCGGCGATTACATAGATTTCTGGCTTAAGCCGGCAGTCGTGGCGCTGGGCGTGCCGCTTTACAAGCAACTCGGTGCAATCCGCCGCCAGATGCTACCGCTGCTCATAGCGGAGATGGCGGGGTGCGTTGCCGGCATCATCTCGGTGGTTGTTGTCGCAGAATTGTTGGGCGCTTCACAGACGGTTGTCATGTCGCTGGCTCCCAAAGCCGTCACGACTCCTATAGCGATGGAGGTTTCCGCTTCGATCGGCGGTATTCCGGCGCTGACTGCGGCGGTGGTGGTCTGCACGGGTATCTTCGGCGGTATGGCGGGATTCCGCATAATAAAGTTAGGAAGGGTCAAGAGCCCGATTGCGGGAGGTCTCTCGATGGGGACGGCGGCCCACGCGATAGGCACGTCGGCGGCGATGGAACGCAGCGACCGTTACGGAGCCTTCTCCTCGCTCGGTCTGACTCTCAACGGGTTGCTCACGGCTTTGTTGTCGCCTCTTATACTGAACCTGTTAGGTTATCCCGTGTAATGACGACATCTATTCTTCGATCCGTTTGCGCAGCCAGGGGAGAATCCACTCGAGCTTGAGATAGTGGCGGGGTGAGTCGCAATTGACAAGACGGAAAAATTCCGTTCGGTCGATTCCGGAGGGCAATGAGTCGAGATACTGACGCATGGCGGGATCGGCATATTTAGCATAGTGATGATATTCAAAATTTTCCGGGACTCCGGCTTTGGCAAAAGCTTTTGCGATAATGTCGAAGTCGCGGTCCATGCCCCCTTCGGTACATATCACGGGGCGTGGCGCCAGTGCGGCCACAATGTCTGGAAAATCGAAAAGAGTGAGAAATTCAGGAATCAGGTGTTCGTCGCCATTGGGGAAAGGACGGTTGCCTTTAGCATCGGGTTTATTCATCACGAGGGCACGTTCACGGGTGCGGCAAAGGAAGTCGTTATATACGAAGGCATAGATGGAGTCATCGAGCGCTCCGAGCACCATCAATGGTTCGGTCCCGAGCGAGAATCCGCTGGCTATGATGCGGTCAGGACGTATGAAAGGCTGCGTTTTCATCCAGTCGAGTATAACCTTGTCCTGCCAGGATGCAAGCCCGAGATAACTCCATCCGGTTTCGAGCAGGAAGCGTGATGATGTGGCGTAATCAGGATATCCGTTATCAGAGAGTTCGCCGCACGATGGATTATCCACGGCAACGGTCACTATGCCTTCGCGGACATAATGGAGAGCCATGGCCGCCTGTCGGGTGATGGAATCGGGCGCGCCTTCGAGGGTGTAGTTCCCGGCGCGTTCTCCCGCAAGCAATTCTTTAGTCTGTCCGAACCCCGGAATGCAGAGGGCAGCAGGGACGGGATGGGATTGATCGACTCCATCGGGAATGAGAAGATAGAATGAGACTACGCTCGCGGGGAGAGGATATGATTCCCATTTTTCTATGCGATAGCCGTCGCGTTGAGCGCTGCATATCTTTTTCGGCTCGGCATCCTGACTTTCAGGGTGACGCATCAGCCTTTTCATGGCCTGTTTAAGGCCTTTTTTCCATGAGGCGTATTGTTCGGGGGTGAAAGTCGTGTCGAATTCATGGATCGGTCTGCGGAATCGCATCAGATTTTCCGCCAATCCGCGGGTGCTGGTGGCGCGTCCGTCGGGGCGCGTCGCAGAAGTCGCGGCTGCCATCGGGATTACGGCTGTCAGGGTCAGAAATGCTGTGAGAAGAAGTTTTTTTATCATGGTTCTCAGAGATGAAGAAAGTGTCAGTCTATTAGTCAGAGAGTGCGCGGGCGATAGATCAGAGTGGCTGAACCCGAGGGCCTGAAAAGTCGGGAGGCAACCCGGCGTATGTCGGCGGGGGTGATCTGTCGGTAAAGAACGGTTTCAGAGTTGATGTCGCGTCCGGTCATTACGCTGCGCGCAAGTTGCGACGCGCGGTTCAGATAATTGATCTGAGAGAATGTGCGGTTGCTTTCGAAACGGTTCAGCGCACGCTGCAATTCATGTTCGGCAACGTCTTCAGATCGCAGACGGTCAAGTTGGCGCCATATCATCCGTTCGGCTTTTTCGAGCGAAGCGGGATCGTTTGAACGAAGCGCTCCGGCGAATCTGATGAATCCCTGTTCCTCGCTTCCCGAGATTCCGGCATCGGCAGCGGTGAAAATGTCGGATCCCATCACCAGATCGCGATTAAACCGGGCAGACTGCCCGGAGGCGAGAATGTCGGTGATGAGGTCAGCCACGCGGTAGTCGGGGTCATCGGCGGCGTCCATCAGCATCGCTATGGTGATGCGGGTCTGCGGGACGTCACATTCCACCGTCTCGCGGCGCGCCTCGGTTATCGGAGGTTCAGGAAGATTGATGCGCGGGGCTATGTCGCGCCGGGGAATATCGCCGTACCATTTTTCAGAAAGTTGCAGCACGCGGCTTTCATCCACGGGGCCGCTGACGGCAAGCACGGCATTGTTTGGGGCGTAGTGGCTGAAAAAGAAATCGCGCACATCGCGGAGGGTGACCTTGTCAATATGGGCGAGTTCCTTGCCTATAGTTGGCCAGCGGTAGGGATGGGTTGTGTAGAGGAGGCGCCGCAGACGATGAGCCATATCGCCGTATGGCCGGTTGAGGCATGTCTGCTTGAATTCCTCCATGACCACTTTCCGCTGAACCTCGAGGGACTCGGGAGTGAACGCAAGCGAGAGCATGCGGTCGCTTTCCACCCAGAAGGCTGTCTCGACATTGGCTGCCGGCACCACGGTATAGAAATTGGTGAAATCGTTTGAGGTCCATGCGTTGTCGGTTCCTCCGGCGGTTTCCACTGCTCCGTCGAAGTCAGGGACATTGACCGAACCTCCGAACATGAGATGCTCGAAGAGATGGGCCATTCCGGTCAACTCCGGCGATTCATCGCGTGCTCCGACGTTGTAGAGCGTGTCGAGGACAACGTGACAGGTGGAAGGATCGTAATTATGGACAATCCGGAGCCCGTTAGGGAGTGTGTGGATGCTGTATTCGATCACTGGCCGGCCTCTTCGAGAACTTTCATGGAGATAATCTTGATGTCTTCGACGGGACGGTTGTTTTCATCGACATCCGTTTTCTGGATTCTGTCAATGATGTCGTAACCCTTTTCTACCTGGCCGAACACGGTGTAGGAGGCATCCAGATGGGCCGCGCCGCCATTTGTGGTATATTCTTCGATTATTTCCGGAGTGAACCCTTTCAGTCCGTCGCCTTTCTGGGCCTTCATGATTTTCATTTCCAGACGGTCGAGCTCGACGGGGGTGTATCTGCGGCCGGTCACGATGTAGAACTGTGATCCGCTTGATCTCCATTCAGGATTGGTCTCGTCACCTTCGCGTGCGGCCGCCAGAGCTCCTCGTTTGTGAAAATGACGGGGATAGGTTATCTCGGCCGGAATCGTGTAGTCGGGACTGCCGGAGCCGAGCAGGGCGCCTTTTGCTGCGTTTCTTGAATCGGGGTCACCCGCCTGGACCATGAAGCGGTCAATGACGCGGTGAAACAGAAGACCGTCGTAATAACCCTCCCGGGCCAGCTTCACGAAGTTGGCCTGATGCTGAGGCGTGTCGCCGAAAAGACGGAGCACAACGGTGCCTTCGGTCGTTTTCATCTCGACAAGAATGTCCCTATTCTGAGCGTATAATGCCGTCACTCCCGTCAGGATGACCGTGAGTAATGCAATAAATCTTCTTTTCATGATCAGATTATTCCTGCAGGATAGAGACGTTTGTAGATACGGCGGAAATTGTTGTCAGCGGCGGCAAGTTCGGAAGCCTTGTCCATATAGTCGGGACCCCAGATGTCGGTCAGGAGAGAGCCTATATAGACACGTTCGCGGTCTTTGTCGATGGCAGCTGAAATGAGCCGGTCGATTTCGGCGGAATATTTCCCGGCATCTATGGCATGCAGATAGCGTGCGGCCGACACGGAGAACTGACCGTGGGCATCGACTCTGATCATATTCTCTACGAGAGCCGGCATCTGATCCTCTATTGTCTCTATGTTGTTTGCCATGAACTCGTATGTGAGCAGGCCGTCAGGATCATTGGAAATGGATTTGAGTATATCGTTCATTGGAGTGGATTGGTTTGTATTGAGGTTCCGTCTATTTCGGTTATGCGCCGCGTGAGTTCATCGATGCGGTCCGCGCGCATCTCAAGGGTCATGGTGCAGACATTGTCGAATTCTTGAGAGAGTATCGCGGCCCCTGAATCGCGCACCATGCGCATGACCGAATTCATTGACAGGTAGGGAAAAGTGAAACTGACCGAGTCAGTCTCGTAGGCTGTTTTTATTTCGGCTCCGTCAAGAGCCTGCCGAGCAGCCTCGCGGTAGGCTGCGATAAGGCCGGATGTTCCGAGTTTGATTCCTCCGAAATAGCGTACGACCGCTATGGCGACATTCGAGAGCTCTTTCGAGCGAATCTGTCCGAGGATGGGCTTTCCGGCCGTGCCGGAAGGTTCCCCATTGTCAGACCACTGGAATTCTGAACTTTCCGCTCCGAGCATGTAGGCCCAGCAGACATGACGGGCGTCGTGATATTTCGAGGCAATCGAAGCGATCCAGTCCTTGGCTTCGGCAGCGGAACGAACCGGATGGGCGAAAGCGATGAAGCGGCTCATCTTTTCGCGGATGACCGCTTCACTGTCATTTGCTATGGTCCGGTATTCGCTTGACATGACTTGGCCGAGGGAATTCTGTCAGACGATCAGCATTGCGTCGCCATAGGCGCCGAAGCGGTATTTTTCCTTGACGGCCACATTGTAGGCGTGCATGACGGTCTCATATCCTCCGAATGCAGCCACCATCATGAGCATGGTGGAGTAGGGGAGGTGGAAATTACTGAGCAGGGCGTCGGTCACGGTGAAATCGTAGGGCGGGAAGATGAACTTGTTGGTCCATCCGGAGTAGGTCTTCATGTGTCCGCCCATGCTTCCGGCGCTTGCTATGCCACGTAATACGGATGTTCCGATGGCGCATACGCGGTGACCTGCGTCCTTGACTCCGTTGACGAGCTCGACAAGAGGCTCGTCCACTTCCATCTGCTCGGAATCCATGCGGTGCTTCGTGAGGTCTTCCACATCGATCTCACGGAAGTTACCGAGGCCGCTGTGGACGGTCAGGAATGCCTGATGAATGCCTTTGATCTCAAGCCGTTTCATCAATTCGCGGCTGAAATGGAGTCCGGCAGCCGGGGCAACGACGGCTCCTTCCTTCTCGGCATATATGGTCTGATAGCGTTCAATGTCAAGTTCCTCGGGCTCACGCATTATATAGTGGGGAAGCGGGGACTGTCCGAGGCTGAACAGCTCTTTCTTGAATTCGTCATGAGGACCGTCATAGAGGAAACGCAGGGTGCGCCCGCGGGAAGTGGTGTTGTCGATGACTTCCGCCACCATCGATTCATCTTTGCCGAAATAGAGCTTGTTCCCTATCCTGATCTTGCGGGCCGGCTCCACGAGGACGTCCCATAGCTTGTTTTCAGCGTTAAGCTCACGAAGGAGGAAAACTTCGATCTTCGCTCCGGTCTTTTCCTTGTAACCATAGAGCCGGGCGGGGAAAACCTTGGTATCGTTGAATACCATCACGTCTCCCTCGTCAAAATAATTTATTATTTCTCTGAACACCTTGTGTTCGATTTCGCCCGTTTTGCGATGGATGACCATCATTCGCGATTCATCGCGCTGAGGCACGGGGTGTTGAGCGATCAGCTCTTCGGGGAGATGAAACTTGAATTGGGATAATTTCATTTGTGTTCTATTACAATAGCGTGAAGTTACAATTTTTTAGCTTTTCAGGAACCAGCGCCTCATCTGCCGGCCGCTCTATCGGGACAATACGGAGGAATTCCGTCAGTTGATCGGGGGTGAGACAGTCGGCTATCGCGGCGTCTCCGACTCTTGTGCGCCGCAGCGCGGTCAGATGTCCTCCGGATTCCAGAGCGCTGCCGATGTCTCGCGCCAGCGCGCGTATATAGGTGCCTTTGCTGCACACAACCCTTACGGTTATGCTTTCAGGCGAAAAGTCGAGAAGTTCGAGCGTGTCTATGACAAGAACTTTCGGAGCGAGATCGGCGACTTTTCCTTTACGGGCCATATCGTAGGCTCTGCGGCCGTCGATCTTGCATGCGGAATATTGAGGGGGTACCTGCTCGATGCGGCCTGTGAAACGAGACAGAACCTCTTCGACTTTCTCGCGGGTAATGTGGGCTGTAGGATAAGTGGCGTCTATTTCCGTCTCGAGGTCGAACGACGGGGTGGTGGCTCCGAGGGCAATCGTGGCCACATACTCCTTTACCCCCTGCTGGAGGGTCTCGATCAGCTTGGTGGAGCGGCCTGTCACAACTATCATCACTCCGGTTGCCAGAGGGTCGAGGGTGCCGGCATGGCCCACTTTCATTTTTTTCAGAGCGTAGCGGCGGGTGAGCATTCCGCGCACGCGTTTGACCACGTCAAACGATGTCCAGCCCAGAGGCTTGTCGATGTATAGGGTTTCTCCTGTAAGAAAATCCATTAAAAAACGTCGTTGATGGCGGATGGGATTAGCAGAAAATGCAAAGCAGACCTACGATGGCGCAATAAACGGCGAACCAGACGAGTTTTCCGCGTTTGACGAGATTGATCATCCATTTGCAGGCGAAACATCCGACAACGAATGCCGCGATGAATCCGACAAGCAGAGGCAGAAGGCCTATTGCGTTGGCGGCAGAAGTGCCGTCCAGGATATGCACGCAGTCAAGGAGCGCCTGGCCGAGGATGGGTATGATGACCATGAAGAATGAGAACTGCGCAATGTCGGCGCGGCGGTCGCCGAGCAGAAGTCCGGTGGCGATCGTGGAGCCGGAACGGCTGAGGCCGGGGAGAGTGGCGAGAGCCTGGGCGCATCCGATAATGAAGGCGTCGCGATAGGTTATGGGGTGTTCTTTCGGAAGAATAGTCGCTGCGCTGTCGGCACCGTGGCCCTTGCGACCGCGGAAATAATAGGCGAAAGCGAGGAGCAACGCCGTTATGAGCAGACAGATTCCAACCGTGGAGAGTGATCCTCCGAAGAAGTTGTCGATAGTGTCCTTGAAACAGAGGCCGATAATCGCTATCGGAATACAGGATACAAGTATTTTCAGGACATACACCGTGTTCTCGTCACGCCTGAAAGTGAAGAACGAGGTGCAGAGCGGCACGAATTCGCGCCAGAGAACCACGATTGTGCTTAAAACAGTGGCAACATGCAATGCTACGATCATTTCAAGCGCTTCCGCTCCTTCGAGATCCATACCCAGAAGGCTGCGCATTATTTCAAGATGTCCGCTCGAGCTGATGGGCAGATATTCGGAAAGTCCTTGTACAATGCCCAGAATGAGGGCGTCTAACCAGTCCATTTTCTATGTAAGTGTTTTCTGATTGTCTGTTTGGGGAAATTGTCTCACTTTTTCTTGCAAGGCCACATTATGCCAACGCCCATGAATATGAAGCCGAGGAACGCTATATTGGGACCTATCACGATTCTTCTGGTTGAGAAAATTTCAGGGTTGAACTGGGTAGGATCGGCCGAAGCTCCTCCCGAAGTCAGGGCGAAGCCGATTACTATCATCAGGGCGGCTATTGCCATGAGGATGAAGTTCTTTTTTACCAGGGGAAGCTGCGAATGGTCTTCGCGCCGGATAGCGGAATCCGTGCCTGAGGCGGGATCGGCGGTATTTTTCGTCGGAGTTTTTGCCATTTTTAGAAGTCTGTCTTTTTTGCGGGCGTCAGCCGTTTTCACAGGGTAGAGCCGGTTTCTCCCCGACATTCCCCGGCCAACGGAGGCCCTCTGTTAATATATTATATATCGTAAATGTTCGGATTCAGTTCATTTTCGTCAGTTGAAAATTTCGTCATAGCTTCGGTGGATGTATTTCATAGCCGCGATATGCGCGGTCAGCGCACACAGGACCACTCCAACAATCACTATGAAAGCGACCGTTACCGCAACGGCCCAGCCGCTTATTATATGGGGTACCACCGGGTCGATAGCGCCGGCGTAAAATACGAGCGCGGTCAGCGCGGCAGCTGCTATGATTGCCGCAAGAAGGCCGTTGAGCGCGGCACGCCTGACATAAGGCGCGACTATGTAGCGGGCCGTAGCTCCGACGTATTGCTGGGTGTGGATGATAAAGCGCTGTGAATGAATCTGGAGCTTTACGGTGTTGGAGATGAGCACCACGGAGATTATCAGCAATGCTATCCCCACCATCAGGAGAAGCAGGAAGACGGAGCTTACCGAATGGTTTATCTCGGCGGCGATGTCGGCCTGAAGCTGAATGTGATCGACACAGCTTATCCTGTCGAGTTCAGCCGCGATTTTTCTGAGACTGTCAGGCTTGGCCCATTCAGGTTTGACAGTCACATCGTATTCCGGAAGAAAGGGGTTTATGTCGATAAGCTCTTCGGGACCCATAAGTTCCTCCCAGCGTTTGAGAACCTCTTCGGCGGTGCGTGTGGTTATTTCGCTGACATAGGGGGCATTGTTGAGGGCAGTGCGCACGCTGTCGAGAGATTTTTGTCCGAAAGAGGGATTGACGACGGCTACGAATCCAACATTGGAGCGCACAAGCCGTCCGGCCTGATGTGTGCCTATGCCGAGAATAACCGTTATCCCCATGACAAGCAACACCATGGCGACGCTTATGATCGTAATAAGCCGCGATCCGTCGAAATGCCTGCGATGTCTGGAACTGCCTTTCATTAGCGCTATTATCCGAAATTTCGTGCAAAGTTAATACATTTTGTCCCCTGTGTCAAGAGTTATTGCATGAAAATTCGAAAAAACAGCTATGCCCGACAGTTGTACCGGTGGCTTATCTGAGGGCCTGAGTGACGGCGCGTCCGCGCCAGCAGGAGGGAGTTTTGAGTCCGAGGGCCCGGGCTATGGTGGGCGCGATGTCGTAGGAGACTACCATATCGGTGATGGTCGTGGCCCGCTGAACACCTTTCCCCCATATAATAAGAGGTGACTGCATCTCTGACATGGAGGTGCCTCCGTGGCCGGTACCTTTGCCTCCGTGGTCGGCCGTGATGATCACCATGGTGTCATCGATCATTCCGGCTTTTTCAAGAGCCTTGAAAATTTCAGCGATGGAGTTGTCGAGGCGCGTCATCATGGCGTAGTATTCGGGAGATCCCCAGCCGTTGTCGTGGCCCGGATGGTCAGGGCGGTCAAATACGATGGCAGTGAGCTCCGGACGCACAGCCTTGAGATATTCGCCTGCCCGGGCTGCGGTGGCCTCTGGTACTGTCTGCTCGAAATGGCTGAACGACAGTGTGTCAACGAGATGCTTTATGCCGTCCCATTCTGCGAAGAGCGCAATGTCGGCTTTCGGATGCTGGAGGCGCGCAAGCTGGAAAACGGTCGGGAAGATGCCGTTGGTTTTTACGGCATCTGTTGGCTGGTTGAGTTCCGGCGTTTTTGATCCCCAGTTGAGATAACCGTGGACTTCCGGTCCCGCGCCCATGAAGATCGAAGCCCAGTTGACGGCGCTTGATGAGGGGAGAACCGAGCGTTTTTCCTTGGTGAAGGCTCCTTCCGCCGCAAGTTTCTTCACGAAGGGCATCTCCGACTGGTCATAGGTGTTTGCGGCCCAGCCGTCAAGTCCGATGAAAACGACATGTTTTGGCTTGGGAGCGGCCTCGGCGATCAGATAACCGACGAATGTGACAAGCAGAAATGTGATGATGTATCTTTTCATGAAATGTGAGAGTCTTGGGTGATGTTTCAGAGACTCAGGATTGTTCTTCCGGCTTCTGTGTGTACCAGGTGGAGTACATCAGGTAGTTGCGGGCTATTTTCTGGTTCAGTTCGCGGGCTGTGGCCGGATCGACCATTTTGATGAATTTGGCAGGCGCGCCGCCCCACAGTTCGTTAGGCCCGATCTGAGTTCGGGAAAGGACCACGGAGCCGGCGGCCACGAGAGCGCCCTCACCCACCACGGCGTCGTCCATGACCACGGCCCCCATTCCGATGAGGGCGAGGTCATGTATCTTGCATCCGTGGAGAGTGACGTTGTGGCCGATGGAGACATCGTTGCCGATCTCTATGGTTGATTTCTGGTAGAGGGTGTGGAGCACCGAGCCATCCTGAATGTTGACCCGGTCTCCAATGGTTATCGTGTTCACATCGCCGCGCAAAACGGTGTTGAACCAGACGCTACAGCCTTCACCGAGAGTCACATCACCTACAAGGGTGGCGTTTTCGGCCAGGAAGGTGTCTTTGCCAACTACGGGCGTAAAACCTCTGACTGGTATGATTAGAGCCATTGTCTGTGTCGGTTTATCTGGTTAGTTTGCGGGTCTTGTTTATGAGCCAAGCCTGAGCTTCGGCGTCGAGAGCCGGGAGGATGCGTTCGCAGACGGTCGCGTGATATTCGTTAACCCAGTCGATTTCGGCATCGGTCATCAGATTGACATCAAACAGAGAGATGTCGAAGGGGAAGAGGGTGAGGGCCTCAAATCTGTAGAAACGGCCGAATTCAGTGGTGAAGGCGTCGGTGGTCAGTATGAGGTTCTCGCAGCGTATTCCATACTGTCCTTCGCGGTAGAGGCCCGGTTCGTCGGAAGTGATCATTCCCGGTGTCATGGGAGCGAGGGTGTCGTTGAGGCGTATGCTCTGCGGCCCTTCGTGGACATTCAGGAAGTGGCCTACGCCGTGGCCAGTGCCGTGAAGATAGCTAAGGCCTTCTTTCCAGAGGTTTATGCGGGCGAGGACGTCGAGCTGGGCGCCACGGGTCCCTTCGGGGAAAATGGCGGTCGCAAGAGCTATATGTCCCTTCATGACGAGGGTGAAGTCATGGCGCTGCGCGTTTGTGGGATTGCCGAGCGATATGGTGCGGGTTATGTCGGTCGTGCCGTCGAGATAGTTTGCGCCGGAATCAACGAGAAGAAGATTGTCGGGTTTAAGCGTTGCATTTGTGGCGGGGGTAGCCGAGTAATGGACAATCGCTCCGTGGGGGCCGAAACCGGCGATGGTGTCGAAGCTAAGGTCGAAGAAAAGGGGCTGTGCCGAGCGGTTTTTCAGCAGGATGTCGGCGATGTCGATTTCCGTTGTGGGGATATCTTCGGCCATGCGGCGTTCGATTTCCATGAAAGAGTGGACGAGAGCCACACCGTCGCGGATCATCGCGTTGCGCACACCTTTGATCTGGGTGTCGTTCTTGACGGCTTTCAGCATTGCGACGGGCGAGCCGCTGATGACGGCGCGATCGCCGAGAATCGTGCGCAGTGCTATGCCTGTCTGTCCGGCGCTGACGAGAACTTTGGTCTGGGAGGGGAGCGAGGCGAGGAATTGTTTCACGTCAGTGTAGGGACGCGTGCTGACTCCGCAATTTGCGAGATAGCTCTCGACCTCGGGAGTGAGCTTGTCGGTGTCCACGAAAAGTGTCGAATTTTCGGGCGAGAGATAGAGGAACGCTGTCACCACCGGATTGCATTCGACGTCGCTCGAACGGAGATTGAGGGTCCATGCGATCTCGGCGAGATCGGAGATGAATGTTGCGCCGGCGCCTTCAGCGTTGACATTTTCCATGACGCGGCTGATTTTTGACTTGGCGCTTTCGCCGGAGTGCTTTTCTTCGTGGAGGAAGATCTTGTCCTTAGGGAGCGAGGGCCGGTCAAGCCATACGAGGTCGGCCGGGTCGAAATCGACGCGCAGGCTGATTCCGTTTCTGGCGAGCGTTTTTTCAAGGGTTTCGGCTGAGTTGACGGAAAATACCATGCCGTCGATGCCTACAGTGGCTCCTCCGGGAAGGTTTGAAGAAAGGTATGCCGCAATAGACGGAACTTCGGGCTTGCCGTCTTCCATGACGCCGATGCAGGTGTCTTTGAGCTGTGCGGCCGCCTGCAGCCAGTAACGGGAATCGGCCCAGACGAAAGCTTTTGTGCGTGTCACAACCAGATCTCCGGCCGAACCGGTGAAGCCTGAGAGCCAGCGGCGCACCTGCCAGTGATCGGCAAGGTATTCGCCCTGATGGGGGTCGGTTTGTGGTATAATAACGGCGTCAACGCCTTCCTGCTGCATCACGTCGCGAAGTGCCTGGATGCGCGCGTTAATCTCTTCAGTTTTCATGTGTATGATGTTTTTTGTTAATTTGAATTCTTAATACCGCATAATGCAACGCAAATATAGTAATTATTCGCCGAAAATTGAAAATGAATGACGGCCGTTTGCAGGCCTTCGTCCAAAAAATTGCATGAAATGTAGATTTTTACTAATTTTGGTGCTCAAAAATCATCACATTATATCCTGCTATGAGCCATTTCCGTTTTCTGGCATTTATTCTGCTGGTCGCCGGCGCTGTGTCGGCGCAAGCTGTGAGAATAACTTTCGGTCCTTATCTCCAACAGGTGGGCGAGAATGAGGCCGTGATTGTGTGGGGTACCGACAAACGGTCGGTTTCCTGGGTCGAGACCGCACCCGACGACACGTTGCATTTCTATGCCGAGGAGCGCCCCAAGTTCTATCAGACTCATCTCGGACGTAAAGTCATAGGTACGCTCCATCGCGTGAAGGTCGATGGCCTGACTCCGGGCACCACTTATCGTTACCGCGTTTTCTCGCAGGAAGTGACGGAAGAAAAGACCTATCAGGTCAGTTATGGTGTAGTGGCGTCAACGCGCGTATATCAGAAAGAGCCGTTGCGGTTTACGACCGTCGATCCTGCCAAGACATCGATCCGGTTCAGCGTGGTCAATGATATTCATGCCGATACGGCCAGAATGGGGCGGCTTCTGAAAGACGTTCGCCGGGGTGAAACCGATTTCGTGGTTTTCAACGGCGATATGGTGAGCCACATGGACACCGAGCGGCAGGTCGTTGACGGCTTTATAAATAAAGCTGTAGATATGTTTGCGTCGGAGGTTCCTTTTTATATGGTGCGCGGCAATCATGAGGGGCGCGGAGTGATGGCCGCCCGCTATCCGGAATATTTTCCGGCCTCAACCGGTATGCCTTACTATACGTTCCGCCAGGGCCCGGTGTTCTTTATTGTGATGGACGGAGGAGAGGATAAACCGGACAGTGATATCGAATATTTCGGGCTGAACCGGATGGACCGTTACAGGGAAGATGAAGCGCGTTGGCTGAAAGAAGTCGTGGCGACGGAAGAGTTCCGTTCTTCCCCCTACAAGGTCGTGTTGCTTCATGTGCCGCCTTTCGGCGATACATGGCATGGGCAGCTCCACGCGCAACGCATGTTTATGCCTATATTGAATGAGGCGGGGGTGGATGTCATGGTATGCGGTCATCTGCACCGTCATCTGTTTGTGCAGCCCGGAAAGGAAAGTGGAGCGAAATTTCCGGTGATCATCAACAGTAACGTCGATGTCATCGAGGCGTCGGCCGACGGCCATAGCCTGGAATTGTCGGTGAAAAACGGAAACGGTCATGAGATTCTGCATCACACAGTGAAGAGATGAAGCCGTCGGCATCAGTCGGGATGATCTGCTTCCAAATCTTTTTTTGTTGTAAAATTAGTGGCTAAATGATTTTAAACAAGAGTGTTATCATTCATGGGGTTGTAAAAAGGCGTAAAAAATCAACTAAAAAAAGAGCGAAAAGTTTGGTGGAATAAAAAAATAGTCATAACTTTGCATCGCTTTTGAGGCCGCAAGGCAATCAGGCAAACAGAAAGACCCGCCTCTTTAGCTCAGTTGGCCAGAGCACGTGATTTGTAATCTCGGGGTCGT
>CAJULY010000030.1 GCA_910587185.1 uncultured Muribaculaceae bacterium
ATATCCAAGTTTTTGACTGAATTTTTGCTAAATCTCATGCGCTAGCCCTGAAAAATACTTCACTAAGCATTGATAAATCAAATAAATAACGTAAATTTGCACTCGGATACGGCTTACCGCCAAGGGGGGTAAGCCGTATGAATGCGTTAATTTATTGAATATCAATGATAAATATTACATTTCCCGATAAATCGGTAAAACAATTTGAAAGCGGAACCACTCCTCTGCAGATCGCAGAGAGTATCAGTCCGCGTCTCGCGCAGGATGTTCTTGCCTCCACAGTTAACGGCGAGGAATGGGACCTGACACGTCCCGTTGAGGAAGATGCTGAAATCAAGCTTTTCAAATGGGATGATCCGGAAGGAAAGCATGCTTTCTGGCACAGTTCGGCCCACTTGCTTGCCGAGGCTCTTCAGGAACTTTATCCCGGCGTGAAATTCGGAATCGGTCCGGCAATCGAAAACGGATTCTATTACGACATTGATCCGGGTGAACATGTCATAACAGCAGCAGATTTCCCGAAGATTGAGAAGAAGATGCTCGAACTCGCGCGTCAGAAACAGGAGATTGTGCGCAAGGATATCTCAAAGGCCGATGCCCTGAAACTTTTCGGAGACCGCAACGAGGAATACAAGTGTGAGCTTATCAGCGAACTCGAGGACGGACATATAACGACCTATACCCAGGGTAATTTCACCGACCTTTGCCGCGGCCCGCATATCCCGACCACCGCTCCGATAAAAGCAGTGAAAGTGATGTCGCTTGCCGGGGCTTACTGGCGCGGTGACGAAAAACGCAACCAGCTTGTGCGTGTCTATGGAATCACGTTCCCCAAGCAGAAGATGCTTGACGAATATCTGGCTCTTCTGGAAGAGGCCAAAAAACGCGACCATCGTAAACTTGGAAAGGAAATGGAGCTTTTCACTTTCTCACAGAATGTGGGCGCCGGCCTTCCTCTCTGGCTTCCGAAAGGAGCCGCTTTGCGTGACCGCCTTGAGCAATTCCTGCGTAAAATTCAGAAACAATACGGTTATCAGCAGGTTATCACTCCGCATATCGGTAATAAGATGCTCTATGTCACATCAGGACATTATGCGAAATACGGCAAGGATTCATTCCAGCCGATACACACTCCGGAAGAAGGGGAGGAATATCTGCTCAAGCCGATGAACTGTCCCCATCACTGTGAAATATTCCGTGCGCTTCCCCGCAGTTACAGGGATCTTCCTCTGCGTCTTGCGGAATTCGGCACCGTTTACCGTTACGAGCAGAGCGGTGAGCTTCACGGCCTGACCCGAGTCCGCGGATTCACGCAGGATGACGCGCATATCTATTGCGCCCCCGATCAGATAAAAGATGAATTCCTCAAGGTAATGGATATCATCTTCTACATTTTCAAGGCATTGAAATTTGACAATTTCGAGGCCCAGATATCACTTCGCGATCCGAAGAACAAGGAAAAATACATCGGTAGCGATGAAAACTGGCATCTCGCCGAACAGGCTATCATCGATGCATGCGAAGAGAAAGGGCTGAAAGCCCGCAAGGAGCTCGGCGAGGCCGCTTTCTACGGTCCCAAGCTCGACTTTATGGTCAAAGATGCCCTCGGACGCCGCTGGCAGCTCGGAACCATTCAGGTCGATTACAATCTGCCCGAACGCTTCCAGCTCGAATACACAGGCTCGGATAATCAGAAGCACCGTCCTGTGATGATCCACCGCGCGCCTTTCGGCTCGATGGAGCGTTTCGTCGCCGTACTTCTCGAACATACTGCCGGACGTTTCCCCCTCTGGCTCGCTCCCGAGCAGGCAGTCGTTCTGCCCATTTCGGAGAAATTCAACGATTATGCCCGCGAAGTAGCCCGTCAGCTGAATATTGCCGATGTCAGGGCCATTGTCGATGACCGCAATGAGAAAATCGGAAAGAAAATCCGCGATAACGAGCTTAAACGTATTCCCTATCTGCTCGTTGTCGGAGAGAAAGAAGCCAATAATGGTGAAATTTCTGTAAGAAAACAGGGCGAAGGTGATAAAGGTACGATGAAAATTGCTACCTTTGCAGAAAATTTGGCCCGAGAGGTCGAAGAAATGATTAATAACTAGTAACTCACTGAATGCAGAAAAAGCCATTTAATCCCGCCGGACCCCGCCGTCCGAACCCAGTACGCAATCCTCAGCAGCGTCGTGGCCCCGCCACCGCCAAGGATCAATATGCCACCAACGAGCAGATCCGTGCCCGTGAAGTGCGTCTTGTCGGTGACAATGTCACTACCGGGATATACTCCATTCGTGAGGCGCTTGAAATAGCCGAAGAGCAGGGACTTGATCTCATAGAGATCTCTCCCACTGCCGAACCGCCTGTCTGCAAGATTCTGGATTATCAGAAGTTTCTTTACCAGCAGAAGAAGCACCAGAAGGAACAGAAGGCAAAAGCTACAAAAGTTGTTGTCAAGGAGATCCGTTTCGGGCCTCAGACCGATGACCATGACTATAATTTCAAGCTGAAGCATGCGATCGGATTCCTTCAGGAAGGCGCAAAAGTGAAAGCTTATGTGTTTTTCCGCGGACGTTCGATTCTCTTCAAGGAGCAGGGTGAAGTTCTTTTGCTGCGCTTCGCCAATGATCTTGAAGAATACGGAAAAGTCGAGCAAATGCCCGTGCTTGAAGGAAAGAGAATGATCCTTATGATTTCACCCAAAAAGAAATAACCAGAGTTTTTACTCGAATCAACATTATTAATTATTATTTTTACAATGCCTAAGATTAAGACTAATTCCGGTGCCAAAAAGAGGTTCGCCCTTACCGGATCAGGAAAGATCAAGAGAAAACACGCTTACAAAAGCCACATTCTCACCAAGAAGACTAAAAAACAGAAGCGTAATCTGACCCACTTCTCAATCGTTGACGAATCGAATGTGAAGGCCGTCAAAGAACTTCTCGGCTGCAAGTAAGAAGAGATCAAGAGGATTTCTCTGAGCAATTTTAATTCTTGTGTCTTATCACACTTTTTATTAACCGAATGTTTAGCACTAAAGAGCATCAGCCGCTAACTTTCACAATTCATTAAAAAAATGCCAAGATCAGTAAATCATGTAGCTTCAAGAGCTCGCAGAAAGAAAATCTTAAAACTCACCCGTGGTTATTTCGGTTGCCGCCGCAATGTGTGGACTGTCGCCAAGAATACTTGGGAAAAAGGTCTTACATACGCTTACCGTGACCGTAAAGATAAAAAACGCAATTTCCGTGCTCTCTGGATTCAGCGTATCAATGCTGCAGCCCGCATGGAAGATCTCTCTTACAGCAAACTGATGGGTCTAATCCATAAGTCAGGTATAGAGATCAACCGCAAGGTTCTCGCAGATCTCGCTCTCAACAATCCCGCCGCTTTCAAGGCTATTGTAGAGAAGGTAAAAGGAGCCTGAACAACAGCGTAGGCTATAGAGAAAAGGCTTTCAGCGACTGCTGAAAGCCTTTTCTGTGTATTGTAGTTGTTGGAGCCGCTATTCCTCTTCGGAGTTGAAAGAGCTGAAGAATCGCTCCATAAGAGTTTTCTTAGGCATTTTCACATGTATGCTCGAACGGTTATCATGCTTGTTGAGAAACAGAATGGAGGAATGAAGTACAATTGCTATTTTGTTTTCGAATTCCACAATGGCGTGTATGTGGGAGAGCGGAATTCTGTAAAACGGAGAATTTTCAGGAAAACTGCCTGTCACAAGGTTGGCGTTGTCGTCAATCTGGATATCGTGGTGCTCGATAAGATGTTCGAAAAGCAGATCGACATCAAGATCATCGGCGGTGCGCGGAGGTTTCTTGAAAGTCTTATATAATTGATCGATAACTTTCTGGGTAATCATTTCTGTTGTAATCTGGGTTCACACAAGTTTTAGTATTTCAGATGGTAGTCTTGTGACTCATCGATTGGTATAGATAAAACAATGACGGAGCCGTAAAGGTTGTGTCAGAGTGAGACCGCATTCGATAATTGGATATTGTTTGAAAAAGAAAAGCGCGGTACTTCAGCGGAATTTGCTGTCTGTACCGCGCTTTTCTGTTATTTGCTATCAAGCCAGGAAGCCGAGTAGCACACCTGCGGCCACTGCAGAACCGATGACACCTGCAACGTTCGGGCCCATGGCGTGCATGAGCAGATAGTTGCTGGGATCGTATTCGAGACCGAGGTTGTTGGAAATTCTGGCTGACATCGGGACGGCCGAAACACCGGCATTTCCGATGAGAGGATTGATTTTCTTAGATTTGGGAAGAACCAGATTGAACAGTTTCACGAAGAGAACACCGCTGGATGACGCGATGATGAATGCCATGAAACCGAGAGCGAAGATTCCGACAGTCTGGGGAGTAAGGAACTCTGAAGCCTGAGTGGAAGCTCCCACGGTCATGCCGAGAAGGATTGTCACAATGTCGGTGAGGGCATTTGACGCTGTCTTGGCGAGACGGTTGCAGACACCGCACTCACGGAGCAGGTTGCCGAAGAATAGCATACCGAGCAACGGAATGCCTGAGGGAACCACGAAACATGTCAGCAACAGACCGACGATCGGGAAGATGATCTTTTCGTTCTGAGAGACGGCTCGCGCCGGTTTCATTTTTATCAGGCGTTCTTTCTTGGTCGTGAAAAGACGCATTATCGGCGGCTGGATTACAGGCACGAGAGCCATGTAGGAATAGGCCGACACTGCGATTGCACCCATGAGGTTGGGCGCGAGTTTTGACGAAAGGAAGATTGCCGTCGGTCCGTCGGCACCGCCGATGATGGCGATGGCTCCAGCCTGGTCGGGGGCGAAACCGAGAAGCAATGCGACCATGTAGGCTCCGAAAATGCCGAACTGTGCGGCTGCGCCGATGAGCATAAGCTTGGGGTTGGCTATCAGGGCCGAGAAGTCGGTCATAGCGCCGATTCCGAGAAATATCAGAGGGGGATACCAGCCGGCACTCACTCCGTTGTAGAGGATGTTGAGGACGGATCCTTCCTCGTATATTCCCACCTCAAGACCTGCGGTGGTGTCAAAAGGAATATTTCCGATAAGCATGCCGAAGCCTATGGGAACAAGAAGCATCGGCTCGAAATTTTTCTTTATGGCAAGCCATATAAAGAAAAGTCCTACGGCAAGCATGACGAAATGCCGCCATGTAGCGTTGTGGAAACCTGTCAGATTCCAAAACTGCTGAAGGTTGGATAACAGAAAATCACCAAAATCCATAAATTTCAGATTTGAATGGTTGAGGATTATTATTCGATGGTGATCAGAAGGGCGCCTTCAAGAACTGCGTCACCAGGATTGACATCGATGGATTTGACAACTCCGTCATGGCCGGCATGGATTGCGTTCTCCATTTTCATAGCTTCGAGAATAGCCACGGTATCGGCAGCCTTTACGGTGTCTCCGACTTTAACGGCAATCGAAACGACAGTGCCGGGAAGCGGGGAAACGACTTTCTTAGCGCCGCCGGATTTGGCAGCCGGTTTGGAGATGACCTTACCGCCGTCGGCTGTGCGGGGAGCTGCCGACGGACGCGGAGCGTTGATTATAGTCACAGGCTTTTTGGCCTTGTCAAGCTCCACTTTGTAGGGGACGCCGTTGACTTCAACTTCGGCAATATTATTATCGATATCGCCTATGGCAACTTTGTAGGTGTTGCCGTTGATTTTATATTTGTATTCTTTCATTTTCGGTTGAATTGATAATGTTTGGCAAAAATGATAAATTTATTCTACTGCGATGTTGATAATTTTACTTTTGCGGCAGTTGACGGAGTCCGTAAATCTTGGAGCTCCAGGGAGAATAGGCGCGTTTTACCTTATTGATGGTCAGAACGGTGTTCTCGCTGTCATGAGCATTGAGGTGCTCATGCAGGGCCATTGCGATAGCTGCGATTTCTTCGCCTGAATCATGACCTTTCTCAACATGGATTTCTGTTTCCGACGAAGAGAGGGTCTTGGTCTTGTTGCGGCTTGAAACGCGTTCGCCTATCTTGCTTATTATGTAGAAGCAGATGCAGAGAAGCAGAAGTGCCGAGAAAACTATTCCCATTGCCATGATCGCCATAGCAACGCCGTTTTTGTCCTTTTCGGCAAACATGTCGATCTTGTCATTCGTCTCGCGGATCTTGTTGTTGGAGCTGGGGGTGACGGGAAGTCCTTCTGAATCATCGCGAATTTCCCATGCCTCTATTCCGAGTTTTACTCCGTCTTCGCTGTCAACCCCGTCTTCTATGCGGGCAAACGACTGGTCGGGTCCAAGTGTGGCGGGAACGGTTACGGAATCGATAAGAGTGTGTCCGTCGCCGTCGAATATGGCGATCCAGTTGTCCTGACCGGGCTGAAGGGTGAAGTTTGTGTGGAAAGTTCCGAGAGTGGGACGTCCGTCGGCCCAGAATACCACATGCTGACGTTTCGGTATTTTGGTCAGGACGTCGCCGAGAGGAACGGCATACATCATTGCCTTGCGCTCTTTGGACGAAAGGTTTTCATCGAGGGTGGCCCGATTGTTGGTCAGGAACACACTGGCGATGTTGAGCGGTGCGTGGGTTGTATTGAAAAGCTCGATCCAGGCTGTATGATGGCCGTAATCATCGACAAAGTTGCTGTCGTTCTGCACCATCACTTCATTGATTCGCAGATTGCGGCGACTTTGCGCTGAAATGGCAGCCGCTCCAACGGCTACAGCCAGAAGCAATAACATTAATTTCTGTTTCATGTCTCTTTAAGGGATGAAATTGAGTTTTTTATTTATCCAAAAGAGGATTACAGAGGAATATTGCCATGTTTCTTGGCCGGATTGGTCACTTTCTTGGTGGCGAGCTGCTGGAGGGCGCGGATCACGCGGAAGCGAGTGTTGCGCGGTTCGATGACATCGTCGATATAGCCATAGCGGGCTGCATTGTAGGGGTTGCAGAAAAGTTTGTTGTATTCGGCTTCCTTTTCAGCAAGAACAGCCTGGGGATTGTCAGATGCTTTTGCTTCTTTGGCATAGAGGACCTCGACAGCGCCGGCGCCGCCCATAACGGCGATTTCGGCAGTAGGCCATGCGTAATTCATATCGCCGCGGAGCTGCTTGCAGCTCATCACGATGTGGCTTCCGCCGTAGCTCTTGCGCAGGGTGACGGTGACTTTCGGCACTGTAGCCTCTCCGTAGGCATAGAGGAGTTTTGCTCCATGGAGAATGACGCCGTTGTATTCCTGACCCGTTCCGGGGAGGAATCCGGGGACATCTACGAGAGTTACAAGAGGAATATTGAAGGCGTCGCAGAAACGGACGAAGCGGGCACCCTTGCGCGATGCGTTGCTGTCAAGAACGCCGGCAAGGAACTTGGGCTGGTTGGCGACGATGCCGACTGCCTGGCCGTTGAAACGGGCGAAACCGACGATGAGGTTCTTCGCATAGTTACGCTGTACTTCGAGGAATTCGCCGTTGTCGATTATAGCGCCGATTACTTCATACATGTCATAGGGACGTGTAGCCGAGTCAGGGATTATTTCGTTGAGAGAATCTTCGAGTCGGTCGATCGGGTCGTTACATTCAACCAACGGGGGTTCTTCAAGGTTGTTCTGAGGTATGTAGCTGAAGAGTTTGCGGATGATGCGCAGACAGTCTTCACCGTCTTCTGCGGCGAAATGGGCCACACCGCTCTTCGACGAGTGAACTTCAGCGCCGCCAAGTGCGTCTTGCGTCACATCCTCGCCGGTAACGGTCTTGACAACCTTGGGACCCGTCAGGAACATATAGGATATGCCTTTGGTCATGATGGTGAAGTCGGTCAGAGCGGGAGAATATACCGCACCGCCGGCACAGGGACCGAGGATGGCTGAAATCTGAGGAATTACGCCGGATGCGAGAATGTTGCGCTGGAAAATCTCGGCATAACCCGCAAGAGCGTTGATACCTTCCTGAATACGTGCGCCACCCGAGTCGTTAAGACCGATGACAGGTGCGCCCATCTTCATGGCCATATCCATTATCTTGCATATTTTCAATGCCATAGTTTCGCTGAGAGAGCCACCGAAAACCGTGAAGTCCTGGGCGAAAACATAAACAAGGCGACCGTCAATCGTACCGTAACCGGTCACAACACCGTCGCCAAGGAATGATTTCTTTTCCTGCCCGAAATTATGGCAGCGGTGACGTACAAACATGTCTATCTCTTCAAATGATCCTTCATCGAGAAGCTGTGCGATGCGTTCGCGAGCGGTGTATTTCCCGCGGTCATGCTGTTTCTGGATGGCTTTTTCGCCGCCTCCGAGGCGGGCTTCATTGCGCAGGGCTATAAGCTCCTGTACTTTTTCAAGCTGATTGCTCATTGTGGAAATGGTGAGTTGTATTGGATTTTGATTTGTTATTTCTTTTTCGGATCTTCGCAAAGCTCGACGAGAGTTCCGCAAGTGCTTTTGGGGTGAACGAACGCTATGTCGAGTCCTTCAGCTCCTTTGCGGGGAGCCTTGTCAATGAGGCGGCCGCCTTTTTCCTCGATTTCGGCGAGTGCGTTTGCAACTCCGTCCTCTACGGCAAAAGCAATGTGCTGGATGCCGCCGCGCCCGCCATTGTTGGCGATGAATTTAGCGATGGCGCTCTCAGGAGCAGTGGCTTCAAGAAGCTCTATTTTAGTCTGTCCTACTTTGAAAAATGCTGTACGGACCTTCTGGTCGGGCACTTCTTCGATTGCAAAACATTTGAAACCGAGCATGTTTTCGTAGAAGGGGATTGCTTCATCAAGTGAGGGCACTGCTATGCCTACGTGTTCAATGTGGGAAATGTCCATGATATTGAAATGTTTAAATTGAGTTTATATCTATTTAATAATTAATTATCTGCAAATTTAATAATTATTTCCTTAACAGGCTACTCTTTCCGTGACTAATTGCTGCCGGACCTGAAAATAGCCTTGAAATTCCTAAAGGTATATTTCCATGTCGGAATTACGAGTGAATTTTCTGTTCCGTAGCAGTTTTAGCCCCTCTTTTGCGGAGAGTTTCTGCAGCCTGACACTTTTCTTCTTTTTCCGGGAGCGGCTGTCCATGTTTTTCGTCGTTATTTTCAGGTAATATGTCGAGCCATCGGTAATTGCAAGCGGTATTTTCGCGCTATATGTAGTGCCGTCGCGGGTGATATTTACCGAAACATCCATTGTGCCGCTTCCTTCGGCAATGACTTTTCTCATGGAGCGGGTGTAACGGCCGTTCTTTTTACCGGAGAGCTTTTTCCCTTCCAGACGGAACCGCTCGGAGCCATCGACTGATATGGGAATGTCCTTTATGCCGGATTCTTCGTCGAAGAACAGATATAAAGTGGCCTTCTGCCGGTTGACAGGCGCAATGCTGACTACAGGAGTCCGTGGCGGATTTATTTCAGCCATGGGTGGGGGTGCTTCTTCAGGAGTCGCCTTCCTGATATTTTTTATCGCGATATAGCCTGTCTTTCCTATATAGTTGAAACGGGCGAATCCGTTTGAAATCATGTCAACGTCAAGTCGGTAGCCAGGCGTGAGAGAGCCGATAACTTTTCCGTCGGACGAGGGTTTGTCAAAAATCTCGGATTTTGATGCGGTCGTGAAATAAACGTCGGCTTTTAACTGAGACAGCCCCAGAAGCGAAAGAGCTACAAATAAGAGGATTTTCTTGATCATAAGCGGATGTTGAGTTTCTTAACGGACTGATTAGTACAGCGCTCCGTGTTCTATCCTGCAAAAATACGAAAAAAAGCCGAGAATGACGGCTCAAATATCATAAATGACAGTCCTGTCAGTGATGTGGCAAATATGGCAGTCGATTAAGTCGCTGATTTTTATCGAAATGGCTAACGGTACAACTTTTTGGCATAAAATTTGTTTAATTTAGTGACAGACCACGATAACGTGGCCTGATGAAATATATTGACAATAAAATTAAAATAATACAACTTAAAAACTTTCTAACATTATGGGAAAAATTATAGGTATCGACCTTGGAACAACAAACTCATGTGTGGCCGTGCTTGAAGGCAATGACCCGGTGGTTATCCCCAATAGCGAAGGACGTAATACCACTCCTTCCGTTGTGGCTTTCGTCGATGGTGGCGAACGTAAGGTCGGCGATCCCGCCAAACGTCAGGCGATCACCAACCCGAAACGTACAATCTATTCCATCAAGCGTTTCATGGGTGAGACGTATGATCAGGTTAAGAATGAAATAGAGCGCGTTCCTTATAAAGTGGTTCGCGGCGACAATAACACTCCGCGAGTTGATATCGACGGACGTGAATACACTCCGCAGGAAATTTCGGCGATGATTCTTCAGAAAATGAAGAAGACTGCCGAGGATTATCTCGGACAGTCAGTGACTGAAGCGGTAATCACCGTTCCTGCCTACTTCAACGATTCTCAGCGTCAGGCAACCAAGGAAGCCGGCGAGATCGCAGGTCTTACCGTCAAGCGTATCGTTAACGAGCCTACAGCCGCAGCACTCGCATACGGTCTTGACAAGACCGACAAGGACCAGAAGATAGCCGTGTTTGACCTCGGTGGCGGTACTTTCGATATCTCTATTCTTGAACTTGGCGACGGCGTGTTTGAGGTTAAATCGACCAACGGTGACACTCACCTCGGCGGTGATGACTTCGACCATGTGATTATCGACTGGCTTGCCGACGAGTTCCAGAAAGAGGAGGGCGTTGACCTCCGTCAGGATCCTATGGCTCTTCAGCGCTTGAAAGAAGCTGCCGAGAAAGCCAAGATCGAGCTCTCAAGCACAACTTCGACCGAGATCAACCTTCCTTACATCATGCCGGTCAATGGAATTCCCAAGCATCTTGTGAAGACTCTTACCCGTGCAAAATTCGAACAGCTTGCCGACAAACTCATCAATGCGACCATCGCTCCCTGTGAGCAGGCACTGAAAGACGCCGGTCTTACTCCGAAGGATATAAACGAGGTTATTCTCGTCGGTGGTTCGACTCGTATTCCCGCTATCCAGCAGGTTGTAGAGAAATTCTTCGGCAAGGCTCCCTCTAAGGGCGTTAACCCCGATGAGGTCGTAGCGGTCGGTGCGGCAATCCAGGGCGGTGTGCTTTCCGGTGATGTAAAAGACGTGCTTCTTCTTGACGTTGTGCCTCTATCGGTAGGTATCGAGACACTCGGTGGCGTGATGACCAAACTTATCGAAGCAAACACCACTATCCCTACCCGTAAGAGCGAAACCTTCTCGACTGCCGCTGACAATCAGCCTTCTGTAGAAATCCACGTGCTCCAGGGCGAACGCCCCATGGCGAAGGACGACAAGACTCTCGGTAAGTTCCACCTTGACGGAATAGCACCCGCTCCCCGTGGAATTCCGCAGATCGAAGTGACTTTTGAAATCGATGCAAACGGTATTCTTAACGTTTCGGCTAAGGATAAGGCAACCGGCAAGGAACAGAGCATCCGTATCGAGGCTTCAAGCGGTCTGACCGACGCTGAAATCAAGCGAATGAAAGATGAAGCTGCCGCAAATGCAGCTGCCGATGCCAAGGAAAAAGAACGCATCGACAAACTCAACCAGGCCGACGCTATCATCTTCCAGACTGAAAAGCAGCTCAATGAACTCGGTGACAAGATTCCGGCCGACAAGAAAGCTCCTATCGAAACAGCTCTTGCTCAGCTTAAGGAAGCTCACAAGGCTCAGAATATTGAAGGAATCGATGCCGCCATCAAGGCAATCGAAACTTCTTTCGGCGCAGCCCAGCAGGATATCCTTAACGCCCAGGCTCAAGCACAGCAGGGCGGACAGGCAGGTCCTCAGGCAGGTCCCACTCCTAACCCCGGCAACGGCGACGGTGTAACCGACGTTGACTTCGAGGAAGTGAAATAAGTTCCTAAATCTACGATAGTAAGAGAGGGTGTAACTCGTTGAGCTACACCCTCTCTTTTTGTTACGTCTTGAAAAGCGGTCGAAATAATCATACATCTCATGCATGATTGATATCAAATTATCGGGATATAGGCATTATTAGGTTTCGATATCCATTTTGATTTAAGAGGATAAGAAGAAAATTCAGTTCGGATAGAATTATGTGTGGAACTTTCACTAAATTTGCGAGTAGATAACAAATTTTATCGACATGGAAACTGATATAAACCGATTAAAAGTAGTTTTGGCAGAAAAGAAAAGGACAAATAAATGGTTATGTGAGCAACTAAATGTGAATCCATCAACCGTATCAAAATGGTGTACGAATAGTTCTCAGCCAGATTTGCCTACTTTAGTTAAAATTGCCAAGTTATTGGAAGTCAGTGTTGATAATCTATTGAATACTAAAATTGAAATCTGATGATTAAAGATATAATTGATAAAAACAATTCAGTAACACCCGGTTCTAACGAGCTTGAAATACTGAGAGAACATTTTCCTGCCTGTTTTAAGGAAGATGGAAGGTTCGATATTGTCAGATTCCAAGAGTATCTTAAGGACAAAGTAGAAGTAACGGACGAGGGATACGAATTGCGGTTTCTCGGCAAGAATTATGCCCGAATGTTGGCTTCTCTTGACACAACAACAGTAATAGTACCAGATGAAGCGCATAACTCTTTACCCGAAAACAAGGGAAGCAAGAATATCTATATAAGTGGCGATAATCTTGATGCATTAAAGCATCTTCTGAAATCGTATGCAGGACAAATAAAGTGCATCTATATCGACCCACCTTACAATACCGGTTATGACGGGTTTGTGTATAATGACAATTTCAATTTCACTGCGGAAGAGTTGTCCACAAAACTCAGTATTTCATTAGACAAAGCTCAACGCGTTCTTGATCTTACTCGAAGGGGTTCGGCCTCACATTCGGCATGGCTTATGTTCATGCTGCCTCGTCTGCTTCTTGCTCGCGACCTTCTTAGCAAAGACGGCGTAATTTTCATATCTATTGATGATAACGAGCAGAGTAATCTGAAACTTCTTTGCGATGACATTTTCGGTGAAGAGAATCTTATTTGTTCCTTCATATGGAAGAAACGACAGATGGTCGATAGCCGCACAAAAAACGGAGCATCAAAAGATCATGATTATCTTCTGTGTTATGGCAGAAGAGAAGATTGCTGTATATTGGGCAAAGAGTCAGACAAATCAAAATACTCAAATCCGGATAATGATCCAAGAGGTCCATGGATGAGTGACAATATGGTAGGACTTGCGAATGAATCCCAGCGGCCTAATTTACACTACGACCTCACAAATCCAGTAACAGGCATTACATATTCATGCCCTCCAACAGGTTGGCGATATGAACCTAAAAGAATGAGTGAATTAATTGAACACGATGAAGTTATTTTTCCAGCAGACCCCACTGGAAGACCTCGTCGCAAAAAATTCATGAAAGACTTGGGAAGTGAATATACCGGCTTATCATCCGTTCTTGAAACTGTATATAGCTCTCAGGGGACACGCGAATTAAGAGAATTATATGATGGTAAGGAATATTTCGATTTCCCTAAGCCTGTCGACTATATCAAATTGATTTTAACTCAAGGAATAGCCCCAACAGATAAGGACTCCGTTTATGTCCTTGATTTCTTTGGAGGTTCATCGTCAACTGCTCATGCTGCCATGCAATTGATTTCAGAAGGAAATGACCTTAATTACATATTAGTTCAGATTCAAGCACCTTTTGAAAAAGAGACGGAGGCATTCAAAGCAGGATTCAAGACAATAGATGAATTGGGATTTGACAGAATCAAGCGTGCCGCAAAAAAAATCGCAGCAGAAAACCCTCTCTTTCATGGAGATCTCGGATTCCGACATTTTACGTTGAAGGAGCCTTCTGGAATTGCTCTGGAAAAAATTATCAAGTTTGATAAGGATGCCGCGTTCGGTGACAATACCCTGATTGAAGAATTTGGCGTTCCTACCATACTTACAACGTGGCTGGAACGGGATGGTTATGGTCTGACTTCTGATTACCAGTCTTTAGATCTTGGCGGTTATACGGCATACTATATCGACAAGCATCTCTATCTTATCAACCCGGATTTATCTGATGACGCAGTAGCTGGACTCCTCGACAAGTATCAAACGGAATCATTATTCAATCCACAGAATGTTGTAATCTATGGTTATTCTTTCGGCTGGAACGAACTGCAGAGCCTGAAAGACAGTCTGCAGACCGTACAGGCCGGAGAGAAAAATCTTCGTATCAATTTCGAAATTAGATATTGATATGGAACTGATACTTCAATCCTCGTTGCCGCATCAGCAAAAGGCGGTGGACGCAGTAGCCGATGTATTCAAGGATACATGGGTTAAGTCGCCTGTGCACTACTATTCCAATCCTGAAATAACCATTTTTAAGGATGGAGTCGGAGATAACATCCGTAGTATTCAAGCTACCAACAAGATTCCACATGAGTATGGTGGATATACGCATGAACCAACATGTCTGAATCTTGATATTAAGATGGAGACCGGCACCGGAAAGACTTACGTTTATGTTCAGACCATGTTTGAGCTCCATAAACGCTATGGAATCAATAAATTTATAGTAGCTGTGCCTACATTGCCAATCAAAGCAGGCGCACGGCAGTTTATGGAGGATGAATATGTAAAGCGTCATTTCCGGGATGTTTGTGGATATGACGCAGAAATTGACTTGCTTACACTTGAACCTCCCAAGAAGAAAAAGAAGGGAAGACAATATTTTCCTGCCGCTGTAAGTGAATTTGTCAAAGGGTCATGTCAAGACACTAAGAAAATTTTCGTCCTTTTAGTAAACATGCAACTACTGAAGGATGCGAAGAACTATATACTAAGCAGAGATGATTATGGCAATGTTGTGGAAGGCTTTTATCGCCCGTATAATGCGCTTAAAGCCACACGCTCGTTTGTAATTATCGATGAACCCCACAAATTTTCGAGAGAGCAGAAAGCTTTCAGCATCATACAGACGGAGATTGCCCCACAATGTATCATCAGATTTGGTGCAACATTCCCCGAAGTCACAATTGGTAAAGGAAAGAATAAGAAGACAATCAAGGACTACCAGAATCTCCTTTATGATCTTAATGCTTGTCAGTCGTTCAATCGAGGGCTGATTAAAGGTGTTGCTAAAGAACATTTTGAGCCGATTTCACAAAAGAATGAGAAAATCAAGTTGATGTCGGTAACTAAAAACGATTCAGCTACATTTCAACACAAACAGGAGGATTCCCCGACAAGGAGTTTCCAACTCCGTATAGGTGATTCACTCTCACAGATCGCAGATGAGCTGACCGGACTTACCATCCAGACTATTGATAAAAACTCCATCGAACTTTCCAACGGACAAATTAAAACTGTCGGTGAGGAAATGGACGTAGACGTTTTCATGAGTTCCTATCAAGAACAAATGATTCGTCTTGCCTTGGAGAGACATTTTGAAACAGAACGCCATAATTTCTCTAGTAGAACTTTTAAGATTAAAACTCTTGCACTATTCTTTATTGATGATATAACGTCGTATAGGAAGAGTGAAGATGGGAAGAAACCATACATACTTGAAACCTTTGAACGATTGCTCAAAGAAAAGCTTAAAGACACAATAGGCAAACTCTCGGAGCAAGAAAACGAATATCGAGAATATCTGGAAGCCAGTCTGAAAAATATCAGAGCTTGCCACGCCGGATATTTTGCACAAGATAATAGATCTTCGGATGAAAGTATTGCCGAGGAGGTTAATGATATCCTTAACGGAAAAAAACAATTGCTTTCGTTTGTGGATAAAGACGGTAATCCCATGCTCAGAAGGTTTCTGTTTTCAAAATGGACTCTAAAGGAAGGCTGGGATAACCCCAATGTATTCACCATTGCAAAATTACGTTCAAGTGGAAGTGATATTTCCAAGCTACAAGAAGTTGGTCGCGGTCTGCGTCTTCCTGTTGATGAGTGTGGCAACCGCATTTCCAATGAGGAATTCACATTAAATTATATTGTAGATTTTACAGAAGCTGATTTTGCAAAGAAACTCGTTGAGCAGATAAACAGTGAGATCCCGGAATCAGTTACACTCTCTTTGGAAATCATTCAACAGGTAGCGCAAAAAATGGGAACCGATGCAACCATTCTATTTGTTGAATTACTGACTAAAAAATATGTAGATCTTAAATATAATATTATTCCCGAAAATAAATCTTCATTCTTTGAGGAATACCCATTATTCAAGTCCGGACTTGAAAGCGGAAAAGTAAAAGATCGCAACAGCAAACCCAATCATCCTGTCAAAATCAGGAAGGCAAGGTTTGAAGAGTTGAGAGAACTATGGGAGAAGCTAAACCAACGATATACTATTTGGTATGATCCCGACCTCAATGTCGAAATTG
The DNA here is from genome assembly GCA_910587185.1 of uncultured Muribaculaceae bacterium. Lineage (GTDB taxonomy): Bacteria > Bacteroidota > Bacteroidia > Bacteroidales > Muribaculaceae > Paramuribaculum. Next base: position 16,317 of record CAJULY010000030.1, read on the forward strand.
AGAAGGCTCTTGATACAATACTTGAAACAGGAAATATTTTTACAGATAGAGTTATCTCCAGCCGTAGAGACATTGTTGTTAGTGATGGCAATTATATGTCATCTAATTCAGACAGTGGTGTCCAATATACCATTAATCAAGCATTACCATATGGCGTGTTCTTGAAACGAGTGTCGGATGCTACAAATATTTCTCTTGAGAAGATACATAGTGCAATCTGTCGCTATACAAAGAAGTCAGGAAAAATTAAGGATTCACATTTCAATGAACAAGCTATAAGCGCACTTGTTCAAGCATTCACTGATTGGAAGATTGAGACCTTACAAGGGCGTTTCAGATATAAGAAAACCAATTGCTCAACAGGGGCCACGGCACTTACCTATGCTGACGGTAGCGTCAGAGACGAAATCGCTCAGGGTCGAATAGGTGTCAAGATGAAAGGAGGAGATGCCGCAGAAAAGTATCTGTATGATGCGAAAGCATACGATTCCCCTCTTGAACTTGAAGACATCGAATCCGATATTGACGGAGGCCTTTCCGAAATAGCTGAAGTTGTAGTCTATGGCAAAATTCCTCGGAGTAGTATTGCTATACCAACGATTGCCGGTGGAACATATAGCCCTGACTTCATGTATGTGGTCAAAAAAGCCAACGGTGATAAAGAACTTAATATTGTAGTTGAGACCAAGGACGTTGAGAATAAATCAACCCTCCGTGGTGTGGAAGCAGCAAAAATCAAATGTGCAGAGATCTTTTTTAAGAACCTCTCCGCGCAGGGCTACAACGTCCATTTCCGCACGCAGCTCAATAACAAGAAGATGCTCCAGATTGTAAAAGATGTGCTAAATCAATAACTATGCAAATACAAAAAATAATATTTATAAATCGCGCTCCATTTGAACATCTTGAATTAGATTTTAAGCAAAATGGAATCAATGTCTTAACTGCAATAAATGGTAAAGGGAAAACAACAATTATTTCTCATATTGTTGATGCGTTCCATGAACTAGCGCGAGAGGTATATCCGTCGACTTATGAAGGTAAAGAAAATAAGTTCTATAGAGTATCGTCTTCTTTGTTTAATCTTGATAAGTCTAAATATTCTTTGGTTTACATTCGGTTTATTGACGATGACGACCTGATTGATTATCTTGATTGTCGAGGGCGTATTACTGCGGATGAATTTAAATCAATAGTTCCAGATATACTTATAGATTATGGTAGATTAAAGAACATACTAGACAACGCGCCTTGTGCTAAAATAGCCTCTCCCAATTGTATAAAGACAAAAATAGAGCGTCTTTACGAAAATAATGTTATAACATATTTCCCTGCTTATAGGTATGAGCAGCCTGTTTATCTTCAGGGCTGGCGCATGAGATTTAACTTTCCTTAAAAACCTTGAGTAAATAGTCA
>CAJULY010000031.1 GCA_910587185.1 uncultured Muribaculaceae bacterium
GTAACCGCCCCTTCAACGAAGAAGACTCTGCGAAATCTTTCGCGGAGTCTTTTTTCGTTTATATAGCATAGAAATGGCGTATTATCAAATAATTTTCTTATCTTTGCTACATTATGTTTCTAAAGAATGATGTATTGTGCGTAGTAACCAGAATCAAATACCTGTAGCGGAAATTTTCCGGAAGAGTTTAATAATGTTGCTGACATTATTTCTGTTTTCCTGCAGCAAGGATGAACCGGCTGGAGGAGGCTCGGGCAACCGGCCCGGCGCAGGCGACGGTGAAGAAGAGTCAGCTATGCTTGACGTGAATCTCGAGTTGGATTTGATTTTGCCGGAAACGACCGCAGAAAGGAAGAAACTGTTGTCGGAGGAGTATGCCCACAGATTCATTCTGGAACTTCATACTGTTGACCGCGTGACCAAGGCCCGTGAAATATTCTATCGACCGATCGCAGCAGACGACAAGCATCATATTGTTGTCAATACGCGGCAACTCCCCGGAAAATATCGCCTCGCTATCTGGAGCGATTATGTGACTTCTGACGGAAACAAATCTGATCATTACGATGCTTCGACTCTTATTCCGGTTAAGATTTCCGGAGGCTTTAAGGCTAACTCGGAGACAAAAGATTGTTTTTACGGTATCAAGGATGTTGAGATAAGGAAACATGAAGGCCGGAGTGAAACTGTCAATATTCAGGCGGAACTTTCGCGGCCGGTAGGAAGAATGGAGATTGTTGCAGAAGACCCGGCTACATTCATGAAGATATTCGGAGCGCGATTATCGCAGGGCGAAAAGTTTTGCGTACGAGTGGTTTATCCGCAGTATATAGCCACGGCATTCAATGTCCATGACGGAGTCATGAAGGAAATGCAGTCGGGGCTTTCGTTTTCAAAAGAACTGAAATTTACAGAGGATGATAAAAAGATGACGCTTGCGTTTGATTATCTTTTCGCCGATGCAAACGGCACGGATGTCCCGTGTCGTATTGAAGTTACGGACGGCGAGGGAGAGAAGATAGCCGTCAGCCAGGTGACGCTTCCGATGAAGCGAGGCAAAAACACCGTAATATCGGGAAGATTCCTGACGACGAAACAAGAAGGCGGAGTGTCGGTCGATACGGATTACGATGGCGTCGTTGATATAGATTTAGGTAAAATTTGACAGCTGAAAGAATATGCATTATTTTTTATCGGCAGGAGAACCTTCGGGCGATCTGCATGCATCGGTTCTTATAGATGAACTGAAAAGAAAGGACGCGGAGGCCACATTCACATTTCTCGGAGGAGACTTGATGGCACGTGCGGCAGGTCATCCGCCTGTGATCCATTATAGCCGCATGGCGTTCATGGGATTTAGCGAGGTGCTGAGAAATCTGAAAACCATAGGCGAGAATTTCAAGATTGCGAAGGCAAGTCTTAAGGGGTCAGTTGCAGATGCACTGATACTGGTGGATTACCCGAGTTTCAACATGAAGCTTGCCAAATATGCCAAAGAGCTTGGTATTCCCGTTTTCTATTATATCTCACCGAAAGTGTGGGCATGGAAAGAATGGCGCGTAAAAGGGCTTAGGCGTTATGTCGATCACATACTTTCAATCCTTCCGTTCGAAGTTGAATATTTCAAGGACAAGAATGTCAGAGTGACATACGTCGGAAATCCCTCTAAGGAGGAAATGGAACTAAAACTGGCACATGCCGGAACCAAAGCTGATTTTATCGCCCGGCACTCGCTTGACCCCGATCGTCAGCTTCTTGCTCTCGTTCCGGGAAGCCGACGGGGAGAAATACGGAACAATCTTCCGATCATGGATGCCGCGGCGCGCCGCAATCCCTCGTTGCAGCCCGTAATTGCCGCCGCCCCGGGGATTCCTCCGGAGTTTTACGCACAATATTCTTCTTTCCCGAGAATTGAAGGCGATACATTCCGTCTGATGCATTTTTCAGAAGTGGCCCTCGTTACATCCGGTACTGCTACACTCGAATGTGCAATTGCAGGTACGCCGCAGGTGGTATGCTACAGGGCAAACGGATCCAAACTGAGCTACAATATAATGAAACATCTGATAAAAGCACCTTTCGTTTCATTGCCCAATCTCATAGCCGACCGTGAAGTCATTCCCGAGATGCTCGTCCATCTGTGCACTGTCGATTCGGTGGATGCGAAACTGAAAGCTATTCTCGAAGGAATGCCCGGGCGGGAGAAACAGCTCGAAGGCTACAGAATAATGATGTCACGTCTCGGCGAAGGAAAAGCCGCGTCGGGAGCCGCGGCAATAATAACCGAAGAACTTAATTCAAGATGAACATACTGCAGTATCATGACAATCCGCGCGTCCGTCGCGCGCTGGCAAACATAAAGGAACAGGGAAAAATCAGAGTGTTGTTCGTGTGCCTGGGCAATATCTGTAGAAGTCCGGCTGCGGAGGGCCTGATGAAAGAAGCGATCAGCGACAGGAACTCTTCGCTTCAGTGGACTATTGATTCGGCCGGAACGGGCAATTATCATATCGGCGATCTGCCGGACCCGCGGATGAGAGCTCATGCCCGGCGGCGAGGACTGACGCTCGACCATCATTGTCGGCAGATAAAGCCTTACGATTTCGATGACTTCGACCTGATAATAGGGATGGACGCCTCCAATATCTCCAATCTGCGAAGGCTGGCGCCAAATCCCGAGGCGGAGGAAAAGATTCTGCCGATGAGCGATTTCTTCGGAATCAGCACTAAATATGACTATGTGCCCGATCCGTATTATGACGGTGCGGAAGGTTTTGAACTTGTGCTTGACCTGCTGACAGACGCGACAGTCAATCTTCGCGACACGGCGGAAGCTGCCCTTGACAACTCTTTGGCATGATATTTGTTATTACTGTATGGTCCGGACGAGAAATCCGGATAATAAAATAAACAGAAAACATTAGAAAGATATAATTATGGAAAAGATTCAACCAGGTAAATACGTGGAGCTCGGTTACGATCTCTATGAAGTGACTCCGGAAGGAGAAAAACTCGTGCATCAGACTTCTGCCGATGATCCCGAACGATTTGTTTTCGGTGTGACCAAAGGTGTTATCGAACCGCTCGAACACGCCATCGACGGTCTTGAAGCGGGCGGCGAATTCGATGTGACCGTTACTGCCGACAAGGCTTTCGGTCCTTACGATCCCGAGCAGGTAGCGACACTGCCCCGCGATATTTTTGAAGTCGATGGCAAATTCGATGCCAATGTTGTGAAACCCGGTGCGGTTCTCCCCATGATGACTGCCGACGGTTACCGCATCAACGGTGTGGTGAAAGAAGTGACCGATTCCGATGTCAAGATGGACTTTAACCATCCTCTTGCAGGCAAGGATGTGCGCTTCAAAGGTAAGATCACTCTTGTGCGTGAGGCCACTCCCGAAGAATTGCAGCCAGTCCACGGATGTGGCTGCTCAGGTTGCGGCGAAGGTGGCGACTGCGGTTCAGGAAGCTGCGGCTGTGGCGATGACTGTGGCTGCGCCGACGATAGCTGCGGATGCGGAAAATGATCCACATACTCTAATTGAAAAGATAGAGCGGCAGACCGGTGTCTGTCGCTTTTTTATTGTCCGTCCCATGATAATTGGATGATAAATGTTATCTTTGTGGCCGAAACCAATCAAAAGAATCTTATGAAAAAAATTTTGTTATCGATAATCGCCATGGCTGCTTCGTTTGCCACCCTTTCGGCGCAATCTATTTTCAGCAGTTCTGACAACCGCGCCGGATTAGGCATTAGACTGTCCTACGAATTGTCATGTCCGGGCGACGTAAAGCTGAACGATCTTCTCAAAAGCGAGATATATGGCAACGGCTCGGGCATAAATGCAGGTGTGGTCTATCACATTCCTGTCATCTATAATTTTTATTTCGAACCCGGCGTGACTCTTGCCTACAATACTTATTCATTAAACAAGAGTCTTGTTGACGGAGCTCTTGATCAGGATCCCGATCTGAACGGCCTTACGGTAACGAATGCATCGGTAAGAATGTGGAATCTGCGACTGCCGATCATAGGAGGCTATCGCTTCGATGTGTTGCCCTTCCTCGGAATAAACGTCTTTACCGGACCTGAATTCCAGCTGGGACTGTCGGGAAAGAATCATCTGAAAATTTCATCGCTCAATGTCAGCGAAGGTGCTTATGGCGATGACGGCCAGCTCAACCGCGTTGACATAAAGTGGCGAATCGGGGTCGGAGTGACTCTTAACAAACATATTTACGGCGCTGTTTCCGGAGCCGTCGGTCTTTGTGACCAAGCGAAGGATGATCTGAAAATGCATTCGAATCTTTTCGACATAACCGTAGGCTACAATTTCTGAGCCCTCATGTACTACGTAACGAAACAGCTCGAGATCGCAGGCTGCCACAGACTGCAGCTGTCATACGAGAGCAAGTGCTCGAATCTGCATGGCCACAACTGGATTGTCACCGTTCATTGCAGGGCCAAAGAACTGAATGCCGATGGAATGGTTGTCGATTTCACCTCGATAAAAGAGAGGATTCATTCCTATCTCGATCACGGCAACTTCAATGAATTGCTTCCTTTTAACCCGACAGCTGAAAACATAGCCCGGTGGATATGCGATCAGGTGCCTCACTGCTACCGTGTAGATGTAGAGGAAAGCAAGGCCAATATCGCCACCTACGTCAGAGATGAGGATTAACGAGATTTTCTATTCCCTGCAGGGTGAGGGACATTATGCCGGGACGCCGGCAGTCTTTGTCCGTTTTTCGGGCTGCAATCTGAAATGTCCTTTCTGTGACACGGATTTTCATTCCTTCCGTGAGATGTCAATCCCGGAAATTCTGCGGGAGATCTCTGTCTATCCTGCACGGAGAGTGATATTGACCGGCGGCGAACCTACGCTGCAGCTGACGGTGTCATTTATGAATGCCCTGCATGAGGCCGGTTACACGATTCATATAGAGACAAACGGCACCAATGAGTTGCCTGCTCCGGCCGACTGGGTCACTTGTTCCCCGAAATCTACGGCCAAATCGAACCTTCAGTCGATCGACGAGCTCAAGATAGTCTATCAGGGCGAAGATGACGACCCCTCGCAATTTCTTTCGATTCCGGCAGGAGAATATTATCTCCAGCCCTGTGACACGGGTGATCCCGATCGTAACAGGCATATTCTCGAAGCGGCGATCGACTACGTAAAGGCCAACCCGCAGTGGCGTCTGTCATTGCAGACCCATAAGCTGACGGGAATACGTTAAGGACTTTCAGTCAGGATTCTCTTTTTGATGTGCGATGATATAGTCCCTCAGCACAATCGCGTTGTTGTGAGTCTCGTCATGTGAGGAATAAAGCAGCGTGACTGTCCTGTGTTGCGACAGCTCCGCTATGAATTTCGGCATTATCGGGTTTGCGGCCAGTTCTTCCGTGTAACGTTTTTCGAACTGAGGCCACGCTGCATCGCCGGCGGCGTGAAACCATTCGCGCAGTTCGGTTGACGGTGAGATTTCCTTTTCCCACAGATCGTATTGAAACGTTTCATGCGAAAGGCCACGCGGCCAGAGCCTGTCGATATAGACACGGTATCCATCGGAAGCTTCCGCGGGTGAATAGGCTCTTTTCAAGAGATAGTTTGTCATGACGGATATTTTTAATCGGTTCAGCCTGGAAATTGGCCGGAGCTTCTGTCCGGTAAGAATTCCAGACCGTTTAATATAAACCGCCCTGTTGCCCCTTTGGTTTGATCTCCGCCTCCGAGGCATAGCATGGTTTCCCGGAAAATAGAAATTATTCACCGCATTTTTGCGGTGAATAGGAGGCTTATTTACCGCAAATTTAAGGAAAACATGTTCCGGTGCTTGCGATTACGGATAATTTGGTTACCTTTGCGAGTTGACCTATCGTAGTTGTCTCCATCTCGGAAACCCATTAAAACCCTATACACATGAAAAAAGATCTTATCACATTTATTGTACTGCTGGCCCTTCCTTTGTCGGCAATCGCCGAAAAGGCCGTTTTCATAGCAAAAGGCTATAATTATACCCGCAAAGCCGATCGAAAGGCGTTTGTCGCCGATCCTGCGGTCGGTCAGGAGTTTACGATCGATGGAGTCTGCTCGCTGACTCTTCTGCAGGCCGGAGGCGAAAAAGAGCCTTCGGTCGAAGGAAACCGTATGATATGCAATCTCGACAATGAGATATTGCTGACCAATGCTCCGGGAGTTAAGATAAACACCATTAAATTGCGTTATGCCTCGAGCACTTACGGACAACACACCCAGATCAACTGGGGTTCTGACGACCGTAACAACGAGAAACAGTTCAGTCTCAATAAGGGAAGCGGCGAGACGGGATCGAACATAAGGACACAGAATTACATAGACGCTTCGGTGAAAGTCAGGATGATAGCGAAAGGTGAACTGCATATGAACTTCATCGAGGTGGAATATGCGGTGGATCCGACGAGCGCCGTAGGGGAAGTGGAGGAAGACAGTAAAAATCTCCCCGTTGAATATTTCAATCTGAAAGGAATCAAAGTACCGGCCGATGCGCTTGTTCCGGGAATCTATATTCGCCGTCAGGGAGGCTTCAGCAAGAAGATAATTGTCAGATGAATGAGGCGGTTACTCTTCCTGCGGGTTTGTGAGAAGCTCTATTAGAGCCGGGCGGGAATTGAAACGGATTTCGCGCTGGTCATATTCGAGAAGACCGCGTTCCTGCATGCTGTCAAGAGTGTTGATGAAGGAGGAGCGCTGTACTCCGAAGAGTGAGTAGATGTCGCGTTGCTTGCACTGGAGGGTTATGTCGGTGCTTCCGCGCTGGGTCAGAGCTGCAATCCAGAACGCTATTCGTTCTTCGAGAGTGCCATGTGTCAGAGCGAGAACTCCGATTACCGATTTCTGCGCATTGATGGAGATGGTGTTCAGGAAGTTTATCAGGAAAACGTTATCGGAATGCAGAATTTTCAGATAATCGTTTTTGGTGAGCTGAAGAATGGATGTCCGGTCAATGGCCACGGCCGTTGCTGGATAGTTCGTGAATCTTCCGAAAAGGAAATCGGGAGCTATCACGTCGGGAGCGGTAAGAGTCTGACACACGCGCATGCGTGAATCGCTGCTGACGGTGGTGAGACGTGCGGAGCCGGAAATGACAAAACGGATATGTGTGCATGGGTCGCCTGCCGACACGATGGTTTCGCCTTCAAGATATTTAAGAAAATGAAATTTGGTCGTTCCTATTATCTCCGAGATCTTGTCGAAGCCAACGCCTTTGAAAAGAGGCAATTCCATCAGAAATTCATACATGCTGTCCATGGTTGACTGTCTTATACGGTTGTTAAATACAAACGTCCGGTCTCGCTACTTTGTTCATAGGCCGGGCAACAGAATTGTATCTGCAAAGTTACGTTTTTTGCAGGAGTGAAGTGTCCGAGCTGCTTTCTATTAGCTAATTTTAACATTGAATGAGGCCCGTTTTCAGCTTTAGCTCTGTAACTTTGTAAAAAATCAAATGCTTGATTTTTCGGAGGATTCCGCGTGTCGCTCTCCGGCATGGCGGATACTTGCGCATAAATTGATTCAGACAATAATTCAAACAGTTCCTTAAATTTACAGTGCTTATTATGAAACATTTTCTCAACGCCCTCTTGTTGGGTGCCGTGGTTTCGGCAACGGCCCAGCAACTCCCTGAGTGGCAGACTGTCGATGCCTACAATGTAGGGCAGCTTCCGTCGCACGCGCTCGTGGTCCCTTATCCCGACAACGATGCGTCGGCCATCCGCGATTTCAAGTACGAGGAATCGCCATATTACATGTCGCTCAACGGCAAATGGAAATTTTCCTGGGTCAAGGGCGTTGACAAACGTCCCGCCGGGTTCCAGAATCCCGAATACGATGTCAGCTCATGGAAACTGATCAATGTCCCCGGCAACTGGGAACGTCAGGGCTACGGAACAGCCGTATATGTCAACACCACCTACGAATTTGACACCGAATGGGCCGATTTCAAGAAAAACGAACCTCTGGTGCCGACCGTGACCAACGAAGTCGGCTCCTACCGCCGCTCATTCACAATTCCCGCCTCATGGAAAGGGCGTCGTGTTGTCCTCTGCTGCGAAGGCATCATCTCTTTCTATTATGTTTGGGTCAACGGTCAGCTCCTCGGCTGTAACATGGACTCCAAGACTGCGGCAGAGTGGGATATAACGAAATACCTGAAAGATGGCGAGAACACGGTGGCCATGGAGGTATATCGCTGGAGCGCCGGCGCCTACCTCGAGTGTCAGGATTTCTGGCGTCTCAGCGGCATAGAGCGCGACGTGTATCTCTACTCGACCCCGACCACATATATTTCTGACTTCACAGTGACCTCGCCCCTTGACGCGAACTACCGCAACGGTCTGCTCGGCGTGGATGTTGCGATCGACAATCTCCCCGCAGTGGCCAAGGGCAAGAAACAGGGAATGGATGTGAACTTCCGGCTCCTGGACGCCCGCGGCGCCGTGGTCGGTTCTCAGACGGCGACAGCGGCTGCCGACACGCGTTTCAGCTTGACGGTCAACAACGTCACTCCCTGGTCGGCCGAGAATCCCTATCTCTACACTCTCGTCGTCAATCTCATGAATAGTAAAGGCGCCATAACCGAGACTGTAGGATGCAACGTCGGCTTCCGCACATCGGAAGTGCGCGACTCTCTCTACTATCTCAACGGAAAGCCCATCAAAATAAAGGGTGTCAACCGTCATGCACATTCCCAGGCCGGTCGCACCGTCCCGAAAGACACTGCCGAGCTCGATATCCGTCTCCTTAAGGAAAACAACATCAATGCCGTCAGAAACTGCCATTATCCGCAGGACCGCTACTGGTATTATCTGTGTGACAAGTATGGCATCTATGTATGCGATGAAGCCAATGTCGAAGGCCACGGTTATCGTTATGGAGCCGACGCCATAGCCAAGAAAGCCCATTGGACCTCTCAGGTCATAAACAGGCAGGAACGCATGTGGAACAAATCCAAAAACAATCCTTCAGTGGTGTTCTACTCGCTGGGCAACGAAACTGGCAACGGAATCGTGTTCGAGGAAGCTTACAAGTTCATGAAGGAACGCGAGAAGAACCGTCCCGTTCAGTATGAACGTGCGCTCAATGACTGGAACAGCGATATCTATGCCGAGATGTATATGCCCGTATGGTTTGCCGAGTCCTACGCCAAGGACCCCAAAAAGAAACGTCCTTACATTCAGTGTGAATACGCTCATGCCATGGGCAACTCCGTAGGCGGTCTTAAGGATTATTGGGATCTTTTCTACAAATATCCGCAGCTTCAGGGCGGTTTCATCTGGGACTGGGTCGATCAGGGCTTCCGGAAATATACCGATGACGGCCGTCCCTATTGGGCTTACGGCGGCGATTTCGGACCTGCCAACGTACCTTCCGACAATTCGTTCCTCTGCAACGGTCTGATCGCGGCTGACCGCACCGCTCATCCCCATCTGGCCGAAGTCAAGAAAGTCTATCAGAACATCGTGGCCTCACTTGTCAATCCGGCCACTCTGACCGTCAAGGTCACAAACCGTTTTGATTTTACAAATCTCGATCAGTATGATCTGACATGGAAAGTCTCTCTCCCCTCCGGAAAAGTCCTCGACAGCGGCGTCCGCACCGTTGAGCTCGCCCCCGGAGCTTCCACTGAAATAGCGCTCGGAGCCTATTCTCCCGCCGACGAGCCTGAGGCTTATCTTGATCTGAGCTGGACTCCTAAAAAAGATGCTCCTATTATAAAGAAAGGCTATGAGGTAGCCTATGACCAGTTCGTGCTTCCGGGCACGGTTCAGGCTCCCGCCGACACCAAGGCTGCCAAGCTGAGCCGCAAAAAAGACACTTTCACGTTCAAGTCCAAGACCGGCAATCTCTCGTTCGGAATCGACATGCAGTCCGGTGCCATAAACGCCCTGACTGTAGGCAAGGATCAGGTGCTCGCATCCCCTGTCGTCCTTTCCCTTTATCGTCCCGCTACCGAGAACGACCTCTCATGGGACGGTCGCAACCGCCAGTGGGTTGAGGAAGGCCTCGATTCCATCTCACAGCGCATGACCGACATGAAATTCAAGAACAACCGCGTGACTGCCGAGACTGAAATTCTCGGTCGCAAAGGCTCTGTCATAGGTCAGGCTACATTCACTTATTTCGTCAACGGCGAAGGGACTCTCGCGGTGGAATGTGATTTCCGTCCCGACACGGCCGTCATCAAGAATCTCCCCCGCATCGGTCTTGTATTCTCTGTTCCCGCGCAGGTCGCTTCGACGGTCACTTATCTTGGCCGCAGCGGCGAGACCTACGTTGACCGCATGTCGGCCGGACGTATAGGCAAATATACCGTCAAGCCGGTGGATGATTTCTACATCTACAACAAGCCGGGAGCCGCAGGCAACCACACTCAGGTGCGCTGGATGGATCTTGACGGCGCAAATCTGAAGATTTCGGCCGACGGCCTTTTCCAGTTCTCCGCTTATCCTTATAATGACGCCGACATACAGCGCGCTCAGCATCAGACCGATCTCACCACCGGCGAACTCGTGACAGTGCATCTCGACGCACGTCAGACCGGAGTGGGAACGGCTACATGCGGTCCCGATGTATATCCCTGGTATTTTATTCCCGTTGAACAGACTAAATTCACTTTCTATTTCAAATGACTCAATTCTCGCGCAAGGATTTCGAGATAATGGCGCCCGTGGGGAGTTATGAATCTCTCCACGCGGCTATCAATGCCGGCGCCGATGCCATATATTTCGGGGTAGAAGGGCTGAATATGCGTGCCCGCTCCTCGGTGAATTTCACTCTCGATGATCTCCGCGACATTGCTTCCGTCTGCGACCGGGCCGGTGTGAAATCATATCTGACTGTCAACACCGTGATCTACGACAATGACATACCCACGCTTCACGCTGTCATCGACAGCGTGAAGCGATCGGGTATCTCCGCTATCATAGCTTCCGACATCGCCGCGATCGAATATGCACGTTCGCAGGGCGTCGAGGTCCACATCTCCACCCAATGCAACGTGACCAACCGGGAAGCCGTGAGATTCTACTCGCGCTGGGCCGATGTCATGGTGCTTGCTCGTGAGCTGAATCTCGACCAGGTCGCTGAGATCTCGCGCTTCATCAGCGAGGAGAATATCTCCGGGCCCGCGGGTAAGCCGGTGCGCATAGAGATGTTCTGTCACGGAGCGCTGTGTATGGCCGTCAGCGGAAAGTGCTATCTGAGTCTCCACGAAATGAATTCGAGTGCCAATCGGGGCGCATGTACCCAGATATGCCGCCGATCCTACACCGTCACCGACCGTGAGACCGGCGACAGCCTCGATATCGAGAACAAATATATCATGTCGCCGAAAGATTTGTGCACCATTCATTTCCTGAACAAGATGATCGATGCCGGAGTGAGGGTCTTCAAGATCGAGGGACGCGCCCGCGGACCGGAGTATGTGGGCGTTGCCGTGAAAGCCTATTCCGAAGCAATCGATTCTATTTGTAACGGGACCTATACGGAGGAAAAAATCGAGCGATGGCAGAGCGAGCTGCGCAAAATTTTCAACCGTGGTTTCTGGAACGGTTATTATCTGGGACAGAGGCTTGGCGAATGGTCGTCGAAATACGGCTCCAGCGCAGAGCGAGTCAAGCGCTATGCGGCAAAAGGCGTCAGATATTTTTCCAATATCGGTGTCGCCGAGTTTTTCATGGAGGCCGGCGAGGTCTGTGTTGGCGACGAGATTGTCATAACCGGACCCACTACGGGCGCCATGATCCTTAAACTCGATGAGATACGCGTTGACCTTAAGTCTGTCGGACGCGCCGTCAAGGGCGAAAGTTTCTCGATTAAGGTCCCGTCAAAAATACGTCCTTCCGACCGTCTGTATGTGTGGGACAAGACCGCGGCTGCACCCGCTGATTAATGAACTGCGGCAATGGCGCGTCATAATGAACTCGGAGCATGGGGCGAGCGTCTGGCCCGCGAATATCTCATCTCGAAGGGATACACCCTGGTGGATGAGAACCTTCATGTCGGTCATAATGAACTTGACATTATCGCGACCAAAGACAAATGGATGGTTTTTGTTGAGGTCAAAACCCGCAGTCATGGTCTTGACGAGGCTGTCGAGGCCGTTGACTCTCGCAAGATAGCGAGAATGGTAAGGGCCGCAGATGCCGTACTCCGCCAATATACGGTCCCCTACGAATATCGTTTCGACGTCATAGCGGTGATCGGTACCCCCGAAGGCGAGCACAGCCTTTATCATTATCCCGACGCATTCATGCCCCCGCTGATGACTTATTGACGGATTTACAAAAAAAATGACTCCCGGCCTTGTCACTCGAACAGGCCGGGAGTCTTTGTGTTGTAAGCGGAAATCAGATCCGCTTCATTTTGAGGGTGTGATCGGAGTTATTCGGAATTTGCCGTCATGATTGACGGAATAGATCTCGTTGCGTGAAGGCACGGTGATTGCAATCTCGAATGCCGAATTGCACGCATCGACGGAGGTCTCTCCTCCGGCAGGCAGGAGGGCCATGTCGGCGCCGCTCAGTCCTATGCCATGGAAATATTCCTGATTCTGCGACTTACGTTCCTGCTGTTCGTAGAAAAGACTCCAGAGCAGGCGATAGGCGTCCATGTCGATGTTGTAGTCAGCAGCTGCCGCAGCCGAGCCTACGGGTGCATCTACGAAGTGGAGAAAGCCCCAGCGCTCGGGCATGTGCATGTCAACCTTGCCGGTAGGGCTCCAGACCCAGTTCTCTTCAGGCTGCCCCGGAACGAGCCATTGCACGCGCGAGAAATTGATGCGCCAGACTTTCAGGCTTCGCGGATCGGTGAAATCGCGGCGCAGAGCGTCAAACGGAATCGCCATCTCGACATACCATGCACGGTCCTTGTCGCCCGGTTTGTTCAAGGTGCCGTCGTGGGAAACGGCAAGCTGAAGCCCTTCGCAGTTCCAGGGAACGAAGAAACTGCCGCCGGAGCGGTAAGGCTTGTCGAGAAGCAGATCGAAAACCACTCCGCGGGCGTTGTTCTCTATCTCGAAATAATTCTGGGCGTCGCCGTCCGGATCGAGAAAAACCTCGAAATCATTGTCATGATAAATGATGGTGTCGCGCTGTGAGAGTTTGGCGATGATGTTGTCTTCCTGAAGCCGGGCGCCTATGTAGAGGTTCTCGTCATCCCACATCATTTTCACGTAGGTGTCTTTGACCGGTTCGGGATAACCGGCGCCGCGAATGTCGGTGAACGGTTCCGACTGACGGGCTTTCGTCCAGTCGCCTTCATTTAACCGGCCGTCAATCTTGATCTTGCCGGTTGTGCGGAAGGCCTCATACATGCGTGGCGTCGTCAGGCGGGGGGCATATTTCTCTGTCAGGGGAGTCGAGGCCCATACGGCCAGGACTGTCACCGCCGACATGAATGTCATGATTGATCGTTTCATTGCTGTCAAAAAGGGATTGGATGAAGACTTCAGTTTTTCTTCTTGTCCTCCGATTCCATGTCGTTGAAGGTCATGACCTGACCTGCGCCGCTGTAGAGCTTGACAGGTTCTTCGAGCTCGAGGGCTATGACGGTCATGTCGGGATCGCATACCTCAGCAGGCACGTTGATGTAATAGCATCCGGCTGCGACACCCCATGAAACGTCGTTGTAGAGATTCCATGTGAGTTCCTTGTCCGTTCCGACGACTCTCGCTTTCTTGATGTAGCTTTTGAGTCCTTTCAGCTCGACGGCTTCATTGGGAGTGTAGGGGAGGAACAGATACAGGATGTCGCCCGTCTTGTTAAGTGCTGTATAGGCCTGAACATGGCCTGCGGGAATGCCGGCGCGGGTGCCGTAGATCGCTTCGGAATGTTTCTTTGTCCAGCGGCCGAGATCCTGAAGGATCTTGACTTGTTCTTCGGGAATCGTGCCGTCGGCGCGCGGACCGATGTCAAGAAGAAGGTTGCCGCCCATGCCGATGCAGTCGGCCAGCATCTTGATGACGGTCTTTGACGATTTGAAATTCTTGTCGGCGATGCGGTAGCCCCATGAGTCATTGCTTGTCATGCAGGTTTCCCACCACTGCGAGTTGGGGCGAGTGACGGGAACTCCGAGTTCGGGTGTCTCATAGTCGCCGTAGCCCTGGATGCGGGAATTGACGATTACGTTGGGGTTGTATTTGTGGAGCATGCGCACGATGTCGGCTGCCTTCCATTCTTCTGCTGAGTGTTCCCAGTCGCCGTCAAACCAGTAGAGGTCCGGATTCCAGGTCGTTGAAAGCTCGGTCAGCTGAGCGTTGTTGAAATCAAGAAAATGCTGCCATTTTTTCGGGTCGGCCTTGATGTCATATTTGGGAGCTTTGTCGCGGTAGGTCTGCGGATAATCCTTGCGGGGCCAGTCGATGAGTGAGAAGTAGAAGCCGAGTTTTATGTCGCCCTGCTTGCGGATTGCGTCGGCAAACGGACCGATGACGTCGCGTTTAGCCGGGGAAGACTTGACAGAGCTGACATCGCCCGCTTTTGTGTCCCAGAGGGCGAAGCCGTCATGGTGTTTCGTCGTGATGACGGTGTATTTGGCGCCGCTCTCCTTGATGAGCTTGGCCCAGTATTCCGGGTCATAGTTGGCGGCTGTAAAGGCATCGGCCTGCTTCATGTAGTCGGCAAGCGAGATGTGGCCGTTGTGGAAGGCCCAGCTTTCCGATGTTTCACCCTTGGAATAGGGGCCCCAGTGGATGAAGATTCCGAGTTTGGCGTCGCCGAACCATTCCATTCTTTTGGCTTTCTGTTCGGGGGTCTCGCCCAGTGCGTCGGCTGCCGAGGCCGAAGTCACGGAAGTCAGGGCTATCACTGACGAGAAGATAATAGCTTTAAGGTTCATGTATCGTTGGTTTTTGGTTTGATTAGTTTTCGGTTATTATTCACAAAGATACAAATAATCTGGCTAACAGGACAACCTGTTAACGGATTTTGAAAGAAATTTGTTAATAATTGGTTATTATGCGTTTAAGCGTGCCCCGAATTTATCGACTGCATCTCGACGAGTCGGGTGTAGGTTCCGTTGAGAGCCAGAAGTTCGTCGTGGGTTCCGCGCTCAACTATGCGTCCCTCATGGATGACGCATATCTGTGTGGCGTTCTTGATTGTCGATAGACGGTGGGCTATGACCAGTGTCGTGCGGTCCTTCATCAGTCGCTCGAGAGCCTGCTGCACGAGAAGTTCGCTTTCCGAATCGAGAGCCGAAGTGGCTTCGTCGAGGATCAGGATGGGCGGGTTCTTCAGTATGGCGCGCGCTATGGAGATGCGCTGCCGCTGGCCCCCCGACAACCGGCAGCCGCGGTCGCCTATGTTTGTCTGGTAGCCCTCCTCTGTAGCCATGATGAAGTCGTGGGCGTTAGCGATCTTGGCCGCGCGTTCCACTTCTTCCTGGGTGGCGTTCTTGACTCCGAACGCTATGTTGTTGA
Source organism: uncultured Muribaculaceae bacterium (assembly GCA_910587185.1). GTDB lineage: Bacteria > Bacteroidota > Bacteroidia > Bacteroidales > Muribaculaceae > Paramuribaculum. The sequence continues at coordinate 15,469 of CAJULY010000031.1, forward strand.
AGAATGTGTCGTTGAAAAGGATGGCTTCCTGGTTGACATTCCCCATGAGCGAGCGCAGCTCATGGACGCGCAGATCGCGTATGTCGGTGCCGTCGATGGTGATGGATCCCGAATCGACGTCATAGAAACGCGGAAGCAGATCCGCTACGGTCGATTTGCCGCTGCCGCTCTGACCCACGAGCGCCACAGTCTCTCCCGGCTGTATGGTGAAAGACACGTCCTGGGCTACAGGGGTGTGCTTGTCGTAGCTGAAATCGACATTATGATATTTTACTTCACCGCGGAAATCGTGGATCGTCTTCGGTTCTTTTGGATCGGCAATGGGGTTGACAGAGTCCAGTATCTTATCGACTCGCACCATCGACGCCAGACCTTTCTGGATGGTGTACATCGCTTTCGACAGATCTTTCGCGGGATTGATTATCGAATAGAAAATCACCATGTAGTAAATGAACGACGCTGCGTTGATCGACGAATGACCGTAAATAATCAGTGTTCCTCCGAACCAGAGTACAATGGATATTGTCAGCGTCCCGAGAAACTCGCTCATGGGATGAGCGAGGCTCTGTCGCCGTGCCACGCGGTTGGACAGCGTGAAGAATTCTTTTGTTTCGCGGTGGAAGCGGCGTTTTACCTTATCTTCGGCGTTGAAGGCCTTGATGATACGGAGACCGCCGAGCGTTTCTTCGATGTTGCTCATGAGCGCGCCCCACTGATTCTGCAGTTCGAGCGATTTGCGTTTCAGTCGTCGGCCCACTCGACCCATGCACATTCCGGCCAAAGGGAGCAGGATCAGGACAAAGACAGTCAGCTGCCAGCTGATGGCGATCATCATGCCCAGACAGACTAATATCGTGACCGGGTTCTTGAAAAGCATGTCGAGCGATGACATGACGGAGTTCTCAAGTTCGGTGACATCGCCGCTCATGCGGGCCATGATGTCGCCCTTCCGTTCGGAGGAGAAAAATCCGATGGGAAGAGTCACGATTTTGTCATACAATTGGTTGCGTATGTCGCGAACAATTCCTGAGCGTAAGGGGATGATAAAATAACTGCTCAGATAGGCTGCTCCAGTCTTGAAAGCCGTCATGACGACAAGGGCCGCCGCAAGCAGAGCCAGTGTGGCCGACTGTCCCCATGTTTCTATCGCCTGCTGCGTATAATAGTAGAAGTTGTTGAACACGACCTCCTTAAGAGACCCTTCGCTGAGCGACATATAGACATAATGGCCCTCTTTTATCTGAAACAGCATCTCGAGGATCGGGATGATGAGTGCAAAAGAAAAGAGCGTCAACACCGCGGCAAGGATGTTGAAAACTATGTTGAGGATGAGATATTTTTTATAGGGAGGCACAAACCTCCTTAGTAGCACTACGAAAGAATTCATTAGCCAGCGTGTTGGTTTTTCGTTGCAAAGGTAATAAAATTCTTTGAAAGCACCTCCACTCCGCCCAATTTACCCAGGGCTAGCGCATGAGATTTAGCAAAAATTCAGTCAAAAACTTGGATATTTA
>CAJULY010000032.1 GCA_910587185.1 uncultured Muribaculaceae bacterium
CCTGTTCCCGGCCGCTCATGTGCGCCAGACACAGATAAATCCTCTCTCTCATATTTTTATTAAATTGTTTCGTTATCATATTTCATTCTACGGCTGAGGACCGTGCAGATAATCATTTCTATATCTTTTATGAAAGAATAATGATGTAGATAATAAAGGTTGATTCGTACCTTGTCAGGAAAAATCACTTCATCATTGTATTTCTGAGGGTCAGCTTGCTTGGCAAGCAACTCCTCTTCATCGCGATATTTGAGAGAGGCAGGCCCAGTGATTCCGGGACGAAGTTTAAGTACTTCGCAGTCTTTTCCTTTCAGTTGATCAGCATAACCAGGAACATCCGGGCGCGGACCGACGAAACTCATGTCTCCAATAAGGACATTCCACAGCTCTGGCAACTCGTCAAGTTTGTAATGACGCAGCTTCGCACCAAGTGGCGTAATGCGGCTTTCCCCTGCGACCGAAACTGACGAACCTCCATGCCCGACAGTCATGGATCGGAACTTATACATGGTGAATAATTTGCCGTTTCGACCGACCCGTTTCTGCTTGAAAATGACCGGACCTCCAGGCATCTTAATGCGAATTAGAATGGCTACAACCAACAGTACAGGCCACAAAATAAACAGCCCGATGAGTGCCATCAGCCTGTCAAAAATCCATTTCAAAAACATTATTGAATATGTTTGTATGGCTTATTGTATATTAATTTTTTTATAGTTCCAAAAAGAATATTATTAAAGGTTAGTAGCATGGAGGTCACAATATTTGTCTGTTCAACAATTCTGAAAAGCCTGTAATGCCATTTTATAAGTCTAAAAATGCCAACGCGACTTATAGAGCCGTCTCTTATCCTGTATCTTGATAGAACATTACAATACCTATGGCAACAAGATTTACGACAGATCAATAACCACATGGCATAGTCGTTGTTTTTTTTTATGTCAGGAATGCATATATCCCCAATCTTTTTTCTATCATAAATCACAGTAAGACATCCGGGCCAACAGTAACTCAGCATACCAGCACGAGATATGTGTTTAGGACCTGATACAATTTTTCCAATTGGATTTCCTCTATTATCAATCACATCATAAGGGGTGTAGGTAAATGAATAATTTTCATTTATCATAAAATCAATCTGTTCCTGTAGTTTTGTTTCCATCCATAAATCATCACTATCAAGGAAAGCAATCCAGCGCCCAGACGCTAGTTTCAAAGCTGTATTACGAGCAATAGCCGCACCAGAGTTTTTCTTAAGGCAATAATATTTAATCCGATTGTCATTCTTGGAAATTTCTTCGACTATATACTTGGTATCATCGGTTGAGCAATCGTCAACAATAATCATTTCCCAATCAGTGTAAGTTTGGGCTAAAACACTTTTAATTGTTTCTGTAATATATTTCCCACAATTATAGGTGGGCGTAATTACGCTTACAAGACCGTGAGAGGTTATTTTCATAAATTTCCAAATAATGGTTACTTGTTGGATATTCCAAGCAGTGAAGTAATTTGGTCTATATTAAATGGTGCGAAGAAGTTTCCATAGGTTATATTTTTTTGCTCATCCCATGTTTCAATCGCATCTTTCATATCAGATGGAGATGATATGAATGCAGCGCAATTTATCTGTGAAAATATCTGTTTGTAATATGTTGATGCTAGATTATTGAAGTCGTAAAAAATAGTCGGTTTGTTAAAATAGGATGCCTCAAGACAGGTTGTAGAAGAAATAGTCATGTGTATATCGCACCAAATCAAATATTCGTATATGTTTATTCCAGGTCGAAATAAAACATTTTTCATATTTATATCAAATGTCTCATTATTGTTTCGAGGTATATATACAAATAATATCTCAGGATACATTGAAGATGCTTTCGAAATAAATTTATGGCACGCTTCTTTCACATCTGACTGTCCGGAAAAAACGACTATCTTATCATAGAGATTTCGATATTGGCTAAATATATCTTTTACAAAAGCTTTTTTTGAGCGTTGAAGAATATATAAGCCGGTAGCAATCACTGAATTGGAATAATGAGGGTTGTAATCACGGAAAAAAGCGAGTTCATTATCTCCATATACCCACAATTCATCAGGACTAAAAATCGAATAATAAGGTAAAATATAGGCATAATGAGATTTGTTAATTACACCATGTTGTAACTCGATAATCTTTACTCCTTTTTCTTTTAAGCCCCAAATATATCCCATCATATTATATGGACACTCTATAAGAGAAACTTCAGGGGGATGAGATAATGAAATAAGTGTCTTTATTGTTATTTTCTGACTCCATAGATATCGAACATAGTATCTATAGTCGAAATCAGGAGCATATTTCTGAACAATTTCTGTCAAAATATGCTCGTTGTTAATCTTCAATCGCATGAATCGCAAGAAACGTTCGAGAAGATGAGCAATGAGAATCGGAATACCCTCACTTACGATATTAGATTCTTCTATTAGATTAGGAGAAATCTCATTTATTGTAAGAGAAGGCTTTTCAATATCAAGGAATCTAGCATTAAGTTCATTCATGAAACCAGATACTCGTTGAACCCATTTGTCTTCTATATTTTTTCTTCGTTCGCGAGCATTAAATACCCATACTGGATAATGTTTCAGCCAATTCAGCACATTAGACTTTAATATGGATTTAAGGACTATGGAAATTTTGCTTGGCGATACTTTATGTGCAGTCTGATGCTGTGTCTCGCCAAGTACCTGAAGGAGATATATCCTTAAGAATGGCCATACAGGCACATTACGGAATGAGATACTCATTACATCGTATGTCTTTTCTATATGCCGTAGAAGTTCTACTCCATTTAAATATGACATAGTATTAACAGTCCTTTTTTATTCAGTACATTTTAATTAGCCTACAAGAATATGATTTACAAAATCACGAAAAGCGCCTTCTCCTCCGGTTACAGAGGTTACATAACTGACAAGCTGCCTAACCTCTGTTATAGCATTAGGGGGAGCCCCGCTTATACCTACAGCTGCAAGTAATGGTATATCAGCGATATCATCGCCTATATAGGCTACTTCTTCAAGCCCTATGCCTAACTGTTGACATAGTATTTTGGCAATTTCAAGTTTATTTTTTGCCCCCTGAAACAGGTAGTCCACCTTAAGTTTTTTGGCCCTACGAGCCACGATTTCAGTGTCTTCTCCGGTTATTATTCCTACCAGTATTCCATGTTCATGAGCGAGAGTAATACCTGCGCCATCGTATGTGTGGAATCTCTTCCATTCGTTTCCTGTCTGGTCGTAGTACATACCTCCGTCTGTCCATACACCATCTATATCTGTCAGAATTAATTTCGGTTGTATCATAACTTTTATCTTTGATGAGCTGGAGAGCCAATGAGAACTGAGTTTTCAGGAGCAGATTTTGTTACCACCGAGTTTGCCCCAATTATAGAATTATCCCCAATACAAATATCTCCTAAAATTAGAGAATCCGCGTAAATCACGACATTATTACCAATATGGGGTCTGCCGCCATTTCTATCTCCGACAGTACAACCTTGATGGATTGTGCAATTTTTCCCAATCTTACATCGAGCTCCTATTACGGTTCCTATACCGTGGTTAATCTTGAATCCTTCTCCAATTTCGGCACTATAATATATTTCAATTAACCCAATCTGACGCCCAAGGATTGAAAATGCATCTGCTGCCCCCCCTGTAATGCATAATTTATCAGTGTGTTGTGTGCTTAAGAAAATCTCTCTTGCAATACGATAACACAAGATAGCAACAAGCTGAGGTGTGATGTATAGATTTTCTGTACTGATTATAGTGTTCGGATACCAGCGGGCGTAATCCTTTTCAAAAGCTCTTATTGACCGTTCTAAAATCATATCAGATATACAAAAATATTCTTTACGTAAATAGACGGTCTTTTGTATGTCGGTTAAAAATTTTTTAAATTGGTTTAGCTGATCCATCTTAATTAATCATATCTGAAAGAATTATTTCGTTGGCTGGAATGTCATTTTGTGCTATTTTCCCGATAACTTTTTCCTTTTCGCTCCATTTGAAACCATTTCCAGGGCTGAGCATATGAATATCGCTTGCAGTTATTACTTCACCTTTATAAATATTTCTTTTAGAAGCTATGGATCTTTCCAATTTCTCCTTTGCTGCGGCTACACTTGCATCTATATAAAGTGATTTTTTACCAAGCCAGTGTTCAACAACACGTATGTCTCGCAACATGCGGTTAACGCCATCAGGCCCGAGAGATCCCGCCTGATCAGTCCCTTTCATATGGCGGTCTATTGTTATGTGCTTCTCAATTATTTCCGCACCCATGCCGACTGCCACTACAGGGGCAGAAATACCTATTGTATGGTCTGAAAATCCGATCTGATATTGTGGGTAGTGTTCCTTTAGAAAAGGAATCGTGTTAAGATTTAAGTTGTCGGGATGAGTCGGGTACTGAGATACACAATGAAGGATGGATATTTTGTCATGATATCGGGTTATAACATCTAATGCATCGTCTAACTCTTTTTTTCCAGACATTCCGGTAGATAAAATTATAGGAAGTTTTGTTTCAGCCAACGCAGCAAGCAATGGCAAATTTGTAAGATCCCTGCTTGCAACTTTTAGCTTGTCAGGGGTGAAAAATTTTAGCAAAGAAAGGCAACCGACAGCACAGAGTGTCTCAATGAAATCAAGTCCTTTTGATTTTGCATGTTGATAAACTTCAAAATGCTCTTCATTGGAAAGTTCCAATGCTGCCCTATGTTCACCATATGTGCGACCAAATGAATTGGGCGTATCATAAATTCGGTTCATCTGCGACACGGTGAGTTCTTCATTGAGATCTCTTTTTGTCATTTTTACAGCATCCATAGGATGTAGCTCCAATCCGAAGACCTCTTCGCGAACAGGGCGAGCCACTAAATCAACAATCAAATTTGCTATATCAACTGAACCATTATGATTCTGACCAATTTCTCCGATAATATACGTGTTTTTCATTATTTTGTGTTCTGATTTATATTTTTCTGCATTTTGACATAATACCCTTGGTGTATATCGAGATATGCGATTATATTTTTAGGTGTCAGAGGAATGTTATTTTCGATAAAATGAGAATAAATTTCTTTTTGAAGAGTATAATCATCGAGAGTGTCAAGCGTAAGGCGGAGTGAGGGCCTATCTTGTATTTGTCGGTCGATGGGAATGAAGCAGCAACGGAATATATTAGGGTTGGAGTATATGAAATTTGTCACATGTTCATGAAACACAGCATCAGTCGTGAGGTCCCTTACTTTCTTCAAAGCTTCTGTCGTCACGGCTTCAGCCCAAAAACCAAAATGTGTTTTTATTGACGGGGTGCCGCTGTCTGTTATAAAAGAGATATAATCGAATGAATCATTCAAGGATGCAGCTCTGTAAAGCAAATCTAACTGACTTATATCCATAAAAACGTTATCAGCACATATGCGTATCACTTTTTTAGCATTGTATTTATCAGCGGCATTAATGAAACGAGAGAGCACATCGTGTTCGCTTCCTCGGAATACGTTAATGTCATGACGGGTTGCTATTTCTACAATATCATCGTCTCCAGTAGCCGTGGTTGTGGCGATGATGATATTTTGATGGCTGAAATTCTCGACAAGGCGTTCGAGAATCACGTCAAGAACGGACTTATCGTCTATTATAGGCAGAAGCATTTTTTTTGGAAGCCGACTTGAGCCGGTACGAGCCTGAACAATCAGCAATGGTTTTTCTTTGTTCATTTTTGGAATATAAAATTGGTATGCTGTTATTTAAGTATTTTGCTTTCGTAAGGTAATACATCGGCTGAATTTGTGAGTAACATAGTAAAAAAGAATATAGTCAATGCCGATATTATTATTCCCGACATGGAAGTTTTGGAAATTTTACGACTATATTTTACACATAGAGGGAGTGCTATTACCTCGCAGATACTAAGAATCCACATTATTCTAATTCCAAGTTCCATTCTAAGGCATATATTGTTCGCTACCGTTGCAATAAAATACATTTTAAACCAGAAATTTTCTCGCAAACGATAGTTTGTTGATAGAAAGCAGATAATAAATAGTGCTGACCAAAATGTTGATAAAGCAATGGAAAGTAATAGTCTGTTTCCAGAGCGCATGCTATCTGCATTGATAAGGTAATGGGCATAACCGCCAGCCAGTGATGTATATAACTGAGGGGATAATACAATACCGAGTATAAACGAGAAGCAAATTACACTGATAACGATATATGTTTTTCTAATCCTGAGTCTATTGATAAATAGCGTAGGCAATGCAATAACCGAAATCATATGGAATAGCGATGCAATAATAACGCCTATCACAAAATATATTTTCTTACCTTTAAATAGATAAGAATAGGCGCATAGCAAGATTACCACCGCAAAAACTTGTCTGAATACATTCATGCTGTACATCACGAAATATAAAGCATAAAACACAAATAAGGAAAAAGCATAATTACTGCTTACGCGTCTGATAACCATGTAAAGCATTAGGCACATCACGATACTCATCGCGGTCTGAAACATGGTGAAATCGAACCCCATATTGCAAAAAAACACCTGAGCCATTCCATATCCGGGTTCAGGATAGCCCTGATATCCGAAAAGCATTGCCGATTCATACATCGTCAGATATGACTTGGTATCCGTTCCTACCGATATAGCACGAGTCCCAATGAGAATTGCCATGATTAATGTGCAGACGAAAAGCCAATACTTGTTTTTACCAAATCTTATACCAAACGCAAGTAAAAAAAAGACTACAACAAATATGAACATCGACGATTATTGAACAAAAAGACGGTTGTTTATTTTGAAAATGAAGAATAATACAAGCAGATAAATAATTTCAGAGCATAATGAAACTATACTCACAGTAAGGGCAACCGATATAACCGATGTGCATATCAAAAAGAATATGCATGAAGTAATACAAATGACATCTCGAAATAATCGAGCCAAAAATAATTGCCATATATGACCATCTGAGATAAGTTCCGATTTATATACTCCAGTAAGACAACTCACAGAAGCAAGGCATAGTAGTGCAATTATTACAGGGGTCAATCCGTCAAAACTTTGCCCATAAAATTTAGTTATGAACGGGGCTGCACAAATAAGAAACAGAGAGGTTGCAAAAGTACCTAAGAATGTTGCTTTAACTATGTTCCTAAACTTCTGGAAATGACGCGATTTATTGTTGTTATCTTTTGAAAGATGAGATAAAATGACATTGTGAAGAAGTGACGGTATAAAAATTGCTACTACGTACCATTGCTGAGCCGCGGTATAAATTCCCAATTGGACCATAGATGAGAATTTGGCAATGATAAAAATTATTAAGAAATTTCCAAGATTTGCACTTATATCTTGCATTGCTACGGGAAAAGTGAAACGAAGTTCATCTTTTATATAGGATTTATAAATTTGGTTAGGCAGCGCTCGGACTTTGCTTCTAATGACAATCCCATTAATTATTGAATTAAATACTTGACTCAGAGCAAGAGCGGTTAATGCCCCATAAAGCCCCCAGAGCCATGCTCCTAAAGCACTGCTTGTTAACATTATCAATCCTGATAATATATTGTTTTTCCCAATTGCACGGAAATCACCAAAACCAGCTAAAATTCCATATTGAGTTGTTGCAATAGCCCTAAACACTACTATACCCCCCATAAATCTTAAAGAACTGTCAAATTCCTCATGATTAAGCAGTACAGCCAATGGGTGTGCTGAAATAAATATGGCTGTTGCGCAGAATAAACTTGAAAAAGTAGTGATGCTTAAAGCACTCCTTGACATTGATGCAAGAACAAATGGATTATTTTCTCTGTTCTCTGCAATAAATTTCGTTGAAGTAAAGTGTAATCCCAATGTTGCGAAAGTGGCAAATTGAAACATTGTGGATTTGATGAATCCATATTCTCCAAACTTACTACTTCCCAATATTATGGCCACCAATATGCCAGCAGCTAAAATAAGAGCATATCCTCCACCGCTACCAATAATGGCCCACAAGGAATCCTTTACAAATCTTGATTTATAAAATCTATTTATTAAATTATGGTCAATGGGAAAATATTTCATTATCAATTTAGAAACAAGGGGGGATCTTCCACTTCAGGCATCACATCCCGTTTTTAGTCTCTTTTGAAAATGTCGCGGGTGTAAACTTTCGATGTAATATCATCCAAGCACTTGTCGTAGCGGTTGGCGATGATGGCTTGTGACTCTGATTTGAATCGGTCCAGATCGTTGACAACGAGGCTACCGAAGAAAGTTGTGCCATCTTCAAGTGTCGGTTCATAGATGATGACTTTTGCCCCTTTGGCCTTGATGCGCTTCATAACGCCCTGAATGGAAGACTGGCGGAAGTTATCGCTGTTGGATTTCATCGTGAGACGATAGACGCCGATGACACATTCCTGTTCGGGTGCTTTGCCGTAGCTGTTAGCTGATGAATAATCATAATAACCGGCCATTTTCAGTACTTGGTCGGCGATGAAGTCTTTGCGGGTGCGGTTGCTTTCTACGATGGCGCTCATCATGTTCTGGGGCACGTCGGAATAATTTGCGAGAAGCTGCTTGGTGTCCTTAGGCAGACAATAACCTCCGTAACCGAACGAAGGGTTGTTGTAGTGGCTCCCGATGCGCGGGTCAAGTCCGATACCTTCTATGATTGCGCGTGAATCAAGTCCTTTGACTTCGGCGTATGTGTCAAGTTCGTTGAAGTAGCTGACGCGGAGGGCAAGGTATGTGTTCGCAAAAAGCTTGACTGCCTCGGCTTCTTTCATGCCCATGTACAATGTAGGAATATCTTCCTTGATTGCTCCCTGATGCAACAGATGAGCGAAAGTATGTGCAGCTTTATTCAACTGTTCAATATCAGTCACAGCAAGTATTGCGGCATTCTCTTCTGCGAATTCAGGTCTATTGATGATCTTCGGCAGACCGGCAATTATACGCGAAGGATAGAGGTTGTCATAAAGAGCTTTGCTTTCACGCAGGAACTCAGGGAAGAAAAGCAGATTAAACTGTTTGACACCCTGAGCGGCATATTTTACATAGAGACTACGGCAATATCCGACAGGAATGGTCGATTTTATGACCATCACGGCATCGGGATTGACGCTAAGAACAAGATCTATTACATCTTCTATGCAATGGGTGTCGAAGAAATTCTTTACCGGGTCGTAATTTGTAGGAGCAGCAATCACAACGAAGTCGGCGTCACGATATGCCGAAGCACCGTCAAGTGTCGCTGTCAGATCAAGATCCTTTTCGGCAAGATAATTCTCTATATAATCGTCCTGAATGGGCGACATGCGTTTATTGATCAGATCAACTTTTTCGGGAATCACATCAACTGCCGTGACGTGATTGTGTTGAGCTAAAAGAGTTGCGATTGATAGACCGACATATCCTGTGCCGGCAACAGCTATATTATATTTCTTTTCCATAGATTTTGGATTCGATGCATTTGGATTATGCAACAGGTTCAATTATGGGTCACAAAGTCAATTTCTGGATTTGTCCAATTTTCCTTCGGAGAGAAAATTGACGGAGGTGGAGAGGTCGCGGTTGAGGGCGAGGTGAGTTTTGGGGATCCGGGCCGGTGTAGTTGTCGAGGTAGTGTCGGATGATATAGAGGAGCCGCCGTTTGAAGTCAGTCTGGTTGCAACCCTTGAAGGCGAAGAGGTCGGTCTCGTGCAGATGGTTGCACGACTGATGATGTAAGCGGACGGGGATGTCGGAGTGGGGTTTAGAGGAGCTGGAGGTAGTCGGGGGAGGCTACTTCGATGATGAGGCCGAGGAGGCCGGGGATTTCGAGAAGGATGCGTTTTTTTGCGGAGCCTCGGACGCTGACAAGATGGCCTTCGTAGCCGTCCATCGGCCCGGGGCATACGAGCCGCACGCTACGGCCGTACATCTGCGGGGTTATCTCGGAAAGTGCCACGTAATTAGGCTGCTGCATGAGGCTGACGGCCGTGATGAAGCGGTGCATGTCGGCCGAACGCACGGTCATCGGCTCGCAATAGGAGCCGCCTTTGATGAAACGATATTGGAGCGTGTCGGTCCGGGCGACAACAGGATCGAGTCTGTCGCGAGTAGTGAACACAAAAAGCAGGTCGCGGATAAAGGGGATTTCCTCGCGGACGCGACGGCCGCTACGCACGGAGATTTGAGTCTTCATGGGGGTGAAGACCTGAAATCCGTCGGCAGCGAGTTGTTTGTAGGCGGGATTTTTTGCGTTGGCCCTCTTGAGGTCACGCATGGCAAACCATTGGGACTGTTGTTCCGTTATGGCATCCATTTTTCAACCGTTTGATCCAAGTGTGATTTTTGCGACAGGTATATGCTCTCTATTCCTGCTTTTGGTGGTAAGTGTGTGCCATTCAAGCAGTTGCGCCGCGTTTTGTTAAAGTTGCATGATCTGACAAGCCGGTTTGTAAAGCTTTCAAAATCGATTGCACTGATGAGTGTAACGTCATAAATCCTATAAAGGTCAACCTGTCACACTCTGTTTCTTCGGCTGCAAAGTTACAAAAAATATTGTAAACCCCAGCAATGACCGCAATAATTTTTATTTCAGTCGCCGAGAGGGATAAAACAAGAGCAGTCGGCTCATTGCGAGCTGACTGCTTGGTTGGTGGCCCTTCGAGGTCCTGAACCTTGAATTTCCTGATCTTGGTTAAGAGGCTAACACAGCTTATATTTGAAGGACTGCCTTCCTGCAAATGGAACCAGTCCTAAATTAAAAAATTCCTCCAATGCATAGCGTTCTGAAATTGATTATATCTAACTCTGCATGCTGACTACTTCTGATCTCAAGGCAATGAAGCGCGGCATGCGGGAATATCTTGATGGCGAAGCAAAGAGAAACGATCGTTAAGATTGACGCGTAGCCTTCTTTTCTCGGTTGGCAAGAATTATTTTGACGAACGATTCCGGCAGGCACACATTATACATGTCAACCGCCCGATCAAAAAGGGGCGCTATCTCCTCGTCTGTGAATCCGGCGATTCCACATCCGATCCGCGTCACAAGGAATGTCGTCTGATCCCATTCCTCTGCCAGTTCAAAAAACTGATCCACATACGGTTTTATGGTTTCTACGCCGCCCTGCATTGTAGGGATTGCGTATGACTGCCCCTGCAGTCCGACTCCCTGTCCCATAACTGCTCCGAAATGTTTATATGCTGTCAGGGCCGCGCCGCCTGCATGATTACCGGCAAGATTGCTTCCGAAAACAAAAATTTCATCTTTGTCAAGATGAGTTACAAATTCAGGTGTATATCTCATTATCTTTTAGTCTTATCAGGTTGGACTTCGATGTAAAAACGCAGCTGCTACCGAATTTGTTGCGTCAGATCTGAGTAAAAACTCCCTCCAGAAAGACAAAACAAATCCGGTCAACCTGCGATGAGGCTGACCGGACTTTTAATTATTGAATCTTTAAACTATTCCCTCGCGGAAATTCTTAATAGAGGATGTCTTCCGGATCGAGGGGCTTGTAGGGGCCTTCTTTGACTTCGAAGATGGCGGAGGGTTCGATGACTTCGACCGTATGCCACTGTCCGGCCGGAATATTCACCCCGTAATTACCGTCGAGGGGATCGAGAAGGAAACGGTCGGTCTGTTCGCCCAATGAGTTATAGAAGACAACGAACATCTTTCCCCGCAGAAGAATGTATGTCTCGGCCGTGTGGGGGTGCCGGTGCACAGGAAGAGGTGAGCCGGGCAAAAGGACGTTGATGAGTCTCTGGCACGGGGAGTCAAGCGACTCATGGATGTTATGGTTCATTCGCAGGCGGGGTGAAGTTTCGGCCCGCTCGGTTATCTCGTCAAGCAGTCTGTTGTCAATCATGATGCTTTTGATTTTAGATATTCTTCGTGAAGATGATATTTTTTGCGCATGAACGCAACGTATGCCGCGGATAGAAGAACAATTACAAGTCCGAGATAAAGATAGTGGTTGATCGGAATGAAAATCAGTCCGGCCGAAACTGCGAGCTGCACAAGCATATAGCCGGCCGACACTTTCAGATGCGACACCTTCAGTTCGTTGGCCATAAGCTGATAGGCATGTTTGCGGTGTGCTTCTCCGAGATTCTCATGAAGCATGATTCGGTGGACAATAGTCAATACGGCATCGACACCATAGACAGCGAGAAAGACGATATATGAGAAATCACGGGTCTGGAGCATCAGAAGCCCAAGAGCGAAGACAACGATGAACGCCATGCTTATTGAACCGACATCGCCCGCGAAGCACTTGGCCTTCTTACGGAAATTGAAGAAAAGGAAAACCAGAATGCTCAGGGTTATGACGACGAGAAACGGCATCTCTATGAAGCCGACCGATTCATTGAGATAGAGAAGCGGAAGCATCACGGCGAGAGAATAAGCCCCGGTGATTCCGTTGATACCGTCCATGAAATTATAGGCATTGGTGATTCCCACGCAGACAATCAGCGCGATGCAGACGATCCACCAGTCGTTCCAGTTGAGTATGCCGAACTGATAGAACATCAGGAACATGGCCGCGAACTGCACGACGAGTCTCACGCTGTCGGGGAGGGAATGAACGTCATCGACGAAACTGACAATCCCGACAAGCGTCAGGCCTGTCAGGAACCACGGATAAGTCACCCCGAAAAATGCCGCATAGCCCCATGCGCCGAAGAGAAAGACAACTCCACCGCCGCGAAGCGTTATCGAAGTATGGCTCGAACGCATGTTGGGGCGATCGATTATATTGAACCTGTCGGCAATTTTAAAGTATAACAACTCCGCCGCCATCAGAATGGCAGCGATCACAATATAAATCATAAATGAAAAGATTTATTTCCCTAAGAAACTTTTTATGGTCTTCGTCAGTCCGTCCTGAGCTTGAACGGGCATTTTTGAAATACCAAGAGCCCGTTTTATCTTGGCATTGGAAGCTACATAGTTTTCTGTAAGCTTAGTGAGGCGGAAAGTGTTAAGAGGCAGATGCAGAATGTCGCCTGTTTTTGCCATCAGGTTTATCAGACCTTTCGGCAGTTTCCATATCCGAGCTTTCTTATCCATAGCCCCGCAGATCACACTGATAAGTTCATTGGTTGACAACGCCTCGTCATCGGCCATATTATAGACGCCGTTTTCTATCGTTTTCTCAAGAATGCCTGATATGACAAACGTCAGATTGTCGATGGATGTAAAGGTGCGTATGTTTTCGAACGCTCCCAAAGGCCATGGAATGCCTTTGCTTATCACCCCGTAGAGCAGATTCAGATTGCCTTTGTTGCCGGGGCCATGAATCATGCATGGGCGCAGGATAATCACGTCACGGCCTTGGAAACTTTCGGGTTCCTTCGTGAGCTTTGTAAGGATATATTCCTCTGCGCGCACCTTGCTTTCTCCGTAAGGGCCCACAGGACAGGGCGTGACGTCCTCCGTCAGTACTTCGCCGGGAACCTTATCGACTGCCGCTTTTACTGAGCTGAAGAAAATGAATTTCTTTGTCGAGGAATGTCCTGTGAAATAATCGAAAATCTTCTTGGTCAGCTCTGTGTTTATTTTGAAATAGATGTCAGCCGCCGACTTGTTTTTCGTATCGTGAGCTTTCCCGGCAAGATGGATGATAGCATCGACATCCGGAATCGAACCATTTTCAAGATTCCCCCACGAAAATGTTTTCTCGACTCCGTCTTTCTCAGGCGCTACGATATCGAGTCCGTATATGGTATGATTGTCTTTTAAGGCCTCAACCAGATTCGACCCGACAAACCCGTGTATGCCGGTGATAAGTATTGATTTCTTATCCATTTTTACTGAGTTTAAGTTCAGCGAATTTATAGAAGCACTTACATAACATCAGAAAGTAATTCGAATATACGTCATTGCTTTTCAATGCTTTGAGTGTGTCAGAATTCGTCTGCAGATAGCTTTTAAGGCCCGAAGTCGAGGTTCCTCCGGTCCGCATGGTCACAAAATCCATCTCTATGTATCGGGTGGTAATTTTATTGATGAAAATATACCTGACCAAAAGATCAAAGTCGGCTCCCGATTTATAATTCAGATTATATAATCCATATTTGTCAAACAACTCTTTTCTGCAATAAAATGAAGGATGCGCGGGCATGAATCCGAGTCTCATCTGCCAAGGCCTGAAAGAACGCGATGAGTAGTACCTGACACATTTGTCAAGATTGTCAGGGTTGACAAAATGAATGTCGCCATAAACTGCGTCAACACCTTTGATTCCCTTTGCGATATGCTCGATGACATGGTTGTCCGTGAAAAAATCGTCGCTGTTCAAGATTCCGACAACATCGCCTGTCGCCATACGGATCCCTTTGTTCATGGCGTCATAGATACCTCGATCAGGCTCGCTTATCCATCGAAGCCGTCCATTGAAACGGGGTTCATATTCACGAATGATCTCGACAGTGTTATCTTTTGAGGCTCCATCGACAATGATATACTCAATGTCGGGATACGATTGCGAAAGCACGCTCTCGATTGTGTCGCGAAGAGTCGCACCGCTGTTCCATGCAGCAGTGACAATTGATATTTTTATCTGAAATTTAAATGCGGATGTTAAGTACATGACAAAAATTTGAAGACATCGAATTTCGGGGTGTAAGTCGGACGC
>CAJULY010000033.1 GCA_910587185.1 uncultured Muribaculaceae bacterium
GCGGGGACGGCATTTTATTTTCTTCGCGGTCAACATGCCGCAAAGTTAGGAAGGAATCGGAGGGAGAGGAGGTCTGTTTCTATTTTTGAGGGGATGTCAGGGGAAGATGGGGGTTATTTTTACTTTTTTGCCTTTCAGCCTGAGGGGGGAAAGGGTCGAGACAAGCTTCTTCAAATCGTCGGCAGGAACAGCTGCAAGAGCACAATGATCATGAACAATGATTTTTCCAAGACGAGCTGATGAAAGACCGGTGTTTGAAAGAATGAATCCGGCAATATCACCGCGCGATATTTTCTCTTTTTTCCCTGCCGAGAAATATAACGTTCCGATTTTTGCACGGCTTAGTTCAGGCAAATCCACAGGAGGCTGAAAAGCATGATCGAAGCCAATGAAATCAGGCATTGTGTCGGCCTCAGATGTGATCACGAATACTCTTCCGGAAGCATCCTGCCGGGCAGTTCGACCGTTGCGGTGAATCCACGCTTCCCTATCGACCGGCAGATGATAATGTATCACCGAACCTACCGCTTCGATATCCAATCCTCGCGCGGCAAGATCCGTTGCCACCAAAACGGGTGTGGTTCCATTTGTGAAGAGGTCCAGAGCCATCATGCGTTGCTGCTGGTCAAGGGCACCATGATACAGTCCTGCCGAAACGCCATCGGACTTAAGACGTCTATACACCCGTTCGGCACTTTCGCGATGGTTAACGAAGACAATGGTACGTTCCTGCACAGGCAACGTTCTCAAAAGCGCAGAAAGGGTGTCAAGTTTGTCGCGGCTGAAACTTTCCACACTGACTATCTCAAGACGACCGGCTTTCTCCTTATCAGAAACGCCGATAATGGTCTCGGGATTTTTCAATCCGAGATATGAGGGGTAGTCTTTGAGTTCAGTGGCGGATGTCAGAATAAGATTACGAGGGGTGCCAATCCGGCGCACTATGCGTTTCATTTCGCCTTCGAATCCAAGTTGCAAAGCCTTGTCATACTCATCGATCACCAGTACATCAAGAGAGCTGGAAATCTCAAATGACCCGCGCTGGAGATGATCGAGAAGACGCCCCGGAGTGGCAATGATTATGGCGGGGAGCGGCGAAAGCGATGCGGTTTCATCGGCGAAAGAATGGCCGCCGTAGAGTTCCACCGTCTTCAATCCTTTTGCGAGCTGCCGCAACACGCCGGCGATCTGGACCACGAGTTCCCTGGAGGGAGCTATCACGATTCCCTGCAGTGTCTTACTTCCCTCCGACAGAGCTTTCAACATTCTGACACCGAACGCCAAGGTCTTGCCTGAGCCTGTAGGGGCTATGATGATGAGTTGGGGAGCCGTACTACGCAGAGCATCGGCCTGCATGGGGTTGGGAGAGGTGATGCCGGGGATGGATGTCAGCCGGCTTAATATTTCGGAATCTGTCATCAGGTAGAAGAATTATCCGTACTTACTTATCTTCAACAACTGAGGCTCGTCGGTGATCTTTATCTGACGACCGTCAACATAAATCAGCCTTTCACTGACGAAAGCAGTCAAAGTGCGTATAGCGTTTGAGGTCGTCATATTGGAAAAATTAGCCAAGTCCTCACGTGACATATACATGCGGAGTGTCACGCCGTCTTCCTCATAGCCATACTGCTGACGCAGGACAATCAATGCCTCGGCGAGACGTCCGCGAATGTGTTTCTGGGTGAGATTGACGGTGCGAGTGTCGGCACTGCCGAGATTTCTGGCAAGCTCATGGAGGAAAAACCACATGACATCCTTGTTCTGTTCTATAAGAGTCTTCACAACCTTCAGGGGGACAACCCCGATTTCCGAAGCTTCCATTGCGGCCGCAGTATGGACATAGGTCTCTTTTGCGAAATACGCCCGGTAGCCGAAGTACTGGACAGGACTTATCAGACGCAATATCTGCTGACGTCCGCCAGCCCCTTCCTTGTAGAGCTTAGCTTTACCTTTGAGAAGAGTGAAAAGATATTCGGGCGCCTCGTTTTCCGCATATATGACCTGATTTTTTTTATAGGGCTGCAAGCGGAAATTATCTGTGATCATCCTTTTCTCGTCGCCGGAAAGAATCGACCAGATGTCATACATGTCCTCGCTTATCACCTTCTCGAGAGCTTTTTTTATCATAATCGGTTGTAGAACTATGTTGTAGAACACAGCAAAATTAAGCAATCCAACCGATAAAAACAAAAAAAGCGTTATAGAACTGATTTAAACCCTCAGGAAAAACCGATATGAACTATCATTTATTCAAATATTTTCAAGCAGTCAATGAAAAACCGCATCTTCAGAGCCGGGGCTCCGAGGATGCGGACAATTTTCAATTTATGCGTTGTAAAAATCAGTCGGTTTTACTCCGTGCGGTTATAGAAACTGAGGATTCTCATTCGGAGCAGAGTCTCGTAACGAGACTGGACGGTCTGCATTCTCGCGCGGATGTATTCGGATCTGGATTGCTCCAGTTCGGTAGAATTAGCTCTGCCGAATTCATACTTCACCTCCATGGCATCGTAGGCTGCTTTGGTGGATTTCTCGGCAACGAGAGCAGCTTCATGTTTGCTTTCGGAAGCCATAGCCTGGCGATAGGCCTGATTGATCGATTTGTAGAGATTGCTCTGCGCATCCTCAAGACTAAGCATGGCTGAAGTATGCTGGATTTTAGCACGACGGACACTGTTTCGCGTAGAAAACGCGTCGAATATAGGAATCGAAAGGGAGAAGCCCAATGACTTGCTGAGATTGTCGCGCATCTGACGATGGAAAGGGGGATTCTGCGCGCCGCTGAGATTGTAGTAGCTGCTTCCGATTCCGGCCGTGAAAGAGAGACGCGGGATATAGCCGGTGCGGGCCACACTTATATTCTTTTCGGCAGCGGTCAGGGCCAATCGGCCTGCCTTGATGGCATGATTGTTGCGCAAAGCGTTGTCATAGACTTCAGATGCATCGGGGAGCAGAGAGGCCGTTTCAGACAATGGCTGCACGTCGAAACCATCCATTGTCGGGAGCTGCAGAAGCTGCGAGAGATCGAGAAGGGCGAGCATGCGGTCATTTTCAGCATTGACGACCGAAAGATGATTCTGTGCAACCTGCGCTTCGGCCTGTGTCAGTTCCAGCTCAGGAGTCTTTCCTTCTTCGACGAGAACCTTGCAACGATCGAGCTGCACGCGGGAAAGGCGCTCCTGCTCCATGGCCACGTCAAGCATCTCGCCGCAATAAAGCACCTGAAGATACTGGGATATAACCTGAAGCTCGACATTATCCTTGGCGACCTCACACTGTTCGGCTATAGCCTGCAGGTTTGCACGCGAATAATCCAGACGCCGCTTGGCGGAGAGCCCCTGAAAGAGGGGAAGACTCATACCGATATTCCAGCCGAACTGGGAAGTGTTACGGTCAGCGTAGGTGTTTTCCGACGTCAATCCGCGTCCGAAGCTGAAAGACTGGCTGGCACTCCCCTGCACCTGAGGGAGAAAAGCATCCTTAGCTTCAGTCACGGCGAGTTCGGCCGAGCGAGTGTCAAGCTTTCGGGATTTGACCGTTATATTATGTTCAATAGCGTAGTTTATGCAACTGTCAAGCGACCAACTGTCGGCAAGACACCCCGTCCACACAGCGAGGGCGGTTGATAAGGCTAATATACGTTTCATGTCGGCTTATTTCTGAGGTCCCTCGGGAGTGTCCTTGATTTCCTGACCGCGAAGCAAAGACTTGGCATTGATTCCGGATTTTACCTCGACATTTATCCCGTCGCTGACGCCGGTTATAATTCTTGTGCGTTTGAATTTCTGCACGGGCACTGAATCGGTCAGGCAATATACGAAAGTGGAATCGCCGGCGAACTCAACGACACTCTCAGCCACTCTCAGCACATTACCGCTCTGATTCAGGGCCACCGTAGCGTTTGCACTGTAGCCGGCACGGAGGTGCACGTCGGGACCGGCATTCAGGGCAGCCTTAATCTCAAACGTGTTCGCACCGCTTGTTGAAGTGCTTTTCGGCGAAATATACTCGATGGTGGCATCGGCCGAGAAATCGGGCAAAGCCCCCACTGTTATTTTCATGGGCATCCCGACGGAGAGGGATCCGACCTCGGTCTCGTCAACCGTTCCCTTGAAGATCAGATTGTTCATGTCGGCGACAGTCGCAATTGTTGTTCCATCGTTAAAAGTGTTGGCCTGAATGACCGAAGTACCGACTTTTACGGGAACATCCAGAACGAGGCCGGCAGTAGTGGCACGGACCTGGGTGTTACTTTCGGAAGCGTTATATTGCGAAACGCCCTGCTTGACGATGCCCACAGCGTCGCGCGCGGCAATCACCTCCTCTTTCGCGCGGTTAAGTTCGGCGAGAGTAGTCTCATATTCCTCGCGTGCGATGACCTTACGTTCATAAAGCTTTGTGTTGCGGTTATGACGGATTTCCACATCCTTCAGGTTTATCTGAGCAAGATTAAGGCGGTTCTCGGCCGAAGACAACTGCTGTGCGTCAGGAATCACCTTGATGACAGCGATCACATCACCGGGCTTAACCATGTCACCGGCCTCGACATTTATCTGCGAGATAATGCCGGAAATCTGGGGCTTTATGGCAATCTCATCGCGGGGCTCGACAGTACCGGTCAGCACAGCGGTTTTTTCCACCGACCCCATCGTAGGCTTGACCAATTCATATCTGACCTCTTTAGGCTTTGAATTCAGGTAGAGGAACACGAAAGTGCCGACAAAAATGACACCAACAAGTATCCATAACAAAATTCGGAAAAACTTTTTCATCTCTCTATGATATTATTTATTGTTTATTTATCGTTAAGCGCTTCTATAGGTTTGATACGCATCGCTTTCCCTGCGGGCACCATTCCGGCGAGAGAACCGAGGAGAAGGAAGGTCAACACAATCGTCACGGCATGGGAAAAATGAAGCTCGAAATGAGCCGATCCGAGCACGGGGTCGAAAGTGAGCTTGTCGGCAACGGCAAGTACAATGGTTGCGAAACAGACACCGGCGATACCGGCCACAGTGGTCAGCACCATACTTTCAGTCAGAATCTGAGCGATTATGTCGGAAGGTTTTGCGCCGATTGCCCTACGGATACCAATTTCCTGAGTGCGTTCCTTCACTATAATCCACATTATATTTCCAACGCCTATCACTCCGGCCATCAGGGTTCCGGCGCCGACAAAAAGAGCCAGAAGGCTGATTCCGAGAAACAGGTTGTCAACCATGGCGAACATTTCGGAAATATCCATGAACCAGATTGCGTTTTCATCAGTGGGATCAATGGGATGATTCGAAGTGATCGCTCTCCAGAGCCATGCCTTCGCCTCGGTGGGGGTATGACCCGGAACGGCAGTGAAGACAAGTCCGCCGACGTCCGTCCCCATATTATAGGCCCTACGCATGGTTGTAGCCGGAATAATAGCCGCATCATCCATGCGTCCTCCGAGCGAAGCCTCACCCTGCTGTCCAACAACCCCGATTACCTGAAAGTATATCTTGTTTATCTCAATGAATTTCCCGACGGCTGAATCGTTGCCGAACAATTCATCGGCGACGTTCTTGCCTATGACGGCCACTTTTCTGTAGCCGCTCACATCACTGCTGTTCAACGCGCGGCCCTCATAGATTATGGGGATCTGCATCTTGAAGTAATCGCCTTCGACGCCCTGCACCTGGCCGGCATTAGTCTTGTCCTTGTAGGTCATGGAGGCGACATTGAATGTCAAAGTGGATGAATATTCAAGATAGGGACACACCCTGCGGAAATAAGTCACGTCATTGTCATCGAGGCTCCATGAGAGTCCTTTGTTGAAACCTTTGTAGGGTTTGGTCGTGCGGTTGGGAAACACACCGCCGAGATTAGTGGCAAATCCCTGGAAATTTCTTTTCATCATACCTTCGAGGCCTGAAGCGCCACCCCAGAGCATGGCAAGCATCGCGGTGCCCCAGAATATGCCGAAGGCCGTCAGAAAGGTACGCGTCTTGTTGCGGGCAAGTGTTGCTCCGATCTCGCGCCAGTTATCTATGTCAAATATCGGATTTTTCATAATCTTATTCGTCACGGAGAGCTTCAACAGGTTTGACTTTTGTGGCTTTCATTGCCGGGAAAAGACCGGCGAGGGCTCCGGCTATGACCAACACGACGGTGACCTTCACGGCAATAGAGAGATCGACGGTCGGATTCTCGAGAAATTCCACTCCTTTTGACAGCTGATCGATGAGGCCGGTCACCATCATGCCGAAGACAATGCCTATATAACCGAACATAGTCGTTATGACAACGCTTTCAGCCACAACCTGAACAAGAATCGAGCGAGGTTTCGCACCGATGGCACGGCGAATGCCGATCTCATGAGTGCGCTCACGGACGGAAACAAACATAATGTTGCTCACACCGACTATTCCTGACAAAAGAGTGAAGATGCCTATGACCCATACAGCCATTTCAAGAATCCCCATCGCCTTCATCTGAGTGAGATACTGCACGAAACGATTCCAGAGATGAACCGCGCTGTCGTCATCGGGACTGAACTCGTGGACTTTGGAAAGAGAATGCCTGACATCCTCCTCAACAGCCATTCCGTCGGCCTCGGACTTCACATTATAGAGCTTGACAGTCAGGTCGGAGACTTTACCGTCATTGCCGGAGAGACGCATTGCCGTGGTGTAAGGCACATAATTCGATTTGTCCCAGTCATGGCGATAGACACCGATCACGAGCCATGAAAGGCCCATGGCGTCAACACGCCTGCCGACAGGATTCACATTTTTTCCGAACAGAGTTTCAGCGCTCTGAGTGCTGAGGACAATGACTTTACGCTCCTGATCAAGGTCAGGCTGATTGAGGAAACGGCCATTCACCATAGTGATTCTCCCCTCTTTCAACCGGTTTGGAAAATCGCCCTGTACTTCATCACTGACATAGTCTTTAGATGTGGAGAGCTTGGCTGAATCAAGACTTTTTGTCGCCGTCACTCGCTCGACATTGGAGCGGTTGTCTCGTTCAATCACCTTTATGTCCTCGTCTTCAGGACTTATCCGGCGCCCTTCCTTATATCCTTTGTAGGGTTTTGAAGTGAAGCCGCCGAACACACTGATGACACGCGAATTGTCGGCGGTCATCCTTGACTGAAATCCGTTTGTCACCCCCCGACTCATTCCGAGCAGGACAATGAGCATGAATATGCCCCATGCCACGGCAAGTCCGGTCAGTGTCGTGCGCGTCTTGTTATTTGACAGCGCCTGAAATATTTCTCTGAAAAGGTCAAACATCGATTCTCGGGGTTTCTGGGATTACAAGACCTGAGTCAGCGAACCCGGGAACAATCAATGATTCGTTTTCAGGAACGGCAAGAGGTGCGGAAACAATTTTTTTGTCAGGAACGATCATACCGTCGGAAATACGTATGATCCGGTTGGTCTGTTCTCCGACACCGGGATCATGCGTCACGATCAGAATAGTCATTCCTTCGTTGTTCAATTCGCGGAAAGTATTCATGACATCGTGGGAGGTCTTCGAGTCAAGGGCGCCTGTCGGTTCGTCGGCGAGAATAATCGACGGATTGGTTATGATGGCGCGGGCTATTGCCACACGCTGTTTCTGTCCGCCGGACATTTCTCCGGGCAAATGATGGGCGCGGTCAGCAAGCCCCATGCGGTCAAGCTGCTCCATAGCCATTTTGTTGCGCTTGCGCCGCGAAACGCCTTGATAGAACAGAGGCAACGCCACATTTTCTATTGCATTTTTATAGTTAATCAGGTTAAAAGACTGAAAAACAAAGCCTATCAGTCGATTGCGCAATTCCGCCGCCCGGTTCTCGCTGAGATTCTTGACGAGAACACCATTCAGAATATATTCGCCGGTATCATAATTGTCAAGAATTCCAAGAATATTAAGGAGTGTTGATTTCCCGGAACCAGACGCCCCCATTATGGAAACCAGTTCACCTTTCTCAATCTCGAGATTTATATCTTTAAGGACATGGAGAGGGACGGCGCCCGGATAAGTCTTGTTTATATCCCTGAGGCTAATCATTATATTGCTGTTGTTTGTCATTGGAAACCTTCTGATTGCAATTTTCACTTCTATTTGACGCGCGAAGTTAAAGAAAAGTTGCAAGGGATGCAAAATAAATTTATCGCAAAAAAAACGGTCAAAAATTTGTTTAATCAAACACCTTCCCTTATCTTTGCGTTATATAAACGAAGAGTGATACAGACTCCGACTTAAGAACATTGAAATAACGGCATACCACATCAAAGTAGATTGGGAAACTCATCAAATTTACAAAAACTACCGAGACAAGCTTAGTCAGCTGATGGCGGGCCCCATCCCCTCAGGGGGAGGCTTACGTAGCCCAGGCGGATTACAGAGGTTGGCAAGCACTCAAATCCTGTCATTCGGAGTTTCATCGCATCCTTTGATGTGGCTCCTATAAAGAAAGCTGTGACGCAAACCTCAACGTTTGCCTGTCACAGCTTCTTTTTTGTTCCTTCTCCCCTATCAGACTATTCAATGCGGTGGAGTTAAGCTGAAAAGACTTGACGGACGAGCCCATAGGGCGCACTGTGTTCTAACCGTATATGAAGCGCAGCGGAGTGCACGGACAAAGACGGCCCAATCCCCTCGGCGTCCCGGAGGGATGCCTCAGTGGTAGATGCTATGTCCTGTACCACAGAATCGTCCCTCCGCGACTCAATTATTATGTATCATTGTCTGTCCGACCACTCCGCTTCGCTCCATGGCCGGTTACTTTCAGCGCGCCCTGACGGGCTCCGATGGGAAAACATGACATAGATTTCTTTAACTCAACTGCATTGATCGGACTATTCGGGGTCTGCGGGAGATAGCAATGCCGAATCAATGGCTTTTATCAATGACGGAACATCCTCCGACTCCGAGAAACGGCGACGCACCAAGCGTCCTTCGCTGTCAAACAGTGCCACATTTGGAATGACGAGGTAGCCGTCACTGCCGAATTTCGAATAAATTTCCTGTTTGAGGGCGGGAGTCATGATCAGATGATTTCCTTTCAGGCCGTAAGACCTGACAAGTTTTCTCACTGCAGTCTCGCGGTCGCCCCCCTCATCAATGGAAATATAAAGCAGTTCCAGGCCTTTCTCTTTTGCGAATTCACGAACAAGGTCAGCATCCTCGAAACTCTTTCGGCACGGACCGCACCATGTGGCCCAGACATCAACAATAACCGGTTTGCCCCGGAACTTCCCTATTATCGAGTCAAGTGTGAAATTCTCGGCGGTTTCAATGAACCGCATATCGGGATCCTCTTTCGAAGAGGAATTGACGGCGACATTTTTAGAGACAGCGGACTCTAAGAAAGGAGACACGGCGCTCGCGGGATATAGTTTCGAGAACTCAGCATACAGACTGTCAAGGCCCGCAGAAAAACGGGCATCCTTCGTGTCCTTATAGATCAGATTCGCCAGCAGAGACTCGCGGGCTTTCCCCGCGTAGTTTCTTGCGTAAAAATCAAACTGTTTTTTCAACCGAGCTTCCTCGCCCGCTTCCCAAATCTTGTTCAGTTCATTTTCCGACAACCGTTTGCTCCAGTCGGAAGAAGCCACGTCGGCGAACCGCAGAGAAAGAGCATTCGCTTCATTGCCAAGATCGGCCCAACGGGTCAATCTCTTATCGGCTTCAACCCACGCGGCCATTTCGGGGGACAGATTCTCACAGGAGTCAAGGTTGGATGTCCGGCCAAAAAATATCTGATTCCAGAAATATAATGTGTTCAACGCCATTTCCTGTCGCAAAGCGGTGCGAAGAGGCTCTCGTACCCGGTCAATGACATTGACGAGACTGTCGGTAAAATTCATGATTTTACGTTCGGCCGACACAGCCACACTGTCGCTTCTCAGGGACAAGGGATCGCCACTGCGGGTGACATATTTCACGAAGAGATCATAGGGCGCTTCGGCTGCACCGACTGCAGCCCTTTCAATCTCATCCTGTCCATAGAGGTCAAACAGGATGTCGGCACAGGGATTGATGCTCAGATGTCCCGTGGGGCTGACAGGATAGACGGAAACACTTCGCGGGGCGTTTGGGGGAATGTCGCCTTCGACAAACATGAAAATATGTTCGAGAGAAGCGCCGGAGAAATCAAAGGCGACAGAGCTGTCACGATTGAAGGTTAAGGGCTGCTGAAGCGGAAGCATTATGCCGTCAAACGACCGGCTGACCTCCACATTATTCTTTCCATCGAGATTGCGTGCAGTGACAGTGAATGTTTTTGTTTGGGCGTTTCCGGCCAAAAGTGCGCAAGATGTAAATATCGCGCTAAAAATTACTTATTTTGACAACATGACTTCAAAGATTATGTTTTTTGCAAAAATATATATTTTTCCGCTATTTCACCCTCCCCAATTAACACATCTTCACACATCACTTTCATTAAATGGATTCATAAGATCCCGGACTCTCAAGAATTTACAATGATTTCAGGATTAATTTGCTGAAGTCTGCTGATGAAAGCGTCTCTATCCTTGGGCGATATCTGCAACGGAATCGAACTTTTCAATACTGAACGATCAGTGAACGAGATCGACACTCTACGGCGTGACAATCCGGCGGTCGAGGAGTACCCTACACTCTTCCTCACCTCCTTTATTTTCCCGATCGGGAATCTGTGGGGGCGAAAGAACTGATATACGATAAGCTGATCACCTGATATGACATACCAACATCCTAACAACATAACCGCGCAAATCAAAGTCACTCCTCCGCCATAGAACATAGCGAACCACCAATACATACCGACTGATGCCGCCCAAACCACTGCGAGAGCCAAAACTACGCAACACAGCAACCACCAATCGATCCTTGAGCGGTATATAGTCTTCTTATTACTTTCCATTCCGTTTTCCATACATCACCGTGCTTTTACACTATCAGACGCGACAATAAGCAAATAATTTCATAATACTGAAATTTTTCTACGATAATTCATCTATGGTTTCCGGGAGCCAGAGATGCACAGCTTCATAAGTCGGGATTGGCCGGAGCGTTGGGATCGATCAACCCACGGCCTATACCAATCGCAATAATACCCGCAGCCTGCATCAGGGACAATCCTTTAGGTTTTGCGAAACGGAAAGAGGGCACGTCATATCGAGGCAATACAAAAGCGGAAACGTGCCGGGGATATGTGGTCAATACAAAATCAACGAGATTAAATCTGATTTTATCAAACTGAATAAGAGTCTTTATGCCTAAGTTACAGCTAAAATCCATTGCGGCAGAAGATTGAGATGTCTCAACCACGAGTCCTTGTATTCCGATAGTGTGATCGCCCAAACTTACAGGCATATTTTTGACCCTGTAACATAAAGATTCAACGACACCTCCAAGACCGCCCCTACGAATCGTATCAGCTTCAGCGTTCGTCATAATGAATTCCTTGTTGGCATCAAAAAACGAAACACCTAATGTGCCGTAAGAGGCATCCCCGGTGTCGATATTCATCAAGACCGGATCATTCAATACACGCCCGACGCAATTTAAAGTCATGCCTTTGCCAAAGCACATATTTGGAGCGACATTAATTCTTTCAGGGGCTATGGAAGGTATCGTAATTTCATCATTGGTAAAATCCAAAGTCACATCCTTTAATTGAAGCATCAGTTCACTTCCAAGAATGATGCTGAAATGATGAGTGAATTGATCTGCTTTGGCATTTCCGGTCTTAAAATCAATGATGACAAACGGCACATCGGTTACGGTAATGTTTCCGATCCGAACCTCCTTTGCTATGGCATAGCGACCTGTGCGTTGACCGATACCTGCCGCTGTGACATATCCGTCGATAGGAATAAGATTGAACTTCCGGGCAAGTGAATCAGAAATCATATTGACTCCGGCGCCTGTGTCGAACGTAATATCTGCAGTGTCGCCATTGATGGTGCTGTTTTCAAGGTGTATAAGAACGGAACCGTATTTATCCTCACCGACCGGAACAATTTTGAACGGAATACGACCGACAGATTCCGCAAAACTGATGCCATAAGGCTTGTAAGCTGACAATGCGTCATATTTCGAGGCCATTTGATCCAACGATGCAAGCCAGGTCGAATCAAGATGCTGGCGGGTAGCTTCAAGAATTGTTTTTGCCAGGTCAGAAGCCTGCCGGTTATATCCTACCCGACCTAAATCGGTGGCGAACATTACGGTAGAACTCAGCAGATTTCCGAGATCAAGCGAAGAGGAATGTTCCTTGAACAATTGGTCGAAAGCCGGAATGGAAATATCGGGACGATTGAGACGATTGCCGATCAGACAGCGCGAAAATACTTCGAGGAAAGGCATTATTGAATCTTTGGGCGCAACGTTATATATGGAATCCAACGCGAACCAATCGCCGGTGTTCATGGCATTGGCAAGCCGTTCATTATAAGACTGAGCGAAACTTGCAAATGCAAATGACAACGCTATCAACGAGACAAAAAAATTCTTTACCATAAGCTAAATGATTATCAGTCCCAAAGATAGCGATAATTTCCGGAATATCACACTCCTTGCTCGAATAATAACAAGAATATAGTCATTTGGGAGAATTTATCTATGAGACTGATTTAAGTAATTCCATAAAGTATTATTTCCTTCAGAGACCGAAATAGAAAGGACAGAAGAGAATGACGGCGATCAGCAATCCGATTAGATAGCGAAGAAAACGATAGCGGACTTTATTTTTCAACCAAGAGGACCCGGCGATGCCGATCCCAATGAATGTTGAGACCATAGCCGTGATAACAGAGAGAAAGATTCCGAATTCCATAGATGTAACCGTTTGTTACCTATTATAACAAACTGATTATAAAATATGTTGAGGGTGTATCAGTCGAAATAACGGCAACCGCGCCGGCGATCAGTTTCCACGTATATATGCGGAGTTGACCCTATAGACAAGGATAGCGACCAGAATAACGAAAACAATCGCACAGACTCCGGCGCATCCTCGCATAAACATCATCGTTGTCCACGAGATTGAATCATGGAGAAATATTGTTGCGAACAATAATAAAATGGCTATTACAATAACAGTCATAGCTATATATTTCAGGCGACGGTTGACGCGTGTACGATAAAGGCGATCGGTCTCTTCCTTATAATTACTATAAAGCTTCCTTCTTTCTTCCTTGTCTCTCATCACTGTCTTTTTGATTTATTTAATTAATGAAAAGACTAAAATGCAACACTTCTTCATCAGGTCTCAATAAGTTCCAAGATAGGACCCGTCGAAAAAGACCGTCAGTGAGGTCGGAGCCTTCACAGCGTGGTTCAGAATCTGACGGATTGTTGCATCGGAGAGCTTTTCAAGAACCGGTCCCTCGAAATCCTTTTCAGAAGAATTGCAGTACATGAGCATCACTCCATATTCGTTCGCCTTAAAGCAAGTCTCCCCTGAAGTTTCCTCGATGCCGGAAATGCTGAACAGATAGGGGCATACCAATTGTCTTTCAGTGAGTTTTCCGATATAGAAACTGTATTCGTCATTCATCATATCGGCAACGTAATAGATCACCATGTCGTTTCCTACCGATCGAAGATTTTGGGCGTTTTCATTTATTACTGAAATCGTTATCGGTCGTATCTCAGATTTGGTACAGTATTGTGCGGACACCCAGCCGTTCTGGAAAGTATCGTTCATTACCGGCCCACGGCCATAGATCTCATACCATCCTTTTGTTTCGGAAACCAGAGGCGCTATCCCGGTAAATTTATCGGCAATTATGGATCCACCGGTTTTTCCGGAGGACCAGTAGGTGTAATACTGGACAGGGACATCGTAATCCTCGATTTTCGCCTCGTTATACACGGCCCGCGGCGCTGTAGCCGATGGAGCTTTGCGGATATTCACACCTGTCTCAGCCTCACATTTCACAACTTCCGTAAATCTCGGAGCGGTGACTTCGAATTTTTCCGGCACCGCGGCTAACGCCGAAAACGACAATACCACAGCCGCAACGATCAAGATAGTCTTCATAATAAGCGCAGTAAAAAGATGATTCACAAAGTTAACGATTTACAATAGATTCAGCAAGATGATCATGAATAAATCCAGGGCTGGCGCATGAGATTTAACTTTCCTTAAAAACCTTGAGTAAATAGTC
>CAJULY010000034.1 GCA_910587185.1 uncultured Muribaculaceae bacterium
CCCCCGACCCTCTGCTTGTAAGGCAGACGCTCTGAACCAGCTGAGCTAAGCGCCCTTTTGAGTGTGGTTCTCTGTCAAAAGCGTTGCAAAGTTACGCATTTTTTTTTATCTGCCAAACTTTTCCGGCGTTTTTTTGAAATCTTTTTCTCAACATAGTCTTCTTTCCCTCATCCGGAGTTAGAAACAGCACCTTCGAGGCCTTTTTCGCTCCCTATCTTTGCAGCAGAAACAATATGCTTTAGAAAAATGGTCCAATTCGTCCAATCAATGCGGTTGAGTTAAAGAAATCTATGTTATGTTTTCCCATCGGAGCCCGTCAGGGCGTGCTGAAAGTAACCGGCCATGGAGCGAAGCGGAGTGGTCGGAAAGGCATGATAGATAATAATTGAGTCGCGGAGGGACGATTCTGTTGTACAGGACATTGCATCCACCACTGAGGCATCCCTGCGGGACGCTGAGACTTGGTGCAGACTCTTTCCGGTCACTCCGCTTCGCTCCATAACCGGTTATAACATAGCGCATCCTCCGGACTTGTCCATCAAGTCCTCTCAGCTTAATTCAACCGCATTGATTCGTCTAATTCACCCAATGTGGCTCATTTGACTAATTTGGCTTAACAGTGCGGTAGAAATAGAGATATCATATAGGCTAAAAAGGAGCGTAGGCGCAATCGCCTACGCTCTTATGATGTAAATGATGTTATTAAGGGATCTTTATTTTTCTGAATATACAGGCCTGATTGTAAGTTTATTTGCCTCGATGTCTCTGTTGCCGAAGAAAGGAATGTCTTCTTCGTTATCAAATTCAAGGAAGAAGTTGTAATCTTCTTCGGATTGAGTGGTAGTCCAATAACCTCCTGAACCTTCATTGTTTACGGTCCAACCACCTTCTTCGCTATCCCAACATAATTGAGCGGCCGCAGGTAGAAATATCGAATTCCCATTTTTGGCCTCGAAAAGAAAGCCTTTTACTCCGTTCTTAAGAACACGTTTTTGAGTGGTATATTCGAGTAGTTCCTCAAATTGTTGTTTCGTCGGCGTTGAATAACCGGGGCCCATTTGTTCTGTAGCAATATCTTTATTGCCCATTTTGTAATACTCCCCAAAATCAGTAGGGAATGATGCACCTAAATTCATGCAGCTCCATTTAGTCCCGCTCGGCAAACCGAGGTCAACTGTATGAGGATGAAATTCATCGACGCAAGCATCTAGTCCCGCAATCATCTGGATACCCATCCATTTGATTAACGGATAAACTCTATTTTCACATTCTATAGATTTGTTTCGGAAAGTATGTGATAGTAATGCTTGGGGCCCCCTGTAATCTTGTCGGGTATAAACATAATCATTCACTGAGAATATATCATCCTGAGAAAGTGCAAACCCCAGATCGTTACTACCGACATAACCTTTCGCATTCGTCACGACAGAAATTGAATTATCATCATATTCTGTCATGGAAAAGTCTGTAAAAACGGGTACTGTCGAAATTTTATTGGTAATAAATCGGTGTTTCAATGGAATTCCTCCTATTTCCATTTCCGGTGGAGTAGAAATGGACCATTTAAAGGCTTTTGCCTTTGCTTGTGCCCCAATTTCGAAAAATGATTCCAGCTTTCTTTGTCTTAATTTGTTATAGAAAAAAGGTGAAGTCGAAGCGCCAATAGTGTCTGATTTTGAAGGTATAAACGATCCCTCTATACCTGCGCCACCTTCTAATCTCAGGCCTATTTCTGCAATGTCAAGGTTCTTTGATGCTATGAATTCAACACCTATAGTCAGATAAAGGCCTGCAGATAAGCTGCCACTTATTGCGGAATTCCCTTCTTGTTTATTTTCAATACATTTGAAGTTGTTGACGGGTTTGAGTGCTGACGGCGCTTTTTTTGACCAATCCCAGTGGAATACACTTTTATAGTGCTGATCCCATTTTTTGTCTATGGCAATACCCGTAGAGATTTTTCCATAAGCTCCAAATTCCAGGAACACATCTGCAAGTCCGCTTGCAAACGGGATAAAAGGATGACAAAATGGAATGTCTTCACTTAATTCGATATTCCCTGCAAGTTTGAATTTTTCTTGAAAGAGATAATCGCCAATTATGGACAAACTTATTGAAGTACCATAGAACTGATCATGCGTTAACGAGATATGGTATTTTAATTGGGGCGTTATAGCGAATGATAGTTCCGGATCGTCTTCCAATGAGAACGCGAGCTTATCATTCGGTTCGTATGCTATTGAACTGATAGGTATGGGCAATGAGTTTAATGGAGCCAGCAGATTCACTTCCGTTTTTTCGGGCCCCCATATTTCCCAACCTTGGTCAAATTCTCCCGCTCTGGATTTAGTTGATTCAGATTTTGTCTTAACGCCGTTTGCTGTGCTATATAAACGGACAAAGGCTTCTTCGAATGAAGTTGGCTCACAAACTATGGCGATTCTGTCGTTTTCTGTTTTTATGTCAGCCACTTCTCCCATAAATATTCCTTTTATAGGTGTACTTGCGTTTGCGAGAGAAACAACTACCTTCCCCTTTTCAGGGAGCAGATTGACGGGAGTGGAGGGATTGAGATAGAAAGTCAGTTTCTCGCGTCCGGTAACCCATGTGAGAAGCTTTTCGTCAATATTGAAAACCTCGGGCTGAAGGATAGTTGTGGGAGTGACAAAACTGATGCTGTCAATGGAAGCGATGGGGATTCTGAACACCGTGTCGCAGGCATGAATCTCGGTCATACAGTAATCGGAATGCAACATGCTGTCAGCGTCTATCCGGCTGTATGTTATACTGTCGATTTCTTCCGTGATGAAAGTCTGGATGAAACCTTCGTTTCGGTATATATAGACCGGTTTCTGTGCGTATGTGCCAAAAGTTCCGAAAACAATAGCGGTAAGAATCAGAAATAAAATGCTTTTTTTCATCGTATCACAATTTTTGCGGTTGTGTCGTTCATTTTCAGCAGATATACTCCCGGCGAGAATGATCCTACGGAGATTTCCAGAGAACCGTTTTCTGTTCGATTGGTTTTCTCGAACATTCTGACTCCGTCAATGCGGAAAAGCTCCACCCGCGCACCCGCGGAGAGTCCTTTCACGAATAACCGGTCTCCGTCAAGTGTATAGTCTATCCCGCCATCGGCTCCGACGCTGCCGACTGCCGACGTCGAGCTTTCGAATCCGAATTTTACAAGATTATCGAGGGGGACGGTGAATGAAGTCTTTTCAGTCTTGACCGTCAGCTCTGAAAGGGAGAATGTCAGTTTTGGTTCATCGGAAAGCAGGCACACCATTTTCGAGCCGTCTTTCAGATTTATGACGAGATTTGAGACGGCTTCGTCGGCCATACCGTGGCCTATGCCGGTAGTAATGAACAGTGCTGTCAGGAATAATTTTATTTTTCTATACATAATGACGGCTTATTATAACTTTTATGGAAATAGATCATAAATCGCTGAATTTTAGGATCATTTTTCGCAAATGTAGGAATTAAATTCTGTCTGCACAAATTTAGACTAATTAATATTCATAAACAGCATGGCCACTAACAAAGATAATACTTATTTCAGCTTAGAAATTGCTTATTTCTATAAAAGACAGTGTTTAGGATGAAACTTTTATTCGGATTAAATGTAGAAACGGAATAATTGAGCAGTTTTTCGCGCCCTATCTTTGCAGCAGAAACAAGATGCTTTAAAAAATGTCCAATTCGTCTAATTGGTCTAATTTGACTAATAAGATTTTTCATGATAGAAATAATTGCAAACATAGGAAAGCAACAGGGCGTCCCGGATATGGGGGACGCCCTGCGATATATAAAACTTTCGGTTTTTGCGTTATGCTTTCTTCACTTTTTTCTTGTTCTCCACGAGGTATGCGACGGGAGAAGCGATGAAGATTGTGGCGAGAGTACCGATCACAACACCGAATATCATTGCGAAGACGAACGAGCGGATTGCATCGCCGCCGAGGATGAAGATACAGAGCAACACGAGCAGCGTAGAGGCCGAGGTCATGACCGTACGGCCGAGAGTGGAGTTGATCGAGTTGTTGATGTTGTTGAAGAACGATTCTTTCGGGAAGAGGCCGATGTTCTCACGTACACGGTCGAAGACAACCACGGTGTCGTTGATCTGATAACCGATCACGGTCAGGATCGCGGCGATGAAGCTCTGGTCGATCTCCATAGCGAACGGGAACCATCCCCAGCAGAGGGAGTAGAAGCCGATGATGGAGAAGGCTGTGAAGGCCACGGCTGCGAGAGCTCCGAGGGAGAAGGCGATGTTGTGGAAGCGTACGAGAATGTAGAGGAACATTGCCAGAAGGGCGACAAGCACTGCTATGATAGCGTCGGTGCGCATGTCGTTGGCCACGGTAGGACCTACTTTCTGCGACGACATGATACCGATGTTCTCGTTGGTCGTGGAGAAGTCTTCGGCGCTCATGTTGCCGATCTCGCTCTTGAGGCCTTTGTAGAGAATGTCGGTGATCTCCTGGTCGATGTTCTCGTCGTCGGAGTCGATCTTGTAGTTGGTCGAGATGCGGACCTTCGTGTCGTTGTCGATGGTGATCACGGAAATCTGCGCTCCGTCGAAGAGAGGAGTCAGCTTGTTGCGGATTTCGGTGGTGTTGACGGGATGGTCGAACTGCACAACGTAGTTGCGGCCGCCGGAGAAGTCGATACCCTGGTTGAGGCCTTTGAAGCAGAACGAGCAGATCACTACGATGATGAACGCGGAGCAGAGAATGAGGCTCTTCTTGCGTGCGCCGAGGAAGTTGAAGTGAGTGTTGGTGAACATCTTGCGCGAAACCGGAGTATCGAAGGTCAGCGCGTTGAATGCCTTGGTCTTGGCAAACATGTTGAACACCAGACGGGTCAGGAACACGGCGGTGAAGAACGATATGATGATACCGATGATCAGCGTCGTCGCGAAGCCCTTGATGGGGCCTGTTCCGAAGAGAAGAAGGATCACGCCGGTGATGACCGAAGTGAGGTTCGAGTCGAAGATGGCGGAGAAAGCGTTGGCGTAACCGTCGGCAATGGCGGTGCGCACGTTCTTGCCTGCGCGGAGTTCCTCTTTCGTGCGCTCGAAGATGAGCACGTTGGCGTCAACCGCCATACCGAGGGCGAGGACGATACCGGCGATACCGGAGAGGGTCAGTACGGCCTGGAACGAAGCGAGGATACCGAAGGTGAAGAAGATGTTGAAGACAAGTCCGAGGTTGGCGATGAGTCCGGGGATGACTCCGTAGAAGAGCATCATGAAGACCATCAGGAGAACCAGGGCTATGCCGAACGACAGGAAGCCATCCTGAATGGCTTGTTTTCCGAGCGAAGGACCGATGACGGTGTCGGAGATGATGTCAACTTTGGCTGCCATCTTACCGCTCTTGAGCACGTTGGCCAAGTCTTTTGCCTCGTCGGTGGTGAAATTGCCGGTAATCGTGGAGCTTCCGCCGTCGATCTTGTTCTGGACGTTAGGTGCGGAATAAACCTGATCGTCAAGCACGATGGCAACGCGCTTGCCTATGTTGGCGCCGGTAACGTTGGCCCATTTCTTGCCGGCTTCGGCGGTCATGGTCATGGAGACGTAGTTACCCTGTTTCATCTTGTCATATTCGCTGGAGGCGTTGACAATGACATCTCCAGAGAGGGCGGGCTTGCCGTTGGTGGTGCGAAGAGCTATGAGCTGATAGATTTCGAGGCCCTTTCCGCCGGCAGCGTCGATGAGTTTCTTCATCTCGGGAGTCTGCTGGGCGTAGTTGGGGTCGCTTTTCTTCAGGACGATCGGTTTCACTTCCCATGCAAGTTTGAGGTTGGAGGGAAGGATCGATTTTGCGCGGGGCGACGCGAGGATGGCGTTGATGGCGTCGCGGTTCGCGGCGGTTGCCATACCGAGCTCAACGCTTTCGCCTCCGGGGTTCATGCTGAGGAAATAGTCGGCGAGAGTCTTACCGTTGCTTGTCGAGTCAGCCTTCATGGCGTTGTTGAGCTGGGCGAGGGCTGCGGCAAATTCGGCAACGGGCATTGTCTCGTAGAATTCGAGGTTTGCCGAAGCTTTCAGGAGCTCGCGTACACGGTCGTGTTCCTTGACGCCCGGAAGCTCGAGAAGGATCTGGCCGTCGTTTTCAAGCTCCTGGATGTTGGGAGCGACGACGCCGAACTGGTCGATACGGGTGCGGAGCACATTTGTAGAGCTGCTGACGCGGTCTTTGACCTCCTGCTTGAGGGTAGCCTCGGCGGCCTGGTCGTTTTCGCCGCGTTTAACCTGATCCTTGAAGATGACGGAGAAGTCGCCGGCCGGATCAAGCTGACGGTATTCCTTGCAGAATATTGCCACGTAGTCGTTGGAACGGGTGGCTTTCACCACAGAGTCGGCGCGGTGGATGGCAGTTTCGAAATAGGGGTTGCCTTCGGCGTTTGCCATGGAGCGGAGAATGTCGGGGACAGAGACCTGAAGCGTCACGTTCATACCGCCTTTGAGGTCGAGGCCGAGGCCAACTCCGAGTTTCTGGGTCTGGGCGTAGGTGTAGCCCAACCAGACTGTCTCACCGGAAATCGAATCGATGTAGTGCTTGTAAGCTTTCGTGTAGGAATCGCTGACGGCATTGGGATCGCCTGAAACGGAAACGGCATAGTCCTTCGCCTTGTTTTCCCAGTGGTTGGTCACAAGGGTGAAGGAAATGTAGAACAGGCAAATGATAACCAAGAAGATAGCCAATATCCCGGCCACAGCACTTCCTAATTTTCCTTTTTGCATTGTAGTTTAAAAGTAAAAAATATTGGTTAATTAATGAATTTGCGGGATTTCAGTCTGCAAATATACAACTTTTTCGCTGATTAGCCACCTATTATTTACTTGAATTTGCAATCTCGGCCATTTTGGCGTCGATGAAACGGGTCATCTCGGGCATGTTCTTTTCGATGGACTCGAGCAGACGTACCTGGTTGCGGGTGCGCACGAGGTTATGTTCGGGATATGTCGTCTTGTAGTAAGTGTCGCCGTTGATATAGTCGGTCAGGAAGCGGACGGCCTGCATGTAGGGGAAGAGGGCGGCGGCGTAGGGAAGGAGCGATATCTCTGTGTCGGTCAGGAATCCGGCTGCCGATTTGAGATAGCCTTCGGTGAAAGCCTTGAAGATGTCCATGCGGAATTCAACTTTGTCGAGTTCGGGCGAGTCTTCGGCCTCGGTGTTGGCGGCTGTGCGCAGGAAATCGCCGTAGTCGCTGAAGATGAACGAGGGCATGACGGTGTCGAGGTCTATTACGCAGAGGACGTTGCCGTCGGCGTCGAACATCATGTTGTTGACCTTCGTGTCGCAGTGGCAGACGCGTTTGGGAAGCTTCTTGTCGCGGAAAAGGCGTTCGGCCTGGGTCATGTATTCGCTGCGGCGGAGCAGGTCGTCAACGATCGGCTGAACCTCGGCGAGGCGTCCTGCGGCGTTGGCCTTGATGGCGTCGTCGAGCTGCTTGAGGCGGAATTCCATGTTGTGGAAGTCGGGGATTGTCTCGACGAGGGTGTCGGGGATATCGACGAGCTGTGCCTGGAAGTTTCCGAAGGCCTCGCCGGCCATGCGCGAGTAGTGGGCGTCAACGGTGTCGAAGGTGAAGGCATCGGGAATGAAACGCGACACGCGCCAGTAGTTTCCGTCAAGGCAGGTGTAGGTCTTGCCCGATCCGTCCTTGAGGGGTATGAATGTCAGGACGCGGCGGTCTATGTCGTCAGCACCCTCTTCGGCGAGTTTCTTGCGGAGGTGGTTGGTGACGGCCACGATGTTGTTCTGGAGACCATCGACGTTCGTGAAGATGTTATGGTTGATGCGCTGGAGCACGTAGGAGGGTGCTTCAGGTTCAGCGGTTTTCACGATATAAGTGTCGTTGATGAGGCCGTTGCCGAGCGGAGAGATTTCTACGGGAGTTCCTTCGATGTCGAAAAGGGCGATGATGTTCTGAAGATTTTCCATTGTATGTCGGATTTAAAAGTTAGAGATTACGGTTTATTCCGCGAAGATATGTAAAATTTTTGAAATAATCACCAGGGAGACAGATAATCGTCTATGTCGAAGGTTCTGGGAGGGGGCATGGTGGTGCTGACGTAAAGCCCCATGGCGCGGGTCATCAGTATGTCGTCGTGGAATCCTTTCTTGGCGGCGAAGTTGCCCGAGGGGAGCTGGCGATAGACCGACATTTCGGTCAGCGCGTCGGGGTCGCGCTCCCTGTAGGCCTTTTCGCGCACCATTGCGATGAGCATGGTTATGATGAGCGCCTTCGTGCGGTGGTTCGTGTGGAATCCGACGCGGCTTTTCAGCGGTTCGCTCCCCGAGGAGCCGTCGAGGACCTGCCGGGTGTAGAGGTTGCGATAGACGCGGTTGAGCTGCTCGAGAATCAGCTGGGAGGATCCCTGCGAGGCGGCGTCGAGAGTGTTGCTCTCGATGACCAGCAGCGCTTCGTGATACCATCGGGCTATGGCGGCGGCTTTCCATCCGAGAATATCGTGGTCGCAGTGTCCTCGCCACTGCGCCACGACGGCCGGACCTCCGCCACCACGGGGAGTGCGGTCAAGCACGGCGATGACCGACCAGTCGCTTCCGCTGCTTCGGCCGCCCACATCGACGGCCACCACATAGCGGTTGCGGGCCGGTTTTCCTTCGGGCCGCTCCCAGACTTTGAGCGACCCGCACTCGTCGGGCACGAATCTGACGTTCCTGATTGCGCCTTCGCCAAGCGGTGTCTCGCCCTGCACCTCGCCTTTCTCCGGCTCGCCGGTGCATCCGGCCCTCAGCTCCGTGATGGCCCGCGGGCTGAACACATCGGTGTTGGAGGAGACGAACGCTTCTACGGCGTCGGTCGGATATTCGGCCTGCATAAGCCTTATGTCGCCCATTTCGCGCAGCTTCATGCGGTACCATGCTATCATTTCGAGTGTTAGCCCTTTATCCCAAAACGCTTTCTCGCGGCTGTCCATCTCCTCTATGAAGCGCCCGGGATCGCGCACAGGAAGACGATAGATGCCTATCTCATACCATGGAACGAATACCGGCCGGAACACTGACTCTCCGCCGACGGCGCGCTGCCACTCGGAATGGAAGAAATTGCCCATTCCGTTGGCGGTGGATTCCACGGCTACCAGAGTGTCGGGAGCCAGAGGAACGGTGCCGCAGATGCTCCGGAGCATGTCGGCCGGGTCTATACATTCCGAATCCTTCCAGAAAGCCACTTCGGTCAGATGGGCCATCGAGAGGTCTATGCCGCGAATGCTGTCGGGCGAGAAGCTCGAGGCAATGGTGACGTTGCATCCCCGGCCGGAGATTATGCGGGTGTTGGATGCGTCGGGCATGGGGCGGAAGCGCGGTTTCTCGTCGCCGTCCCAGAGTTCTTCGGGATAGTTGGCGAGAGTGGTCGAATAGAGCTGACGCAGTGTCGCGGCTGTATTTTTGACATGGGCTGTCACAAGGCTGTGCCAGTTGCGGCGGAGGACCGACTGGATCCATGCCATATACATCTGAATCAGAGTGGAACCTCCCCACTGACGCGCTTTCAGCAGAATTATCCTGATCGGTTTCTTTTCAAGGCGGTCTTTCTCCAATTCGGCCAGTATGCGCCGCTGCGGAGCGTTGAGTATCAGCGAGTCAATTTCGCCGGTGAGCTTCTGGCGCACTTTGACGCAGGTTGCGCACCAATACTCGAAATCGTGGCGGAACCGGAGCGTCACATACTCCTCGCGGCTTTTCAGCAGCCGGAACTGCGGGTCGTTCAGCATGGTGACTGGGAGCCATACCGGTGCGGCTTCCCACTCCACCGAAGTGCGTATCTGGCTGCCGCATGCCCCGCGTCCCGTCAGCGGATCATAATCCGTTTTCAGCAGCAGGTTGCGCCGCAGATTCTCGGCAATCATTTCTTGAACATCCATAGCTTTCGGGCAGGGGGATTAAGAGGTTGTTTAATAATAAATGTGAAGCCGGAGTGGATGGATTTTTGAACTAACCTGTTCATAATCTGAAGGAGCAGTGCTGTGGCACTGTGACTGAAGATTAGGGACAGGGGAGCCAAAAAGGCATCCATGCGACTTATAGTAACACAATTTTTCTTTTTTATACATTTAAATTTCGGTTTTGCGGTTGTTTAAAATGCTTCTTCGCATCCATTCTCCCGGGCGTCTTTCGTACTGAATTTCAGTCATAATGCTACAGCATTACTCCTTCAATTCATTTCGAAATCCACCTCCGGAGAATGGACTCCAGCTTTCACATTTGTTTTTAAACAACCTCTAAAAAGTCAGGCTTATGCCGCTGACGGTCATGTCGGCGGAAGCGGAGCCGTCGATGGTCAGCGTCACGAAAGAGCATGGAAAGGCGAGCACTTGGGCTGTCAGTGGCGCGTTGACCTCTCCGTCGATGGAGAATGAGAGCAACCGCCGCGAGGCTGCGGTGCCGGCGCCGAAGTCCCCTCTGAGTTCTAAGCTGCCTTTGAAGCGGGAAGCGGCCATGGCGATTCTCATGCCTGTCACCCGACGTGCGGATCCGAGCGGCACTCTGACGCTCCATTTGACAGGGATCAGGCCGTTTTCGGCGTCAAGAAGGGAGTGGAGCTGCATGGATCGCAACTCGAGGGCGCTTTGGGCGCCTGTGAGGGAATCTTTCATGCGGAGCTCGTCGGCCGGTATGAACCATCGGAGAGTGTCGGCGCCGACACTCTCGAGCAGACGCGATGTGCGCGCGCCCGCCACACGCAGCAGGATGCCTCCGTCGGTCAGCGCCATGATGCCCGAAGTGGTGTAGGCCGTGGCTCCGGCGCGGCTGACGCTTTGCGGATCGATCAGAGCGGATGCGGGGCGGGTTCCCCCTCGGGAGAAAGCGACGGAGAAGATTCCGGCCGGAGAGAAGGCATAGAGGCGTGTGCGCGTGAAGTCCCACGAAGAGGCTGACCTGACCGCCGGATGGAGCGCCACGATCGGCTCGGTCGTCACAAGCAATGCTCCGAGAGGGGAATAGGGCCTTTCAGCCGACGCTGTCACAATGGCGCCGGGATAGCGGATCCCTTCATCGGAGGGAGTGTTTCCGGCAGCAGGTAACGAGCCGATCCACGGAGTCAGCATCACCGGCTCGAGCGACCGGCTGACTGCGATGGCCCATGAGCCGTCGTCGGAAGGAGAGAGCATGACAAGAGCGTGGCTCACCGACCCGTCGGAAATTTTGCGGACCCACATCTCGACAGATGTCGCCTCGGAACACGGAATGCACAGAACCGCCGGAAGAGCGGAGGGGAGAGGCAGAGGCGACGCTATGGCCCGGCTGCGCGTAGTGCCGTCAGCGAGGTTCAGCCTCAAAACCCCTTCCCACGGGGTGTCGGCCGACGGGCTGACGGAATGGTGACGCGGAATGGCGGCAGGTGCCTGGAGAACGGTTATGTCGCCCCAGACCACGGCGTCGCCGCTCACAGTGACCACCCCTGCGCGGAAACCGCCCGGAACGGAGATACGGCGCAGGATGGCGGCGCTCCCCGACGGATCGCTCTGCAGCTCTTTCCGTAAGGCGGAAGCGATGGCTGCGTTCTCTTCGCGCAAAGCCGCAGCGGAATTGTTTGCTAAAGGGAAAGATCCTTCCGCCGCTTCGAAAAGGGAGATTCTGCGTTCTATAAGCGGCATCCTCGGCAGTAGGGAGTGTATAATGCCTGCGCGTCGGTCCGCCCGCGAGGCGAAGGAGTCGGTGGTGCCGGGCAGCGCTGTGGTCAGTCCGGGCGTCGTGGTGTCGGTTCGTGTAAGGCGAAATGGTGCCGTGGCTGCCGGGTCTGTCGGATGGATCTGAGGTGAGAGGGTGGCTTCCGCGGAAACAGCTTCGCTATATGCGCCGAGCGATGCGATGACCGCTTCCATGCGATAGGCTGTGGCGGTCAGTGAGGCTGAAGGCGTTTTCAGAGTGGTGCCCTCCTTGTTGCACGTCATGGTGATGGCAGAGCAGCACTGAAAAGCGGCTGATTCAAGAAGCTGCGGTGCCGACGACCATATCCGGTTGCCCGAGCTGTCGAGCAGATGCAGTCTCGCCAGAACGGGCTGAAAGAACAGGCCGCTCTCTGAAACCCGGTCGCACAGACGCGAGTAAGCGTCTGTCAGTTCCCGCGAAAGCAGGGCCGCGCCTTTGTCGGAAAGCTGCGGATTGTCGCGCGAAAAATCCGTGTCTGTCAGAGACAAGGCGGCGATACTCTCGGAAATGTTGCCGGCGGCGATTACGCGGAAAAAGATGTCGGGCGGCGTCAGGTCGGTCGGTTGGCCCTCAAGGAGTTCGGCGATCAGCGAGTCGTGGCGCACGGGAGTGTCGGGCGGGGCAGGATTCACGGCCCGCAGGACGCCTGCGTCGGACCTGAGATTGCGGCATTCGGTCACCGGAAGCCCCGGAGCCATAGCCGTCAGCGGGATATTGAGTGTGTTTTTCATGTCAGAATCGGCAGAAAGGTTTTCGACCGCAAAGATAACCCCGTGGCCCCGCCCTCGCCTCTCCCGATTCTAAAAACGTGACATAAACTCAATTGGTGCGGTTGAGTTAATGAATCGATGTCATGCATACCCCATCTGAGCCCGTCAGGGCGCGCTGAAAGTAACCGGCCATGAAGCGAAGCGGAGTGGTCGGACAGGCATGATACATAATATAATTGAGTCGCGGAGGGACGATTCTGTTGTACAGGACATTGCATCCACCACTGAGGCATCCCTGCGGGACGCCGAGACTTGGTGCAGACTCTTTCCGGTCACTCCGCTTCGCTCCATAACCGGTTAATCACAGCGCGTCCTACGGACTTGTCTATCAAGCTTTTGTAGGGTAGCCCCTTTGGCGCGTATAAGGCGAAAGCCTCAGGAATTTGGATGGCAAATCATCCGTCCACATGTAGGGACGCGCCTTCGGCGCGTATAAGGAGGCGGCACAAGGAGTTGGTCTGCATATTATACATCGCAAAGCGATGTCCGTACAATTTGATACGTTTTTATCCCCTCACATGTAGGGACGCGCCTTTGGCGCTACCCTTTACCCACAAATGGGGGAGCCGAAAGCGTCAGCTGTTTGTTATA
>CAJULY010000035.1 GCA_910587185.1 uncultured Muribaculaceae bacterium
TACTCAAGGTTTTTAAGGAAAGTTAAATCTCATGCGCCAGCCCTGATAACTTGCCCCCAATGTAGAAAACTATAGAAAATAGACCTGATTTGCAGGCCTAACTTGACCACGAACGAGAGATTTCTAAGCTCCCTGTAAATATCACTCAGATGAGATTACAAAACCAAATGTACTTAGCTGAAAATCAAAATAAAAGTATTACCTTTGTAAAATGAACGACTTGACAGTATCAAATATCGAACGGCAGAACGTGTTGAATAACCGCTATGCTTTTCAAGCCATCCGGGAAAACTTGGATGTTAAAGGTCTGCGCTATTATGATGAATTGCTATTCACTTCAAAGATGGTGGCGGATTTCTATGGCGTTGATGAACGAACCATTAAACGTTATATACATGAACATGGAGACGAACTTCGTGCCAACGGATATTTTTTAAGTCAAGGTAAGGAACTGAAAAATATTAAGATACAAATTGGTGATGACATAAATGTCCCTACCAAAACTACTATCATATCGTTCTTCACATTCCGGGCATTTCTGAACATAGGGATGCTTCTCACGGAAAGTGAGAGAGCCAAACAGCTGCGCACGCGCATACTTGATATTGTCATCTCCACAATCAATGGACGTGCCGGAGGGGGGACCAAATATATTAACTGGAGAGATCGAGATTATCTTCCTACAGCAATAAAGAGCGAGAATTACCACAAGAACTTCACTCAAGCCGTAGGCAAATATGTTGACGGCATTCCGACCTATAAGTACGAGCAGATAACCGACCTGATATATAAAGCTGTATTCCGGGAAAACGCCAAGGAATATCGTGTTGTCCTTCGTTTGCAGAACGAGGAGAATGTGCGTCATACGCTCTATGCAGAGGTGT
Organism: uncultured Muribaculaceae bacterium; assembly: GCA_910587185.1. Lineage (GTDB taxonomy): Bacteria > Bacteroidota > Bacteroidia > Bacteroidales > Muribaculaceae > Paramuribaculum. The sequence goes on from CAJULY010000035.1 coordinate 885, forward strand.
TGCTTTGCATATCCTCATTTGAGAATGGCGTGGCACATCAGATTGAGAAACGATACTCCGAGAACGGCAACAAGCAACTCTCTATCGAGGAGGTAAAAGCGATTATTGACGAATTGGCTGCAGCTCCGATGATGGAACCGTTTATCAACGATGCAAGATCAAAGATGGCGTCCCGAGATGTCGCGTTCCGCGATGCATGGCATGGAAATCTCGCGGAATACCTTCGCGCGGTTACTCCCGATGAGTTCGACAAATTCATAGGCGATGCTTCAATCGACTTTGATAATATTCTTGAAGCCAACCGTGAAGTCCTCAAACGCCTAAAGCAAGCCGACGATGATGAGTGAGGGACTGAAATATATTGACTACGAAGGCGCTTTAGAGGTCTATCGTAAGACAGTCGCTGCGAGCGGTGGTGGTCTGCAGGGCGTGAAAGACGAAGGCGGCATACGAAAGGTGCTTGACTTCGTTCAGAATGACGTGTACTATCCGACCTTCGTTGATAAACTGACCTATCTGGTGTTCGGCTTATGCACCGGTCATTATTTCGAGGATTCCAACAAGCGCGTGGCGTTGACCATAGGTGTCTGGTTCCTTGTTCATAACGGCTACTATTGGCACGCCTATAGTTTCATGCAGTGCATGGAAGCAATCATCTACCATGTAGCCGCCGGACGCATCGACAAAGAACTTCTCCAGCGCATCATTATATGCTTCATGGCAAACGAGGATTATCCCGAAGACCTCAAACTCGAAATCATCCACGCCATAGACGACCAATCCACAGGATTCAACGAATAAATCATTTCGATCATGCAAAATGTAATAGCAATAATATGGGATTTTGATAAGACCTTAGTGAACGGTTATATGCAAGACCCAATTTTCAAAGAGTATGGTGTTAATGCCAGCGAATTTTGGAAAGAAGTTAATGCTCTGCCTGAAAAGTATCTAAATGAACAGAATGTAAAAGTAAACAGGGATACAATCTACTTGAATCAATTCATCCGCTATGTCCGAGAGGGTAAATTCCCCAAACTCAGTAATGAGAAACTAAGAGGGTATGGTGCGCAACAAAATTTCTACGCCGGCATCCCTGATATATTCAGTACAACTACTAATCTGCTTGAATCAGATCCGGTATGCAAGGAATACAACATTCGTGTCGAACATTATATTGTGAGTACAGGTTTTGCTGAAGTAATTCGGGGTACATCTATAATGGAATTTGTCAAGAATATTTGGGGATGCGAATTAATTCAAGATAAGGATAAGGACGGAGAACTGGTTATAAGTGAAATCGGTTATACGATTGACAATACATCCAAGACAAGAGCTCTTTTTGAAATAAACAAGGGAATCGGTGAAATTAAGGATGTGACTGTCAATAGCAAGCTAACGGATGCTCAACGTCGAGTAGATTTCAGGAATATGATCTATGTCGCAGACGGCCCAAGTGACGTACCTGCATTCTCTGTTGTTAAAGGTCGAGGTGGAGCAACTTTTGCGATATATCCGGAGGGTGACAAAAAGGCATTTGAGCAAGTCGAACGTCTAAGAGAGGATGACCGTATCGATATGTTCGCGGAGGCTGATTATTCAGACGGGAAAACTGCGTCAATGTGGATTTGTAATAAGATTCAAGAATTTGCAAACCGAATAAAAGCAGAAGAACAAGCTAAGAGACAAGCGGGTAATGGTGCGCCCCAACACCTCGTTTAGAGTTGTGTTACTTTAAACAAAGTAACGAAGAATAATTCGGTGGCGTTGTACTCTATCCGTCCGTCGAGGAGAGAATATTGAGTGTGGACGTGGAGATGTACGAAGGAAGTCATGTTCAGTAAGTTGAGGAAAATTCCGGTTCAAAACATTCTTCAAAGTTACGAAAATAATTCCGTACTGCCAACCGCCGTCAATAACTTGCCCCCAATGTAGAAAACCGCTCTAACTATTGGAAGAATCTCACAGCTACCGTCGGTAAATGCGTCAAGTGGCAAGATAAGGCTGTTAAGTATGTTATAATTAGTTTATAATTTACCTATATAGCGTGCTTTCATATCTTTTGACCAATCCGCATCGAATACCATATCAAGAGTTTCAATATACTCTTCCAGCCATGCGTGACAAAAGTTAGAATCAATACCCTCAGGTTTCAGAAGCAGATTCTTGTATTTTTCTATGCCGTCTCGACAGTTCCGGTTGGAATATGGAGCAAGGAAAAGAAACACTCCCTCATCATATTTTTCCGGGAATGCCTTGCACATAGATACTGCCAATAAGTGATCTCTCCATATTTGAAAAGCCGGAAGTTGCTCCAATATGTTGAAGCTATTCTTTGCGAATAATCCATAGCTAAGTTCACGGTAGCGGTCTCGTCTTGTCCGTGGTTCATTGCAGAACTGTTTGTCAAGTATGTCATTGACTGCGCTTGCTCCTTCATTCAAGGTTTCAGAATATTTTACTTCAATTCCTATGAATCCTTTTTTATCTGCAACAGAAGTGTATTCCACAAACACATCAAAGGCGGAGCGGTCGCCTGTAAGACGGGGGTCCCTGCGTGCCGGATTATATTCAAATTCGATGGTGTCTATTGACTTGAAATAATTGCCATATAAAATATTGAAGAACTGCAATGCTTTTTCAAGATTCGACTTCAGTTCCCCGAAAAGATTGAAGCATAGTGGTTGCGATGATAGGAGGTTGCTGCGTAATCTTGTTTCATCAATCAATCTGTCTCCTTTGTTCTCCGGGGTAAGTTCATGGTTAACCAATGAGCGAATCCCGTCCGTCATAAAGTTGGCATCCGGATCTGACGTATAATTTCCATATACATCATAGTCTGCCTGTCCGGCACGCTTTTTTAGAGGAATATTATGGGTTTCCCTCCAAAGGGACTGCAGGTAACGATAATAGGCTTGATACCTATTATCTGTTTTGCACATCTTTTGCCCTGAGGCTTTTATTGTCTTTTTTATATTCTCAGGAATTTCCCGATAGACTTTATCGTGCGGTAAAATCATAATCTAATATTCTGACGCCTAACCTTTAGCGAGTGTAGAAATATACATTATTCTTCAATGGGATAAGTTGCGTCGTATATTTCTTGCAGGTTCGTGCCGTTGAAGCTCCAGCGGGGAGTTGGCTGTACGGCATATTTTGAGCCAAGTAGCTTTGTCGTTACAGCAGTCAGTGATGATTCTTCTCCGAGATATTCGACTTTCTTGTCGCCAATAACGGTGACAGAAACAGAAGGGTCGGCATTATAGGTCAAAGTGCTACCCGTAGGAATGCCCATCTGGCTGAAATTAAGAGGCGGTCGGTGTTTTGTCGCTTTGTTTTTGGAGGCAATATCGTCAGGGTTGAGATCATTGTTCATTTCATCGCTGACCTCGGTGGTTACATCCTTCTCGTTGAAGATTTCAAGAATAGCTATCGCTTGTTCCTTTTTGATCTGGAAAAACTCACGGTTGACATTCAAGCGGTTCGGCTCGAATGCGGTGTGAAGGGCTTTTTCCAATTTGGCACAGTTGCAAGCCTTTACCTCACAAGCATACTCTACATCAAACGGCACGGGTACGCCGGTCGTATAAAGTTCTTTGAGTCGGGCATCAAGTTCGGGCCTGGTTGTCATACCAATCTTCACAAGGCCTGGCATTGCACGATTTGAAAGGACATAAACAATGCCCATGTGGTTGTCTTTAACCATGATAATTCAGTTGTTTTGATGTTATTTGCAAAGATAATCGAATTTCGAACAGAATCAAATGATTGTGTTAAATAACATATACCAAATGATAAATTACATTGGATGCGAATCTAAATTACAAGAATTAAATTTATCTTATGCGGGAAAAGATCGGATTGGGACATAAAACGGGAGAATATGTCAAAACAACCGTAGAGGCCGGTTGTTATTATTCTATAATAATATTTATAGTTATGAGAAAGATTGTATATGAATCGGGAGTAGGGGGCCTTTGGTGGCTTCCGTTGTTAAGCGGGCTTATCTGCGTCGGGCTCGGTCTCTGGACGCTTTTTTCGCCGGCTTCGGCCATGATAGTTCTGGCCTATACGTTTGCGGTGTGCCTCGTACTTACGGGCGGCCTGAACGTCGGGCTGTCCGTAGCATTGTCAAAAATCACTCCGGGCTGGGGTTGGAGCCTCGCGCTGGGACTTCTCGAACTTGTGGCCGGTATATGGCTACTTGCTCTGCCTGAGGTGACCGTTGTCTCCACGTTCGTTTTCGTGGCCGGATTCTTCATTATTGTCGCGGCCATCAATTCCCTGTGTGAGGCGTTCGCTCTGTCGTTCTATTCCGGATGGTGGGTGCTTTGGTCGATACTGCTGCTTATAGCGACAATTGTCCTCGCAATCATATTCGTTTCCAATCCAATCGGGGGCGGAGTGATCGTTTGGCTCTGGATCGGTCTGTCGTTTATCACGTTCGGAGTCTATCGTGTGACATTCGCGTTCGGCCTCCGATCCGTTATGCGTTGAATTGTGACTTCATAAATGGGATCGGCCGTCACTCCTCTCTCCGGGAGCGACGGTCGATTTTATATACGATGTAGAGTAATCAGAGATTGTATTCGCCTAATGGTTTGCCGGTAGAGTCAAGAACCGTCAGGGTGAGTTTTTTTCCTTGTTTTTTCAGAACCATGAGGGTCGCGCCGTCGAGCTTGTAGCCGCCGCCCACGAAGACCGGACACGGGTTGCCCTTCGCGCCTTTTTTCAGAGTGGCGAACTCATGGGTGTGAGCGCCGAGAGCAACGTCGAATTTAGCTTTCGACAAAAGGGGAGCCCACATTTCGGTGCATGGCTGATATTTGTCGGTGTTGCCCCAGACGGGAATATGGGTTACGAGTACACGGCGCTGGGCTTTGCGGAATTCATCGGATTTCAGTTCCTTGTCAAGAAATTCGGCCTGCTCCCTGCGCAGATCCGTAAAATCGTTCAGTCCGTAATAAACCCAGGTGCTGTCGGGCTTGTCTTCGCCGCAGTCGAGGGTGACAAAGCGGATGCCTCCGAGGGTGAAAGCGCCGTAGGTCTTGCCCTCGGGACGGTCGAAGAGCGATGGCGCTCCGGAGGAATAGGCATTGCGTATCTCGTGGTTGCCACGGATGAAAACGTTAGGATTGTTGGCGAGATCAAAAGCTTCGGCCACGAGGTGAACGTCTTCAACGGCGCCTTTTCTTGAACCGGGCTCGTCGAGACAGTCACCGTTGAAGATGACGAGGTCATGGGGAATCTCTTTTGTCAGACCGGCGAGAGTGTTGATCGTGTTCTTGAAGCCGTGAAGGTCGTTGACAATAATGGCGGTGAAATCCTCGCTGCCAGCTTCGGGAACCTTGAAACTGTAGAACGGCGAGGTATATTCGCGTCCGAAGGTCTTGTGATATGCGCTGTTCTCGAGAATTTCCTTGGCGCGCACGCGGTAATAGACTGTCGAGCCGGGCGTCAGATTTTCAAGTCGCACTTTGTGTTCGAGATCATGCACCACTTCCTGTCCGCCGAGGAGCTGACGGACAGAACGGAGGTCTGTCGTGTCGGTGCCGAATTCCACGCGGGTCATGCTGGGAACGGTTGTCTGATACATAACCGTAGCGCCCTCGGGAGTTACGTTCTGCAGATACGGGCTGTGCCACATAAGCTTATTAGCCTCGCGTGGGAATTTCAGGTTACTGACGATCGGGCGATGGTCTGACGCTACCTGCTCGTCGATCACCTTAGTGCCCCATGACATGGCGTCGGGGCAGTTTGCCACGAGAATGAAATCAATTCTTTCGTAGGGGCGGTTGGAGGGGAAAGTCGCGACCTTTGTATCGCCGATGTTCACGAACCGCTGCGAGAGTCTTTTCATCACCTCGCTGTCAGGGTGAGAGTTGAAGTCGCCCATCAGCACGAATGGCTTCGGAGCCAGACGCTGCGCCTCCTTGAGAATGATATCGGTCGAAGCGAGCGCATCCTCTTCGGTCAGTGAAAGATGTGTGCAGCCCACGGCATAGTCTTCGAACTCCAGAATGATCAGCGCGCGTTTTTCCTCGCGTCCCGGCAGCGGAAGCCGTGTGACCGACAGCGGTTTTTCACGTGTCAGCATGCCGATTCCGTATTTTCCTCCGTCGTAGTCGATTGCGGGAGCATAGACGGGATACATCGCGGTGGCGGCGCCCAGCTCGCCGAGAACGTAGCGCTTGCCGCTGCGGTTGGTCATGCTATCGACCTCCTGCACGGCGACAACGTCGGGCATCTGTCGGTCAATGACGGTGCCTACGCGGGCCGGGTCACGGACGTCATCCATGCCGTAGCCGTTCTTTATGTTGTAGGTCATCACTTTCAGGCTTTGCGCCTGGGGGTGAAAGGGAGCGGAGATAGCGATAAGACTGAAAACTGATAATGATAATATGGTTTTTTTCATTATTTTGTGATGGATGGATTGGTATTTCTTAACAGGCGTATCGCAAGTAGTAGCGCGGTTGTGGATGCGCGGTCAATGACGCGTGCGCGGTTGCCGGGAAAATGGAAAGTGTCGCTGACTGTCTGCCCTCTGAATGTAGCGGCTATACATACCGTGCCTACGGGCTTTTGCTTCGTGCCGCCTCCCGGGCCGGCTATTCCCGAGGTGGCTACGGCGACGTCGGCTCCCGTGGCGCGACATGCGCTCTCGGCCATTTGCTCTACAACGGGAATGCTGACCGCGCCGAGGGTTTCAAGCGTGTCGGCTTTCACGCCGAGCAGCTTTTTCTTTACATCATTGCTGTATGATACCACTCCGCCAAGCATAGATTCCGATGAGCCTGCGACGGAAGTGATGAGATGGGCAATGTTGCCCCCGGTGCAGCTTTCGGCCGTGGCGAAAGTGAGACCTGCGGCCTTTAGGGTACGCAGCAGGATTTCAGCCGGAGTCGCGTCGCCGTCATAGAGGAAATTGTCGCCGAGCAGCGCGATAAGTTTCGCGGTTTCCCTGTCGATTTCCGCTTTCAGTTGCTCCTCGTCGTGGCCGTGTCCGTCAAGGCGCAGGCGTATGAGTCCGGGCTTTGGCAGATAGGCGAGATGGAGATGGGGAGGAAGGGCCGATTCCCAGTCGGAGAGCCGCATTGCCAGCGCCGATTCCGATATGTCGCTCACCATTACGGTGCGGTGGACTATGACGTCGGGCGACGGGAATCGGGACAGTAATCGCGGGAGTACGGCATTCGTGAACACATGCTCGGTTTCAAACGGCACTCCCGGCATGGCCACAAGAACGCTTTTGCGAGGGCCTTCGGTCTCGAACCACATTACCGGAGCTGTGCCGACAGGATTCTGAATGACCGATGCCGAGGTGGGAACCCAAGCCTGGGCGGCTGTCAGTTCGTTGAGTTTTATGCCACGTTTGCGGAAAACATTTTTGATATTTTCTGTCACCGACGGGTCCTCGCGTAGCTCTCCGCCGAAAATCTCACATAAGACCGATTTGGTTATGTCGTCTTTTGTCGGTCCGAGGCCGCCGGTGGTAAGTACTACACGACTCTCTTCCAGCGCATCTCTGACGGCTTCCCTGATTGCGTCCGGGTCGTCGGCTATCGTTCTGACATTGCTGACTTCCCAGCCGTAGGGCGCCATTGAGCGTGCGAGAAAACCGCTGTTGGTGTCGGTGACCTGGCCTATCAGCAGCTCGTCGCCGATTATGATTATGGATGCTTTCATTGTTATCGGGAGATTATAGAGTCACGCGTGCGTATGGCACTTCGTCGTAGCCGCAGAATTTCTTGTCAAGATACTTGAAATATCCTGCAATGGCGACCATTGCCGCATTGTCGGTCGTGAAAGAGCATTCCGGGATGAACGCTTCTATGCCACGCCGCCGGCAATAGTCGGCGACGGCAGTCCTGACTCCGGAATTGGCCGAAACGCCTCCGCCGATGGCAACAGTTTTCACTCCGGTGGCTTTCACGGCTTTGTCAAGCTTGTCGAGCAGAATCTCTATGATCGTGCGCTGGAGCGATGCCGCAAGATCAGCGCGGTTCTTCTCTATGAAGTCGGGGTCGGTTTTTACCGCGTCGCGCAGAGTGTAGAGAAAAGAGGTCTTCAGACCGGAAAAACTGTAGTCGAGGCCCGCTATGTGGGGCTTGGCGAAGTGGAATCTCGACGAATCGCCTTCGGCGGCGAGCCTGTCGATATGCGGGCCGCCGGGATAGGGGAGGCCCATGACCTTCGCGCACTTGTCGAACGCTTCGCCTGCGGCATCGTCGATCGTCGCTCCCAGGATTTCCATGTCGTTATAATTCTTCACAAGAATCAGCTGGCTGTTGCCTCCGGAAATGAGCAGTGTCAGAAACGGATATTCCGGCACTTGGTCATCTTCCTTGCGTCGTATAAAGTGGGAAAGGACATGGCCGTGCAGATGGTTCACATCGACCATCGGACATCGCAGTCCGAGCGAGAGGCCTTTGGCGAAGGACGTGCCCACAAGAAGGGAGCCGAGCAGCCCCGGGCCTCGGGTGAAGGCTATGGCCGAAAGATCGTGTTTGTCAACTCCGGCACGCTTGAGCGCCGCATCCACAACCGGCACTATGTTCTGCTGGTGAGCGCGAGAGGCCAGTTCGGGAACGACACCCCCGTATTCCTCATGCACGCTTTGCGAGGCTATGACATTGCTCAGCAGCAATCCGTCGCGGATCACTGCCGCCGAGGTGTCATCGCATGATGATTCAATTCCTAATATTGTCACACTCATTTTGGTCTTGTTTTATTTTTATGGCAAAGTTAGACAGAATTCACGAAATTTATAAGTTGACTTTAAGAAAAAACAGCTAAATTTGCACCCGAAAATAAAAAAATTATGCAGAAAATCAGAAATGTAGCTATTATTGCCCACGTGGACCATGGTAAAACCACGCTGGTTGACAAAATGCTTCTGGCCGGAAACCTTTTTCGTGAGAATCAAAATGCCGGCGAACTTATTCTTGACAACAACGATCTTGAACGTGAACGTGGAATAACTATTTTGTCCAAAAACGTCTCGATCAACTATAAGGACTATAAGATAAATATAATCGACACTCCGGGACACGCCGACTTCGGTGGCGAGGTTGAGCGTGTGCTGAACATGGCCGACGGATGCCTTCTTCTGGTTGATGCTTTCGAAGGTCCCATGCCCCAGACACGTTTCGTGCTTCAGAAAGCCATTCAGATGGGCCTCAAACCGGTCGTCGTAATAAATAAGGTGGATAAACCGAATTGCCGTCCCGACGAAGTGCAGGAAATGGTGTTCGATCTGATGTGCAATCTCGACGCTACTGAAGATCAGCTCGACTTCCCGACAATCTATGGATCGGCGAAGCAGGGCTGGATGAGCACCGACTGGAACAAGCCTACCGATAACATAACTCCGGTTCTTGATGCGATAATCGAATATATCCCCGAACCTGAGTCGATCGAAGGTCCGGCGCAGATGCTTGTGACTTCGCTTGATTTCAGCAGCTATGTGGGACGTATCGCCGTGGGACGCGTCCATCGTGGCGAGCTTCGCGAAGGCGCCGACATAGCTCTTTGCAAGAAAGACGGTTCTGTTGTCCGTCAGAAAATAAAGGAACTTCATGTGTTCGAGGGGATGGGCCGCAAGCGTGTGCAGAGTGTCAAAAGCGGCGATATTTGCGCTCTTGTCGGAATTGAAGGATTTGAGATCGGTGACACTATCGCTGATTTCGAGCATCCCGAACCGCTGCCGCGCATAGCTATCGACGAACCTACAATGTCTATGACATTCACCATTAATGACAGCCCCTTCTTCGGAAAAGACGGCAAGTATGTGACTTCGCGCCACATCCATGACCGCCTCGTCCGTGAGCTTGACCGCAATCTGGCTCTGCGGGTTGAGAAAGGGGCCGACGAAGACAAGTGGATTGTCTATGGTCGCGGTGTCCTTCATTTGTCAGTGCTGATCGAGACGATGCGCCGTGAAGGTTATGAGCTTCAGGTCGGCCAGCCGCAGGTTATCGTCAAGGAAATCGACGGGGTCAAATGTGAGCCGGTCGAATTGCTGACCATCAATGTGCCTGAGGAATATTCTTCGAAGATGATCGATATGGTTACGCGCAGAAAAGGCGATCTTGTATCCATGACGGTGCAGAATGACCGTGTCCACATGGAATTCAATATACCGTCGCGCGGCATCATCGGATTGCGCAACAATGTGCTGACCGCCTCGGCCGGAGAAGCCATCATGGCTCACCGTTTCCTCGAGTTCCAGCCCTGGAAAGGCGATATCGAGCGCCGCACAAACGGCTCGCTGATCGCTCTTGAGGCCGGAACGGCCTACGCCTACGCCATAGACAAGTTGCAGGATCGCGGACGCTTCTTTATCTTCCCTCAGGAAGAGGTGTATGCCGGACAGGTTGTCGGTGAGAACGCCAAGGACAATGATATCGTTGTGAATGTGACGAAATCGAAGAAGCTTACCAATATGCGTGCATCCGGGGCCGACGATAAGGCCCGTATTGTGCCTCCGGTCGTGTTCAGCCTCGAAGAGGCGCTTGAGTATATCAAAGAAGACGAGTATGTCGAAGTGACGCCCCATCATATCAGATTACGCAAGATTATTCTTGACGATATCGAACGTAAGCGCGCAAACAGATAAAAAATGTCGGAATTTCTGCTATTTTTATTTATCCTTGCATAATGCTTGAAATCAGATGTATAAATAGTTCTTTGATGAATTTTAACACGGATAGAGTGAAAAAAACATCTGAAAATATTTGGTGGAAAAAGAAAAAGGCAGTAATTTTGCACTCGCTTTCGGGG
>CAJULY010000036.1 GCA_910587185.1 uncultured Muribaculaceae bacterium
GTAACCGCCCCTTCAACGAAGAAGACTCTGCGAAATCTTTCGCGGAGTCTTTTTTTGTATCAGCCCGATCTGACTGATCGGGCTGATTGGTTTCAGTGAGAGATGAGATCGAAGAAGCGTTATACTCCCTCTTCAACCGGGATGGTTGCCCCGAAGCCGAATTCCGCTTTAAGGAGTGATATCTGCATGCGTTGAAAGCACTCGTTCGGCTGCATTTCAACGAGCTGCAGATTTGCCGATTTTCCTGCCGTTTTTCTATAATTCTGATTAAATCGAGGAGGAAATACCGGTTTTGAATTTCCGATGTTATATACGGCATGAGAGGGCTATTTTCGCCATGTTTTCCTTTAGCTATTCTTACTAGTGCATCGACAATGTCATCAGATGCTTATTATTTTTGTAACGTTTATGGTACTTATGTGTCTTAGAAGTATGAGATTATTTAATAAGCATGAATAACGACGAGTTTAAGGCTAAAATACAACCTCATTACAGGCTCATGTATCGAGTCGCGGTCTCCGTTTTGAGAAATGACGATGAGGCCGCAGATGCAGTGCATGATGCTGTTCTGAAACTTTTTGAAAAACGGAATCACCTTGAATATATATCAAATATAAAACAGTATTGCCTTAGCGTTGTGCGCAATACATGCCTTAATATCATACGAGACCGGAAAGTATATATCGACATTAATGAACTTAAAGATATAGAATCCAATGAAAATGCGCATAACACTATTGAGTACAGTGACATATCAAATAGCATAACAAGGGTACTCGAACGTTTGCCTGATGATCAGAAGATGGTATTTCAGCTGAGTGCTTTCGGCGGTTTTTCAAACACCGAAATTGCCAATATGCTTGGCATTACACAAGGAAACGTGCGTGTGATTCTAAGCAGAGTCCGAAAAAAATAAAAGTATTGATCTAAAAAACATGATATGACGCCGGATAAAATTAAATTATTGCTTGAAAGTTACTACTCAGGGGATATTTCGCCTGATGATTATGAGATATTGCTTTCAACGATGAGAGAGGCAAAAAATTTGCCTCCTGAACTTGAAAATGAGTGCAGAATGTTGTTAACTGTGGATTCATACGAGCCTGTAATGCCCGACGGTTTGGAAAAGATGCTCGATGAAGCAATTGACAAGAGATTCAGAAAGTCACATAATACATTAATTATGTTATTATCCGGCGCCGCTGCAGCCGTGTTGATAATCTGCATAACCATCGGAATGCTTAAACTCATTAATAATAAAGATTTGTCGGACTCAGAATACATCGCGGAAAGCGCTGGCGGACATAAAGAACCGTTACCTGATGCATTGCCGACTGCAGGGACTGCTTCAGAATTTGAGAAAATATCTGAATCTATAGAAACTAAATCGGCAGATAAGGCAGTTCCATTAAAAAGCATGGAGGAATATGCCGTTCCGGAAATGAGTGACGAGGAAATTGATAAAGCCGCAAAGATAGTAGATGAATCGTTGTTGGATTTATTATCAACTATCCACGAGGCTCAAAATGAGGTTGCTAAATCTTTAGAGAATATACAGACAAATCATACTACGGATATTAACAATTAACGATATGAAACAATTTATTACAGTGGTTTTCGCAATTGCATTATTATTGGGAGGCAGTGTGTCTGCGCAGAACATACCCGGTAATGGAAACATGTCACTTAAAAAAAACAGAACTGAAATCATGGCTTATATTTCCTCGCTCCCAAATGTGAGCGTTACTTATCTCACAAAATCCATGCTTCAAAAGCTCCCTAAGGGGAAAGCGGAAAGTCCTCTGTCTGTACTTGTCAATAAAGGAGGATTGGAATCCGTCAGAGTGTTTCAACTTGGGAGCGCGGAAGCGGAAGCAGCGGGCAAAAAACTTATAGATACTTACATCTACGACACGTCCGAGTTTAATTATGCGGAATTGCTTATGTCGCAGAGGGATGATACCAGCGAAGTTGTCATATACGGATTCCCCATACATAATGATACGTCTTATTACAGGACAATATTGATGTTTTATAAAGCAACGGGTAAGAAAACCATGCTTATAATTCTTTCCGGTAAAATTCACGAGAACACTATTTCAGAACTTATTGACTCGTTTTCAAATAACTAAAAATTGATAACCAACCATTACCCCTATGTGACATGAATACAATATTTCGTATATTTCTCACAGCCTTAATTTATAGCCTGTCAACCACTACTCTTGCAAGTAATAAAATAACCTTGCGAGGACATTTATATGACAGAGCTTCAGACACGCAATTGTTTGTCGTCAATGTCCGCCTGCTGAACGCGCAAGATAGCACGGAATTAGTTCATGCGGAAGCAGATGGCGAATACGATGGACCAGTAAAAGGGCAGTTTATACGGAAGTCTATATTCATTTTTCCGGAAGTTGACAGAAACAAGAAATACATTTTGGAATTTACCCGTGAAAACTACGAGCCATTGTATCTCAACATAGATCCTGCGTCAATTTCCGATAGGGTTGACAACATGAATCTTGGTAAGATCTACATGAAAAGAAAGGCTAAGATGCTTGACGAAATAGTTGTAAAAGCATCCAAAGTCATATTTTATAACAAAGGCGACACTATCATTTATAATGCGGATGCGTTTGTGCTTGCTGAGGGCAGTATGCTCGACGCTCTTATACGACAGATGCCCGGAGTTGAACTCAAAGATGGAGGTAAGATTTATGTAAATGGCAAGTATGTTGAGAATTTACTGCTAAACGGGCAGGATTTCTTTAAGGGGAATCACCAGATGATGCTTGATAATCTGGGAACTTACACAGTAAAGAATATCGCTGTTTACGAACGGCAGGACGAAATGGACAAAATCATGGGTAAAGATTTCGGAGAAAGACATCTTTCCATGGATGTTCGGCTAAAAAAGGAATATAATCAGGGACTGCTCACAAATATTGAAGCAGGCTACGGCACAAGCGACAGATATCTCGGCCGTTTGTTTGGGCTTTGGTATTCTGATATTGCACGACTATCTCTATATGGCAATGCCAATAATCTAAGTGACAACCGTAAACCTGGGCAGGACACCGACTTCAATCCCGGTTCCATGCAGTCGGGCGATTTTAAGACATTCCAAGGAGGTCTTGACTACTGGGCAAAGATACCGTACAAAGATATATCTATTTCAGGAGACGTCATGGCCACTCATCAGACTGTAACAGACAATCGGAGTGTCTTTATCACAAACTTCCTGTCAGGAGGTGATACTTACGGATACTCCTACAACCGGTCGAGGAACAAATCCCTGTCATTGACAACCTCTCATTCACTTGAAATCCAGAGGACGAAATGGAATTTAAAGGTTAATCCAGGCTTCAGGTATCTGAAAAATAATGACTTTTCCAGTCTTTCTTCTGCCGTATTTTCAAAAGAATGGAATGATTTGGGAAAGGAGGTCATTGACAATATCTACGACGGAGCTTCCCCTGAGGTGCTTAACTCAATACTCAACAGAAGCCTGGATGATAATAAAAGGCTTGGGCACAGTATGGATGCGAATATATCTGTTAACGGGAAAGTCAAGATGCACAATGATGTTGACGCGATTGCGTACCTCGTCTCAGGAAATTACAGTCGTCATCATTATGACAAATTTCAAAGATATATTCTCAATTTCGGTAGCACACCGACGCCATCCGACTATTTTGACCGATATTTCGACAATACTCCCAACTATCACTGGTCTGGGAAAGGCTCTGTCGGCTATATATGGGCAATTAGACCCGGAATGTTTCTTGACTCGAGGTATGAATATGAATACAAATATTCTCATGAAGTTTCTGACTTATACCGCTTGGATAATCTGTATAATTCTGCCGGCGATAATCGACCGTTGGGTTGGTTGCCTTCAAAAATGGAATATGATGCCTCTTTGGATCCCGACAACAGTTTTGACAGCAACAAGAGGGAAAACTATCATTCCATCAACTTCAAATGGACATGGTCGCCTAAGGGGAAACTATACTTCTCGCTTAATCTGCCTATCGTTTACAGGAATCAGCATATCCACTATGTTCGAGGGAATATAAATACGTTCTTCTCAAGAAATAAGACATATATTGGCAATGCGTCTTTTGATTTCAATTATTTGGGAAGAGTTCATCGGTTTTATTTCACATATAGCAGGAAAGTGTCTTCACCGGATCTTGTGGATATGGTAGAATTCAAGAACGCCCTTGACCCCCTGAATGTTCGTCTCGGCAATCCTGAGTTGAGTGACGAAAAGGTTCATAATTTCAGTATTAGATATAGAAAGGATTCTAAAAAGTATCAGAGCTATAGACTTTATGCTACAATTTTGCAAGATGCGATTGCGTATGGATATGGATACGACCCATCAACCGGAGTAAAAACCGGTAAAATGTATAATGTCAATGGAAATTACATGTTGGGTCTGTCACAATATTTTTCATTTGGCTTCGGTTCAATGGAGCGGTTCAGATTTGGGAACACAACGACCTTTGACTACCGTCGCAGTGCGGATTTTATCAGCGAGGACACATCATCCCCAATGAAAAATAAAGTTGGGAATGTATTATTTAGTGAAAATTTAGAGCTCTCCTATACATTCGCTAAAAATAAGATTACGCTCAATGGTGAAGGCCGGCTTAGTCACTTTTCAAGCAAGCAGACCAATTTCAAGAATTTCATGGCCAAGGATTTTCGCTATGGGATTAGAGGCGATTTCTCACTTCCACTCGGCTTTGGACTGTCAACAGACTTTACCGTTTACACAAGAAGAGGCTATTCAGATTTGTCACTCAACAAAACAAATTTTGTATGGAACGCTCGGGCAACCTATACAATACTGAACGGTCAGTTGACATTCATGGTTGATGGCTTCGACATACTGCATAATCTGAACAATGTGTTTTACAGCGTGAACGCACAAGCAAGAACCGAAACCTATACAAATGTTCTTCCACGATATGTGATGTTTCATGTCCAGCTGAAATTTCACAAAGCGCCAAAAAAGAAATAGATATTCAAACATTTTTGATTCGTTAAAATAAGTCTTGACCGGATTAAGATTTTTAGGCTAAGGTGTTGGGCTTGTATTCCACATAACAAGTCCAACATTTACGTCTCACACGACTTCGGCAACTCTTTCAAGTTTGTCCTAAAATAATTAACGTGAGTCCGATATGAAAATTTTATGGCCCCATAATAAAATTTCAGGAATGATCCGCGAAAGATGAATGATTAAATTGGGGATATTTATGTGTAAATGATTAACTTTGTAATTCATTATCTCATAATAGGCAATGTTGAAATCAGTGCTTTCTTTTGTGGCTCTTGCTGTTACTTTGTCGGCTGCAGTAGAGCATAAGGGCATAGTTTTCGCGGATTCCAACGCTAACGGCGTGATGGATCGGGGAGAGCTTCCTTTGAAGGGTGTGGTCATAATGTAGTGGAAACAGACCGGAACGGCAATTTTATTCTTCCAGGCCATTAGGGAGAAAGATTCATATACATTACGACTCCTTCAGGTTTTATGACCGACAACGGTCATTGGCGTAAAA
This sequence comes from uncultured Muribaculaceae bacterium, assembly GCA_910587185.1. Lineage (GTDB taxonomy): Bacteria > Bacteroidota > Bacteroidia > Bacteroidales > Muribaculaceae > Paramuribaculum. The sequence continues at coordinate 5,577 of CAJULY010000036.1, forward strand.
TCGATAATAATGATTCAGCTTATTCTTTCGGTCTGATACCTTATAACCCTCGTATTTCCAAGGACGGTTCCCATCGGTTCATACATCTGACGGACACTGAAATCTTCAATACCACAGGGAATGAGCTCTGGGTGAAGAACATTCACGATTATTCAACATCGGAGCCAATATCGTTCGTGATTCATACCGGAGATATCTGTTATGAAAAAGGACTGAAGGAACACATCGGCTTGCTCAATGCGAAGACTGCCGGTGTACCGGTTTTCTATTGCATAGGTAATCATGATCTTGTGAAAGGGAAATACGGCGAGGAACTTTTCGAAAGCATTTACGGTCCGAGTTATTATTCCTTTGACGTGGCCGGTACGCATTATGTGGTAACCCCTATGGCGGGCGGCGACCATAAGCCCGGATACACGAAAGATGGTGTCGCAGCATGGCTTGAGAATGATCTGGCACATGTGAAACCCGGCACCCCCGTAATCGTTTTCTATCATGATATACTCTCATATACCCCTGAATTTGTATATGGAGGAAAGAACAAGAGTGTAAATCTGAACGACCATAATCTCAAGGCGAATATCTACGGCCACTGGCATAATAACATAATCCGCCGTCAGGGCGACGTGATGACAGTCTGCACATCGACTCTCGACAAGGGCGGAATTGACCATTCGACGAGCGCCTACCGCTACCCTTTACCCACAAATAGGCGCCTGTTGGGCATCGCGTAGATACATGTAA
>CAJULY010000037.1 GCA_910587185.1 uncultured Muribaculaceae bacterium
CCAAATTCATTAACGGTAATCCATTCATCAGTATGTAACGTGTTCCTCAATCCTCTATGGAACGTTAACAGTTGAACATAAAATAGGTGTGAGGATTATATTTGCTTTTATCCTAAAGTCAGGTCTTCGCATTACCTTTCAGCATGGATAAAACAATAGCCCCACACCGATTTTGCAATATAAGCTGCCAATTGCGACAGGGTATAAGCAACCGATGCAGGTGCCATTGCCAATCTCATCTTCATGCTGAATATCAAAGTTGCGAAGTTTGACTTTAGAAGATAAAATTTCAATAACACCTTTTATAAAAATGTCTGATTCACTGACATCAACTCTATGATGTGGCGATGAATCACTTGCAAATATACGCAAAAAGTAAAATAAAGGCGCCAAACAGCGCCATTATTTTTATTCAAAGATTTAAAGAGGGAAAATAAGTCAGGTTGTTGCGACGGAGGTCAGAGGTCGGAGTAGGCGGGGGAGAAGGTGTCGGCGACGAGGGGATTGCCGGATTCGAGGCCGCGTTTGAGCCAGCGGACGCGCTGTGATGAGCGCCCGTGGTTGAAGGAGTCGGGCATCTCGCGCCCGTAGGCCTGACGCTGAAGGTAGTCGTCGCCGATCTTGGAGGCTACGTTTATGGCATTCCCGACATCGCCCGGTTCGATGGAGTTGAACATGGCGTTGTCGCGGTTGGCCCATACACCGGCGAAACAGTCGGCCTGTAGTTCAAGACGGACGCTTATCTTGTTGGCTTCCGATTCTGGAAGCTGCGCCATGCGCCGGTGGGCTTCGTCGAGCGTTCCCAGGAGATACTGAACGTGGTGGCCGACCTCGTGGGCGATGACGTAGGCGTAGGCGAAGTCGCCTCTGCCACCGATATTGCGCTCCATGTCCTTGAAAAAGTCAAGGTCTATATAGACAGTCTGGTCGGCGGAGCAATAGAACGGGCCGGTCTGAGACGTAGCGTTGCCGCAACCTGAACGCACCGCTCCGTGGAAAAGCACCAGTTTCGGACATCGGTACTCACCCCAGCCCTGACGCCGGAATTCCTCGGTCCACACATCTTCGGTGCCTGCAAGCACCTTGGAGGTGAGGTCGGCCAGCCGGGCGTCTTCCTCGGTCTCGACATACTGCTCGTTGGCGGTCAGGGTCTGTCCGCCTCCGGCGCCGATCACATTGGAGAGCACATCGCCTACGCTGCCTCCCTGCAGCAGGGTGATGATGCCGACAATTATTATGCCTACTATGCCGCCTCCTATGCCCAGGCTCTTGCCCGAAATGCCGCGGCGGTCTTCGATGTTGTTGCTGTTACGACGTCCTGACAGGCGCATTTGATTGAAATTTAGAGGTTGTTTAATAACAAATGTGAAGCCGGAGTGGATGGATTTTTGAACTAACCTGTTCATAATCTGAAGGAGCAGTGCTGTGGCACTGTGACTGAAGATTAGGGACAGGGGAGCCAAAAAGGCATCCATGCGACTTATAGTAACACAATTTTTCTTTTTGATACATTTAAATTTCGGTTTTGCGGTTGTTTAAAATGCTCCTTCGCATCCATTCTCCAGGGCGTCTTTCGTGCTGAATTTCAGTCATAATGCTACAGCATTACTCCTTCAATTCATTCCGAAATCCACCTCCGGAGAATGGACTCCAGCTTTCACATTTGTTTTTAAACAACCTCTTAGGGTGTCTTCCGGTTTAAACAATCGGGGGGAGAGGTTGGTTTCGGAAAAGGCCGCCGGCAGAATCAAAGCGAACTGTCAGCGGCCTTTGCGTTTTCCTGTTTTTACGACATTACGCAGCGAAGCGCCCGGAGATCAGAGAACCATGAGTTTTTCGATGTTGGCCTCGATCTGTTCGCGGGTCGCGCCGGTCAGACGCAGGTCACGCACCTGCTCTCCGTTTTTGAAGAAGAGAATTGTGGGGATCGACATGATGCGGTTGGCGGTTGCGAAGTCGGTTTCGTCCTCCACGTTGTATTTTCCGATGACAACCTTGTCGGCATATTTCTCGGCGAGTTCTTCGATCACGGGGCTGAGTTTCATGCAGGGACCGCACCATGTGGCCCAGAAGTCGATGACTACTGCGTGGCCCGATTCAATTACTTCGTTAACGTTTTTGTCTGTGAATGTGTAAGCCATTTTTTTATGATTGTTTTGGTTTGAAATATGATGTTTCCTTATATGTGCTGGCGGTTTATGGTGAAGTTGATGTCGAGGTTCTGGAGCTTCTCGACGAGGTCTTTGTTGACGGGAATACGGAGCCCGGAGGTCAGGCGCACGTTGCGGCCGCTCTTGGTGTCGCGCACAACGAAGTTGAGACTTCCCAGTTCCTGAGTAGAGGATGTGGCGTGTTCGGCAAGAACTCCGTGGAGCGCATCGGTCAGGGTGTCTGAATCGACATGTATGGATATTCCTTCAACAACCTTGCCTTTAAGCTCGGCGAGAAGACGCACGGAGTTGATCTTGAATTTTATGTCGGAACTCTGGAAGCGTTTGACGAACTGGCCGCGGATAAGTACGGGCGTTCCGGCCACACCATAGTTATGGTAGTCGATATAGTCCTGTCCGAACAGCATGAACTCGGCCGCTCCCGTGTAGTCCTGGATCTTCAGAATGCCGTAGCTGCCGCCACGTTTGGCCGGACGCGAGGTGAAATCAACCACCATGCCGCCGAGGGTGTATTCCTCGTTTTCCACGGGCTGCTTTTCGGCGAAGCTTTTCAGGTCTGTCGTGCCATAGTGAAGCTCCATGAAGTAGGGGTCGAGCGGATTGGCCGAGTGGTAGGTGCCGACGAGTTCTCTTTCCTTTTCCAGACGCACGGCATCGACCCAGCGGACGGCATGCACAATCTGGGGCCGTGCCGCAGTGGTCATGGAGTCCATGTCGTCGCCAAAGAGTGACATGCCGCGGTTCTGCTGGTCGTTCTGGAACAACTGACCGTATTTGATCAGTGATTCGGAGAAAGTCTGGCCCTTATGGTCGTTTTCGAAGAAGTCCTCGCGCTGGATTTCGTCGCTGAAGCAATCGAAGGCTCCGGCCATGGCGAACGTGTCTATGGTCCGGCGGTTTATAGCGGAGGCGGGGACGCGCTCGACGAAATCGAAAATGGAGGAGAAGGGTCCGCCTTTGTCGCGCGCAGCAAGAATCTCCGCGGCGACGTTTTCGCCGATGCCTTTCAGGGCGGCTATTCCGAAACGTATGTCGCCGTGGCTGTTGACACCGAATTCGGCAAAACTTTCATTGACGTCGGGGCCTTTGACGCGGATGTGCATCTTCTTGCATTCGTCGATGAAGCCCGACATCTTCTCGGTGTCGTTGCGGTTGCGCGAAAGGACTGCCGCCATATATTCCGCCGGATAGTTAGCCTTGAGGTATGCCGTCTGGAAAGCTACCCAGCTGTAGCAGGTGGCATGGCTCTTGTTGAAGGCGTAGGAGGCGAATTTTTCCCAGTCGGCCCATATCTTTTCGAGGACGGCCGGTTCGTGGCCGTTTTTCTGTCCGCCTTCAAGGAAAAGGGCTTTCAGCTCGTTCATCTTCTCGATCATTTTCTTACCCATCGCCTTGCGGAGGGTGTCGCTCTGGCCACGGGTGAAGTTGGCGAGAAGACGCGACAGAAGCATGACCTGCTCCTGATAGACCGTGACGCCGTAGGTGTCCTTGAGATATTTCTCCATGACGGGAATATCATAGACAATCGGTTCGCGACCATGCTTGCGGGCGATGAAATCGGGGATGTAGTCCATGGGGCCCGGACGGTAGAGGGCATTCATGGCTATGAGGTCTTCGAATGTGGAAGGCTGGAGTTCGCGGAGATATTTCTGCATTCCCGCCGACTCGAACTGGAATGTGCCGGTGGTGCGTCCTTCGCAATAGAGCTGATAGGTCTTGGGGTCGTCGATGGGAATTTTCTCCATGTCGATGTCGATTCCCCTCGTGAGTTTTATGTTCTTGACGGCTTCCTTGATGATCGAGAGTGTCTTCAGCCCGAGGAAGTCCATTTTTATCAGTCCGGTTTCTTCGATGACGCGTCCTTCATATTGCGTCACGATGATTTTTTCCTTTGACTCGGAACCTTTGTCAACCGCGGTGCTGACGGGAACCCAGTCGGTGATGTCGTCGCGGCAGATTATGACTCCGCAGGCATGGACGCCCGTGTTTCGGACCGTTCCTTCGAGCTGTCGGGCGAACTTGAGGGTCTCCACAATGAGTTCATTGTTGGAATTCAGCTCGCGTTTGAATTCGTCAAGATAATTGTAACAGTTGTCAAGGGTAGGTTTGAGTTCCTTGCCGTCAACAACCGGCATTCGCTTGGGAATAAGTTTTGCCAGACGGTCGCTTTCGCTCAGCGGAAGCTGCTCGATGCGTGCCACGTCCTTGATGGCCGATTTGGCGGCCATGGTGCCGTAGGTTATGATGTGGGCCACCTTTTCCTCGCCGTATTTTTCGGTCACGTAGCGCAGGACGTCGGCGCGGCCGTCGTCGTCGAAGTCTATGTCGATATCGGGGAGGGAGATTCGGTCGGGGTTGAGGAAACGCTCGAACAGGAGGTCGTAGCGCACAGGGTCGATCTGCGTGATTCCGAGACAGTAGGCCACGCAGCTTCCGGCAGCTGATCCACGGCCCGGTCCGACGCTGACGTCGAGCTTCTCGCGGGCGACGTTGATGAAATCCTGCACAATAAGGAAGTAGCCGGGGAAACCCATCGTCTTCATTATGTGAAGCTCGAACTTTATCCGCTCGGCCAGCTCGGGGTCGAGAGGGTTGCCGTAGCGTTTCTTCGCGCCGTCGTAGGCGAGCTTGGCCAGATAATCGGCCTCGAATTTTATGCGGTAGAGCTTGTCGTAGCCTCCGAGCTTCTTGATTTTCGCCTCGGCGTCTTCCTGACTCAGAACGACATTGCCGTTCTCGTCGCAGGTGAATTCGTCGAACAGTTCTTTTTCGGAAATTCGCTGACGATATTCCTCTTCCGAGCCGAAACTTGCGGGTATCTCGAAGTTGGGCATGATAGGCCCGTGGTCAATAGTGTAGCTCTCGATTTTCGACGCTATCTCCGTGGTATTGGCAAGCGCTTCGGGAATGTCGGCGAAAAGTTCGTTCATCTCCGCCGTGGTCTTGAACCATTCCTGCTTGGTGTAGCGCATGCGGTTCGGATCGAAGAGGTTGCTGTTGGTGCTGACGCAGATGAGACGGTCGTGTGATTCGGCGTCGGCCTCGTCAACGAAATGCACGTCGTTGGTGCAGATGAGCTTTATGTCATGCTTGCGGGCAAGTCTGATCAGCTCCGCGTTGACTTTCTGCTGAATCTCGAAGACGTCGCGCGCTGCGTTGGCCACTTTTGCCGGATGGCGCTGAAGTTCGATATAGTAGTCGTCGCCGAAAACGCTTTTCCACCATGCAACCTGTTCGTCGGCTTCGTCAAGGCGTCCGGCCTGAATCAGACGGGGAATCTCACCGCCGAGACACGCCGAAGCGATGATGAGGCCTTCGCGGTGGGCCTCGAGTTCATGTTTGTCAGTGCGCGGATGGGAATAGAATCCCTCCGTCCACGCTTTAGACACGAGTTTTATCAGATTCTTGTAGCCGGTCTTGTTCTTGGCCAGCACAACGAGATGGCGCCCCTTGTCGTGACGGTCAACGACTTCCGTCAGGCTTTTCTGGGCCACGTACATCTCGCAGCCGATTATGAGACGGAAATCCTTGTTCTTTATGCGGTCGATCCAGCCTTTGATCTGCTCGGCTTTCGCCGTGTTGCCGCTCTTTTCGGCTTTTTCAAGCTTTTTCTTGTAGCCCTTCAGGCAACCGCCGTTGACATAATTATATATCTCTTTCACACCGAACATATTGCCGTGGTCTGTAATGGCCACTCCGGGCATGCCGTCGGCCAGCGCCTTGTCAACGAGCGCCGTCACCGATGAGAGTCCGTCGAGGAGAGAATATTGAGTGTGGACGTGGAGATGTACGAATGGAGTCATGTTCAGTAAGTTGAGGAAAATTCCGGTTCAAAACATTCTCCAAAGTTACGAAAATAATTCCGTACTGCCAACCGCCGTCAATAACTTGCCAGGGCTAGCGCATGAGATTTAGCAAAAATTCAGTCAAAAACTTGGATATTTAT
>CAJULY010000038.1 GCA_910587185.1 uncultured Muribaculaceae bacterium
TTTCACATAAATATCCAAGTTTTTGACTGAATTTTTGCTAAATCTCATGCGCTAGACCTGGAATTTTTTGGTCTGACGTTGCAATTGACCCTTTTTGTAATTATTTTTGTTATCCAAATAAAAATTGCATCACTGATGAAGTATGACTTCCTGATTGTCGGCGCCGGCCTGTTCGGTTGCACTTTTTCCCACCTTGCAACCAAGGCCGGAAAAAGTTGCCTTGTCATCGACAAGCGAGACAAACCCGGCGGCAATCTCCGCTGCGAAAATATCGAAGGAATAAACGTGCATAAATATGGCGCACACATTTTCCATACGAACGACAAGGAGATCTGGGAGCTCGTCAATTCGCTGGTCCCATTCAACCGCTTCACCAATTCTCCCATCGCAAACTACAAAGGACGGTTATTCAATCTGCCGTTCAACATGAATACATTTCATCAGATGTGGAACGTCACTACTCCGAGTGAGGCAACCGCCAAAATAAATTCGCAGCGGGCTGAAGCCCTTGAACGGCTCAACGGACGGGAGCCGGTCAATCTTGAAGAGCAAGCTCTCGCGCTTGTGGGCCGCGACATATACGAAACGCTTATCAAGGAATATACCGAGAAACAATGGGGGCGCCGGTGCACGGAACTACCACCTTTCATAATAAAGCGGCTTCCTCTGCGTCTGGTTTATGACAACAATTATTTCAGCGACAATTACCAAGGCATACCCATAGGGGGCTACAATCCTCTTATAGAAAAATTGCTCGAGGGAGCAAAATGCCGTATGGCTACAGACTTCTTCTCTGAGGAATTCCGACAGTGGCGGGATCTGGCCACAACACTGGTATATACAGGACCGATTGACGAGTATTTCGGTTACAGGCACGGCAGGCTCGAATGGCGCACGGTAGAGTTCAAGACCCGTGTCGAAGACGTTCCCAACTATCAGGGAAATGCCGTTGTCAATTACACATCACGCGATTTTCCTTTCACCCGCGTCATAGAGCACAAGCACTTCGAATCATTTGGGAACACAGTCTATGATAACCCGCATACGGTGATTTCAGAGGAATATTCCACAGAATTCGCCCCCGGGATGGAACCATACTATCCCGTCAACGACGAGCGCAACGAGACCCTCGCTAACGACTACAGAAAGCTTGCAGACGAGGATAAGGATGTGATTTTCGGCGGTCGCCTTGCCGATTACCGGTACTACGATATGGCCCCCGTCATACGCGCAGCCATGGAAGCTTTCAAGAAAAACAATAACATCAGCTAATAAAAATCAACATCATGGAAAATCTCATAAAAATATATTGCCGCAACACCGATTCATATATTTCCGTCCCAGGCAGCTCGAATCTTATCGATGTCTATCGTCTCCTCAAAGACAAAATAGATTTCGAACCTATCAACGCTTTCGTCAACAACAAAAGCGAGGCGCTGACATTTCCGCTCTACTCTCCGAAGACAGTTGAATTTCTTCCGGTCACTTCCGCCAGCGGAAACCGCACCTATATACGCTCTCTCTGCATGATGCTCTATCATGCGGTTGCCTCGAAACTGCCGGGAGCGAGACTGAAAATCGAACACTCCCTTGCCAACGGCTACTACGGAACAATTGACATGGGAGGCTCGAGAATAACGTCGCCCGAAGTAATAAAGGCGCTCGAAGAGCACATCCGGTCGCTCGTCGAAAAGAATCTTCCTTTCAAACGCAAGGAAGACCGGACTGAAAACGTCATAGAGATTTTCCGCAATCAGGGGCTGGACGACAAAGTAAAGCTCCTCTCAACCCTTCATGAACTATACACGGTATATTATACACTGGACGGACTGAGCGACAGCTATTACGGGCCGCTGGCCCCCTCTACGGGAATACTCAAGACCTTCCGGCTGATACCGTTCAACAACGGACTGCTGCTTCTCGGACCGGACAGAAACAATCCGTCGGAACCGGCCACTCCGCAGCCCCAGCCAAAAATGTATGAGGCGTTCACCGACTATGTCGCGTTCAATCATATCGTCGGGATCCGTAATGTCGGCGAACTAAACAGCGCTGTCGATGCCGGAGAATCAAGCACCGTCATCAACGTTTCGGAAGCGCTCCACGGCAACCGCATAGCGGCAATAGCCGATGAAATAACGCGCCGTTTCCGCAAGGGAGAAGCAAAAGTCGTACTGATCGCGGGGCCCTCATCCTCGGGCAAGACGACATTCTCCAAACGTCTGGCCATCCAGCTCATGACGAACCTTGTCAAGCCTCAGACAATCTCTCTTGACGACTACTTCGTGGATCGCGAAAAGACTCCCAAGGACGAGTCGGGAGAGTATGATTACGAATCGCTCTACGCTCTCGACTTGGAAGAGTTCAACCGCGACATAAACGCGCTTATCAACGGCGAGGAAGTCGAGCTGCCTTACTATAATTTCGCCAACGGAAAGCGCGAATATCGCGGAAACAGAATCTCCATAGGCGACGACACGATTCTGCTCATCGAAGGGATCCACGGCCTGAACCCCGAGCTGACCGCACAAGTGCCGGACCGGATGAAATTCAGGATCTACGTCTCGGCCCTCACGACCATATCCATAGATGACCACAACTGGATCCCGACCACCGACAACCGGCTCCTGAGACGCATCATACGCGACGCGAAATACCGCGGAGTGAGCCCTGCGGAAACAATCAGCCGCTGGCCGAGCGTCAGACGCGGCGAGGAACGATGGATATTCCCGTTTCAGGAGAACGCCGACGTCATGTTCAACTCGTCGCTGCTCTTCGAACTTGGAGTCATAAAGGACCGCGCGGAGCGGTTGTTGCGACAGGTGCCCCACGATGCGCGCGAATATGCAGAGGCCTGGCGTCTGCGCGGATTCCTGAATTATTTCGATTCGATATCGGAAGAGTTCGTGCCCTCCACATCACTCCTGCGCGAGTTCCTCGGAGGATCGAGCTTCAAGTATTGACCGTCTGAGATAATCCCGAAGGCGTCTCGCGGCAACAAGACCTGCGAGAGGCAACACCACTCCGGCGACTGAATATAGAATCCAGAACCAGTCGCCCTGATGGTCGTGGATAACCATGTGGCTGCCTATCTGGCGCCAGTCAAGCCCGTAGTAGGAAATCTTCAGAAGGCTTACCACCTTGAAGGAAATGATGTGGAAAACGAGTATATATAGTGTGTTGTCGCCGATGAAGACAAGGAGACGTTTCAGCCAGCCTTCGCGTGCCGCAATCACTTTCGAAGCATAATGGACCATCAGGAAGCCGGCGATTCCTGTCAGAGGAAGGCTCCAGAGGTCGCGATAACGGCCTATGTTGTTCATTCCCGACCAATGCTGGGTACCGGCAAAACAAATGAGCAGAAGGCAACAGAGGGCCACTGGCCAACGTTTGCCTATGAACGGTTCCCACCGGCGATAAATCACTCCGATACCGAAGAAAAAGAGTCCCCATGTCTCGCGCCAGCCTCCGGCAGGAATCGTCGAGATCTTGAACTTGAAATATATGTGTGCCGCGGTGAAAGCGACCGCTCCGAGGCAAATCAAGGCTGCCACGTGCCACTCTTCCTTCTTGCCCGGGGCCGAATCCACCAGGCGGAAAAGGACGAGAAACACCAGACTGGCCACAAGCAGTCCGCGGAAGAACCAGAAAGCTCCTGCCATAAACTCATCATAGCCCGACATGGAAGTGAATATCTGAACCAGACGGCGCACTGTTTCCTGCAGCGTATAGGGATGCGTGACTCCGCCCTCCCAGTTTCCGAAGGCTTCGTTGAGAACGCCTAAATGGTGAAACATATTGTGAAGAAGAAGCCACAGAAGGCTCCATTTCACCATTGGAAGATAAAGCCCCCTAAAACGTTTCCGGCAGAAATTCCAGGGATCGGAAGCGGTCCGGCGACTGAAAAAATAGCCGGCCGTGATGAAGAAGAGAGGCATGTGGAAGGTATAGAGGCAAGAAGTGAGAAGGCCCGGATATTCCGTGTGTCCTATCACCATAAGGATGATCGCCACTGCCTTTGCGATGGATATCGATGCGTCGCGCTGCATTGAGGAGTACTTTTTCGTAATGATTGAATCAAGGCGCAAAGTTACGAATTATTTCAGGGCTGGCGCATGAGATTTAACTTTCCTTAAAAACCTTGAGTAAATAGT
>CAJULY010000039.1 GCA_910587185.1 uncultured Muribaculaceae bacterium
TGCCTTACAAGCAGAGGGTCGGGGGTTCGAATCCCTCAGCGCCCACCAATCATTTCCACCAATATATGCCGGAAGCTTTTTAAGCTTCCATTTCTTTTTTATATACCCTCGTCAACCGCTCCGCTGTGCTCCCTGCTGTGCAGACCGAGTACTCAAAGATGAAAACAATCGAGAGCGCGCCTCTTACATCGCAAAGCGATGTCCCTCCATGAAAGGAAGACGGGATAGTTTTTCCGCGACATGAGAATAGCCGCTGTCGGCATTCTGCCGCCGGGGATTTCACGGGCCATGGAGTAAAAGCGGGTGATAGTCGGGTCGGAAAGGATATGATCGCCAAGTTCGGAATTATCAGCTGTTTGATTTTTACTTGCCGAGGCAGGTCCGGGTGCAAGAAAATGCCGGGCGCGATCGCTGCTTTTAAGATTTTCGTGGTTTAGCGGCCCTATTTATCATTGCTCCGGAGTGGAGGACTTGGATTCGATGCCGAGGCCGAAGAGGGCGTAGTCATAGAAGGCGGGATCGTCGGGACGGAGAGCGCGCAGGGTTTCCGTCAGCTCCACGGCTGTACGGCGGTCGTTGGCGCGTCGGGTGACGAGACCGAGCTCCCGGGCGGTGTTGCCGACGTGGACATCCAGCGGGATGTAAAGCTGCGCGGGCGTCAGCGATTCCCACACACCCATATCCACTATTCCGTCGCGGCGCACAAGCCAGCGCAGCGCCATGTTCAGACGCTTCAGGGCGGTAGTGGAAAGATTCAGCGGCAGACAGCGGGAATCGCCATTGCCGTCGTTGGCCAGCGCCAGCTCTCGGTTTATTACTTCGGCGAGGCGCCAGGGCGCGAATTCGCTCTGCCCCACGCCTTCCGAGGCAGCGAAAGCGTCGAGCGAGGCGTGACGGGAATATATGCGGTTGAGTCCGCGGAGATAGTGGCGGAAATCGCGTGCGAAGAATGTGCGGTGAATGTTGCAGTCGGGCAGATCCTCGTATGCGCGGTCCATGACATAGCGATAAGGATCGTGACCCATCAGCGCGAGCATCTTCTCGCAGTTTCGGCAGATCATCTTGCGGTTTCCCCAAGCAATCGACGAACATAGAAGGGCCACTATCTCAATGTCCTGCAGAGAAGAGAACATACGCGGAAACTGCACGGGGTCGAGGGCGATGAACGACGGATTGTCGATGCGGGCGGCTTCTGAATCGAGAAGCGCCTTCAGATCCGGAGAAACTTCAAGTGGCATAGGGCAAAGATCTGTTTATACAAACAAAACCGCAGGCTGCTGAGGCAGCACTGCGGCTATGTAGCCCATAGGAGAATCGAACTCCTCTTTCAAGAATGAAAATCTTGCGTCCTAGCCGATAGACGAATGGGCCGTTGAAAGCAAGCCGCCTCAGGCGAGCTTGTTGATGTGACGGGCAAGTTTGCTCTTGAGGTTGGAAGCCTTGTTCTTTGAGATAGTGTTCTTGGCTGCCAAGCGGTCAAGCATTGCAGTAACCTTTACATAGTCGGCCTGGGCCTGAGCCTTGTCGGTCATGTTGCGAAGTTTGCGCACGGCGTTGCGGGCAGTCTTTGCATAGTAACGGTTACGGAGACGGCGTGATGCAGTCTGACGAATTCTCTTAAGCGATGATTTATGGTTTGCCATTGCTTGATGTTCTGTTTAATATAGGGAGTTATATTATTAATTGGTAGCCCATAGGAGAATCGAACTCCTCTTTCAAGAATGAAAATCTTGCGTCCTA